>CBIHOG010000011.1:0-124766 GCA_966211435.1 uncultured Variovorax sp. | reverse complement strand
CCCGTACGCTGCATGATGGCGTCCGCGCGGCGCAGCTATGTTAGATGATTTTCTGGCAACTGAAAGCATTCGAAGCCTAATTTGTCGAGGGTTAATGGGTCACTTTCTATTTAACAATTGTTAAATCTAAATCCATTGGCATTAGTGGTGATTAGCACACTAATACCGATGGCCGACTGAGTGTCTTGTGCATCGCGCCAGATGATGCGGCGGCGCGGGAAAGCGCGGTGGCGTGTCTTGAAGGTGCTGATTCGGTCGCGGGCTCCCCAAGAGTAGGGATGCCATTGCACCGGGAGTGGGAGTACCGTGCCCGCACAAACAGACCGTCGAAGGGCGCCCTCCGGGCGCGCGATCGGCAGCGTCGGCATGGAGAAGAGTCATGGAGATTCCAGGGCAATGCCGGATGTCGGGCCGGAGGGGTCAGGCCAGCTTGGGCTGGGCGGCACGCTGGGCAGGGGGGGTGCTCTGCGGCGGGGCGCTGCTGGCGCTGGGCGCGTGCACGACGACGATGACGCCGCCGACGCCGCCGGACGCGAAGGACCGCGTGGCGGGTATCTCCTATGAAGCGGGGCTGGGCTACCTGGACAAGGCGCGCACGACGATGCAGGCCAACGTCGATTCGGTCGACCAGCTCGACCGCGCGACGCGGATCGGCGTCGGCGTGGGTGTGGGCGGCGCGGGCATCGCGGCGGCGTTTCGCGGGCCGGCGGACGCGGTGCTGGGGTTTCTCACGCTGGGCGGGCTTTCCTACACGCTGAACCAGGGCGCCGTGCCGACGGCGCAGGCGGCCGTGTACTCGGCGGGCCTGGACAATCTCTTGTGCATCGAGCAGGCAGCCCGGCGCACGCATCGCGAGACGGCCTATACGCGCAGCGCGCTGGCGATCAAGTTGCCTCGTCTGGAGGGTGCGCGCAATCAGTTGCGCGCGGATATCGCGAGCGCGAAGGCGCAGGCTGGCGCGGCCCCCGAGTTGCAAGCGCTGATCCCGAAGGCGGAGACGGCACTGAGCGTGGCTGATGCGCTGATCTCCGAGGTCGCCAGCTTCCAGCTCGCGCGCACGATCGGCGACGAGATTTACGCTGGCGTCAACCTCACGGTGGCGGCCGTGAATCGCGAGTTGCGCAGGCAGACGCCGGACATCAACGCCATTGCGCAGTCCGACAGCATTCTGAAAAGCTTCGTCGGCGCGCATTCGCAGCTTCTTCCGAAGTCGGCCGCGGCCAAGGGTGCGATCGATGACGCGAAGGTCGCGCTCACGCAGAGTGCGAGAGCGGATCGCCGCGTGGCTCGGTGGGTGGACATCCTGACGGCCGACCTGAGCGCGCTGGAGGGGGTCATCACGGACACGCAGGCCAATCTTCCGGCGAAGGACACGGCCAGCGGCGAAGCCATCGCGTCTTGCCAGATGGGCGACAAGGCGGTGTCGCTGGACGTGACGGGCCCGATCCGGCTCACGCCTGGCGGCGAGGCTTTCAATCTGCGGGCGATGGGCAACAAGCCGCTGACGCCGGGGTGGAGAGGCACGGTGCCTTCGGCCACGCAGATGGTGGTGTCGCAGCCGGTCGACGGCATGTTCAGCTTCGCGGCGCCGAAGGATGCGCAGCCGAAGACTTATGTGCTGTACATCCACCAGCAGGCGCCCGCCAAGGATTCGGCGGACATCGAGGTGATCGTGGGTGACGCGCCCGCCGCGAAGGGCGCGGCGAACGGCGCGGCGAAGGGTGGCGTCGACAAGGGCGCGAGCGCGGGCGATGCGAAGGCCGGCGGCGCGGGCACCCCCGTCCCGCCGCCGCCGAAGACGCTGGGCGCGCAGTTCATCGCCGACCGGCGCATGCTGAATCTCGGCGCGGCTGTCACGGCCACGTCCGACCCCGCATGGCAGACGCGCGTCAATGACATGGACCGTTGCGTAGGCATCTCGCCCTCGACTGGCCAGGTCACTCCCAGGTTGCGTGCGGAGTTGGCCAAGCGCGAGCCGGTGAAGACGAGCGCTTGTCCCGCGCCGCTGGTGCCGGGCGCCGCGCCGAGCCCGGCGCCGGTCCCGGTTCCCGCGCCGGCACCGATCCCGCAGCCGCAGCCCGATGCCGCGCCGGCGCCCAAGTCGAACCCGTAACCCAGGAGTGTCACCATGGTCAACTTGCAATCCGTGAGTCGTGCGTCGCCATCCGTTGCGTTTCGACAGGCGCATGACGGACTGCCACCAAGGCACGTGATGACGTATCTGGTGGCCGGGCTGCTCATCGCGATCCTGGCGCTGATCTTGGCCCCTGCCCTCTGGAGTCCGGTGCAGAGCGACGGCACGGCCGGGCGTGTGCTGCGGCTGGTGACTTTCTTCGGGAGTCTGGCGGCGCTGGTCTGCCTGATGTTCGCCATCGGCGTCGGCGTGACCGGCAAGCGCATGGGGATGCTCTGGAGTGCGCGCAACACGTACAGCCTCTCGCGCCTTCAGATCGTGCTGTGGACGTTGATGGTGCTTGCCGCGCTCGCGGCCGTGGTGGCTTGCCGCGCCCATGGGCTTTTCATCGAGCGGGGTGGCGCGGGTGGCCTGATGACGGCGCTCGACATCAGCATCCCGGGGCAGTTGCTGGCGGTGATGGGCATCAGCGTGGCCAGCGGCGCGGCGGCACCGGCCATCCTGTCGCTGAAGTCGCAGTCGTCGCCGCCGTCGCAGCCGGCGCTTGCGGCCGCCGCGGTGCGCACCGGGGACAGCGTGCAGGCGGTCGGCCCCGTGGTGGTGCGCCCCGAGGGGGCGACGCCGCTGATCCGGGATGTCTTCCAGGGCGACGATGTCGCGACGGCGGGCACGGTGGATGTCGGCAAGCTGCAGCAGTTCATCGTGACGCTGCTGCTGGTGGCGGTGTATTTCGGGATGCTGCTGATGATGTTCTGGACGGGCACGCCGACACCACTCACCGACGCCAACGTTCCGGCGGATTCCACGCCGCTGCCGCCGCTGTCGGACAGTTTCGTCTACTTGCTGGGCATCAGCCACGCGGGCTATCTCGCGTACAAGGCCGTGCCCTCCGTGGGCACGTCTTCAGTCACGCCGGGGAGTGCGTCGGCCTCGCTGCCCATCACGACGAGTCAGCAGATGCCGCGGCCGTTGCCGCCGGCCATGAATTGACGCGGCCCCGATTCATCTTCTGGAAGAAAAGGGAGGACGCGTCATGGCTGCCTTGTTCCAATGCGGTGACCGGCTGCGCTACGGCAGCTTCGAGCCCGGCGCCTCCGGCTGCCTGGTGCGCTTTACCGACAGCCCGGACCAGTTGCTGATGCTGGTGGCCGGCCACGTGGTGCTGACGCCTTCGGCGAAGCGCGGCGACGCGATCCTGATCGACGACGGTTCGAACCGGACGCTCGGGCGGCTCTGGACGTGGACGACGATCGACGGCGACCCGACCGCCGATGTCGCGCTGGTCTGGGTGGATCCTGCCCTGGTGTCGCCGGGGCTGCGGGGGCTGGGCGTGCCCAGCACGAGCGTGAACGCGCGGCCCGCCGAGAACGACGTGGTGCGCATCGTGCCGCCGGATGGGCAGCAGGGGGCGCGCGTCGCGAAGATTCGCGCGGTCGACACGGACGTGAATGTGATCGTCAGCGGCCCGGGCTGGGACCATTCGCCGCTCATCACTTATCGCAGCCAGATCGTGTGCGACCAGATGGTGAGCGTGGGTGGCGACAGCGGGACGGTGGCGCTCGACGACCAGGGCCGGGTGGTGGGGATGGTGGTGGCGGGGAGTTCGGGCATCGGCACGGTGATCACGCCGATCGAGGCGATTCTCTCGAACGCGGCGTGGGGCGAGCAGCGCCTGGAGATCGTCGATGCGGTCAATGCCGAGGCGGTCGCGCCGCCGGTGCCGGCGGTGCTTCCGCCGGACATGTCCGCGGCCGATGTGGCGATGTCGCTCCAGCTCGACTGGCTGAAGCCGGCGCAGAAGGCGGTGGCGCTGCAGATCGTGCGTGCGTTCGAGGACGCGGGGCTGGGCGTGATCCAGCAGGCGGCGGCGCTGGCGAACGCTGTCGCCGAATCCAACCTGAACCCCGCCGCGCGGGCGCTGACGTCGAAGGAGGACAGCGTCGGCCTCTTCCAGCTCAACCGGCATGGCGGTGCGGGGCAAGGCTTCGCGGTCGAGGAGTTGCAGAAGATCGATGTCCAGTGCGAGATCGTGATCAGGGCCGTGACGAAGATCAGGCGCTTCACCGACGCGACTTCGCTCGATGCGGCGGTCGCGGTCTTCGTGACGGATTTCGAGAAGCCCGCGGATACGCAGGGCGCGATCGCGAAGCGCCGGGTGATCGCGCGGCGTTTCCTGGACGCCTGAGCCGGGCGGAGGCTCCATCCGCATGCTGGCGTCTCGCGCGCTAGGTACCGAAGGGCGACCGGGCGGGTTGGCGCAGGCCGCGTCGTGCGGCGCGCTACGCCTTCTTTCCCCACTCAGGCATCAGCGTGTTCGAAGGCAAGGTCTCGTCGATGAGCTTGCGCGCCGTCTCCACGCCGGCCACGGGGAGCAGCTTGGGGTCGAGCAGGCCCACCTGGACGAGCACGCTCGCCTGGTCCCAGTAGATGTGCTCGTGGTAGAGCTTGTCGCCGCGGAACTTGATGACGGCGAGCAGGGGCACTTCCACCCTCTTCCCGGTCGGTTTCACGCCGGGGAGCATCCACGGGATTTCGGTGGTGTGGGTGAAGCTGAAGATCATCTCGTCCACCACCTGCGTGGCGCCCACGGTGCGGGAGATGGGCGTGAGCGCGGTGTCGGGCGGGTTGCTGTTGACGAAGTGGTTGCTGTAGAAGCGGTGCAGTTCCTCGTAGCCCACGCCGCCGGTCATGGTGGGGATGTGGTTGACGTAGGGCTCGGGGACCATGGTGCCCATGGTGTCGTCGACGTTGCGGGTGCCGAACTCGTATTCGCAATGCTTGTCCCACAGCGCGGAGAGGTCGTAGTGCGGGCCCATCGCGGCCTTGAGCGCGCCGATGCTGCGCTCGTGCGCCATCAGTGCCGAGGGCTTGTGGTAGTGCTCGCCGCCGAGGCGGGCGAAGGCGTGGTCCATGCCCGGGTACACGTGCAGGGTGATGTGCGCCCGGCCCTTGAGGTCTTGCAGGATCTTGTCGCGCGCCTCGGGCGGGCAGAACTTGTCGAGTTCGGCGATGTGCAGCACCAGGGGCCGGGTGATGTTGCCGGCTTCGCCGAGGGCGGCGTCGATGCCCACGCCGTAGTAGCCGACAGCGACGTCGGCATCGGTGCGGCAGGCCGCGAGGTAGGCGAGCTTGCCGCCCAGGCAGAAGCCGAGCACGCCGACCTTGCCGCTGGCCTTGACTTCGGGGCGCGCGCGCAGGGTGGTGATGGCGGTCTGGATGTCGTCCATGCCCTTGGCTTCGTCGAAGCCCTGGAAGAAGCCGAAGGCGCGCTGCCAGTCGGCCTCGCTGTAGCCGAGTTCGACGTTGGGCTCCTGGCGCCAGAAGATGTCGGGCACGAGGACGACGTAGCCTTCTTCGGCGTAGTAGTCGGCCACCTCGCGCATGGTGTGGTTGATGCCGAAGATTTCTTGCGCGATGACGAGGCCGGGGCCGGTGCCCGCGCGGGGCAAGGCAAGGTAGCCGCGGAAGCTGCCGCTGCCGTCGGCGGCTTTCATGTCGATGTATTGGCCTGGCATTGTGGGACTCCGTGAAGTGGGGATTGACGAAGGGGCCCGACCTGCCGCTGGGGCACGGTTTCCGGGGGGCCCGGGCGGGTGCAACTCTACTCTTTGGTGGCCTCGGCCATGGGGCGCCTCCGCAGCGCATGCCTACCAGAGCGCGCTATGTCAAATGACATTGGAGGTCCCCCGTCACGCAGCGATCCTCCATGGATGAGTTCGCGACGAACAACCGTTCCTACCGGCCGCTTCGAGGCCATCGACGTGAACGGAACGCTTCACACCGTCACCGAGTACACGACCACGGTCAGCATCGACCCGATCCCCGGCTTCCAGCCGCGCCTGCCGCCGCCGACGTTCAAGACTTATGAGACCACGGAGGGGCTGTCCCTGCGATGGACGAGCGAGCGGTCGCTGGTCTCGTCCGACGGAAGAATCCTGCATCGCCTCGACCCGCCGCAGGCGGGGCCGTAAACTGGCGGCATGGACAGCGAACGCACCCCGACCGGCGAAGCCCGTGACCCCATGGCGAGGCTGCGCGGCCTGATCACCGCGCTGGAGTGCCTGCGCCTGGACATGATCGAACTGCAGTTGCGCCGCTCGCCGCCTCTTGTCGCCGCCCGGGACGTGGAGATTGCCGAGGCGGTTCTCCTGCGCGCTGCTCGCCGGTAGCTTCACGCGTTCGAAGGAGTTTCCATGCAGGTCCAGTCCGCCACCGCCCTCGTGACCGGCGCCAATCGCGGCCTCGGCCGCGAGCTCGTCCAGCAGTTGCTGGCCGCCGGCGCCGCGAAGGTCTACGCCGCGTCGCGCGACCCGTCCGCGCTCGACGACTTGGTCAGGGCCCACCCCGGCCGGCTCGAAGCGCTGGCGCTCGACATCACCCGCCCGGAGCAGATCGAAGCCGCCAGGGCGCGCTGCCACGGCGTGACGTTGCTGGTCAACAATGCCGGCATCAACCGCGGGCAGGGCCTGCTGGCCGCGCCTTCGCTGGAGGATGCGCAGGCCGAGATCGCCACCAACTACCTCGGCACGCTGGCGATGTGCCGCGCCTTCGCGCCGCAGTTGCCCGCCGGGGGCGCCATCGTCAACGTGCTGTCGATCCTCGCCAAGGTCGCGCTGCCGGCGATGGGCTCGCTGTGCGCCTCGAAGGCGGCGGCACTGCGGATGACCGAGGGCGTGCGTGCCGAGCTGGCCGCGCGCGGCGTGCTGGTGATGGCGGTGATGACGGGAGCGGTCGACACGGACATGAGCCGTGGCTTCGACGGTCCCAAGTCCTCCCCCGCCGAAGTCGCGGGCGCGGTGCTCGCGGGGCTGGCGCGCGGGGAGGAAGAGGTCTACCTGGGCGACATGGCGGCGTGGATCAACGCCACCATCGGGCCGGACCCGAAGGGCCTGGAGCGGGAGATGGCGAAGTACCTGCCGGGCTGAGTGCGCGAGCGAGCGAGCGGGCGGCGGCGTGCCGCCCTGCCCTCCCTTGTGCCCTATCGCGTTCTCGCGAGCACTGGGGGCTCGCGCAGGGGCGACCCCTTGAACACCAGTTGCACCAGCACGGCCACGACGATGTTGAGCGCGAGCGCGACCAGGCCGGTGTAGAGCGTGTAGCTGTCGCCGCCGACCACGAAGGTATGCACGGGCTTGATGCCGTCCGAGAAGGCCAGCCAGCTGCCGCCGGCCATGCCCGCGGCCCAGCCGGTGAGCAGCGCGGGCGCGCGGAACCAGCCGAAGAAGAGCCCGAAGACGACGGCCGGGAAGGTCTGCAGGATCCACAGGCCGCCGAGCAGTTGCAGGTCCAGCGCGAACTGCGTCGGCAGGAAAAGGATGAAGACCAGCGCGCCGACCTTGACGACGAGCGACACGATCTTCGCGACCTTGGCTTCGCCGGCGGGCTGGATGTCCGGCTGCACGTAGGCCTTCCAGAAGTTGCGGGTGAAGAGGTTGGCCGCGCCGATGGACATCACGGCCGCGGGCACCAGCGCGCCGATGGCGATGGCCGCGAAGGCGAAGCCGCTGAACCACGAGGGGAAGAGCGCGTTGAAGAGCGCGGGCACCACGTCGTTGTTGCTCTTCACCGTCAGGTGCGCGGCGTAGGCCATGTAGCCCAGCAGCGCGATGAGGCCGAGCAGCACCGTGTATGCCGGCAGGAAGACGGCGTTCTTGCGGATGGTGTTGGCGCTCCTGGCCGCGAAGATGCCGGTGAGGGTGTGCGGGTACATGAAGGCGGCCATGGCCGAGCCGAGCGCCAGGCTCGCGAAGGGCAGCATCTGCGCGGGCCTGAGGGTGAGGCCGGTGGCGCCGCCCTTGGCCGCGAAGGCTTCGCCCGCCGCCTGGAAGACGCTGCCGTAGCCACCGAGCTTCATGGGCACGAGCACGACGGCGACGAGCACCACGATGTAGATCATCAGGTCTTTGACGAAGGCGATGAGCGCGGGCGCGCGCAGGCCGGCCGAGTAGGTGTAGAGCGCGAGGATGACGAAGGCGGCGGCGAGCGGCAGCTCGCCGGTGAGGCCGAGCGCCTTGATGACGACTTCCATCCCGACGAGTTGCAGCGCGATGTAGGGCATGGTCGCGACCACGCCGGTGACGGCGATGGCGAGCTCGAGCGCGCGGGAGCCGTAGCGTCCGTAGACCACGTCCGCCGCCGTCACGTGGCCAGCGCGGTGCGCGGCATGCCACAGCCTGGGCATGATGGCGAAGACGATGGGGTAGACGAGGATGGTGTACGGCAGCGCGAAGAAGCCGTAGGCGCCGACGGCGTAGACCAGCGCGGGCACGGCGATGACGGTGTAGGCGGTGTAGAAGTCGCCGCCGACGAGGAACCATGTGATCCAGGTGCCGAAGTTGCGCCCGCCCAGGCCCCATTCGTCGAGGTGGGCGCCTTTCTTCTGGCCGCCGGTCTGCCAGCGGGAGGCGGCGAAGCCCATCACGGTGACGAGGACGAAGAAGAAGACGAAGACCGAGAGCGCGGTCCAGTTGATGTGCTCGCTCATCATTGGTCCTTCTCGTCGTGGCCGTGGCGGTACACGATCCAGATCAGGAGGGCCGTGAGCGGTACCCAGAGGAGCTGATACCAGTAGAAGAAAGGGAAGCCGAAGAGCGAGGGGAGCTCGCTGTTGTAGAACGGCAGCCACAGGAGCCCGATGAAGGGCAGCAGGAGTAAGAAGCGCACGGGGCTGTTCCTCTGGAGGGTTTTCTTATGGAGGCAGCCGGGTTTATAGGTCGATGGGCCATGGCGGTGCAGGGTCTGCGCGCCTTGCCCATGAGGGCGGCGCTTGTTTTCTGCGGCTTGCGCGCCCGGGGCGCGCGCTTGCGCTAGGCGTGGCGGGCACGCTTGGGGAAGCTGGCCACGATCTCGGAGCGGAAGACGTCGATGGCCGTGACGATGAACTTCTCGTTCTCCAGCTCGATGCTGTTCATGAATTCCTGCACCGCGTCCTTGATCTCCCTGCGGTTCTTTGATGTGACCCGGATGGTGGGCGAAGGCAGGCCCGCGTAGAGGCGCTTTTCCATCTCGGCCCAGTTGATCATGAAGCTTTCGGCTTCGGCCTTGTTTTCCGCGCCGAAGGACTGGATGAAGGTGGTGGGGTCGAGCAGGCCGAAGTCCGCGGCTTCATGGGACATCTGTTCGAGGTCGTACTTCAGTTGCCTGCAGCCGATCTCGAAACGTTCGTCGGAGAGCCGGTCGCCGAACTTGTTGTTGAAGACCTCGTCCTTGTCCTCCAGGTAGGCGAACCTGAAGCGCGAGGCCAGCACCAGGCCCGCGAGCAGCATCGAGGTGTTCTTCCGGCCAAGGAACTGGCGCGGCAGGGTCTCGACGAAGAGGATGGAGAACTGCTGCACGCCGCTGTAGTAGCTGACATGGCGCGAGAGGATGGCGCGGTAGACTTTTTCTCCGCTCTTGAAGGTGGCCTCGGGTGCCCCGCCGGTGCGCTCGTTGGCGGCGAGGATCATCTCGTGCTCCAGCTTGTCCATCCACGGCACTTCCATGCTGAAGGGGCCGGTGCACGCTGCGCGGAGTTTGCCCCAGGAGGTGCGAGGCAACTGCTCGTTCTGCATCGAGGGTCGTAGGTTGAAGAGACCGAAGCTCTGGAAGGTGCCGGAGACTTCGGCGTCCGCCGGGATGGCCTGCGGGGTGCTGCCTTCGGGGACGGTCATGCGCACTTCGATGCCGAGCTGGATCGGCGTGGAAGACTTGATCTCCCGTTGCCGCGCGAGCGCAAAGGCCTCCGAGATGCGCTTGGCCTGCTGGCCCAGCTTCTGCTGCTGGCGGGCGCCATCGGCGGCGTCCCGCACGGTGTAGAGGTTGTGGTACTTGTAGAAGTCGGACAGGAACTTGGCGACCGGCTGCCCCTGGTAGAAGTTCGCCTCGTCCCGCTGGGCGGTGGCCGGCATGTCGGAGAAGGTCGTGATGAGCCTGGATTGGTAGGGCTTGAAGATGCCAGGTATTTCTTCGACGTTGTGCAGGCACACGATGCGGGGGTCGGCGCCGGCCTGGCGCATCGCGCCATTGGTTTCCGCGAAGATGCCGACCTCGAAGCCGCAGAACTCGCTCTGCTCGCCGGTGTAGATGCACACGAGCCAATCGGCTTTTCGCAGCGCGTCCTTCAGTTGCTTGAGCCATTCCTCGCCGGCCTCGAGGGTGCGGGTGTCCATGAAGCAGCTGACGCGGTTGCGATCGACCTCGCACAGTTCTTCATAGAGGGTCTTGGCGATCTCCCTGTCGGGCGAGGCATAGCTGATGAAGACGTTGACCTTCGCATCGGAAGCGGAGGCCCTGGCCGGAGCGGCCGCGCGCGAAGCAGGGTCGACGCTGGCCACCGGATCTTCCAGGCATTGCAATGCGGTCATGGCCCCTCCTCCTCGCCTTCCGGCACGGGCGTGACAGTCAGTCTCCCAGGCGGGGGATTGTGGCGATCCGGCGAGGCGTCGGCATCCCCTCGCGGGTGGAGGAAGTGAAGTTCGGCGCTCGGTTCGCGCCGTTCACCAACGCAGTAGGCGATGCCCGATCGCCGCGCCGGCCAGCACGGGCACGAGCACGCCGCCCACGTACCAGGTCGCGAGGAATGGCGCGGCGAGTTCCTGGCAATGCAGCGCGTAGACGGCCGCCGCCGCACCGCCGGCCATCGCGCCCGCCGCCGCACCGGCCGCCGCGGGTCGCGTCGGCGCGAGGCTCTTCAGGGCCACCAGCGCGGCGACGAAGACGGGCACCGAGATCACGGCGATGTTGAAGGTGCACACGCGCCAGGTTCGGCCCCAGAAGAGTTCGGGCCGCTCGGCGGGCGCGGCGAGGTAGAGGGCGATCAGCGCCAGGACCGAGATGGCGATCCAGGGCAAGGTCATGCCCAGCCATGCCTTGCGCACCGGCACGCCCGGGCGGGCGAGCCGCTGCACGGCCACGAAGCCGGCCACGGCCACGCAGGCAGGCAGCAGCAGCTTGACCCAGAACATGGGCCAGAACATCGCCTGCACCAGGTCGCGCCGCACGCCGTGCTCGAAGAGCATCCACGCGAAGGACAGCGGCAGGCTGAGGAGCAGCGCCATCGCGAAGCGGCGCGAGGCCGCGCCGCGCGGCACCGGCGCCGCGTCGGCGGCGAGCAGCGCGACGAGCTCGTCGGTTTTCACGATGCCTCCTTGATCTTCAGCGCCAGCGCCTTGAGGCCGCGGTGAATGCCGACCTTGACCGCGGATTCGGACATGCCGGTCAGGCGCGCGGTCTCGGCCACGGAAAGTCCTTCGAGCTTGACGTGCTGGATGGGCAGGCGGTGCCGGTCGGGCAAGGTCCGCAGCAGGTCGGCCACGTCGCGGCGGGCGTCGCTGGCTTCGTTGGCGGATTCGGCAAAGACGGCGAGGTCGTCGTCCAGCGGGTCGTGCAGCGCCTCGCGGCCGGCCTTGGCGCGCAGCAGGTCGATCATCTTGTAGCGCGCGATCGCGTGCACCCAGGCCGTGAGGGGCTGGTCGCTCTGGTAGGTGTGGCGCTGGTTGTGCATGGCGAGCAGGCATTCCTGGACAAGATCTTCGACTTCATCGGGCCAGCCGAACAGGCGCCTGGCCAGGTAGGCCCGCAGGTGCGCGCTGAGCTTCTGCAGGAAGGCGCGGTATGCGGCTGCGTCGCCCGCCAGGCCGCGCATGAAGAGGCCGTGCAGCAGCACTTCGGCATCGCTCCTCGACGGGGGGCTCCCTTGGTTCATTCGTTCTCGGGCTTGGGCGGGTTACAGGCGCTTGGCAAAAAAGAGGTCCGGCGGATTGTGCCGCCTGCCGGCCACACGCTACGGCGAACGGCGTACCGCGCGGCTTGCCAGTTGCGGAAGCCCTCGGTACATTGTGTTTTTTGAGGGCCTGCAATGTCCGTTGACACCGTTCCGACTCCTTCTTCCCCGTCTCTTTCGTCGACCTCCCCAGAGCCCTCCCCCGGCACCGCGCCACCCGACGCGGTCGCGTCGATCTCCCCGGTCTATCCCGGCAACCCCGGCCAGCGCCGCCACATTCGCCTGACCTCGCATGCGGGCGGTTTCGGCGCGCTGCCGATCCAGTGGGGCGCGGCAACGGCGGTCGAGCGCGGGCCGGTGGTCGGCACGACGACCAAGCGGGCGCACCGCAACGTGATCGGCACGCACAGCGGCTCGTACAGCGTCTACCGCGCGCTCGCGGTCGCGGCGGGCGCGCTGTCGCCGAACCACAGGGCGGACCTGACCAACACCGCGCCGACGGATGTGATCGGCCCCTACCCGCAGTGGAGCGAGCCCGGGCGCATCGTCTCGCTGGACCCTTGGGGCGCGTTGGTGGCCAGCGAGTTCTCGGCCGAGTTGGCGGCGGGCTACGACATCCGCCCGACCATCGCCATCACCAAGGCGCACGTGATCCTGCCGGAGGTCATCGAGGCATTGCAGAGCGGCCGGCTGAAGGCCGACGGCAAGTTCCTCACGGCCGGCGGCGCGGCGATGGTGACGAAGGCGGCGATCGAGCCGGTGTGGTACCTGCCGGAGGTGGCGAAGCGCTTCGGCTGCTCCGAGACGGACCTGCGCCGCGTGCTCTTCGAGGAGACGGGCGGCATGTATCCGGAGCTGGTGACGCGCTCCGACCTGGAGGTGTTCCTGCCGCCCATCGGCGGGCAGACGCTCTACATCTTCGGCAACCCGCGCGACCTGGCCAACCCGGAGGTGGAGCTGACGGCGCGCATCCACGACGAGTGCAACGGCTCGGATGTGTTCGGCTCGGACATCTGCACCTGCCGGCCCTACCTCACGCACGCGATCGAGGAATGCATCCAGGGCGCGCAGCGCGGCGGTGTCGGGCTGATCGCTTATTCGCGCAAGGAAGGCCGCGCGTTGGGCGAGGTGACGAAGTTCCTGGTCTACAACGCGCGCAAGCGGCAGGTGGGCGGCGACACGGCGGATCAGTATTTCGCGCGCACGGAGTGCGTGGCCGGGGTGCAGGACATGCGTTTCCAGGAGCTGATGCCGGATGTGTTCCACTGGCTCGGCATCCGCAAGATCCACCGGCTGGTGTCGATGAGCAACATGAAGTTCGACGCCATCAGCGGCTCGGGCATCGAGATCGGCACGCGGGTCAACATCCCGGACGAACTGATTCCCGCGGACGCGCGCGTCGAGATGGATGCCAAGATGGCGGCGGGCTACTTCACGCCCGGCGTGGTGCCGGACGCGGAGGAACTCAAGAAGGCCAAGGGAAGGAAGCTGGACGAATGAGCAAGGACAACTACGGACTGGATCCGGAGCGGCCGACGGGCAACGCGGCGGTTCGCAATGCGGATGCCACGGGGCATGTCGACCCATCGCTGGAGTTCGTGCCGGATGCGGAGCACCCCTCGGGTGCCGCCGCATTGCTGCGTACCACGCGGGCCGTGCGCGAACGCGCCGCCGCCTTGCTGGCGCGCGCGCGTGGCGGCGAATCGCAGTGGTTCACCATCGGCGGCGAAGACTTGCTCGACGAGACCGCGCGCACCGTGGCCGAGGTGACGCGCGAGCGCTATCCGCACCACAGGATCCCGTACCACAGCCGCTGGCGCCACTTCGAGGCCGGCGGCGTGAACCGGCTGGAAGCGCTCGACCGGCTGCTCGGCAAGGTCGACGCGCCGCAGCGCGCGCGCGCCCACATCGATCTCGTGCTGGTGAGCGTGCTGCTCGATGCCGGCGCCGGCCCCGACTGGCACTACAACGAGCCGGCCAGTGGCAAGCGCTTCACGCGCTCCGAAGGCCTGGGCGTCGCGAGCTTCCATGCCTTCACGAGCGGGCTCTTCTCGTCCGACCCGGCGCACCCGCTGCGGGCGGATGCGGCCGGCCTGCGCGGCCTGGTGACGGACCGCCTGGGCGACGCCTTCCAGGTCAGCCGCGTCAATCCGCTGGTCGGGCTCGCAGGCCGGGCCATGCTGCTGCGCCGCCTGGGCGAGGCGATGCACGAACAGCCGGAGGTCTTCGGCGGCGACGGGCGGCCGGGCGGGCTCTTCGATGCGTTGGTCGGCCCTGCCGGCCCGGCGGTGCGGCCCACGGCCGAGACGACGGCGCACGACATCCTGTCGCTGCTGCTCGAATCGCTCTCGCGCATCTGGCCGGCGGCCAATGCCATCGACAGCATCGCGGCCGATGGCAGCGATGCGGCGGGCGGCATCGCTTCGGGCGATCCGGCGCTGGCGCTGGGCGATTGCTGGCGCCACGGCGCGGTGAAGGGTCCGGGTCTCACCAACGGCTGGATGCCCTTCCACAAGCTCTCGCAGTGGCTGACCTATTCGCTGATCGAGCCCTTCGAATGGGCGGGCGTGAAGGTGCGCCATCTGGAGGCGCTGACGGGCTTGCCCGAGTACCGCAACGGCGGGCTCTTCCTGGACAGCGGCGTGATCGTGCCGCGCGACGCGGCCTTCCTCGAACGCAGCTGGAAGGCGGGCGACGAGTTCATCGTCGAATGGCGCGCGCTCACCGTGGCGCTGCTCGATGAGCTGGCGCCGCGCGTGCGCAAGGTGCTGGGCCGCGACGCGGAGGAGCTGCCGCTCGCCCGTGTGCTCGAAGGCGGGACCTGGGCCGCGGGCCGGGTGCTGGCACAGCGCTTGCGTGGCGGTACGCCACCCCTGCGTATCGAGAGCGACGGCACCGTTTTCTAGTCTTCTAGACTCCTGTTCTTTTACCCGTTCATCCCGATCACCTCATGAGCAATGTCCACCTCGTCGACCACCCCCTCGTCCAGCACAAGCTCACGCTGATGCGCCGCCAGGAGGCCAGCACCAACAGCTTCCGCCGCCTGCTCAACGAGATCAGCATGCTGATGGCCTACGAGGTCACGCGCGACATGCCGATGCAGGACATCGAGATCCAGACGCCGCTGGAGACGATGAACGCCAAGGTGATCGACGGCAAGAAGCTGGTGCTGGTCTCGATCCTCCGCGCGGGCACCGGCATCCTGGACGGCATGCTGAGCGTGGTGCCGGGCGCGCGGGTGGGCCACATCGGCCTGTACCGCGATCCGAAGACGCTGACGGCGGTGGAGTACTACTTCAAGATGCCCGGCGGCATGGAGGAGCGCGACGCGATCGTGGTGGACCCGATGCTGGCCACGGGCAACTCGGCGGTGGCCGCGGTGGAGCGGCTGAAGGAGCTGAACCCGAAGTCGATCAAGTTCGTATGCCTGCTGACCTGTCCAGAGGGCATCAAGACTTTCCATGACGCGCACCCGGACGTGCCGATCTACACGGCCGCGATCGACCGGCAGTTGAACAGCCACGGCTACATCCTGCCGGGGCTGGGCGACGCCGGCGACCGGATCTTCGGCACGAAGTAGCCGCGGCCAGAACAAGATTTCATCAACGAGGAGTAGAGAAGTGTCCCCACGCCGTCAACTGATCATCCGTTCGGTCGCCATCGCCGCCGCGCTCGCGGCCGGTGCGCCGGGCCTCGCGCTGGCGCAGGCCAAGCTCAAGGTCGCCGCGGTGTACACCGTGCCTTTCGAGCAGCAGTGGGTGGGCCGCCTGCACAAGGCGCTGAAGGCGGCGGAGGCGCGCGGCGAGATCGAATACAAGGCGACGGAGAACGTGGCCAACGCCGACTATGAGCGCGTGATGCGCGAGTACGCGACGGCGGGCAACCAGCTGATCCTGGGCGAGGCCTTCGCGGTGGAAGCGGCCGCGCGCAAGGTGGCGAAGGATTTCCCCAAGGTGTCCTTCCTGCTGGGTTCCTCGGGCAAGCCGCAGGCGCCGAACTTCTCGGTCTTCGACAACTACATCCAGGAGCCGGCCTACCTCTCGGGCATGGTCGCGGGCGGCATGACGAAGACGAACCGCATCGGCATGGTGGGCGGCTTTCCCATTCCAGAGGTCAACCGGCTGATGAACGCCTTCATGGCCGGCGCGAAGGAAGTGAACCCGAAGGTGGAGTTCAGCGTGAGCTTCATCAACAGCTGGTTCGACCCGCCGAAGGCCAAGGAGGCGGCTTTCGCGATGATCGACAAGGGCGCGGACGTGATGTATGCCGAGCGCTTCGGCGTGAGCGATGCGGCCAAGGAAAAGGGCAAGCTCGCGATCGGCAACGTGATCAACACGCAGGCGCAGTACCCCGACACGGTGGTCGCTTCGGCGCTGTGGAACTTCGAGCCTTCGGCGGACCGCGCGATCAAGCTGGTGAAGGAAGGCAAGTTCACGGCCGAGGATTACGGGCAGTACTCGATGATGAAGTACAAGGGCTCGGAGCTGGCGCCGCTCGGCACCTTCGAGAAGAAGGTGCCGGCGGACATCGTCGCCAAGGTGAAGGCCAGGGAGGCTGACATCCTCGCCGGCAAGTTCACCGTGAAGGTGGACGACGGCCAGCCGAAGTCGACGGCCAAGTGAGGCGCCTGCGCTGCGCCCTGCTCGCCTGCGCGCTGGCGCTGGGATTGGGGCTCGCCGGCTGTGCCGGCATGGTGCCGCAGGCGCGCTCGGGCAAGTTGGACGACACGCCGCGCATGGCGGTGGTCTCGGCTTTCCAGCCCGAGCTGACGGTCCTGCTGCCGCGTGTGCAGGATGCGCGCAAGTACAGCATCAACGGCGTGGAGTTCACCACCGGCACGTTGCAGGGCAAGCCGGTCGTGCTCTTTCTCTCCGGCATCAGCATGACCAACGCGGCGATGAATACGCAGCTGGTCATCGACCGCTTCCGCGTCACGCATCTGGTCTTCAGCGGCATCGCGGGCGGCGTGAACCCGCGCTTGCACATCGGCGACGTGACGGTGCCCGCGCAGTGGGGCCAGTACCTGGAGGTGCTGATGGCGCGCGAGACGGCGCCCGGCAAGTTCAGCCCGCCGCCGTGGATGAAGGACGCAACCCTGCCGCCCTTCGGGATGATGCATCCGCGTCCGGTGGAGGTGCGCTCGGCTTCGCAGGCCGGGCTTTCGTACAAATTCTGGTTCGAGGCCGATCCGAAGATGCTGGAGGTCGCGCGCGGCCTGCGCGATGTCGATTTCGCGAGTTGCAGCGCGGGCCGGTGCCTGAACCGCAAGCCCGAGCTGGTGGTCGGCGGCAATGGCGTGTCGGGCCAGGCCTTCATGGACAACAAGGCCTTGCGCGAATACACCTTCGACACTTTCCAGGCCAACGTGCTGGACATGGAGACGGCGGCAGTGGGCATGGTGGCCTACAGCAACGGCGTGCCCTACATCGCCTTCCGCTCGCTGAGCGATCTCGCGGGCGGCGGCGAGGGCGAGAACGAGATGGGCACTTTCATGGGCATCGCCGCGGACAACTCCGCCAAGGTGCTGCTGGCCTTCCTCGCGAACTGGAAGTAGCCGCGTGTCCGCCGTGCTGTCGCTGCGCCAGATCACCAAGCGCTTCGGCACCCTGGTCGCGAACGATTCGATCTCGCTGGCGCTTCAGCCCGGCGAGGTGCTGGCGCTGCTGGGCGAGAACGGCGCGGGCAAATCGACGCTGATGTCGATTCTCTTCGGGCACTACGTGGCGGACGAAGGCGAGATCGAGGTCTTCGGCCGGCCGCTCGCGCCGGGCAACCCGAAGGCCGCGCTGGCCGCGGGCATCGGCATGGTGCACCAGCATTTCACGCTGGCCGACAACCTGAGCGTGCTGGACAACGTGCTGATGGGCACGGAGCCGCTGTGGCAGCCTTTCTCGCGGCGCGGCGCGGCGCGCGCCAAGCTGCTGGAGGTGGCGCAGCGCTTCGGCCTGCCGGTGCAGCCGGACGCGAAGGTGGGCAGCCTGTCGGTGGGCGAGCGGCAGCGGGTGGAGATCCTGAAGGCGCTGTACCGCGACGCGCGCATCCTGATCCTGGACGAGCCGACGGCCGTGCTGACGCCGCAGGAGAGCGAGGCGCTCTTCCACACGCTGGGGCAGATGGTGGCGCAGGGGCTGTCGATCATCTTCATCAGCCACAAGCTGGCCGAGGTGCTGCGGGTGTCGCATCGCATCGCGGTGCTGCGCGGCGGCAAGCTGGTGGCCGAGTCGCGGGCGGTCGATGCCACGCAGGCGCAGCTCGCGCTGTGGATGGTGGGGCATGCGATCGAGGGCGGTGTGCGGCGGCCGACGACGCATGTGGGCGACGCGGTGTGCGTGCTGGAGCGCGTGCGTACCGCCGGCAGCGGGCACGACTGCCTGCGGGACGTGACGTTGACGCTTCGGGCCGGGGAGATCACCGCGATCGCCGGGGTCTCTGGCAACGGCCAGGTGGCGCTGGCGGAGCTGCTCAGCGGCACGCGCCGGGCCACCGGCGGCAGCGTGCGGCTGATGGGACGCGCCCTGCCCGCTTCACCCGCGCGGCTGGTGCAGCGCGGCGTGGCGCGCATTCCGGAGGACCGGCATGCCGTGGGCGTGGTGGGCGATCTGCCGGTGTGGGAGAACGCGGTGTCGGAGCGTCTGCGCAGCCCCGCGTTCTCGCGCTGGTCCTGGATACGGCGCGGCGCCGCGCGGGAGCATGCGCGGCGGGTGGAGAAGGCCTACGACGTGCGCGGCGGCGGGCTGGAGTCGGCCGCGCGTTCGCTCTCGGGCGGGAACATGCAGAAGCTGATCCTGGGGCGGGCGTTGCTCGCGCCGGAATCGGCCCGGGGCGAGGCGCGTGCGGCGCCCCGGCTCATCGTCGCGCATCAGCCGACCTGGGGGCTGGACATCGGCGCGGTGGCCTATGTGCAGCAGCAGCTGGTCGCGGCGCGCGATGCGGGCGCGGCGGTGCTGCTGATCTCGGATGATCTCGACGAGGTGCTGGCGCTGGGCGACAGGGTCGCGGTGATGCATGGCGGCGAGCTCGGCGAGCCGCGCGCGCCTTCGGCCTGGACGCGCGGCGCACTGGGCCTGGCGATGGCGGGGTCGCGGGGATGAGGCTGGAGCGGCGTCACGAGGTTTCGCGCGCGGCGCTGGTGTTCGCGCCGATCGGCGCGGTTGCCTTCACGCTGCTGGTGAGCGCGCTGCTGGTGCTGTGGGCGGGGGCGCCGGTGGGGCGCACTTACGCGCTGTTGCTGCAGGGCGGCTTCGGCTCGGTCTTCGCGTGGAGCGAGACCTTGACGCGGGCCATTCCTTTGATCCTCACCGGGCTGGCGGCGACGGTGGCTTTCAAGGCGCGGCTCTTCAACATCGGCGCGGAGGGGCAGCTGTACGCGGGCGCGCTGGCCGCCGTGGCGGTGGGCGGGATGCATGGCGGCACGGGCTTCGATGTTTCGCCGTGGCTGCTGTTCCCGCTGATGATGCTGGCCGCGGCGATCGCGGGGGCGCTGCTGTTGCTGGGCCCGGCGCTGATGAAGAACAAGCTCGGCGTGGACGAGGTCGTGACCACGCTGCTGGTCAATTTCATCGTGCTGCTGGGTGTCTCGGCCCTGCTGGACGGGCCGATGAAGGACCCGGCGGCGATGGGCTGGCCGCAGAGCGTGGCGCTGCAACCGGACCTGGAGCTCTCCAAGCTGGTCGCGCAAACGCGCGTGCACACCGGGTTGCTGTGGGCGGGCGCGCTGTCGGTCATGGCGTGGGTGCTCTTCAAGTACACGGTGGCGGGTTTCGACATCCGCGCCGTGGGCGCGAACGCGCGGGCGGCGGCCTTCGCGGGCGTGCCGGTCACGCGCACGGTGGTGCTGGTGGCGCTGCTGTCGGGTGCGCTGGCGGGGCTAGCCGGTGCCATCGAGGTCGCGGGCCGCACGAGCTACGTCACGCTGGACATGTCGCCGGGCTATGGCTACAGCGGCATCGTGATCGCGATGCTGGCGGGGCTGCATCCGCTGGGCGTGTTGGCGGCGGGCATCTTCGTGGCGGGGGTGCTGGTGGGTGCCGACACGATGAGCCGCGCCATCGGCGTGCCGACCTATATCGCGGACGTGATCGTCGCGGCATCGCTGATCGCGGTGCTGGTCGCCACCCTGCTCACCCAGTACCGCGTGCGATGGAAGTAGTCGACATTCTCTCGAACGCGTCCTTCTGGGTCGCGGTGCTGCGCATCGCGACGCCGCTGGTCTTCGGCACGCTGGGCGTGCTGCTGTGCGAGCGTGCGGGGGTGCTGAATCTCGGCATCGAGGGGATCATGGTCGCGGGCGCTTTCGCGGGCTGGCTGGCGGTGTATGCCGGCGCTCCGCTGTGGGCGGGCGTGGGCGTGGCGGCGCTGACGGGCGCTGTCTTCGGGCTGCTGCATGCGTTTCTCACGGTCGGGCTGGCGCTGTCGCAGCACGTGTCGGGGCTGGGCATCACGCTGTTGGCGACGGCGCTGAGCTACTTCGGCTATCGCGTGAGCTTCCCGAAGGTGAACACGCCGCCGACCATCGTGCCTTTCGCGCCGATGGAGTGGCTGCACATCCCGGTGCTGGGCGCGCAGACGCCGCTGACGCTGCTCGCGCTGCTGCTGGTGCCGGTGATCGCCTATGTGCTCTATCGCACGCCGGTGGGGTTGGCGGTGCGCATGGTGGGCGAGAACCCGCAGGCGGCCGAGGGCCAGGGGGTGTCGGTCGCGGCCACGCGCACGGGCGCCATCGTCGCGGGCTCGGCGCTGATGGGCGTGGCGGGCGCCTTCCTGACGCTGTCGGCGTTCAATGCCTTCTTCTTCAACATGATCAACGGGCGCGGCTGGATCTGCGTGGCGCTGGTGGTCTTCGCCTCATGGCGGCCGGGCAAGGCGCTGCTGGGCGCCCTGCTGTTCGCTTTCTTCGACGCGTTGCAGCTGCGGCTGCAACAATCGGGCGATGCGGTGCTGCCCTACCAGTTGTACCTGATGCTGCCTTATGTGCTGTCGATCCTGGCGCTGGTGCTGGTGGCGCGCAAGGCCAGCTATCCGCAAGCCCTCATGAAGCCCTACCGCAAGGGCGAACGCTAGAGAACCATGCTCGATCTTCTCGTCCAGAACGCCACCCTCCCCGACGGCCGCACGGGCATGTCGATTGCCGTGCAGGACGGCCGGATCGCGGAGGTCACCGCCGGGCTCGATGCGCCGGCCGCGGAGAAGCTGGATGCCGGCGGCTTCCTGGTTTCACCGCATTTCGTCGACCCGCACTTCCATATGGATGCCACGCTGAGCTACGGCCTGCCGCGCGTCAACGAGAGCGGCACGCTGCTGGAAGGCATCGCGCTGTGGGGCGAGTTGAAGCCGCTGCTGAAGGCGGACGCGCTCATCGAGCGCGCCCTGGCCTACTGCGACTGGGCGGTGGCCAAGGGCCTGCTGGCGATCCGCAGCCACGTCGACACCAGCGACCCGAGCCTGCTCGCCGTGGATGCATTGCTGGAGGTGAAGCGACGCGTCGCGCCTTACCTGGAGTTGCAGCTGGTCGCCTTCCCGCAGGACGGCGTGCTGCGCTCGCCCGGGGGTGTGGAGAACCTGAAGCGCGCGCTGGACAAGGGCGTTGACGTGGTCGGCGGCATCCCGCACTTCGAGCGCACGATGGCAGAGGGCGCGGCCAGCGTGAAGCTGCTGTGCGAGCTGGCGGCGGAGCGCGGCCAGTTGGTGGACATGCATTGCGACGAGTCGGACGACCCGCTGTCGCGCCACATCGAGACACTGGCTTTCGAGGCGCGGCGCCTGGGGTTGCAGGGCCGCGTGACGGGGTCCCACTGCACGTCGATGCATTCGATGGACAACTACTACGTGAGCAAGCTGCTGCCGCTGATCGCCGAGAGCGGCGTGGGCGTGGTGTCGAACCCGCTCATCAACATCACGCTGCAGGGCCGGCACGACACCTACCCGAAGCGACGCGGCATGACGCGCGTGCCGGAGTTGATGGCGCAGGGCGTGAACGTCGCCTTCGGCCACGACTGCGTGATGGACCCGTGGTACGGCATGGGCTCGGGCGACATGCTGGAGGTGGCGCACATGGGGTTGCATGTGGCGCAGATGACGAGCCGGATGGGCATCCGCCAATGCTTCGACGCGGTCACGGTGAATGCGGCGAAGGTGTTCCACCTGGCGAACTACGGGCTGGAGGCAGGCTGCGACGCGAGCTTCGTGCTGCTGCAGGCGCGCGATGCGGTGGAGGCGATCCGCCTGCGCGCGACGCGCTTGAAGGTCTATCGCAAGGGGCAGTTGCTGGCGCAGACGCCGGCGGCCACCGCCGCGCTGCATCTGCCGGGCCGAGCAGACCACACGGCCTGGATGGCACCCAAGGCCTAGGCCGGGCCGCGCGGCAGGCTCACGCGCGCACGCAGGCCGCCGCCCTGCGCCGCCAGCAGATCCAGGCGGCCGCCGTGCGCGCGCACGATGCGCTCGACGATCGCCAGCCCCAGGCCCGCGCCCGCCGCGCCGCTGCGCGCATGGCCGGCGCGACGGAAAGGCTGCTTGAGGGATTCGGCCTCCTCGGGCGAGATGCCGCGGCCGCTGTCCACGACCTCGAACCAGGCGTGGTCCTTGTCGCCGCCCAGGCGCAGCCGCACGGGCGGGCGGCCGTGGCGGAAGGCGTTTTCCGCCAGGTTGACCATGGCTCGGCGCACGGCCTGGGGCCGCATCGGTACGGCGTCGGTGAAGGCGCCTTCGAGTTGCAGCGCTTCGCCGTGGTCCGAGAAGGCGGCCTGCACTTCGGCGGCGAGCACATCGAGGCGCGTGGGCGCCAACGGCTCGGCCTCCTCCCCGCGCGCGAAATCGAGGAACTGGCCGACGATGGCGTCCATCTCCTCGATGCTGCGCGTCATGCTGGTGGCGAGTTCGGGCTCCGTCTTGTCGCGCAGGATCTCGACGACGAGGCGCAGCTTGGTGAGCGGCGTGCGCAGGTCGTGCGAGATGCCGGCGAGCATGAGCGCGCGCTCGCGCTCGGTCTGGCGCAGGCTGCCGACGAGTTGGTTGAAGCTGCGGCTCACGGTGGCGACTTCGGTCGGGCCCTCCTCCGGCAACGGCGCGGGTTCGCGACCTGCCGCGAGCGTCCGGGCGGCGCTCACCACGCGCCGCAGCGGGCGGTCGAGGCGGCGCTGGAACCACAGCGCGCCGGCCAGCGCGAGCAAGCCGCTGCCGGCCGTGACGGCGAGCCAGGCGCCGGTGAATTCACGCGCGGGCAGCACGCCGGGCATGATGATCCAGTGTTCGCTGCCGTCGAGCGTGAGCCGCAGCGCCAGGCTTCCGCCCGCCTCGCGGCGCCACACGGCCTCGGCGCCCTGCTGGGCGATGCGCGACGACACGGAGCGCACGAAGGCGCGCTCCAGCGGTGACAGGAGCAGTCGCAGCCCTTCGGCGCGCGGCTGCGCGCGGTTGGCCGCCGCGCGACTGTTGAAGCCCTCCACGAAGGCCGGCCGCTGCGCCGGCGGCAGCGCGAGCAGACCCGCGCGGATGGCGCCGACGTTGCGCGCCACGCTGTCGGCGATCTGGTCGAGACGGGGCTTGAGCACCATCTCGCGCAGCAGGATGACGCCGCCGATCTGCCCGAGCACGATCAGCGCGACGATGAGCAAGGCGTTGCGCCCGAAGAGGCTGCGCGGCAGCAGGCTCATGGCACGAAGACGTAGCCTACGCCCCAGACGGTCCGGATGTGGCGCGGCTTGGAGGGGTCGGCCTCGATGAGCTTGCGCAGGCGCATCACCTGGACGTCGATGCTGCGGTCGGTCGCCTCGTGCTCCCGGCCGCGCGCGAGTTCGATCAGCCGGTCGCGGCCGAGGGGGCGGTTGGGGTGGGATGCCAGGGCCTGCAGGAGCGTGAACTCGCCGGTGGTCAGGGGCACCTCCTCGCTGCCGCCTTCGGCCTGTCGCTCCAGGCGGCGCGCGTCCAGATGGAGCATGAAGCAGCCGAAGCGGATGGCGCCGCTCCCGGGCACCGGACCGGCGTGCGCGCCGAGCATGCGCTGGCGCCGCACGAGTGCCTGGATCCGGGCGAGCAGTTCGCGCGGGTTGAAGGGCTTGGGCAGGTAGTCGTCGGCCCCCATTTCAAGACCCACGATGCGGTCGACCGGGTCGCCGCGCGCGGTGAGCATGAGGATGGGGATGGTCTCGCCTTGAGCGCGCAGGCGGCGGCAGACGGAAAGGCCGTCCTCGCCGGGCATCATCACGTCGAGCACCAGCACGTCGAAGCGCTCGCGGGCGAGCAGCCTGTCCAGCGGCTGGGCGCTGTCGACGGTGCGCACGGCGTAGCCCTGGTCGCCAAGGTAGCGCTGCAGCAGCACGCGCAACTCGGCCTCGTCGTCGGCGATGAGGATGCGGGCAAGCGTGGCGGCCATGCGTGGATCGTAACGACTGCGGTCGCCCGGCGAGGGGCGCGAATTGATGACAAAGGATGACAGCGCGGCGGGTGAGCTCATGGATTGTCATGAACGCTGGCAATCCCGCCATCGATGGCTCACATGCCGCGGCGACAGTGCGGGCACGGCGGCGCGGGGTGCGTCGCCGCCCTTCACCAGGAGTTCCGACCATGAAACGCATGCTTTTCCTGTCCGCGCTGGCTGCCACCGTGCTGGCCTCGGGTTTTACGACCGTCAATGCCGAGGCGGCAATGCGCCGCGTCGTGCGGCCCAACGCCGCGGGTGGCGTGACGGCCAACACGCTGGTCGGCCATCACGGGCCCTATGGCGGCGGCGTGCTGCGCGGGCGCTCGGTCTCGACGGACGGCCAAGGCAATGCCAGCATCACGAGCCGCGGTGTGGCGCGAGGGCCTGACGGCGGCATCGGCCGGCGCTCGGGCAGCAGCACCGTGAATGCCAATGGTTCGGCGAGCCACCAGGGCAGCTTCTCGGGCAGCAACGCCCGCGGCAGCATCTCGAGCAGCGGCACTGCCACGCGCGATGCCGCAGGCAACGCGTCGCAGAGCCGGAGCACCACGGCCACCAACGCGGCCACGGGCAACAGCATCCAGACCAGCACCTCCTACAACTCAGGCTCGGGGATGACGCGCACGGCCACTTGCTACGACGCGAGCGGCGCCGTCATTTCCTGCCGCTGAGGCCGAGGAAGGAGAACGACGATCATGAAAAGCTCGCATCTGCTTCCCTTGCTCCTGGCCGTGACTTGCCTTGCCGCTTGCGCGCAACGCGCCGACCCCGCCGCCCGCGCCGCGCAGATGGGCACCGAATTGCGCAAGCGCTTCGGCAGTGCCGACACCAACGTCGACGGCCGGCTGACCCGCGAGGAGGCGCAGGGCAGGATGCCCTGGGTCTATCGCAACTTCGACGCCATCGACACCACGCACGCAGGCGCGGTGACGATGGAGCAGATCCAGTCCTATGCGATGACGCAGCGCTCGGCGCGGCAAAAGTAGCATGTCCTTCGAAGCCATCCGCCAGGCGCTGGGCGACGCGCACACGAGCTGGCTCGGTGTGCTGCTGAAAAGTCCGGCGGTCAGATGGCGGGGGCGATGGCTTCGGCGTATTCGTAGAGGGCGCCCAGGATGTCTTCGCCGCGTTCGTCGGCGGTTTCGGCGAGCGCATCGATCTCGGCGAAGAGCGCATCGACGTTGCGGGCGCCGCCCTCGCCTTCGAGCAGGCGCGCGACGCGGTGCGCTTCCCAGCGTTCAAGCTCCGGCTCGTCCAGGGTGTCGAGGAAGTTGCGGGCGCGGTAGCGGAACAGGAGTTCTTCCAGGCGCGGATCGTCGAAGCCGGTGCGCGCCTTGGCCAGCTCGGCCGGCGAGAGGGCGCGAAGCTGCGTGAGGCGCCTGCGGTCGCCGTTGCCGACGAAGCCGCCGTAGAGGTCTTCGTCCACGTCGGGCGTGGCTTCTTTCGGCCGCGCGTAGACCTGCGGCCAGATGGCGCTCATGTCGGGCAACCCCGCGGCGATGGCCGCGTTGCGCAGGGCCGCGTCGAGGTCGATTCCCCAGCGCGTGGCCATCGCGGGCGCGAGCGTCTTGAGGTTGCCGACGACCATGGGGGATTTGTTGAGGTGCACGCCCTTCACGGGCAGGCGCGTCACGCCTTCGGGGAGATCGGCGGTACGCGTGAAAAGGCGCAGCCGCAGCGTCTCGACGTCGAGGTCGCGCAACTCGCTCGGGTCGTGCGCGAGGTCCCAGGCGATCAGTTCGTTCTTGTTGGTGGGGTGGCTGGCCAGGGGCCACATCACGCCGAGGCAGCCGCGTTCGGCCGGGAACATGCCGGACACGTGCAGGAAGGGCCGCGCGGTCTCGCGCGTGGCGGGCAGGCCGAGTTCGGCGGCGACGCGGTCCTTGCGGTGCAGCGCAAAGGCGAAGTCGAAGAGCTTGGGTTGCTTCTGGCGGATGAGGCGGGCCAGCGCGATGGTGGCGCGCACGTCGGAGAGCGCATCGTGCGCCGACTCGTGCAACAGGCCATTGGCGCGCGCGAGATCTTCGAGCTTGAAGCTCTGGCTGCCGTCTTCCTTCTTGGGCCACTGGATGCCGTCGGGACGCAGCGCGTAGGTGAGGCGCACGACGTCGAGCAGGTCCCAGCGGCCGCAGTCGTTCTGCCATTCGCGCGCATACGGGTCGATGAGGTTGCGCCAGAAGAGGAAGCGCGTGACTTCGTCGTCGAAGCGGATGGTGTTGTAGCCCACGCCGATGGTGCCGGGCTGGGAGAAGGCGCGCTCGATCCGGGCGGCGAATTCGTGCTCGGGGATGCCGCGCTCCAGGCACAGTTGCGGCGTGATGCCGGTGATGAGGCAGGCCTCGGGGCTCGGCAGGTAGTCGGGCGCGGGCTGGCAGTAGATCATCAGCGGCTCGCCGACTTCGTTGAGTTCGGCGTCGGTACGGATGGCGGCGAACTGCGAGGGGCGGTCGCGGCGTGGCACGGCGCCGAAGGTTTCGTAGTCGTGCCAGAGGAAGGTTTGAGCGGACATGGTCAGAGCAAGGGAGAAAATAGGCGGGCCAGCGCGTCGCCCAGGCGGCGCGCGAAGGTCTGGCGCCGGTGGCCGCGCACGGAGGCGGCGCTGTGGAGATCGGTCTCGAACTGGGCCGCAAGCGGCCGGGCCAGCGCCGGGCCATAGATCACGGCGCAGACCTCGAAGTTGAGCCGGAAGCTGCGGTTGTCGAAGTTCGCGGTGCCGATCATCGCGCAGTTGTCGTCGACCACCAGGGTCTTGGAGTGGAGCATGCGAGCCTTGTACTCCCACACCTTGGCGCCGGCGGCGATGAGCTCGTCGTAGTAGGAGCGGGCCGCCGCGCTGACGATGAGCGAATCGCTGCGGCGCGGAACAAGCAGGCGCACGTCGACGCCGCGCAGCGCGGCGCTGGTGAGCGCCATCAGCGCGGGCTCGCCGGGCACGAAGTACGGCGTGGTGAGCCAGGCGCGCTCGGTGGCCGAGTGGATGGCGGCGACGTGCATGCGGTGGATGGCTTCGAGCTGGCTGTCGGGGCCGCTGGTGACGATCTGCACCGGGATGTCGCCCGCGCCTTCGTGCGGCGGCAGGCGCGGCAGCAGGTGGTCGAGGGACTTGTCAATCTGGCGCGGGTCCTCGCCGGTGGCGTAGGTCCAGTCTTCGAGGAAGGTGGTCTGCAGCCAGCGCACGGCGCTGCCTTCGATGCGCAGGTGCACGTCGTGGTAGGCGTCGGGCCGGGTGCGGCGGTCCTCCTCGTCGGTGATGTTGACGCCGCCGGTGAAGCCGACGCGGCCGTCGCACACGACGATCTTGCGGTGGGTGCGGTAGTTGGTGACGGGGCGCAAGCGCCGGCCGATGCGGGTGTCGTGGAAGAGTGCGACGTGGACGCCCGCCGCGTGCATCGGCGCCATGAACTTGCGGCCGATGCGCTTGGAGCCCAGTGCGTCGAGCAGCAGGCGCACGGTGATGCCCTGCCGCGCGCGCTCCACGAGCAGGTCGCGCAGCGCGGTGCCGATCTTGTCGGGCTCGAAGATGTAGTACTCGAGGTGGACGTGGTGGCGCGCGGCGCGGATGGCCTCGAAGATGGCGTCGAAGGTGCGGGCGCCACCGGAGAGCAGCTCGGCCGAGATCGCGCTGGAGACGGGCAGCCCGCAGGCCGCGGTGCCCAGCGCCGCCATCTGGCGCAAGGCCGGCGGCGCCTGCTCCGAGGCCTGCCGCAGCAAGGCGACGTCGGCCGGCGCTTGCGCGATGGCGCGGCTGCGCAGGCGTTTCAGGCGTTGCTTCTTCAGGCGCTGCGGCCCGAGGAAGTAGTAGATGACGAAGCCCGCGAAGGGCAGGAGCGCCAGCGAGAGAATCCAGCTCATCGTGGACACGGGCGCGCGCTTCTGCATGACGATCCAGATCGAGAGCACGGCGATGTAGCCGCTCCAGGCGAAGGAGAGGCCGGTCTTCCAGGCGGGGCTGAGCTCGGGGAGGATCAAGGCGGAGGGAGAAATGGGACGCGGAAAAGGAAAAAGGCCGGGAGCGCAATGCTACCGGCCTCTTGGGTGGTCAATCCCCCGCCTAGGGGATCGGGCGATTCATCAGCCCGTCGCAGCCTCTTCCGCTTCGGGCTTGGCCTTGCCCTCTTTCTTCGACAGCGGCTGGATGTCGAGCTGCACTTCTTCCTTGTCGTCGAGGTCGACGGTCAGGCGGCCGCCTTCCTGGAGGCGTCCGAAGAGCAGCTCGTCGGCCAGTGCACGACGGATCGTGTCCTGGATCAGGCGCTGCATCGGGCGAGCCCCCATCAGCGGGTCGAAGCCCTTCTTCGCCAGGTGCTTGCGCAGGGCGTCGGTGAAGGTCACGTCGACCTTCTTCTCGGCCAACTGCGTTTCGAGTTGCAGCAGGAACTTGTCCACCACGCGCAGGATGATCTGCTCGTCGAGGGCCTTGAAGCTCACGGTCGCATCCAGGCGGTTGCGGAACTCGGGCGTGAACAGGCGCTTGATGTCGGCCATCTCGTCGCCCGCCTGGCGCGGGTTGGTGAAGCCGATGGTCGCCTTGTTCATGGTCTCGGCGCCCGCATTGGTCGTCATGACGATGATGACGTTGCGGAAGTCGGCCTTGCGTCCGTTGTTGTCCGTCAGGGTGCCATGGTCCATGACCTGCAGCAGCACGTTGAAGATGTCCGGATGTGCCTTCTCGATTTCGTCGAGCAGCAGCACCGCGTGCGGCTTCTTCGTGATCGCCTCGGTCAGCAGGCCGCCCTGGTCGAAACCGACGTAGCCGGGAGGCGCCCCGATCAGGCGGCTGACGGCATGGCGCTCCATGTACTCGGACATGTCGAAGCGGATCAGCTCGATGCCCATGATGTAGGCGAGCTGCTTCGCCGCTTCGGTCTTGCCGACGCCGGTGGGGCCGCTGAACAGGAAGGAGCCGATCGGCTTGTCTTCCCGGCCGAGGCCGGAGCGGGCCATCTTGACGGCCGACGCCAGCACTTCGAGCGCCTTGTCCTGGCCGAAGACCACGCTCTTGAGGTCGCGCTCGATGGTCTGCAGCTTGCCGCGGTCGTCGTTCGACACGTTGGCCGGGGGAATGCGCGCGATCTTCGCGACGATTTCCTCGACCTCGGCCTTGCTGATGGTCTTCTTGCGCTTGTTCGGCGGCAGGATGCGCTGGGCGGCGCCGGCTTCATCGATGACGTCGATCGCCTTGTCGGGCAGGTGACGGTCGTTGATGTACTTGGCGCTCAGTTCGGCGGCGGCCTGCAGCGCGGCGACGCCGTACTTCACGCCATGGTGTTCCTCGAAGCGCGACTTGAGTCCCTTCAGGATGTCGACCGTTTCCTGCACGGTCGGCTCGACCACGTCGACCTTCTGGAAACGACGCGACAGGGCCGCATCCTTCTCGAAGATACCGCGGTACTCGGTGAAGGTGGTGGCACCGATGCACTTGAGCTGGCCGCTGGAGAGCGCCGGCTTGAGCAGGTTGGACGCATCGAGCGTACCGCCCGACGCGGCGCCGGCGCCGATCAGGGTGTGGATCTCGTCGATGAACAGGATCGCGTTCGGCTTGTCCTTGAGGGACTTGAGCACGCCCTTCAGGCGCTGTTCGAAGTCACCGCGATACTTGGTGCCGGCCAGCAGCGCGCCCATGTCCAGCGAGTACACGTGGGACTCGGCGAGAATCTCGGGCACGTCGTTCTGGGTGATGCGCCAGGCGAGCCCCTCGGCGATGGCGGTCTTGCCGACGCCGGCTTCACCGACCAGCAGCGGGTTGTTCTTGCGCCGGCGGCAGAGGATCTGGATCACGCGCTCGACCTCGTATTCGCGGCCGATCAGCGGATCGATCTTGCCTTCCTTGGCCATCTGGTTGAGGTTCTGCGTGAACTGCTCCAGCGGCGAGGCCTTCTCGTTCTTCTCGCCACCGCCCTCTTCGCCTTCGCCGGAGGAAGATTCGCTGGCGCCCTTGGCGGCTTCCGGCGGATCGCTCTTCTTGATGCCGTGGGCGATGAAGTTGACCACGTCCAGACGGGTCACCCCCTGCTGATGCAGGTAGTAGACCGCATGTGAATCCTTTTCGCCGAAGATGGCGACGAGCACGTTGGCGCCCGTCACTTCCTTCTTGCCGTTGCCGGTGGACTGCACATGCATGATGGCGCGCTGGATGACGCGCTGGAAGCCGAGCGTGGGCTGGGTGTCGACGTCGTCGGTACCCGCCACCTGCGGCGTGTTGTCCTTGATGAAGTTGGTGAGCGACGCGCGCAGGTCGTCGACGTTCGCCGAGCAGGCACGCAGAACTTCCGCGGCACTCGGGTTGTCCAGCAAGGCGAGCAGCAAGTGCTCGACCGTGATGAACTCATGGCGCTGCTGCCTGGCCTCGACGAAGGCCATGTGCAAGCTGACTTCCAGTTCCTGGGCAATCATGTGATTTCCTTTTGCCTTGCTGTAAATATGTTCTCAGATGGGTTGGAGCGCGGTTTATTCAACGGGTTCACTGATGCACTGCAACGGATGCCCGGCCTGGTGGGCCGCTTCCATCACCTGATTGACCTTGGTAGCCGCCATGTCCCGCGAGTAGACGCCGCAGACGCCCCGGCCATCGAGATGGATCTTGAGCATGATCTGCGTCGCGGTTTCGCGGTCCTTGTTGAAGAACTCCTGGATCACCACGATGACGAACTCCATCGGGGTGTAGTCGTCGTTCAGCATCACGACCTGGAACATCTGGGGCGGCGCGGTCTTCTGCGGTCGCCGTTCAAGCACGACCGAGTCGCCGTCTTCCCGCCCCGGCTTCACGGCCGGCGGCGTCTTGGGGGTCGAGGGGATTCTGGTAGCCATTCAAATCATTTTATAGAGCCATCGCGATTTGCATCGGCCACATGCGAACAACTGGTGGCGGCTTTGTGACATTCAAGGCGGATGGTCTCGAGAACAGAGGCGCGGGACATGGAACGCAACATGCAAGCGGCATGCCTCGGCACGGGGAGTGGATACAACAAAGCCCCGGTCGCCTGGGGCGCCGGGGCTTGGCTGTCGCTGCATCCGCAGGATGCCTCGCGCGGAGTTTTACATGTTGTCGATCATCACCTGCCCGAAGCCCGAACAGCTCACCTGCGTGGCGCCGTCCATCAGGCGGGCGAAGTCGTAGGTGACGCGCTTGCTGGCGATGGACTGCTCCATCGCGCTGATGATCAGGTCCGCGGCCTCGGTCCATCCCATGTGGCGCAGCATCATCTCTGCCGAGAGGATCTCGGAGCCGGGGTTCACGTAGTCCTTGCCGGCGTACTTCGGCGCGGTGCCGTGGGTGGCCTCGAACATGGCGACGGTGTCGCTCATGTTGGCGCCAGGCGCGATGCCGATGCCGCCGACCTGCGCCGCCAGCGCGTCCGACACGTAGTCGCCGTTGAGGTTGAGCGTGGCGATGACGCTGTACTCGGCCGGGCGCAGCAGGATCTGTTGCAGGAATGCATCAGCGATCGAATCCTTGATGGTGATCGTCCTGCCCGTCCTGGGGTTCTTGAAATTCATCCATGGGCCGCCATCGACCAGCTGGGCACCGAATTCCTTGGCCGCGAGGCCGTAGGCCCAATCGCGGAAGGCGCCCTCGGTGAATTTCATGATGTTGCCCTTGTGAACGATCGTGACGCTGGGCTTGTCGTTGTCGATCGCGTATTGGATCGCCTTGCGCACCAGGCGCTCTGTGCCTTCGCGCGACACGGGCTTGATCCCGATGCCCGATGTATTGGGAAAACGGATTTTCCTGACGCCGAATTCGTCTTGCAGGAACTTGATCAGCTTCCTGGCCTTTTCGCTTTCGGCCTCGAATTCGATGCCCGCATAGATGTCTTCCGAGTTCTCGCGGAAGATCACCATATTGGTCTTTTGCGGCTCCCGCACCGGACTGGGCACGCCTTCGAAATACCGGATCGGCCGCAGGCAGACGTACAGGTCGAGTTCCTGGCGCAACGCGACATTGAGGGAGCGGATGCCTCCTCCGACCGGAGTGGTCAAGGGCCCCTTGATGGAGATGACATATTCCCGCACGGCGTGCAGCGTTTCCTCGGGCAGCCAGACGTCGGGGCCATAGACCTTGGTCGATTTCTCGCCGGCATAAACCTCCATCCAGTGGATCTTCTTCTTGCCGCCATAGGCCTTGGCCACGGCCGCGTCGACCACCTTGAGCATCACCGGCGTGATATCGATGCCGGTGCCGTCGCCCTCGATGAACGGAATGATCGGCTGGTCCGGCACATTCAGCGTGTTGTCGGTATTGACCGCGATCTTCCGGCCCTCTGGCGGAACCTGGATGTGCTGGTAGCTGGGCATTGGGGCGCTGGCTCCGGGAATGGAATGTTGGCTGAAAGACACTATGTGGAAGCAATGTTTCCGGCAGGCTGAATAGCCGTAGAATTTTAGACGCAACCGGAGGAGCCTGAAGGACCTGTCAACCACAGCCATATCGGCTCCGTTGTTGGCTGACCTTCTGCTGGCCGGGAGGCGTTTTCAAACCCATTTCCACAGAGGAATCAGTAATGAGCAAAGTTCTCGCAGTCATGATGGCCGGCCTGTTCGCCGCTGGTGCATACGCCCAGCCGTCCAAGCCCGGCGAAGTGGACCCCACCGCCCAAGGCAAGCCCGCCGCCGCTGCTGCTGCGAAGCAAGCTGCCCGCCCGGCCGGTCAGGTCAAGCAACAGGCTCCTGAGCTTGCCAAGACGCCCGAAGGCGGCACCATTGGTGGCGACAAGGCCGCCGTCGCCGGCGAAAAGCGCGCCGAAACGCGCGACACGCGCCGCCCCGGCAAGGATGGCAAGCCGAAGCGTCGCAGCACCCAAGGCGGCACGCCCCAGTAAGAAGGCCCCGGCCTTTGCACAGAAGCGCTCCACGGAGCGCTTTTTTGCGCCTGCGCGCCCGCCGAAGACGCGGTAAGCTTCGGCAAATTCTGCCCATGCCCGCACCCGCGGGCATTTTTGTTGGTGTAGTTGATCAGCCCAGAAAGTCGTTCCATGTTCAAGCGCTTCGCCACCCTCCTCCTGATGTCTGCAGCCCTGAGTTGCGCCCATGCCCAGGAACCGCAGACCACGCTCCCGCGCGTGAAGCTCTCCTCCGGCATGTACCAGATCGATGCCCAGGTGGCGCAGACGCCCCAGCAGCGGGAGATCGGTCTCATGTTCCGCAAGGAGATGCCGCAGACCGAGGGCATGATCTTCGTCTTCGAGCAGCCAGCCACGCAGTGCTTCTGGATGCGGAACACGCTGCTGCCGCTGACCGCCGCATTCGTGGCGGATGATGGCCGGATCGTCAATCTGGCCGACATGAAGCCGATGACCGAGGATTCCCACTGCTCGAAGGAGCCCGTGCGCTTCGTGCTCGAAATGAACCAGGGCTGGTTCGCGCGCAAGAACATCAAGGAGGGCACGAAGCTGGGCGGCGAGTTGTTCGCCAGCCACCGCTGAAGCCGCTGGCATTCGCCCACGAAAAAGCCGACCCGCGGGTCGGCTTTCTTGTTGCGCGCGGGGCGCGTCAGCCGTCGGTCAGCCGAAGTTCTTCGCGACGAAGTCCCAGTTCACGAGTTTCGCGAGGAAGGTCTCGACGAACTTGGGGCGCAGGTTGCGGTAGTCGATGTAGTACGCGTGTTCCCACACGTCCACGGTCAGCAACGCCTTGTCGGCAGTGGTCAGGGGCGTGCCGGCTGCGCCAGTGTTCACGATGTCGACCGAGCCATCCGCCTTCTTCACCAGCCAGGTCCAGCCCGAACCGAAGTTGCCCACGGCCGACTTCACGAAGGCTTCCTTGAAGGCCGCGTAGCTGCCCCACTTGGCATCGATGGCCTTGGCCAGCGCGCCGGCGGGTTCGCCGCCGCCCGCGGGCTTCATGCAATTCCAGAAGAAGGTGTGGTTCCAGATCTGCGCCGCGTTGTTGTAGATGCCGCCGCTGGATTTCTTCACGATCTCCTCGAGCGTCATGCTCTCGAACTCCGTGCCCTTCTGCAGGTTGTTGAGGTTCACGACGTACGCGTTGTGGTGCTTGCCGTAGTGGTACTCGAGGGTCTCCTTCGAATACTCGGGGGCCAGCGCATCCATCGGATACGGCAGGGGAGGAAGAACGTGTTCCATGTTTTATCTCGCAGGTTGGGTTGTGGGATGGAGCATTCTAGAAAGGAATCACGCGGGCGGCGTCGGACGCTTTCCCGTTGTCTGCGCCTGCGTCACGGTCAGATCCGCGGTGCCGTCCACAAGGCGCGCGCGGACCGCATCGCCAGGCGCGAGGCCCTGCACGGTGGTAATGGCGTGGCCTTCGGCATCGGTGAGCCATGCGTAGCCACGCTGCAGCACCAGCGCGGGATCGAGCAGCTGAAGCCTCAAGCCGGCCCGGTCCAGCCGCTCGTGCTGGCGCACCAGCGCGCGCGCGAACTTCCCCGGCAACTCGGCTTGCAGAGCCTGTTGCGAGTGCGCGAGGCGGGCCGTCCTGGACACCACCGCATAGTGCAACCGCTGCGCATGGTGCGCCAGCCGCAGTTGCTGGCGAGCGACGAGGGTCGAGGGGCGCCCCAGCCGCCCCGCCGCGACGTCCAGACGCTGGGCGAGCGCGTCGATGCGGCCCGTCAGTGCATCACGCAGGCGCTCGTCGAGCAGTTCGAGCGCGCCCAGCCAGAGGTCGCGCGGCGCGGCGACGAGTTCGGCCGCGGCGGTAGGCGTGGTTGCGCGCACGTCAGCGCAGAAATCGGCGATGGTGAAATCCGTCTCGTGACCCACGCCACTGATCACCGGCACGGGGCTCTGGACGATGGTTCGCGCCAGCGTCTCGTCGTTGAAGGCCCAGAGGTCCTCGATCGAGCCGCCGCCACGCACCAGGAGGATCACGTCGACCGCCGGCTGCAGCGCGTAGAGCGAGCGCAACGCCTGCACGAGTTCCGCCGGTGCGCCAGCCCCCTGCACCGCCGAGGGCGCGAGCACGACCGGGATGTGCGGCACACGGCGGCGCAGCGCCGAGACCACGTCATGCAGTGCGGCGGCGCCGAGCGAGGTCACGACACCGATGGTCCTGGGAATGGTGGGCAAGGGGCGCTTGCGCGCCGGGTCGAAGAGCCCTTCGGCCTCAAGCTTGGCCTTGCGTTGCAGGAACTGCTCGAACAAGGCCCCCTGCCCCGCGCGTCGCAGGCTCTCGACCACCAGTTGCAGGTCGCCGCGCGGCTCGTAGACGGCAAGTCGGCCGCGAACCTCGACCTGGTCCCCGTCGCGCGGCGTGAAGTCGAGCAAGCCGGCCGAGCGCCTGAACATCGCACAGCGCAGCTGCCCTGATTCATCCTTCAGCGCGAAGTAGCAATGCCCGCTGGACGCGCGGGAAAAGCCCGAGATTTCGCCACGCACCGTGACCGGATTGAAGCGCGCGTCCAGCGCATCGGCGACCGCGCGGCAGAGCGCGCCGACGGCCCAGACACGGGCACCGGGCGCAGCCATTCGTTCACGTTCGCTCATGAACTTCCGTGTTACAAATTTGCAGTCGTCCACAAGCGATCAGCGGACGTTCATGCACAGTGCGGCATCCACACAACAAGCACGACTCCTCGTGCAAGTCGTTGATTTCATTGGAATAAGTGTTGCTCAAAATTCAGTCGATCCAGTGAAACGCCCGCCGGGCGTGGGTCTGGCAGAGTTGCTCCGGCTGTTAATCACAAAGTTATCCACAGAAACTGTGCGTCGGCACCTACGAGGTACGACAAGTCAGGATTACGTCTCGGCTCGGTGGATAATCGCCGCGCATTTGCAGTCGATCGGCCGGAGGATTACTTGTTTTCCATCATAGTTGCTGCGGGTTGGCCGATCTGGCCGCTGCTCGCTTGTTCGGTGATCGCGCTTGCGCTGGTCATCGAGAGATTCACGAGCCTGAAGACCTCCCGGGTCTTGCCGCCCAAACTCCTGGAAGAAGCCATCACGGTGTCGCGCAGCGCGGTCCCCGGCCCTGACGTCGTGACCAAGCTGGAGCGCAACTCCGGCCTGGGCGAAGTGCTCGCCGCGGGCTTCCGCGCGATGAACGCCAATCCGCGCTCGACCGAGGAAGATCTGCGCATCGCGATGGAATCGACCGGCCGGGTGGTGGCGCACCGGCTGGAGCGCTACCTGCCTGCGCTCGCGACGATCGCCTCCGCCGCGCCGCTGCTCGGCCTGCTCGGCACCGTGATCGGCATGATCGAGATCTTCGGATCGCAGTCGCCTTCGAGCGGCGCGGTCGGCGCGGGCAATCCGGCGCAGCTCGCGCACGGCATTTCCATCGCGCTCTACAACACGGCCTTCGGCCTCATCGTCGCCATTCCGACGTTGATCTTCTGGCGCTACTTCCGCAGCCGGGTCGACGAGTACCTGCTCAACCTCGAACTCGCCGGCGAGCGCTTCGCCCGCCACCTGAACACGCTGCGGCCATGAGGATGCACTTCCGGCACGGCTCGCAGGACGAGCCGGAGATCAACCTGATCCCATTCATCGACGTGCTGCTGGTGGTGCTCATCTTCCTGATGCTGTCGACGACCTACAGCAAGTTCACCGAGATGCAGCTTCGCCTTCCGGTGGCCGACGTGGACGCGCAGCGCGACTACCCGAAGGAAGTCATCGTCTCCGTCTCGGCGGATGGTCGCTACGCGATCAACAAGACCGTCGTGACCGACCGCAGCGTCGAGTCGGTGGCGGCGGCGCTCGCGGCGGCCACGGCCGGCAGCAAGGACAGCGTCGTGATCATCAGCGCCGACGCCAGCACGGCCCATCAATCCGTCATCACCGTGATGGAAGCCGCGCGCCGCGCGGGTCTCATGCAGATCACCTTCGCCACGCAGTCGGCCGCGCAGGCGGGACGCTAGCCTTGCCCTCGCTGCAGCGCGCCTGGCTGCGACGCGGCGCGCTTGCGCGGCTGCTGTGGCCGCTCTCGCTTCTCTACGCCGCGCTCGCGGGTTTCAGCCGGCTGCTCTATCGCATCGGGCTTCGCCGCACGGAACACGTCGGCGTGCCGGTGATCGTGGTGGGCAACGTCGTCGCGGGAGGATCCGGAAAGACGCCGGTGGTGATGGCCATCGTGCGGCACCTCGAAACCCGCGGGGCCCAGGTTGGCGTGGTGTCGCGCGGCTATGGCCGAGCCACCAGCGATTGCCGGGAGGTCCGCGACGACAGCGAGGCGCGCGAGGTCGGCGACGAGCCGGCGCTGATCCGCCGTGCCACGCGCGCGCCGGTCTTCGTGGCACGGCGGCGCGTCGAGGCGGCGCGTGCGCTGCTGGCACGCCATCCCGCGACGCGCTTCATCGTGAGTGACGACGGACTGCAGCATCACGCGCTGGCACGTGACCTGGAAATCTGCGTCTTCGACGACCGCGGCATCGGCAACGGCTGGCTGCTGCCCGCGGGCCCCTTGCGCGAAGCCTGGCCACGGCCTTGCGACATGGTGCTGCACACCGGCCAGCGGCCGGCCTTCGCGGGCTTCACGGCCACGCGCGCATTGGCCGGCCACGCATTGCGACGCGACGGGTCCAAGGTGCCCCTTGACTCGCTGGCAGGCCGCAGGCTGGTTGCCGTCGCCGCCATCGCCAAGCCCGAAGCCTTCTTCCAGATGTTGCGCGACCGCGGGCTGCGGCCGCAGCGATGCATCGCCCTGCCCGACCACGACAGCTTCGAAGGCTGGACCGAGCCGCACGAGCCGGATCACCTGCTCCTTTGCACCGAGAAGGATGCCGTGAAACTCTGGCGCCGGGCGCCAGGCGCGCTCGCCGTGCCACTGGTGTTCGAACCCGAGCCGGCCTTCTTTGCCGCGCTCGACGCGAAGCTATCATCGCTCGATGGACACCAAGCTGCTTGAACTGCTCGTCTGCCCCGTGACCAAGGGGCCGCTCACCTGGAACGCCGAGAAGCAGGAACTGTCCTCGCGCAGCGCCCGCCTTGCGTACCCGGTGCGCGACGGCATTCCCGTGCTGCTCGAAACCGAGGCGCGCACGCTTTCCGACGAAGAGCTGGGACTTTGAGCTCGCCGTTCGTCGTCCTGATCCCGGCGCGGCTCGCCTCGACGCGGCTGCCGGACAAGCCGCTGGCCGACATCGCCGGTCTGCCGATGGTGGTGCGCGTCGCGCAGCGCGCGGCGCAGTCGGGCGCCGAACGCGTGGTGGTCGCCGCGGATGACCCGCGCATCGTCGCCGCCTGCCAGGCCCACGGCGTGGAAACGCTGCTGACACGCACCGACCATCCGAGCGGCAGCGATCGATTGGCGGAAGCCTGCACGCAACTCGGTCTGGCCGACGGCGCGATCGTGGTGAACGTCCAGGGCGACGAGCCGTTGATCGACCCTGCCCTGATCGACGCCGTCGCGCAGAGCCTGGCATCGCATCCCGATGCGGCCATGAGCACCGCCGCGCATGCCATCGACTCGGTCGAGGATTTCGTGAACCCGAACGTGGTGAAGACCGTGCTCGATGCGCAGGGCAATGCGATGTACTTCAGCCGCGCGCCGATCCCCTGGTGGCGCGACGGTTTCGCGAAGAACGGGCCGGTGGTGCTGCCCTCCTCGCCGCCCGCATTGCGCCACATCGGCATCTATGGCTATCGCGCCGGCTTCGTGCGCCGCTTTCCGGAATTGCCCTCCTCGCCCGTCGAAGGCACCGAGGCCCTGGAGCAGCTTCGCGCACTGTGGCATGGGCACCGGATCGCCGTGCACGTGAGCGCGCACGCGCCCGGGCCCGGCGTGGACACGCCCGAAGACCTGGCCCGCGTTCGCGCCCTCTTCGCGCCCGGCTGAGCGGGCGCATCGAGACGCGGGCGGTTAATTCTTTCGAGGGCCGCATGCTATCCTCGATGCAACTCCGTCCCGAGAGGCCTGCGTGGCGATCGGTGCGCGACAGAAATCCAAGAAACATCCGAGGACACCATGAGACTGATTTTGTTGGGAGCCCCCGGGGCAGGCAAAGGCACGCAGGCAGCCTTCATCTGCCGCAAGTACGGCATCCCCCAGATTTCCACCGGTGACATGCTGCGGGCGGCCGTCAAGGCAGGCACGCCGCTCGGCCTCGAGGCCAAGGCCGTCATGGCGTCGGGCGCGCTCGTCAGCGACGATCTCATCATCAATCTCGTCAAGGAACGCCTCGCGCTTCCCGACTGCGCCCAAGGTTTCCTCTTCGACGGTTTCCCGCGCACCATCCCGCAGGCCGAAGCCATGCGCACGGCGGGCGTGCAGCTCGACTACGTGCTCGAGATCGACGTGCCCTTCGCCGACATCATCGAACGCATGAGCGGCCGGCGCTCGCATCCGGCATCGGGCCGCATCTACCACGTGAAGTTCAATCCGCCGAAGGTCGAGGGCAAGGACGACCTGACCGGCGAGGACCTGATCCAGCGCGAGGACGACAAGGAAGAGACCGTGCGCAAACGCCTGGAGGTCTACAGCCAGCAGACCCGTCCTCTGGTCGACTATTACTCCGCGTGGGCCAAGGCCGAGCCAGCCGCGGCACCGAAGTACCGCGCCATCAGCGGCGTCGGCAGCGTGGACGACATCACCCAGCGCGCGCTCGCAGCCCTGAGCAGTTGAGTGCGCGCGGCCCGGCTCAGGCCGGGCTTGAACGCAGGCCGTAGGCCTTGCCGTCGACGAACAGGTATTCGACGCGCATCACCGCCTCGCCCTTCTCGTCCTTGGACGTGAAGCCCACGGCCGAGACATTCGCGCCCGGCTTGATCTCCGACAGCTTCCACGCTTCCATGCGCGTCAACGGCGCGAGCTCGAGCTCCCACTGGCGGTCCGCGCGGCGTGGCACGGTTGCCTTGGCCAGCAGCAGCGGGCCGTCCACCGGCGCGCTCTGCGCGGGCAGCGCGCGGGTCGCCAGGTCGGTCGGCACCTTGAGCCCGGCGGGAACTTCGATCACCAATTCCGCATGCGGGTTCTGCCAGCGCGCCCGCACCACCTTGCCTTCAAGGTAGATCGGGCGCTCCTGATCGAAACTGCTCCAGCCGTGGTGCGCCCAGGCGATGGGCGCCGCAAGCGGAAGCGAGGCAGTTGCCATGACGAGGGTGCGGCGTTTCATCGGCAGCTCCTTTTCAATAGGCGATCCAGCGGCCACAGAACACGACGGCCAGCCAGATCGCAGTGGACAACAACATCTGGATTCGCGCCAGGGGGTCGAGCTTGCGCAGAGAGCCCCGCGCATGAAACCAGGCCGCGTTGCAACCCGCAAACACCAGGAGCCCCATCTTGGCGAGGAATACGCGGTTCGCGAGCAGTTCGGCCGGTTGCGTGGCGAACATGAGCGAGCCGCTCGCGGCCGCGAGCGCGAAGCCGGCCAGCGCGATCGACAGCGAGAGCTTCGCCAGCGCCTCCACCGGCAAAGCCGAAGCGCGGCCGAAGACGCGCAGTTCAAGCGCGACCAGGTTGCCGAGCAGCAAGGCGATGCCGACGACATGCACAGCTTCGAGGGCCGGGTAGACCCAGGCGTTCGACTGCAGTGCGCTGAACATGGCAGCTCAGCCTGGCAAAAGTTCGAGCATGAGTGCGATCCGTGCCTTGCCAGGCGTCAGCGAGCCCGCATCGCGCAGGACGTCCTTTGCCGACGGCAGGATGCGCCCTTGCGCGCATCGCGTGGCGCGAAGGATCGCCACGCCTTCGGCCTGCGCGCGGAGCGCAGCGGATTCCAGCGCATGGTGCAGCGTGCCGTTGCCGGTGGCGGCCAGCACCAAGCCCTGCACGGCGTCGTCGTCGCCCTGCCTGCGCGCTTGCACAAGAGCATCGATAAGGCTGCCGCGTGCCTCCGCATGGCTGGTCAGGATTTCTACGCGCGGCCACCGCACGGCGCCGAGCATGCGGTCGAACAATGCGCGCGCGGTCTCCGGCGGCGTGTCCGGCCAGCACCTGTGGGTGCGCACGACGCCTTCCTCGACATGGGCCAGGGCCCCTGCGTCGCCCGAGTCGAAGGCATCGAGCCGGTAGGTGTGGACCTTTCGCACATCGACCGCGCTGTGCACGGTTCCCGCGCAGACGGCCACCACGCCCCGCGCGCCCGGCGTGGCGGCGACGGCGATCGCGTCGCGCACGTTTTGCGGGCCGTCCGGCGCGAGCGCCGTCGCGGGCCGCATCGCGCAGGTCAGCACCACCGGCTTCGACGGCGCAAGCACCGATTGAAGGAAGAAGGCCGTCTCCTCCAACGTGTCGGTGCCGTGGGTGATGACGATGCCCGCGACCTCCGCCTGCGTCAGCCAGTGCGCGCAGCGCTGCGCCAGCGTGCGCCAGATGGCGAAGGACATGTCCTTGCTGTCGACCTGCGCGACCTGCTCGGCGAACAGGGAAATCCCGTCGAGCGCGCCGACACCGCCCAGCAACTCCGCGACGCCCACCTGCCCGGCCGTGTAGCCGATGTTGTCGCCCGCGCTCGCGGCCCGGCCGGCAATCGTGCCGCCTGTGCCCAGGACGATCACGCGGCGCCCACCGCTTGAAATGCTTTCGGCCATCGCTTGCCAACTTCCGGAAACTGGTTAAAAATACAGGTACTGGATATTAAGCCAGTGCCCGACAGGAGCCTTCATGCAGTCCGCCGTCAAGCTTACCGCCCGCCAGCAACAAATCCTGGATCTGATCCAGAGTGCCATCGCCCGCACCGGAGCGCCACCCACGCGCGCCGAGATCGCGTCCGAACTGGGCTTCAAGTCCGCCAACGCGGCGGAAGAGCATCTGCAGGCCCTCGCGCGCAAGGGCGTCATCGAACTCGTCAGCGGCACTTCGCGGGGCATCCGCCTGCGGGGCGAGGCGTTGCGCTCGCTCAACGAATCGCGCAACAACCAGTTTTCGCTGTCCCTGCCCGGCATGGCGCAGCTCGCGTTGCCGCTGATTGGCCGCGTGGCGGCGGGCTCACCCATCCTCGCGCAAGAACATGTCGACCAGACCTATTACGTGGAGAACACGCTGTTCCAGCGTCAACCCGACTACCTGCTCAAGGTGCGCGGCATGTCCATGCGCGACGCCGGCATCATGGACGGCGACCTGCTCGCGGTGCAAGCGACCAAGGAAGCCCGCAATGGGCAGATCGTCGTCGCGCGACTGGGGGACGAGGTCACCGTCAAGCGCCTCAAGCGCAACAAGGAAGTCATCGAGCTGCACGCGGAGAACCCGGACTACCCGACCATCGTGGTACAGCCCGGCGAGCCGTTCGAGATCGAAGGCCTCGCAGTCGGCCTGATCCGCAACACGATGCTGATGTAGGCCGCGCCGGACCTCTCTTTCAAGTTCCGGCTCGACAGGTGGCGGGCGTATGGCGAAGAGCCATCACCCTGTCGACGCCCATGAAAGCAATCCTGCCTGTGTCCAACCTCTGACTTTTCTGGAGTTCACATGGGAATCGCTCTTCTCAGCATCGTTGACCTGTTCACGCCGCTGCAATCCTTGGCCAACCGCTTGATCCCCGCACGCCGCGCGCGCCGCGAAGTCGCCTCGGGTCTTCGCTACGTGGGCATCCGGCCCAGTTGCGCTGCGCGGACGAATGTCGCCGCGGGAGCCAAGGTGCCCGGTGCCTCGCGGCCGCTGCGCGTCGTGCGCATGGTCGAGGGGCATCAGTCCGGTCCGAAGGCCGGGCGCATGGTGATCTCGGGACGCATGGCGGATGTGTGCGCGGAACTCGACCGGCTGGTGGCACTCGAGGCCGCGGGTGCGGCCGCATCGCGCATGCATTGAATCTCTGCACGCGCACGCCCCTGAGCGCTTCGCGCGCGCGGGGCTTGCAGTTCAGCGCTGCGCCGACACGACGCAGCAGCCGCGCGAGGCACAATGGCACGCCATGAACATTGTGATCCTCGACGACTATCAGGACGCTGTGCGCAAGCTGCGCTGCGCTGCCAAGCTCGACGCATACGCGGCGAAGGTCTACACGAACACTGTCAAGGGCATCGGTCAGCTCTCGGTGCGCCTCAAGGATGCCGATGTGATCGTGCTGATCCGCGAGCGCACCCAGATCTCCCGCCAGTTGATCGAGAAGCTGCCGAAGCTCAAGCTGATCTCGCAAACGGGGCGCGCCGGGAGTCACATCGATGTGAACGCCTGTACCGAGCAGGGCATTGCGGTGGCCGAAGGTACGGGCTCGCCGCAGGCGCCTGCCGAGTTGACCTGGGCATTGATCATGGCGGCCATGCGCCGCCTGCCGCAGTACATCAGCAATCTCAAGCACGGAGCCTGGCAGCAGTCGGGCCTGAAGTCGGCCTCGATGCCGCCCAACTTCGGCGTGGGTTCGGTGCTCAAGGGCAAGACGCTCTGCATCTGGGGCTATGGACGCATCGGCCAGCTGGTCGCACGCTACGGCCAGGCTTTCGGCATGCAGGTGGTGATCTGGGGGCGCGAAGAGAGCTGCGCCAAGGCCAGGTCGGACGGCTTCCAGGTCGCGCCGAACCGCGAGGCCTTCTTCATGGCGGCGGATGTGTTGTCGGTCCACCTCCGGCTGACGGAGGAGACACGCGGCCTGGTGACGCTGGAGGATCTTTCGCGCATGAAGCCCACGGCCCTGTTCGTGAACACCTCGCGCGCGGAACTGGTCGAACAGGACGGCCTGCTGGCGGCTCTCAACCGCGGGCGGCCGGGGCTGGCAGCCGTCGATGTGTTCGAGAGCGAACCTCCGCTGCAAGGCCACGCCTTGCTGCGCCTGGAGAACTGCATCTGCACGCCGCACATCGGCTATGTCGAGCAGGACAGCTACGAGATGTACTTCGGCCAGGCCTTCGACAACGTGGTGAGCTTCATCAAGGGCAATCCCACCAACATCGTGAACCCGGGCGCGCTGCAGGTCCGGCGTTGAAGCGGCCTGCCCTGCCCTCGGCCCTGTGGGCGCTCCTGGCAGGCAACTTCGTGATCGGCACGGGCGTGATGGTCGTGCCCGGCACGCTCAATGAACTCAGCAGTTCGCTGCAGGTCAGCGCGGCCACCGCCGGGCAGTTGATCACGGCCGGCGCGGTCGTGATGTGCCTCGGCGCCCCTCTGCTGGCCACCGTGGTCGCGAGCTGGGACCGGCGGGTGCTGCTGGCCTGCACGATGCTCTGGTACGCCTGCGGACATCTGCTGGCAGCCTTGATGCCGGGCTTCGGCGAGTTGCTGGCCGTGCGGATGCTGACGGTGATCGCGCCGGCCATCTTCACCGCGCAGGCAGCGGCCTGCGTCGGCCTGCTCGTGCCGCTTGAGGAACGAGGGCGTGCCGTGACCTTCATCTTTCTCGGCTGGTCCATGGCCTCGGTGCTGGGTCTCCCGATCGGCGCGGTGCTGGGCGGCACCTTCGGGTGGCGCGCGGCCTTCGCGGCCGTGGGGCTCCTGGCTGCCTTGTGCGCGGCATGGATCTGGTTCAAGCTGCCCACGGGCATCCGGCCCGCCGCGCTCTCGCGCGAAGCCTGGGGCCGTGTGCTGCAAAACCCCTTGCTGATGGGTGTCGTGTCCGTCACCGCGCTGCAAGGGGCCGGGCAGTTCGTGCTGTTCAGCTACTTCGCGCCCATCCTCAAGCAAAGCGTCGGCGCCAGTGCAACCGAGTTGGGCTTCCTGTGGGGCTGGTTTGGCGTTTGCGGCCTGGCGGGCAACATGCTCGTCAGCCGGCACATCGACCGCATCGGTCCGGCACGTGCCGTGATGATCACGACCGCGCTGATCGCGTCGAGTCTGCTCCTGTGGCCGCTGGGGACGGCTCTGGCGGGAGTCGCGCTGATCCTCATCCCGTGGGGCCTTGGCTGCTTCGCGACCAATTCGGCGCAGCAGGCGCGGCTGGTGGCGCAATCGCCGGCACTGGCACCTGGGTCCATCGCGCTCAACAGCTCGGGAATCTACATCGGCCAGGCCGTGGGCGCGGCCGCAGGAGGCTGGCTGCTGGCCAACGACATGGCCGAGTGGATCAGCTGGGCCGGACTGGCCTTGATGCTGCTCGCCCTGGCGCTCAGCGCGGCCGTGGAGCGGGCCCGCCGCCGCGAGGCCGTGATCAGCGCTTGATGATCGGCTTGGGCGCGATCTCGGCCTCGGTCTCGGGATCGAAGAGCTCGAAGTCGATGATGTGCGGATCGCTCGATGGCGCGGGCGGCGCGGGCGCTTCGAGTGGTGTCGGCATCGTCTCGTACGCGGTCTTGTCGAACTCCGCGAGGTCCATGTCCGCGCCCTGGCGGGGCTTCGGCGGCTGGGCGGGGTCAAGCGTGGGCACGGGTGCCGGCGACACATCGGGAATCAGCACGGTCTCATGGTGCAGGCCGTCGTCGATCGAGCCGTAGATCGACGGGTCGAGCGTAGGACCGTCCCTGACCGGTTCAGGTGGCGTCTCCGGCTCGAAGGAGGCGGCGGTGGTCGAGAGCGGCGCCGTGGCGGTCGTCGGCTCGGTGCCGTGATAGGTATCGAGAAAGGACTGCGGCGTGAACGGTGCGGGCGGTGCGCTGTCGGGGTCGATCACTTCCTTGGCCACGGAGTAGAGCAGCAGCAGTTCCTGGTAAGCGGCCAGATCGAAGGCGCCGTCCTCGTGCACACCGGGCCGGCGGAAAACGAGTTCCTCGATCAGGGCCAGCGTGCCCGGCGCGGGCCATTGCGATTCGATGCGCGCCAGGGTACCTGGGTAGTGCTCCAGGCCGCGTCCCGCATCCGTGAAGTTCTCGAACACCGGCACGTCGGCGTTGAAGGCGTGCTCGAACTCTTCCGCCAGGCGCGTGTAGTCTTCCTTGCGGCCGAGCGAATGGAAGATGCGCAGCAGGTCGAGATAGGCCAGCGCGCTCGTGCCGGGATTGGCCGCGATGTGCTCGCGCAGCACGGCGATCGCCTGGTCGTGCTGGCCGAGCGAGAGGAAGAAATCCGACTGCTGTTGCACGTCGAAGAGCTCCTCGGTGTTGACGGGCCGCACTGGTGCGCTGTCAAAGGTGCGGGCCGCGTGCGGCTCGGGCTCGTCATAGCCGCTGTCGTCGAACTCGTCCGGCTCCAGCGGCGCGAAGGGGGTGGCGCCGAAGGTGGTCGTGTTCGCGCTGCGTCGCGACAAGGGGCGCTCTTGCGGCTCGGGCTCCGGCTCCAGGTCTTCATCCAGCAGGCCCTGCTGACGCGCCCCTGGTTTCCGGTTGGTGCTCGCTTCTTCCCCCTTCGCCGGCGCTTCGCCCCACCATTCGGGCGCGGCGCTGCGGCGTGCAAGGCGCCACAGCATGAAGATCGCGATCAGCGCGAGCAGAAGCAACGCGACCAGCGCGTACACCAGCGGATTGAGGTAGCGACTTTCGCGCGCGACTGCAAGCTCGTTGCGCATCTCGAGCAGCGTGCGCTGGTTCTGCGCGGTCTGCTCGCGCAGGGCGGCCAGCGTGGCCTCCAAGGCCTGCATCCGTTGCGCGTCGCGCTGGGCATCGCGCTGCCCTTCGTCGCCCGTGGCGTTGAGTGCTCGCCACTGGGCGGCGGCTTCCGCGCGCCTGGTCGGATCTTCGGTGGCGGGAAGCGAAAGCTGGGAAGCGGTCTTGAGGCCGGCTGTCGCGGTGGCGGCGGGCTCCAGGGTATCAAGTTGCAGGCGGGATCCGCCCGCGGCAGCCTCTCGCTTCGGCGCGGCCGCCGCTGCCGGCGCGGCGGGCCTGGGTGCCGCGGGAGTGGTGCGCGGAACAACCGCGCGCGGCGCCGCGGGTGCCTGTGCGGTGGCAGCCCGGCGCGGCGGGGCCGGCGCCTGGGCGGAAGCCTGTGGGTCCGCCTCGGGGATCCGCGCGCGCGCCACGGGTGGCGTCCGTCGAACCGGCGGCGCACCGGCATCAGCCTGGCCGGACGACGCGCCTGCCTGGGCGCCACGGGCTTGCGGGCGAACCGCTGACTGCGCGGGCGTGGGTACCGTCCCGCCGGACGATGCCCCGGCGCCGGAAGCCCTGGCCGCAGGCGAGACGACCTCGGCCGGCACGTCCGCGAGCAAGGTGTAGCTTCGGGTCGAGCGCATGTCGCAACCTGCGCGCACGTTCACGGTGACGACGGGCTCCTCCACCGGAACCGTGGAGCGCACGTGCATGCGGGAATTGGCGGGATCCGAACCGGGTTCGAGCGAGACCGTCACGCGACGGTCGGGGATCGCCGTGTCGCCCTGCAGGACTTCCGCCTCGAGGCACAGCGATCCGCTGGCCTCCGCCGCATCGAGCGACAGAGGGATCACCACGTCCAGCGGTTTGCCGATCCAAAGCGCCCCTTGGGGGCGTCCGATCGTCAAGGCCGATGATTCAAGGACGGTTCCGAGTAGAAACAGGGCCGCCGCGAGTCGTGGGATCTGCAAAATGTGTCGAATGAAAAGGTAATCGAAAGTTAACGCATTCTGACATGAGGGTCAGGACGGTACATCCACCGAGAGACAATTATCAAATGACTGTGAATTTTTCCAACATAGGCGTTATCGGCGCTGGCGCCATGGGCCGGGGTATTGCTCAGATTGCAGCACAAGCCGGAAGCCAGGTTCTCCTGTTCGATAGTTTCGAGGGCGCGGCGACGCGAGGGCGCGATGCCATCCTCGCACAATGGCAGAAGCTGCGGGAGAAAGGCAAGCTGGACGAGGCACGGCACGCCGCCCTCGCCGCCCGCGTGCAGGTCGTCGATACGATGCAGGCCCTCGCCGGATGCGAGCTGGTCATCGAGGCCATCGTCGAGGACCTGGAGGTCAAGCGCGCGCTCTTCCGGTCGCTTGAAACCGTCGTCCCACCCTCCGCGGTGCTCGCGACGAACACCTCTTCGCTTTCGGTCACGGCCATCGCGGCGGTGATGGCGCATCCGGGCCGCATGGCGGGCTTCCATTTCTTCAACCCCGTGCCGCTGATGAAGGTGGTCGAGGTGGTCGCGGGCTTCAAGACGCAGTCCGAGGTCTGCCAGCGGCTGGCCGGCTATGCATCGCAGATGGGCCACAGCGCCGTGCAGGCGAAGGACACGCCCGGTTTCATCGTCAACCATGCGGGACGCGGCTACGGCACAGAAGCGCTGCGCATCGTCGGCGAAGGCGTGGCGGATTTCGCCACCATCGACCGCATCCTGAAGGACCAGGCCGGCTTTCGCCTCGGCCCCTTCGAGTTGCTGGACCTGACGGCGCTCGACGTATCCCATCCGGTGATGGAATCGATCTACCGTCAGTATTACGACGAGCCGCGCTTCCGCCCAAGCGTGATAACGGCGCAGCGCCTGGCCGCGGGTGCGCTGGGGCGCAAGACGGGCGAAGGCTTCTACCGCTATGTCGACGGCGCGATGCAACCGGTGCCGGAGCCGCCCGTGCCGGTGGTGGATGCGCTTGCGCCGGTGTGGGTGCCGCCGCGCGCGACACGGCGCCCCGAACTGCTGCGGCTCGTGCACGCGCTCGGCGCGCAACTCGAAAGCGGCGCGGCGCCTTCGTCGAACGCGCTGATCGTTGTCGCGCCGCTGGGCTTCGACGTGACGACGGTGGCGGCGGTCGAGCGCCTCGACGCGACGCGCACCGTGGGCATCGACATGATGGTGGATGACGCTGCCACGAAGCGCCGCGTGATCGCCACCAACCCCGCGACGCGGCGCGATATGCGCGACGCGGCCCATGCGCTCTTCGCACGCGACGGCAAGGCCGTGAGCGTGATTCGCGACAGCGGCGGCTTCGTCACGCAGCGCGTCGTGGGCACCATCGTGAACATCGCTTCCGACATGTGCCAGCAGGGCGTGTGCTCGCCGGCGGACCTGGAAACCGCCGTGAAGCTGGGCCTCGGCTACCCGCAGGGCCCGCTCGCGATGGGCGATCTCTACGGCCCGACCAACCTGCTGGAGGTGCTGTTCAATCTCCAGACCGTCTACGGCGACCCGCGCTATCGCCCCAGCCCCTGGTTGCGCCGCCGCGGCGCGCTCGGGCTGAGCCTCACCCACCAAGAAGAGTAAGACCAGACAATGACCGCAGAACTCAAGAGCACGAGCGAAGGCAGCACCATGGTGCTCACGCTCTCCAATCCATCGCAACGCAACGCCCTTGGCCCCGAGATGTACGCGGCTGGCATCGAGGCGCTCAATGGCGCCGAGAGCAGCGACGAGATCCGCAGCGTGATCCTGGTCGGCGAGGGCGCGTGGTTCTGCGCTGGCGGCTCGCTGCAGCGCCTCTCGTCCAACCGCGAGCGTCCGCCCTCGGTGCAGGCGGAGAGCATCGAGGCGCTGCACACCTGGATCGATTCGATCCGCACCTTCCCCAAGCCGATCATCGCGGCGGTCGAGGGGGCCGCCGCCGGCGCGGGCTTCTCGCTGGCGATGGCCTGCGATTTCATCGTCGCCGCGCGGGATGCCGTCTTCGCCGCTTCCTACAGCAGCATCGCGTTGTCGCCGGACGGCGGTCTGAGCTGGCACCTGGGTCAGGCACTGCCGCGCCAGTTGGCCAGCGAGTGGCTCATGCTGGGCGAACGCCTGCCGGCATCGCGTCTTCATGCGGCGGGGCTGGTCAACGAACTGAGCGATAACGGGCAGGCGCTCGCGACCGCGCTGGCGCTGGCCGCGCGGCTCAATGCGCGTGCGCCCAATGCGCTCGCCAGCATCAAGGAGCTGCTCGGCGAGTCGCGCAACGCGACGCTGGCCTCGCAGCTCTCGCAGGAGCGCGACCACTTCGTGCGCAACCTGCACCACGCGAACGCGGGCATCGGCATCGCGGCCTTCCTGTCCAAGCAGACGCCGCGCTACGAGTAGCGCCGCGTCGCTCCCGCGACAACCACCAGCTTTTCAGTCACCGACAGGACAGTCCATGGACGACCCCATTCTTACCATCGAGGAACGTGAGGCGATCAACGGTGGTCGCTGGTTCTCTTCTCTTTCTCCATCGCTGCGCCACGACATTCTTCGATGTGCCTTCGTCAAACGCTACAAGGACGGCGAGCTGATTTCGGCGCGCGGGGATCCGCCCGAGCACTGGATCGCATGCGCCAAGGGCGCGGTGCGGGTGAGTTCGACGGCGGTATCGGGCAAGCAGGTGACGCTGACCTACGTGGAGCCGGGCATCTGGTTCGGCGACGTGGCGATGTTCGACGGCGACCGGCGCACGCACGACGCCTATGCGCATGGGGACTCCACCCTGCTGTGCGTCGCGCGTGGCGACTTCCAGAAGATCCTGGCGAGCCACGTCGAGTTGTACGAGGCGCTGATGCGTCTTCAGGCACGGCGCATCCGCCAGCTCTTCGGGCTGGTCGAGGACCTCAACACCCTGCCCTTGCGCGCGCGGCTGGCCAAGCAGCTCATCCACCTGGTGCGCAGCTACGGCGTGCCGAACCTGGCGGACGGCAGCCAGATGCGCATCGGCCTGCATTTGGCGCAGGAAGAACTCGCACAGCTTCTCGGCGCCTCGCGCCAGCGCGTCAACCAGGAACTGAAGGCGATGGAGCGGGAGAACGCGATCCGCATCGAGCCCGGCGGGCTGGTGGTGCTCGATCGCGCCGCGCTGATGCGCATCTCCGAAGCCGACGACCAATAAGAACCCACAGAGACATCCCGACCATGACCCAGGACTTCGACAAATTCGTCGGCACCCGCCCCGTCTCCAGCCAGCATGTCTTCGACGTCGATGCGCTGACCGCGTGGCTGGTGAAGAACCTGGAGGGTTTCAAGGGCCCGCTCACGGTCGAGATGTTCAAGGGCGGCCAGTCGAACCCGACCTACAAGCTCGTCACGCCTTCCCAGAGCTATGTGATGCGCGCCAAGCCCGGCCCGGTGGCCAGGCTGTTGCCTTCGGCCCACGCGGTCGAGCGGGAGTTCAAGGTGATGAGCGGCCTCGCCGGCACGGATGTGCCCGTGCCCCGCATGCATTGCCTGTGCGAGGACGAGTCCGTCATCGGACGCGCCTTCTACATCATGGAGTTCATGGCCGGCCGCGTGCTGTGGGACCAATCCTTGCCCGGCATGGACAATGCCGAGCGCGCCGCGATCTACGACGAGATGAACCGCGTCATCGCGGCGCTGCACTCCGTCAAGTTCGCCGAGCGCGGCCTGGCCGACTACGGCAAGCCGGGCAACTACTTCGAGCGCCAGATCGGCCGCTGGAGCAAGCAGTACGTGGCGTCGGTCACCCAGCCCATCCCGGAGATGGACCGGCTGATGGAATGGCTGCCCGCCCACATGCCAGCCAGTGCGCGCGACGAGAAGATGACCTCCATCGTGCATGGCGACTACCGGCTGGACAATCTGATGTTCCACGCCACCGAGCCGCGCGCGATCGCCGTGCTGGACTGGGAGCTTTCGACGCTGGGGCATCCGCTCGCGGACTTCAGCTACCACTGCATGTCCTGGCACATCGCGCCGGGCGCCTTCCGCGGCATCGGCGGGCTCAACCTGAAGAGCCTGGGCATCCCGACAGAGAGTGAATACATCCGCCGCTACTGTGACCGTACCGGCCTCACCACGCCCGAGGCGCTCGCGCCCGACTGGAACTTCTACCAGGCCTACAACCTGTTCCGCATGGCCGCGATCCTCCAGGGCATCGCCAAGCGCGTCGAGGCGGGCACCGCGTCGAGCGAGCAGGCCGTGGCCTCGGGGCGCGGCGCGCGTCCCATGGCCGAGATGGCCTGGCAGTTCGCGCAGCGGGCCTGAACCCTCCCCCACATTCACAGGAGACAACATGGATTTCGACTACTCGGCCAAGACCAAGGACTTGCAGAAGCGCGTCAGCGCCTTCATGGAAGACCACATCTACCCCGCGGAGGCAGAGTACACGGCGGAACTCGCCGCGAACACAGCCGCGGGCAAGCGCTGGACCGCGCTCAAGACCGTGGAGAAGCTGAAGGAGAAGGCCAAGTCGCAAGGTCTGTGGAACCTGTTTCTGCCAGTCGACAGCGCCGCGGCATCAGGCTATGAAGGCGCCGGCCTCACCAACCAGGAATACGCGCCGCTGGCCGAGATCATGGGCCGCGTTCCGTGGGCCAGCGAGGTGTTCAACTGCTCCGCGCCGGATACCGGCAACATGGAGACGATTGCGCGCTACGGCTCGGCCGAGATCAAGGCGCGCTGGCTCAAGCCGCTGCTGGAAGGCCAGATCCGCTCCGCCTTCGCGATGACCGAGCCCGACGTAGCCTCGAGCGACGCCACCAACATCTCGACCCGCATCGAGCGCCAGGGCGACGAGTATGTGATCAACGGCCGCAAGTGGTGGATTTCCGGCGCGGCCGATCCGCGCTGCGCGGTCTTCATCACCATGGGCAAGTCCGACGCCGACGCGCCGCGCCATTCGCAGCAGAGCATGGTGGTGGTGCCGGCCGACGCCAAGGGCATCCGCATCGTGCGGCCGCTCAACGTGATGGGCTATGACGACGCGCCGCACGGGCACGTGGAGATGTACTTCGAGAACGTGCGCGTACCGGCGGGCAACATCCTGCTGGGCGAGGGCCGCGGCTTCGAGATCGCGCAAGGCCGCCTCGGGCCCGGGCGCATCCACCATTGCATGCGGCTGGTCGGGCTGGCCGAGCGCGCGCTGGAACTCATGTGCAAGCGCGCCTCTTCGCGCGTCGCCTTCGGCAAGACGGTTGCGTCGCAGACCGTCACCCAGGAGCGCATCGCGGAAGCACGCTGCAAGATCGACATGGCCCGTCTGCTCACGCTGAAAGCTGCATGGTTGATGGACGTCGCCGGCAACAAGGTCGCCAAGACCGAGATCGCGATGATCAAGGTGGTCGCGCCCAGCATGGCCTGCCAGGTGATCGACTGGGCCATGCAGGTGCATGGCGGCGGCGGCATGTGCGACGACTTCCCGCTGGCCTATGCCTATGCCGGCGCCCGCACGCTGCGCTTCGCGGACGGCCCGGACGAGGTGCACCGCAACGCGATCGCCAAGTGGGAGCTGGGCAAGTACGCGCCGAGCAAGGACGACGGCTCGATGCCCGTTACTCGTTTCTAGAGCTTCTTCTGGAGGAACATCGCGGAGCCGAAGGCGGGGTCGAGCTGGTAGTTCGCGAAGCCTTCACGCTCGTAGGCCTTCAGCGCGCTCGGGTTGCCCGACAGCACTTCGAGCGTGAGCTTGCAGGCGCCTCGCCGCCTGGCCTCTTCTTCCACGCGCGCCAGCATGCGCTGCGCGATCCGCCGGCCACGGTGGCTGGCCAGCACGACCACGTCGTGCACATTGACCAGCGGCCTGCACGCGAAGGTTGAAAAGCCCTCGATGCAGTTGATGAGCCCGACGGGCTGTTCCCCGTCATAGGCCAGGATGCTGAAGGCCTGGGGCCGCGCCTCCAGCGCGCGCGGCAACTGCTCCATCACCTCCGCGGTCAGGGGCGTGCCGCCGCCCGCCGGGTCCCGTGCGTAGGCATCCAGCAAGTTGACGAGCGCCTGCGCATGGTCCGGATCTCGATAGTTCGCAAGCAGGATCTCGATCGCCATGCTCAGCCCGCCTCGACCACCGCGACCAGCCGCCGCGCGAAGGCGTCGGCCTGGTCGGCATCGCGGGCTTCCACCATGACCCGCAGCACTGGCTCGGTGCCGCTGGCGCGGATCAGCACGCGCCCCCCGTCGCCGAGTTCGTCTTCCACGCGTCCGATCTCGGTGACCAGCGCCTTGTTGGCATTCCAATCCTGGCCCGACGAGAGCCGCACGTTGATGAGCGTCTGGGGGAAGAGCTTCACGCTTGCCAGCAACTGAGCCACCCGCTTGCCGCTGCGCACGCAGGCCTGCAGCACCTGCAAGGCGCTCACGATGCCATCGCCGGTCGTGTGGCGGTCGAGCGCGAGCAGATGGCCGGAGCCTTCGCCGCCCAGCAGCCAATGCCGCTTCTCAAGTTCTTCGAGCACATAGCGGTCGCCGACGCGCGCACGCACGAACTCGATGCCCTGGCCACGCAACGCGACTTCGACAGCCTTGTTCGTCATGAGCGTGCCGACGACGCCCGAAGGCTTCTCGCCACGGGCGATGCGCTCCATCACCATCAGGTACAGCAACTCGTCGCCATTGAAGAGGCGCCCGGTGGCATCCACCAGTTGCAGGCGGTCCGCATCGCCATCGAGCGCGATACCGTAGTCCGCGCCTCGCGCGACCACGGCTTCGGCCAGCGCCTGCGGGTGCGTGGCGCCGACGTTCTTGTTGATGTTGAGGCCATCGGGTGCGCAGCCGATGCTGGTCACGTCCGCGCCGAGTTCGTGGAACACCTGCGGCGCCACCTGGTATGCCGCGCCGTGCGCGCCATCGACCACCAGCTTCATCCCGCGCAGCGTGAGGTCGTTGGCGAAGGTGCTCTTGCAGAACTCGATGTAGCGGCCCGGCGCGTCGTTGAGGCGGCGGGCCTTGCCGAGCTGGGCCGAATCAGCCCACACCGGCGGCTCCTCGAGGGCGGCCTCGACCTCCAGCTCCCATTCGTCGCTGAGCTTGCGGCCCTGGGCGCTGAAGAACTTGATGCCGTTGTCCGGAAAGGCGTTGTGGCTGGCGCTGATCACCACGCCCAGGCTGGCTCGCTGGGCGCGCGTGAGGTAGGCCACGCCGGGTGTCGGCAAGGGGCCGAGCAGTACGACATCGACGCCGGCCGAATTGAAGCCGGATTCGAGCGCCGATTCGAGCATGTAGCCGGAGATGCGCGTGTCCTTGCCGATAAGCACGGTGGGGCGGGATTCCGTTCGCTTGAGCACGCGGCCGACCGCGTGGGCAAGCCGGAGGACGAAGTCGGGGGTGATGGGTGCCTGGCCGACCGTGCCGCGAATGCCGTCGGTGCCGAAGTATTTTCTGGTCATGGTTGGGGATCCTGTCCTTGTTGTTCTGCGGTCATCGCGCGCCACACGGCCAAGGCAGCAATGGTTTCGCGCACATCATGCACGCGCAAGATCGATGCGCCCTTCTCGACCGCCAGCACAGCGGCGGCCACGCTGGGCACCATGCGCGCGTCGGCCGGGTCGATGCCGGTGACGGCACCGAGCGAGGACTTGCGCGACCAGCCGGCGAGAATCGGCCAGCCGGCCGCGAGCAGCTCGCCCTGGCGGGCGAGCAGCGCGAAGTTCTGCGAGACCGTCTTGCCGAAGCCGATGCCCGGATCCCACACGATGCGCGCGGTGTCGACGTTCAGATCGAGCAGCGCCCTGGTCTGATGTTCGAGGAAGGCGCGAACGCTCGGGAGCACGTCGCCCTCCATCGGCGCGGCCTGCATGGTCTGCGGTTCGCGGTGCATGTGCATCAGGCAGACCCCGCAGGACGGGTGGGCGGCGATGGCTTCGCGCGCTCCGGGCTGACGCAGCGCCCAGATGTCGTTGACGATGTCGGCACCCAGGTCAAGCGCCGCGCGCATGACTTCCGACTTGTAGGTGTCGACCGAGACCGGCACGCCCAGCTTCACCGCCTCGCGCAGCACGGGAAGCACGCGCGCCAGTTCGGCATCCAGCGGCACGGGGGGGCTGCCCGGGCGCGTCGACTCGCCGCCGATGTCGAGGATGTCAGCGCCCTGCGCCACCAGTTCCGCGCAGTGGCGCAAGGCGGTGTCCGTTGACGCATGCGCGCCGCCATCGGAGAAGGAGTCGGGCGTCACGTTGACGATGCCCATCACTTTCGGCTGCGCGAGATCGATGACGAAGCGCGTGGTGTGCCAGGCTGCGCTCGTCATGCACGTTCCCAAACAAAAAACGGGGCCAGAGGCCCCGTTGATCGCCAAAGCGCCATGCTCAGGCCGCTGTGGGCGCCGGATCGGGATTGACCGCCGGCGTACCGCCACTGCCGCCGCCGCTGCCCGAAGGCGGAATGCGCGGCGTCCAGTCCTTGGGCGGGCGCGGCGCGCGGCCGGCCATGATGTCGTCCAGCTGCTCGGTGTCGATGGTTTCCCATTCGAGCAGCGCCTTCGCCATGGCATGCATCTTGTCGCTGTTCTCCTCGATCAGGCGACGCGCCAGAGCGTACTGCTCGTCGATGATGCGGCGCACCTCGGCATCGACCTTCTGCATGGTCGATTCGCTCATGTTGGTGGTCTTGGTGACCGAGCGGCCGAGGAACACCTCGCCTTCGTTCTCAGCGTAGACCATCGGGCCCAGGGATTCGGTCATCCCGTAACGCATCACCATGTCGCGGGCAATTTGCGTGGCACGTTCGAAGTCGTTGCTGGCACCGGTGGTCATCTGGTGCATGAACACCTCTTCGGCGATGCGGCCGCCGAAGAGCATGCTGATCTGGTTGAGCATGTATTCGCGGTCGTAGCTGTAGCGGTCCTGCGCCGGCAGGCTCATGGTCACGCCCAGCGCGCGGCCGCGCGGGATGATGGTCACCTTGTGCACGGGGTCGCACTTGGGCAGCAGCTTGCCGATGAGGGCGTGGCCGGACTCGTGGTAGGCCGTGTTGCGGCGCTCTTCCTCGGGCATGACCATGCTCTTGCGCTCGGGGCCCATGAAGATCTTGTCCTTGGCCTTCTCGAAGTCCTGCATCTCAACCACGCGCGCGTTGCGGCGTGCGGCCATCAAGGCGGCTTCATTGCACAGGTTGGCGAGGTCGGCGCCCGACATGCCGGGCGTGCCGCGCGCGATGATGCTCGGGTTCACGTCCTGGCCCAGCGGCACCTTGCGCATGTGGACGTTCAGGATCTGCTCGCGGCCTCGGATGTCCGGCAGCGTCACGTAGACCTGGCGGTCGAAGCGGCCGGGGCGCAGCAGCGCGGCGTCGAGGATGTCCGGACGGTTCGTGGCTGCGACCACGATCACGCCGAGGTTGGTCTCGAAGCCGTCCATTTCGACCAGCATCTGGTTCAACGTCTGCTCGCGCTCGTCGTTGCCGCCGCCCAGGCCGGCGCCGCGCTGGCGACCGACCGCGTCGATTTCGTCGATGAAAATGATGCACGGCGCGTTCTTCTTGGCGTTCTCGAACATGTCGCGCACACGCGCCGCGCCTACGCCGACGAACATCTCGACGAAGTCCGAACCGGAGATCGAGAAGAACGGCACCTTCGCTTCGCCGGCGATGCCCTTGGCCAGCAAGGTCTTGCCGGTGCCGGGAGGCCCGACCAGCAGCAGGCCCCGCGGAATGCGGCCGCCGAGCTTCTGGAACTTGGCGGGGTCCTTCAGGAAGTCGACGACCTCCTTGACCTCTTCCTTGGCCTCGTCGCAGCCCGCCACGTCGGCGAAGGTGACCTGATTGTTGTTCTCGTCGAGCATGCGCGCCTTGCTCTTGCCGAAGCTGAAGGCGCCACCCTTGCCGCCGCCCTGCATCTGGCGCATGAAGTACACCCACACGCCGATCAGCAGCAGCATCGGGCCCCAGCTCACCAGCAGCGTCATGAGGAGCGAGCCCTCCTCGCGCGGCTTGACGTCGAACTTGACGTTGTTGGCGATCAGGTCGCCGACCAGGCCGCGATCGAGGTACGTGGCCGTCGTGCGGATCTTGCGGTCATCGTTGGTGATCGCGACGATCTCGCTGCCGCCCTGGCCTTCCTGGATCGTGGCGCTCTTGATGCGATTGCTGCGGACTTCTTCCAGGAAGTCGGAGTAACCGACGTTGCCGGCCCCGGCGACGCCGCGGGTGTCGAACTGCTTGAACACAGTAAACAACACCATCGCGATGACAAGCCAGACGGCAACTTTGGAAAACCACTGATTGTTCAAACGAAGCTCCAGTCAAAAGCGCGTGCCGGCGAAAAAGAAAACAGCGCCGTGGCAAGCAATTGGCGCCCATTTTAGGCTTTTCAACCTGCGAAACGTCGGAATTTCCCTATGGAAGGCATAGGAGGCCGGTGGTTTCAAGTCGAATGACATTCGCCGGGGCGACGTATCAGTTCGTATCCGGGTTTTTGAGCCCGATGCCCACCATGAAAGTCTCGGAGGATTTGTCCCGCGAGGCCTTGGGTTTCATCGGTTTCGCCACGCGGAAGTTGTCCTTGAAAAGCCGCGTCAGCTCGGCGTAGCCGCTCCCATGGAACAGTTTGGCGACCAGCGCGCCCTCCGGTTTCATGTGGTGCCGGGCGAAGTCGATCGCAAGCTCGATGAGGTGCGCGATGCGTGCCGTATCGGCCGAGGCGATGCCCGAGAGGTTCGGCGCCATGTCGGAAATGACCACATCGGCGAGGCGGCCATCCATGACGAGGGCCAGCCGATCCAGCACTTCGGCTTCCCGGAAATCACCCAGGAGGAAGGTCACCCCCTCGATCGGCTCCATCGGCAGGAGGTCGAGCGCGATGATGGTGCCGTCCAGCGCGCCCGCCGCCGCGCCTTCCGGCGACATCCGGCGGCGCACGTACTGGCTCCACGCGCCGGGCGTGGAGCCCAGGTCCACAACCAGCTGGCCGGGCCGGATCAACCCGAGTGTCTCGTCGATCTCCTTGAGCTTGTAAGCCGCGCGCGCCCTGTAGCCCTCCCGGGTCGCGAGCTTCACGTAGGGGTCGTTCACATGGTCGTGCAGCCACGCCTTGTTGACCTTCTTGCTTTTGGTTTTGGAATTCATTGACACTCGATAATACGGGGATGCCCGCCATTCAACTTACCCCTGCGCAGCGCAAGGTGCACCGCTCCGAAGCGCACCATCTGGATCCGATCGTCATGGTCGGCGGCGACGGGCTCACCCCGGCCGTCAAGAAGGAAGCCGACGCCGCGCTCAAGGCCCACGGGCTCATCAAGGTTCGCGTCTTCTCCGACGACCGCCCCGCGCGCGAAGCCATGCTCCAGACGCTGGCGGACGACCTGAACGCCGCACCGATCCAGCATATCGGCAAGCTGCTGGTGCTTTGGCGCCCCATTCCCGAAAAGCAACGCGAGATCGACGAGGACCGCTTGCCCGGCCCGCGCGACGTGAAGGTGATCAAGTACAGCAAGCGCGCCGGCCAGCGCCCCGAGATCAAGACCCTGCGGGTGCTCGGGAACCAGCGTCTCACCCCGGGCGGCACGATCAAGCGCGCCAAGGCGAAGAAGCCGCTGTCGGTCAAGAAGCGCCGCCAGGCCGACTGAGGATGCCCGGCCAGTCAACGGCGACGCGACAGCGTCACATCCTCTGCATGAAATGGGGCACGAAGTACGGCCCCGACTACGTCAATCGTCTCTACGCGATGGCGCGGCGTCACCTGAGCGGTGACTTCAACTTCGTCTGCCTGACCGACGACAGCGCAGGCATCCGCGGCGAAGTCCAGTGCCTGCCCATCCCGCCGCTCGACCTGGAACTCGCCCCTGGACAGGTGGATCGCGCCTGGAAGAAGCTGACCACCTTCGAGGAGGACCTTCACGGCCTCCGGGGCACGGCGCTCTTCCTTGACCTCGATGTGGTCGTGGTGGGCAGCCTGGACGAATTCTTCACGTACCCCGGCGAGTTCCTCATCATCCATGACTACGAGCGGCCCTGGCGCCGGCGGCGCATCACCGGCAATTCGTCGGTGTACCGCTTCGAACTGGGGGCTCATGCGGACGTCCTGGCGTACTTCCGGGAGAACATGGATGCGGTGCAGGAAGAGTTCCGCAACGAGCAGGCTTATCTGTCGGACTTCATCCACCGGCAGGGCAAGCTGAAGTACTGGCCGGCGGCATGGTGCCCGAGCTTCAAATATCACGGCATCCCCACCTGGCCCACCAACTACTGGCGCGAACCCTTCGTGCCGGAGGGCGCCCGGATCATGGTCTTCCACGGGGAATGCAATCCGCCCGATGCATTGGCGGGGCGGCGCAACCGGCGCTTCCGCTTCATCCGCCCGGCGCGCTGGATCACCTCGTTCTGGCAGGCCTGATCCGCCGGGATCAGGCGGCGGCCCGGCGGCCCATGCGCCACAGCAGGACGCCGGCGCACAGCCACTGGCCCAGGTACATGCCGCTGCCGACCGGGTGCCAGAGCCCGAGGTTCTCGCGCGCGAGGATGCGGGGCGCGACCGCGTATTGCTGGAGCAAGGCCAGCAACAGCGCCGCCAGGACCAGGAAGATGGCCTGCCGCACCGGCGCGTCCATGCGCTCGTCGGCCTTGCTCCGGAAGTGAATCAGCAACGCGAGACCGCACGCGATCGCGACCCAGCTCTGCGCCGCGAACAACTGCCCCGCAAAATTGCCCGCGACCGAAGGGTTGCCGAGCTTCGCGAAGAGCATCGGAACCACCAGGAAACCGATCGTCGTCAGGCTGCCCCACCATAGGGCCGCCAGCATCAGGGCGATCCGGTCCCTCATGTGCCGCGGTCTCAGAGGTAGCTGACGGCGACGATCTCGTAGCGCTTCACGCCGCCGGGCGCCTGCACCTCGGCCGTGTCGCCCTCCTCCTTGCCGATCAGCGCGCGGGCGATCGGGCTGGAGACGTTGATCAGGCCCAGCTTCAAGTCGGCCTCGTCCTCGCCGACGATCTGGTACTTCACGGTCTCGCCGGTCTTCTCTTCCTCGAGTTCGACGGTCGAGCCGAACACGACCTTGCCGCCGGCATCCAGCCCGGCCGGGTCGATGATCTGCGCGGCCGAGAGCTTGCCTTCGATGTCCTGAATTCGCCCTTCGATGAAGCCCTGGCGGTCCTTCGCGGCTTCGTACTCGGCGTTCTCGCTGATGTCGCCCTGCGCGCGTGCCTCGGCGATGGCGTTGATGACCGAAGGCCTGTCGACGGTCTTGAGCCGTTGCAATTCTTCGCGAAGCTTTTCCGCGCCCCGCTTGGTGATGGGAATGGTTGCCATGTTGGTTGCTCCAGAAAGCGAAACCGCCGAACGCTGCCGTTCGGCGGTCGATGTGGGAGAAAGGATCAGACGAGCGTGCGTCCGGTCAGCCGGCTCAGGATCGCGAGCGGGCTCGAATCGGGATTGTATTGCCTTGCAGCGGGCAGGTGGAGCGTCTGCTCCAGCATGTACTGGCCTGACATGACGGCGTGCGAGGCCTGGTCGGAGAAACATACCCACACCGACCCGGAGGGAAAAGGCATGGTCTGCTGCTCGGCGCTCTTCTGGTAGTCGAGGTCGGACTTCATGCCGTCGTGCAGTTGCAGCATGAGGTGGTCGTACTCGCTGCGCAGCGACTTGGTCACGCGCAGCGCCCGCAGCAAACGCGCCTGCAAGGCGGAGTACGGCTTGGCGCGAGGGAGGAAACGTCTCGCGACGGTCTCGAAGGGCTCGCCGACACGCCAGACGCGCGGCGCACCGTCCGGGTTCACGTTGGTGAAGACCCGCAGGATGCGCTCGCCGTAGTTGGGCCGCGAGGGAAAGGCGTCGACGTGGAGCCGCCGGTCGTCGGCTCGCCAGGACTGCATGCGCGTCTCCACCTGCGCCGGCCGGTAGCTGGTCGGCGCGAGCCGCAATGCCGGCGTGTAGTGCGGCAGCAATCCGTGGATGAGTTGCTGCGCCTGCGCGCGGAAGCGCGCGACCATCGCCGAGACCGCGCCTTGCGCGGCCTCGTCGCCCGCGACGCCCTTGAGGCGCCCTTTCGCATCGAGGCTGATGTTGCGCACGCCGGGCGACAGCACCGAGGGCGACAACAAGGCCCGCTCCTCGGGCAGCAGCTCGAAAGCCAGGCGGGGAAAGTACAGCACCTTGCCGGCTTCGAGCGCGGCGATCCATGCCTCGTTCGGCACGGCCCCGGCCCAATCGGCCAGATCGAGTTCGACGATTTGCGTGTCCATCGGCAAGGCCTGCTTTCCCGCTACGCGTGCGCGAGTTGCTCGTGCATCTCCTGGATGGAGATCACGCCGAGCTCGTCCATGTAGCGCATGCCTTCGACGGCGGCCTCCGCGCCGAAGATGGTCGTGATGGTCGTCACGCGAGCCAGAAGCGCCGAGGTGCGGATCTGGCGCGAGTCGGTGATCGCATTGCGGCGCTCTTCCACCGTGTTGATGACCAGCGCGATCTCGTGATTCTTGATCATGTCCACGATGTGCGGCCGACCTTCGGTCACCTTGTTGACCACCGCGCAGGCGATGCCCGCGGCGTTGATCGCGGCGGCCGTGCCCTTGGTCGCGATGAGTTCGAAGCCCAGCGCCGCCAGGCCGCGCGCGACTTCCACCGCGCGCGCCTTGTCGTTGTTCTTCACCGAGATGAAGACCTTGCCCGACTTCGGCAGGTGCGTGCCTGCGCCAATTTGCGACTTCACGAAGGCTTCGCCGAAGGTCTTGCCCACGCCCATCACCTCGCCCGTCGACTTCATTTCCGGGCCGAGGATGGTGTCCACGCCAGGGAACTTGACGAAGGGGAACACCGCTTCCTTGACGCTGAAGTACGGCGGCGTGACTTCCTTCGTGATGCCCTGAGAGGCGAGCGACTGACCCGCCATGCAGCGGGCCGCGACCTTCGCAAGCTGGATGCCGGTCGCCTTGCTCACGAAGGGCACGGTGCGCGAGGCGCGCGGGTTCACTTCCAGCACGTAGATCACGTCCTGGCCGTCCTTCTCCTGAATGGCGAACTGCACGTTCATGAGGCCGACCACATTGAGCGCCTTGGCCATGGCCGCGCTCTGCCGCTTGAGTTCGGCAATGGTCTCGGCCTTGAGGCTGTAGGGTGGCAGCGAGCAGGCGGAGTCGCCCGAGTGCACGCCGGCCTGCTCGATGTGCTCCATGACGCCGCCGATCAGGGTGGCGCCCTCGGCATCGCGCAGGCAGTCGACGTCGCATTCGACGGCGTCGTTCAGGAAGCGGTCAAGCAGCACCGGCGAGTCGTTGCTGACCTTCACCGCCTCGCGCATGTAGCGCTCCAGGTCGCGCTGTTCGTGCACGATCTCCATCGCGCGGCCGCCGAGCACATAGCTCGGCCGCACCACCAGCGGGTAGCCCAGCGCGGCTGCCTTCTCCAACGCCTCGGCCTCGGTGCGCGCGGTCGCGTTCGGAGGCTGGCGCAGGCCGAGTTCGTGCAGCAGCTTCTGGAAGCGCTCGCGGTCCTCGGCGGCGTCGATCATGTCCGGGCTGGTCCCGATGATCGGCACGCCGTTGGCTTCCAGGTCGAGCGCGAGCTTGAGCGGCGTCTGGCCGCCGTACTGCACGATCACGCCGGTCGGCTTTTCCTTGTCGACGATCTCCAGCACGTCCTCGAGTGTCAGCGGCTCGAAGTACAGACGATCGCTGGTGTCGTAGTCGGTCGAGACGGTCTCGGGATTGCAGTTGACCATGATGGTCTCGTAGCCATCCTCGCGCATGGCGAGCGCGGCATGGACGCAGCAATAGTCGAACTCGATCCCTTGGCCGATGCGGTTCGGTCCACCGCCTAGCACCATGATCTTCTTCTTGTCCGACGGCGCGGCCTCGCACTCGTCCTCGTAGGTCGAGTACATGTAGGCCGTGTTGGTGGCGAACTCCGCGGCACAGGTGTCGACGCGCTTGTAGACCGGGCGCACGCCCAGGGCGCGGCGCTTCTCGCGGATCGCGGTGTCGGTGGTCTTCAGCTGGCGCGCGAGGCGACGGTCGGAGAAGCCCTTCTTCTTGAGCGCGAGCAGGGTGTCGCGATCGATCTCGTCGAGCGACTTGGTTTCCAGCTCGAGTTCGATCTTCACGATCTCCTCGATCTGCACCAGGAACCAGGGGTCGATCTTGGTCAGCGCGAACACCTCGTCCACGCTCAGGCCCATGGCGAAGGCATCGCCGACGTACCAGATGCGGTCAGGCCCCGGCTCGCCGAGTTCCTTCTCGAGCACTTCGCGGTCTTGCGTCTTCTCGTTCAGGCCGTCCACGCCGACTTCCAGTCCGCGCAGCGCCTTCTGGAAGGATTCCTGGAAGGTGCGGCCCATGGCCATCACCTCGCCGACCGACTTCATCTGGGTCGTGAGGCGCGAGTCGGCCTGCGGGAATTTCTCGAAGGCGAAGCGGGGGATCTTCGTGACCACGTAGTCGATGCTGGGCTCGAAGCTCGCGGGCGTCGCACCGCCGGTGATCTCGTTGCGCAGTTCGTCCAGCGTGTAGCCCACGGCCAGCTTGGCCGCGACCTTGGCGATCGGGAAGCCCGTGGCCTTGGAGGCCAGGGCCGAGGAGCGCGACACGCGCGGGTTCATCTCGATCACGACCATGCGGCCGTCCTTCGGATTGATCGAGAACTGGACGTTCGAGCCGCCGGTGTCGACCCCGATCTCGCGCAGCACCGCCAGCGAGGCATTGCGCAGGATCTGGTATTCCTTGTCCGACAGGGTCTGCGCGGGCGCGACGGTGATCGAGTCGCCGGTGTGCACGCCCATCGGGTCGAGGTTCTCGATCGAGCAGACGATGATGCAGTTGTCCGCCTTGTCGCGGACCACTTCCATCTCGTACTCTTTCCAGCCGAGCAGCGACTCTTCGATCAGCAGCTCGTTGGTGGGCGAGGCTTCGAGGCCGCGCTTGCAGATGGTCTCGAACTCTTCCGGGTTGTAGGCGATGCCGCCGCCGGTGCCGCCGAGCGTGAAGCTGGGGCGGATCACGACCGGGAAGCCGACTGTCTTCTGTACCGCCCAGGCCTCGTCCAGCGAATGCGCGATGCCCGAGCGCGCCGAGCCCAGGCCGATCTTGGTCATCGCGTCCTTGAACTTCAGGCGGTCCTCGGCCTTGTCGATGGCTTCCGGCGTGGCGCCGATCAGCTCGACCTTGTACTTGTCCAGCACGCCGTTGCGCCAGAGGTCCAGCGCGCAGTTGAGCGCGGTCTGGCCGCCCATGGTTGGCAGGATGGCGTCGGGCCGCTCCTTGGCAATGATTTTCTCGACCGTCTGCCAGGTGATCGGCTCGATGTAGATGACGTCGGCCGTGGCCGGGTCGGTCATGATCGTCGCAGGGTTGCTGTTGATCAGGATGACCTTGTAGCCCTCCTCGCGCAGCGCCTTGCAGGCCTGCACGCCGGAGTAGTCGAACTCGCAGGCCTGGCCGATGATGATCGGGCCGGCGCCGATGATGAGGATGCTCTTGAGGTCGGTGCGCTTAGGCATTCTTCTGTCCTTCTTTGTGACTTTGCATGAGTGCCGTGAAGCGATCGAACAAATAGCCGATGTCGTGCGGGCCTGGCGAGGCTTCCGGATGCCCCTGGAAGCAGAAGGCCGGCTTGTCGGTGCGCGCCAGGCCTTGCAGCGTGTTGTCGAACAGGCTGATGTGCGTGGGCCGCAGGTTGGCGGGCAGCGTCTTCTCGTCGACGGCGAAGCCGTGGTTCTGGCTCGTGATGCTCACGCGACCGTTGTCGAGGTCTTTCACGGGATGATTCGCGCCGTGGTGGCCGAACTTCATCTTGAAGGTCTTGGCGCCCGAGGCGAGCGCCATGATCTGGTGGCCCAGGCAGATGCCGAAGACCGGGATGCCGGTCTCGATCAGTTCGCGGGTGCTGTCGATGGCGTAGTCGCAGGGTTCCGGGTCGCCGGGGCCGTTGGCCAGGAAGATGCCGTCCGGCTTGAGCTTGAGCACGTCGGCCGCCGGCGTCTGCGCGGGGACGACCGTGATGCGCGCGCCGCGCTGCGCGATCATGCGCAGGATGTTCTTCTTCACGCCGTAGTCGTAGGCCACGACGTGGAACCTGGGCGTGATCTGCACGCCGTAGCCCGGCTTGCCGTCGACGTGGACGAGCTTCCACTCGGTCTGCGTCCACTCGTAGGTTTCCTTCACCGACACCACCTTGGCCAGGTCGAGCCCGGCCATGTCGGGCGCGGCCTTGGCGGCGGCCACGGCCTTGTCGATCAATGCCTGGGTCACGGTCTCGCCATCGGCGAGGCCGTGGATGCAGCCGTTCTGGGCGCCATTGGTACGCAGGTGGCGCGTGAGCTTGCGGGTGTCGATGTTGGCGATCGCGACCGTGTTGCCGCGCACGAGGTATTCGTTCAGCGTGGCGGTCTTGCGGAAGTTCGATGCGACGAGCGGCAGGTCCTTGATGATCAGGCCGGCGGCATGGATCTTGTCGGCTTCGATGTCTTCGTCGTTGACGCCATAGTTGCCGATGTGCGGATACGTGAGCGTCACGATCTGCTGGCAATAGCTCGGGTCAGTCAGGATTTCCTGGTAACCGGACATCGCGGTGTTGAACACCACTTCGCCAGTCGTGACGCCGGTGGCGCCGATCGAGTTGCCGAGAAAGACCGTGCCGTCTGCAAGCGCCAGGATGGCGGGCGGGAAATTTCCCTTGAGAGACAAAAGCACTGGGATCTCCGAATGGATGACGCCCAAAGCGAACCCAAGAAATGACTCCGGAGTCGCGACTTTCGTCGATAGGTTGGCTTGCGTGCGCTGAGGGCGGGGGTGAGAGCGGGAAAGCCCTTGATTATAGCCGGGGCCGGATCACGGACCGGCCGATGCCGCGCTCGCATGAAGGCAGATCGCGGCCGCAGCGGCGACGTTGAGCGACTCCTCGCCGCCCGGCTGCGCGATGCGGATTCTGCGCGCCGCGCGCGCTTCGAGCGCCGGCGAAACGCCCTGCCCTTCGTGGCCCATGAGCCAGGCGCAGGGATAGGGCAATTGCGCGCGATGAAGCCAGTCGCCATGATGGGAACTGGTCGCGATCCATGGCACGGCGAGCGCGTCGAGCGCATCCGCCTCGACGCCCTCGATCAGCCGCAGCCCGAAATGAGCGCCCATTCCGGCACGCAGCACCTTGGGCGCCCAAAGCGCGGCCGTGCCCCTGAGCCCGATCACCTGCGCAAAGCCGAAGGCCGCGGCGCTGCGCAGGATGGAACCGACATTGCCGGCATCCTGGAGACGATCCAGCACCACGGTGGCCGCCGACGGCAGGACCTCCGGCCGCCGGGGCAGCTCCAGCACGAACCCCATCGGCGCGGGAGACTCCAGGCCGCTGACGCCAGCCAGCAGATCGTCCGCCACGACGACGGTCTTGTGGGCCGCCCCGGCCCATTCCACCCGAGCCGACGGCCAGAAGGACTCGGCGAACACCGCCACGGCCGCACGCACGCCCCGTTCGCGCGCCGCCCTGCACAGGTGGTCGCCTTCCAGCCAGATGCGGCCGGCCTTGCGGTAGGCACCGGGGTCGTGCGCCAGCTTGCGCAACTCCTTGAGCAGCGGGTTGTCGCGAGAACTGACGTGGCTGGTGTCGCTGGAGCTCATGAAGCGGCACGCAGCTCGATGCCAGTCGTCTCGACGACCACGCCGCTCACGGTCACCGTGGCCGGCGCCGCCTGCCCTGCCGCACGGCCCAGCGCTGCCGCTACGGGGCTGAAGGACCTGCGGTGATGCACGCAGGCGCCGTGGCGCAACAGGGCTTCGAGATGTTCAGGGGTTCCGTAGCCCTTGTGCGCCGCGAAACCGTAGTGCGGGTACTCCGCGTGGAGATCTTCGCACAGGCGGTCGCGATGCACCTTGGCCAGGATCGATGCGGCGGAGATCGCCTTGACGAGCGCATCGCCTTTGACGATCGCCTCTGCCAGCACGTCAAGCGTCGGCAGCCGGTTGCCGTCGACCAGCACCTTGACGGGCTTCAGTCGCAGGCCCTCGACCGCGCGCCGCATGGCGAGCATCGTGGCCTGCAGGATGTTGTGGGTGTCGATCTCCTCGACGCTGGCCTGCGCCACGGAGCAGCACAGCGCCTTGGCGAGGATCTGGTCGTTCAGGCGCTCGCGCTGAAGCGCGGTCAGTGTTTTGGAGTCCGCAAGGCCGCGAATCGGCCGCAAGTCGTCCAGGATGACGGCGGCCGCGACGACGGGTCCCGCCAGTGGGCCGCGGCCGGCTTCGTCCACACCGGCCACGAGCCCGGGTGCATCCCACACGAGGCGGGCCTGTTCAGCCTTCAAGAACTTTCTGGATCGCATCGGCGCACAGTGTCGGCGTATCTCGCTGCAATTCGGCATGCAGCGCGCAAAAACGTTGTTGCAAGGCGTGAACCTTGTCAGGCGCGGAGAGCCAGGTCAAGGTCGCTTCCGCCAGGGCCGCGGGCGTCGCCGCATCCTGCAGCAGCTCGGGCACGACGAACTCGCCGCACAGGATGTTCGGCAAGCCGACCCAGGGCTGCAGTTGCTTGCGGCGCATCCATTGCGCCGACAGCTTGTTCATGTTGTAGGCGATGACCATCGGCCGCTTGAACAGCGCCGCCTCCAGCGTGGCGGTGCCGCTGGCGATCAGCGTGACGTCGCAGGCCGCCAGAGCGGCGTGGGAGCGGCCGTCGAGCAGCGTGACGTGCCCCGCCATGCCGCTCGCTGCCAGCAGTTGCTCGACCTCGGCGCGCAGGCCGGGGATCGTGGGCGCGATGAACTGGATGCCGGGACGGGCCTTGCGCATCAGCGCCGCCGCCTCGAAGAAGCGTGAAGCGATGTAGCGCACCTCCGACCGCCGGCTGCCGGGCAGCAAGGCGACCACGGGCGCCAACGGGTCCAGCCCGAGCGCGGCGCGGGCGGCCGCCTTGTCGGGCGTCATTGGTATCACATCGGCCAGCGGGTGGCCGACATAGCTGGCCGCGATCCCGTTCTGCGCGAGCAGCGCCGGCTCGAAAGGAAAGATGCACAGCACATGGTCGGCGGCCTCGCGCAGCTTCTCCACCCGCTCCGGGCGCCATGCCCAGATCGAGGGGCAGACGAAGTGGGCCGTCTTGATGCCGCGGCTGCGCAGGCCGGCTTCGAGGTCGAGATTGAAATCCGGCGCATCCACGCCGATGAAAATCTCAGGCGACTCGCGCAGCAGCCGCGCCTTGAGCTTGCGGCGGATTCCGGCGATCTCCGCATAGTGGCGCAGCACTTCGACGTAGCCGCGGACGGCGAGCTTTTCCTGCGGCCACCAGGTCTCGAAGCCGCGCGAAAGCATCTGGGGCCCGCCGATGCCGAACGCCTTCATTCCCGGCCAGCGGGCCTGCAGGCCATCGAGGAGCAACCCGGCCAGCAGGTCGCCCGAAGGCTCGCCTGCGACCAGCGAGAACTGTCGCGTGGTTTCGGACATGCGGGGCCCTAGCGCGCGATACCGCGCGTGGCGCTGGTGAGGAATTCGCTCATCATCGCGACATCCCCCGCCGATTCAGGCACTTCGGCCGCAAGCGCCTCGATGGCGACGCGCGCCTCGTCGAGGGTCTTGCCCTGCCGGTACAGCAGCCGGTGCATCTGCTTCACCGACGCGATCCGCGCCGTGGAAAAATCCCGGCGACGCAGGCCGACCACGTTGAAGCCACGCACCGCCAGCGGATTGCCGTCGACCAGCATGAAAGGCGGCACATCCTGCGACACCGCGCTCGCGAAGCCGACCATCGCATGCGCGCCGATCGAGACGAACTGGTGGATGCCGGTCAAGCCACCGATGGTGACCCAGTCCGCCAGGTGCACGTGGCCAGCAAGTGTCGTGTTGTTGGCGAGCGTCGTGTGGTCGTCGACACGGCAATCGTGCGCGATGTGCGTGTACGCCATGATCCAGTTGTCGCTGCCCACGCGCGTGACACCGCCGGCGCCCGGGACGCCGATGTTGAAGGTGCAGAACTCGCGGATCGTGTTGCGGTCGCCGATGAGCAGTTCAGTCGGCTCGCCCGCGTACTTCTTGTCCTGCGGCATCGCGCCGAGCGAAGCGAACTGGAAAATCCGGTTGTCCCGGCCGATGGTGGTGCGCCCCTCGATCACGCAATGCGGGCCGATGGTGGTGCCGGCGCCGACCCGCACGTGTGGGCCGATCACGGCGTAGGGCCCGACACTCACGGTCGGATCGAGTTCAGCCTGGGTGTCGACGATGGCCGTCGGATGGATCAGGGTCATGCCGAGCGCAGCAGGATCAGGTGATCTGGCGCATGGCGCACATCAGGTTCGCCTCGCACGCGAGTTCGGAGCCCACCAGCGCGCGGCCCTTGAACTTCGAGACGCCGATTTTCATGCGCTCGATCTCGACTTCCAGCGTGAGCTGGTCGCCCGGCTCGACGGGCCTCTTAAAGCGCGCATTGTCGATGGCCGCGAAGTAGTAGATGACGTTCTCGTCAGGCACGATGTCCAGCGAATGGAAAGACAGCAGCGCCGCCGCCTGCGCCATGGCTTCGAGCATCAGCACGCCTGGCATCACGGGACGGTGCGGGAAGTGGCCGTTGAAGAAGGGCTCGTTCATCGTCACGTTCTTGAGCGCCTTGATGCTCTTGCCCTTCTCCATCTCGAGTACGCGGTCCACCAGCAGGAAGGGGTAGCGGTGGGGCAGCAACTTGAGGATTTGATGGATATCGAGCGTCATGATTTCTTGTCCTGCAGCATCGTCTTTTCGAGCGTCTTGATGCGCTCGCGCAGGCTGTGCAGTTGTTTCAGCGTAGCGGCGTTCTTCTCCCAGGCCGCATTGTCGTCGAAGGGGAAGATGCCGGTGTATTGGCCGGGCTTGTGAATGGAGCGCGAGATCATCGTGTCGGCGGACACGAAGACGCCATCGGCGATGGTGATGTGGCCGGCGATGCGCGCCGCGCCGCCGATCATGCAGTTCGCGCCGATGACCGCACTGCCCGCGATGCCCGCACAGGCGGCAACCGCGGTGTTCTTGCCGATGCGCACGTTGTGGGCGATCTGGATCAGGTTGTCGAGCTTCACGCCGTCCTCGATCACCGTGTCTTCGAGCGCGCCGCGGTCGATGCAGGTGTTGGCGCCGATCTCCACATCGTCGCCGATGCGCACCGCGCCCAGTTGCTCGATCTTGACCCAGGCACCCTGGTGCGGCGCCAGGCCGAAGCCGTCCGCGCCGATCACCACGCCGGGATGCAGCAGGCAGCGCGCGCCGATGATGCAGTCCTCGCTGACCGTGACATTCGCCTTCAACACCGTGTCCGCGCCGATCCGCGCGCCGCGCTCGACCACGCAGAGCGCGCCGATCCGCGCCGTGGGATCGACGACGGCGTCCGCATGGACCACCGCGCTCGAATGGATGCGCGCTGCATCCGGCCGGGCATGCGCCGCCTTCCAGAGCTGCGTCAGCCGCGCAAAGTAAAGATAGGGATCGGCGGCCACGATAAAGGCGCCGCGCTCGGCTGCCGCCTCGCGCATGGCGGGCGAGACGATCACGCAGCCGGCGCGCGACGCGGCCAGTTCCTTCTGATACCTGGGATTGCTCAGGAAACTCAGCGCGTCGGCTTCGGCCGACTGCAACGGCGCCAGCCGCTCGATCGACAGCGCAGCCTCACCCTGCAGTTCGCCCCCGAGGGCTTCAACGATTGCGCCTAGCCGAAGTGCCACGCCATGTCGCCGCGCTACTTGCCGCCGGCGGAGGAAGCTGGGGACGGCGGCGGTGCACCGACCGACGCGTTCAGGGCCTTGATCACCTTTTCGGTGATGTCATGCTTCGGATTGATGTAGATCGCTTCCTGCAGGATCGCGTCGTACTTCTCTGCCTCGGCCACCTGCTTGACGACGCGATTGGCGCGCTCGTAGACCTGCTGGAGTTCTTCGTTCTTGCGCGCGTTGAGGTCTTCCTGGAACTCGCGGCGGCGGCGCTGGAAGTCGCGGTCCTGGTCGATCAGCCCGCGCTGGCGGGTCGCACGCTGGCTTTCCGAGAGCGTCGGCGCCTCGCGCTCGAAGGCCTCGGACGCCGCCTTGAGCGCCGCACCCTGGGTCTGCAGGTCTTTCTCACGCTTCAAGAACTCGGCTTCGAGCTTGGCCTGGGCGGCCTTGGCCGGTTGCGCCTCGCGAAGCACGCGGTCCGGATTGACGAAGCCGATGCGGAAGGTTTCCTGTGCGTGCGCGGCCGCGCCCACGAGCGCGAGCGCGGGAATCAGCAGCGCACCGGCGGCACGGAACAGTGAAGTCATTAGAAAGAGGTTCCGATCTGGAATTGGAGCCGCTGAATTCTATCCTCGGGGATGGGATTCAGCGGGTCCGAGTTGTCTTCCCTCTGGTACTTGATGGGCACCGCGTACGCCAGGCGCAGGGGCCCGAGCGGCGAGACCCAGCTGATGCCCAGGCCGATCGAGGCGCGGATCTTCTTCTGCGACTTCCACTGCGCATCCGTCGAAAATGCGTCGCGCGTCGCGAAGACGTTGCCCGCGTCGGCAAAACCGAAGAGACGCAAGGTGCGGTCGTTGCCCGCGCCCGGGAAGGGCGTGCTGAGTTCGGCGTTGAGAATCGCCTTCTTCGTGCCGCCCAAGGCGGCGCCTTCCGTCTGGCCGGGCAGCGGCACGTCGCGGGGGCCGAGCGAGTTCTGCTCGAAGCCGCGGATCGAGCCCAGGCCACCGGCGTAGAAGTTCTTGAAGATCGGGTAGACCTTGTCTCCGTAGGCCTTGCCGTAACCCACCTCGCCATTGAGCGCGAAGGTGTAGGCCTTGCTGATCGGGAAGAACTGCTGGTATTGATAGCTGCTCTTCAGGTATTTCATGTCTGCGCCGACGCCGACCTCAAGGTTGGCGCGCTGCAGGCGGCCACGGGTCGGGACCAGCGCGCTGTCGCGGTCGTCGCGCGCCCAGCCGATGGTGAGCGGGATGCCGGAGACGCGGTCGGTGTTGCAGCTGACGAGGCCGGTCGCGGCATCGGTCGTGCAACCGAAATAATTCCGGTACGACTGCGGCGCCAACAATGCGGGATTGTTGCCGGGATCGAAGCGATAGCGTTCGAGACCGGCGCCAAAGAAGATGGTGTCGACTTCGCTGAACGGAACGCCGAAGCGGATGTTGCCGCCCTCGTTGATGAGCCGGTAGTCACCGTCAACGCTGTAGTAGGGCCGCGTGGTGGTGCTGTAGAGGCTGATCGAGCGGGAGATGCCATCCTTCGTGAAGTACGGATCGGTGGTCGTAACCGACAAGGCGCGGTTGTACTTGCTGGTGTTGACCTGCACGCCCAGGAAGTTGCCTGTGCCGAACACGTTCTCCTGCGAGATGCCGAAGGTGAGCGACACCTTCTCCGCACTGGAAAAGCCCGCGCCGATCTGAAGCGACCCCGTCGGCTTCTCGGTCACGCTGACTGTCAGATCCACCTGATCCGGCGTGCCCGCCACCTCCTGCGTGTCGACGTTGACTTCGGTGAAGAAGCCAAGGCGGTCGACACGGTCGCGCGACAACTTGATGCGGTCGCCGTCGTACCACGAGGCTTCGAACTGCCGCAGTTCGCGGCGGATCACTTCGTCGCGCGTCCGGTTGTTGCCCGAGACGAGAATGCGCCGCACATAGACCCGGCGCGAAGGCTCCCCCTGCAAGGTCAAGGTGACGCGATTGTTGACGCGATCGATCTCCGGCTCCGCCTGCACGCGGGCGAAGGCATAGCCAAAGCTGCCGAAATAGTCGGAAAAGGCCTTGGTGGTGTCGGTCACCTGCTCGCCGTTGTAAGGCTGCCCAGGCTGAATGGTCACCAGCGACTTGAATTCTTCCTCGCGTCCGAGGTAGTTGCCGGCGAGCTTGACGCCAGCCACGACGAACTTCTCGCCTTCGGTGATGTTGACCGTCACCGTGAGGTCCTGGCGATCGGGCGAGATCGCGACCTGCGTGGAATCGATACGGAATTCGAGGTAGCCGCGATTGATGTAGTACGAGCGCAGCGTCTCGAGGTCGGCGTTGAGCTTCGCGCGCGAGTACTGGTTGGACTTCGTGTACCAGGCCAGCCAGCCGCCGCTGTCCTGGTCGAACAGGTCGAGCAGCGTGCCCTCGCTGAAGGCCTTGTTGCCGACGATGTGCACTTCACGGATGCGCGCGGGCTCGCCCTCGGTGACCGTGAAGGTCAGGTTCACGCGGTTGCGTTCGATCGGCGTGACCGTGGTCACGACCTGCGCGTTGTAGAGGCTGCGGCTGATGTACTGGCGCTTCAGCTCCTGCTCGGCACGGTCCGTCAGCGCCTTGTCGTAGGGCCGGCCGTCGGCCAGGCCGACGTCGCGCAATGCCTTCTGAAGCGCGGCCTTGTCGAATTCCTTGGTGCCGACGAAGTCCACGTCGGCGATCGTCGGGCGCTCCTCGACGATCACGACGAGCACGTTGCCGTTCACGTCGATGCGCACGTCCTTGAACAATCCCAGGTCAAACAGCGCGCGAATCGCGGCCGAGCCGCGTTCGTCGTTGTAGGTGTCGCCGACGCGCAGGGGCAGCGACGCAAAGATCGTCCCCGGCTCCACGCGCTGCAGGCCTTCGACACGAATGTCGCGAACCGTGAAAGGCTCGACCGCCCAGGCCGCCGTGGCCGCTAGCGCACCGACCACCACCGCAGCGACGCTACGCAGGCGAAAGCGACTGAAAGTTTTGTTCATCTGTGATTGGAGCCAGCGCGGAAAGGGCCGGCAGAAAGTTAACCAAAGAGCCGCGTCACGTCGTTGAAGAGTGCGATCGACATCATGACCAGCAGCAACGCGACACCACCGCGCTGAAGCCGTTCCATCCATGCATCGGAGACGCTCTTGCCGGTCAGGCCCTCCCAAAGATAATACATCAGGTGCCCCCCATCGAGGACCGGCAAAGGCATGAGGTTCAGCACCCCGAGGCTCACGCTGATCAGTGCCAGGAACACGAGGTACTGGGTGAGTCCCAGGCTGGCCGACTTGCCGGCGTAGTCCGCGATGGTCAGCGGGCCGCTGAGGTTCTTGAGCGACGCCTCGCCGATCACCATGCGGCCCATCATGCGAACGGTGAGCGCGGAGACTTCCCAGGTCCGGACGACGCCGCGCCAGACGCCATCGACGGGGCCTTGCCGCACTTTCACCATCTCGGCGGGCGCACCGACGAAGGCGCCGATGCGGCCGACCTTGAGCGCACCCTCTTCCCGGACTTCGGGCGTGACCTCGAGGTCGAGCGCTCGGCCGGCTCGCTCGATGCGCCAGGTCTGGGTGCGTGCCTGGCCGGCATTGACCGAGGCGCGGATCACCTCGCGCAACTGCTGGCCGTCGACGATCGCCGTCGGGCCCACCGAACGCACGAGGTCGCCAGCGCGCAGGCCGGAGCGCTCGGCCGCGCCGCCGCTCATCACCTCGCCGATCTCGGGGCGGGTGAGCGGCGCGATGATGCCGATCTTGCGGAACATCTGCGCATCCGCGTCGCGGCTTTCGATGCGGCTGAGCGGCAGCAGAACTTCGCGTGCCGGCCGGCCGCTCTCGCCGCCGACCTCGAGCGTGACGTCGTGCCCATCAAGGGCGCCGCGCGTCAGGCGCCAACGCAAGTCCTCGAACGACTGGACGGGTTCCAGCCGCCCGTCGAAGCCGGCGCGGGTGATGTGCTCGCCGCCGCGCAGGCCCGCCTGCTCCGCCAGCGAAGCAGCCACCGGCTGCGCCAGCTTCGCGACCGGCTCCTGCACGCCGATCCAGTTGACCAGGGTGTAGAGGACGATCGCCAGCAGCAGGTTGGCGATGGGGCCCGCGGCGACGATCGCGGCGCGCGAGCGCAGTGGCTGGGTGTTGAAGGCACGATGGCGCTCCGCGGGATCGACCGGCCCCTCGCGTTCGTCCAGCATCTTCACATAGCCGCCGAGCGGGAAGGCGCCGATGACGAATTCCGTTTCCTGCCCCGGATGCTGGCGTTTCGGCTTCCAGCGATAGAGCGTCTTGCCGAAGCCGACCGAGAAGCGCAGCACCTTGACCCCGCAAGCCACCGCGACCCGGTAGTGCCCGTACTCGTGCACCGCGATCAACACGCCGAGCGCGACGATGAAGGCAACGACTGTGAGCATGGGGTCTCCCGGGGGTTGAGAAGGTCAGGCCGCGAAGCGTAGCGCCGCGGCGTTGGCGGCGGCCCTGGCGCGAGCATCGAGCGCCAGCAGGTCCGCCAGCGATGCCGGCTTGGAGGGCTGCACCGCCTCCAAAGTTTCCATGTTGACCGCGTGGATGCGGTCGAAGCGCAAACGCCGGTCGAGGAAGGCTTCGACCGCGACCTCGTTGGCCGCATTGAGGACGGCGGTCGTTCCGGGTGCCGCACGCATGGCATGCCAGGCAAGCTCGAGTCCCGGGAACAGCAGTGCATCGGGCGCATCGAAGGTCAGTGCCGCCATCTGGCGGAAGTCCAGGCGCGCGGCGCCGCTGTGGATGCGCTCCGGCCATGCAAGGCCGACCGCGATGGGCACCCGCATGTCCGGCGTGCCGAGCTGCGCGATCACCGATGCATCGGTGAACTGCACCATCGAATGCACGACGCTCTGGGGATGAATGACGACCTCGATCTGCTCCGGCGCCACGCCGAAAAGGTGACGCGCCTCGATGACTTCGAGGGCCTTGTTCATCATGGTCGCGGAATCGACCGAGATCTTGCGGCCCATGACCCAGTTCGGATGGGCGCAGGCTTGCTCGGGGGTCACGTTGCCGAGCGTGTGCGGCGAGCGCGTGCGGAAGGGCCCGCCCGAGGCCGTCAGGATGATCTTGTCGATGCGCGTGCCCCAGGTCGCAGGATCCTCGGGAAGCGACTGGAAGATGGCCGAGTGCTCGCTATCGATCGGCAGCAGCATCGCGCCGCCCTCCCGGACGGTGCGCATGAACAGGTCCCCGCCGACAACCAGCGCCTCCTTGTTCGCGAGCAGCAGGCGCTTGCCGGCGCGCGCGGCGGCCAGGCAGGGCCCGAGGCCGGCAGCACCGACGATCGCGGCCATCACGGCATCGGTCATTTCATGGCAGGCGATCGACTCGATCGCACCCTCCCCGCTCAGGACACGGGTCGGCAGGCCATTCCGCTTGAGCTTGTCCGCAAGCAAGTCGGCATGCGGCGCGCTCGCCATGACGGCGAATTCCGGGCGGAAGCGCGCGCATTGCGCGAGCATCTCGTCGACCTTGGTCGCCGCCGACAGCGCGAACACTTCGAAGCGCCCGGGATGGCGGGCGATGACGTCGAGCGTGCTCACGCCGACCGAACCGGTCGAGCCGAGCACCGTGATCCGTTGTTTGTTCATGCTCACAGGAAAGCCAGCATCATGGCGATAGGCAGAGCCGGCAGCAAGGCATCGACCCGATCGAGCACGCCGCCATGGCCCGGCAGCAAGGCGCTGCTGTCCTTGGCGCCCGCGCTGCGCTTGATCAGGGATTCGACCAGATCGCCCACCACGCTCATCGCTGCCAGGAAGATCACACCGATCAGCAGCAGCCACCAGCCGCGCTCCGCGAGACGGGTGTAGAGGCTGGCGACCGTGGCCTGCGCCGCCGAGTCCGCCCAGGTCCACGCGATGGCCAGGACGATCACGCCGGCCATGCCTCCCCACACGCCTTCCCAACTCTTGCCCGGGCTGATCGCCGGGGCAAGCTTGCGCCGGGTGAACTTGAGTCCGAAGGCGCGGCCGGCGAAATAGGCGAACACGTCGGCCACCCACACGAGCACGAGGATGGACAGCAGGAAGTTGATGCCAATCATCCGCGCCTGCACCGCTGCGAGCCACGCCACCCAGAGCGCCAGCAGGCCGCCGACCAGGCGCACCGCCTTCGGCACCCGAGGCCAGCCCGGCACGGCCACGCGCAAGAGAGCGGCGCCGCCCAACACCCAGGCCGCGCTGGCAACGATCCAGACCGGGAGAAGAGACTCGCCAAGCAGCCCCAGCCACCACGACAGCGCACAGAGCACCACCGTCTCCGCGCCCAGGAAGAGCGACATGCCCTGGCCATAGCCATTGAGGCGACCCCACTCCCACGCGCCGGCGCCGATCAGCGCCAGCATCACGCACGCGAAGGGCACATGGGAGGGGTAGAAGAGTGCCGGCAGCAGGATCGCCAGCAAGACGACCGCGGTGATGATTCGAGTTTTGAGCATGCGCTCAGGCTACTTGCTGATTGCGACGCCCGCCAGAGGCTTCGATCTGCTCTGAGGTCTTGCCATAACGGCGCTCGCGCCGCTCGAACGCGGCAATGGCTTCGTCCAGCGCGGCCTCGTCGAACTCGGGCCAGAGGCGATCGCTGAAGAACAACTCGGAATAGGCGCTCTGCCAGAGGAGAAAGTTGGAGAGACGCTGCTCGCCCCCGGTGCGGATGAACAGGTCGGGATCGGGAACATGCGACAGGGCCATGGCCTTGTCGAGGTTGACCTCGGTGAGAGCTTCGCCGCGCGCCGCAAGCTGGGCGGCCGCGCGTGCGATGTCCCAGCGTCCGCCGTAGTTGAAGCACACGTTGAGTACGAGGCGGGTGTTCTGCGCCGTCGCGGCCTCCGCCTGCACGAGGCCCGTGGATATCTTCTCCGACAAGCCGCCACGCTCTCCGATGAAGTGCAGGCGCACGCCGTCCTTGCTGAGCTTGGGAACCTCGCGGCCGAGTGCGCCGACCATCAGGTCCATCAGGCCCGACACCTCTTCGATCGGGCGATTCCAGTTCTCGGAGGAGAAGGCGAAGACGGTGAGGACGGCGACGCCGCGGTCCACGCAGGCCTTCACGCAGCGGCGCAATGACTCGACGCCCTGCTTGTGTCCCGCCACGCGAGGCAGCAACCGGCGCGTGGCCCAGCGCCCGTTGCCGTCCATGACGATGGCAATGTGGTGGGGCACCGCAAGGGATTTACCCATGTCAGACGGCCATGATTTCCGCTTCCTTGGCCGTCACCAGGCGATCGATCTCGCTGATGTGGCGATCGGTCACCTTCTGGATCTCGGCCTCGGCGCGCTTCTGGTCATCCTCGGAGGCCAGCTTGTCCTTGACTAGCTTCTTGATGGCGTCGTTCGCATCGCGGCGCAGATTGCGCGTCGCGATCTTGGCCGTCTCGCCCTCGTTGCGGACGAGCTTCGTCATTTCGCGCCGGCGCTCTTCGCTCATCGGCGGCAGCGGCACGCGGATCAGGTCGCCCATGGACGCCGGATTAAGGCCCAGGTCGCTTTCGCGAATGGCCTTCTCGATCTTGGCGCCCATGCCCTTTTCCCAGGGCTGGACGCTGATCGTGCGCGAGTCGAGCAGCGACACGTTCGCCACCTGGGAGAGCGGCACGCTGGAGCCGTAGTAGTCGACGTGGATCGAATCCAGCAACGCCGGATTGGCGCGGCCCGTGCGGATCTTCGTCAGGTTGTTCTGAAAAGCAGCGAGCGACTGGTTCATCTTGGCGTCGGTCGCGGTGCGGATATCGGCAATGGTCATTCGAGTTCTTCCTCTCTTCGAGCGTGCAGGGGTTCAGGCGTGCACGAGCGTGCCTTCGTCCTCGCCCATCACGACGCGCTTGAGGGCGCCATTCTTGAAGATCGAGAACACCTTGATCGGCAGGTTCTGGTCGCGGCACAGCGCGAAGGCCGTGGCATCCATGATGCCCAGGTTCTGCGCGATGGCCTGGTCGAAAGTGAGCGTGGAAAAGCGCGTCGCGGCCGGATCCTTCTTCGGGTCGGCGGAGTACACGCCGTCGACCTTGGTTGCCTTCAGGACCAGCTCGGCACCGATCTCGGCGCCACGCAGCGCGGCGGCGGTGTCGGTCGTGAAGAAGGGGTTGCCGGTGCCGGCCGCGAAGATCACGACCTTGCCCTCTTCCAGATACTGCAGCGCCTTGGGCCGCACGTACGGCTCGACGACCTGCTCGATCGCGATGGCGGACATCACGCGCGCGATCAGGCCCTGCTTGTTCATCGCGTCGGCCAACGCCAACGCGTTCATGACGGTCGCCAGCATCCCCATGTAGTCGGCGGTCGCCCGGTCCATGCCGACCGAGCCGCCCGCCACGCCGCGGAAGATGTTGCCGCCGCCGATGACGACCGCCACTTCGACGCCCATGTTCACCACCTCGGCCACCTCGCCGACCATGCGCACGATGGTGGCGCGATTGATACCGAAGGCGTCGTCGCCCATCAATGCCTCTCCCGACAGCTTCAACAAGATTCGCTTGTGGGCTGGGCGGGCTTCGGGCATGGATCGTTTCCTTGGAAGTGGTGGCGGGGACGAGTGTAAGACGGGAGGGACGAGCAGCGACCGCGCGCCGCCGTCCTCGGGCGAAATCAGGCCGCGGCCTTGGCCGCGGCGACCTGCGCCGCCACTTCGGCCGCGAAGTCGTCGACCTTCTTCTCGATGCCTTCGCCGACCACGTAGAGCGTGAAGCCCTTGATCGAAGTGTTGGCGGCCTTGAGCATCTGCTCCACGGTCTGCTTGTCGTTCTTCACGAAAGGCTGGTTGTGCAGCGAGACTTCCTTGAGGTACTTCTGAACCCCGCCTTCGATGCGCTTGGCGACGATGTCGGCCGGCTGCGGCTGCTTGCCGGCCGCTTCTGCAGCCTTGCGATCCTCTTCGGCCTTGCCCGCGGCCACCGCGCGTTCCTTTTCGATCAGGTCGGCGGGGACTTCCGCGCTGGAGATCGCGACCGGCTTCATGGCGGCGATGTGCATCGCCACATCCTTGGCGGAGGTGTCGTCGCCCTCGAACTCGACCATCACGCCGATGCGCGTGCCGTGCAGGTAGGCGGCCAGCTTGCCATTGCCGGCGAAGCGCTTGAAGCGGCGGAAACTCATGTTCTCGCCGATCTTGCCGATCAGGCCCTTGCGCACGTCTTCCAGCGTCGGGCCGAAGCCGTCCTGCTCGTACGGCAGCGCCCCCAGCGCGGCGAGGTCCGCCGGGTTGTGCTTGGCGACCAGCATCGCGGCAGCATTGGCCATCGCGAGGAAGCTGTCATTCTTGGTGACGAAATCAGTCTCGCAGTTGATTTCGATCATGCCGCCGGCAGCGCCGTCGACGAAGGCGGTGACCACGCCTTCGGCCGTGATGCGGCCGGAGGCCTTGCCAGCCTTGTTGCCGAGCTTGATGCGCAGCAGCTCCTCGGCCTTTTCCATGTTGCCGTCGGCCTCCGTCAGGGCCTTCTTGCACTCCATCATCGGGGCGTCGGTCTTTGCGCGCAGTTCGCCGACCATGCTTGCGGTGATTGTTGCCATGTGATTTTCTCCGTTCGGTTTGTCAGTGACGGCCACCCGCATCAGGAAGCCGCGAAATCCAGATTAAAAAAAAGGGGCAACGAAGCCCCTTCTTCAGGCGCCAGCGAGGGCGAATCAGGCGGAAGCGCCTTCTTCGACTTCGACGAATTCGTCGGCGTTGCCTTCAGCCACGGCCTTGACCACGTCGTTCACGGCGCTGGAGCGGCCTTCGATGATCGCGTCGGCGATGCCGCGCGCGTACAGCGTGACGGCCTTGGACGAGTCGTCGTTGCCAGGGATCACGTAGTCGATGCCCTCGGGCGAGTGGTTCGAGTCGACCACGCCGATCAGCGGAATGCCGAGCTTCTTGGCTTCCGCAACGGCGATCTTGTGGAAGCCCACGTCGATCACGAAGATGGCGTCGGGCAAGGCGGCCATGTCCTGGATGCCGCCGATATCCTTCTCGAGCTTCTCGATTTCGCGCGAGAAGGTGAGTTGCTCTTTCTTGCTCAGGCTTTCGAGGCCGGCCTCCTGCTGCGCCTTCATGTCCTTCAGGCGCTTGATCGAGGTCTTCACGGTCTTGAAGTTCGTCAGCATGCCGCCGAGCCAGCGGGTGTCGACGTAGGGCACGCCGGCGCGGCGGGCCTCGGCGGCCACGATCTCGCGGGCCTGGCGCTTCGTACCGACCATGAGGATGGTGCCGCGGTTGGCGGTCAGCTGCTTGGCGTACTTCATCGCGTCCTGGAACATCGGAAGCGACTTTTCCAGGTTGATGATGTGGATCTTGTTGCGATGGCCGAAGATGAACGGGGCCATCTTGGGGTTCCAGAAGCGCGTCTGGTGCCCGAAATGGACACCGGCTTCCAGCATTTCGCGCATGGTCGTCGACATAGAAATTACTCCAAAGGTTGGGTCTAAAATCCAGCCCGTTTCGTGCACCTGCTTCGAGAAGAAGCAGGAGGCACAACACCTTGAATGGGCTGGTTTGCGGATTCGTTTCCCCCGGACAATTGCCTCGGGTGAAACCCAAAGAGTATAGCACGCGCAGCCCCTCTTTCCCCTCTCCTACCGGCCCTCCCACACCATGCGCCCTGACCTGCACGCCACCCGCCTTTCCATCTTGGCGGGGGCCGCCAACGCGCGCACCGAAATGGAGCAATCCATCGCCATTGGCGCGTTGCCGGCCTGCGAGCACGTCTTTACACGCACGATGTTCGACGAGGCGCGGCAGGCCGCCGCAGGCATCGCGCCAGTCCAGGCGCTGGCAGGGCTTGCGTTCTCGGTCAAGGATCTGTTCGATGTCGAAGGGCAGCCCACCCCGGCCGGCTCGATCGTGCTCGCCCACACCCCGCCGGCCCGGGAAGACGCGCCCGCGGTAGCTCGCCTGCGGGCGGCCGGAGGGGTGCTGGTCGGCCGCACCAACATGACCGAGTTCGCCTTCTCTGGCGTGGGCGTCAATCCCCACCACGGCACACCGGCGAATATCAGCGATCCGGCCACGCCGCGCGTTCCTGGCGGCTCCTCGTCCGGCGCGGCGATCTCCGTGGCCAGCGGCGCGGCGTTCATCGGGCTGGGGTCCGACACCGGCGGCTCTATCCGCATTCCCGCGGCGCTCAACGGCATCGTCGGGTTCAAGAACACCGCGCGCCTCGTTCCCACCCAAGGCGCCCTGCCCCTGTCGACCACGCTCGATACCGTCTGCGCGATGACGCGTTCGGTACGCGACGCGATCACCGCGCACGAGATCCTCGCCGGACGTCGCGTGACGCCCGCTGCCGCCCCACTGGCCAGCTACCGGCTGGCCGTGGTGAAGGAACTGTTCCTCGACGGAAGCGACGCCGTCGTGGCGCGCGCATTCGAGCGGACCCTCCGGAGCTTGCGGGACATGGGAGCGCAGATCGAGGAAATCTCCCTGCCCGAACTGGCCGAAATCCCCTTGATCAATGCGACCGGCGGCTTCTCCGCGCCCGAGGCGTATGCCTGGCACCGCCTGCTGCTGGAGCGCAGCGTGGCCGGCTACGACCCACGCGTTTCCCAGCGGATCCTCAAGGGCGCCACCATGAAGGCGTACGAGTACGTTGAACTCGTCGCCGCGCGCCGCGTCTGGATTTCGCGCATGGAGCGGAAGCTGGCACCCTTCGACGCGGTGCTGTCGCCAACCGTTCCCGTCACCGCCCCCCCCATCGCCGACGTTGCGCCCGGCGAGGCGCGGGACGAGGCCTTCTTCCGCCTGAACGCCTTGCTGCTGCGCAACCCTTCGGTCGTCAACATGCTCGACGGCTGCGCGATCTCGATACCCTGCCACGCGCCGGACGAACTGCCCGTCGGCCTGATGCTCTGGCATGCTGCCCTGCATGACGATGCGGTGCTGGCCCTCGCACTGCAGGTCGAGCGGGCGCTACAAATGCAATAGCATTCGCGCGTGCCCGCGGCGCGTGGGCGCCAATGAACTGTCCAGAACAAAGAATCGAATGAAAATCGCCATCGTGGGAGCCGGCATCATCGGCATCACCACAGCTTGGGAATTGACCGCGGACGGGCATGAGGTGGTCGTCTTCGAACGGCGCGGCGCAGCCGCCGAAGAATCCAGTTTCGCCAACGCCGGGGTGATCGCGCCCGGCTATGTCACACCCTGGGCCGCACCCGGGATGCGCGCCAAGGTGCTGCGTTCGCTGCTGTCCACGCATGGGGCGATCAAGCTGCGCTGGCCGCTTTCCGCGCGGGACGTGGGCTGGATGGCCCGCTGGCAACGCGCCTGCAAGCTAGAGACCTACCTTTCCAACCGCGCACGCCTGCAGCGGCTCGCCTTCTACAGCCGCACGCGCTTGCACGAGATCTCGGAAGCTCGCGAGCTCAGCTACGAGCGCAGCGAGGGCTATCTCGTGCTGTTGCGTTCAAAACGGGAGCGCAAGCTGGTCCAGCCGGGGCTGGATGTGCTGCGTGCGGCTGGAACCACCTTCCGCGAAGTCGATGCGGACGAGGCTCGGCGCATTGAACCCGCCCTCAACGGCGATACGGCGCTCGCCGGCGCCATCTACCTCCCGGATGACGAGGTCGCGAACTGCCGCCAGTTCGCCTTGCTCCTCAAATGGGACGCCGAAGACCTCGGCGCGCAGTTCCACTTCAATTGCGAACTCGCCCCTCTGCGCAAGGCGGCGCCGACGGAGATCTCTCTCGCGAGCGGCTCGGAGGCCCATCGCTTCGACGCAGTGGTGGTCTGTGCCGGCGTGGCCTCGGCAAGCTTTATCGAACCACTGGGCCTGCGCATTCCGCTGGCGCCCGTCTATGGCCACTCGATCAGCGCCAACATCCGCGAACCGCTCAATGCGCCGCGCAGCGCCGTCATGGATGAGCGCTACAAGGTCGCGATCTCCCGGCTCGGCCAGCGGGTGAGAGTGGCCGGCAGTGCGGAACTCGGCGGCTCGATCGATGCCATCAATCCTTCCGCGCTGCAGACACTCTACAAGGTGCTGCACGACTGGTTTCCGGGCGCCGCCACGCTGCAGGGCGGCGTCCAGCAATGGAAAGGCGCGCGCCCCATGTTGCCCGACGGGCCGCCGATCATCGGCCCGAGTGGTGTGCCGGGCGTGTGGCTGAACCTGGGCCACGGCTCGAGCGGATGGGCGCTGTCCTGCGGCAGCGCGCGCGTGCTGGCGGACCTGGTGGGCGGACGCGACCCCGGCATTGATCTCGAAGGCCTCGGCGTCGAGCGGCTGCTGCAGCACTGAAGCCGGCAGACCCCCTCCATGCAACGCATCACCTCCGCCACCGCCGTCGACCTGTTCGACATCTCCGCCTCACGCCGCATCGAGCTGGCGGCGGCGGCCGTGCTGCCGCCGCACACGCTCATGCAACGCGCAGGACTGGCCGTCGCGCGCCTCGCGATGGCTGTCGCGCCGCACGCGCGCATGACCTGGATCGCCTGCGGTCCCGGCAACAACGGCGGCGATGGCTTCGAGGCTGCAGCGCAATTGCAACGTCGCGGCTTCCAGGTCATCGTGACGCGCATCGGGGACGACAGCCGGCTGCCGGCCGATGCGCGTGCATCCCTGCAAAGGGCGCGCGAAGCGGGCGTCGCTTTCGAGGAGACGCCACCGGCGCACCACGACCTGGCGATCGACGCGCTGCTTGGCATCGGCGCCGCGCGGCCTCCCGGCGGCCAGATGCTCGATTGGCTGCGACGCATGCATGCCGGTCCCGCGCCGGTGCTCAGCGTGGACACGCCTTCCGGCCTGGACGCCGACACCGGGACGCTGTCTGCGGACTTCCTGGCGCATGCAGACGGCGACCTGCGCCCCGCGCGGCGTCTTTGCCTCAGCCTGCTGACCTGCAAGCCAGGCCTCTTCACCGCGCAGGGCCGGGATGCCTCGGGTGAGATTTGGTTCGAGGACCTGGGCGCCGGCCGTGCGGGCGAACACCCATCCGCGCGCCTGCCCGGGGCGCCAACGCTCTCGCCAAGGCTGCACCAAACACACAAGGGGAGCTATGGCGACGTGGCCGTGGTCGGCGGTGCGCCGGGCATGGCGGGCGCGGGCCTGCTGGCCGCTTCGGCCGCCCTCGGCGCCGGCGCCGGACGGGTCTTCCTCGCGCCACTCGATCCCGACGTCCCGATGCTCGACATCCTGCAGCCGGAGTTGATGTTCCGGCGTCTCGATGCGCTGGACTTCGAGACGCTCACCGTCGTCTGCGGATGCGGCGGCGGCACGGCCGTTCGCGAAGTGCTGCCACGTGTGCTGGCGACCGGGCGCCGCCTCGTGCTCGACGCCGACGCGCTGAACGCCGTTGCCAGCGACGAAGCGCTGCGGCTTCTCGTGCAGGCCCGCTCTCAGGCCGATCGCATCACAGTGCTCACGCCACATCCGCTGGAGGCGGCCCGCCTCCTCGACACCCATACATCCAGCATTCAGGCCGACAGGCTGCGCGCGGCGCGCGATCTGGCGGATCGCTTCGGCGCCGTCGTGGTCCTGAAAGGCTCAGGCACCGTCATCACGGCGCCCGGGGAAACCCCGGTCATCAGCACCAGCGGCAACGCCCGCCTGGCCACCGCGGGCACCGGCGACGTGCTCGCCGGCATGGTCGGCGCCGCTCTCGCGGCCGGCCGGCCCGGCATGCGCGCCGCCTGCAACGCCGTCTGGCTGCACGGCGACCTCGCCGACCGCTGGCCGACGGGCACCCCCCTCACCGCGGGCGCACTGGCGCGCGGCTTCCCGCCACAGGCGGCCTAGCCGCGTCCCACGAAGGGCATCTTCGTGGCCATGATCGTGTGGAAGAGCACGTTGGCATCCAGCGGCAGGTTGGCCATGTAGAGCACGGATTGCCCGACGATCTTGACGTCGATCAGCGGTTCGATCGCCAGTTCGCCGTTGGCCTGCGGAACGCCCTTGGCCATGCGCGAGGCCAGTTCCGTCATCGCATTGCCGACGTCGACCTGCCCGACCGCGATGTCGTGCTTGCGCCCGTCAAGCGAGGCCGTCTTGGTCAGGCCCTGCACCGCGTGCTTGGTGGCGGTGTAGGCGATCGAGTTGGGCCGCGGCGCCGTCGCGGAGATCGAGCCGTTGTTGATGATGCGTCCGCCCTTCGGCGTCTGCGCCTTCATCGTGCGGAAGGCCTGCTGGATGCAATAGAACATCCCGTTGAGGTTGATGTCCACCACGCCGCGCCACTGCTCCGGTGTCCAATCCTCGAAGGTGCCGGGAGGGTTGCCGACGCCGGCATTGTTGAACAGCAAGTCGACGCGCCCGAAGCGCTCGACCGCGGCGGCGAACAATGCCTGCACCGAGTCCGGATTGGCGACATCGGTCGGCACCGCGAAGGCGCGCGCACCTGCGCCTGATTCCTCGGCCACCTGCTCCAGCGGTTCCAGCCGGCGTCCCGCCAACACCACGCTCCAGCCGTCGCCCAGCAGGGCAAGCGCTGCCGCGCGGCCGATGCCGCTGCCGGCACCCGTGACGACCGCGATGCGGCTCGGACCCTTCTTCTCGACACTCATTCCTATCTCCTTCAACGGCGCGCCTTGCGCCCTTTCATTTTGTTGGCGGCTTTCTTGACGGCCGACCTGAACGCCTGCATCGCTGACTGCGGCCCCGCGGCTGCCGCCCGCTCGCCGCGTTCCGGCGACGCCTCGGGCTTCTTGCGCGCGCTGCGCTTGGCGGATGCCTTGACGGGCACGCCACCAGCGGCGAGGCCCTTGTCCTTCATGGCGCGCGCGCCGAGATCCTCGCCCTCGCGCACCAGCCGGAAATCGATCTTACGGCCATCGAGGTCGACGCGGCTCACCTGCACCCGCACGCGCGTGCCGATGGCATAGCGGATGCCGGTGCGCTCGCCGCGCAGTTCCTGGCGCTGCTCGTCGAACTTGAAGTACTCGCCGCCGAGTTCGGTGATGTGCACCAGGCCTTCGACGTACATCGCATCGAGCGTGACGAAGATGCCGAAGGTGGTCGCGGCCGAGACCACGCCACCGTACTCCTCGCCGAGGTGCTCGCGCATGTACTTGCATTTGAGCCAGGCCTCGACGTCGCGGCTGGCCTCGTCGGCGCGTCGCTCGTTGGCGCTGCAATGAAGGCCCGCGGCTTCCCAGGCCAGCACTTCCTTGCTGGGCGCGACTGTCGCCTTCTGCGGCTTGCTGGTGGGCGACTTCACGCGCGAGGCGAGCCGCTTCGCGAGCTTGGCGTGCGCCTCGCCCGGCGTGGGCAGCATCGGCAACTGGTACTTGGTCTTGCCGAGGATCGCCTTGATCACGCGGTGCACCAGCAGGTCGGGATAACGCCGGATCGGGCTGGTGAAGTGCGTGTAGGCCTCGTAGGCCAAGCCGAAGTGGCCGCTGTTGATGGGCGTGTAGATCGCCTGCTGCATCGAGCGCAGCAGCATGGTGTGGATCTGCTGCGCGTCGGGGCGCTCCTTGGTCGCCTCGGCGATGGCCTGGAACTCGCCAGGCTTCGGGTCGTCGGTGATCGACAGGCCCACGCCCATGGCCTTCAGGTAGCCGCGCAGGATCTCCTTCTTCTCGGGCGTCGGGCCTTCGTGCACGCGGTAGAGCCCGGGGTGCTTGCCTTCGGCGATGAAGTCCGCGCTGCAGACGTTGGCCGCGAGCATCGCTTCTTCGATCAGGCGGTGCGCCTCGTTGCGCGTTCGCGGCACGATCTTCTCGATGCGCCCCGCGTCGTCGCAGATGATCTGCGTCTCGGTGGTCTCGAAGTCCACGGCGCCACGCTTCGAACGCTGCTTGAGCAGCGCACGGTAGACGTCGTGCAGGTTCAGCAGGTCCTTCACGCGCTCCTTGCGCTTGAGCGCCTCCGGCCCGCGCGTGTTGCCGAGGATGGCGGCGACCTCGGTGTACGTGAAGCGCGCGTGGCTGAACATCACCGCCGGATAGAACTGGTAGGCGTAGATCTCGCCATCGGCGGCCACGAGCATGTCGCAGACCATGCACAGGCGCTCGACCTCGGGGTTCAACGAGCACAGGCCGTTCGACAGCTTTTCCGGCAGCATCGGGATGACGCGGCGCGGGAAATAGACGCTGGTCGCGCGGTCGTAGGCATCGATGTCGATGCCCGAGCCCGTCTGCACGTAGGCGCTGACGTCCGCGATCGCGACCAGCAACCGCCAGCCCTTGCCGCGGCCCACCTTGGCGGGCTCGCAGTAGACCGCATCGTCGAAGTCGCGCGCGTCCTCGCCGTCGATGGTGACGAGCGGGATGTCGGTCAGGTCGATGCGGCCCTTCTTGTCCGCGGGGCGCACCTTGTCCGGCAGCGCCTTCGCCTCGGCCAGGCAAGCCTCGGAGAACTCGTGCGGCACGCCGTACTTGCGCACGGCAATCTCGATCTCCATGCCCGGGTCGTCGATCTCGCCGAGCACTTCCTTCACGCGGCCCACGGGCTGGCCGAAAAGCGCGGGCGGCTCGGTGAGCTGCACCACCACGACCTGCCCGACCTTCGCCGTGCCAGTCGCGCCCTTGGGAATCAGGACGTCCTGTCCGTAGCGCTTGTCTTCCGGTGCGACGAGCCAGACACCGCCCTCATGGAGGAGGCGCCCGATGATGGGCTGCTCGGGCCGCTCGACGATCTCGACGACACGCCCCTCGGGACGGCCGCGCCGGTCCTGCCGCACGACGCGCGCCTTGACGCGGTCCTTGTGCAGCACGGCGCGCATCTCATTGGGGGGCAGATAGATGTCGGCTTCGCCGTCATCGCGCTGCACGAAACCGTGTCCGTCGCGATGTCCTTGGACCGTGCCTTCAACTTCATCCAGCAAGCCGCTGGGATGGCCATTATTTTTGATATGATCTCTCTCTTTCCTGAAATTCAAAACGAGTTGCAAGGTTCGTTCCTTGCAGCAAGTGGGCCCAGATGGCGGAATTGGTAGACGCACTAGTTTCAGGTACTAGCGAGTAACATCGTGGAGGTTCGAGTCCTCTTCTGGGCACCAAGTTTATAAAGACCCCTTCGGGGGTTATCCAATCAAGCCACCGGTCTTCGGTGGCTTTTTTGTTGCCGCTCTTGTTGGCTCCCTGCATCAGATGGGCAGCGCGATCAGGTCGTGGCCCTCGGCACCGACGATGCGGGCGCGAGTGAACTCCCCGACCTTCAGCGTCTTGCTGATCTTCTCCGGCGGCAGCAGCCGCACGGTGCCGTCGATTTCCGGCGCGTCCGCGTAGGTCCGGCCGACGCCGCCCTTGCGCCCCATGCCGGGCGCTGAATCCACCAGCACCTGCATGGTCGCGCCGACGCGCCTTTGCAGCTTCGCGATGGACACGGCCTCGGCCACTTCCATGAAGCGTGCGCGCCGAGCCTCGCGTTCGGCTTCCGGCAGCATGCCCGGAATGTCGTTCGCGGCCGCGCCCTGCACCGGGCTGTAGGCGAAGCAACCCGCGCGATCGATCTCCGCCTCGCGGATGAAATCGAGCAGGTGCTCGAACTCCGCCTCCGTCTCGCCAGGAAAGCCGGCGATGAAGGTGCTGCGGATCACGATCTCGGGGCACGCCTCGCGCCAGCGCGCGATGCGTTCCAGATTCTTCTCGCCGCTTGCCGGCCGCTTCATGCGGCGCAGCACGTCGGGATGGCTGTGCTGCAAGGGCACGTCGAGGTAGGGCAGCACCTGCCCGCTCGCCATCAGCGGAATGATTTCGTCGACGCTCGGATACGGGTACACATAGTGCAAACGCACCCAGGCGCCGTAGGGCTCGGCAATCTCGCCGAGCGTGCGCACCAGCTCCAGCATCCGAGTCTTGACGGGCTTGCCGTCCCAGAAGCCGGTGCGGTACTTCACGTCCACCCCGTAGGCGGAGGTGTCCTGGCTGATCACCAGAAGCTCCTTCACGCCGCCTTCGAACAGCGCCTTGGCCTCGCTCAATACATCCCCCACCGGCCGCGACACCAGGTCGCCACGCATCGACGGAATGATGCAGAAGGTGCAGCGGTGGTTGCAACCCTCGCTGATCTTCAGATAGGCGTAGTGCCTCGGCGTCAGCTTGATGCCCGCGATCCCGAAAGCCTGTGGCACCAGGTCGATGAATGGATCATGCGGCTTGGGGAGATTGGCATGCACCGCATCCATCACCTCCTGCGTTGCATGCGGGCCGGTCACGGCCAGCACGCTCGGATGCATCTCACGCACGAGGTTGCCGCCCTGCTCGCCCGTCTTGGCGCCCAGGCAGCCGGTGACGATCACGCGGCCGTTGCCGGCCAGCGCCTCGCCGATGGTGTCCAGGCTTTCGCGAACGGCATCGTCGATGAAGCCGCAGGTGTTGACGATCACCAGGTCGGCGCCCTCGAAAGTCTTGGAGGTCTGGTAGCCCTCGGCACTCAGCTGGGTCAGGATCAATTCGGAATCGGTCAGGGCCTTGGGACAGCCCAGGCTCACGAAGCCGACCTTGGGGGCTGCCGGCGTGGCCGTACGTTCGGGGGAAGCAACTTCGCTCATATCCCCGTATTGTCCCAGCTATCGGTTACCGTGCCTTCTTCAGGGCCGCTTGATGCCGAAAGCACCCAGGACCTGCTCCGTATTCTTCTGCATCTGCTCCTGCACCTGCAGGAACACGTTCTTGGACTGCTCGACGTAGTTGCCCATCAGGCCCTGGAGCATCGGCGATTGCAACGTCATGAAGCGGGACCACATCTCCGGCGTCAGGCCCTCGGCCTTGTCGGCCAGCTGCGCCTGCACCTCCGTCATGGCCTGGATGTTCTTCTCCAAATAGGGCCCCATGTAGCTCTGCATGGCCTGGCCGTAGAAACGGATGATGCTGGCGAGCACCTGTTCGGTGAACATCGGTGCGCCGCCGGCTTCTTCCTCGAGGATGATCTGCAACAGGATGCTGCGTGTCAGGTCGTCCCCGCTCTTGGCATCGCGCACCACGAAGGGCGACTTGTTCATCACCAGGAGCTTCACCTCGCTGAGCGTGATGTACGTGGAGGTTTCCGTATCGTAGAGCCTTCGGTTGGGATACTTCTTGATCACCCGCTGGACCGGCTTGGCACCGGACTTCTTGCTCTGCACTAAGGACTCCTTGAGGTTACACGCCGGGGACGCGCGACCGATTCTAGGGAGCGGCTTTGCGGCACCGCGCCAAGGTTTACCCTGACCGAAGGGGACGTCAATCCAGCGAGGTCGCGTACTCCGCGCCGCAGACCTTGCAGGCTGCGGATTCGGGACGGTCTTCCGTGGTTTCGCGGTAGTGCAGAGGACTCTTGATGCCGTTGAAGACCCAGCAACGTGGGCAATGCTCCTGGCCAGCGACGGGCAGGTAGCCTCGGGCCCGCTGCTCCGCACGCTCCCGCGTGACAGGCCCGCCCTGGCGCACCGTGCGGGCGACGTCCTCGGCCGCCATCGTGCCGGCCCGGCCATTGGCACGGTCGTTGAGCCCATAGACCACGCGTGCGAATTCGAGGGGGGCCTGCTTGACCAGCGCTGCGAGGCGAAGCTCTTCGAGCGCCGGATCGATCTCTGCCGCGGGCGTGTTCATCGGTTCCCTGGGTCAAATGCGTTGGTGGTGACGGAACATCAAGTTACCACAATTGGGCGGAAATTCGCCAGTCGTACGAAGGCTATAGACCATCCATGCGGACGGACCGTTGCGGGAAAACCCGCTTCGGAGGAACTGCCTGGGGGAGTTGCGATCGCTGCTGGCCGTTGGTTAAGTGGCTTTGCGATCGAGAAAAATGGTAGGCGCGATTGGACTCGAACCAACGACCCCCACCATGTCAAGGTGGTGCTCTAACCAGCTGAGCTACGCGCCTAAGGATGTGTCCGAGAAGCCAAGATTGTAGCAGGCTGCGAGCACCGCTTTTCAGCGGCGTCGCGCGGATCGCACGCCGGACACCGCGGCCACCACGTTGAGTACCTGTGCGAGCTTCGCGGCATCGGCGATCTCGATGGTGAAGGTCATCCAGGCGGTGCCCTTGACCGATTGCGTCTGCACGCCGATCACATTCATCTTCTCGCGTGCGAACACATCGGAGATGTCACGCAGCAAGCCCTGCCGGTCCGCCGCCTCGACCGCGACGTCCACCGCATAGACGGAGCCAGCATCGCCCTTGGACGCGCCCCACTCCACCTCGATCACGCGCTCGCCGTCGCGCGAGGCCATCATCCGGAAGTTGCTGCAGTCCGCGCGATGAATGCTGACGCCGTGTCCGCGCGTGACGAAACCGCGAATCGCGTCCGGCGGCGCGGGCTTGCAGCACTTGGCGAGCTGCGTCATGAGCGAAGAGACGCCCACCACCAGCACGCCACCACGCGCGGACTCGTTGCCGCGCGCCTTCTTGATGATCACCCCGTCGTCCGGCCCCGGCGTCGGTTCCGGCGGACGCAGCAGGGTCTCGATGTTGCGCAGCGAAAACTCGTCCTTGCCCACCACCTCGAACAGGTCATCCGCCGACTTGAAGCCGAGCTGCGAGGCGAGATCGTCCAGCTTCAGCGCGGTCTTGCCCTCGCGCTGCAGCACCTTCTCCACCGCCTCGCGGCCGCGCGCCACCGTCTCGTGCGTGATCTGCGCGTTGAACCAGGCGCGCACCTTGGCGCGCGCGCGATGGCTGGCGAGATAGCCCAGCTCGGCATTCAGCCAATCGCGCGACGGTCCGCCCTCCTTCGCCGCGATGATCTCGATGGTCTGCCCGTTCTGCAGCGGCGTGTTGAGTGGCACCATCGCGCCGTCGACCCGCGCGCCGCGACAACGGTGCCCGAGGCTCGTGTGCACCGTGTAGGCAAAGTCGACCGCCGTCGAGCCTTGCGGCAGCTCGACGATCGCCGCATCCGGCGTCAGCACGTAGATGCGGTCGTCGAAGAGCCCCTGCCCTTGCGAGCCGCCCGACAGGTCGCGCTCCCAGGCCAGGAGTTGCCGCAGCACCGCGATCTTCGCGTCGTACTCGCCACTTGCCCAGACGCCGGCATAGCCTTTGTGGCCGGCTTCCTTGTAGGCCCAATGCGCAGCTACGCCGTGCTCGGCATGGTCGTGCATCTCTTCCGTCCGGATCTGGATCTCGATCGGCTTGCCGGCGTGGCCGTCCACCACTTCCCGCACCACCGTGTGCAGCGACTGGTAGCCGTTCGGCTTCGGCCGCGCGATGTAGTCGTCGAACTCCTCGTCGATCGGCTGGAAGTGCGAATGCACCCACGCCAACGCGCCATAGCAATCCTTGACGTCCGCCACCACCACGCGCAGCGCCATGATGTCGAACACCTGGCCGAAATCCAGCGACTTGCCGCGCATCTTCTTGACGATGCTGTAGATGTTCTTCGGCCGGCCTTGCACCGTGGCCTTGATGCCTTCGGCCAGCAGATCGCGCTCCAGCTTCGCGCGCAACTGCTCCACATAGCCTTCGCGCTCGATGCGCTTCTCGTCGAGCAGGCGCGCGATGAGCTTGTAGGTATCGGGTTCGAGGAAGCGGAAGGAAAGATCCTCGATCTCCCACTTCACCTGCCAGATCCCGAGCCGGTTGGCCAGCGGCGCGAAGACCTGCAGCGATTCACGCGCCACGCCCTCGGGGACCGGCTGCCTGGCCGCCGCCGCGTGGCGCAGCGTCTGCAGCCGCGATGCGAGCCGCAACATCACCACCCGCAGGTCGCGCGAGAACGCGAGCAGCATCTTGCGCACGTTCTCCGTCTGCGTGCCCGCGCCGTCCGCCAGATGGGTGCTCGCCGTTGCGGAGCGCGCCTGCTTCTGCACGTGCACGAGCTTGGTCGTCTCCACCGCCAGCGCGGCGAAATTGTTGCCGAAGACCTTGGCGATCACCTCCTGGGGCCGGTTCAGGTGCTGGCACGAATAGACCAGGTAGCTCGCGGCCTGCATCGCCTCCGAGCCGCCCATCGCCGCGACGATGGTGGCCACCGCGTCCGCATGCGCGAGCGTGTTCTCGCCGGTGTCCAGCGTCTCGTCGGCGATCAGCGGTTGCGCGAATGCGCGCGCGCGGGCGAGCATGTTCTCGACCACCGGCGTGCTGTCCGCTGTCGCGGCCGACAGCGGGTAGTCGATCATGCCGGCGGGCGATGCGCCGGCGGTCTGGAGGCTGGATTGCTCGCGCTTCACGCCGCTGAATCCTGGTGATTCCGGCCCATCCATGTCATGGGCGCCGCGGCGTCCTCGCGGGTGCGATGAAGAGCTGGCGCGGTCATGAAAAGAGGAAGAGTCGCGGTGAAGATAATCGTCTCGTTGCATCCTAATTCATCCGGAGGTCGAACACATGCTCAAAGGCAAAACCGCTCTTGTCACGGGGTCCACCAGCGGCATCGGGCTTGCCATCGCGAAAGCGCTGGCCCAACAGGGCGCCGACGTCGTGCTCAACGGTTTCGGCGATGCCGACCGGCCGCGGGCCGACATCGCCGCGCTCGGCGTGAAGGTGGCCTACCACGGCGCCGACATGAGCAAGCCGGCGGAAATCGAGGACATGATGAAATTCGCGGCCTCGAAGTTCGGGCGGGTGGACATCCTGGTCAACAACGCCGGCATCCAGCACGTCGCCAAGGTCGAGGACTTCCCTGTGGAGCGCTGGGACGCGGTCATCGCGATCAATCTCACGAGCGCCTTCCACACCACCCGCCTGGCGATCCCGGCGATGCGGGAGGCCAACTGGGGCCGCATCATCAACATCGCGTCGGCGCACGGCCTGGTGGCATCGGCCCAGAAGTCGGCCTACGTCGCGGCCAAGCACGGCATCGTCGGCTTCACCAAATCGGTGGCGCTCGAAACGGCGACGACTGGCATCACGAGCAACGCGATCTGCCCCGGTTGGGTACTGACGCCGCTGGTCCAAAAGCAGATCGACGATCGGTCGGCGCGCGAGGGCATCTCGATCACGCAGGCGCAGAACGACCTGCTGGGCGAAAAGCAGCCTTCGCTGCAGTTCACCACGGTGGAGCAACTCGGCGGCCTCGCCGTGTTCCTGTGCTCCCCCGCCGCCGACCAGGTCCGCGGCGTGGCCTGGCAGGTGGATGGCGGCTGGACCGCCCAGTAGCTACTTGAGCTGCACCGACCCCGAGACGTTGACCACCACGCTCGTCTTGCCCGCCTCGACCGGCACGGGCGCATCGGACAGGGCCTTCGCCGAGGCCTGCATGGCCATCGCGCGCGGCCGGAAGGGCTCGGCCTGATTCGCATTGACCGACACCTCGCGCAGCGTGTAGCCGCCGAAGCCGAAGCCCTTGGCGAGTTCGGCCGCCTTCTGCTTGAAGTTGCCGATCGCGATCGTCTGCGCCTCGACCTCGACCTGTGCCCGGGCCTCGCGGCTCAGCCCGAAGCCGATGTTGCCGACCGTCAGCGTGGAAATCCGGCCCGCCGTCTGCGTGATGCGCGGGAAATCCCTGCCTTCGAGCACGAGTTCGGTCGAACCCTGCCAGCCGTTGATCTTGCCTTCGCGCGTGTAGCGCGGCGAAAGGCTGAAGTTGCCTGTGCGCACGTCAAGCTGGCCCGGTTGCGCGTTCTTGCGCGCCTCGGCCAACGCGGCGTCGAGCGCGGTCTTGAGTTGCGTCTGCACGGTGGCCGCATCGGCCGCGTCGCGGGTCGTCGTGAGCGTCATGCTCAGCATGTCCTGCTGGACCTCCACCGTTCCCGTGGCCGAGAGCTGCAAGACGTTCTCCGGCGGTGTCCAGGGCGCGGACTGGGCCATGGCTGCCCCTGCGGTCGTCAGCACGGCGCATGCCGCGATCCATTTGAGTTGGTTCAAGAGAAGAATCCCGGAATAGAAGGAAAAGGAATGCCAAGCGTACCCCGCACGCCAGCGCGCGCGAAAACACCCCTTCAGGGACGCTGGCTGCGCGGCGCCGTCAGCGCATTTCGCGCCGGCGGCAGCGAATCGCCCGAGTGAAAGACCTCCGGCCTCGGCCCCCATTGCTGCCGAACCTGCGAACGCAGTTCAGCGAGCTCGGCCGGGCTCAGGCGGCGACCCGCCGCGCCATGCTCCGGCCGTGCCCCCTGGTGAGCCTCCACTGCATCCCGCACTTCATTCAGCCGCTGGTCGCCCACCTGAGCGAAGCCAGGCGGTCCTGCGACGGCGCAAAAGCTGATGCTGGCGAGCAGAAGCGACAAGGTGACGGCGAGCGATTTCATGGAGTCCCATCAAGCGGAAAACTCACTTTGCCACCGGCGGACAAAGCGAAAACGTCTCGACGGCTAGCTCCGGCAAGTTTTGTAACTTAGTGTCAAACCTCTATGAAAAGCCCCTCAATGGGGTCGCAACGGCGCCAGAATTGGCGTTGTTACAAATTTGGCGTTGTAGAAATGAATCAAGCACCCGCCCGCACAGACAAGATCGTGATCGTCGATGACGACGCACGCATCCGCGACTTGCTGCGCCGCTACCTGACCCAGGAAGGCTTCGAGGTCATCGTGGCGGAAGACGGCAAGGCGCTGAACCGCATCCTGCTGCGCGACACGGTCGACCTGATCGTGCTCGACCTCATGATGCCCGGCGAGGACGGCCTCTCGGTCTGCCGCCGCCTGCGCGCCGCGAACGACCGCACCCCCATCATCATGCTGACCGCCAAGGGCGAGGACGTGGACCGCATCGTCGGGCTGGAGGTCGGCGCCGACGATTACCTCGGCAAGCCCTTCAACCCGCGCGAGCTGCTGGCCCGCGTGCATGCCGTGCTGCGCCGCCGCCCGCCGCTGGAGGCGCCCGGTGCGCCCTCGACCGACAACGAGACCGTGAATTTCGGCCCCTTCAGCTTCGACCTCGGCTCCCGCACGCTGAAGAAGGATGGCGAAGAACTCTCGCTCACCACCGGCGAATTCGCGATGCTCAAGGCGCTCGTGCGCCACCCCCGCCAGCCGTTGTCGCGCGAGAAGCTCGCCCAGCTGGCGCGCGGCCGCGAGTTCGAACCCTTCGACCGAAGCCTGGACGTGCAGATTTCGCGCCTGCGCAAGCTGGTCGAATCCGACGCCGCGGCGCCGCGCTACATCCAGACCGTCTGGGGCGTGGGCTACGTGTTCGTGCCGGACGGCACGACCTGAAGCTGACGCACGTGGCCGCGACGATCGGGCCCCGGACGACGACGACGCCGAGCCCCCTGGCCGAGGACGGCCCGCAGGTCACCCTGCCCAGTCCTCTTGAAGGCCTGGGACAGACCCGGCGCCGTCCCCGGCTGCAGCTCGGCCTCAGTCTCTTCTGGCGGACCTTCTTCCTGCTGGTACTGCTGCTCATCGGCTGCACGGTCGCATGGCTGCAGACCTTCCGTGCGCTCGAGTACGAGCCGCGCGCCATCCAGACCGCGCACCAGATTGCCTCGCTGGTGAACCTCACGCGCGCGGCCTTGGTGTATTCGGACGCGATCACCCGCGTCTCGCTGATCAAGACCCTCGCCGACCAGGAGGGCGTGCGCATCCTGCCGCGCGAGCCGAACGATCGCTTCCTGCCCTACACCATCGGCGCCCTCGACCAGCGCGTCACGGAGGAACTCATCGCCCGTCTGGGCGAAGGCACCACCGTGGCCAGCCGCGTCAACGACGAGCCAGGGCTCTGGATCGGCTTCACCATCGAGAGCGACACCTACTGGCTGCTGGTCGACCCGACCCGTTTCAGCCGCCTCGACCGCCGCACCTGGCTGATCTGGCTGGCGACGACGATGGCGCTCTCGCTCGCCGGCGCGGCGCTCATCACGCGCCTCATCAACCGGCCGCTCAAGCAGCTGTCGCAGGCCACGCTTCAAGTGCGCGAGGGCGAGTACGAGGCGCACCGGCTGGACGAGCGTGCCCGCACCAACGAGATCCGCGCCGTCAACGTCGGCTTCAACCGCATGGCAGACCAACTCGCCAAGATCGAGCAGGACCGCGCCGTGATGCTCGCCGGCATCTCGCACGACCTGCGCACCCCTCTCGCCCGCCTGCGCCTTGAAACCGAGATGAGCGTGGCCGACGAGGACGCGCGCGAGCACATGGCCTCCGACATCGCGCAGCTCGACGCCATCATCGACAAGTTCCTCGACTACGCCCGGCCGGACCATGTCGACTTCAAGCCCGTGCTGCTGCGCGACGTGGTGGATGCCTGCACCTACGCCGTGCAGGACCACGAGGACATCAAGATCAAGGTCGACGTGCCGGCCGATCTGCGCGTGATGGCGGACGAGGTCGAGCTCCAGCGCGTCATCTCCAACCTGGTCGAGAACGCGCGCCGGTACGGCAAGACGCCGGCCACCGGCGTGGCCGACATCACCATCCAGGCCCAGGCACACAACGACGCCGTGCTCATCAAGGTGCGCGACCACGGCCCCGGCGTCGCGCCGGCCATGCTGTCGCAACTGAGCAAGCCCTTCTTCCGCGGCGACGTGGCGCGCACCTCGGCGGCAGGCGCCGGGCTGGGCCTGTCGATCGTGACCAAGAACATCGAGCGCATGGGCGGCACCTTCGCGCTCACCAGCACGCCTGGGCGCGGCCTGGCGGCGCACATCCGCATGCCGCGCGCCGCATCGCCCCGGCCCGACCAACCGGTCAACGGCAAACCGGCGACGGGCGGCAAGCCCGCGGCGAGCGTCAAGTAGCGCTCAGCGGTGGAGCAGCGCGACGGCGCGCGCTTCCATCGCCCGTCCCTCGCCCACCGGACCCAGCTTCTCGGCCGTCTTCGCCTTCACGTTCACCTGCGAAACCGCGATCCCCAGCGTTTGCGCAATGCGCGTGCACATCGCCGGGATGTGCGGCGCGAGCTTGGGTGCCTGGGCGATCACGGTGCTGTCGACGTTGCCGATCTCCCAGCCTTCGGCACGCACGCGCCGCGCAGCTTCGGCCAGCAACGCAGCGGAATCGGCACCGCGGAATTGCGGGTCCGTGTCGGGGAAATGCCGACCGATGTCGCCCAGCCCGGCCGCGCCGAGCAGCGCGTCGGTGATGGCGTGCAGCAGCACGTCGGCATCCGAGTGGCCGAGCAGGCCGGTGGTATGCGGCACTTCCACGCCGCCCAGGATGAGCTTGCGCCCGGCAACGAGCTGGTGCACATCCCAGCCCTCGCCCACGCGGAGATTGAAGACCGTCATGCCGCCGCTCCCGGAGCCCGCTTCCGGCTGCGCAGCACGGCCTCGGCCACGGCGAAGTCCTCCGCGTAGGTGATCTTCAGGTTCTGCGCGCTGCCCGGCACCAGCAGCGGCGCGAGGCCGATGGCTTCGATCGCGCCCGCTTCATCGGTGACCGCGTCGCCCGCGCGCTCCAGCGCATCCAGCAGCATGCCGACGCGGAACATCTGCGGCGTCTGGGCCAGCCACTTGTCGGCCCGGGTCAACGTGCTGGCCACCCGTCCATCGGGCGAGGCGGTCTTGAGCGTGTCCGGCAGTCGATGCGCCAGCAGGCCGCCGACGGCATCGTGCTCGCAGGCCGCGACCAGCGCCTCGATCTGCGCCGGCATCACCAGGCAACGCGCGGCGTCGTGCACCAGCACCCAGTCGTGCGGCCCGGCGCCCGCCTGGCGCAGTGCGTGCAGGCCATTGCGCACCGTGGCCGCGCGCGTCGCGCCGCCCACGCGCAGCAGGTGTTCGCCCGGGCCGGGAAAGCGCGGCAGCAGGATGCCCACGTCCGCATCCTCCGGCGAGACGACCAGCGCGATGCCCGCGAAGCGTCCCGCCAGCGCGCGGAAGGCTTCCAGCGTATGCCACACCATCGGCCGGCCGGCGATGCGCTGGTACTGCTTCGGCCCGGCCCCGCCGGCGCGGCTGCCCGAGCCCGCGCAGGGAATCAACACGAAAAGACGGGAGGCGGACATGGGGTTCGTCGGTGGCCAGCGGCAAAGGGGCAGCCATTCTAGAATCGGCTGTCACACCCCTCGCCGCCCGGCGCGGGGTGTTCTGCATTTCCCAGGCATTTCATGGATCTCCCCCACCTCACGGCGGGCAAGCGTTTCACGCTGCCGCGTCCTCCGCTGTCGGCCGACGCGCTGCTGCTCGCGCAGCTGGCCGAACGCGAGAAATCCGCAGGCCGCGCGACGGCCGTCTTCACCGCGGACGCGAACGACGCGCAACGTCTGATCGACGAGATCGCCTTCTTCGCGCCCGAGCTGCGCTGCGCCCTCTTTCCCGATTGGGAGACGCTGCCCTATGACAGCTTCTCCCCGCACCAGGACCTGATAAGCGAGCGCCTGGCCACCCTGTGGCGCATCAGCCAGAAGGACGCGGACGTGGTGCTCGTGCCCGCGACCACAGCGCTCTACCGGCTGGCGCCGCCTGCCTTTCTGGCCGGCTACACCTTCCACTTCAAGACGAAGCAGAAGCTGGAAGAGTCCAAGCTCAAGGCGCAACTCACGCTGGCCGGCTACAGCCATGTGACGCAGGTCGTGAGCCCGGGCGAATACGCGGTACGCGGCGGGCTGATCGACCTCTTTCCCATGGGATCGCAAGTGCCCTTCCGCGTCGACCTCTTCGACGACGAGATCGACTCCATTCGCACCTTCGACCCGGACACGCAGCGCAGCCTCTACCCCGTGCCCGAGGTCCGCCTGCTGCCCGGGCGCGAGTTCCCGATGGATGACGACGCCCGCGCGCGCTTTCGCAGCCGCTGGCGCGAACTGCTCGAAGGCGACCCGACGCGCAGCCGGATCTACAAGGACATGGGCAACGGCGTCGCGACGGCGGGCATCGAGTACTACCTGCCGCTCTTCTTCGAAGAGACCGCGACCGTCTTCGACTACCTGGGCACGGAGACCACGGTCGTGCTGCACGGCGAGCTGGAGCCGGCCTTCCAGCATTTCTGGCAGGACACGGGCGAGCGCTACCGGCTGGTCCGCGGCGACCCTGAGCGTCCGGCGCTGCCGCCCGAAACCCTCTTCCTCAGCGCCGAGCAGTTCTACCAGCGGGCCAAGGGCCATGCCCAACTGGCGATCCGGGGCGCCGACGAAGGCACGCCTTACGCGGAGTTCGAGCCACTGCCGCCCTTCGCCGTCGTGCGCGGCGCCGACGACCCGCTCGTCAAGCTCAAGGAGCACATCCGCGCCACCCCGCACCGCGTGCTGCTCATCGCTGAAAGCGATGGCCGGCGCGAAAGCCTGCTCGACTTCCTGCGCGCCAGCGGCGTCGGCCCGCCCGCCTTCGATTCGCTGGCCGAATTCGAGGCCTCGCCCGACGAGAAGATCGGCATCGCGACCGCCGCGCTGGTCGCCGGCTTCGCATGGCGCGAGCAGGGCATCGACTTCATCACCGAGACCGAGCTCTTCGCCACCGCGCCCGCCACCCGCCGCCGCAACAAGAAGCAGGAGCAGGTCAGCGACGTCGAGGCGCTGATCAAGGACCTGAGCGAGCTCGCCATCGGCGACCCGGTCGTGCATTCGGCCCACGGCATCGGCCGCTACCGCGGCCTCGTCAACATGGACCTGGGCCAGGGGCTCGACGCCGACGGCAAGCCGCTGGTGCAGGAGATGCTGCACCTGGAATACGCCGACAAGGCCACGCTCTACGTGCCCGTGTCGCAGCTGCATCTCATCAGCCGCTACACCGGCGTCAGCGCCGACGAGGCCCCGCTGCACAAGCTGGGCTCCGGCCAGTGGGAAAAAGCCAAGCGCAAGGCGGCCGAGCAGGTGCGCGACTCGGCCGCAGAGCTGCTCAACATCTACGCCCGCCGCGCCGCGCGCGAAGGCCACGCGTTCCGATACTCCGCCGCCGACTATGAGGTCTTCGCCAACGATTTCGGCTTCGACGAAACGGCCGACCAGAAGGCCGCGATCCACGCCGTGGTGCACGACATGATCTCGCCCCAGCCCATGGACCGGCTGGTCTGCGGCGATGTCGGCTTCGGCAAGACCGAGGTCGCCCTGCGCGCCGCCTTCATCGCGGTGACGGGCGGCAAGCAGGTCGCCTTCCTCGCGCCGACCACGCTGCTGGCCGAGCAGCACTACCAGACCCTGGTCGACCGCTTCGGCAAGTGGCCGGTCAAGGTGGCCGAGATGAGCCGCTTCCGCTCCACCAAGGAGATCAACACCGCCGCCAAGGGCCTGGCCGACGGCAGCGTGGACATCGTGGTAGGCACGCACAAGCTGCTCTCGCAGTCCGTCCAGTTCAAGAACCTGGGCCTGCTCATCATCGACGAGGAGCACCGCTTCGGCGTGCGCCACAAGGAGGCGATGAAGGCCATGCGCGCGGAGGTCGACGTGCTCACGCTCACGGCCACGCCGATCCCGCGCACGCTGGGCATGGCGCTCGAAGGCCTGCGCGACCTGAGCGTGATCGCCACCGCGCCGCAGCGGCGCCTGGCGATCAAGACCTTCGTGCGATCGGAGTCGAGCGGCACCATCCGCGAGGCGGTGCTGCGCGAGCTCAAGCGCGGCGGGCAGGTCTACTTCCTGCACAACGAGGTCGAGACCATCGAGAACCGGCGCCAGAAGCTGGAGGAGATCCTCCCCGAGGCGCGCATCGCCGTCGCCCACGGCCAGATGCCCGAGCGCGAGCTGGAGCGCGTGATGCGCGACTTCGTCGCCCAGCGCTACAACCTGCTGCTGTGCTCGACCATCATCGAGACCGGCATCGACGTGCCCAGCGCCAACACCATCGTCATGAGCCGCGCCGACAAGTTCGGCCTCGCGCAGCTCCACCAACTGCGCGGACGCGTCGGCCGCAGCCACCATCAGGCCTACGCCTACCTCATGGTCCCCGACATCGAGGGCCTGACCAAGCAGGCGGCCCAGCGCCTGGACGCCATCCAGCAGATGGAGGAACTGGGTTCCGGCTTCTACCTCGCGATGCACGACCTGGAAATCCGCGGCGCCGGCGAGGTGCTGGGCGAGAACCAGAGCGGCAACATGATGGAGATCGGCTTCCAGCTCTACAACGAGATGCTGTCCGAAGCGGTGCGCTCACTCAAGGCCGGCCAGGAGCCCGACCTGCTCGCGCCGCTGAGCGTGACCACCGAGATCAACCTGCACGCCCCCGCCCTGCTGCCCGACGACTATTGCGGCGACGTGCACCTGCGCCTGTCCTTCTACAAGAAGCTCGCGACCGCGAAGACGCCGGACCAGATCGACACGCTGCTGGAGGAGATCGTCGACCGCTTCGGCAAGCTGCCGCCGCAGGCGCAGACGCTCATCGACGTGCATCGCCTGCGCGTGCTCGCGCGACCCTACGGCGTCGTCAAGGTCGACGCCGCGCCCGGCGTGATCAACATCACCTTCAAGAAGGACCCGCCGGTCGACGGGATGAACATCATCAGCCTGATCCAGAAGAACAAGCACATCAAGCTCGCGGGCAACGAGAAGCTGCGCATCGAGCGCGAGCTGAAGGACCCGAAGGACCGCGCGCAGATGGTGCGCGACGTGCTGCGCAGTCTCGGACAACCCAGGACACAGGAACCCGCATCGGTATGAGCGCGAAAGAAATCTCCCCCGGCCTCGCCGTCCAGCGCTTCATGCCACCGCTGAAGCTCGCCGACTTCAAGCTGATCGCCTTCGACATGGATTCGACGCTGATCAACATCGAGTGCATCGACGAGATCGCGGACGCGGTCGGCAAGAAGGCGGAAGTCGCCGCCATCACCGAGGCCACGATGCGCGGCGAGATCAAGGACTTCAAGGAAAGCCTGCGCCGACGCGTGGCCTTGCTCCAGGGCGTACCCGTGACGGCGCTGCAGCAGGTCTACGACGAACGGCTGCGCCTGAACCCCGGGGCGGAACAGTTGGTGCGGGCGTGCAAGGCGGCCGGCCTCAAGGTTCTGCTGGTCTCCGGCGGCTTCACCTTCTTCGCCAACCGCGTGAAGGAGCGCCTGGGCATCGACTTCGCGCGCTCGAACCTGCTGGACGAAGCCGACGGAAAGCTCACCGGCCGCGTCGCGCAGCAGTTCTGGGGAGACATCTGCGACGGCGCCGAGAAGCGCCGCACGCTGCTCGAAGTCGCCTCGCTGCTCGGCATCTCGGCCGCCGAGACCATCGCGGTCGGCGACGGCGCCAACGACCTGCCGATGATGGGCGAGGCCGGCCTTTCGGTGGCGTACCACGCGAAGCCGAAGGTGCGCGAGCAGGCCATGGTCGCGATCAATGAAGGCGGGCTCGACCGGCTGCTCGAAGTCCTCTCCTAAGGGTTAACTTCAGTTTCGCTCCTTCCGCAATGGGTGTTTGAATGCGCCACAAACGGAAGGAGACGAGATGAAGCGACGCCAGTCCCTCGCTGCCCTGAGCGCAGCCGCAGCCGCCGTGGTCTTCCGGGGCTTGGTTCACGCGGCCTACCCCGAGCGCCCGATCACACTGATCGTTCCATGGGGCGCGGGTGGCGGCACCGATGCCGTGGCCCGCATCATCGCGGCCGAGCTCGAGAAGGAACTCAAGCAGCCCGTCAACGTGGTCAACCGTATCGGCGGCAGTGGCGTGGTGGGCCATCAGGCAATCGCGTCCGCCGCACCCGACGGCTACACGCTCGGCATCCTCACCGTGGAAATCGGCATGATGCGCCACGCTGGCCTCACCCAGCTCTCGGGTGCCGACTACACGCCGCTCGCGCTGATGAATTTCGACGCCAACGCGATCATGGTGCGCGACGATTCGCCCATCAAGAGCGCCAAGGATCTGCTGGAAGCGGCCCGGGCCGCCCCCGGCAAGCTGAAGGCCAGCGGCACCGGCCAGGGCGGCATCTGGCACCTCGGCCTCGCGCAATGGCTGGTGGACAACAAGCTCCCTGGCAACGCCATCGGCTGGGTGCCGAGCCAGGGCGCCGCGCCCGGCTTGCAGGACTTGATGGCGGGTGGCGTGGACGTGGTGTCGTGCTCGCTGCCCGAGGCCCGCTCCCTCATCGACGCCAAGAAGGTCAGACCGCTCATCCTGCTGGGCTCCAAGCCCGACGGCATCTTCCCCAATGTGCCGCTCTACACCGACGCTTCGGGCAAGATGTGGAACGCTGGTGCCTGGCGAGGCATCGCCGGCCCCAAGGGCCTCCCCAAGGACATGACGGACAAGATCGCCGCCACGCTCAAGAAAATCTTCGACGGCAAGGAATACAAGGATTTCCTCACGGCGCGCGGCTTCGGCGCACTCTATGCCGATCGCGGGGAATTCGGCACCTTCATGGCGGAGAAGGACGCGAGCTTCGCGGTCGCGATGAAAGCCGTCGGCATCGCCAAATAGGCGCGGCCACTCGATGCGCATCCATGACAGCCTGATCGGCGGCGTTCTGCTGGTTCTGTCGCTGGCCGTGCTCTGGCACATCCAGTCCTTCCCGCCGGCGCCAGGCCAGGACTTCGGCCCCAACGTCTTCCCGGGACTGGCCGCTTGCGGTCTTGCACTCTGCTCCCTCGTGCTCATGTACCAGGGCTTGCGGGCCGGCCAACCCTTGCTGCGGCTCGGCGACGGCCTGCGCTCCAGCCGGCGCGTGATGGCTTTCCTGCTTGTCATCGGCAGCATGGTGTTCTACATCCTGCTGTCCAGCAGACTGGGCTTCGTGCTGTGCAGCGTGCTCGTGCTGGCCGTGCTGCAACGGGTCTGCGGCGTGCGTCTCTTCCCGGCACTGCTCGTTGCCATCGTCGCCACACTCGCGATCCACGCCTGTTTCTACAAGTTGCTCAAGGTTCCCCTGCCCTGGGGCGTGCTGCAGGGTATCGCGTGGTGAGGAAGAGTTGATGGATTCCGTCTTCCTCGCAATGCAGATGGTCGCCACGCCGACCGTGCTGCTTGTCATGCTGGCGTCGGGACTCTTCGGCATGTTCGTCGGCGCGGTGCCGGGGCTCACCGCCACCATGGCCACGGCCCTGCTGGTGCCCATCACCTTCTTCCTGCCGCCCGTGCCCGCCGTGGCTGCCATCGTCACCGCCACCGCGATGGCGATCTTCGCGGGCGATATTCCCGGCGCCTTGCTGCGCATTCCCGGCACGCCGGCGTCGGCCGCGTACACCGACGAGTCCTATGCAATGACGCGCAAGGGCCACGGCGAGACAGCGCTGGGCATCGGCCTCGTGTTTTCGGCCATCGGCGGGCTCTTCGGCACGGCGGTGCTGATCGTGGCCGCGCCGGCGTTGGCCGAGGTCGCGATCAAGTTCAGCTCCTTCGAGTACTTCTGGCTCGTGGTGCTGGGCCTCACCTGCGCGGTCTTCATCACCAGCGACACGCCGCTCAAAGGCTTGATCACCCTCTTCCTTGGTTTGCTGGTCGGCTGCGTGGGCCTGGACAACCCCGCGGGTCATCCGCGCTTCACTTTCGGCAACGCGGACCTGCTGGGTGGCCTGAGCCTGATCCCCGCCATGATCGGCATGTTCGCGATCTCCGAGATCCTGCGCTTCACGGTGAGCACGGAGCACATCGGCAGCTTCAACAAGCAGATCGGCTCGGTCTTCGCCGGCATGGGTGGCCTGATGAAGAAATACGCGAAGCAGACCCTGCGCGGCAGTGCGCTCGGCACGGCCGTGGGCATCCTGCCCGGCGCGGGCGCCGACATCGCGGCCTGGATGTCCTACGCCATGAGCAAGAAGATGTCCAAGGAGCCGGAGAAGTTCGGCACCGGCCATCCCGAAGGCCTCGTGGAAGCCGGCGCCGCGAACAATAGCGCGCTCGCGGGCGCCTGGGTGCCCGCGCTGGTGTTCGGCATTCCCGGAGATTCGATCACCGCCATCGTGATCGGCGTGCTCTACATGAAGAACATGAACCCGGGACCGATGATCTTCATGAACAACCCCGAGAACGTCTACGCGGTGTTCATCGTCTTCATCCTCGCCAACCTGCTGATGCTGCCGCTGGGCTGGGCGTGCATCAAGGCCTCGGCAAGCATCCTGCGCATGCCGCGCAACATGTTGATGCCGATCATCCTGGTGTTCTGCCTGGTCGGATCCTTCGCCATCAACAACGCGCTGTTCGACCTGTGGATCCTGCTGGGCTTCGGCGTCGCGGCCTGGCTGCTGGAGGAAAACGGCTTCCCCGTCGCGCCGGCCATCCTCGGCATGCTGCTGGGCAAGATGCTCGAAGAAAACTTCATCACCTCGATGATCAAGGCCGACGATCGCTGGCTGGCCTTCGTTGAGCGACCTATCGCGGCCGGCCTTGCGACCTTCACGCTGCTGCTGTGGGTGGGCTCGGGCACGGTGGCTTACCGGCGACAGAGACAGCGCCTGCGCCTCGCGCCGGCAGCCTGACGCCATGAACGACTCCCTCACCCTCTACGACGCCGACGCGCTCACCCGCTACGCCACGCTGGCGCAGGCCAGGCTCTGAAGGGGTCGCGGCCTTAGTCGGCCGCCTCGCCTTCGACGGCGGCGTCGGCGGCCGGCCGCGCCTTCCGGTGCCCGGCCTTGGCCAGGATCTCCACATAGAACTGCGCGCCGCCTTCCTTGGCCACGCCATCCATCAAGGCCGTCAGCGCCGACAAGTGCGCCGCCTCGGCGGCCTCCTGCGTCGGGCCGAAGCGGCAATCGAAGTCCCAGAAGTCCGCGCCTTCCGGCAACGCATGCCCCCGCTCACGCTTGATGTACTTGCGAATCTCGTGCTTGACCGCCTCCAGGACCCGATCGGGGTTCTTTCCTTCGGGCCGGAGCTGGAATGTTTTTCTCATGGACCCTTATAGCGCGGCGCCGAGGCGGGCGATGCCCTCCTCGATCTTCTCGACGTTCGCGGTCGCGAAACTCAGCCGCAGCGTCGCCACGTCCGGCTTCTCCGCGAAAAAAGGCGCACCCGGCACGAAGGCCACCAGCTTCTCGATGGCCCTCTTCGCCAGCACGTTGGCATCCGCGATCTTGCCGTTCGCGCCGGTGAGCCGGGCCCAGAAAAACAGGCCGCCCCCGGGCTGCGTGAAGGTGATGGCGTCACCCAGTTCGCGCTTGAGCGCCGCGCCCATGGCGGCCGCGCGGCCGGCGTAGACCTTGCGCACGTTGCCCAGCGTGTCGGGCATGCGCCCGCTCTTGAGGTACTGCGCCGCGGTCGCCTGCGCGAAGGTGCTGGTGTGCGCATCGCTGAACTGCTTGCACATGGTGGCCTTCGCCAGCAGTTCGGCCGGCGCGATCATCCAGCCGATGCGCAGCCCCGGGCTCAGAACCTTGCTCAGGCTGCCGCAATGCGCGATCAGCTCGCGGCTGCCCGGCACTTCCTTGCTGAGCGAGAGGATGGACGGCGGCGGCGCCTTGCCGAAGTAGAGGTCGCCGTAGGGGTCGTCCTCCACGATCAGGGTCTGGTACTTCACGGCCATCTCCAGCACCTTGCGGCGCCGCTCCAGGCTCAGCATCGCGCCGCTGGGGTTGCCGAAGGTCGGGATCAGGTAGACGAACTTCGGCTTGTGCTCGGCGATGAGCTTCTCCAGTTCGTCCGTCTTCACGCCGTCGGCGTCGATGGGCGCGCTGATGAGATGGGCACCGTAGAGGCGGAAGCACTGGATCGTCGCGAGGAAGGTCGGGCCTTCGACGATCACCTTGTCGCCGGGGGAAATCAAGGTCTTGCCCAGCAGGTCCAGCGCCTGCTGGCTGCCGGTCGTCACGATGAGGCCGGTGGGGTCGACCTCGACCCCCTTGGTCTTCATGAAGGCGGACAGCTGCGTGCGCAACGGCTCGTAGCCCTCGGTCGCGCCGTATTGCAGGGCACCGCCGGGCTCCTCGGCCAGGGCTCGCGCGCTCGCTTCCTTCAGGCCTTCGACGTCGAACATCGCGCTGTCGGGGAAGCCGCCGGCAAAGCTGATGATGCCGGGCGTGCCCAGCAGCTTGAAGAGCTCGCGGATGGCGGAGGTTTCGACGTTGTCGAGGCGGGAAGCGAATTGCATGGGAACCTTCTCTCGGGAGTTGCAGGCGCCATTGTCGCAAGTTCGGCGACCGGCACTAGACTCCCGCGCACGATGAAAAAATCAGAGATCGAGCCCTTCTTCGCGACCCTCCAGGCAGCCAACCCCGAGCCGGAAACCGAACTCGAATACACCACCCCCTTCGAACTGCTGGCCGCCGTGCTGCTCTCCGCGCAGGCGACCGACGTGGGCGTGAACAAGGCGACGCGCAAGCTCTTCCCCGTCGCCAATACGCCGCAGGCCATCCTGGACCTGGGCGTCGAGGGGCTGGAGGGCTACATCAAGACCATCGGCCTCTACCGCAGCAAGGCGAAGCACCTCGTCGAGGCCTGCCGCATGCTGGTCGCGCAGCACGGTGGCGAGGTGCCCCGCACGCGCGCCGAGCTGGAAGCCTTGCCGGGCGTCGGGCGCAAGACGGCCAACGTGGTGCTCAATGTCGCCTTCGGCGAGCCCACCATGGCCGTGGACACGCACATCTTCCGCGTCGGCAACCGCACCGGCCTGGCGCCGGGCAAGACGCCGCTGGAGGTCGAGCTCAAGCTCGAGAAGCGCGTGCCGCCGCCCTACCGCCTGCACGCGCACCACTGGCTGATCCTGCACGGCCGCTACGTCTGCGTGGCGCGCAAGCCGCTGTGCTGGCGCTGCGCGGTTTCGCCGTACTGCGACTACAAGCCCAAGACGCCCGCGCCCTGACCGCCGGCCCTCTTGCGGCGCGCGGCGGCGCATCGGATGATGTTTGCCATGCAGAAACATCGCCGATTGCTCCTGCCCTGCGCCCTCGCGGCGCTTTCCATGTTCCCGCAGGCAGGCTGGTCCCGCGAACGGCTGGACGCCGGCGTCATCGCCCGCTTCGGCGGCAGCTACGCCACCGAGTGCGGCAACCCCTCGGCCCCACGCGTGCGGGTACTGCCTGACGCGCTGCTGGTGGAGAACGGCAACCGGCGCATGGTGGGCAGCGACCCCCAGGCCTCCTACAGCTACCTCGGCCCCTCGCCGCCGCGCAGCTTCCAGGTGGCGTTGCTCGCCCAGGTGCGCGGCATGTCCGAGCTGCTGTTCATGGTGAACAACGACCGGGGCGGCAACTACATCGAGATCGAGGCCGAACCGAAGCTGCGCGCAGCTCTCGGCGACGCGGCGGGGCGCAAGTACCGCCAGTGCGACGGCGCCTTCGCCGGCGGTCCGCCGCCAGCGGCACCGAGTCCGCCGCCGCCCCCCAGACCGCCGCAGGCAGCGCCCGGCGACCCCGCCGCGCTGGTCGCGGAGCCGCGCTTCAGCCGGATCTGGCGCGCTGCCCTCGGCGCCGGGGAGCGGGAGCCCTGGATCGCGACCATGAACGGCCCCGCGCCCGCGCCGCGCTGGGTCAACGCCGCGGGCAACCGCTACGTGCTCAATGCCTTCTGCAAGCCGCACGACTGCGGCGACAACAACGCGGTGCAGCTCTACAACCCGGGCGAGGAACGCATCTACGCCCTCATCCACCGAGGCAGCCGCGACACCCTGGTCGGCAATCCCGCGCCGGCGATCACGGCCGAACTCCGGCGGCTCTGGCAATCGGAATGGCGGCAGTCGGCGCGCTAGTTCAGAGTTCGATCGTCACCCATTCGCCGAAGGCGATGGGCCGCGCCGGCCACTGGTCGGCGTTCTCCACGCAGCGCACGCCTTCGCGCAGCAGCCATGCCGCGCGGATGACACCGGCATGCGTGACCCACACCGCATCGCGCCCGCTGTCGCGCCATTCATCGAAGGCCTCGCCGACCCGCCGCATGAACTGCCGCGTGCTCTCCCCGCTGCCGCCCGCGGGCATGTCGGCGAAGGCACGCGTCCAGGCCTCGAACACCGGACGCTCGATGTCGGCCCATGCGCGGCCTTCCCAGTCGCCGAAGTCCATCTCGGCGATGCGCGCATCGGTGCGCACCGCGAGGCCGGGCCGCAGCGCCGCGATGGCCTGCGCGAGGCCGGCGCAGCGCTGCAAGGGCGAGCAGGCCAGCTCGGTCCCCGCCTCGACGTCCCCCGCGATGCGCGTGGCGACCCCGCGCGTCTCCTCCGGGTGAACCGCCACGTCCATGCGCCCGTAGCACTGCCCCGCCACCGCGGTGGTCTGTGGATGCCTGAGCAGCCGGAGCCTCATGCCTGCCACGCGAGCGTGAGATAGATCGCGAGCTCGCACACCTGCTGCGTGGCGCCGAGCCCGTCGCCGGTGAAGCCCTGCAGCCGGCGCCTGAGCAAGCGCGCGACGTAGAGCGCGGCAAGCGCACAGGCCGCGAGGCTGGCGAGGCCCTGCGGCACGCCACGGCAGATCAGCAGCAGTGCCGCCGCCGGCAGCGACCACAGCACGCCCACCAGCAGGGCCCCGCCGCCGATGGCATCCGCCAGCGGCTTGGCCTTGCTCGCCGCGCTGTCGCTGACGTAGGGCAGCCAGCGGATCAGGAACAGCGGCGCGAGCCGCGAGAGCACATGCGCCGCGACCAGCGCCGTGGCGACGGCCAGCGCGCCCTGCCTCGCCAGCGCCGCGAGCAGCGCGACCTTCAGCCCCAGCGCCAGCACCAGCGCGATGGCGCCGAAGGCGCCGATGCGCGAGTCCTTCATGATCTCCAGCGCCCGCGCGCGGTCCGCCGAGCCGCCGAGGCCGTCGGCCACATCGGCCAACCCGTCCTCGTGGAAGGCGCCCGTGACCAGCACTGTCGCGAGGGTCGACAAAAGCGCTGCCGCCAACGCACCCACCCCGCCGGGCAGGCCCGCCTGCGCCAGCACGAACACCCCCGCGCCCACCGCGCCGACCAGCCAGCCCACGCCGGGGAAGTGCGCCGCGCTGGCCCGCAGCATCCGCGGACTGAAGCCGACCCAGCCGGCCAGCCGCCCCATCACCGGAATGCGGGTGAAGAACTGCAGTGCCAGCAGGAAATGGCGCAAGCCGTTCACGCGGCGCCCTGGCGCGAGACGCCTGCGGACTCGAAGCTCGCCATCTCGCGCAGGACGTGGCAGGCCGAGTCGAGCAGCGGCCACGCCAGCGCCGCGCCCGAGCCCTCGCCCAGCCGCAGGTCGAGGCGCAGCAACGGTTCGAGCTTGAGGTGGCCGAGCATCAGCCTGTGGCCGGGCTCGGCCGATTCGTGGGCCGCCACGCAGCGCTGGGCGACGAAGGGCCGCAGCGCCTGCGCCACCAGCACGGCCGCGCTGGCGATGAAGCCATCCACCACGATGACGCGCCGCTCGTGCGCTGCTTGCAACACCACGCCAACGAGCGTCGCGATCTCGAAGCCGCCGAAGGCCGCGAGCGCGGCCAGCGGCTCGCTCGCGCCGGCATGGCGTTCGAGCACCTCGCGCAATACCTGGCGCTTGCGCGCGCGTCCCGCCGCGTCCAGCCCCGTCCCCGCGCCCGTGCAGGCATCGATGTCTTGCCGCGCGAGCCGCGCCAGCAGCATCGACGCGGCGCTGGAATTGCCGATGCCCATCTCGCCCAGCAGCACTGAATTGCCCGGCAGCTCGCGCAGCAGCGCCATGCCGTTGGCGATCGCGGCCTCGCACTGCGCCATGCTCATCGCCGTGCCGGTTAGTGCGTCCGCCGTGCCGGGCCCGATCTTGCGGATCAGCAGCCCCTCGCGCGGCGCGAAGTCGTGCCGCACGCCGCAATCCACCACCGTGAGCGCGAGGCCGTGCTGGCGCGCGAGCACGCTGACGGCCGCGCCGCCGGCCAGGAAGTTCTCCACCATCTGCCAGGTCACGTCGCTCGGATAGGCAGAGACACCGCGCGAGGCCAGGCCATGGTCCCCCGCGCACACCACCATCTGAGGCGATGCGAGCAACGGCGCCTCGGTGCCGAGGATGCTGCCCAGCCGCGTGGCCAGCGCCTCCAGGCGACCCAGGGCGCCGATCGGCTTGGTCTTGCCGTCGATCAGGTGTTGAAGTCGCGCGGTGAGCGCGGGATGGTCGATGTCATCGACGGAAGGGAGTTCAAGCGTCATTCGATCAGGGAGGGCAGTACGCCCGTTTCAAAGTGGGATTCGATGTGGTCGGCCAGGCCGTCGAAGACGGCATCGAGCGTCCGGGCCTCGACGCCGAACAGGGCGCGCAACGCGGCCGGGTCCTCGAAGAGGCCGTGCAGGTACAGGCCGAGCACGTTGCCAGCGTCGTTGCGCCAGGCCAGTTCGTCCGGCATGACGGCGGTGGCGCGTTCGCCGGACAGCGCCATCGCGCTGTGCTCGGCCGTGCGGCCATGGTGGATCTCGTAGCCGTGCACCGCGACGCCGGAGAGCGCCGCCCATGGCCCGACGAGCGCGCCGAAGCGTGCCTCGCGGTGGCGCACGGTCTTGTCGGGCGCGAACACGGTGACCAGCGGCAGCAGCCCGAGGCCCGGCCCGTTGCCGTCGACGCCGTGCGGGTCGATCAGAGCCTCGCCCAGCATCTGGAGACCGCCGCACACGCCCAGTACCGCGCCACCGCTCGCAGCATGCGCCGCCACCGCGCGGTCCAGCCCCTGCGCACGCAGCCAGGCGAGGTCGCCGCTGGTGTTCTTGGAGCCGGGCAGCACGATCCAGTCGGCGCCGGCCACGTCGGCCGGGCTGCGGGCCCAGCGCAGGCGCAGGCCCGGGATGTTCTTGAGCGGCTGGAACTCGTCGAGGTTGCTGATGCGGGGGTAGACGACCACCGCGACCGTCAGCCTGACTTCGCCGCCGGAGGTGCTGCGGTCGTCGAAGACGCCGTCTTCTTCCGGCAGGCCGTGCCCCCACCACATCGGCAGCGTGGCGACGGTCCGGATGCCGGTCAGGTCCTGCAATTGCCGCGGCGCGGGCGCCAGCAGGGCCGCGTCGCCGCGGAACTTGTTGAGAACGAAGCCTTTCAGCAGCGCCCGATCCGCCTCCGGCATCAGCGCCCAGGTGCCGTAGAGATGCGCGAAGGCACCGCCCCGGTCGATGTCCGTCACCAGCAGGCAGCGCGCGTCCGCATGACGAGCGACGCGCAGGTTGACGATGTCGCTCGCCATCAGGTTGATCTCGGCCGGCGAGCCGGCGCCTTCGATCACCACCACGTCGTTCTCCGCCCGCAACTCGTCCAGCGCCCGGGAGATCTCCGGCCAGACGCGCTCGCTGCGCCCGCGCCATGGCAAGGCCGAGAGCTCGGCGCTCACCTGCCCCATCAGCACGACCTGGCTGTGGGTGTCGCGCTCGGGCTTGAGCAGCAGCGGGTTCATGCGCACCTGGGGCTCGGCCCGGGCCGCCAGGGCCTGGAAGTACTGGGCGCTGCCGATCTCGCCGCCCGCGACCACGCGGGCGTTGTTGCTCATGTTCTGGGCCTTGAAAGGCGCGACCCGCAGGCCCTGGCGGGCATACCAGCGGCACAGGGCCGTCGCCAGCCAGCTCTTGCCGGCACCGCTGGTGGTGCCCAGCACCATGACGCAGCGCGCGCGGCCGCCTCCGGCGGCAGGGTTTGGATTCATGCCCGGATTGTCCTTGAGCCGCACCGGGAGTCCGGCTTCCGGGCAATATGACGGCTTGTTGAATCCATTCCGGCGCTTCGACCGTACCCGCCGGATGCCCCACAAGGATAGGAAGTCACGGTCTCATGCCTGCTGTTCGCGACATAGCGCTCACGGTCGAGGAGCGCGAGGAAAATCAGTTCTTCTGGGTACTCATCGAGGCGGTCGAACAGGAAGACGCCGAGGAAATCCATTACGGCCGCATCCATGCGGCCGAGACCCCGCAATCGAGCTATTCGAGCGCCCTGGTGATGGGCGCGACGGTGCTGCGCCGGCTGGCCGGCGGCTAGCCCGGACGAAAAAAGGGGCGCCGAAGCGCCCCTTTTCCGTCCCCGCCGCTCAGCGGGCAGCGACCTTCGAAGCCGCGTCCGGCGCCGCGGAACCCACGGTGGCCGGCGCTTCCCAGCTGCCACCCATGGCGCGGATCAGGCCGACCGTCGCCTGGTACTGCGCCGATCGCACCTGCAAGGCCTGCCGCCGGTTCTGCAACTCCTGGCGCCGCGCATCGAGCAGGTCGAGCTGGCTGACGAAGCCATTGCGATAGCGGGAATCGGACAGCGCCGTAGCGCGCGTGGCCGATGCCACGGCCTTGGCCTGCACCTCCGACTGCTGCGACAGGATGCGCAGCGAGGACAGCTGGTCTTCCACGTCCTTGAAGGCGCCGAGCACCTGCGCCCGATAGTCCGCCAGGGCACCGTCCAGCTGGGCCGCCGCGCGCTGCACGCCGGCCTCGCGGCGGCCGCCGTCGAAGATCGGCAACGACAACAGCGCCCCGATGCCCCAGGAGCGCGCAGACCACTGGAACAGGTTGCCGGCCTCCGAGGACGCGAAGCCGCCGTTGCCGGTCAGCGACACGCTCGGGAACCACGCCGTCTCCGCCACGCCGACGCGCGACTGCGCGGCGAACACCGCCTTTTGCGCGGCCGACACGTCCGGCCGGCGCGTCAGCACCGTGGAGGGCACGCCCGCCGGGATGGCCGGCAGGGCCGTCGACCACTCGCCCATGCCAAGGTCGAAGCTGGTGGCGGTCTCGCCCGTCAGCACGGCCAGGGCATGCTCCAGCTCCGCGCGACGGCGATCCAGCGTGAGCGCGTCGGACTCGGTGGCAGCCATCTCCGTCTCGACCCGCGCGACGTCCAGCTCGGCCAGGTCACCGGCCTCATGACGCCGCTGCACCAGGCGCAGCGTGCCGCGATAGGCCTCGACCGTCTCGCGCACCAGCACGCGCTCGGCGTCCAGCGCGCGCAGCGAAAGATAGGTCTGCGCCGTCTCGGCCTGCACCAGCAGGCGCGTGCTTTGCAGCAGGCCTTCGCGCGATTCGGCATCCAGCCGTGCCGCGTCGCTGGCCCGCGAGAGCTTGCCGAACAAGTCCAGCTCGTAGGAGAAGTCCAGCCCGGCCGTCAGCACCGTGGCCGGCTTCGTGCTCAGCGTCGTCGGCAGGCCGGCCTGGCGCACCGCGCCAGCGCTCACGCCCACTTGCGGGGAGCGGTCGGCATCGGTGCTGCGCAACACCGCCCGGGCTTCGGCCAGGCGGGCCGCGGCGGACTGGATGCTGGTGTTGCTGGCCCCGGCCTTCTCGACCAGGCCGTCGAGCACCGGGTCGTTGAAGGCACGCCACCATTCGCCGCGCGGCTGCGCTTCGGCGGGCTTCGCCTGCGTCCATTTGCCGTCCGTTGGCGCGGCCACCGCCTGTTCCTTGAACTGGGCGGGCATGTTGAAGGTGGGCAACTCGGCCGGCGTGCTCGCGCAGCCGACCAGGACCAGCGCCGCCACCAGCGGCAGCAGCGCGGCACGCCATGCGCGGCCCGGGAGTTTGGATTGCGATTTCATGATCAGCTTCCTTCGGTCAGATGACGTCGTGCGGCTTGAGCGGCGCGGCCAGCTGCGGTTGCAGCCCTCCGCCGCCGCCCGTGGGATGGTGCGGCGCGGGATGGTCGCCGGAGACGAAGGCCTCCGCGTGCGGCACCTCGCCATGCAGCTTGAGCGGCTTGTTGCCCGTCAGTCGGCGCAGCAGCACGTAGAACACCGGCGTCAGGAACAGGCCGAAGGCCGTCACGCCAATCATCCCGGCGAACACCGCCACGCCCATCGCCTTGCGCATCTCGGAGCCCGCGCCGGTGGAAAGCACCAGCGGCAGCACACCCATCACGAAGGCCAGCGAGGTCATCAGGATCGGGCGCAGCCGCAGGCGGCTGGCCTCGATCGCGGCCTGGACCGGCGTTCGCCCGGCGAACTCCAGCTCGCGCGCGAACTCCACGATCAGGATCGCGTTCTTCGCGCTCAAGCCGACCAGCACGATGAGCCCGATCTGGGTGAAGACGTTGTTGTCACCCCCCGAGATCCACACACCGGTCATCGCGGCCAGCAGGCCCATCGGAACGATCAGGATGATCGCGATCGGCAGCGTCAGGCTTTCGTACTGCGCGGCCAGCACCAGGAACACGAGCAGGATCGCCAGCGGGAACACCAGGAAGGCGGAATTGCCGGCCAGGATCTCCTGGTAGGTCAGCTCGGTCCATTCGAAGCTGATGCCCTTGGGCAGCGTCTCCTTCGCGATGCGCTCGATGGCCTCGCGCGCCTGCCCCGACGAGTAGCCGGGCGCCGGGCCGCCGTTGATGTCGGCGGCGAGGTAGCCGTTGTAGCGCATGGCGCGTTCCGGGCCGAAGGTGGAGTTCACCTTCATCAGCGCGGACAGCGGCACCATCTCGCCCGTGGTCGAGCGCACCTTCAGCAGGCCCACGTCCTCGGCGCGCGCCCGGTACGGCGCATCCGCCTGCACCCGCACGCTGTACGTGCGGCCGAACTTGTTGAAGTCGTTCGCGTACAGGCTGCCCAGGTAGATCTGCATGGTGTCGAAGATGTCCGTCACCGGCACGCCGAGCTGGCGGGCCTTGGTGCGGTCGATGTCGGCATAGAGCTGCGGCACGTTGACCTGCCAGCTCGTGAACATGCCGGCCAGCTCGGGCGTCTGGTAGGCCTTGCCCATGAAGGCCTTCACGGCGGCGTCCATCTGGTCGTAGCCCACCGATGCGCGGTCCTCGATCTGCAGCTTGAAGCCGCCCGTCGTGCCCAGCCCGGCCACCGGCGGCGGCGGGAACATCACGATGAAGGCGTCCTGGATGCCGGCGAACTGCTGATTGAGCTGGCCCGCCACCGCGCCGCCGCTCTGGTCGGCGCGCTTGCGCTGGTCAAAGGGCTTGAGCGTCGCGAAGACGATGCCCGAGTTCGAGCTGTTGGTGAAGCCGTTGATCGACAGGCCCGGGAAGGCGATGGCGTCTTCCACGTTCGGGTTCTTCTTCATGATGTCGCCCATGCGGGTGATCACGTCTTCGGTGCGGTCCAGCGTGGCGCCGTCGGGCAGCTGCGCGAAGCCGATCAGGTACTGCTTGTCCTGCGCCGGCACGAAGCCGCTGGGCACCGCCTTGAAGAGGCCGAAGGTCACGCCGATGAGGGCGAGGTAGACCACCAGCATGATCGTCTTGCGCGAGATCACGCCCTTCACGCCGCCGCTGTAGGCCTCGGAGCCGCGATGGAAGAACTTGTTGAAGCCGCGGAACAGCCAGCCGAGCGTCTTGTCCATGCCGCGCGTCAGCGCGTCCTTGGGCTGGTCATGCCCGCGCAGGAGTAGCGCGGCCAGGGCCGGCGACAGCGTGAGCGAGTTGATCGCCGAGATCACGGTCGAGATCGCGATGGTCACCGCGAACTGGCGGTAGAACTGGCCCGTCAGGCCGCTGATGAAAGCCAGCGGCACGAACACCGCAACCAGCACCAGCGCGATGGCGATGATGGGGCCGGACACTTCCCGCATCGCGCGGTACGTCGCTTCGCGCGGCGTCAGGCCGGCCTCGATGTTGCGCTCGACGTTCTCCACCACCACGATCGCGTCGTCCACCACGATGCCGATCGCCAGCACCAGGCCGAAAAGGCTCAGCGCGTTGATCGAGAAACCCAGCACATGCAGCACGGCGAAGGTGCCGATCACCGACACCGGCACGGCCAGCAGCGGGATGATGGAAGCGCGCCATGTCTGCAGGAACAGGATCACGACCAGCACCACCAGCATGATGGCTTCGAGCAGCGTGTGGATCACCGATTCGATCGATGCGCGCACGAACTGCGTCGGGTCGTAGGCGATGCGATATTCCACGCCCTCGGGCATGTTCTTCTGCAACTCGTCCATGGTCTTGCGCACGTTGGACGAGATGTCCAGCGCGTTGGAGCCCGGCGCCTGGAACACACCCATGCCGACGGCCGGGTCGTTGTTCAGCAGCGAACGCAGCGAATAGTCGGCCGCGCCCATCTCCAGGCGCCCGATGTCGCGCAGCCGCGTGATGGCGCCGTCGGCGCCGGTCTTCACGATGATGTCGCCGAATTCCTCTTCGCTCTGCAGGCGCCCTTGCGCATTGATGGAGAGCTGCATGTCCACGGCCGAGAGGCCGGGCGATGCGCCGACCACGCCGGCGGCCGCCTGCACGTTCTGCCCGCGGATGGCGGCGACCACGTCGCTCGCCGACAGGCCGCGCTGCGCCACCTTCTGCGGGTCCAGCCAGACACGCATGGAGTAGTCGCCGCCGCCGAAGATCTGCACCTGGCCCACGCCCTGGATGCGCGCGAGCGGATCCTTCACGTTGAGCACGGCGTAGTTGCGCAGGTAGTTGATGTCGTAGCGGTTGTTCGGCGACACGAGGTGGACCACCATCGTGAGGTCGGGCGCGCTCTTGACCGTCGTGATGCCGAGCCGGCGCACTTCCTCCGGCAGGCGCGGCTCGGCTTGCGAGACGCGGTTCTGCACCAGCTGCTGCGCCTTGTCGGGGTCGGTGCCGAGCTTGAAGGTCACGGTCAGCGTCATCACGCCGTCGGTCGTGGCCTGGCTGCCCATGTAGAGCATGCCCTCGACGCCGTTGATCTGCTCCTCGATCGGCGTCGCCACCGTCTCGGCGATCACCTTCGGGTTCGCGCCCGGGTAGGTCGCGCGCACCACCACGGAGGGCGGCGCCACTTCAGGGTACTCGGAGATCGGCAGGCTGCGCAGCGCGATCAGGCCGGCGATCAGCATCAACAGCGACAGCACGCCGGCGAAGATCGGCCGGTCGATGAAGAATTTCGATAAGTTCATGGTGGTTTCCCCCGTATCCGGGACGGGTCAGGACTTGGCTGCCACGGCCTGCGGCTGCGTATCCGCGGCCCGGGCGTCCATGGTCACGTTCTGCGGCGCGACGAGCGCACCGGGGCGGATGTGCTGCAGGCCATTGACGACCACGCGCTCGCCCGGCTTCAGGCCCTTGGTGACGATGCGCAGGCCGTTGATGGGTGCGCCCAGCGTCACTTCGCGGTACTCGGCCTTGTTGTCATCGCCGACGACCATGACGAAGCGCTTGTTCTGGTCGGTGCCGACCGCGCGCTCGCTCACCAGCAAGGCCGTGTCGCTGCGCGCCTGGCCCATGCGGATCCGGGCGAACTGGCCGGGGATCAGGCTGCCGTCCTTGTTGTCGAAGGTGGCGCGCACGCGCACCGTGCCGCTGCGGGCGTCGACCTGGTTGTCGATGAGTTGCAGCTTGCCTTCATAAGGCGTGCCGTCGATGGTGCCGGTGCCCATCTGGACCGGGATGCCGTCGAGCTTGTTGCGCGCGGCGGCGCCGCCGGGCAGTTCCTTCAGCGCCTTCACGACGACTTGCTCGTCGGCGTCGAAGCTGGCGTAGATCGGGCTGACCGAGACCAGCGTCGTGAGCACCGGCGCCCCGGGGCCGGCGGCCACCAGGTTGCCCACCGTCACCTCGATCTTGCCGATGCGGCCGGCGACAGGTGCCCGGACCTGCGTGTAGCCGAGGTTCAGGCGCGCGCTCTGGAGCTGCGCCTGCGAGGCGCGCAGGTTGGCTTCGGCTTCGCGGCCGGCGTTGGCGCGCTCGTCGAATTCACGCTGCGCGATGGCCTTCTCTTCCCACAAGCGGCGGGCACGTTCCTGCTCGCTGCGGGTGAAGGAGACGCGGGCCTGGGCGGAGGCGACTTGCGCTTCGGCACGCTCGACCTCGGCCGCGTAGGGCGCCGGGTCGATGGTGATGAGCAACTCGCCCTGCTTCACCAGCGAGCCTTCGCGGAAGTGCACGGCCTGCACGGCACCGGCGACGCGCGAGCGCACGTCGACGCGGTCCACCGCCTCCAGCCGGCCGGAGAACTCGTCCCAGGTGTTGACCTGCGTGGCGGCCACCGTGGCGACCGACACCGCCGTCGCGCGAGGCGCGGCGACGGCGGGTGCGTCGTTGGCCTCGGCGTTGAAGCTGTGCATGCCGAGCGCCACCGAGGCGATGGCGAGCACGGCGGTGAGCCCCGTGACGGCGGGCCAGAGGCCTCGGCGGGCCAGGGAAGAAAGTTGGTTGGTCGACATGATGAAACTCCTCTAGATGACTTCTTTGGGATGCAATGCACTCCCCCGCGCAGGACGCGCGTGGAAGCACGGAACAGGGTTCGGGCGGTGAAGGCGCCGCGATCGGCGAAGCCTTCCCCCGCAGCGGTCATGGCCGCTGTTCTGGATTCGAGGTGTCTCCGCCTCGGTGGTGAGCTACAGGTCCCTCGCGGGGACCTTCAAGACGCGGGCGCCAGGCGCTCCGACAAGGTGTCTAGTGCGGCGGCGGCGTCGCACTGAAGAATTCGCGAAAGTGCGATTGCACGGTTGCCTCGCAGGCCTTGCAACCCGAGTCACCGGGCTGGTAGAGCGCATCGGGCCAGTTCGACGCGCCGGGCAGCACGTTGCTGGTCACCGGAATGCCGGCCTCGCTCAGCCGCTTGACGAAGGTCAGCGCCTCGTCGCGCATCGGATCGTCCTTGCCGACCAGCACCAGCGTCGGCGCCAGTTGCGCCAGCCGCAGCGACGCACCGGGCACCGCGTAGGGGTGCGAGGCGTTCATCGGGCAGCTCAGGTACTCCTGCCAGCCCGCGGCCCAGCGGCACTGCACGGAATCGCCATTGGCCTGCCGCAGCGACGCGGTACCGGCGCACGGGTCCAGCATCGGCGACAGCAGGATCTGGCCCGCCAGCGGCGGATGCGCCCGGTCGCGCGCCATCAGCGACACCGCCGCCGCCAGGTTGCCACCGGCTTCCTCGCCGGCCAGGTACACCTGCGCGCCCTTGCCGCCCAGCTTGACGCGCTGCTTGTAGAGCCACTCCAGCGCCGCGTAGCCGACCTCGATGGGCTCGGGGAACGGCGCCTTAGGCGCCAGCGGGTAGGCCAGGGAGACCACCACCGCGCCCGCGCCGGCCAGCAGCCGCGCCACGTTGCGTCCGTTGTCCAGGTCGCCGCACACGAAGGTCCCGCCGTGGAAATGCAACACCAGCGGCACCGTGGCGCCACGGGCGCGCTGCCCATACATGCGGGCCTTCACCGGCTCGCGCTGCGGCAACTCGATGCTGATGTCGGTTTCGACGTCCTGCGCCGCGGCCTTGGCGGCTTCAGCAACGGGCAGGGTGGTACGGGTGGACATGGGCGACCTTGGTGGGTTGGGCGATGTAGTGAATATAAGTCGCCTCGGTGTCACCGCAATGAGAGCTTGGACCCCACTCTGTTTCCAATCGGCTAACAATCGGCCCGGAGCCTGTGTGAGAATCCGCACCCCCCGGCATCCCGGCCGGGCCCGCCCCAGGAGCATAGATGGATCAGATCCAGGCCATGCGGATCTTCGTCCGCGTCGTCGAAGCCGGTACTTTCACTCGCGCCGCCGATTCGCTCGGCCTGCCCAAGGGCACGGTCACCAAGCAGATCCAGGCGCTGGAGTCGCGCCTGCACGTCAAACTGCTCAACCGCACCACCCGCCGGGTGACGGTGACGCCGGACGGCGCCGCGTACTTCGAGCGCACGGCCCGGCTGCTGAACGATTTCGACGAGATCGAGGCCAGCATGACCAACGCGCAGGCCAACCCGAGCGGGCGGCTGCGCATCGACGTCGGCACCTCGACCGCGAGGATGGTCATCCTGCCCGCCCTGGCCGGCTTCTGCGACCGCTACCCCGACATCCAGCTCGACCTGGGGGTCAGCGACCGGGTGGTGGACCTGATCAGCGACAACGTGGACTGCGTGATCCGCGGCGGCGAGCTGAGCGACCAGTCCCTGGTGGCCCGCCGCATCGGCACGCTGGAGTTCGTGACGGTGGCCTCTCCGGCCTACCTCAAGCGCTATGGCACGCCGCAGCATCCTTCGGACATCGAGAAGCGGCACCACGTCGTGAGCTATTTCACCGCCGGCCGGCGCACCTACCCGCACGAGTTCCATCGGGGCGACGAGCATATCGAGATTCCCGGCCCCTACCGGGTGGCGGTGAACGAGGCCACCACGCACCTGGCGGCGGTGGTGGGCGGCTTCGGCATCTCGCAGTGCATCACCTTCATGGCGGACCCGCACATCGAGAAGGGCGAGCTGATCGAGATCCTCCCGGACTGGACACGCCCGCCCCTGCCGGTGCACGTGGTCTACCCGCCCAACCGGCACCTGAGCGCCAAGGTGCGGGTGTTCGTGGACTGGGCGGCGGAGCTTTTCGCGAAGAACCCGAAGCTGCAGCGGCGCTGAAGCGCTAGCGAGGCCGCCGGGCATGCGCCCCGGTCCAGACGCGCCGCAGCGCCCGTTGGCTGGCTGGCGGCAGCACGCCGAGGCGCACCAGGCCGGGAAGGCCGAAGGAACTCGTATCGCGCAGCTGGATGCCGGCGGCGCGCACCCTGGGTGCCATCTCGGCGTACGGCATGTCCGGCCAGGCGCAGAAGTAGTTGGCGAGGCTGGGCAGCGGGGTCCAGCCAAGCGAGCGGCACAGCGCGACCTGCTCAGCCTTCCAGCGCCGCAGGATGTCCAGCGATCCGGCCAGCCACTGCTGGGCGGCTTCGGTCGTCCAGGCCTCCAGCAAGGCGACGCCGTGCGCGCCCAGTGGCCATGAGGGCGCCAGCCGCGCGACGCGGGCCGCCAGTTCGCCGGCTCCCGCCGGTGCGATGGCGTAGCCGGCGCGCACGCCCGTCAGGCCGAGGGCCTTGTTCGGCGTCCAGAGCTGCCAGACGCGGTCCCGCTGCGCTTCGGAGAGGCCGAGGCTTCCTGCAAGCCGCAAGGGCTCGTAGGCCAGGTCGAGCACGCAGGTGGCGCGCGCGGAGCGCTGCCCGTCGAGCAGCACCGCCAGGCCGTCCTGCGGCAGCCCCAGCGGGCTGGAGGGATCGCAGCACCAGATGAGGTCGGCAGTGGACGGCAGCGCGCTCTGGGCACCCAGCCCCCAGGCCTCGGCGGCGCGGCGGTAGTCGCCGTAGCTGTGCGGCGGGAGCCAGATGCTTCGCCCTCCTTGCTGCGCGACGGCCGCCGTGACGCGGTGGATGAATTCGCTCGCGCTCGCGCAGACCAGGATGCGGGACGCATCGACGCCGTGGAACGCGGCCAGCAGGCCGCGCAGCGCGCTGTAGCCCGGGTCCGGATACCGCGAGGCATCGGTGCGCCGCAAAGCGGCCTGGGCGGCCGGGCAAGGGCCGCAGGCATTGGCGTTGGTCGAGAAGTCGTGCGGCACCGCACCGCCGGCGTCGGGGCCGCCGTGAAGGGGCTGGGCGTCGAGCGTCGGGTCCATCGTCATGCGAAGGCGGCGAAGCCGAGGATCGCGGCCGAGGCCAGGAGGGCCAGGCCCAGCGCGGCGCGGGACGACAACGCGATCGCGCGCCCGGTGTCGGCGGGCGCGGCCTCGCGGCCGGCGCCGTTGAGCGTGTAGACACCGGGCTTGGCGAGGCGGATGCCCAGCAGCAAGGCCATCGCCGCCATGGGCCAGCCGCTGTTGGGCGATGGCGTCCTGCGCGCTTCGCCGCGCAGAGTGCCGGCCGGCGTCCGGGACCAGGCGCCCAGCCAGAGCAGCCCTGCGGTGAGACGCGCAGGAACCCAGGAGAGCACATCATCGGCGCGCGCCGCCCATTTGCCCGCCCATTCCCAGTCTCGGCCGTCGCGCTCGCCGCGGTAGCCCCACATGGCGTCGGCGGTGTTGGCGAAGCGGTAGAGCGCGGCGCCCGGCAGGCCCAGGAGCACGAACCAGAAGACCGGCGCGACCAGCGAGTCGTTGAGGTTCTCGGCCAGCGACTCGATGGCGCTCTCGCGCACCCCGACCGCGCCGAGTTCCGACACATCGCGGCTCACGAGGCGCGACAGCCGCGCGCGCCCCGTATCAAGGGAGACGGCCAGGGCAGTCTCCACCGCCAGGACCTCTTCGCGCAGCATGCGCCATGCAAACAGCGGCTTGAGCGCAAGACCGAGCAACAGCGCGCCCGCCGCCGCCGGCAATCGATCCGCCATGGCCGCCAAGGCGCAGGCGATCGCCACCACCAATGCCGCGCCTAAACCCCAAGCCAGCGCACCCATGGCAAAGCGCCGGCCCGCCCGGCCGCCGGCCGCCCCCGGCGAAGGCGCGATGCGCCGCCCTGCCCAACCCAGATAGCGCCCCATCCATGCCACCGGATGCCAACGCGCGGGCGGCTCCCCCCACCAGCAATCGATGCCCAAGGCAAGACAAAGCGCCGCGACCGACAAGAAGGCATTCATCCCCAACCCCACAACCCAAACCCAACCCCCACAACCCCCCCCCCCAAAAAACCCGGAAACGCCGCCCCCGGACCGCGCGGTTTTGCCCCAG
>CBIHOG010000010.1:0-132480 GCA_966211435.1 uncultured Variovorax sp. | reverse complement strand
CTTCAAGGCCGAGATGAAGGGCAACGAGGTGGTGCGCATGGTGCCGTGGAAGGACGGCCAGGCCAACGAGGGCCACAGCTGCGTGAAGGGCCGCTTCGCCTGGGGCTATGCGACGCACCGCGACCGCATCACCACGCCGATGATCCGCAAGAAGATCACCGACCCGTGGCAGGTGGTGAGCTGGGAGGAGGCGATCGGCTACGCGGCCTCCGAATTCAAGCGCATCCAGGCCAGCCATGGCCGCGATTCCGTCGGCGGCATCGTCTCCTCGCGCTGCACGAACGAGGAGGGCTACCTCGTGCAGAAGCTGGTGCGCGCCGCCTTCGGCAACAACAACGTCGACACCTGCGCGCGCGTGTGCCACTCGCCCACCGGCTACGGCCTGAAGCAGACCCTCGGCGAGTCGGCCGGCACGCAGACCTTCAAGTCGGTCGAGAAGGCCGACGTGATCCTGGTGATGGGCGCGAACCCGACCGACGGCCACCCCGTGTTCGCCTCGCGCATGAAGAAGCGGCTGCGCCAGGGCGCGAAGCTGATCGTCATCGACCCGCGCCGCATCGACATCGTGAAATCGCCGCACATCCGCGCCGCGCACCACCTGCAGCTGCGACCGGGCACCAACGTTGCCGTGGTCACGGCGCTGGCGCACGTGATCGTCACCGAGTCGCTGATGGCGGACGACTACATCGCGCAGCGCTGCGACCACAAGTCCTTCAATGAATGGCGCGAGTTCGTGGCACGCCCCGAGAACTCGCCCGAGGCCACCGAGGCCCTGAGCGGCGTGCCCGCGAGCGAGCTCCGCGCCGCCGCGCGCCTCTACGCCACGGGCGGCAACGCCGCCATCTACTACGGCCTGGGCGTGACCGAGCACAGCCAGGGTTCGACCACCGTGATGGCCATCGCCAACCTTGCCATGGCCACCGGCAATGTCGGGCGCGAAGGCGTCGGCGTGAACCCGTTGCGCGGCCAGAACAATGTGCAGGGTTCCTGCGACATCGGCTCCTTCCCGCACGAGCTGCCCGGCTACCGGCACGTGTCCGACAGCACCGTTCGCGGCGAGTTCGAGGCCGCGTGGGGCGTGTCGCTGCAGAGCGAGCCGGGCCTGCGCATCCCGAACATGTTCGAGGCGGCGATCGACGGCAGCTTCATGGGCCTCTACTGCGAGGGCGAGGACATCGTGCAGTCCGACCCCGACACCCAGCACGTCGCCCACGCGCTGGAGGCGATGGAGTGCATCGTCGTGCAGGACCTGTTTCTCAACGAGACCGCGAAATACGCGCACGTGTTCCTCCCGGGCTCCTCCTTCCTGGAGAAGGACGGCACCTTCACCAACGCCGAGCGCCGCATCTCGCGCGTGCGCAAGGTGATGCCGCCGAAGGCGAAGTACGCGGACTGGGAAGTGACGATGCTGCTGTCCAACGCGCTCGGCTACCCGATGAACTACAGGCATCCCGAGGAGATCATGGCCGAGATCGCGGCGCTGACGCCGACCTTCTCGGGCGTCAGCTACGAGCTGCTCGACAAGCTGGGCAGCGTGCAGTGGCCCTGCAACGCGGCAGCGCCGAACGGCACGCCGACCATGCATATCGACACGTTCGTCCGCGGCAAGGGCAGGTTCATCATCACCAAGTACGTCGCCAGCGACGAGAAGGTGACGCGCAGGTTTCCGCTGCTGCTCACCACCGGGCGCATCCTTTCGCAGTACAACGTCGGCGCGCAGACGCGGCGGACCGAGAACAACCAGTGGCACAGCGAGGACCGGCTGGAGATCCATCCGCACGACGCGGAAGACCGCGGCATCCGCGACGGCGACTGGGTCGGCATCCAGAGCCGTGCCGGCGACACCGTGCTGCGCGCGCTGGTCAGCGAGCGCATGCAGCCCGGCGTGGTCTACACGACCTTCCACTTCCCCGAATCCGGCGCGAACGTGATCACGACCGACAACTCCGACTGGGCCACCAACTGCCCGGAATACAAGGTGACGGCCGTGCAGGTCCTGCCGGTGACGCAGCCTTCCGAATGGCAGCGCGAGTACAGCCGCTTCGACAAGGTGCAGGCCGGGTTGCTGGAGCAGCGCTTCGCTGCCGAGACGGCGGGCGGCAAATGAACTGCGCCGCGCTGGACATGGCGCTCGACGGTGCCCGGCTGGCCCCGGTGGTGCGCTGGCGCGACGGCCTGCGCAGCGAGACGGAGGACTGGCTCACCGAGGAAGTGCCGGTCGCGCTCGAGTTCAACGGCATCTCGCACGCGGTGATGCTCGCGACACCGGCCGACCTGGAGGACTTCGCGCTTGGCTTCGGGTTGAGCGAGGGCATCTTCGCCAGCGCGGCCGACCTGCACGGCTGCGAGCTGACGCATTCGCCGCAGGGCATCACGGTGCACATGGACGTCTCGGCCCGGAGCTTCGCCGGCCTCAAGGAACGACGGCGCACGCTCGTCGGGCGCACGGGCTGCGGCGTGTGCGGCACCGAGAGCCTGGCGCAGGTGCTTCGGCCCGTTCCGGCCGTGACGGCATCCGCCCCGGTGCGGGCCGGCGCGGTGGCCCGCGCGATGCGCGAGATGCGCACCCACCAGGCCCTGTGCGACGCCACCGGTGCCGTGCACGCGGCAGCCTGGTGCGCGGCCGACGGGGCGGTCCGCATCGTGCGCGAGGACGTGGGCCGCCACAACGCGCTCGACAAGCTGATCGGCGCGATGGCCACCGCCGCCGTGCGCCGCGGCGAGGGATTCATCGCGGTGACCAGCCGCGCCAGCGTCGAGATGGTGCAGAAGGCGGCCGTGGCCGGCGCATCGATGCTGGCCGCCATCTCGGCGCCCACGCTGCTCGCGGTCGACTCGGCGCGCGCGGCGGGCATGTGCCTGGTCGGTCTGGCGCGGCAGGGCAACCTGGTGGCCTATGCGCACGCCGGCCGCGTGGTGCTCGACTGAGGAGTTGACTGGAACATGAGAATCGACAACCTGATCCGCATGGCGAACCGCATCGGCACCTTCTTCGAGGCGATGCCGGACCGCACGCAGGCGCTGGCAGATATCGCGCAGCACATCCAGCGCTTCTGGGAGCCGCGCATGCGGCGGCAGTTGCTGGCGCATGTGGAGGCGCATCAAGGGGAGGGCGTCGACCCCATCGTGCTGGCCGCGCTGCGGCAGATTCCGGGCGACAGGCCCTGAGGAGCGGCTCGGCTAAACTCCCGGCCGCTTGCAGCGTATCCGCTGCGCCGCCACCGGCAACGTGGCGCAACCTTCAGGAAGACTTTCAGTGAATCGAATCGAACTCGTCGAAAAAATCGCAACCGCGCACAACGTGAGCAAGGCCGAAGCGGCCCGCATCGTGGAGACCGTGACCTCGTCCATCGTCGGCGCGGTCAAGAAGGGCGACGCCGTCCAGCTCGTCGGCTTCGGCACGTTCAAGCAGACCGCCCGCGCCGCACGCACCGGCCTGAACCCCAGCACCGGCGAGAAGATCAAGATCGCCGCCGCGAAGGTGCCGAAGTTCGTTCCGGGCGCCGCGTTCAAGGCTGCCGTCGACCCCAAGGCCGCGAAGCGCAAGGCCGACAAGGCTGCGGCCAAGCCCGCCGCCAAGAAGAGCAAGAAGTAAGCGAAGCGCGGCGCGGCCACCAGGCTGCATCCGCTGGAGACGGCCCCTTCGCGGGGCCGTTTTTCATGGCGGCGCGTGGCGCCGCGACGACGAAATCCGGCCGCCGGGGCAGCCACGAACCCCGCTCGCCTGTGGCTTTGTCCACACACTCCGTGGAAGAACGCAGGCCGCCACCATCCCCACCGCTCAATCCTTAACGCGTGACGCCGATTGCAGCTAAAAGCGATGAAGCGGCAAGAGGAATCGCAATGGGTCGAACGAGTGCAACAACAGCGTCTGCTCCGATGAACGCACGCCAGCGCGGCAGGGCGAAGCCTGGGGACGTCGTCGCCATCGCGACAATGACCGTGGTCTTCGTTGCCTTCTTCCTCGCCTGGCGCATGCCCAAGGAAGATCTGTCCGCGCCCCCGGCCAACCCGGTGTCCATCGCCGACCTGCACAAGAACATCGCGCTGGTGGGAGAGACCGGCGAACCCGACGGCGTGCTCGAGATCGTGCTGGACGAGGAGCCGCAGCTCTACGACGCTGGCGTGGTGGCCGATCTCGGACGGGATGTGCTCTTCATCGCGCAAGGCCTGAAGAAGTTCGAACACGATGTCATGGGCGCACGGGTCCGCTTCGCGGCGCGGCTGCCCGTGAGCGGCAGGGAGCGCTATCCGACGCTCGAGCGCGTCCTCGAAATGACCTGGCGGCGCTCGGACCTGCTGGGCGTCGATGCGGCGGGAGGCGTCACCTTCCAGGACCTCCTCAACGAATCGCAGGGCGTGGGCTACGTCACGCCGCGCGGCAAGTCCCTCGTGCGGGCCTTCTGCGAAGATCCGGTCGCCCGGACGGCCAAGCCGTTCTGCCGGCGCGAACTGGGATGATGCGAGGCTCGCGGCCCGGTTCGCTCCCTCAGGCCGCGGGCGATGGGAAGAAGCGATTGGCCGGCCGCGGCAGGCCGAGGTTCTCGCGCAACGTCCTGCCTTCGTATTCCCGGCGGAAGATCCCGCGCCGCTGCAGTTCGGGCACCACCTTCTGGACGAAGGCGTCGAGCCCGCCCGGCAGCCAGGGAAACATGATGTTGAAGCCGTCGCAACCTTCGGTCTCCAGCCACTCCTGCATCTCGTCCGCGATGGTCGTGGCCGTGCCCACGAACGCCAGTCCGCCGTAGCCACCCAGGCGCTGGGCCAGCTTGCGCACGGTAAAGCCTTCCCGGCGGGCCAAGGCCACCACACGCTCGCGGCTGCTCCGGCTGGCGTTCGTCTCGGGCACCTCGGGCAGCGGCTTGTCGGGGTCGAACTTCGACGCGTCGTGCCCGAGCGCGACCGACAGCGAGGCGATCGCGCTCGCGTAGTGGACGAGGCTGTCGAGCCGCGCGCGGATGGCGCGCGCCTCCTCCATCGTGTCGCCTGCCACCACGAAGGCGGCCGGCAGGATCTTCAGGTGCTCGCGCTCCCGGCCCAGCGCGGCCAGACGGCCCTTGACGTCGGCATAGAAGCTGCGCCCCTCGGCCAGCGTGCCCTGCGCCGCGAAGATCACCTCCGCCGTCTCGGCCGCGAGCTGGCGGCCGGCCTCCGAGGCGCCGGCCTGCACGATCACCGGCCAACCCTGAACGGGCCGCGCGATATGCAGCGGGCCTCGCACCGAGAGGTACTGGCCCTTGTGGTCCAGCGTGTGCAGCCGTGCCGGATCGAAGAAGAGACCGGATTCCGCGTCGCGGATGAAGGCATCGTCGGCCCAGCTGTCCCACAGGCCGGTGACGACCGCGTGGAACTCGCGCGCGCGGGCCTAACGCTCGTCGTGCTCCATGTGGTCTTCGAGGCCGAAGTTGCGCGCCGCGTCCGGGTTGGAGGTCGTCACGATGTTCCAGCCGGCGCGGCCGTTGCTCAGGTGGTCGAGCGAGGCGAAGCGGCGCGCGATGTGGAAGGGCTCGTCGAAGGTGGTCGACGCGGTCGCGACCAGCCCGATGCTTTCGGTCGCCTGGCTCAGCGCGGAGAGCAGCGTGAAGGGCTCGAAGGAAGTCGCCGTGTGGCTGCGCTTCAAGGCCTCGATCGGCATGTTCAGCAGCGCGAGGTGGTCGGCCATGAAGAACGCATCGAAGCGCGCCTGCTCCAGCGTCTGCGCGAATCGCTTGAGATGGGCGAAATTGAAGTTGGCGTCGGCGAAAGCGCCCGGGTAGCGCCAGGCGCCGGTGTGGATGCTGACGGGGCGCATGAAGGCGCCCAGCTTGAGTTGCCGGGAAGAGGACATGGGAGGGGAGTGCGGGGCGGTTCTGGGGTGCTCCTTGTACGCCGGCGCCCCCGCGCCGCCAACAACAGATTGCTTCGATGCTTATCGCTTCGGTGTCCGAGGCGCGCGGGCGGGCCGGCGGGCCAACGCAAAGCGCATCTTCAAATTCGCAATCCTTCGTTGGCGCGCGGGGGGCTTCTCCGCAGAATCCGCCGGATTGACTCCGATCCTCCACACCCCACCACCCATGCCGGCTTGCCAAGCCATGCCTTCACGCCGCAGGGCCACGACCGCCGGCACCTGCGTCTCGCCGGCGGCGCAGGCGTGCAAGGTCGTCGCCCTGACGGCCGCGGCCTGGCGTGTCCCCGCTGAACGGATCCCTCGCCTCCATGACCTGGCGCACCTTCTGCGCTGGGCCGTCTGAGTCCGCCATTCCCACCACCCGCATCAACGAGTCGCACCCATGGCATCGAACCCTTCTCTTCCTGAACCCGCATCCACCGCCCTCTGGCGCTTCCTGCTCATCCCTGGCGCCACGGCGCAGCGCCAGCCGTGGCGCACGCTGCTCAGCGCGGTGGCGAGCCTGGCCGTCGTCGGCGCCCTCGCGCTGATCGCCGCCTTCCTGCTCGTCACCTCGGCGCGAGCCCAGGGCAAGGATCTGCGCATCGGCTACCAGAAGTCGGCCAGCCTCTTCGTGCTGCAGAAGGCATGACCCGGCGGCGCCGCGCGCCGAGGCGATCCTCGTGACCCGCGACTCCCCCATCCAGTCCGTGGCCGAGCTCAAGGGCAAGAAGGTGGCGCTCAACAAGGGCAGCAACGTGCACTACCTGCTGGTCAGGCAGTTGGAGAAGAACGGGCTGACGCTCGGCGACATCCAGCCCGTGTACCTGGCGCCGGCCGACGGCCGCGCCGCCTTCGAGAGCAGGAAGGTCGACGCCTGGGTGATCTGGGATCCCTTCCAGGCCGCGGCCGAGAAGGCCACCGGCGCGCGCGTGCTGGCCGACGGCACGCCCGGCCTGGTCAGCAACTACCAGTACTACCTCGGCGAACGCGGCTTTGTCACGCGCAATCCGAAGGTCATCGAGGCGCTGTTCGAGGCTTCGGTCGCGCAGGGCATCTGGCTCAAGAAGAACCTGCGTGAGGCGGCGGAACTCATCGCGCCGCTGCAAGGCCTGCCCGTCGACGTGGTCGAGACGGCGCTGCGCCGCTACGAGTTCAACGTGAAGCCGATCACCGCGGCCGTGGTCGCGGACCAGCAGAAGATCGCCGACACCTTTTTCCAGCTCAAGTTGATTCCCAAGGCCATCAAGGTCAGCGATGCCGTCGCGGGCACGCAGCCATAGCCCTTCGCTCGCGATCCGTCGGCCTGCCTCAGCGCACGGACACGATTGCCTCGATGGGCCCGCCGCGCCGCAATGTGTTGTAGATCGGGCAGGTGCCGGTGAAGGCATCGACCAGCGCCCGGCCCAAGGCCAGGTCGACGCCTTCGAGCACGAAGGCGAGGCGGATCGCCGCATAGCGCGTCCCGTCCTCCGGGTCGCGCTCGAAGGAGACCTCCACCTCGGCGGAGCGCAGGGCCGCCTGGCGCGCGCGGGCCTCCTTCTGGACCAGGCCGAGGCCGCAGGAGGCGAGGGCGGACAGCAGCAGCTCCCCCGCCTGCACCGCCTCGCCGGGGCCGCCGGCCGAAGCTTTCGCGTCCGAGATGAAGGGCTGCTGGCGCGCGCTGACCAGGAAGCGGCCGAACGCGTCCAGCGTGCGGGCGCGCACCGTGACGATCTCGCCCGCGGCCTGTGCCGGTTCGGATGCGATGGAGGGAACGCCGCTCATGCCTTCCCCCTGGCCGCGCGGCTGGCAGCGGTGCGTGCCTTCCAGGCACCCGTGGCGGGCCGTTCGAGCCCGAGGTTCTCGCGCAGGTTCTTGCCTTCGTAGGCCGTGCGGTAGAGCCCGCGCCGCTGAAGCTCGGGCACCACCAGCCGGACGAAATCCTCGAAGCCGCCCGGCTGGTAGGGCGCGCTGATCATGAAGCCGTCGCAGGCACCGCCACGGAACCAGCGCTCCAGCCCGTCGGCCACCTTGTCGGGCGTGCCGATCAGGTCGCCCTCGTAGCGGCTGCCGTAGCGCTTGCCGAGGTCGCGCAAGGTGAGCTTGTCGCGCTCCGTGGCCTCGCGCACTTCCTGGTAGTGGCCCTGCACGCCGGGCACGTCGATGTCCGGCAGGGACGCGTCGAGCGGGAAGCGGGAGAGATCGACATCGAGGTGATAGGAAAGTGTCGAGAGCCCGGCGTGCGGGTCGACCAGCGCGCGCAGGGCGCGGTCCTTCTCCTCGGCGATCGCCTGCGTCTCGCCCACCAGCGGCGTGGCGGCGGGCAGCACCTTCAGCGAATCGGGGTCGCGGCCGTGCGAGCGGGCGCGGTCCTTGATCTCCTTGTAGAAGGTCCGGGCGCTGTCGAAGGAGTCGTGGCTCACGAAGATGGCGTCGGCCCACTGGGCGGCGAAGTCGCGGCCGCGATCCGAGGCGCCGGCCTGCAGGATCACGGGGTAGCCCTGCGGCGGGCGCGCGACGTTCAGCGGCCCCTTGACCCTGAACCACTCGCCTTCATGGTCGATGTAGTTCACCTTCGAGGGCTCGGCGAAGAGCGGCGTCCTGCGGTCGAAGACCAGCGCATCGTCCTCCCAGCTGTCCCACAGCTTGAAGACCACCTCCAGGAACTCGTCGGCGCGGTCGTAGCGCTTGTTGCGCGGCACCTGCTCCTTCTTGGAGAAGTTGCGCGCCTCGGCGTCCTGGAAGGACGTGACGACGTTCCACGCCGCGCGCCCGGCGCTCAGGTGGTCGAGCGTCGCGAAGGAGCGCGCCACCTCGAACGGCTCGTAGTGGCTGGTCGAGCGCGTCGAGGCCAGGCCGAGATGCTTCGTCGCGGCCGCCATGATGGAGAGCACGACGACCGGATCCAGCCGCAGCGAGCCGAGCGCGCCGAAGCGAAGCTGCGTGTCGTTGCTGCCCTGGTAGCGGTCCGGCACGGCCAGGATGTCGGCGAAGAAGGCGAGGTCGAAGAGGCCGTGCTCCAGTGTGCGGGCGATGCCCTGGTAGTAGTCGGCGTCGAGCCAGCCGGATTCCGACGCCGGGTAGCGCCAGCCGCCGGGCCGCCCGGGGCCCGCGGTGACGAAGGCGGCGAGGTGGATCTTCTTGTCTTGCGAGATGGTCATGCTCAGGCCCCCAGTTCCGCGGCGACGCGCTTCTTGATGGCGTCGAACCTCGGATCGAGCAGGAAGCCGCGCACGTCGACCTTGTTCGGCAGCACGCCGAGGGCCTGGAAGTTGTCGGCGAGATCCTGCGTCGAGGCGGCGGCGGCCTCGTCCAGCGGTTTGAGTGCCACGGCGCCGGAGTCGGACAGACGCGCGTCGACGATCAGCTGGCGGTAGACCTTCTCCTCCGCGCTGCCAGCCTCGAAGCCGCCCAGCCTGGCCCAGGCGGCCACGGTGTCGTCCGGTTTCGCGAAGGCCTGGACCTGCGTCTCGCGGATCAGGCGCACGAGCTTGGCGGCGATGGCGGGTTGCTTCTCGGCGAAGTCGGCGCGGGCGACGTAGAAGGCGTAGTCGTAGGTCTTGACCTCCGGCAGGGTGCGTGCCTTGTCGCCGAGCTTGGCGAGCGCCAGCGCGCTCGCCGGCTGCCAGTGGATCCAGGCGTCGACGCTGCCCTGGGCGAAGGCGGTGTACGCATCCGCGCCGCTGAGGCTCACGGCCTGTACGTCGCCCAGGCGCAGGCCGGCGCTCTCAAGGTACTTGATGAGGCTGTAGGTGCCGGTGGTGCCGTTCTGGTGGGCGATCTTCCTGCCCTTGAGGTCGGCGGCGGTCTTGATGGGCGAATCGGCCGCGACCAGCACATCGACCTCATTGGCCGGCAGGGGGTAGGCCGCCAGCGGCACGATCGGCACGCCGGCCGCCACCGCATTGACGATGGCCGTGGCGGTGGCGAAGCTGAAGTCGACACCGCCGGCCTTGATGCCTTCCATGACGGGAAGCGAGGCCGTGAAGCCGGGCTGCCACACGACCTTGGCGCCGAGCTCCTGCTCCAGCTTCCGGCCGTCATCGCCCGCGCGCAGCGAAGCGAAGACGCCCGTGCGGCCGTCGCCGATGATCGCGATGGTGAGTTGCGTGGCGGGTGCGGCGGCGGCCGGCGCGGGCGTGGTGCCTTGCGCGGCGGCCGGGGGCTTGTCGTCCTTGCCGCAGCCGGCGAGCGCGAATGCGCCCGCGGCGCCCGCCAGGCCGAGGCCGGTCAGGTGCAGGAAGCGGCGCCGCCGCGGATTCGAGGATGAAGTGCGAGACGCGGGATCGAGGCTGGGCATGCAGGGTCCTTGTGTGGATGGTGGGTATCTGGAACGGCGCGCTTCAGCGCGCGGCGTGGATGGCTTCTGCCTCGAGGAGGCCTTCGAGCAGCTCCTCCTTGAGCGCGGCCAGGGCGGGGTCGCCGCGATGGCGCGGACGGACGCGGTCGATGGCGAGGTCGCGCGCGATGTGGCCGTCGCGCATGAGCAGCACGCGGTCGGCGAGCACCAGCGCCTCCTCCACGTCGTGCGTGACGAGCAGCACCGTGCGCGGCCGGCGCGCGAGGAGCTGCTCGAGCAGCAGTTGCATCGAGGCGCGGGTGATCGCGTCGAGCGCGCCGAAGGGCTCGTCCAGGAGCAGTATCTCGGGCTCGTGGATCAGCGCGCGCGCCAGTGCCACCCGCTGGCGCTGGCCGCCGGAGAGCACCACGGGAAACTCTTTCTCCCGGCCCGCGAGGCCGACCGCGGCCAGCAGCGCACGCGCCTCCTCGTCGCGGCCGCGCAGCCCGAGCGTCACGTTGCGCAACACGGTGCGCCACGGCATCAGGCGGTCTTCCTGGAACATCATGCGGATGTCGGGCGAAGGATGGCGCGAGACCAACTCGACACGGCCCGTGCTCGGCGGCTCCAGGCCGGCCACGATGCGCAGCAGGGTGGACTTGCCGACGCCGCTCGCGCCGATCAGGGCGATGAACTGGCCCGCCGCGACGTCCAGGTCGATGTCGCGCAGCACGGCGCGCTCGCCGAAGGCCTTGCCGACGCCGCGCAGGAGGAGGCGGTCGCCGCCGCCGGTGTCGATGCGGCTCATGTCCTGGCGCCTTTCGCATAGTTGGGGTGCCAGCGCAGCAGCCGGCGCTCGATGAGGCGCGTGAGCGAATCGGCGAGCCAACCCGCGATCGCGTAGAGCAGGATGGCCAGCAGGATGACGTCGGTGCGCAGCAGCTCGCGCGCGTTCTGCACCATGTAGCCGATGCCGTCGCGCGAGGCGATCGTCTCGCCGACCACCAGCGTCAGCCAGGCGACGCCGAGGGCGTAGCGGATGCCGGTGAGGATGGCCGGCAACGCGCCCGGCAGCACCACGCCGGTGATCAACCCTGCCGGTCCGAGCCCGTAGGAGCGGCCGAGCTCGACGAGCTTGGGGTCGACGTTGCGGATGCCGCTCATCGTGTTGATGTAGACCGGGAACAGCGAGCCCATCGCGACCAGCAGCACGCGCGGCTCCTCGCCGATGCCGAACCACAGGATCATGAGCGGCACCAGCGCCAGGTGCGGGATGGTGCGGACCATCTGCAGCGAGCGGTCGAGCAGGCCGTGCGCGGTGCCGGAGAGACCCACGAGGAAGCCGAGCAGCAGCCCCGTCGCCGCGCCGGTGAAGAAGCCGATCGCGACCCGGCGCAGGCTGACGAGGATGTCGCGCTGCAGCTCGCCGCGCTCGGCCAGTGCCCATGCCGCGCGCAACACATCCGACGGCGCGGGAAGGATGCCCGCCGGCAGCCTGCCGATGGCCGAGAAGTACTGCCAGAGGCCCACCAGGACCACTGGCAGCACCCAGGGAAGAAGAAGGCGCAGGCGCCCGCCGCCGCGCCAGGGCGAGCTGCTCGCCTGACGCGGCGCTGCCGCATCGGCGATCACGGTGAGGCGCGAGGCGGCGGGGCGCGCTCCGTGGGCCGGAGAGGGCGCGTCGCCGGGCAGGGAAGGAAGTACGGCACTCATGAAGGAAGGGACTGGAGAAGTGTTTGCAGGCCCGCGCGGGCCGGATGTCGTGCGCGGCGGGGACGGCCTACCACTTCGGATGGACCGGCTCGAACACGGGGCGGAACAGGTAGCGGCGCGCGATCTCGCCGTAGCCCTGGTAGTAGAAATGACCGTTGCCGGCCAGCAGCGCGTCGCGATGCCTGCGGTAGTGCACGGGAATCTCGTACCAGGGCATCGTCGGCGCGCGGTGGTGCACGTGATGCAGGTTGTTGTAGAGGTACATCAGGCCGAAGAAGAGGTTCGACTCGACGATGGCGACGCGCGCGTGCGGCGTGTCGCTCCAGCGATGCTCGGTGAAGCTGCGCAAGGCACCGAGCATCATGCCGGGGTAGACGAAGTACAGCAGGTAGTCGCCAAGGCCCATGTCGCAGACGGCTATCACGAAGTACAGCACCGGCGCGACGCTGAGCGCGTGGACCAGCCAGGTCCCCAGGTGCGAGAAGTCGCCTGCCAGCATGCGCCCACCCTCGTTGCGCACCAGCTTGTGGAGCCGCAGCACGGGGCCCAGCAGAACGCGGAAGGCCAGCGTCTGGTTGGCCCGGTAGATCGCGCGCCGGGCCGGGCCGTAGGCCGACCATGCGGGCGCCGAGTGGTAGGCACTCTCCGTGTCGCGCTGCGGATGCGTGAGGTGGAAGTTGACGTGGTGCGCGCTGTGGCCGCGGTTATAGAAGGGGTAGGGCAGCCACAGGTTGAGCGGCGGCCAGACCACCGCCCAGCGCAGCCACTTCGGCAAGTGGCGCATCGCATGGATGCTCTCGTGCTGCAACGAGAAATGCAGCTGGGCCAGGTAGCCGCCCAGCAGGAACAGGAGCCAGCCGGGCACGGCGCGGTGCCACCAGACCAGCACGCCCCAGGCCGCGTAGAGCGCGGCGGCGAGCACCAGCGTCGGCACCTCGTAGTGGAACCACCAGGCGGCGCGCATGGGGCGGGAAGAGGGCGAGGCGGTGGATGTCATGGATGAGGGGCCCGATGGTAGGAAGCCCGGCGCGATTCCGATGCGCCCATTGCGCATGTGAATATTCGGAATGCGTCGTTCACGGCCGGGATGCGAACTCCTAGATTCGGTGCCTTTCGCGACGCGTTCCATGACTCCTTTCCACCGCCGGCCCCTCCGGGCCCTGATCGCCCTGTTCCTTGCCCTCGGCTTCGCCGGGGTCCATGCGGCGGACGACTATCCGAGCAAGCCCATCCGGCTGGTCGTGCCGTACCCGGCGGGCGGCATCGCCGACAAGATCGCGCGCGAGACCGCCGAGCAACTGCAGCAGCGCTTGAAGCAGTCGGTGGTGGTTGAGAACCGCAGCGGCGCGGCCGGCAACATCGGCTTCGACTACGTGACGCGCCAGCCCGCGGACGGCTACACGCTCCTGCTCGCGCCGGCTTCGAACCTGACGGTGCAGCCCGCGTTGTTCAAGCAACTGAGCTACGACCTCGACCGGGACTTCTCGCCGGTGTCGCTGCTGGTGCAGACGCCGCAGGTGCTGCTGGTCAACCCGGCGCTGCCGGTGGACAGCGTGAAGGATCTGATCGCCTATTCGAAGAGGAACCCCGGCAAGGTCAACTACGGCGTGAGCGTGGGTGCCTATTCGCACCTGGCGGGCGAGCTGCTGCGCAGCCAGACTGGCGCGGACTTCACCGCCGTGCCCTACCAGGGCAGCGCGCCCGCGCTCAACGACCTGCTGGGCGGCCAGACCCAGTTCATCTTCAACGAGGTGATCACCGCGATACCGCACATCCAGGCCGGCAAGCTCAAGCCGCTCGCCGTCGCCTACCGCACCCGCGCCCCCTGGCTGCCCAAGGTGCCGACCACGGCGGAGGCCGGCTTCCCGGACTTCGAGGTGACTTCCTGGTACGGCGTCGTGGTGCGCAGCGGCACGCCGCCGCGCATCGTCGAGCGGCTCGCCGGCGAATTGCGCGCCATCGTGCAGTCGCCCGACTTCCGCAAGCGCTACGACGACATCGGCGCCTTCACGGTGGGCAGCACGCCGGAGGAGTTCGGCCGCTTCATCCGCTCCGAGACCGTCAAGTGGACGGCGGTGGTCAGGCAGGCGGGGATCGAGCCCAATTGAGTGCCGCGGGCATTTCGCCGGACGCGCTGTTCGACTTGCTGCTCGGCAGCGGCGAACTCGCGCTGCTCGACGTGCGCGAAGCCCGCTGGTTCAACGCCAGCCACCTCAATCTTGCGCGACTCGCGCCGCTCAGTTCGCTTGAACTGCTGATCGCCGCCTTCGTGCCGCGGCCCGATACGCCGGTGGTCGTGTATGACGCCGACGATGTCGACGGCGGTCCCGCCGCCGAGGCCGCCGGCCTGCTGGGCCGCCTCGGCTACACCGACGTGCGGCGCCTGGAAGGCGGACTGCTGGCGTGGGCCGAGCAGGGGCTCCCGGTCATCGATGGCTACAACACGCTGGTCAAGGCCTTCGGCGACGAGGTGCGTCGGCACTACGGCACGCCGGTGCTGCCGCTGGCGGAACTGCAGGCGCGGCAGCGCGAGGGACGGCCCGTGACGCTGGTGGACGCGCGGCCGGCCGAAGAATATGCGTTCTTGTCGATCGCGGGCGCGCGCAACTATCCCGGCACCGAGCTGGCCCTGCGGCGCTTTCCGGACGCGGGGCCGGACCACGTCTGGGGCATCAACTGTTTCAGCCGCACGCGCGGCATCATCGGCACCACGACATTGCGGTTGCTCGAACGCGCGCCCGGCGCGGCCTTTGTCGAGGACGGCGTCATGGCCTGGGGCCTGCACGGCGGGCCGGTGGTCCAGAACGCACAGGCCGTCGACGACATTCCGGCGGAGGAGCCCGCCATCCTGCATGCGCTCGCGGACCGGCTGGTCTTGCGCCACGCGCTGGAGCGGGTCGATGCGCAAGGCGTGGAGCGCCTGCGCGCGGACGCCGGCAGGACGCTCTATCTATTCGACGTGCGGCCGGTATCGGGCCCGGAGGTCCCGACATTCACGGATGCAGGCGAGGTGCGCCACGTGCCCGGCGGGCAGTTGCTGATGCATTTCGAGAATCTCGTGGGAACGCGCCATGCCCGCATCGTGCTGATCGACCATGCGCACCAGCTGCGCGCCGCCATCACGGCCTTCTGGCTGCGGCAGTTGAACCAGGCGGAGGTCTTCATCCTGGATGGCGCGTTGCCGACATTGCCGGCGCTCATCGGCGCCGAAGAAGACGGTACGCGCAAGCTCGATCCGGATCGCCTGGCGGAACTGCTGGCACTCGACCAGGCCGTGGCCGTGGATGTGGGCCCGAGCCTCGACTACGAGCGCGGGCACGTGCCCGGCGCCTTCTACCTGCTGCCTTCGTCGCTCCGCCCGTTGGAGGCGCTGCTGCCGAGCGAGTCCGCCATCGTCTTCGTGTCGCCGAATGGCGCCGCCGCGCGCATCGCCGCGCGCGACGCCAGGCGCCGCTGGCCGGAGGCCGAGGTGCACTGGCTGGACGGTGGCATGAAGGCCTGGAAGGCCCGCGGGCATCCGGTCGAGTTCGCGTTCCAGCACCGCCAGCTGCTGACACCCTTCGATGACGACTGGGGTTCGGTGATGCGCGTCTTCGGCCCGCGGCGGGATGCCGTGTGGGCCGACTACCTTGCGTGGGAGCGCGGCTTGAGCGCGCGTGTCGCGGACGATCCGACGGTGAGCTTCCGCTTCTTCCCCACCTGAGGCGTGACTTGCTCGGATCGCGCACACCCGCGCGATGCCGCGGCCGACGACCTGCGCCGGCTGCTGGACACCGACTGGTCGAGCACGGACATCGTCACCTTGTCGCAACTGGTCGCCTTCCTGTCCTTCCAGGTGCGGGTCGTGGCCGGCCTCGGCGCCCTGAACGCAGCATCCCCATGAGCGAATCGACCCTCGAACACCCCGGCAACGTGCCGCCCGCCGCCTTCACGCAGGCGGAACTCCAGTGGCTGCCATGGCTGCAGCCGCTGCCCGAATCCGAGCTGACCGAGCGGCACCGCGCCGGGCTGGTGGACGCGTCCCGCGCGAAATCGCCGTACTTCATGCTGCTGGCGCGCGACCCGGACATGCTCGGCGCGCGCACACGTACAGACAAGGACATCTTCTACAACCCCGAGGGCGGGCTGCCGCGTTCAACTGGGCGAACCGGTTGATGCTGTCCCTGGGCGAGCCGAGTTCCTGAGGCGGCGGCGGTCGGCGGCACGGGCGCACCAGCCCGGCAGCCGGGAGTTGCGCTCGGCGCTCCGTGCGGGCGGGCGTCTCGTCCGTCCCTTCCACCAGCTGGAAAAGGCCGGTTGCTCCTGAACGGGTTGCTGCCTAAGCTGCGCCCCACAACAACAGGAGACAAGAACTTGAGACAGCTCGCAGCCGCGCTCGCCCTTCTGGCCGCCACCTCGTTCAGTGGCGCCGCAACCCCCGACCCGATGATCGTCAAGACAGCCAACGGCCTTGTCTCCGGCATCCCTGCCGCAGGCAAGGTCACCGCGTACAAAGGCATCCGCTATGCCGCGCCGCCCATCGGCGCGCGACGCTGGCAGGCCCCGCAGCCGCCGGGCCCCTGGAGCGGCGTCTATGCCGCCGACAGGTTCGGCCCGGCCTGCATCCAGCCGCCCAGCGCGCGCGAGACCAGCGAGGACTGCCTCTTCCTCAATGTCTGGGTGCCCGAGCATCCCCGCGGCCAGAAGCTGCCCGTCATGGTGTGGGCCTACGGCGGCGGCTTCGTCAACGGGGCGGCATCCGACCCGCGCTTCGACGGCGCCGCGTTGGCCCGGCGCGGCGTCATCCTGGTCAGCCTCAACTACCGGCTCGGCACCCTCGGCTTCCTGGCGCACCCCGCGCTGTCCGCGGAATCGCCGGAGCACACGTCGGGCAACTACGCGCTGCTGGATCTCATCGCGGCGCTGCAATGGGTGCAGCACAACATCGGCGCCTTCGGCGGCGATGCCCGGCGCGTGACGGCGTTCGGCCAATCCTCGGGGGCGATGCTGCTGTCCAATGCGCTGATCACGCCGCGCGCCAAGGGGCTGTTCCAGCAGGTCATCCTCGAAAGCGGCGGACAGTTCCGCGAATACCATCGCCTCGCGACGGCCGAGCGCCTCGGCGCCAAGGCCGGCGACATCGCCGCGCTGCGCGCCATGGACGCCGACAGGCTGCCGACGCTGCCCAGCCTCGAGGGCTCGCCGTTGCCGCGTCCGCTTTTCGCGCCCAAGATGAGCGGGCCGATCGTCGATGGTCCGATCCTGCCGGACCAGCAGCGCGACGCATTCGACGCGGGCCGCTTCCTCAAGATGCCGACCCTGCTGGGCAACAACAGCGACGAAGGTTCCTACGTCACGCGCAGCTATCCGGTGCGAACGCTCGACCAATACCGGGCCTACCTCCGCGCACCGGCTGTCTTCGGTGCTGACGCGGAGGAAGCGATGCAGCTCTATCCCGCCGCCTCCGACGCGGCGGTGCCGGCAGCCGTCGCGCAGAGCTTCGGCGACGCGCAGTACAACTACGGCACGCGCGGCGTCGCGCGCGCCATGGCCGCGGCGGGCCAGCCTGTCTATCGCTACATGTTCACGCGCAAGGCGGGCGGAACCGGGCCCGGCCCCAACCATGGCGACGAAGTGAGCTACGTCTTCAACACGCTCGACACGCGTCCCGCCGCCTACAACGACGACGACCGACGGCTCGCGGAAGCCATGGCCGATGCGTGGGTGCGCTTTGCGAAGACCGGCAACCCCAACGGAGGATCGCTGCCTGCCTGGCCCCGCTACCGTGCCAGCGACGATGCATTCATGCAGTTCGGCGACACCGTGCAAGCCGGCACGGGCTTCCGCCGCGAGCATCTCGACTTCATCGGACGGATGCTGGAGAAGGCGAAGACGAGTCCCTCGCCGTAGGCTTGCACGGCGGCGCGCAGGCGCCGGCGCGCTGTCGAGAGGGCGCGGCGTCATCGCCGATGTGCATAGCAGCTATGCCCGCGCGCCACGGTGTCGCGCGTCGGCCCCGCCCACAATGGCGCCGACCCACGCCGTGGGATCGGAGACAACATGAAGACGTGCGACAGCACTTTCCGGCGCTTGCTGCCGGCCGTCCGGCGTGTCCGGTGGATGCAAGGCCTGTGCAACGCGGCCGCAGGCGCGGCGGCATTGGTGCTCGCCGCCTGCGCGGCGATATCGCCAGCCGCGCCGCCGCAGGCCGCCGGGGCTGCATTGCGCGGGCCGCTCGCCATCGAGAAGCAGGGGAGCTTCTTCATCGGCGGGCGGGAACTCAAGTCCGACACGCTCTCGACGCTGCCCGCCTTCGCGCCCACGGGCACCATCACGGTCGACCAGATGTACGTGCATTACCAGGTGCCGGCCGGCGCGAAGCAGTTGCCGATGGTGCTGATCCATGGCTGCTGCCTCACCGGAACGTCTTGGGAGACCACGCCCGATGGCCGCATGGGCTGGGACGAGTACTTCGTGCGCACGGGGCACCCGACCTACGTGATCGACCAGGCCTCGCGCGGCCGCTCGGCGACGGACCCGAGCGGGATCGTGAGCGCGAAGCTGGGAAAGTCCGCGCCGCGGCAGCTTCCGGCCGTGTTCGCGGCGGGCCGTGAAGGCGCGTGGACCATCTTCCGCTTCGGCCCCGAATACCCGAAGGCCTTTCCAGGCTTGCAGTTTCCACTGGAGGCCCAGGGCGAACTCTGGAAGCAGATGGTGCCCGACTGGAGCGCGGCGCTCCCGGTTCCCAACCCCACCGTGCCCGCGTTATCGCAACTCGCGCAACGCATCGGCCCGGCCGTGCTGGTGAGCCATTCGCAATCCGGCATCTATCCCTTCCAGACGGCGGCCCTGAGCAACAAGGGGATCGCCGGCATCGTGGCGATCGAGCCGGGTTCCTGCCCAGCCGCCGATGGCGACATGAAGCCCTACGTCGCGATACCGGCGCTGCTGCTCTTCGGCGATTTCGTCGACCAGTCCACCGGCTGGTGGGTGCCGCGTTTCAAGGCCTGCCAGGCCTTCGCGCAGGCGGTGAACCGCGCGGGCGGACGGATCGACGTGGTGCGCCTGCCCGACGTGGGCATCAAGGGAAACTCCCACATGATGATGCAGGACCGGAACAACCTCGAAGTGGCGGACTGGCTTTCCGACTGGATCCGCCGCAAGGTCGAGCAGCGGCCCTGAGGCCTCGAATCCTCGCGAACCGGCAACTTCCTTGAAGGCCCGCCAGGGCGCGCGTGCGGCGCCCGGCCTCGGCTTGACATCGTGGATCGATCTGCTAAGCTGCGTTTAGGTTAGCGCTATCATAAAACGCGAAAGCAGAAGCAAGGAGACCGCAGGATGTTCAGGCGCAAGGTGTTGGCCGTGGGCCTCGCAGTGTTGTCGGCCGCCGCTGGCGTCCGCGCGGCGGAGGTGTTTCCCGACAAGCCGATCCGCATCCTGGTGGCCAGCGCGGCGGGCGGGGCCTCCGATATCGTCGCGCGCCTCATGGCGGACAAGCTGACGCAGTCGCTCGGCCAGCCGGTGATCGTCGAGGCCAAGCCGGGTGCCAACGGCAACATCGCCGCCGAGCTGGTGGCGAAGTCCGCGCCCGACGGCTACACGCTGATGATGGGGACCATCGGCGTGATGGCGATCAATCCGTCGATGTACAAGAACGTGCGCTTCGATCCGCTCAAGGACTACGCGCCCGTGGCGCGGCTGGTGTCCTTCTCGAACATGCTGGTCGTCACGCCCTCGCTTCCCGTCAACTCCGTGAAGGAACTGGTGGACTACGCGAAGGCGCATCCGGGCCGGCTGCGCTATGGGTCGCCGGGCGCGGGCGGCTCGCCCCACATGGCGATGGTGGTGTTCGGCCAGATGACGGGCACCGATCTCGTCCATGTGCCGTACAAGGGCGCCGCGCCTGCGTTGACTGATCTCATGGGCGGCCACATCGACTTCGCCTTCAGCGACCCTCTGCTCACGCTGCCGCAGGTGAAGGGCGGCAAGGTGAGGGCGCTCGCGGTGAGCGGCAGCGAGCGCCTGGCCTCCGCGCCCGAGATTCCCACCGTCGCCGAAGCCGGCGTGCCCGGCTATGCCGTGAGCGGCTGGCTCGGCATCGTCGCGCCCGCGGGCACGCCGGCCGATCGCATCGCCAAGCTCAATGCGGCCTTCAACCAGGCCCTGGCCTTGCCCGAGGTAAAGGCCAAGCTGGTCGAGCAGGGATCGGCCGTCATTCCAGGGACGCCGCAGGAGTTCGGCACCTTCATCCGCGAGGAGTACTTCCGGTGGAAGAAGGTGGTGAACGACGCGAAGCTGGTCGCCGATTGACGCGCTCGCACGCCTCGCTCGCCCGTTCTCCTCATCCATTCGACACGAGATCCTGATGACCCTCGAGACCCAGCCCGATTCCTTCAGCCGCACCGGCGCACAGGCACTCATCGCGCAGTTCGCCGCCAGGGGCGTCAAGCGCATCTACGGCGTGCCGGGCGGCGACTGCAGCCTGGACATCATCGCCGCCGCGCACGAGGCGGGCATCGCCTTCGTGCTGGCGCGCACCGAGAACTCGGCCGCCATGATGGCCGCGGCGGAAGCCGAGCTGACCGGCACCCTCGGCGTGCTGCTCACGACCCGTGGCCCGGGCCTGGCCAACGGCGTCAACGGCATTGCCTGCGCCATGCTGGACCGCTGCGGCATCGTCGTGATCAGCGATGGCTACGAGAACGAGCAGGCTTTCGTCAGCCACCAGCGCTTCGACCAGCAGCGGATGCTGGAGCCCGTGGTGAAGGGCGCGTTGCGCGTGGAGTCGCCGCAGGCGCTGCCGGCGGTCGGTGCATTGCTGGATCTCGCGATCGCGCGGCCGCGCGGGCCGGTCTATCTCGAGGTGACGGGGAAGGGCATGCGCGGAGCGGTTCCGGCGCTGTCGCTGCCGGTGCAGCCCGCGCAGCCCGCCGCGCTGCCGCGTCCTTCGCTGGAAGCCATCGAAGCAGCGCGCACACTGATGGGCAGTGCGCGCCGTCCGGTCATCATCGCGGGCCTGCAGACCCGTGAAGCCAACGCCGCGCAGGGCCTGCGTGCGCTTGCCGCGCAATGGCGTTGCCCCGTGTTCTCCACTTACATGGGCAAGGGCGCGGTACCGGATGGCGATGCGCTGATGATGGGGCACTTCATGGCGGGCGGCGCTGAGGAAGAGGCGATGAAGTCGGCCGATCTCATCCTCACCTTCGGTCTCGATCCCATCGAGCTGCTGCCCAAGCCCTGGCGTTATACGGCGCCGGTGGTCGAGGTCGCGACGAACGCCTTCGCGCGCAACCACTGGACGCCCGCCGTGGCGCTGGTGGGCGACCTGGCCACCGCCGCGAACCAGCTCGCCGAAGGGCTCGCCGCCAGCCAATGGCAGGCCGATGAGCTCGGTGGCCTCAAGGCACACATGCGTGCGCGCGCCACCATCGCCGGCGGCGGGGCGATCACGCCCACGCTGCTGGCACAGACCGCCTGCGGGCTGTTGCCGCAGAACGCGCGCATCACCGTGGACGCCGGCGCGCACATGCTGCCTGTGATGGCCTTCTTCGATGCGAAGAACCCTCGCGATGCCTTGATATCCCGGGGCCTGGCGACCATGGCCTATGCACTGCCGACCGCGATCGGCGCGGCATTGGCGGACCCCACGCAGCCGGTGGTCGCCTTCACCGGCGACGGCGGGCTGATGATGTGCGCGTCCGAACTCGCGACGGCCGTCCAGGCCGGCTGCAAGCTGACCGTCGTGGTGTTCAACGACTCCGCCATCGCGATGATCGGCGTCAAGCAGAGCCAGCGCGGCCTGGAGCGCCAGGGCATGGACTATTCGCCGACGGATTTCTCGCTGGTGGCCAAGGGCTACGGCTGCGAGGGCTTCCGCGTGAGCAACGCCGCCGAGCTCGGCGCGACGCTGAAGCAGGCCATGGCATCCAGGCTGCCTTCGGTGGTCGACGTGATCGTCGACCCGGGCACCTATGCCGAGCAGATCCGTTCGCTGCGCGGCTGAACCCATGACACAGGCCCACCGATGAACATGATCACCTTGCAACCGAGCGCCGACTCCGCGCTGCGCGCGGAACTGCGCGATCTCTGCGACGACTACGCCGCCGCGCTCGACGACCTGGACTTCGCGGCGTGGAGCGCCTTCTTCACCGACGACTGCCACTACCGCGTCGTCTCGCTGGAGAACTTCAAGGAAGGCCTGCCGCTTTCCACATTGGAATGCCACGGCGCAGGCTCGCTGCGCGACCGCATCGCCGCCATCAACGTGACGGCGGTGTTCGAGCCGCGCACGCTGCGTCGCATGGTCGGCGGCGTGCGCGTCATCGCCGGGCCCGAGCCGGACGGCACGATCCTCTCGCAGGCCAGTTTCGCGATCTTCGAGAGCCTGTCCGATCGCGAGCCGCACCTTTTCATGACCGGCCGCTACCTCGACCGCGTCGTGCGCCAGGGCAGCCGGCTGAAGCTGCGGGAACGCGTGTGCGTCTACGACAACTACCGAGTTCGAACCTCCCTTGTCTACCCGGTCTGACCATGAAATCCGATACTGTCCTGGACCTTCCTTCCCATCCCTCCACCGAGGCGCCAGTCGCGACCTGGAAGATGCGCCGCTGGCCCGAGCCGCACGGCACGCGGATACCGGCGTGGATCTATTCAGACGCGTCCTTGTTCACCCGCGAGATGGAGGTCTTCCACGACGGGCCGTGCTGGAACTTCGTGGGCCTCGAATGCGAGGTCGAGGCGACCGGCGCCTTCAAGCGCAGCTGGATCGGCCCGCGCTCGGTGATCATGGTGCGCGGCGAGGACGGCGCGATCAACGTGCTGGAGAACCGCTGCGCGCATCGCGGATCCCAGCTCTGCTGGGAGAACAAGGGCGTGGCGAAGGATTTCACCTGCCCGTACCACCACTGGAACTACGACCTTCAGGGCAACCTGCTGGGCCTGCCTTTCTTTCGCGGCGCGATGGGCAAGGGTGGCATGCCGAGGGACTTCCAGAAGAGCGAGAACGGCTTGCGCAAGCTGCGCGTGGCGACCCTGGGCGGCATCGTGTGGGCCACCTTCTCGGACGAGGCGCCGCCGCTGGAGGACTACCTCGGCGAGGAGATTCTCGCGCTCGTGCTGCGTGCCACCGGCAACGGCAAGAAGCTGAGGCTGCTCGGCTACAACCGCCAGCTCCTGCCCTGCAACTGGAAGCTCTACCTGGAGAACAGCCGCGACCCCTACCACGCGACGCTGCTGCACAGCTTCTTCCTCACCTTCGGCCTGCTGCGCACCGACACGGCTTTCAAGGCGGTCCCCACCGTCGGTGGGCGGCACGCGATCATGGCTTCGACTTACTCGGCCGCCACCGCCGGGCAGCAGAACGAGGTGACCCGCGAGCTGGCCAACCTGAAGAGCGACTTCACGCTGGAAGACATGGAGGTAGTCAAGCCGGTCGACGAGATGGGCGACAGCGCGATGATCAATTTCTCGGTGCTGCCGTCGGTGTTCTTCCAGCAGCACGGCAATTCGCTGGCGCTGCGCCACATCATTCCGAAGTCGGCCTCGCAGACGGAGCTGTCCTGGACGCACTACGGCTTTGCCGATGACGACGAGGACATGAACCGCCGGCGCCTGAAGCAGGCCAACCTCATGGGGCCGGCCGGCTACGTCGCGATCGACGACAGCGAGGTGCTCGCCCGCATGCAGCCCGTGGCCGAGAGCGCGCCGGAGTCGGTGCAGGTCGTGACCATGGGCGGCACCGACCACCAGCCGCAGGACACGATGATCACCGAGACCCTGATCCGGGGTTTCTACAGTTACTACCGCGACAAGATTGGATTTTGAGATGACCGAATGGCATCGCGCGGCCGCGCTCGACGACGTGTGGGAAGGCGCCCCGCTGGCGGTCAGGGTCGGCGGCCAGCCGATCGCGCTGTACCGCTTGGGCGCCGAGATCCACGCGGTAGGGGATTTGTGCCCGCACCAGAAGGATGTGAAGCTTTCCGACGGCTTTCTCGACGGCGAGGTCATCGAGTGTCCGATGCATCAGTCCTGCTTCAACGTGCGGACGGGGCGGGTGCTCAGCCTGCCCGCGCGCGAGGACCTGCCGGTGTTCAGCGTCCGGATCGAGGACGAGCAGGTCTTCGTCGAGGTCTGAAGCGCAGCCGATGCATCAGCGACTTCGCAGCGCCCTGGTTCGGCTGCACGCCAACGCGGTCGCGGGCCTGACGGCGGAAGCCGAGGCATGGGCCGGGACGGCGACGCAGGCGGCGGGCTTTCGAATCACCGTCGAGCCGAGCGGCCGCCAGTTCACCGCGCGGGCCGACGAGACCATTCTCGAAGCCGGCTTGCGCCAGGGCGTCCCGCTGTACCACGGGTGCAGGGATGGGCAGTGCGGCTCCTGCAAATGCAGGAAGCTCTCGGGCAGCGTGGCGCAGGGGCCATACCGCCGCGAGGCGCTCGGCGCCGACGACACGCCAGCCGACTTCGTGCTGACCTGCTGCGCACGCGCCCGCGGCGACGTGGTGCTCGAATCGCGCCATGTCACCGACGCGGACGCGCACCCGATCCGCCGGATGCCCGCGCGCGTGCTGTCGCTGTCCAGGCCCTCGCATGACGTGATGAGGCTTCGCCTCCAGTTGCCGCCGGGTGAGCCGCTTCGCTTCCATGCCGGGCAGTACATCGACTTCATGCTGCGCGACGGCAAGCGGCGCAGCTACTCGATCGCGAACGCGCCGCACACGCTGCGCGACGCGCCGGAGCTCGGCATCGAGCTGCACATCCGGCATCTTCCAGGCGGCAGCTTCACCGATCATGTCTTCAGCGCGATGAAGGAGAAGGAAGTCCTTCGCCTCGAAGGGCCGTTCGGCAGCTTCTTCCTGCGCGAGTCATCGGACAAGCCGATCGTGCTGCTGGCATCGGGCACCGGATTCGCGCCGATCAAGGCGATGCTGGAGCACATGCAGCTGGGCGGCCTGGCCCGGCCGGCGGCCCTGTACTGGGGCGGACGCAGGCCGGCGGACCTGTACATGGACCAATGGGTGCGCGAGCAGGTGGCGAAGATGCGGGGCCTGCGCTATGTCCCCGTGGTTTCCGACGCGGCGCCGGAGGACGCGTGGCACGGCAGGAGCGGTCTCGTCCACCTGGCCGTGATGCAGGACTTCCCGGATCTCTCCGGCCACCAGGTGTATGCCTGTGGCGCACCCGTCATGGTCGACGCCGCCAGGCGCGAGTTCGTGGCGCGCTGCGGGCTGCCGCCGGACGAGTTCTTCGCGGACGCCTTCCTCTCGCAGGCGGACAAGGCATCGGCAACATCAACCTGACTCCCGGACGCACGCCATGGACAACAAGGACTTTCGATTCGACGGCATGAACGCCGTGGTGACGGGCGCGGGGCGCGGCATGGGCCGCGACGTGGCGATGGCCCTGGGACGGCGCGGCGCGCACGTCGTGGCGGCCGACATCGACGGCCGCGCGGCGCAGGCCACCTGCGACGCCATCCGGGAGGAGGGCGGCACCGCCGCGCCGCACTGCGTGGACATCGCCGACATCCCGGCCTTGCGCTCCTTCTTCCGGAACCTGCCGGAGGTGCCCGACATCGCGGTGTGCGCCGCGGCCATCCTCAAGGTGAAGCCCTTCCTCGACCACGAGGAGGCGGACTGGGACGCGCTGGCCGCGGTCAACCTGAAAGGCACCTTCTTCAGCGTCCAGGAGGCGGCCAGGCGCATGGCGCCGAGGAGGGCGGGGACGATCGTGACCTTCTCGTCCACGTCGGCGTTCGTGGCGTCGAGGATTCCCGAGATCGCCTACGACGTGACGAAGGGCGGCATACGGCAGCTCACGGTCTCGGCGGCGGTGGAGCTGGCCCCGCTGGGCATCCGCGTGAACGGCGTGGCGCCCGGCACCATCCTCACGGACTTCAACCGCGCCTCGCTCGACACCGCCGAGAAGACGCAGGCGGTCGCGGACCGGCTGCCGCTCGGCCGCGTCGGCGCGCCGGCGGATGTGACCGGCGCGGTGCTGTTCCTGTGCTCGCCCATGTCCTCCTACATGACTGGCCAGCTGGTGGTGGTGGACGGCGGGCGGCTGGCCCGCTCCGGCTGAAGTTCGCATCCATCGCGCATGGTCATTGACCTTTGATGGTTAGCGCTATCACAATACGACCGGCAAGAAAAAAGACGCGGCATCGCCGCCAAGGAAAGAGACATATGAAGACTCCTGCACCGAGACGTCTGCAGCGCGTGGCCGCGGCCATCTGCGCCGCGCTTCCCCTGGCGATCACGCCGCCTGCTTCCGCCCAGATCTCGGGCGATGTCATCAAGGTGGGCTTCCTCACCGACATCTCCGGCGTCTACTCGGACAACGACGGACAGGGCGGGGTGGAGGCGATCAAGCTGGCGGTGCAGGACTTCGGCGCGATCAACGGCAAGAAGGTGGAGTTCGTCTATGCGGACCACCTGAACAAGGTCGACATCGCGTCGGCCAAGGCCCGCGAGTGGTTCGACCGCGACGGGCTGGACATGCTCGTGATCGGCGCGAACTCCGGCGCGGCGCTGGCGCTCGCGAAGCTCGCGGCCGAGCGCAAGAAGCCGATGTTCGCCGTCACGGCCGCGACGGCTCGGCTGACCAACGAGGAATGCACGCCCTATACGGTGGCCTATGCCTACGACACGGTTTCGGTCGCGCGCGGCACCGCCGGCGCGATCGTCGAGTCCGGCGGCAAGGACTGGTTCTTCCTGACCGCCGACTACGCCTTCGGCACCTCGCTGGAGAAAGACGCCGCCGACGTCATCAAGGCCAAGGGCGGCAGGGTGCTGGGCAGCGTGAAGCACCCGGTCGGCACCACGCCCAATTTCTCCGCGCTGCTGCTTCAGGCGCAGGCCTCGAAGGCGAAGATCCTGGGCCTGGCCACCAGCGGCGACGACCTCATCAACGCGGTGAAGGTGGCCAACGAGTTCGGCATCAACAAGACGATGAGCCTCGCGGCCATCCTCACGCACATCCCCGAGATCCACGCCCTGGGCTTGAACCTCACGCAGGGCATGTACCTGACCGACGGCTGGTACTGGGACCAGGACGATGCCTCCCGTGCCTGGGCCAAGCGCTATTTCGAGAAGATGAAGAAGATGCCGGGCGCGATGCAGGCCGCCGACTACTCCGCGGTCACGACCTACCTCAAGGCGGTGAAGGCGGCAGGCACGGACGAGGGCGACAAGGTCATGGCGACGCTGAAATCGACCCCCATCAGCGACATGTACACGCGGCACGGCGTGATCCGCCCCGACGGCCGCATGGTCTACGACATGTACCTGCGGCAGGTGAAGACGCCCGCGGAATCCAAGTACCCGTGGGACTACTACAAGACCGTCAAGACGATTCCCGGGGACGAGGCGTTCACGAAGAAGTCGGAGACAAAGTGCGCACTCTGGAAGTGAGGGCGTGCGGCGCGGGCTGACGCGCCACGCCTCGTCCGATGTCTTCCCCCCAATGGCGGCGCGCGGCGCCCGCCCCGGTATCCCTGCCTGATCGCCCCATGGAAATCTTCGGTGTTCCTCATCAAGCCCTGCTGGCCCAGCTCTTCCTCGGGCTGGTGAACGGCTGCTTCTACGCCTTGCTGTCGCTCGGGCTCGCGATCATCTTCGGCCTGCTCAACGTCATCAACCTCTCGCACGGGGCGCTCTACATGCTGGGCGCCTTCGTCACCTGGATGGGCCTGAGCTACGCGGGCCTCGACTACTGGGTGATGCTGCTGCTGGCGCCACTCGTGGTCGGCGTCTTCGGCATCTTGGTCGAGAGGACCATGCTGCGCCACCTCTACAAGCTGGACCATCTCTACGGCATGCTGCTGATGATCGGGCTGTCGCATCTGCTGGAGGGGCTCTTCCGCTCCTTCTACGGCGTCTCGGGCAAGTCCTATGCGGTGCCGCAGGCGCTCCAGGGCGCAACCGACATCGGCTTCATGGTGTTGCCGAACTACCGCGCCTGGGTGGTGGCGGTGTCGATGGTGGTGTGCTTCGCCACCTGGTTCGTCATCGAGAAGACCAGGCTGGGCGCGACCTTGCGCGCGGGCACCGAGAACCCCAAGCTGGTCGAGGCCTTCGGCGTCAACGTGCCGCTGCTGGTCACCATGACCTACGGCTTCGGCGCCTTGCTCGCGGGCCTGGCCGGCGTGCTCGCGGCGCCGATGGTGCAGGTGACGCCGCTGATGGGCAGCAATCTCATCGTGGTCGTCTTCGCCGTGGTCGTGATCGGCGGGCTGAGCTCCATCCTCGGCGCCATCCTCACGGGCCTGGCCCTCGGCGTCATCGAAGGCATCGCCAGCGTCTTCTATCCGCAGATTTCGGCCACGGTGGTCTTCATCATCATGGCCATCGTGCTGGTGCTGCGCCCCGCGGGGCTGTTCGGCCGGGAAAAGTAGGACACCATGAACCGCAGGAATCTCGGCTACGCCATCACGCTGCTCGCACTGCTCGCGGCGCCTTTCGCGCTCTATCCCGTGCTCGTGATGAAGGTGCTGTGCTATGCGCTCTTCGCTTGCGCCTTCAACCTCCTGATCGGCTTCGCAGGGCTGGTGTCCTTCGGGCATGCGGCCTTTTTCGGCGGGGCGGCGTACTTCTGCGGATATGCGCTGGCGTCGCTCGGGCTGCCGACCGAACTCGGCATCCTGGCCGGGACGGCGACCTCGGCGCTGATCGGCCTTGGCATCGGCAGCCTGGCCATCCGCAGGCAGGGCGTGTACTTCTCGATGATCACGCTGGCGATGGCGCAGATGCTTTACTTCTTCTACCTGCAGGCGCCTTTCACGGGCGGGGAGGACGGGCTGCAGGCCATCCCGCGCGGCAAGCTGCTGGGGCTGATCGACCTGGGCAACGACCTGGCGATGTATTACCTGGTCCTGGCCATCACGCTCGGCGGCTTCGCCATCATCCTGCGCACGGTGCATTCGCCCTACGGACAGGTACTGCAGGCCATCAAGGACAACGAGCCGCGCGCTCTCTCGCTGGGATACGACGTTCCCAGATACAAGCTGCTCGCCTTCGTGCTGTCGGCCGCGCTGGCCGGGCTGGCAGGCGCGACCAAGAGCGTGGTGCTTGGCGCGGCGACGCTCACGGATGTGCATTGGGCCATGTCGGGCCTGGTCATCCTCATGACGCTGATCGGCGGCATGGGGACCTTCGCCGGCCCCGTCTTCGGCGCCGCGATCATCGTGGCGCTGGAGAACAAGCTGGGTGACATCGGCGACTATCTCGCGGCCGCGACCGGCGTGGAATGGTTTCGCGCCATCGGCGTTTCCGTCACGCTGGTGACGGGCCTGATCTTCATGGTCTGCGTGCTCTCGTTCCGCCGCGGCATCCTCGGCGAGCTGGCGCATGCGCTGCGCACGCGCGAACCCTCCGCGCAAGGAGCGCGCGATGCCTGACGTCATCCTGCGCGCCGAGGGCCTGTGCAAGGACTTCCGCGGCTTCCGCGCGGTCGACGGCGTCGACCTGGAAGTGCGGCGCGGACACATCCACGCCCTGATCGGGCCGAACGGCGCCGGCAAGACCACTTGCTTCAACCTGCTCACGAAGTTCCTCGTGCCGAGCGCGGGCCGCATCTTCTTCAACGGCCGCGACATCACGCGCGCCCGGCCGGTCGATGTCGCGCGGCTGGGCATCATCCGCTCGTTCCAGATTTCCGCGGTGTTCCCGCACATGACGGTGCTGCAGAACGTGCGCGTCGGGCTCCAGCGTGCGCTGGGCACCTCCTTCCATTTCTGGAAGCGCCTGGACACCCTTGCCGGGTTGAACGAGCGGGCGATGCAACTGCTTGCGCAGGTCGACCTCGAGGCCTTCGCGGACACGGTCGCCACGGACCTGCCCTACGGGAGGAAGCGGGCGCTGGAGATCGCCGCCACGCTCGCCATGGAGCCCGAGCTCATGCTGCTGGACGAACCCACCGCGGGCATGGGCCTGGAGGACGTCGCGCGGGTGACGGCGCTGATCAAGAGCGTGTCGGCGGGCCGCACCATCCTCATGGTCGAGCACAACATGAACATCGTCGCGGGTATTTCCGATCGCATCACGGTCCTTCAGCGCGGCGCGGTGCTGGCGGAAGGCAGCTACGAGGAGGTCTCGGCCAATCCCCTGGTGACGGAGGCCTACATGGGAACCGTCTCGGCCGGGGAGGGGGCGAAGCCATGATGCCCGCGGCACTGGAACTGCACGGGCTCCACGCCTGGTACGGCGAGTCACACGTGCTGCACGGCGTCGATCTGCACGTGAAGCCGGGCGAGGTCGTCACGCTGCTGGGCCGCAACGGCTCGGGCCGCACCACCACGCTGAAGGCGGTGATGGGGCTGACCGGTGCGCGCAAGGGGTCGATCCGCATCGGCGGCGTCGAGGCCATCGGCCTGCCGACACGCAAGATCGCCCACCTCGGCGTGGGCTACTGTCCGGAGGAGCGGGGCATCTTCGCCTCGCTGTCGGCGGAAGAGAACCTGATGCTGCCGCCGGTCGTCTCCCGCACGGGCACGGGCATGCCGCTGGAGCAGATCTACACGCTCTTTCCCAACCTGAAGGGCCGCGCGTCGGCGCAGGGGACGCGGCTTTCCGGCGGCGAGCAGCAGATGCTGGCCGTGGCGCGCATCCTGCGGGCGGGCGCCAGCCTGCTGCTGCTGGACGAGATCTCGGAAGGCCTGGCGCCCGTGATCGTGCAGGCGCTCGCGCGCATGATCCGCGTGCTGCGCGCACAGGGCATGACCATCGTCATGGTCGAGCAGAACTTCCATTTCGCGGCGCCGATCTCGGACCGCTTCTACGTGATGGAGCATGGCCGCGTGGTCGATGCCTTCGCGTCGCACGAGCTGTCCGCCAAGGCCGCGAAGATCAACGCGCTGCTGGGCATCTAGCCTTGACAGCCGTGCATGCGATGAATACGATGATTCTTGGTTAGCGCTATCACAAAAGCGTCGTCCACCGCGAACCCTCCCGGTTCGCCACACAGGAGACACCCGTGTCGAGATTCAGTTCCATCGTCGCCAGCCTGATGGCGGCCGTTTTCCTTGTCGCTCCCGCCACGGCCCCGGCCCAGGCGGCCTATCCGACCAAGCCGATCCGGCTGATCGTGCCGTTCCCGCCAGGGGGCAGCGTGGATCCGCTCGCCCGCGTGCTCGGCCAGAAGCTGAGCGAGGCGCTCGGCCAGCAGATCATCGTGGACAACCGCCCGGGCGGGAACGCGATCATCGGCACCGAGCTGGTGTCCAAGGCGCCGGCCGATGGCTACACGCTGCTGCTCGCGTCCACCTCGCATGTCACCAATTCGCAGCTGGTGCCGACGGCCTATGACGCGATGAAGGATTTCGTTCCGGTCGCGACCTTGTCCGAGAGCCCGATGATCCTGGTCGTCAATCCATCGGTTCCGGCGCACAGCCTGCAGGAGCTGATCGCGCTGGCGAAGTCGAAGCCGACAGAGCTCAACTATTCCTCGGCCGGCAGCGGCAACCCGAACCATCTCGCCGGCGAGATGTTCAACGTCATGGCCGGCGTCAAGACCACGCACGTGCCCTACAAGGGCGGCGCGCCGGCCATCGCCGACCTGCTCGGCGGCCAGGTGCAGTTCAGCTATGGCAGCGCGATCATCGTGCTGCCGCACATCCGGCAGGGCAAGCTGAGGGCGCTCGCGGTGTCCAGCGCCAAGCGGCTTCAGACCCTGCCGGACGTCCCCACCTTCGCCGAGGCCGGGCTTCCCGGCTACGAGATCAGCATCTGGAACGCCGTGCTGGCGCCCGCGGGAACACCCAGGGAGGTCGTGGCCCGGCTGAACAAGGAGATCGACCGCATCATGGCGCTGCCGGAAGTGCAGGAGAAGCTGGACGCGGGCGCCATGACGCGCCTCACGCTGCCGCCGGCGGAATTCTCCAAGCTCATGAAGTCCGACATGGAGAAGTTCGGCCGCATCATCAAGACGGCGAACGTCAAGCTCGACTAGGGATCCGGGGCAGGGCGCCGTTTCACATGCGGCCAGCGGAGGCGCCGCCGTCGAGCATCAGGATGTGGCCCGTGATCGAGCGCGAGGCGGGCGAGACGAGGAACACGGCCGCGTCCGCGAAGTCCTCCGGCGCGACCAGGTGGCCGAGCGGCATGCCGCTCACGATGTTGCCGATCGCCTGGTCGACGTCGGCGTTGACCTTGGCGAGGTGGGCGCGCAGGAAGGCCGTGTCCGTCGCGCCGGGCGCTATGGCGTTCACCCGTACGCCCGCAGGCCCGAACTCGAGCGCGAGCGCCTTCACCAGGCCGGTCAGCGCATGCTTGGAGGCGTTGTAGACGCTTCGCCTGGCGCGTGCCGTGACGCCGCTGATCGAGCTCGTGAAGACCAGCGATGCGCGGGGGCTGCGCACCAGGCTGCGCAGCGCGGCCTGGGCCGAGAAGATGCTCCCGGTCACGTTCACGTCGACGATGCGACGCAGTTTCTCCGGGTCGGCATCGAGGAAGTCCCCGGCGAAGCTGACGCCCGCGTTCGCCAGGAAGACATCGATCGGGCCGGCGAAGAAGCGCTCCGCAGCGGAAACCAGCGCCGCGCAGTCCGCGGCGTGGGCCACGTCGCAGCGCACGCCCAGCGCTCGCTCGCCCGAAGGGTCGATCTCGCGGGCGACGGCGACCGCGGCGGCTTCGTCAATGTCGGAGACCACGACGCGCGCTTTCTCGCGCGCGAAGCGGTGCGCCGCCGCGGCACCCATGCCGCTGCCGGCGCCCGTGATCACGACGGCATAGCCGTCGAAGGTTCCAGTCGTCATTCCTACTGCTCGATCTTGATGTTGGCGGCCTTGATGATCCGCGCGAATTCGGCCGAATCGTCCTTCATCATCGTGGCCATCTGCGCGGGCGTCATCGTGAAGGGAATCTGCCCCTGGCTCTCCAGCTTCTCCTTGACCTCCGGCATGGCGAGGATGCGGGCGATGTCGGCGGAAATCTTCTCCACCACGGCAGGCGGCGTGGCGGCCGGCGCGAGCACGCCGATCCAGGAGCGCATGCCGAAGCCGGGCAGGCCGGCCTCGGCGAAGGTCGGCACGTTGGGCATCAAGGGCAGGCGCGTCTCCGCGGTGGTCGCGAGCGCCTTCAGCTTGCCTGCCTGGATATGCTGCAGGACGGCCGCGGGCACCGCGAAGTAGAGCTGCACCTGCCCGCTCAGCAGGTCGTTGGTGAGAGGCCCGCCGCCTTTGTACGGCACGTGCAGCAGTTGGACGCCGGTCATCCTGCTGAAGAGCTCGCCCGCCATGTGGTTCGCGTTGCCTGGCCCTGCCGAGGCATAGCTGATCTGGCCAGGCTTCGACTTGGCAAGCGCGATGAACTCCTTCAGCGTGTTGGCCGGCACGGAGGGGTTCTCGACCAGGACGAACTCCGCCTTGTAGAGCGTGGCGACGGGCGCGAAGTCCTTGACGCTGTCATAGGGCAGGTTGGAGAAAAGCAAGGCGTTGCTGACGTGCGTGCTGGCCGTGATGAGCAGGGTGTAGCCGTCCGGCGCGGCCTTGGCGACGGCCTCGGTGCCGATGATGGTGCTCGCGCCAGGGCGGTTGTCCACGATCACCTGTTGCTTCCACATCTCGGTCAACTTCTGGCTCACGAGGCGCGCGACCGGGTCGACGCTGCCGCCCGGCGGATAGGGGACGATCATGCGCACCGGTCGGGTCGGAAAGTCCGGCGACGCGGGCTGGGAATGGGCGGGGCCAGGGAGCGCCAGCGCGAGGCCGAGCGCGAGCAGGCTCGCCGTCATTTCTCGCCGGCCGTGCGATCGTCGCGGCGCGGCGCCGTGCCGCTCATCCGCTTCGCCTGTTGAACTGCGATTCATGGGAGGTTCCTTCTGGGAAGGGCGAAGCTTTTCGCCCGGGGAGGGTGCCCGCGTCAGACCACGGACAGGACGACGCGCTGCCGCGGCGCCGCCTCGAATTCATCCTGGTCGCTGGTGCCCGCGTTCGGGACATAGGCGCGAAAGTCTTCGAGCGATGCCCAGCGCTCGACCATGATGAAGGTCGCGCAGCCAGGGTTGGCGCCCACGTGGAAGGTGTTGAGGGCCGGCGGCAGCTGCGAGGCGTCGTCGAGCCGGGTGAGCGTCTTGCCCTTGAAGCCGGGTCGTTCGAGTGGCGGCTGCGCCTTGTGCCAGGCGACGAAATCCTGCTCGCGCTCCTTCTTGATGAAGCGGCGGATCAATACGATGCATTCCATTGTGAGAGCCCGATCGGATTTCAGCGCGCCGGCGCGTCGAGCCGCACGATCCAGCCTTCGTGCTCGCGGCTGCCGGCGTGGAAACGCTGGAGCACCTCCGGGTCGTGCCCGGGAACGACCAGATGCGGCGCGTCGGCCAGGCTGTAGACGCGGGAGAAGCCTTCCAGCATGTCCCCGACGTTGTAGACGACAGGGAAGGGCCGTTGCTGCTCGATGTTGGCGTAGAGGTGCGACGCGTCCGAGGCGAGCACCATCCAGCCTTGCTGCGTGTGGACGCGCACCACCTGCAGCCCGTCGGTGTGGCCGCCGACCCGGTGCACGCTCAGGCCCGGCGCGATCCGCGAGTCGCCGTCGTGGAAGCGCACGCGGCCGTCGAAGACCCGGTGCACCATGCTGGCGACATCGGCCACCTCGAAGGGATGACTCAGCGTGGGATGACACATGCAGCGGCCTGTGCAGTAGGCCATCTCCCGGTCCTGCAGGTGGTAGCGCGCGCGGGGGAAGAGGTTGCGGTTGCCGGCGTGGTCATAGTGCATGTGCGTGACGATCACGTCCTCCACCGAGCCGGGATCGATGCCGATGGCCTGAAGTCCGTCCTCGATCGGGCGCGTGATGACGCGGCCCCGCTTGGCGGCGCCTTCCTGGTCGAAGCCCGTGTCGACGAGGAAGGTGCGCGACTCGCCCACCACGGCCCAGACGAAATAGTCCAGGGGCATCGGCACGTCGTGGCTGTCGCCGCCGATGAAATTGGCGGAGGATAGGCGTTCGTGGTGGGCGTACTTGATGGCGAAGATGCGGTATGTCTCGGCAGCGGCTGTCATTGGATTCGCTTTGTCCGGCTGGCGGAATAACAGGAGGGGCGCGGATGATAACGCTATCATTCCCGGGTGTCACTTATGATTTGCCCCCAATGAAGAATCAAATGACTTGGGGCTTCCAGCCCGCGACGGCGGGCCGGGGCAAGGATCGCGACAGTGTCGAGGGAGGCATTCGCCGTGGCTGAAGGCAGGATCAGATCTGGCGGGCAGGGCGCCCGCATGCGCGACGTGGCCAAGGCGGCCGGCGTCTCGCTGATGACGGTCTCCCGCGCGTTGCGGGAGCCTGGCCGTCTTTCCGAGGAAACGCGCAAGACGGTCCTGGACGCCGTCCAGAAGATCGGCTACGTGCCCAACAGCATCGCGGCCAACCTGGCGTCCAATCGCTCCAGCGTGGTCGGGCAGATCGTGCCGAGCATTCAGAACTCGCTCTATGCGGACACCGTGAAGGGCTCGGCGGATGTGCTGCGCACCGCCGGCATGCACCTGATGCTGGCCGACAGCGGCTACTCGATGCAGGAGGAGGAGGCCCTGATCGGCGCCTTCCTCGCGCAGCGCGTGTGCGGGCTCATCCTGCACAACACCGACCATACGCCGCGCGCGCTTCAGATGATCGAGCGCGCCGGCGTGCCGGTGATCGAGACCGGCGACATTCCGCGCGATCCGATCGACATGGTCGTGAGCTACTCGAACGCCGAGGCGGCCAAGGCCATGACGATGCACCTGGCCGCGCGCGGCTACAAGCGCATCGGCTTCGTCAGCCTGGACACCAAGATCAACCGCCGCGCCCGCGAGCGGCTGCGCGGTCACCTCGCGGCCCTCAAGGCGCTGGGAATGAAGAAGGATCCGCTGCTGATCAGCGAAGTCGGGCCCGGCCTGACCTCCGGCGCCCACGCGATGGTGGACATGCTGTCGCGCGCGCCGGGCGTCGACGCGATCTTCTTCGCGGGCGACGTTCTGGCCATCGGCGCGCTCTTCGAGGCGCAGCGCCGCGGCTGGAAGGTGCCGGGGCGCATCGCCATCGCCGGCTTCGACGACCTGGACATCCTGCAGCACACCGTGCCGCGCCTGACCTGCCTGCGCCTGCCGCGGCTGGAGATCGGCCGACGCGGCGCGGAAGCGCTGCTGGCGCGCGTGCGCGGCGGCGGCGAGCAGGTTCGGCTGAACCTCGGCTTCGAAGTGATCCAGCGCGAGAGCACCTGACGCCCGGCCTGGCGGGCCCCTGATCGATTGAACCGCCCGAGAGGGCAGCAGCGGAAAGTGCTTGCACGCTGCTTCCTTTTCCGATAATGTTAACGCTATCACGCCGACACGAGACAGTCGGAACATTTTTGGGAACGGAAGTATCGAGCATGAAGGGCAAGACAGCACTGGTCACCGGGTCGGCGGGAGGGCTCGGTTATGCAATGGCCAAGGAACTTGCCCGCGCCGGCTGCAATGTCGTGTTGCACGGCATCGAGCCCGCGGAAAGCGTGCGCGGGCAGCAGGCCGAGTTGGAGAAGTCGCACGGCGTGGTCGCGAGCTACCTGCAGATCGATCTCTCGGATCCGCAAGGCACCGAGCGGATGGTGCGCGAAGTGCATGAGCGGCATGGCGGCATCGACGTGCTGGTCAACAACGCCGTGACGCGGCATTTCGCGCCGGTCGACGCCTTTCCCGCCGAATGCTGGGATCGCGCGCTCGCGGTGAACCTGAGCGCGGCCTTCCACGCCATCCGGTTGAGCCTGCCCGGCATGCGCGAGCGCGGCTGGGGCCGGATTTTCAACATGACCTCGGTCTACGGTTCGCGCGCGATCGCCAACCGGATCGACTACGTCACCACCAAGACCGCCCTGATCGGCATGACGCGCGCGGTGGCGCTGGAGACGGTCAACCAGGGCATCACCTGCAATGCGTTGTGCCCCGGCGCGGTGCTGACGCCGACGAGCGAGTCGCGCATCGGCGCGCTCATGGCGCAGACCGGCCTGGCGCAGGCGGAGGCCACGCAGCGCTTTCTGGAGGGCAAGCAGCCGACCCAGCGCTTCATCGATCCGGCGCACGTTGCGCAGCTGATGGTGTTCCTGTGCAGTCCGGCCGGCGACGACATCACCGGGGCCGTGCTGCCCGTGGAGGGCGGATGGCTGGCGAGTTGATGGAGGTCAGCGCGCGGCTCGCGCGGTTCACGACTGAAGCGCGATGGGAAGACCTCCCCGATGTCGTGCGGCATGAAGCCAAGCGCGCGCTGGTGAACTTCTTCGCGACCGCGCTGGCGGGTTGCCGCGATCCTGCCTTGCAGGCCGCCTCCGCAGTGTTCGCGGAGTTTCGCGCGGGTGGTGGATGCGCGGTCATCGGCCGGGGCGAAACCACCGATGCCTTGCACGCGGCCTCGCTGAACGCGATGAGCGGCAATGTCTTCGACTACGACGACACCCATCTTCCGACCATCATCCATCCCACGGCACCGGTCGCGCCCGCTTTGCTCGCGCTCGCGCAGACCCGGCGCTTCTCGGGCAAGGACCTGCTGCTGGCCTTCGTGCTCGGCGTCGAGATCGAATGCCGCCTCGGCAACGCGATCTCTCCAGGGCACTACCAGCGCGGCTGGCACATCACCTCGACCTGCGGCGTCTTCGGTGCCGCCACCGCGAGCGCGCGCGTGCTCGGGCTCGACGCGACGCGGACGCTCTGGTCGCTTGGCAATGCCGCCGCGCAGGCGGGCGGGTTGGTGGAGAACCTGGGCAGCATGGCCAAGAGCATCGGCGTGGGGAATGCGGCTTCGAACGGCCTGCTGTCCGCGTTCCTGGCCGCCCGGGGCTTCCAGGGGCCCCGGCATCCGGTCGAAGGCCCGCGCGGCTTCCTGCGGGTGACGGGCGATGAGCCCGACATCGCCTCCGTGACGGAGGGCCTCGGCGAGCGCTGGGAGCTGATGAACAACACTTACAAGCCGTACCCGTGCGGCGTCGTGCTCAACCCGGTGATCGAGGCCAGCCTCGAGCTGCATCGCAAGGCAAGACCGGCGATCGCGGACATCGAGCGCGTCGAGCTGACCGGCCATCCGCTGCTGCGCGAGCGCACCGACCGGCCGGTGCCGCATTCGGGGCGCGAGGCGCAGGTCAGCGCGCAGCATGCGGTCGCGGTGTGCCTGGGCCTGGGCAAGGCGGGCCTGGACGAATTCAGCGACGCCTGCGTGCAGGACCCGACCTGGCGCGTCTTTGCCGACCGGCTGCACTTCATCGACGACGCGCGCTACGGCATCGAGGCCGCGACCGTGACGCTGCACCTGCGCGACGGCCAGAGCATTTCACACCACGTCGACACCGCGCTCGGCAGCCTCGCGGCGCCATTGCGCGACCCGGACCTGGAGCACAAACTCAGGACGCTGGCGGCCTGGGGCGGCAGCGGCTGTGCGCCCCAGCCCCTGATCGATGCGCTCTGGTCGCTCGACACATCGGACGATGCGGGCGCGCTGATGCCGCTCGCGGCAGGCCATGCCTGAACCCGGAAACCTCTGACTCAATCCCTCTAGGAGACTGCAAATGAACAAGGAACTGTTTGACAAGGGCATGAAAGTCCGCCGCGAAGTGGTGGGCGACGTCTACGTCGACGCATCGCTCAAGAACGCGGACGACTTCAGCATGCCGATGCAGGAGCTGGTGACCCAGTACTGCTGGGGCGACGTGTGGTCCCGCCCGGGCCTGGACCGCAAGGCCCGCAGCCTGCTGAACCTGGGGATGATCGCCGCGCTCAACCGCTCCGAGGAGTTGGCGATCCACGTGCGCGGCGCGATCAACAACGGCGTCACCAAGGACGAGATTTGCGAAGCCTTCCTGCAGGTCGCCGTCTATTGCGGGATGCCCGCCGGCCTCGGTTCGTTCAAGGTCGCGCGTCAGGTCTTCAAGGACATGGGCATCTGAGGACGGGGACGCACACATCATGGCTGAAACGAAAACCCTGGGATTCATCGGCGTCGGCGTGATGGGCAACCCCATCGCCAAGCACCTGATCGCGAAGGGCCACACGGTGGTGGCCTATGACAAGAGCCAGAAGGCGGTCGCGGCGCTCGTCGATGCCGGCGCGGTGGCGGCGGCCAGCATTGGCGAGGTGGTCGACCGGGCGGCCATCGTTTTCACAAGCCTGCCAAGTCCGGCGATCTTCTCCGAGGTCGCGCTGGGCGCGGGCGGCGTGAAGGACGGAAAGGCGGTCAAGATCATGGTGGACCTGTCGACCGTGGGCTCGCGCGCCACGCGGCACGCCGCCGCGGGCCTGCTGGAAAAGGGCATCGACCTGGTGGACGCGCCGGTCAGCGGCGGCGCCGCCGGGGCGCAGAAGGGCACGCTGGCGGTCATGGTGGCAGGCCGGCCCGAGGCCGTGGCGGAGGTGCGCGAATTGCTCGAGGCCTTCGGCAAGCTCTTCATGGTCGGCCCGCAGCCGGGCCAGGCGCAGCTGCTCAAGCTGCTCAACAACATGCTCTCGTCGACCGCCTTCGCCATCACCTCGGAGGCCTTCGTCGCCGGGGTCCGCGGCGGGCTCGACCCCGAGGTCATGATGGCCGCGATCAATGCCGGGAGCGGGCGCAGCGGCGCCTCCCAGGACAAGTTCATGAAGCAGGTGATGCCGCGCACTTTCGACTTCGGATTCCCGGTCGGCAGCGTCTGCAAGGACATCGGTCTCGCGGTGGAGGAATGCGAGGCGCTGGGCGTGCCGATGTGGGTCGGCAACACGGTGCGCCAGCTCTGGAACTTCGCGGGACGCCAGGATGGGATGCAGCGCGACATGACGGAGCTCGTCACCTCCATCGAGCAGTGGGCCGCCGGCGGCACGCCTCGGCCCAAGGCCTGAATGACCGAGAGGACACACAGCGTGGACGGCATCAAGATCATTGCGGAGGGCCTGCTCTTCCCCGAAGGCCCCGTGGCCATGCGCGACGGCTCCGTGCTTGTCGTTGAGATCCGCGGCGGCACCGTGCGCCGCGTGTCGCCGGACGGCACGCTCAGCCTGGTCGCGGACTGCGGCGGCGGGCCGAACGGCGCGGCAATCGGGCCGGACGGTGCGCTCTACGTCTGCAACAACGGCGGCTCCAGCTACATCCCGGGGCAGGTGCTGTCGGCCGGCCCCGCGGCCGACTACACGGGCGGCTCGATCCAGCGCGTCGACCTCGCCACGGGCGAATGCCGCGTGCTGTACGACAGCTGCAACGGCCACAGGCTGTCCGCGCCGAACGACCTGGTCTTCGACCGTGAGGGCGGCTTCTACTTCACCGACATGGGCAAGAAGCTGGCGCGGACGCGGGCGCACGGTGGCCTGTATTACGCGCATGCCGACGGTTCGGGCATCAGCGAGCTGGCCTACCATCTCCAGCAGCCCAACGGCGTCGCGCTGTCGCCGGACGACAAGACCGTCTACGTCGCCGAAACGGACAGTTCCCGCCTCTGGGCCTTCGACATCGAGCGCCCCGGCGTCATCCGCAAGGGCAAGACGCCGCCGCCCCATGGCGGCCGACTGGTTTGCGGTCTTCCGGGCTACCAGGGCTTCGACAGCATGGCGGTGGATGCGCGCGGAAACATCTGCGTCGCCACCCTGACGACCGGCCACATCACGGTCATCGCGCCAGGTGGCGAGGTGCTGCGCCAGGTGGCGGTGCCGGACACGCACGTCACCAACATCTGCTTCGGCGGGCCTGATCTGCGCACCGCCTACATGACCTTCGCCGGGGCCGGCATGCTGGCTTCCATGGCATGGCCCGAGCCGGGGCTGCCGCTCAACTTCAACGCATGATCCAGCGATGCCCTTGACCCGGGAACTCGCCGGCTTCGTGGCGGGGTTGCGATACGAGGACGTGCCACCGGCGGCGCTTCCCTTCATCCGCACAGGCTTCACCGATTGCTTCGCCACGCTGGTGGCCGGCCGGCACAGCGAAGAAGCGCGCATGTTGCTGCGTGCGCTGGAGCCTTCGCCGGGCGGCTGCCGGCTCTTTGTCGACCAGGGCACGGCGCGCGCGCCCGAGGCGGCCTGGCTCAACGCAACGGCGGCGCATGCGCTGGACTACGACGACGCGGCGCAGCGAGGCCACATCAGCGTGGTCGTGGTGCCCGCCATCCTGGCCGAGGCGGAAGCCGGTGGCGCGGATGGCCGCCGCATGGCGACAGCCTATGCGGCAGGCTACGAGACCTGGGCCGAGCTGATGCGGCGGGAGCCTGATCACTTCCACAACCGCAGCTGGCACCCGACGGGCGTCTTCGGCCCGCTGGCGGCGGCTGCGGCCTGCGCTTCGCTGCGTGGCCTGTCGGCCGAGCAGACGCTGCATGCGCTGGCGATCGCCGCTTCGCAGAGCGCCGGGCTGATCGCCAGCTTTGGCAGCATGACCAAGCCTTACCACGCAGGCCGTGCGGCCAACGCGGGGATCATGGCGGCACGCCTGGCCGAGCAGGGCTTCACCGGCGCGGTCGACGCGCTGGAGCATCCGAAGGGACTGCTGCGCGGCATCTCTCCCGCCGGCCGAGTGGACGTCGAGTCGCCCATCGAGGCGGGGCTCGACTGGAAGCTTCCCCGTGGCGGCGTCAACATCAAGAAATACCCGACCTGCTTCGCCACGCACCGCGCACTGGACGGCATGCTCGCGATCCTGCAGGCGCATCCGCTCGAGCCGGCGCAGGTCCGGCGCGTGACGGTCACCATCAGCCGGCGCAACCGCTCGACGCTGCGCTTCACGCAGCCCCGCACGGCGCTGGAGGCCAAGTTCAGCATGGAGTTCGCGATGGCCTCGGCCCTGATCGCCCGCCGTGCCGGCCTGATGGAACTGCGCGAGGACTTCGTGCTGCGCCCCGACGTGCAGGCGCTGATGCGCCGCGTGGAGGTCCTGCCCGAAGACCGGGAAGACCCGACGCGCCAGGGCGAGGCCCCCCAGGACATCGTCCACGTCGAAACAGCTGATGGCCGCGGTTTCACCCAGCCCGTCGATTACGTGCGCGGCGGCCCGGAGCTGCCGCTCGCGCCGGGCGAGCTGTTCGCCAAGTTCGAGAGCTGCCTTGCCGCGGGCGGCCTGCGTGCCGACCCGCGACCCTTGTTCAACGCCCTGATGACGCTCGACAGTCTTCCCGACACCGGCGCGCTGTATGCGCTTGCCGCTGGGGACTGAGCCCGCCCATCGCCAGAAGAGAAAGCCAGAGACATGCACAGTTCAACATCCGCAAGATCGAGTGCCTCGTACACGATGCCGCCGGAAATCCAGGAGTTCTGCGAGGTTGCCAAGCGCATCGTGCACGACGAGCTCATGCCGCTGGAGCAGCAGTGGCTGTCCAGCCCCAACCACGCCTACGGGATGCGCGAACTGCCGGCCATCCGCGCCGTCTTCCAGCCCGAGGTGGCCCGGCGCATCGAGAAGATCTCGCGCGACACCGGCCTGTGGTACCTGATGGTGCCGGAAGAGCATGGCGGCATGGGGCTGTCGATGCTGGCGCAGGTCGCGATCCTCGAGCAGCTGTACTACTCGCCCATCATGCTGCCGCTGGCCAACGTGGCGAACATCCTCTACGAGTGCAAGGGCGATCAGGTCGAGCGCTTCCTCAAGCCGGTGATCGAAGGGGAGAAGGTCACGGCTTTCGCGCAGACCGAGCCCAACGCCGGCTCCGATCCGGGCGGCATGATGCAGACGCGCGCCGTGCGCAAGGGCAACGGCTGGGTGATCAACGGCACCAAGATGTGGATCTCCAACGCCAACGAGTGCGACTTCCTGATGGTCCAGGCGGTGACCGACCCGGAGAAACGCCAGCGTGGCGGCATCACGATGTTCCTGGTCGACCGCAAGAACCCGGGCCTGCGCGTGGAGGTGCCGGGCATCCGCACCTGGTTGTCGACCGAGGCCAAGCAGCACGTGGTGCACTTCGACGATGTCTACGTGCCGGACGAGGACGTGCTGGGCGAGGTGGGCAAGGGTTTCACGCTGGGCCAGCGCTGGCTCACCATCCACGATCGGCTGCTGCGCGGACCCTATGCGCTGGGCAAGATGCAGCGCTCGCTCGACATGTCCGTCGAATGGGCCAAGCAGCGCGTGACCTTCGGCAAGCCGCTGTCGGAGCGCCAGGCGATCCAGTGGCACCTGGTGGACATGCACGTCGACATCCAGGCCCTGCGCTCCATGACCTACGAGATGGCCGCGCGCGCGGACACCGGCGAGGACGTGCGGGCCGAGGCCGCGCTGGTCAAGCTGTGCTCCAGCGAGTGGGGTGCGCGCTGCGTGGACCATGCGATCCAGGTGCATGGTGCGATGGGGGAATCGCTGGACCTGCCGCTCACGCTGTTCTACCGCGTGCTGCGCCACACGCAGATCGGCGGCGGCGCCAGCGAGATCCAGCGTATCCTGATCGCGCGCAAACTGTTGAAGGGTTGATGACCGCGATGAGTTCTCGTGCCGCGCTGCAGGGTGTCCGGGTGCTCGACCTGGGCCAGGGGATCGCGGGGCCCATGGCCGCCCGCCTGCTGGGGGACTTCGGCGCCGAGGTGGTGAAGGTCGAGCCGCCGTCGGGCGACCCTGCGCGGCGGATGGCACCGCGGGTGGAGGAGGGGCCGGAGGAAGAGCGCAGCCTTCTCTTCGCCTATCTCAACTGGAACAAGCGCGGCGTCGTGCTCGACTTCCAATCGGCCGAGGGACGGGCCGCCATCGAGGCCCTGGTTCGCGGCAGCGACATCGTGATCGAGAGCTTCAGGCCCGGCGCGCTGCAAGCGTGGGGCCTCTCGGTGACGCGGATGCTCGAATGGAATCCGCGCCTGGTGGTCACCTCCGTGACCGACTTCGGCCAGCAAGGACCCTACGCGCAGTTCGCGGGCAGCGACCTGGTGCACCAGGCGATGAGCGGCATCATGCAGATCAGCGGGCAGGCCGACCGCGCGCCGCTGAAGCACGGGCTGAACCAGGCCTATTTCTGCGCCGGGCTGAATGCCGCCTACGCCACGCTTGCCGCCCATTGCGCCGCCGAGCGCGACGGCATCGGCGAGCACGTCGACCTGTCGGTGCAGGAGTGCCTGGTGTCCGAGTTGGTGACCTGCGAGACCTACTACACCTTCATGGGCGCGGTGCAAGGGCGCCGCCTGCCGGTGCAGGATCCATACTCCGGCGCCCCGGTGGAGACGCGCCGCGGCTACCTGTCCTTCCAGTCGGGCGGACCGATGCCAGCCCAGGCCTTCGCCGACCTGTTCCGGAACGAGGCGTTGCGCGATGCCCGCTTCGCGAGCAACCGGCAGCGTTCGGAACACGTGGCGGAGGTCCGCGAACTTGTGGCTGAAAGCGTGAAGGACAGGGACGCAAAGGAGGTCTTCATCGACGGCTCCACGCGCCGGCTGCTGATGGGCGTGGTTCAGACCGCGCCCGACCTGCTCGAATGCGAGCAACTTGACGAGCGCGATTTCTTCGTCGATGTGCCGCATCCGGGCGGGCGCGTCTTCCGCTATCCCGGCGAATTGGCCCGGATGTCGGTCACGCCCACGTCGGTGCGGCACCGCGCGCCGCTTCTCGGCGAGCACACCGCGGAGGTCCTGGCGGGACTGTCGGCGAGCGGATCGTCGACCGCCGCTCCCGCCGCGGCGGGGGCGAAGGCACGCCTGCCGCTCGAAGGGCTGCGCGTGCTCGACCTCGCGACCGTCATCGCCGTACCCTATATGGCCGCCCTGCTGAGTGATCTGGGCGCGGAGGTCATCAAGATCGAATCCCCGCACCGGTTGGACCCGACCCGGCAGGGCGTGATGACGACCTACCTCGACAACGACACCCGTGTCGACGCGATCAACCGCTCCGGGATGTTCCAGGTCGTCAACCGCGGCAAGCGCTCGATGGTGCTCGACATGGCGAAGGACGAGGCCCGGCAACTCTTCCGCGAGCTTGTCGCCAGGTCGGACATCGTGGTCGACAACTTCACCCCGCGCGTCATGAGCGGCTGGGGGCTGGGCCACGAGGAGCTGCGGAGGATCAACCCGCGCCTCATCAGTCTTTCCAACACCGGCTACGGCTCCACCGGGCCCTGGCGCAACTTCCCGAGCCAGGGCACGACGCTGGAAGCCACCATGGGTATCGCCAGCTACACCGGCTACCGGGGCGGCAAGCCTTGGAAGGTGGGCCAGTCCTACCCCGACTTCCTGGCCTGCTGGACCGGCCTGGCGGCGGTGTTCGCGGCGCTGCGCCACGTGCGGCGGACGGGCGAGGGGCAGTGGATCGACCTGGGCATGTACCAGGTGGGCGCGGCCTTGATCCCCGAGGCGCTGCTGCAGTATCAAGTCGACGGAACCGAGCCGCAACGCATCGGAAACGAAGACGATCGCCATGTGCCCAGCAATGCGTACCCCTGCGCCGGCGAGGATCGCTGGGTGGCGCTGACCGTGCAAACCGATTCGCAGTGGCAGGCGCTCGCGGCGTTGATGGCAGGCGACGGCGTGGTGGTCGAGGCCGGCCTCGCAAGCGAGGCGGCACGGCTCGAACGGCGTGACGAAGTGAATGGCCTTGTCGCGGCATGGGTGCGCGGCCAGGATGGTCACGCGCTGATGCATCGCCTCCAGTCGGCGGGAATCGCCTGCGGGCCCGTCCTGAACAACCGCGACCTGCTCCTCGATGAGCACCTGCGCTCGCGCGGCTTCCACGAGCGCGTGCGGCTGGCGCCGCCGATGGGCGTGCGTCCGATCATGGGACGGCCCTGGAAGCTCGCCCGGCGCGACGTGCGCATTCGCGCGCCGGCGCCTCGATACGGCGAAGACGGCGGCGAGATCCTGAAGGAGGTGCTGGGGCTGGACGACGCGCGCATCGCGGCGCTGCGCGAGCAGCGCGTCCTGTGCTCGGAACCCACCGAGGCGAGGCCTTTCGATGCGATGGGGCTGGTCGAGCTGCAGCGCCTGCGTGCCATCCACGAGGTCGACCCCGGATACCGGGAGAAGCTCGGCATCGCTCCGGCATGAGCGCAGGGCAGGGCGCCCGCGTTGACACTCTCCAGTCGAGGCATATACTTTAGGTTAGCGTTAACATCATTCATGCCGATGCGGCGAGCGTCGGTCCAGAGACAAAGAAACACCACCGATTCAGGAGCGGCAATGCCCAATCTCAACATCACCCTGGAAGACAAGGTTTGCGTCTGCGAACTCAACCGTCCGCAGGCCATGAATTCCATCGACCCCGAGATGCGCCAGGAGCTCTATGCGTTCTACGACCGCATCAAGAAGGACGACGACATCCACGTCGTGATCTTCACCGGCGCCGGCGACAAGGCCTTCTGCACCGGCGCGGACCTGAAGAAGACCATGCCCACCGAGGAGAAGTACGCCGAGACCCTGCTGGGCAAGGGCGACCCCGGCAGCGCCTTCCTCGGGCTGAGCACCGACAAGCCCATCATCTGCGCGGTGAACGGCTATGCGCTCGCCGGCGGCACGGAGTTGCTGCTGGCCTGCGACATCGCGATCGCGTCCGAGAACGCCAAGTTCGGCCTCACGGAAGTGAAGCGCGGCAGCATCCCCTGGGGCGGCAGCATGCAGCGGTTGCCGCGCTCGATCGCCAAGTCCGACGCGATGCTGCTGCTGCTGACCGGCGACGTCATCGATGCGCAGGAGGCGCTGCGCATGGGCCTGGTCAGCAAGGTGGTGCCGCATGCCGAACTGATGCCGACGGCCCTGGACATCGGCCGCCGCATCGCGCGCAATGCGCCGCTGGCCGTGCGCGCCGTCAAGCAGCTGGTCGTCCAGGGCCAGGACCTGCCGCTGGTCCACGCGCTGCACATCGACAAGTACATGTACGGGCTGCTGAAGGATACCGAGGACCGCATCGAAGGCCGGCGAGCCTTCGCGGAGAAGCGCGAGCCGGTGTGGAAGATGAAATGAGCATCAAGGTCGATCACGCCGCGGCCCCGGCCGCGCTGGAGGGCCTGCGCGTCCTCGATCTCTCCGGCCCCATGGGCAACTACGCCGGCAAGCTCTTCGCCGACATGGGCGCCGACGTGCTGCTGGTCGAGCCGCCCGGCGGCACCGAACTGCGCCGGGAGCCGCCCTTCATCGACGACGTGCCGGGCCCCGAGCGCAGCCTGGACTTCGCCTACCAGAACACGAGCAAACGCGGCATCTGCCTGGACCTGGAGAGCGCGAGTGGGCAGCGCCTGCTGCGCGAACTCGCGGCCGATGCCGACCTCGTGATCGAGACCGCGCCGCCCGGCTGGATGGCCGCGCGCGGCATCGGCTACGAGGAGCTGGCCCGGCGGCGCCCCGGGATCGTCGTGGCCAGCATCACGGCCTTCGGGCAGACCGGCCCGTATGCGCAGATGAAGGCCACCGACCTGGTCGGCCTGGCGCTCGGCGGCCTGCTCTGGATGGGCGGCTACCAGGATGCGGCGCCGACGCAGGCGCATGGCAACCAGGCGTTCAAGTGCGCCGCCATGTACGGGGCGGTCGCGGCGATGCTCGCCGTCACCCATGCCGAGCTGACGGGCGAAGGCCAGCACATCGACATCTCGATGCAGGAGAGCGTGACGCTCGCGCTGGAGAACGCGGCGCAGACCTATGACCTCGAGGGCGTGATTCGCAAGCGCCCGCTGGCCGACCAGCGCTTCGCGGGCTATGGCCTGTTCGAGTGCAAGGACGGCTACATCTACCTCGGCTCGCGCGGCATCGGCAACAGCCCGGCCTGGTCGCGCAGCCTGCAATGGTTCAAGGACGAGAACATGGAAGGCGTCGATCGGCTCTTCGGCCCGGAGTGGTCGGACCTGGACTACCTGAAGAGCCCGGAGGCGCGCGAAGTCTTCGGCGAGCTTTTCATGCGCTGGTCGCGCCAGCACGACAAGGCCTGGCTCTACAGCGAGGGGCAGAAGCGGCTCATTCCGCTAGCGCCGGTGAGCACGCCCGCCGACCTGCTGGAGAACCCGCAGTTGCAGGCGCGCGGGCATTTCGTCCCGTTCACGCACCCCTTGCTGGCGCAAGCGGCCAGCATGCCGGGGGCGCCCTACGTGCTCTCGGGGACGCCCTGGCGCATCAGCCGGCCCGCGCCCGGCCTGGGCGAGCACACCCGCGAGGTGCTGGAAGGGATCGGGCTGCAGGCCGACGAGGTGGCCCGGCTCTACTGCGCGGGAGTCGTGGCATGAACGCGCCAGCGACTCTTCCGCTCGCCGGTCTGCGCGTGGCGGATTTCTGCTGGATCGGGGCCGGCTCGTACACGACCAAGATCCTCGGCGACCTCGGCGCCGACGTGATCAAGATCGAGAGCTCCACGCGGCTGGATTCGCTGCGGCTTGCCGGCCCCTACAAGGAGGGCAAGCCGGGCGTCAACCGCAGCGGCTACTTCGCCGACCGCAACACCAGCAAGCGCGGCATCACGATCGACATGAAGCATCCGGCCGGGCAGGGCGTCGTCCGGAAGCTCGTCGCGCGCAGCGACATCGTCGCGAACAACTTCGCCGCCGGGGTGATGGAGAAGTTCGGCCTCGGGCCACAGGACTGCGCGCGCATCCGGCCGGACGTCATCTACCTCGCGATGTCGATGCAGGGTTCGCAAGGGCCGCAGCGGGATTTTCGCGGCACCGGCAGCAGCATTGCCGCGCTCACCGGCATCCAGGACCTGAGCGGCCTGCCGGGGCGCGTGCCTGCCGGCACCGGCACCAACTACCCCGACCACCTGCCCAACCCCTGTCACGCGGCCTTCGCCGTGCTGGCGGCGCTGCGCCATCGCCGCAGGACGGGGCAGGGGCAGTACATCGACTTCGCGCAGACCGAGCCGATGCTCTCGTTGATGGGGCCCACCTTCCTCGACCTCACGGTGAACGGACGCCTGCAGCAGCGCAAGGGCAACGACCATCCATGGGCTGCGCCCCATGGCGTCTACCCCTGCGCGGGCAAGGACCGCTGGATCGCCATCACAGTCATGGACGACACGCAGTGGGCGGCTCTGGTCGACGCCATGGGGCGTCCGGACTGGGCGCTGCAGGAACGCTGGCGGACGATGCCCACGCGTTACCGCGACCGCCTCGAACTCGGCGCGCTGCTTGGCGGCTGGACCGCCGGCCAGGATGCGCAGGAGTTGATGCTGAGGCTGCAGGCCAAGGGCGTGCCGGCGGGCGCCGTGCAGGACGCGCACGACGTCATCCGCGTCGATCCGCAGCTCGCGCACCGCCAGCACTGGGTGCGGTTGCCGCACGCGGAGATGGGGGAGTCGATCTACAACAACCTGCCATTCCGCTCGTCCCGCATGCCGGTGCGGCCGACGCGTCCCGCGCCGTTGCTGGGCGAGCACACGCGGGAGGTTCTGCATGACCTGCTCGGCCTCTCCGATCGCGAGATCGATGCGCTCCAGGCCGAAGAGGTGCTCAAGTGACGGCCACCGTGAAGCTGCGCGACCAATGCGCCATCGCGGGCGTCGGCGCCAGCGCGCAGGGCAAGGTGCCCGGCTCGACGGCGCTGACCCTGGCGGTCGACGCCTTCAAGGCGGCTCTCGACGACAGTGGCCTGCGCAAGGACCAGATCGACGGCCTGCTCACGCTGCCCGGGCAGACCTCGCCCGAGGGCGCGCAGAACTTCCTGCGCCTGGGCGAGACGCTCGGCATCAACCCGCGCTTCACCGGCACCATGAACATGGGCGGCTCGACGGCCGGCGCGCTGGTGCAGCAGGCCGTGCTCGCGGTGAACGCCGGCCTCGCGACCCACGTGGCCTGCGTGTTCGGCGATGCGGCGGCCACGGGCGGCGGGCGCTTCGACCGCGCGCAGGGCTGGGGCGACTCGTCTTCGATCTGGGGCTTCATGTCCGCCGCCGCGAACAGCGCCATCACGGCCGCGCGGCACATGGCGGTCTACGGAACCACCAGCCGGCAGCTCGGAGAAATCGCGGTCGCATGCCGCCACCACGCCTCGCTGAACCCCCATGCCGTGATGCGCGAGCCCATCACCATCGAAGACCACCAGGCCTCGCGCTGGATCGTCGAGCCGCTGCATCTGCTCGACTGCTGCCTCGTCTCCGACGGCGGCGTGTGCCTCATCGTCACGAGCGCGGAGCGCGCGCGCGACCTGAAGCAGCGCAGCGTCTTGATCTCCGGCATGGGGCAGGGCTACACGACCCAGAACCTCGGCAGCGAGGACTGGTGGTACGCGCCGCACCAGAAGCGCGCGGTGAACGACGCCTACGCCATGGCCGGGGTCGGCCCTGCCGACATCGACGTGGCGCAGCTCTACGACAACTTCACCAGCAGCGTGCTGCTCTGGCTGGAGCATGGCGGATTCTGCGAGCCCGGCGAGGCCGGCCCCTTCTGCGAGGGCGGGCGCATCCGGCTCGGCGGCCAGTTGCCCATCAACACGGCCGGCGGCAATCTTTCGGAGTCTTTCATGGAGGGCTGGCTCCACATCGTCGAGGGTGTGCGGCAGCTGCGTGGCGACTGCGGGCCGCGCCAGGTGGGCGGCGCCGAGGTCTGCCTGGTCACGGGCCGGGGCCTGGCGCTGAATTGCGCCAACGCGCTCGTTCTTCGCAAGGGATGACACGATGACCGACTACGCCAAGCCGTTGCCGACCCTCACCGACGAGAACCGCCCGTTCTGGGATTCCTGCCGTGCCGGCCGCCTGAGCCTGCAGAAGTGCGGCGCCTGCTCGCACATCCGCTACCCGATCAGCCCCTTCTGCCCGCGCTGCCTGTCGGCCGATTTCGCCTGGGCGCCGGTTTCGGGGCGCGGCACGGTCTTCTCGTACGTGGTGTTCCACCGCGCGTACCACCCCGGCTTCAAGGCGGAGGTGCCCTACAACGTGGCACTGGTCCAGCTCGAAGAGGGGCCGCGCATGTACAGCAACATCGTGGGCACGCCCAATGACCAGGTTCGCATCGGCGACGCCGTCGAGGCCGTGTTCGAGGCCGCGACGCAGGAAGTGACGATCCCGAAATTCCGGCTGCGCGCCGCGTCCGCATGAAGAAACAGGAGAGAGACAACGCATGTTCAAGGTAGACACCCAGGCGCCGCCGGAGCGCTTCTTCGAGGACTTTCCCGAGGGCCGGGAAATGCCCGTCGTCCAGAAAGGGCCGATGCAGGTCGGCCACCAGGTGCGCTGGGCCGGCGCATGCGACAACTACGCATCCGAGTTCCACCACGACGACGAGGTGGCGAAGTCGCAGGGCCTGCCGGGCGTGCTGCTGTCCGGGCCGTTCATGGCGTGCTACATGCTGACGGAGGTCAGCCACTGGCTGGGCAGCCGCGCCCGCGTGATCTCGTTCTGGGACCGCAACAGCGGGCCCACCGTGCCGCGCGACATGGCGCATATTCACGGCACGGTCAAGCGCGCATGGGTGGAGGGCGGCCACGGCTTCGTCGAGATCGACTGCCACATCGCGAACCAGCACGGCAAGGTGACGACCCCTGGCGGCGTCGTGGCGGAGCTGCCGCTGCGCGGGGAGGCAAGATGAGCGACACGCCGCGAATCGAGGAGATGGCCGCCTCGCTGAGGGCCATGGAAGGCCCGATCGGCGTGCCGGACTCGATGCCGATCGAGTATGTCTCCGTGCGCAGGATGGCGCTGGCGATCGAGAACTTCGACCCGATCCACTATGACGAGGCGGCGGCCAAGGCACGCGGCTACCGCGGCGTGGTCGCGCCCTGGCCGCTGTTGTGGCTGGTGTTCTTCAACTGCCGCGACGCGCCGCTGCGCTTCAGCTTCGGCAAGGCCACGATTCATGGGCAGGACAGCTACGAGTTCCACGAGCCGATCATCGTAGGCGACACCATCACCGTCAGCGCGCGGGTGGAACAGACTTCCGTCAAGCAGGGGAAGTCCGGCGCGATGGGCGTCATCGTCACGCGGCGCGAATTCCACAACCAGCGAGGCCAGCTCTGCGCGGTGATGTCGACCACCAACCTGCGCCGTTGACGCCTCAGTTCGCGGGCGGCACGAAAGGGTAGGGAACGGGCGGCCCGCCGCGCAGCGGAAGCGCCACGATCGCGGTCCCGGGCGTCGACTCGACCCGATCTTCGTTGAGCACGCCGATCTCCAGTTCCACCAGGCCGAAGCCGGGAACCTGGCGCCTGTTCGTGACGCGGCCCCAGATTTCCAGTACCTCGCCCACCTTGTTCATGGCACGGAACTGGAAGGACACCTTCCAGACCCAGCCTTCCGGGCCGGCCCAGTCCTTCAGAAGCTGCATCACGAACTGCTGCTTGAAGGAGCCATTGATCAGCAGGTCCGGCAGCTTGTCATGTTCGACCGCGAACACGCGGTCGTAGTGGATGCGGTGCCAGTTCTCCATCGCGGCGGACCAGCGCATGAGGTGCATGGTGGTGAGCGGGCCCTTGACGAGCCGGGGGAGCTCGAAGCCGATAGGGATGTCCTCGAAGCACGGTCCCTGCGGCCTCATGCGAGCACCCGCCTGAGCAGCGTGCGGCGCGCACGCAGCAACAAGTCACCGTTGCCGGCACGGATCTCGGACTCGACGACGACGAAGATCATGCTGCCCTTGTTCGTCGGCTTCTCATGGAGATCGGCGTAGCGTTGGCGCAGCGTCACGGTTTCACCGAAGCGCGCATGGCGGAAGAACTCGAACTCCGAGCCTCCATTGAGCACCGGCAGATGCGCGAGCCCCGCGATCGGCGGCAGCCCGGGCGCCGGAACCACGCCGTCGAAATCGGGGTTGCGCGCGTTTTCCTGGACCACGTCGGGCGCGCCGAACGGCCGGCGAAGCATGTGGTTGGGGAAGAGCGGCGGTGCGATCGGGCCGCCGTGGCGGCTGTCTGTCGCGGCATCGGGCCCGTAGGCGGGGTCGTCGTCCATGATGGCCTGGGCAAAGCGGCGCACCGCGCCTTGCTCGACAGGCTCGCAGGCCGCCTGGGCCTGGCCCCAGACGCCGATGCAGGCTTTCATTTCATCGGTGATCATGCCCATCGAGGAAGCTCGCTGCCGTGATAGTGGTTAGCGCTATCATACCGCCTACCTGCCTGCAAGGAGACACACAAGCCATGAATGAGACATCTTCCGATCCATCCGGCAGCGGCCGCGGCGTGGTCGTCATCACCGGCGGCGCGCGCGGCATCGGCGAAGCAGCCGCCCGTCGTTTCGCGGGAGCGGGCCACCCCGTGGCGATCCTCGACGTGAACGTGGTGCCGGGCCGCGCGCTCGCGTCGGCATTGAGCGAGGGCGGGGCGCAGGTGCATTTCCACGAATGCGACGTCGCGGATCCGCATGCCGTCTCGGCGGTGGCGGACAAGGTCGCGCGGGAACTGGGCCGCGCGTCCGTGCTCGTGACCTCGGCGGCGCTCATTCCCAATACCGAATCCATCATGGACATGGATCTCGAAGCGCACGACCGCATGTGGCGCGTCAACTACCACGGCACGCTTCACGCCTGCCGCAGTTTCGGCCGGCAGATGATCGCCGGCGGAGGAGGGGCCATCGTGACGGTCGGCTCGATCAACAGCCTGCTGCCCTTGCCGCTGCCGGCCTACAACCCCGGCAAGGTAGCGCTGGCGCGACTCACGCAACTGCTTGCCGCCGAGCTCGGGCGCCACAACGTCCGCGTGAACAGTGTCGCGCCGACCTACGTGATGACGCCAGAGTTGCAGGCACGCATCGATTCCGGCCAGCGCGACCTCGCCAAAATGATGGAGGTCCATGCGCTCAAGACGCTGCCCGTGACGGCCGACGTGGCCGACGCCATCGCCTTCCTGTGCTCGCGCGAGGCCCGTACCATCACCGGCGTGCTGCTGCCCGTGGATTCGGGCTGGGGCGCCAGCGTCAGCTACATGACCTACGCCGGCGGCGTGCCCTGGGACAAGTCGAAGCCCGCCTAGCCCCACACCTCGTCGGGCACCGGCAACCCGCGCAGATCTTCCGCCGTGAGCGGACGGTCCGCCTTGGTGCCGCCGCTCTCCAGCATGAGGATCAACTGCCGCGTGTGCTGCGCCGCATGCCACGCGGTCCGGTCGAGCACGTCGTGCAGCGGGCGTTGGCCGTAGTAGGTCGTGATCGTGTATTTCAGCTCGCGGTCCGACTGCGCGTTCCACCAGGCCAGGGCACGGTCGCGCACCTTCAGGCCCCAGTCGGCGATGTCCTTGCCGCTCCATTCGGGCGGCGGCACGTCCCTGAAGCCTTCAACGTGCAGGCCCTTTCCATCGGCGGCGTCCAGCGTCATCTCGACCACGCGGAAGATGTGGAAGGCGGTCGCACCCTGCGTGCGGTTGCGATTGCGGAAGAGCTGCTTCAACTGCGCCTCGGGAAACTGCCGCGTGTAGCGCGCGGCGGCCGTCAGCACCAGGTCGATCTTCTCGATCAGCTGCGCCGGGGGCAGGGGATCGCTGAGCCGCGTCTTCAGGTCGAGGAATTTCAGCAGGTCGCCGAAGGACTGGCACAGGGTGAAGCGGTCGCCGAGCGACACCACGGGCAAGCCGCGCGCACCCAGCTGCCGAAGCTCGGCCAGCGCCTGCGCGTTGTCCTGGACATTCACCGACTCGTATTCGATGCCCTGCTTGGTCAGGAACTCCTTGGTGCGAAGACAGGAAGAACATCCGGGTTGCCAGAAGACCTTGATGTGGGCGGGCTGGGTCGGTTGCTGTGGCATGGGATCTCCTGGAGGTGGGGTGGGATGAATGCCGGGCCTCGCGGCGCAACGCCCTGCCGGCGCTGCGGCGGCTAGTCCAGCTTGATGTTGGCGGCGCGAATGATGTCGGCGTACTTCACGCGCTCCGCGCTCATGAGTGCCGTGAATTGCGCGGGTGTCTGCGTGAAAGGCTCCTGGCCTTGCTCCTCGAGCCTGGCCTTGACATCGGGCATGGCGAGGATCTTGGCGACCTCCGCCGACAGCTTGTCGACGATGGCCTTGGGCGTGCCGGCCGGCACGAGAAAGCCGGTCCATGACTTGATGTCGAAGCCGGGCAGGCCCGCCTGCGCGAAGGTCGGCACCTGAGGCAGGCCCGGAAGAGGGGTCTCGCCGGTATAGGCCAGCGCCTTGAGCTTGCCGGCCTTCACCTGGCCGATGACGGAGACGGGAACCGAGAACATGGCCTGGACCTGGCCACCCAGCAGGTCGTTGATCGCGGGGCCGCCGCCCTTGTAGGGCACGTTGCTCAGCTTGACACCGGCCGTCATGCCGAAGAGCTCGCCCGCCAGGTGGTTGGCGTTGCCATTGCCGGAGATCGCGTAGTTGAGCGCGCCTGGCTTCGCCTTGGCCAGCGCGATCAGTTGCTGGAGGTTGTTCGCCGGCACCGAGGGATGGACGACGAGCAGGAACTCGCTTCTGTACAGCGTCGCGACCGGCACGAAATCCTTGAAGCTGTCATAGGGCAGGTTGGGCACCAGCACGGAATTGATGACATGCGTGCTGGCGGTCAACAGGATCGTGTAGCCGTCCGGTGCCGACTTGGCGAGCGCCTCGGTGCCGATGATGGTGTTTGCGCCTGGCCGGTTGTCGACCACCACCGGTTGGCCCCACGCCTGGTTGAGCTTCTGCGCCACCAGGCGGGCCACGGGATCGATGCTGCCGCCCGCGGGAAAGGGCACCAGCATCCTGATGGTGCGGTCGGGGTAGGTCGGCTGCGACAGGGCCGCGGTGGAGAACGCGGCAGCGAGAAGCCCCATCCAGAGGGCTGCCCGGCGAAGCACGGAGAACATGTGATGCAAGGTCAAGGCAACAGGTTGTGATAGCGCTAACCTGCGTAGGCTAGGCCTGTGCGCGGGCCTTGTCAATGCATGGAAGTCAGGGGGCGCTGAACGCGCTCCGGGCACTCAGGAGGTCGCAATGCCCGCCATGCGATCGTGGCGGTCGAAGAACTGGCGGGCCAGCGCGACCAGCTGCGGCGGGGTCGGATGGTCGACGGTGTCCCAGCCAATCACTTGCGGCGACACGGCGGGGCGATGCTTCTCGATATAGCGGCGGAAGTCGCTTTGCGCGAGGTGCGGGCCGGTGACCAAGACTTCCTTGATGCCACCCAGGGCATCGCACACGCTCCCGAAGAACTCATGCTCGGTGCGAACGGTGCTGCCATGCTGGCGCGTGTCGTGGGAATGAGCATGCAGATTCTGGACTTGCATCTGCTCGGCCCCCAGGGGAATCAGGTGGGCTGTTCGGTGGTCGAGCCAGAGGACGGCACGGAAGACGGACATGAAAAACTCCTTCGGCGGCGCGGGTGCGCGATGTTGACTTGGCCGCCTCAGGTTACGGCGCGGCGCCGCGCGCTGCCTTGATCCACATCAGGTTCGGCCGCATCGGGGGGCCGGCGCCAGGCTCGCGCTGCCTTGACATCGAACAAGGGTGGAGCGCCAGGGCAGGGCTAAGGTCAATGCAATTCAACTTCAGCCAAGGAGCATCCGTGCAAACGCCTCAATCGATTCTTCTGCATCTGGACAGTTCAGCCCGCACCGTGGAGCGCGTCAAGGTCGCCCGACTGGTGGCCGATGCCTTTGACGGGCAAGTCGTGGGCATGCCCTGTACCTTGTCCGCGCTGATGCGCTATCCGTTCGCGCTGGAGGGTGCGGCCGAGGCGGCGGCCATCATGCAGGACCTGGACAAGTCATGCCGGGACAAGGCCCACGAGGCTTTCGTGAAAGGCAGCGAGGGCTCCGCGCGCATGCAGTGGGCCGAGCCGATGAGCGATGCGCCCTGGGGCTTCGCGCGGCGCGCGCTCTACGCGGACCTGTTGATCCTGGGCCAGCGGGACCCGGACGACAATGCCTCCAGCGAGCTGCCCGCGGACTTCCTCCCGAGCTTGCTCGTCGAGAGCGGCAAGCCGGCGCTCGTCCTTCCCTATGCCGGGCCGATAGCGCCCATCGGCCGCACCGCGCTGGTGGCGTGGAAGGAAACGCGTGAGGCAGCACGCGCCGTTTCAGCCGCCTTGCCTTGGCTGCGCGCGGCGCAGCAAGTGCACCTCGTGTGTTACGACGATGAAGCCGAGACGGCGCTGAGCGCGCTGCGCGCTTACCTGAAGGTCCAGGGCGTGGAATCGAAGGCACACCCCAGCGGCCCCGAGAGCGGCGATGCGGGGGCCAATCTGCTGTCGGTGGCCGCGGACCTGGGCGCGGACCTGCTGGTGATGGGCTGCTATGGCCACAGCCGCGCGCGCGAGTGGGTGCTGGGCGGCGTCACGCGCTCGATCCTCGAGTCGATGACGCTGCCCGTGCTGATGTCCCATTGAAGCCTCGAAACCGGGGCGTCAGTTGAGCCGCCGTCCGCCCGCCCGCGGCATCGAGAACATGCGCCGTGGCACTACCGGGCACAGGGGAGCCGTTCACCGGGACACGCGTCGATCGGGGCGCGAATGCGGCCGTCGGTGAATATGTGGCAATTATTTGACATAATGCACATTGTGTTCTTCAAGGGTGGCGCATCGAGTCGAACCCGTTCGAAGCTCACCACTTCCCGTCGCTGGGCTTTTTCGCCCGCATCACCGCCGAGATCAGCGCCGCCGCATCGGGCCTCTTGGCCCGCTGCGCGAAATCCGAAGCCGTCATGTTCTTGTCGTTGCGCATGAACACGTCCGCGCCTTCGTCCAGCAGCAGCTTCACGGCTTCGGTCGATCCATACATTGCGGCCATCATCAGCGGCGTGGTCCCGTTGGGCGACTGCGCGTCGATGAATGCGTAGTTGTCGAGCAGCTGCTTCATGATGGCAACGTGCCCGCCGCTCGCGGCGTAATGCAGCGGCGTCCAGCCTGGCTTGTTGATGTCGGCGTCGCGGGCGATCAGGCGGGTCACCACGTCTTGCTGACCCTTGATGGCGGCGAGCATCAACGGGCTCTCGTCCTTGGCGTTGCGCGTCTCCACATTCGTCTTCGGCGACGCCAGGAGCACCTGGATGACCTTGGGCGATGGCTCCTTGACGGCGATCAGCAGGCCCGTCTGGCCCTGTTCGTCCGGCGTGTTGGGGTCGAATCCCCGGTTCAGGAGTTCGGCCACGCCGCTGGCATTGTCGCCGCGCACATCGCGGAAGAAGTCTTCGAAGGATCCTGCGTGGACTACGGAAAAACCAGCTACGACAGCCAGATAAACAGCTTTTCTAAGGTAATTTCTCACTGCTTGATCCCGGCAAACAAGGTTTCGAAGTTGGCGCTGGTCGCCTGGGCAATGGCCTCGACAGGCAACTGCCTCAGTTGTGCGATCTGCTGCGCAACGAAAGGAACGTAGGAGGGGTTGTTGGTCTTCCCGCGATACGGAACCGGCGCCAGGTATGGGCTGTCTGTCTCGATCAGCATGCGGTCCAGCGGCACAAAAGCCGCCACGTCGCGCAGGTCCTGTGCCTTCTTGAAGGTCAGGATGCCGGAAAACGAGATGTAGAAACCCAGGTCAAGCGCCGCGCGGGCCACGTCCGCGGTCTCCGTGAAGCAGTGGAACACCCCGCCAGCCGCCCTGCCGCTTCCGTCCTCGCCCTCCTCCTTCAGGATGGCCAGCGTGTCGGCCGAGGCTTCGCGCGTGTGGATGACCAGCGGCTTGTGCGTCTGCTGCGCAGCTCGGATATGGACGCGGAAGCGCTCCCGCTGCCATTCCATGTCCGCGATGGTTCGGCGGCCCTTGCGCTCTTCCATCTGGTAGTAGTCGAGCCCGGTTTCGCCGATGGCGACGACCTTCGGCCGGCCTGAAAGCCGTACCAGGTCCTCTACCGAGGGCTCGGCGAGGTCTTCCGTGTCCGGATGGACGCCTACGCTGGCCCAGAAGTTGTCATAACCAGCCGCGAGCGCCTGGACTTCGTCGAACTCTTCCAGTTTGGTGCAGATGCAAAGCGCCCGGTCGACCTGCGCGGCAGCCATGGCGGCGCGGATCTGGGGCATCTGCCCCTCGAACTCGGGGAAGGTCAGATGGCAATGGGAATCTGTGAACATCGATCGATCTTGCCGGATTTCGAAAATGGCAGCGCTGCCGCCCGGCACACGCCCTGCCTCGCGCGGACCCCGGAAACCCGCGCAACCGGCTCCGGCGGTCCGCCGGGTTGCCCCCGGCGAGGGGGAAGGCGGACCTCGCGCAGCGAAGGTTGCCTGGGGGAGCGCTCAAATAGTTTGCGTGGGGCGGTCGGAGGCCATGGTCCCGCCGAGCGCTTCCTCGATGCGCGCCTTGAGCTGGCGCGACTTGTCGTCGGAGGGGAAGCGGATGCCCACGCCCGGCGCACGGTTGCCGGCGGCACGCGCAGGCGTGATCCAGGCGACCTTGCCCGCCACCGGGTAGCGCTGCGGGTCTTCCGGCAGCGTCAGCAGCACGTAGACATCGTCGCCCAGCCGGTACTCCCGCGAGGTGGGAATGAAGATCCCGCCTTCGGCGAACAAGGGGATGTACGCCGCATAAAGCGCGCCCTTTTCCTTGATTGCCAGCTGGATGACGCTGGGCCGGGCCGGGGCGGCGGGGGTAGGTGCTGCGGGTGTGTTCATGGGCGAGGTGGCGTCGAGTTTAGGGTGCTTCGCGCCTCGCTCACAAGCGCTTCCAGCATCAGGCCGGCGTTGAACGGGTGTTCTGCGGTTTTTGCCGCACTCGCAAGCGACTTGGCCCACCGGGCCAACGCGAGTTTCGACGGAACTGTTGCGGGAAGGTCACCGGGCTCGAAAAACCGGGGCGCCGCGCCGTTGCCGTGGGCCATCAGGTCGTGGCACAGCTTCTGCAGCGCGCCGATGGCCTGGGCAGGCGCCTGGTCCGCCAGGGCGCTGACATCGCCGCGCGACATGGCCTTGGGCAGCAACGCCCAGGCCTTGGGCGATTGCCCTTGCGCCGCCAGCCGCAAGGCATCGCTCGGCCGCCCGCCGGCGGCGCGCAGCAGGCCGGGCGCATCCGTTGCCGGCACGCCCTGCGCCACCAGCCACTCGCGTGCCTCCTCGTCGGCGGGCCAGGGCAGCGTGAAGCCCAGGCAGCGGCTGCGGATGGTCGGCAGCAGCTGCCACGCCGCCTCGCTGGCCAGCACGAAGCGGACGTCGCCGACCGGCTCCTCCAGCGTCTTCAGCAAGGCGTTGGCCGTGATCGTGTTCATGCGCTCGGCCGGGTAGACCATCACGACCTTGCCCCTGCCGCGCGCGCTGGTGCGCTGCGCGAAGCCGACCGCGTCGCGCATCGCCTCGACGCGGATCTCGCGGCTGGGCTTGCGCTTCTTGTCGTCGATGTCGGCCTGCGATTTCTCGTCCAGCGGCCAGCCCAGCTCCTGCATCGCCACCTCGGGCATGAGCATGCAAAGGTCCGCGTGCGTGCGAACCTGGATCGCATGGCAACTGGGGCAGTGGCCACAGGCACCCTCTTTCCTGGCCTCGTCGGACTGTTCGCACAGCCAGGCCGCGGCCAGCGCCAGGCCGAGTTCGTACTGGCCAAGGCCGGAGGGACCTTGCAGCAGCCACGCATGGCCGCGCTGCCTGAGCAGGCCCGTCAGCGGCTGGCGCAGCCAGGGGGACAACTCGGCACCCGTCATGGCGCGCTCCCGACGGAAGCCGCAATGAGCCCGCGCGCGACCAGCGCGCCCTCGATCTGCCGCCAGACTTCCTCGCGCGTCCGACTTGCATCGATGCGCACGAAGCGCGCCGCGCTCGCCGCGCGCTCTGCATAGCCGGCCGCGACGCGGCGAAAGAACTCGACCGGCTGGGATTCGAACTTGTCCGGCACGCGGGCTCCCGCCAGCCGCTGCGCCGCCGTCTCCGGCGGCAGGTCGAACCACAGCGTGACCGCGGGCTGCAACAGAGCACCGGCCGATGCGCTGTCTCTCGCCTGCACCCAGCGCTCCAGCATCGAGAGCACGGAGAGATCGAAGCCGCGCCCCGCGCCCTGGTAGGCGAAGGTCGCGTCGGTGAAGCGATCGCACAGCACGACATCGCCGCGCGCCAGCGCGGGCTCGATCACGCGCACGATGTGGTCGCGCCGCGCCGCGAAGACCATCAGCGACTCGGTCAGCGGGTCCATCGGCTGCTCCAGGATCAGCGTGCGCAGCGTCTCCGCCAGTGGCGTGCCGCCGGGCTCCCGCGTCCGCGCGACCTGCCGGCCCTGTGCCTTGAAAAGCGCCTCGAGCGCATCGATGTGGCTGGACTTGCCGGCACCGTCGATGCCTTCCAGCGTGAGGAAGAGCCCTGTCATTGCCTGCTCCGCTGGCCGTTGTCGGCGCCACCGCGCTGGTAGCGGTTCACCGCCCTGTTGTGCTCGTCCAGCGAAGTGCTGAACTGGCTCGACCCGTCGCCACGGGACACGAAATAGAGCGACTTGCTTTGCGCCGGCTGCACAGCCGCCAGCAGCGCGGCCTTGCCCGGCATCGCGATGGGCGTGGGCGGCAGGCCGCCGCGCGTGTAGGTGTTCCATGGCGTGTCGGTCTGCAGATCCTTCTTGCGCAGATTGCCGTCGAAGCGGGCACCCAGGCCGTAGATGACCGTCGGGTCCGTCTGCAAAGGCATGCCGCTGCGCAGGCGGTTCACGAACACGGCGGCGATCTCCGGGCGGTCGTTCGCCTTGCCCGTTTCCTTCTCGACGATGCTGGCCAGGATCAGCGCCTCGTCGGCGGTCTTGATCGGCAGGTCCGAGGCGCGCGCGGCCCAGGCGGCCTCCAGCTTCTTGTCCATCGCGCGCATGGCCCGCTGAAGCAGAGCGATGTCGGTCGAGCCCTTCGAATAGGTGTAGGTGTCCGGGAAGAAGCGCCCTTCCGGATGCACGCCCGGCTTGCCGAGCAGTGCCATCAGTTCCTCGTCGGTGCGCCCCACGGTCTCCGGCTTCAACTGGTCCGCCTTGGCCAGCGCGGCGCGCACCTGGCGGAAATTCCATCCTTCCACCAGCACCAGGCTGCGCGTGGCCTCTTCCCCGCGCACCAGGATGTTCAGCAGCAGGCGTGGCGTGACGCCCTGGTCAAGTTCGTAGCTGCCGGCGCGCATCTGCCGGTCCTGCCCTGAAAAGCGGAACCACAGGTACAGCAGCTGAGGCGGCACGGCCACACCGGCATCGGCCACCGCCTGCGCGATGCCGCGCGGCGTGGTGCCCGGCTCGACGGACAGGTCGACCGAGGGTGCCGGCAGCTTCAGCGGCTGGTGCACCCACCAGAGCCCGGCCGCGCCGAGTCCCAGCGCGACCAGCGCGGTGAACAGGAAGATGGTGAGGAAGAAGCGGCGCACGAATCCGGATCGAGGAGGCGAGGATGGCCTGGAAACAAGGAAGCCCTGCGGGCTGAACGGAACTGGTCGGGCCATGATAATTCAGCCATGACCCCAGTCGTCCTGAATGGCGTAACAGCCTTGTCCCACCTCGGCGTGATCCGCGCCGAAGGCCCCGATGCCGCGAACTTCATCAACGGCCAGCTCACGCAAGACTTCGCCTTGCTCGGCCCCGGCGAGGCGCGGCTGGCGGCCCTCTGCTCGGCCAAGGGCCGGGCCCTGGCCAGCTTCATCGGCATCAAGCCGCGGCCCGACCTCGTGCTGCTGGTATGCAGCCGCGACATCCTCGCCGCCACGCTCAAGCGCCTGTCGATGTATGTGCTGCGCGCCAAGGTCAAGCTCGGCGACGCGCGCGATGAATTTGCGCTGCATGGCCTGGCCGGCTCCGCGCTGACCGGCAACGGCGTCGATGCCGGCGCCCCGCCCGGCCTGAGCTTCACTGTCGGCGACGCCCACGTGGTGACGCTCCACCCTTCCGACGGCATCCCGCGCGCCCTCTGGATCGCGCCCGCCGCCAGCCCTGCCCCGCAAGGCAGCGCGCTGGACCCGGCCCTCTGGCCCTGGAGCGAGGTGCGCAGCGGCATCGTCACGCTGACGACGCCGGTGGTCGAAGCCTTCGTCCCTCAGATGATCAACTACGAATCCGTCGGGGGCGTGAACTTCAAGAAGGGCTGCTACCCAGGCCAGGAGGTGGTGGCGCGCAGCCAGTTCCGCGGCACGCTCAAGCGCCGGACCTACCTCGTGCAGGCCGATGCGCCGCTCGAGGCCGGCCAGGAAGTCTTCGCGGGCAACGACGCGGAGCAGCCGGTAGGCACGGTGGCCCAGGCCGCCGCCGCGCCCAACGGCGGCTGGGCGGCACTGATCTCGATCCAGATTGCCGCCATCGAGGCGGGCGGCCTGCACGCGGGCAAGGCCGACGGCCCCGCTCTCACGGTCGAACCCCTGCCCTACGCGCTGCTCGAAGACATCTGAGCGTCCGGGCTCAGAGCGCGCGCCGCATCTCGATGTGCGGAATGCCTGCTTCCTCGAAGGGCTCGCCGTGCGGCAGGTAGCCGAGTCGGGTGTAGAAGGCCTCCGCGCTGCGCTGCGCATGCAGGCTCACCGCGCTGTCGCCGCGCGCCTTGGCCGCCGCCTCCAGCGCACGCAGCACCGCGGCGCCATGCCCGCCACTGCGCAAGGCGCGATGCACGGCCATGCGGCCGATGCGCCCCAGGCCCGGTGCCTCGGGCACCAGCCGCCCGGTCGCGATCACCAGCCCCATGCGGTTGCGCGCCACGGCGTGCACGGCCGTCGCGTCGTGCTCATCCCATTCCAGCTCCTTGGGAATGCGCTGCTCCTCGACGAAGACCTTGAAGCGCACCGCGCCCGCGCCTTCGCCCAACTGCTCCCAGCCGCCGGTCGCGACTTCGCGCATCGGCTCGCCGGCCTCGTAGGCCGCGAGGATCTCGTGCAGGACAGCCGGCACAGGCCTGGAGGTCTGCGTCGCCGGATCGGCGAAGACGTACACCAGTTCACAGCTCACCAGCAGCTCGTCGCCGCGGAACAGCCCGCCCAGGAACTGGATCGACGAATTGCCCACGCGCACGCACTTCATGCCGACGTCGAGCACGTCGTCCACCCGTGCCGAGGCGTTGAATTCGATCGTCGCCTTGCGCACGTACAGGTCGCCCTGCAACGCCTGCATGGCTTCCTCGTAAGGCAGGGCCAGCGCGCGCCAGTAGTCCGAGATGGCAGTGTCGAAGTACATCAGATAGTGCGCGTTGAAGACAATCTTCTGCATGTCGACCTCCGCCCAGCGCACGCGCAGGCGGTGGAAGAAGCGGAACTCGGATCTCTTGTGGGTCTCGGTGGTCATGGTTGCAAGGCTTCCTTCAATGCGTTCGCCGCGTCGGCCTGGGCCTGCAGCGCTTCGGGCACGGCACGGCCCATCTTGATGAATTCATGGATCACGCCGCGGTAGATCTCGATGTCCACCGCCACGCCCGCGGCACGCAGCTTGTCGGCGTAGGCGACGCCTTCATCGACCAGCGGATCGCATTCGGCCAGGCCGATCCAGGCCGGCGCGACGCCTTCGACGTCCTCGGCATTGAGCGGTGCGAAGCGCCAGTCGTCGCGCTGGGCGCGGGAGTTGACGTAGAGGCCGAAGAACCAGGTGATCAGCGCCTCATCCAGCAAGGGCCCGCAGGCGAAGCGCTCGTGCGAGGCCGTGTCCTGGTGCGCCGTCATGCCCGGGTAGATGAGCAGTTGCAGCGCCAGCGGCAGCTTCGCGTCGCGCGCGAGGATGGCGCACACCGCCGCCAGCGTGCCGCCCGCGCTGTCACCGCCGACGGCCAGGCGCGCGCCGTCCAGTCCCCACTGCGCCGCGTTGCGCGCGAGATGGCTCAAGGCGTCCCACGCATCGTCCGAGGCCGTCGGGAACTTGTGCTCCGGCGCGAGCCGGTAGTCCACCGAGATGACCGCGCAGCCGCTCTTCTGGCTCAGCACCCGGCACAGCGTGTCGTGCGTGGCGATGCTGCCCACCGTGAAGCCGCCGCCATGAAAGAACATCAGCACCGGCAGCACCGCGTGCGAAGGGGCATAGAGGCGCACCGGCAGGGCATGGCCGTCGCGCGCCGGCATCGTGAAGTCCTCGATGCGCGCCAGTTCGGGCTTGGGCACCTCGAGCACGCCCGCGCCCTTTTCATAGGCGGCCTTGGCTTCGGCCGGCGTGAGTTGATTCAGGGGCGGATGCCGCGACCGCGCCATGCGATCGACCACGCCGGCCATCTTCGGCGTGAGCCGGTGTCCCGCCGTCATCGGGCCGTTGTGCCGGCCGTGACAGCGGCCAGGGTTTTCTGTGTGTCCAAGATGCTCCGCGCTTGCTAGATTCGAAGGCCCGCATCGTACCGTCCGCATCCAACGACCGCAGATCACCCCATGGCCCTCATCCAGTACCTCACACAGATCCAGTTCGACTTCGGCGCCATCCAGCTCCTGCGCTCCGAGTGCGAGCGCATCGGCATCGCGCGGCCGCTGGTCGTCACCGATGCCGGCGTGCGCGCCGCCGGCATCCTGCAGAAGGCGCTGGACGCGCTGGGCGACCTGCCCGTGGCCGTGTTCGACCAGACGCCCTCCAACCCGACCGAGGCCGCGGTGCGCGCCGCCGCCGCGATCTACCGCGAACAGCGCTGCGACGGCCTGATCGCCGTCGGCGGCGGCTCCGCCATCGACTGCGCCAAGGGCGTCGCCATCGCCGCCACGCATGAGGGTCCGCTCAAGACCTACGCCACCATCGAAGGCGGCTCGCCGAAGATCACCGACCGCGCGGCGCCGCTCATCGCCGTGCCCACCACCAGCGGCACCGGCAGCGAGGTGGCGCGCGGTGCCATCGTCATCGTCGACGACCATCGCAAGCTCGGCTTCCACAGCTGGTCCCTGATGCCCAAGGCCGCCATCTGCGACCCGGAACTCACCCTCGGCCTGCCGCCCCGGCTCACGGCCGCGACCGGCATGGACGCCATCGCGCATTGCATGGAGACCTTCATGTCAGCCGCCTTCAACCCCCCGGCCGACGGCATCGGCCTGGACGGCCTGGCGCGCGCCTGGGGCCACATCGAGCGCGCCACCAAGGACGGCGGCGATCGCGAGGCAAGGCTCAACCTGATGAGCGCCTCGATGCAGGGCGCCATGGCCTTCCAGAAGGGCCTGGGCTGCGTGCATTCGCTCAGCCACAGCCTGGGCGGCGTCGACCCGCGGCTGCACCACGGCACGCTCAACGCCCTCTTCCTGCCCGCCGTCATCCACTTCAATGCCGGCGCCGAATCCGTGCAGAAGGAGCAGCGCCTGCAGCGCATGGCGCAGGCCATGCACCTCGACTCGGCCGGCGACCTCGGCGACGCCATCCGCGACATGAACGCGCGCCTCGGCCTGCCCAAGGGCCTGGCCGAGGTCGGCGTCACGCGCGAGCTGTTCGAGCAGATCATCGACGGCGCGATGGCCGACCACTGCCACAAGACCAATCCTCGCCTCGCGACGCGGGACGACTACCGACGCATGCTCGAAGCGTCGATGTGAGTAGCATGCGCGCATGGCACACGACCACCACGATCACCATCACGACGCCGACCACAGCGAACTCGGCGAGATGGACGTCCGCGTGCGCGCGCTCGAGACCGTGCTCGCGCAGAAGGGCTACATCGATCCCGCCGCGCTCGGCGTGCTCATCGACACCTACCAGACGAAGATCGGCCCGCGCAACGGCGCGCGCGTCGTCGCCAAGGCCTGGAGCGATCCCGGCTTCCACGACTGGCTGATCAAGGACGCGACCGCGGCCATCGCCTCGCTGGGGTACACCGGCCGCCAGGGCGAGCACATGGTGGCCGTCGCCAATACCGATGCGCAGCACAACCTGGTCGTCTGCACGCTGTGCAGCTGCTACCCCTGGCCGGTGCTTGGCCTGCCGCCCACCTGGTACAAGAGCGCGCCCTACCGCTCGCGCGTCGTCAAGGATCCACGCGGCGTGCTGGCGGAGTTCGGCGTCTCGCTGCCGGCCTCCACCGCGATCCACGTGTGGGATTCGACGGCCGAGGTACGCTACCTCGTCATCCCCCAGCGCCCGCCAGGCACTGAAGGCTTGAGCGAGGAAGAACTCGCCGAGCTCGTGACGCGGGACTCGATGATCGGTACCGGGCTGGCCCGCGGGCCAGGGAGCGCCGCATGACGTACACGTCCCACGCCGATCTCGGCGGCCGAGACCTTCCCGGCGCCATCGTGCCGGAGCCCGAGGGCGAACTCTTCCACGCCGAATGGGAGCCGCGCGTCCTGGCCCTGACCCTCGCCATGGGCGGCACGGGATCATGGAACATCGACGCGAGCCGCAGCGCCCGCGAGACGCTGCCGGCCTATGCGCGGATGAGCTACTACCAGATCTGGCTCGCGGGCCTCGAGAAGCTGATGGCCGAGCGCGGGCAGCTGATGCCCGACGAGGTGGAAGCCGGCCGCATGCTGCACCCGCCGCAACCCGTGCGCCGCATCCTGCACGCGGCCGACGTGCCGGCCGCGCTGGCCCGCGGCACGCCGACGCAGCGGCCAACAAGCGCCCCGGCCCTCTTCGCCCTCGGCCAGAAAGTGCGTGCCCTCGCCGGCCAGGTCGACCATCACACGCGCCTTCCGGGCTACGTGCAAGGCAAGGCCGGCATCGTCACACGCCTGCACGGCATGCACGTCTTCGCCGACACGCATGCGCAAGGCCTGGGCGAGCAGCCGCAATGGCTCTACACCGTGGCCTTCGACGGCCAGACCTTGTGGGGCGCGGGCGCGGAGCCCGGCCTCCACGTCTCGGTGGACGCATGGGAAAGCTACCTGGAGCCCGCGTGAGCGCCGCGCCGGGCCATCCCAGGCACGCTCGCACCGCGCCGCGAAGCACGGAGCTGCCCTCGTGAGCCTCGCCACGCCCCTGCTGCCCGGCATGCCTCATGAAGGCGAGGAGCCGGTCTTCCGCGAACCGTGGGAGGCGCAGGCCTTCGCGCTCGCCGTGTCCCTCCACCAGCGTGGACTCTTCACCTGGAACGAATGGGCCGCCACCCTGGCTCGCACCATCAGTGCCGCGCAGGCCGCGGGCGATGCCGACCTGGGCGACACCTACTACCGCCACTGGCTCGCCGCGCTCGAAACACTGGTCGCCGCCAAGGGCGCGAGCTCCGCCGATGAACTCGCGCGCTACCAGCAGGCCTGGGACCGCGCCGCCGACCGCACGCCGCACGGCCGGCCGATCGAGTTGCGCGAGCAGGACTTCGGCTGACGCCCGCGGTCAGCCCTTGCGGCCGCCGAAGACCAGCAGCGCCCCACCCACCACGATCGCGGCAACGCCGGCCCAGGTGGGAAAGTTCACATCCTGCTTCTCCTTGACCGACAACTCGATCGGCCCGATCTTGGCCTGGTGCGTTTCCTTGGTGAAGCTGAAGCCGCCCATGCCGAGCGCGGCAATGCCCGCCACGATCAGGATGATGCCGACGATGCGGGTTGCGTTCATGAGAGGTCTTTCGGAATGAATGAAGTGGTGATGCGTGGCGATGCCCACGCCGCGACTGTAGCCGGGCCTCACAGCGGCAACACGTCCGGCGTGTCGCCCTTGTGCAGCCATTCGGCCAGTTCGTCCGCCAGCCGCTGCGACTCCAGCGCCGCCGTGCTCCAGGCCTGGATGCGCGCCTGCACGTCGTTGCCGTAGCGCAGGAAATCGTTGCGGTCCGGCAGCTTGCCATTGGGCAGCCGCGCGATCCATTCCGGGTCCGGCGCCAGCACCACCATGCGGTCGAGAAAGCGCGTGGCCTTGTGCCGCCACTTCAGGCCCTTGTCCAGCCAGCCCGGCACCACCGCCTTCTGGAAGTGCGGGTACAGCACGATGCCATCGCCGTTGGTGTAGTCCAGGTGCAGGTGGTAGTCCGTGATGCCGCCATCCCAGTAAGCCCCGGCCGGTGCGCCCGGGATGTCGTGCACCGCCTCCAGCATGAACGGGATGGAGCACGAGGCTTGCAAGGCCAGCTCGAAGTTGCTCTCCGCCAGGTCGACCTGGCGCGTGCGGAAGTCCCGCGTGCCGAAGGGCAGCGCCGCGCCCGGCCGCGAGAACACCACGCGCTCCAGCCACGCACCCAGACTCTTGCGCCGCACGCTGTTCGTGAGGAAGGCGCCCAGGTAGCCCACCGGCGTGCGCGCTCGCCCTTCGCGCCCGAGGATGTGGCGCCCGCGCGCCGTGATCACGTGCAACCGGTAGCGCTCGTGCCCCAGCACCTCGCGCACCCGCCCGCCGTAGAAGCCGCGCAAGCCTTCGCCGAACTGCTCGCTCACCTGGCGCGCGCTCAGTCGCTTCTGGCCCGGCGGCACTTCAAAGTGCTGGCGGATGTAGCCGTTCTCGAAAGCCTCGAACGCGGCCCTGGAGTCGCCCAGGCAGGCATTGGCCAGCCGCCACGCGCCGATCGAGGCACCGACCAGGTCGATAGGCTGCGCCGAGCGCGGCAGCCATTCGCCGAAGAGAAAACGATCGATCGGCCCGAGCACCAGGCCCTTCGGCCCGCCCGCCGCGCCAGGGATGGTGCGCACATCCCGCGGGCGCAGGCCGTGCTGACGGATGTGCTCGCGGGCGGCCGGCCCGGCATGGATGCGAAGCGCCTTCATGCCCGCGCGGCCTTTCGCCTACTTCCGCAAGCCTTGCAGCTTGGCGAAGGCCGAGGCCATCTGCCCGGCCGGCTGCGGCGTGTTGTCGCGGCGCGGGCCCTGCTGGCCGCGCCCCGCCCCTTCGAAGCGGTTCTCGCGCGGGCCGTCGCGCCGCGCCGGCGCCGCGTCGAGCTTCATCGACAGGCCGATGCGCTTGCGCGCCACGTCCACCTCCATCACCTTGACCTTCACGATGTCCCCCGTCTTCACGATCTCGCGCGCATCGTTCACGAACTTGTGCGAGAGCTGGCTCACGTGCACCAGGCCGTCCTGGTGCACGCCCAGGTCGACGAAGGCGCCGAACTGGGCCACGTTGCTCACCGTGCCCTCGAGCACCATGCCCTCGACCAGGTCCTTGATGTCGTCCACGCCCTCGTTGAAGCGCGCCACCTTGAAGTCCGGGCGAGGGTCGCGGCCCGGCTTCTCCAGCTCGCCGAGGATGTCCTTGACGGTGATGACGCCGAACTTCTCGTTCGCGAACAACTCGGGCTTGAGCGTCTTCAGCATCTCGGCGCGGCCCATCAGCTCGGCGATGGGCTTGCCGGTCTTCTCGATCATCTGCTCGACCACGGGATAGGTCTCCGGATGCACGCCGGTCAGGTCCAGCGGATTGGTGCCGCCGCGGATGCGCAGGAAGCCCGCGCTCTGCTCGAAGGTCTTGCCGCCGAAGCCCGTCACATCAAGCAGCTGCTTGCGCGTGGAGAACGCACCGTTCGCCTCGCGCCAGCGCACCACGGCCTTGGCCACGCTGGCCGAAAGGCCCGACACGCGCGACAGCAGCGGCACGCTGGCCGTGTTCAGGTCCACGCCGACCGAGTTCACGCAGTCCTCGACCACCGCGTTCAGCGTGCGCGCGAGTTCGCTCTGGTTCACGTCGTGCTGGTACTGGCCGACGCCGATCGACTTGGGGTCGATCTTCACGAGTTCGGCCAGCGGGTCCTGCAGGCGGCGCGCGATGCTGGCCGCGCCGCGCAGGCTCACGTCGACGTCGGGCATCTCCTGCGAGGCGAATTCGCTGGCGGAGTAGACCGAGGCACCGGCCTCGCTCACCACCACCTTGTCGACCTTCATCTCCGGCGCACCGGCCTGCGCCGCCATCTTCGCCAGCAGCTTGATCAGGTCGGCCGCCAGCTTGTCCGTCTCGCGGCTCGCGGTGCCATTGCCGATCGCGATCAGGTTCACGCCGTGCTTGGCGCACAGCTTGCCGAGCGTATGAAGCGAGCCTTCCCAATCCTTGCGCGGCTCGTGCGGGAAGACGGTCGCGGTCTCGACCAGCTTGCCGGTCGAGTCCACCACCGCCACCTTCACGCCGGTGCGGATGCCCGGGTCCAGCCCCATCACCACGCGCGGACCGGCTGGCGCGGCGAGCAGCAGGTCGCGCAGGTTGTCCGCGAAGACCTTGATCGCCACCTTCTCGGCCTCCTCGCGCAGCCGCGTGAACAGGTCGCGCTCGGTCGAGAGCGCCAGCTTCACGCGCCAGGTCCAGGCCACGCACTTGCGCAGCAGGTCGTCCGCCGGCCGGCCCGCGTGGCTCCAGCCCAGGTGCAGCGCGATCTTGCCCTCGGCGATCGACGGCTTGCCCGGTTCGGGCTCTTCCGGCAGCACCAGCTTGGCGTCGAGGATGTCCTGCGCCCGGCCGCGGAACACCGCCAGCGCGCGGTGCGAAGGCACGCGGCCGATCGGCTCGTCGTAGTCGAAGTAGTCGCGAAACTTGGCGATGTCCGCGTTGTTCTCGTCCTTGCCGCTCATCAGGCTCGACTTGAACAGGCCCTCGGCCCACAGCCATTCGCGCAGGCGCTGCACCAGCGCGGCGTCTTCGGCCCAGCGCTCGGCGAGGATGTCGCGCACGCCGTCCAGCACCAGCGGCACGGTCGAGAAATCGAGCCCGTCCGCGGCCGGCTTGACGAAAGCCGCGGCCTCCTCGGCGGGGTTCAGCGTCGGGTCGGCGAAGAGCCTGTCGGCCAGCGGCTCGATGCCGGCCTCGCGTGCCATCTGGCCCTTGGTGCGGCGCTTGGGCTTGTAGGGCAGGTAGAGATCTTCCACCTCCTGCTTGGTCGGCGCGGCCTCGATGGCCGCGCGCAACGCGGGCGTGAGCTTGCCCTGCTCCTCGATGCTCTTGAGCACGGCCTCGCGGCGATCCTCCAGTTCGCGCAGGTAGGAGAGGCGCGCTTCGAGCTCGCGCAGCTGGATGTCGTCGAGGCCGTCGGTGGCCTCCTTGCGGTAGCGCGCGATGAAGGGCACGGTGGCGCCGCCGTCGAGCAGGTCGACGGCGGCCTTCACCTGGTGCTCGCCGATCTTGATCTCGGCGGCGAGCTGGCGAATGATTTTCTGCATGTCTTGAGGGCGTCCCTGAAGTCGGCGCCGCGTCGGGGCGCCTTTGCCGATGAAGCGCGGAAGTTTGCCATAGGGTGTGGGCCGGTCTGCGAGGCTCGACAGGCGCCAACCGCGGCACATAGGAAGAAAGTTCAAGCCCGCGCGCAAGGAACACGCCGCGGTGCCGTGCATTCGTTCACGACGCAAGGCTGAATGCCGCCTGCAAGGCGGCGTTGCGACCATTGTTCAGATTCGTTCGGTGGACTGCTGAGCAGAATCCCTCCGCCGCAATCCAGCACGACACCCCGATGCCCACGACCCTCCGCAAGTTCCTCCTCGCGACCTTTCTCCTGGCGCTCGGCGCCCTGTCCGGATGCGCGCGCGTCCCGGTCGCGCCTCCGGCGCCGCAGGCCCCCGTCACGCGCGTCATGGTCCTTCCCGTGATGCCCATCGACCGCTTCTACACCGAGAACAAGGGCATCCCGATCGGCGTGCTCTGGCAGTCGATCGCCGATCGCGTGAAGAGCAACAACTTCACCGACGACATGGATGCCGCGCGCAAGGCCATGGGGCCGGCGATGACGGCCGCGCTCGTGAAGGAACTCAAGGCGCAGGGCTACGAGGCGGAAGTGATGGAAGGCGTCGAGCGGCCCGCCGACTCGCCCGACGACATCGACTACGAGCGCCTTCCCGGCACGGACCCGGTCTTGCACGTCTACTTCAGCGAGGTCGGCATGTACTCGTCGCGCTTCTCGCTCGACTACATCCCGCGCGTCAACGTCTCGGCGCACCTCACGCGGCCGAAGGCCGACGACGCGCTCTACGGCGAGTCGATCTACTACGGGGCCGACTCGCGCGGCGAAGCCTCGTGGAGCATCCCGGCCGACCCGCGCCACAAATGGCCAAGCTACACGACGCTCTCCTCGCAGCCGGAGGCCGTCGCCGAAAGCTATGAGGTCGCGATGAACGCGCTGGCTGCCAGGATCGCCGCGAACATCCGCGCGGAGACGGGCCCGGCGCCAACGGCGGGCCTCGCGAAGGCGCCATGACCGGCAAGCGGGCATGTGAGCGCGGCCCGTGCGCTCACAATGCCCGACCATGCGCCACCTGAAGAAACTCCTGCACGCGATCGCCGCGGTGCTGCTCGTGCCGCTCCTCCTCTTCGAGGAGTGGGGCTGGGAGCCGCTCGCGGCGCTCATGGCACGGCTGGCGCGACTTCCACTGTGGGGCCGGCTCGAAAGACTGATCCAGTCGCTGCCGCCGTGGGGTGCGCTGCTGGTGTTCTTCGTCCCGGTCCTCATGCTGCTGCCGCTGAAGGTGTTCGCGCTGTTCCTGCTCGGCGCGGGGCACGGCAAAAGCGCCCTGCTGCTGCTGATCGGCGCGAAGCTGGCCGGCACCGCCATCGTCGCCCGGCTGTTTCAGCTGGTCGAGCCCGCGTTGATGCGCATCCCCTGGTTCGCCCGCTGGTACCCGCGCTGGAAGGCCTGGAAAGACCGCGTGCTCGCCGTCGTGCGCCAGAGCGCGCCCTGGCGCGTCGCCCGGCGTCTCGGAATCGGCGCGCGCCGCCGCTGGCGTGCCGCATGGCGAGCCTCCTCGGACTGAAATTTTCACCCGGGTAGATTGCGCAATCTTTTTCGCCCGGGTATTATTCGCGCCCCATGCCCTCTCCCCTTCCCGAATCCACTCTCACCGTCTTCGCGGGCTTCCGGCGCATCGCCTCCGGCCCGCGCGACGAGGTGATCGCACAACTCCGCGCCCGCGCCGAGGACCTGCCCGCATTCGTCTTCGACGATCGCACCGGCGACCGCCTCGACCTCGACCTGCGCGGCGCCGCATCCTCCGCCGCCGTACAGGGCGGCCCGGACGAACACGCGACACGCGGCGTCGGCCGGCCCAAGCTCGGCGTGGTCGCACGCGAAGTCACGCTGCTGCCGCGCCACTGGGAATGGCTCGGCCGCCAGCCCGGCGGCGCCTCCGTGGCGCTGCGCCGCCTCATCGACGAAGCGCGCCGCGTGCATGCCGACCGCGATGCGCAGCGCGCCTCGCGCGAAGCGGCCTACCGCTTCATGACCGTGATCGCGGGCGACCTGCCCGGCTTCGAGGAGGCGACCCGCGCCCTCTTCGCCGGCGAGCATGCGCGCTTCGAGCGACTCGTGGGCCCCTGGCCGGAAGACGTGCGCCTGCACCTGCGCAAGCTCGCCGCGATGGCCTGGAGCGCCGCATGAAAGGCCCGACCGACAACATCGCGCAGCCGCCCCTCGACGCCGAGGACCTGCAACACGCCGGCGAGATCGCCGCCCCGCCCGCGAGCGTGGCCGACCCCGTGCCGCCGCCGGCCGCACCGCCCGTGAACCCGCGCCTGGCCGGCATCGCCAGCCGGCCGCTGTGGAAGACCTTCCTGATGTTCCTCGCGCCCATGTTGCTGAGCAACATCCTGCAGTCGCTCTCCGGCACGCTCAACAACATCTACCTGGGCCAGATGATCGGCGTCGGCGCGCTCGCGGCCGTCTCCAGCTTCTTCCCGGTGATGTTCTTCTTCATCGCCTTCACCATCGGCCTGGGCGCCGGCGCCTCCGTGCTCATCGGCCAGGCCTGGGGCGCGCGCGAGGTCGAGAAGGCACGCGCGGTGGCGGGCACCACGCTCACCGTCGGCGTGCTCTTCGCGCTCCTGGTCGCGGTGTTCGGCGGCGCCTTCACGCAGCCGATGCTGGCCGCGCTCGGCACGCCGCCCGACATCCTGGCCGACGCCACCAGCTATGCGCGCATCGTCCTGATCGCCATGCCCGGCCTCTTCGTCTTCCTGCTCGCGACGGCCATGCTGCGCGGCGTGGGCGACACCATGGCACCGCTCTACACGCTGATGATCTCCACCCTCATCGGGCTGGTGGTCACGCCCGCGCTCATCCGCGGCTGGTTCGGCCTGCCGCGGATGGGCGTGACGAGCGGCGCCTGGGCGACCGTCGTGTCCTTCGTCGTCGCGACCACGTGGCTGGCCTTCCACCTGCGCCGCAAGAAAAGCCCGCTCGCGCCCGACGCGGACTTCATGCGCCACCTGCGCATCCGCCCCGCCCTGCTCAAGGCGGTGCTCAAGGTCGGCGTGCCGACGGGTGTTCAGATGATCGTGGTGTCGGTGGCCGAACTCGCGCTGCTGTCCTTCGTCAACGCCTACGGCTCCAACGCCACGGCCGCCTACGGCGCCGTGAACCAGGTGGTGGCCTACGTGCAATTCCCGGCCATCTCCATCGCCATCACCGCCTCCATCCTCGGCGCGCAGGCCATCGGCGCCGGCCAGGTGCAGCGGCTCGGCGCCATCGCGCGCACCGCGCTGTTGATGAACCTCACGCTCACCGGCGCGCTGGTGCTGCTGGGCTACCTCTTCTCGCGGCCGCTGATGGGCTTCTTCATCACCAGCGAACCCGTGATCGAGGTCGCGCAGACGCTTCTTCACATCATGCTGTGGAGCACGGTGATCTTCGGCATGGGCGCCGCGCTCTCCGGCATCATGCGTGCCAGCGGCTCGGTGCTGGTGCCCACGGCCATCTCGATCTTCAGCATCGCATTGATCGAAGTGCCGGTCGCGTGGTGGCTCAGCCACCGCATGGGGTTGAACGGCATCTGGATCGCCTACCCCGTCGCCTTCATCTCGATGCTGACGCTGCAGTCCTGCTACTACCGCTTCGCATGGCGCAAGAAGACCATACGCAAGCTGATCTGAGCGCGGCGGCCGCTTGACGACTTAGGCGTCAGGACGCCGAAGCCTTGGCCTTGCCCTCTTCGCTCTGCACGGCGACCCTGTGCGAAGTGGACGAAGGCCTCGGACCATCGCCGGCGCGCAAGCGATCCAGACGCCGCTGGAGTTGATCGGCGGTGGTTACCGGCGGGTTCGAGGGCACCTTGGGCGCCGCTTTCATGAGATTGCGGACTTCCCTCGTACTCAAGGCGGAAGGCTCGCCCTTGGGTACCTTGGGTGCTTTCGCCATGCGAGCCCTGATCTCCCTGTCACTCAAGGTCATGGACACCGTCGCCCTGTCCCGGCCACTCTCAGTCCGCGACGCATGCGCCTGGCTCCCGGACGCAGCCGCGGCTTGGGCCGCGCCGCCGGGCTCCCGCGCCGCCCGTGTCGCCGCCCTTTCCTCCCGAGCCACCCGGCCCTTCTCCAGATCGGCCATGAAGGCCTCCCCATCGAACACCGGCGCCCGCTCCGCGGTCGGTTCATCCGATCCGGCGGCCCGGTGCCCTCCCTCCTCCGCCAGCTCCCGCTTCCACTTCAACTCCTGCTCGACCAGCGCGTCACGTTCCGCGAATTCGGCGATCTCCGCCGCCACCATCTCCGTCACATCCTGGCCGAGCCCCTTCATCACCTTTTCCACCTGCTTGCCCGCCAACTTGCCCACCAACGCGTCGAACGTCGGGTGATCGCCTTGCCGGTACGGCTGGCGGCTCTGCGACAAGCCTTGCATCACCTCTTGCCCCGGCTGGCTGGCCCGCAGCGCGTCCTCCAGCATCCGCAGCTGCTCCGACGGTGCCCTTTCCGGCAGCCCGTTCGCGCCCTTTGCCCACAGCGAGGCGTCCACCGGCTGCAGCAGGATGTGCGCGCCGGAGGGTTTCAGTTCCCGCTTCAGCGCGGCCACGCCCTTCGCCCACGCGCCGTTCAGCACCGAGCTCACTGCTTCGTGGAAGTGGTAGTCCATGTCCTCCCGGCGCTTCGCTTCCACCTGACGGACGCGCGACTGCTCATCGCCGGCGCGCGCCGTCTCCAGGGTCGACGCCAGCTGCGACACCGCGTGCGCCGCCTCCTCCAGCGTCGGCGCTTTCTTCGGTGGCTCGGGCCACTCTTCCTTCGCTCTGTTCACCGCCTTCTTCAGCACCGCCCCGAGCTTGTCCACTCGCGCGGTGCCCAGCGCCTGTTCTGCCTGGCTTTGCCGCGGCATCATCCCTTCGCGCCTCAGTCCCAGCGCGCACAGGCGGCTCTCCATGCTGCCGGGGTTCAACAACAGCGCGCGGCTGTAGAAGTCGTCGTACTTGCCGATCCTGTCCGGAAGCGCGGCCAGCTCACCCTGATGGCGACCCAGCAGTCGTGCGCACATCGGGCGTTTCACATCCTCGCCTCCCTGGGCTTCTTGCGCACGGGCCAGCGTGCCGAGCAACTGCGGCACGGCGTGCGCCAGGTCGCGCGTGCCCGTCTCGCCCGCGCCGGCGACCCAGGACGCCCTGCTGGCGAGCGCGGCCAGCCACCCCAGCCGAGACAGGCTGCGCGCCAGCTTCATCAGCGCCACCTGGTCGTCTCCCAGACGGCAAGCCTGCGTCCTCATCTCGATGTCGCTGAAGGTCAGCGCCACCCGGTCTCCGCAGGTGCCCAGGCCTTCCTCGGCGCTGGCGAAGCACAGTGCGCGCAGTTCGGGCGCCTGTTCCAGCGCATCGAGCACCGCCACCACGCGTCGTTGCAAGTCGCGCCGCGACTCATCGCTGTTCTGGTAGTCCGCCGTACGCTTGAGCGCGCGCAGCAGCCGCGCGAACTGCCCTGCCTCCGCCTCCCCTGCGAAGGCCGTCCAGCGCTCGGTCTTGTCCGACGCCCAGGCATCGACTTGCTCCCGCATCGAGGCCGGCGCCCCGTCGTCCGTGGAGACAGCCATGCTGAAGTGGACTTGCGGTCCGGTACGCAGGTCTGTAAGCCAGTCGACTGTTCCCTGATCCAGCGGATTGCCGCTCAAATAGACCTCCATGGTGTCAGGCAATGCCGCGAGCCAACGGGGGAGTGTCGCCAGGTTGTTGCCGGACATGGACAGCCAATGCAGGCGGCTCAAGCCTCGTACGTCAGGCATGACCTCAAAGAGTCCATCCGCAAGCAGCAGCGATTGGAGGCCGCGCATCTCGCTCAGATCAGGCGGCAATCGCAAGCCGGTGCCCATCAGCGTGAGGCTCCGCAGCGAGCGCATCTCGCTCAATCCCGAAAGATCCGTCAAGGCGCCGTCCCCTCCCCGTCCATCCGCTATCAAATGAAGGTTGATGAGCCGTTGCGGATTAGCCAGTCTCGGCAGCTGGGTAAGTTGACAGTTTTGAAAGGTCAAGGCCTCGAGTTCCTCGAACATCGTGAGATCGATCGGTTCGCTCAAACGGTTCGAATTCAGGGTCAAGTTCCGTACGCTCCGAAGCTCGGGCACCTCGTCCATGCGAGGAGGCAAGGCGTTCAAGTTCAGATTCCTGAATGAGAGGGGCTCTCTCTCCGCTGATGGCGCAGTCTTCGCCATTCGGACAAAGGCCTTGATTACGTCCACCGCCTCGGCGCGTCTTTCGTCCGGATCGCCCTCTGCGATCCACGCGGCCCAGCTGCGCTCGATGGGCTCGGACCGCGCCGCTGCAACGGCGGCAAGTTCGGCGACGCCCGTGGCGGGCGTCGCCGTCGACCGGGGCTGCACGGCCGATGCAAGCCTCGCCCGCGCGTTGGGCCCGCCACGCGAGGACCTGGCCAATTCATTCAATGCATCGCATTCGGGCGATCCTTGGCGATCGGCGCTCGACGGGGGAGATGTTGTTTCCGGGGCCTGGGTGCCCGATGGCACGCTGGTGATGAGAGATGAGGAGGAATTGGGTTGAATCGAATGCATGGTCACGCGTCTGATGGACCCGTGGCGATAGAGTGCCGCCACGGAAGTCGCAGGTTAGGTGACATGCCCTGCATTGCACCGCGAGCCAGCCGAAGCGCGCCTCGCGAATCCGAAGTCCGTCCGCCGGCACCCTTGCGTGGGTGGGTGGGCGGGCGCGGAATGAACTCCCCGCCCGCTTGAGCTTCACGCGCCCAGGCTCAGCTTCCGCTCTCGTTCAACGACCTCGTGCATCGTCTGCAACGCGGCCATCGCGGCTTCTTCGCGTCGACTCAGCGATTCGTTGATCAGCCGTATGAGCGCCGCCACGCCGTCGCATGTGTCGGCATCGTCCTCTTCACATGTCCTCGGCCGGGCAAGGAGCTTGTCGAGGCACGAGTAGGCGAGGTGCACCTCACTCAGATCGCAAGCTGCGTAGCAGGCTTGCATGGCCTGGGGGATGGAAAGGTGACGGGAGTGCGTGGGTACGCAAAGATGGTTGGGCATGAATAGCGTCCTAAACAGTTTTGTTGATCAAACTGCCGCAACCTCGAAAGGTGAGACTGCGGCTTTCGTCGCAGCGGTGATTTAGGACGCCAATCCCAGTCACGCCTTTTTTTGACGTGACGGAAAATAGTGTAGCGGCGGGAGCGGCGACGCCGCGGCCTGCTCTGCCGGTCGCTCACAATGTCGAACCCATCCGCGCCGCCAGAGCACTGAGAACGATGGGATGAAGCTGCTGGCACACTGTCGGCGCAGGAACCTACGACATGCTGACCGACCTTCGCATCAAGAACTTCAAAGCCTGGGCAGATACCGGCAACATCCGGCTGGCCCCACTGACGGTACTCTTCGGAACCAACAGCTCCGGCAAATCCAGCCTTGGGCATCTCCTGCTGGCGCTGAAGCAGACCGTCCTTTCTACAGATCGGAAGAGAGCCCTGCATCTCGGCGATGCGAACAGCCTGATCGACCTCGGCACGTTCGCGGATTGCCTGCATGGACATGACACGACCTTGCCACTTTCATTCAGCCTTCGATGGCAGGTGCCAGGAGGCATCACCGTGCGCGATGCGCTGGCACGCTCGAAGCAGTTTTCGGGGGACGAGATCGAGCTTTATGCGCGGCTGGTAGCCAACTCCACGCAGCAGCCCGAGACGGAGCGCTTTCGATACCGGGTGATGAACGCTGATACCGAAGTGCTCGCGGTGACTCATTCTCGGAAAAGTGGCGGCGGCGAACTCGCCTCCGAGCCGCTGCGACTCGTCCATGCACAAGGTCGAAAGTGGCCGGCCGAGCCGCCGGAGAAGTTCTATCGCTTCACCGACCGTACCCTCCTGCGTTATCAAAACGCCGACTTTCTCGCGGACTTCGCCCTTCAAACGGAACGGGTGTTCAGTCAGTTCTTTTATCTGGGTCCATTGCGCAAGCATCCCGAACGGGTGTACCAATGGTCAGGTGACACGCCGGCAGATGTTGGCATGCAAGGAGAAGCTGCTGTCGCTGCGCTGTTAGCCGCCACGCAGGAGGGGCGGCAACTCAATCGCGGGCCTCGACTGCGCAAGCAGCGATTCGACGCATTCATAGCCGGTTGGCTCAAGGACTTGGGCGTGATCACCGATTTTTCGGTCAAACCCGTTGCCAAAGGACGCAAGGAATACGAGGTGCTGTTGCGCACTCACAAGGCTGCCCCCGAGGTCAAGCTGACGGACGTTGGCTTCGGCGTCTCACAAGTCCTGCCCGCACTCGTGCAGGCCTTCTATGCCCCGGCGCACTCGGTGGTGTGGATGGAACAGCCCGAGATTCACCTTCATCCGCGCGTGCAGTCCAACCTTGCCGATGCCTTCATCTGTGCGGTCCAGGCCGGTGAGGACGGCGAACCGCGTGGAACTCAACTCATCGTGGAGAGCCATTCCGAGCACTTTCTCTCACGGTTGCAAAGACGCGTCGCCGAGGGCCAGATCCGCAAAGAGGACGTGGCAATCTACTTCGTGACCCGCGAAGGGCAATTGGCCCAGTTGGAAGCCCTGCAGCTCAACGACGATGGAGAGATCGAAAATTGGCCAGAGGACTTTTTCGGCGATGAGATGGCGGACGTGGCGGCTCGGATGCGCGCGGTGCAAGAGCGAAGGCTGCGAGCGGTTCCGTCTTCGGGGGCTGCGTAATGCACGTGGTCGTCGATACGAATGTGATTTTGGTGGCAAATGGATCGCACGCTGACGTGTCCGCCGATTGCGTGATCGAGTGCGTCGATCGCCTCGAAAAGCTGATGAAGACCGGCAAGGTTGTCATCGACGACGCGCATCGAATCCTCAACGAGTACCAGAACAAGACCACGCCCATCAGGAACAAGCGGCCCGGCGACGTGTTTGTCATGTGGCTGCTGCGTAACAGCGCCAACAAGAAGCACGTCGAACGGGTCACGCTGGCTGAATCAGAGCCGGAGTCGTTCGACGACTTTCCAGACCGGGCGTTACAACCATCCATCGATGCACCGGACCGCAAGTTTCTCGCCGTGGCTGGCGCTCACCCCAAGCGCCCCACCGTGTGGCAAGCGACCGATTGCAAATGGCTGGACTGGTGGCAACCGCTCAAGGAGGCCGGAGTCACGATTGAGTTCCTTTGCGGCCCTGAGGTCTGCGGCTTCTACAAGAGGAAGTTCCCTGGCCGGGATGTGCCTTCGCTGCCATGAGCGACACCTTCTTTCGCTTCCCGCACACGCCGCACCTGAAGTGGTTGGGCGAAGGCCTGCCGCGCGATGACAAAGTGCTGCCGGCGTCAGAGGCGAGGACCCTGCTGGCTGGTGATGTCGTTGTCGAAGAGAAGATCGACGGCGCGAACCTGGGTTTTTCCCTTGACGAGAGCGGCCAGCTTCGTGCCCAGAATCGGGGACAGTATGTCGAGCCGCCCTATGCCGGGCAGTTTTCGAAGCTGTCCCAATGGATCGCCATTCATGGCGACACGCTGTCCCGCACATTGAATCCCGAATGGATTGTCTTTGGAGAGTGGTGCGCTGCCCGACACTCCCTGAACTACGACCGCCTGCCCGATTGGTGGCTGTTGTTCGACGTGTACGACCGCAGGCGCCGACAGTTTCAATCGACGACCGTTCGCGATGCTTTCGCCGCAAGGGCAGGATTGGCGACGGTGACAGCGTTATACCGAGGCAGGATCACATTGCGAAGCCTTGAGGCGTTGTTGATGGACTCGCCCAGTCGATACCGCACAGGGCCCTTGGAAGGGCTGGTTGTCAGAAGCGAAGCCGGAGATGCCCTTCAGGCGCGAGCGAAATTGGTACGGCCCGACTTTACGCAAGCCATCGACCAACACTGGCGAAACCGCCGCCTCGAATGGAATCGGTTGGGCACCGCCGAGTCTGTGAGCAGGCCCGCATCCCGCCCAGCAGGATAAGCAGCGGGCCCGGGGCTCGGATTCACATGTTCTCTTGCTCCCATACCGCATCACCCTGCCCTTGCCAGCCCTCGTGAAGGCCGCCCGCGCCGCAACGCTAGAGTTCCTGGAAGCCGCTCTCGCCGCCATGGTCCCGGGAATGCCACTCGTCGATGAAATCCTTGGCCTTGGTTTCCAGCGCCAGCTTGGCGCCGGCCCGGTCGCGCCGCGCGCTCGCAAGGAGCAGCCGGCACTTGTACGCGCCGTTCAGGTGCAGGTCCGCCCGGCCGGAGATCACTTCGTCCGCTCCTTCGAGCTTCGTCGTGATCCGCCACCCCCGGTACTCGAACCCGTCCGCCACCGGTTCTCTCATGCCGAATCTCCCATGTTCGCAAAAATTCCCGAACAAATCATAGGGAAGCCTTGCGTCACTTTGGTTCAGAATCAGTTCATTCAAGGCGGTTGTTTCGGGTCGACCGTTCTTTTTTTCCGGCGCTAGCGCCTGTGAATGGCGTGTATTACCAGGGCGAGACCGACGACGATCCATGGAACGCCGCCGGAGAAGGCTTCGAGTTCCATCGGAAGAAGCGCATCCAGCGCCTCGTCGAGCCAGCAGCCGTGCTGACACAACTGTTGTCGGTTCACGATGAACAACATGCCTATCGCGATGGCGCCGGCACCGAAGATGAGTCCTGGAATCATGCACCGATGCTAACCAGACGCCATGTCGCCCGACAGGCCGGACTCTTGAATTCGCGACAGCCGCCGGCATCGAGGAACCGCCACGGGATGGGCGGGCGCCGAAGGCAACCTCTACCGGCGCCGGTCAACTGTCGATGTCAGTGTGGGCGGCGGGACTTAGGCGAGGCTTAAGGAGCGCATTCAGGCGGATTTGCCGCGTCCGCTCTTCCTGCCGCCTTCGGCGCGCGCAGCGGCGGCGTGGGCCGCGCTGCCCGCATGCAACTGCTCGACCCACGACAAGCCGTCGACGTAGGCCATGAAGCGGTTGAGGTATTCGGGCGAGAGCTGGCGCATCAGGGTGAGCGACCGGTGCACGAGGTGGTGCGAGTGCAGCGGGCCGGCGTTCTCAGGCATCTTCGCCAACGACTGCGTCAGCCATCGATCGGCGCTGAGCCGGGACCAGGTGCTTCGGAAATAACTCAACGTCTTCAGCTCGGCGGATGGCGCGAGCCGGGGCACGCCATCGCCCGCCGCGCCGGCGTCCTCGTGCGCGGGTACGAGGTGGGCGACGTGTTCGAGGAGTTCGGCAAGCGCGCCACGATGCGCCGGGTCGTCCTTCTTCACGGGCTCGGCGCGAGTCGTCCCGGTGCCCTGCGCGCCTGCATCCTCAAGCCGCGCGCGGTATGCCGCCAGCAGTCGGGCCAGCCTGTGGTCCAGGATGCGCCGCGCTTCACCGCGTTGTGCCTGTGTCCGGCGGGCCAGCGCCTCGATGAAGCGAAAGTGCACCGGGTCCATCCGGTCCTGGCCGCGCGCACGCCAGGCCTCGATGGCCGCGCCAGCGTCACCGGCCTCGTTACTCACGGGGTTTTGCGTTGCCATGGGCTGGCCTTGGCGTCGGGGACATCTCCACGCGCCGGTTCCGGGCACGTCCCTCGGCATCGGCATTGGACGCCACCGCCTGCTCGGCGCCGAAGGCCGCGGCGAACACCGAGGAGGACGGCATGCCTTCCTCGATCAACGCCCGCGTCACCGTCAGGGCGCGCTGGGCCGACAGTTCCCAGTTGTCCGCGAACAGGCGGGCATTGCCGCGCATCTGCCGGTCGTCGGTGAAGCCGCTCACCATCAGGATCTCGTCGCGGCTGCGCAGGTAGGCCGCCAGCGGCGCGGCCAGGCTCTTGAGCACCTGTCGGCCCTCGGGCTGCAGGTCGGCGGAGTTGAAGGCGAAGAGCACGCTGCCGCTGATGCCGATGCGCCCGTTGTCCAGCGTCACGCGGCCGGCGGCGAGCGGGCCGGCCAGGGCCTTTTCGAGTTCCTGCCGGCGCCGCGCCTCGGCCTGGCGCTGCTGGACTTCGGTCTCCAGCTTGGCCGCGAGGTCCAGCTGCATGCCGATCGCGCACACGAGGATCAGCACGAAGGCGCCGAGCAGGCCGGCCATGAGGTCGCCGAAAACGGCCCACACCGGCACGCCGGGCTCGATGCCGGCGTCGAGGTCCTCGCGCATCATGCCTCGGTGCCCGCCGTGGCCTGTCGGCTGCCGATCTGTTGCAGGTCCTCGACGATCTGCTTCTGCGACATGATGCTGAGGTCGATGACTTCCCGCGCCTGCGCGACGTAGTAGGCCAGTTGCTCGTCGCTGCGGGCGATGGATTTGCCGAGCGCGCCTTCGATGCGCTGGAGGTGAGCGACCAGCTTGTCGTTCGATTCGCTGAAGAGTTGCACCGCGAAGCCGAAGGCCTCGCCGAGGCTGGCCACTTCGACGGCGCTGCCGGTGATCTGCGCGGCCACGTCGGCCATCTTGCCGGTCTCGGCATCGACCTTCTCGGTGAAGCGGCTGCCCACGCGCTCCAGCACCTCCGCCGACGCGGCGACCAGCGCGTCCACCGCCGTGCGCTGCTCGGTGGAGGCGTGGTTGACGGCCTCGAGCACGGTTCCCAGAGTCTCGAGGATGCGGCCGCGTTCTTCCAGCATGGTGTTGTCGCGCGCCATGCTGTCGGACAGTTTCTGCCTCAACTCGGCCACCACCTCGGCCGCGGCGCGCGGCGCCTCGGCGGCCGCCTGGAGCAGCGTGGCGATCTCGGCGATGGTGCGTTTCGCATGTTCTTCCTGCTGGGCCGACAGCTCGCGCGCGGTCTGCGCCAGCGTGTCGGAAAGCTGCTGCTGCAGGCTCGCGGCCTGCGCCCCCGCATGCTGCCATTCGTGTTGGAGCGAAGCCGCCATGGCAGCCAGCGACTGCGTCCAGGCCGACAGCCGCTGCGCGTCGCGCGATGCCAGTTCCGACTGGAGCTCGGCATGGGCCGTGCCCACGCCCTGCAGCAGCGCGGCACAGCGTTGCTCGAAGGTCTGCGCGAAGCGCTCGTGCGAGGCGCGCAAGTCTTCCGACAGCGCCGCGCTCGTGCGCTGGTGGCCGGCCAGCGCGGCGCTCCAGGTGTCCGCGACGCCGAGCGTCGTCGCCTCGAAGCGGCTGGACAGGCCGTCGAGCTGGCGCTGCACGGTCTGCGCGACGGTGTCGTGCAAGGCGGCCGTCTCGCGTGCGATGCCGGCCATGGTCGCCTCGACCACCGGCTGGATGGTCGCGCCCGCGGCGCGCGCGCTTTCGGTCAGGCTCTGTTTCAGCGAGCGGTCGACGGAAGCAGCCAGGCCGGTGTAAGCGGCCTCGGCCCTGCTGTGGAAGAGGTCCTGGCCGGCGGCCAGGCGATCGTTCAGGGCCTGGCCCTGGCGTTCCATGGCCGCCATCATGGCCTGCAGCTGGCCGGCCAGTTCGGGCATGACTTCGGCCTGCCGCTGCAGCAGCTTGAAGGACTCTTCGCGCTGGTGGGCGAGCGAGTAGACGCGCAGGCTGGTCGCGATGCGGGTGTCGAGCATCTGCCCTGCCTGCAGCCGCTCGCGCCGGCACAGCGCGGAGGCGAGGCCCAGCATCGCCGAGGCGGCCACGCCCGCCACCGAGGTGCCGAAGGCCAGGCCGAGGCCCTTCACCGGTGCGGACAGGGACGCGCGCACGGCGTCCAGGCTGGTCGCGCTTTCCAGCGCCAGGCCGGTGCCATTGAGCGTGACCACCATGCCGAGGAAGGTGCCCAGCATCCCGAGCAGCACCAGCAGGCCGGCCAGGTAAGGCGTGAGCGCCGGGCCGGGCAAGCCGACACGCTCGCCCTCGATGCGCAGGCGCACCGCGTTCTGAAGCGACGGATGCAACTGGCCGAGCCAGCCGCCCAGGCTCGGGGGTGGCGCGGAAAGGTCCGACACGGCGCGCTCCAGGGTCGAGGTCGCCTGCTGGAAGCGATGCAGCTCCAGCGCACCCACCACGTAGAACGCCCCCACGAGCGCCGTGACCGCGAGTGCCAGCGGGTTCGAGCCGATGTACCCGGCGCCGACCCAGCACACGGCCAGGAGGCCGGTGGCGAAGACCGCGTATTGAAAGAATCTGCTCATGTCAGCCTGGTTGTCTCATGCGAAGGGCTTCGAGGAGCCCTTCGACCGGTTGAAATCGAAAGTCCAGTTCGGCAAGCAGCACGTCCTGGCTGTCCTTGCGGAAGGTCTCCAGCCACGCTTCGGGCTGGGTCTCGGTGCCTGGCTCGCCGGCGGCCGGCGCGGTCTGGCGCAAACGCTCGAAATGTTTTTCGAGCACAGCGGGCACGGTCGCGAGCAGGCTGTGCTCGCGCGCATCCAGCACCTGCGCCATCACGGCGTCCACGGCGGCGAGCCTGGCCATCGCGGGCGATCGAGCCTCCAGCGCCGCGCGCATGCGTTCGCGCAACGGCCCGATGCTGGCCTCCATCGCCTGCTGCTTCGCAAGGTAGCGCTGGCGGTGCGGCGCGAAGCCCGTCGCCGTGTCCACCGGCTCGCCGTGCACTGGCGCTCGCAGGGCGTTCGCCAGCGCGGCGCGCACGCGGGCGCATTCGGCCTCTTGCGCACTGGCGGGCCCCGCCGGGGCGGAGGCCGCGGTCGCGGGGCTTCCGTTCAACGCCGTGGAGAGCGCGATCGCGTCCGTCCAGCTGAACCATTGGCTCAATCGATCCGCGGTGGCCGGCGTGGCTTCGCGGGCGTCGCTGCCGCTCAGTCGCGCAAGAAGGCGAATGAGCGTGGAGCCGCTGAAACCCGCGCGCTGTGAAACTTGCGCCATACCCCCCAAGATCGAAAAACCGAGCAGTCTACACTGGCCCCCGGGGGCCGGGCCGGGCCGGGTGCCGTTCGCCGTCACGCCTCAGTCGAACACCTCGTCGCCCGTCGGCTCGTAGTGCGGCACCGCGTTCATCTCATGGCGCAGCTTCGCCAGTTCCCAATACATCCTCTTGCGCGCCCGGCTCTGGTTGCCGAGCGGGCGGTGCTCCGCGATGGTGTGCCAGGGGTTGTACGACAGCCGCTTGGCGAATTCCATCTGCGCCGGCGAATCGAAGCTCTGCCGGGGCAGCCGCAATGTCGCCACCGCCACGCGCGGCGAGAGTTTCTCCGGCCACAGCACGCCGGCGTTCTCGATCGGCATCAGGTGCGGGTCAGTCTGCATCTGCACGCACACGTCGAACTCCACGTCCTCCCGCGCCAGCGAGGCGACCATCGCCTGCCGCAGGTAGTCGTCCGGCGGCCGCAGCGGCAGCCGCGGGATGGGCGTGCGCCGCGTGGACCTCGGCCACACCGAGTACTGCATGGCCTGGCCCTCCCCCATCAGGTACGGAACGCAGCTGAAGTACGGTGCTTCGAAGGGGCTCGACTGCGTCTTGATGAAGAGCGACTGCATGATCAGATCCAGCAGATGCGAATCGTGCAGGTTCACGAAGTAGAAGATCTGCGCGTTCTTCACGCTCTCGATCTGCAGCGCCGCGTTCGCCTTCGCGTCCGGCGTGACGAAGGTCGGCGTGGACACGCCGAACATGTCCAGCGTGTGCTGCTCGTCTTCCATCAGCTTCGGGCCGGGCACGCCCAGCAGCTTGATGCTGATGCTCATGAAGCCCACGTCGTCGATGTCCGGCGTGATGTAGGGCCCCGGCCCCGAGAAGCGCACCCATGCGCGGAAGGTCTGCGGCTTCGCGTAGATGCCACGCTTCATGTGCTCCGGGATGTCGCCGTGCACGATGAACTCGCCGCGAACGATGCCCTGCGTCTTGGTGTTGCCGCCGCGCTCGAAGCCGCCAGGCTTCCACAGGTCGCGCATCTGCCGGTTGAAGCTCTGGATGATCGAGTCGGTGAAACGCTCTTCGTCGGGCATCGGCTTTTCCTGCGCGATGCGCAGGTGCTCGTCGACACGGCGCCGGTTGATCTGCGCCGTGACGAGGCGTGCCAGCGGATCGCGCAGCAGCGCGTCGAAGGCCGGCCGCACGAAAGGGTCGAAGCGCCGCTCCAGCCGCAGCAGCGCCATGCCCGAGTCGCTGACGAAGTTGCGCCAGGCGGAGCCGGTGTTGGCCCTCGGCGCGGGCCGGCTGACGTTCGAGTTCATGGCTGCACCTTCGACAGGTATCGCAGGGCCCGGATGCCGGGCAGGAAGAAATAGGCGCCGCCGCGCACGGTCACAAAGCGCGGCAGCCCCTTGAGGCAGCGCGACGGCCCGGACGCCACGGGAATCGTGAACCCGTCGGTCGGCACGCCATCCGGCCCCGGCCGGCGATGCCCCAGGAGCGGGTCGGCCTCGTCATGCAGACCGTCGAAGCGCGTGCCGGCCAGCCATGCGCCCTGCACGAACTCGAACTGGCGCGCGATGTTCGCGCCCAGGCAGATGAAGTGCAGGCCGGTGCCGCCGTTGGCCTCTTCGGCGCCGTACTTTCGTCCGCGCCGCAGCACGCGATGAAAGCGCGTCGACGCGACGCGGTCGCGGCCGAGCGCCTCGGCGTCGAAGCCGAGCCTGCGCACGAGCCTGGAAAAAAGGCCGTCGCCGCCCGGCGGCAGGTCGGCATTGCGCGGGTTGCTGCGGCGGATGTGCGCGCCGACGGGGCAGCGCAGGCCTTCGGGGTCGCTGTCGTAGGTGAAGGCCTCGCGCGGGTCCTTCGCGCCCTCGATCAACTCGCCCGTGCGGCCGACGAGTTGCTCGCCTTCCATGGTCCGGCCCACCATTGCCTCCGCCAGTTTCTTGCGCAGCACGTCGTCGCCGCCGGCCTGGGCGTCGACGAAGCGCCAGAAGCCCTCGACATCCTGGCGCAGTTGCCGCATCACGAGGTAGCTGCCGTTGCGGCCGATGTCGGCCTTGGCCGGCGCGTCTTCCGCACGCGGCAGCAGGCCGTCGGGATCGCGCCCGGCGTCGAGCAAGGGCCGGTCGGTATAGGCGCCGTATTCGTTGGGGTAGCCCAGCAGGTATTCGCCGAGGCAGGAGAGATTGGTGTACGCGAGTTGTTCCTGGTCCCGCGCCGCGCGCTGCCGCTCCCAGTCGACGCGCGGCTGCGCGACGCCGTCCGCGAAGCCGAAGGGTTCGAAGCCGTCCAGGTCCGCGCTCGGCAGGCAGGCGATGCGGTCGAAGGCCAGCTCGCACTGGGCGGCGATGGTGCGCAGCCAGAGGTCGAGGCCGCCGGGGACGGCGTAGAGCATCACCAGCACGTGCGGCATGCCCTGAGGCGTGCCGCCCCATTGCCAATGGGCCGGATCGTTCGGGCCCAGGTCGCCCAGGCGGCGCGCGCGGTTCGGGTTGCGGCTCATGCCATCGATGAACTCCGGCGAGAAGCCATCGATGATGTCTTCCGGCACGCCCAGCGCGCGCAGGCCGTCGACCGTGAAGGCGATCTGCATCGCCGTGCGCGGCGAGGGATGGCGCGTGACGGCGCTGGTCACCGGCACGCCCGCGAGCCAGGCGCGCGCGGCTTCGGCGTCGCGCACGCGCAGCAGCAGGAAGCAGGCCTGCGTCAGTTGCCGGTAGCCGAAGCGCACGATGCCCTGCACGTCATCGAACTCGAAGGCCTTCGCGCCGGCGTTCTTCGCGCTCACAGCAGCCTCAGCCACGCGGCCGCCTCTTCGTCGCTCATCCGCGCCTGCTCCAGCCCCTCGCGGATGCGCCGGTTGCGCTCCAGGTCGCTCAGGGTCAGGCCGGGGTAGGCCTTGTACCAGACCTGCGTCGGCAACTGGTGGCCGCGCTGGTAGTGCTTGAAGCGCATCTCGTGGCGCGCGCCGCCCAGGATCAGCCAGTCGGTGCGCGGCCAGCCGAAGCCGTTGCTGAACACGAGGTTGAGGCCCCACGCCACCTTGTTGATGAAGTCGTCCATGTAGCTCTCGTGGCTGCCGTCGTAGTTGCTGGCGAACAGCACGCGCCGCCCGCCGTCGAGGAAGACCCAGCGCGCGAAATGGATGGTCTGCACCCGCGCCAGGTGGCCGCGGGCGAACACGTGCCGGCAGGCGTAGTCGATCAGCAGCATCAGCACGCGCAGCAGCCAGCGGCGAAACAGGCCGGGCTTGACCGGGCCGAGCGCGGTGAAGCTGTTGCTCAGGTCGTGGTCCTCCAGGCGCTGCATGGCCAGCACGGCCGCGCGCGCCGGACGTGGGCAGAACTCCGGGTCGCGGCTCTCGTGGATGCGCAGCAGGATGACGGCAATGGGCAGCAGCACCACGATCAACGGCAGCAGCGCGATGCCGGCCAGAGGGATGCCCACCAGGTGCGCGAGATCGCGCAGGCGCCAGCCAGGCGGCGTGGGGTCCGGCGGCGTGAGCAGGAGGCGGCCCGCGCCCTGCTCTTCCCGCACGAACTCCTGCAGCTCGCGGCGCAGGCCCTGCGGATCGGCGACCGCGCCGCGCGGCACGAGGTCGGACAAGGCGCATTGCAACGCGCTCTCCTGCAGCACCTGCTGCACCGTGCGGCCGATGCGGTTCACGTAGCGCACGGCGACGGGCAGGTCGTGCGCGAGCAGCCAGGCGCGCAACTCCGTCGCCTCCTCGAAACCCTCGCAGTGCATGAAGATGCGGCGCAGCCCCCGGGCCGCGCGCTGCGCGAAGTCGGCCAGCAAGGCATCGCCGGGTCCGTCGCATTCGCCCAGGAAGGCCAGGTAGAGCGGCACCCGCGGGCGCGGCAGGCCGAAGGCTTCGAGGTCGCCCATCGTCGCGTCGTCCAGGATGGCGAAGCGTGCGAAATGGAGCCGCGTGAAATGCGCGAAGGGCAGCAGCGCGTTGGCCGGGTCGACCACGCCGGGCTCGCTGTTCATGGTGTCCAGCAGCGCGCGCAGCGGAGCCTCGTGCCCCGATGCGACCGGCGCCACCACCATGAAGTGGGATTGGGGCGTCACCGCATCAGAACTTGAGACAGAAGTCGATGAGCCGTTCCTTGCCCCAGTACACCTTGCCCAGGTAGAAGCCGGGCGAGATCAGCCGGATCTCGTCGCGGATCCAGTGGGCCACGACCGAGGTCTTGGAATAGTCGAGGACGATGCATTCCTTCTGGTCCAGCCAGCTGTCGCCCTTGTAGACCTTGGCGACGATGGCCTGCACGCCGAAGGGGCTGATCTTGTTCTTCAGCACACCCTTTTCGGGGTCGAAGACTTTCCCCTGCCAGCCGAAGAAGTTGATCATCTTCGCGATCGACTCCGTGTAGCGCGTGCCGGGCGCGATGATGGCGGTGCCCTCGGCCTCGCCGGTGGGGATGTCGCCCGGCGGGCTGGCGCGGAACAGGTCGTCGAGCTGTTGCTGCGACATGTCGAGCAGTTGTTGTACGTCGTATGCCATCGCGTTCTCCTCTCTTGTGAAACCCACCCGGCGCAAAGTCTCGGCGGATCCTCCGGGGGCGTCAATTTGCCGAAAGTGGGGTGCCGCGCGCGGCGCTGAGCACCACGTCGGCCGCCTTCTCCGCCAGCATGTAGACCGCCGCCGCGACGAAGAAGCCGGGGATGCGCGGGAAGGCGGAGGCATCGACCACGCGCAGGCGTTGCACGCCGTGCACCGCGAAGGCGCTGTCGAGCACGCCGCCGTCGCGCTCCGGCCCGATGGGGCAGGAGCAGGAGGCGTGGTGGCCCCAGGCCGTATCGCGCACGTAGTCCGCGAGCGCCTCGTCGCTCTGTACGGCCGCGCCGGGTGCGGTCTCCTCGGCGATCCAGCCGCTCTCGATGAGCGGCCGGGTCATGCGGCGCACGAAGCGGATGGCCTCCACCACGGCGCGCAGGTCTTCGCCGGCGGCGTCGCTGCCTTCCTCGAAGTAGTGGAAGTTGATCCACGGCGTGTCGCGCGGATCCGCCGAGCGCAGGCGCACGGTGCCGGCGCGGTTGCGGGTGTGGGCCTTCAGGATGGCCCAGGTCAGTTGGTCCGGCTGGTCGCGGATCCAGGCCGAGAAGCCGGGAAAGTAGCCTTCGAAGCGCGCCAGCAGCGCCATGCAGAAGAGATCGGGGTCGCGGCCGGGGGAAGACGCGGCATACCTGGAGCGCTGCACCACGCCGAGCGCCGCGCCGTTGGAGGCATACATGCCGCCGCGCTCCTCGTTCCAGTGGCGCCAGAGCGTGTCGCCGCGGCCGAAACGCGCGCCTTGCAGCACTTCCCAGGGCGCGTTCATGCGGTGCGTCACCGCGACCTCGTAGCGGTCTTGCAGGTTGCGGCCGACGCCGGGCAGGTCGACGCGCACCGGGATGCCGAAGCCGCGCAGGTCCAGCGCCGGGCCGATGCCCGAGAGCATCAGCAACTGCGGCGTGTTGAAGGCACCGCCGCAGAGGATGACCTCGCGCAGCGCCCTCACCTGCCGCCGCTCGCCGGCGGACTTGCTGGGCTCGGGATGCGCGCGGTAGAGCTTCGCGCCCTTCAGGTATTCGACGGCGCGCGCGGCGCCGCCCTCGTCGATCTTCACACGCGTCGCGAGTGCATCGAGTTCGATGTGCAGGCGGCCCGGATGCCGCTTCGCGACATCGAGCAGCCGCTCGCGCACGCCCATGCGCCGATGGCGCGATGTGGCCAGCGGCGTGTAGCAGATGCCTTCGAAGCTGCCCGCGCGGCGCCTGGCGTTCGGGTCGCCGAGTCCGCCGCGCACCCAGCGCAAGGTGCTGAGCAGCGGCGTCGGCAGGCTGCTGGTGAAGGTGCGCGCGCTGTCGCGCAGCACGCGCACCAGGCCGTCGTCGCCGAGCACGGAGAGCGGCATCGATTTCTCGGTGCGCAGCCAGCCGCCCCAGCCGTGGCCGGTGCGATCGAGGCCGAGGTAGCGCAGCGCCCGCCACACCGGCCGGTGGCCGCAGTTCTCCACCCGGTGCACGTAGCGCCGCATGTGCGTGGCACGCCAGCTGCGGTCTCCGGTGAGTTGCGCGATGTGGTCCCAATCGGCGTCGTGCGGCAGCATGAAGATCATCGCGTTGTGCGAGGTGCAGCCGCCCAGCGTCGCGGCGCGTGGGTAGAGCACGCCGTCGCCGCGTGCGTATTTCCAGTCCCTGCCCTGCCGGGTTTCGTCGGCGTAGTGCCGCACGCGGAAATTCCAGCTCAGCCCGGCGTTCTCGCAGGCGAAGGCGTGGAAGGCGGGCACGTCGTAGTCGTCGGGCAGGCGCTCGGCCTCGGAGCGCGGGTCGCCGCCGGCCTCCAGCACGAAGACGCGCATGCCCGCCTCCACCAGCCGCGCGGCAAGCGTGCCGCCGCCCGCGCCGGAGCCGACGATGACGTAGTCCCATTCGTTCGCGTCGGCGCCGGGCATGCGATGGCAAGCTTCAGAAGGTCTTGAGGAAGGCGATCAGGGCGCGCTTGTCGTCGTCGCTCAGTGCGGCCTCGCGGCCGAAGGCGCGCTCGTCCTGGCTCAGGCTGTCCTGGAGATTGAACTGCGTGGTGCCGAAGTAGTGGCCTCGGTTGACCACGAAGTCGGGGCACTTGCTGAGCTCCAGCATCGGCTGGCGCAGCTTCGCGAAATGCTCGCGAAGCTGCTCGTCGCTGGCGCCGGTCGGCGCGCTCGCCAGCGAGAGCTTGAGCTGGTAGAGCAGTTCGCCGACGGCCTTCACATGGTCGACCTTTTCGCCGATCCCGTCGGCCTCCGCGCGCAGCTTGAGGTTGGCGAGCAGCGCCACCGGCACGCCCTTGGGGATGGGGCCGAGCACGATGTCGCCGTCCTTCTCGACCAGCCATGGCAACCAGCGGTGCAGCCGGCCCTGCATCGGCTGCAGCGCATCGGGCACGAAGCCCGAAGGCACCGTGACCGTGCTGCGCTCGGTGGTGCGGTCGATGATGCCGCCCACGCGCTCGCCCAGCAGCGGATCGTGCTCGCGCTTCTCGGGCCACAGCATCTGCTCGATGGAGGCGTCGAAGACCTTCATGCGCGCGGCGACGGAAGGGTCGCCGTCGAAGGGCCCGACGGTGTTGTTCAGGAGGAAGGGCGCGGTCGACCACACGCTGATCAGCGAAGGCACGCGCGTGTAGCCCCGCCCGCCGCCCGGCATGACGTAGGGCCGCGGCTCGCCCGTGAAAGGGTCCGCCAGCGTGACGGTGCCGATCGAGGGCAGGTTCTTGTAGGTCTGCGAGGAGAAGTTGTCCCAGATGTTGCCCGCGAGGGCATTGGTCGCGAGCGGGCTGCAGACATTGGTGCGCAGCAGGGTCGCGGGAATGCGTGCTTCGGTGGAGAGGTAGTTTCCCTGCAGGAAGTCGGGCGCCTGCACGATCTTGCGCATCTGCGTCTTGTAGTCCTGGGTCTGCGTCCAGGTCCAGTAGCGCTTGAAGCAGTCCAGGTAGCCGGGGCCGGCGCAGCGTGCGGCGGTGAGTTCCAGGCTCGCCGGCGGTGGCGGCGCCTTGCTCGAATGGCAGCGCGCGCAGGTGTCGGCGAAGGCGTTCTTTCCGCGCTCCAGCGTGGCCGCATCCGCGCCCAGGTACTTGTCGCCACCGGGCGCGTCCTTCAGGCGATCGGGTTGCGCGGCCTTCAGGAAGAACAGCGCCGTGTCCGGCGTTCCGGCCTCGGTCGCCCGCCAGTAGCTGGAGTTCTTCTGCGCGTCCGCGATCCTGATGGGCGAGATGGTCTTGCCGCCCACGACCGGGTTGAAATGCAGCAGCCATTCCTCGCTGAAGAGGCCGATGTTCAGGTAGACGCGGTTGAGCGCGCCGAGCAGGCCGACGGAGTCGGCGCCGTCCTTCAGCACGTGCGGCGTACGCACGGTCGCGTCGGACTTGGTGAAGAACTCCGTCAGCGGTCCGCTGGCGATGAAGTCGTTGAACTGCCTGTTGTCCAGCTCGCCGCCAGCGAGCTTCTCCTGGCCAATGCGGCGGGCCATGTCCATGCGTCCGGGGAAGTCGTACACCGCGTTCATGGTGCGCGGGTTGTTGATGCCGTCGGTTGACACCAGCGAGGTGTCCATGCTGCCCGGGCGGTAGGTGTGGGCGAGCTGGAACATGTAGTTGGTCCGGCCCTCCGGCTTGTTGGCATTGAAGATGAAGAGGCGGTCCACCCACATGTACTGCGCGCCGACCGAGGAGCTGAGGTTCTCGAATCTGGGGTTGTTCGGGTCGGACGGCGGCTTCACGGGGCTGGGCCCGACGTGGCAGAAGCCGCAGGACATCCCGACGCGGTACGGCCGCACCAAGTCCTTGCGGTTGTAGTAGCTCGGGTCGGTGTAGTAGCGCTCGGCATCCCACACCTTGGCGGCCTTCTCGTCGAAGGCCGGGTTCGGAAAGAGACGCAGGCCGGCGATGCCGGTGCCCCAGCCGTAGAAGGAGCCGACCGGCTGCGTCGTTCCGTCGCCCAGCGGCTTTCCGCGCGAGCCGATGGCCACGCCGGGGTATTTGCTCTCGTTCTCGAACGGGTCGGGGCCGCAGTCCTTGTCGCGCACGTCGAGCCACAGGCCGCGACGGTTCTTGTCCGGGCCGGTGGCCGGCTGGAAGCAAGGCTCGTTGACGAGACCGAAGTAGCTCCAGCGGTTGGCGCGGGAATAGCCCAGGCCGGGATGCGAGCTGACGATCTTCAGCAGGTCGAAGGCGCCGAAGGTGTAGTCGGTCATCTGCGTCCAGAAGCGATCGTTGCCGCCGCTCCAGACCAGCCACATGTTGCGGCCGCGAACCTCCTGCGGCGACAGCGCGATGCCGTTGTCCATGTCGCGGAAGTAGTCCTCCGAGGCGTGGGGGAACGAGGCGGCGTCGCGGCCCGCGGCCTTGGCTTCGTCGAGGACCTCGCCGGGCTGCGGGCCCCTGGAACAGGCACCGAGCGCCAGGCCTGCGAGAAGCGGCAGCAGCCTGGCCGCGCTCCAGCATCTTCGGTTCATAGCGACTTCTCCTGATTCGCCTCGCGGTGACCGGGCCATCGAGTGCGCAGTGTGGAGGGGGCGGCATGGCCTTGCCTATCGGCCATGCGCGCTAACGCGAAGGGCGTACACGGGTTTGCACCGAGCTGCTTCGCGAGCGCTTCATTCGCGACTTGGTGTCCGGGCAGGCTCAGGGCGAGCGCCGGGCTGATTGCGCGATCGGCGTCGCGCCGCTGCCCCGGATCATCAACCAGGCACTGAGCGCGCTCAGCAGGGCCAGGCCCGCGCACAGGAGCATGACCCGGCGGAAGCCGGCCACGAACGAGGCGTTCACGACCTGGCGCAATGCGGCCGCCGCCTCGCCCTCCACACCCGGCGGCAGCGGCGCTCCGGCCAGCTGGCTGCGCTGCGCCGTCATGAAGGCGGCGACCTCCGGCGAGGCCGCGGCCTCGCGCAGGCCCGCGTCGAGCCGCGCATCGAAGGCCCAGGCCATCGCCACGCCGAAGACCGCGATCGCCAGCACCGAGGCGGCGCGCGACACCGCGTTGTTCACGCCGGAGGCAATGCCGGCCGCGTCCGGCCCCACCGCGTTCATCACCGTGGTGGTGAGCGGCGCGACGGTAACCGCCATGCCGAAGCCGAGCACCACCACGGCGGGGAAGAAGGCCGTCCAGTAGTTGACGCCGACGCCCGGCACCGCGAAGAGCGCGAAGCCCGCGGCGGCGATGGCGGGCCCGATGACCAGCGGCAGCCGCGGCCCGAAGCGGTCCACCAGTTGCCCGGCCCAGCCGGAGAGCGCGAACATGATCAGGATGAAAGGCAGCAGCGCCGCGCCCGCCGCCGTGGCCGAGTAGCCCTGCACCTGGATCAGGTTCAACGGGAAGAAGTAGAGCCCGCCGCCCAGCGCGGCGTAGAGCAGGAGCGTCAGCAAGTTCGCGCCGCCGAAGTTGCCGACGCGCAGCAACGAGAGTGGCAGCATCGGCGTGCGCACGCGCCGCTCGGCGAAGACGAAGGCCACGCCCGCGGCGAGGCCCGTCGCCAGCGCCGCCAGCACGGCCAGCGAATGCCAGCCTTGCGTCGGCGCCTCGATGAAGGCGTAGACGATGCCGCCGAGCGCCATGGTGGCCAGCACCGCGCCCGTCACGTCGAGCCCACCCGACGAAGCCTGCCCGCCCCGGCTCTCCGGCACGTGGCGCCAGACGATCAGCTGCACCAGCACCGCCATCGGCACGTTGACCAGGAAGGCCCAGATCCAGGAATAGTGGTCGACCAGGAAGCCGCCGAGCACCGGCCCGATCGCGGCCGTGATGCCACTGAAGCCGGACCAGGTTCCGATCGCCTTGCCGCGCTCTTTCTCCGGGAAGGACGCGCTGATCAAGGCCAGGCTGCCCGGCACCAGCATCGCGCCGCCGACGCCCTGCACCGCCCGCGCGAAGATGAGCTCGTGCACGTCCCGGGAGAGCGCGCAGCCCACCGAGGCCAGCGCGAAAAGCGCCACGCCGATCGCGAAGATCCGCCGCCGTCCGAAGTGGTCGCCCAGCGAGCCGCCCACCAGCAGGAGCGCCGCGAGGAAAAGCGCGTAGGACTCCACGACCCACTGCGCCTGGAAAGCCGTGGCATGCAACTCGCGCTGGATGGCCGGCAGCGCGACGTTGACCACCGTGCCGTCGATGAAGGCCATGCTCGAACCGATGATCGCGGCGGCGAGAACCCAGGGCCGGGATGAGGCCGGGCAATCCCCCACGCCGCAACCGTGCCGGATCACCGTGTCGTCGCCTGGTGGCTTGCCAATGTGACTCATGGCGCCAGTATGCGGCGCTTCAGCCCCCGGGTTCGCGTGCCGGTGCAGTGGAGACCAGCAGTTGCCATCGCTGCTCCGTGCACCAGGCCGGATGGGGCCGTTGCCGCGGGGTGGGCAAGGCCTTGCCGCCCGCTACGGCGATCTCCATGTTGCAGCCCACGCAGCGGTAGATGCCCTCGTAGAGCGCCTCCGTCCCGACGCGCAGCAGCTTGTCGAAGACCGTGGAGCCCGAAGCCCTCACCTTGGACAGTTCCTTGCAAAGCGCCATGTGGCCTCCTCTCCTGGAACGCGATATCAGGCCGGCGCATGCACCGGAACATGACCTGATCCTGACATGCGACCGCCGACGTTTGGAATAGCTGAATACCTCCGGAACGCGACCGGCCGGCGCATTCGCCTGTAGGCAAAGGCCGATATGGCGAGCACGACCTACCAGTTCTGGTAGTTGCGGAGCGTCCGACGCGTCCGCAGAATCCGCCCGTCTCAAACGCCGCACAGGGAGTGCAATTGCAAAATGCCGACAGAAGGCCGGAAGGATTGGCCGTGGTCGTGGATGCCTATTCCACAGGGGCCTGCCTGGCCGGGGAGTTCCGGAAGTTCGGACTTCGATGTGCCCACGTCCAGAGCTCGACGCGCATCACCGCCGATTTCCTCGCGTCGTTCCGGCCGTCCGAATTCCACGGCAGCTTCGTCGTCGACGAGCGGATGGACCTCGAGACGATCGCCGCCGAGCTGGCGAAACTGGCACCCATCGTTTGCGTCATCGCCGGGACCGAGACAGGCGTCGAGGCCGCCGAGGTGCTGGCGAAGCTGCTGCACGTGCCCGGCAATGATCCGCTGACCAGCCGGCTGCGCAGGGACAAGTTCGAGATGCATGAGCGCTTGCGCGGCGCGCGCCTCTCCTCGCTGCGGCAGGCGCGCTGCGTCACGGTCGACGATGCGCTCGCGTGGGCCACGGGCCTGCGAAGCTGGCCCGTCGTCGTCAAGCCCGCTGCCAGCGCGGGCGCGGATGGCGTGCGGTTCTGCCACGTGTTGTCCGAAGTCGCTTCGGCTGCAGACGCCATCATCGGAAGAAGAAACAAGCTTGGCGACATCAACGCGGCGGCGCTGCTGCAGGAACGAATCACCGGGCAGCAGTTCATCGTGAATGCCGTGAGCATGAAGGGTCGCCACTACATCTCGGAGATCTGGCGGGATGACAAGATCGCGGCCGCCGGCGCCTCCCTGGTGTGCGACCGCGAAGTCCTGATGACTCCCACCAGCGAGCTTGCTCGCGCATTGCGGGACTACACCGTCGCATGCCTTGACGTCCTGGGAATCAAGGAGGGGCCATCGCACACCGAGTTGTTTCGGACCGGGAGTGGCGAGTTGATGCTGATCGAGACCGCCGCGCGCATGCAAGGAACGATCGACCACGATGCAGTGGTGGAGGCGACGGGTCACTCCCACGTGACCCTCGCCGTGCTGCGCTACGCGGATCCCGCGACGTTTGGCGAGCTACTGGACACGTCCTACACGCGCAGAACAAACCTGCACTGCATCACGCTTTGCTCAAACCGCTCCGGAATACTCAAGCAGAACCGGTGCCGTGAAATGTTCGGCTCGCTGAAGTCCTTTCGCTCGCTCATCCACGAACCCAAGGCAGGTGACGACCTGGAGCGCACGATCGATCTCTTCACCAATGCTGGAATCGTCTACCTTGCCCACGACGACGAGCGAACGCTGGAGCAAGACTACAGAACGATTCGAGACCTCGAAACGAGTGGTGAGCTTTTCTCCTTCGAGTAGTTCAGTCGTTTGTTCGTTGTTGCCACGAAATGAGACAGGGAAGCTCCACCGGGGGATGTTGCAGGGAACTTCTGCAACTCAGTTGGCCCATTCTGCTTTCTCACTTGATCCTGCTTTGCAGCGGGGTGGCCGATGTCGCCATGGCGGGAAACTACGGGACGCAGGCGTTGGCGGCGGTGGGCATCGGCACCAGTCTATGGGGAACCGCATTCGCGAGTTTTTTCGGCGTCATCCAGGGACTGGCACCAGTCATCGGGCGGAAGTTCGGTGCAGGTGACTACGCCGGGATCGGTCCCTGGGTCCGGGTCGGCGTGATACTCGCGCTCGTGCTTGGCGTACCGGGTGCGGTGCTCCTGATCCTGATCGCCGAACCGATCTTCCAGCTCGCGCAGGCGCCGGCCGATGTATCGGCAGCCGCGCTCGACTATGTGACCATCATTGCGTGGGCTTTGCCTGCTGCGTTGCTGGTCCGCGTCTTCTATGCACTCACCTCGGCTGTCAAGCGGCCCCAGCCTATCGTCTGGATCAATAGCTGTGCATTGCTGGTGAAGCTGCCTCTGAGCTTCGGCCTGATGCACGGCACCTTCGGATTGCCCGAGTTGGGCCTTGCAGGCTGCGCCTTTGGCACGATCGCCATGTTCGTCGCCATGGCGCTGTCAAGCGGGCTGTGTCTGCTCCGGAGCCCCCGCTACAGCGCGTTTGGTTTGAATTGGCGGCCGGAAGCCGCCGACTGGCGCAGAAGCGGGCGCGTGCTCGCCCTGGGCGTGCCGATCGGTGTTTCCCAAATGCTCGAGATTGGCTCGCTGACCGTCATGGCCTTCATCATTGCGCGCCTTGGCGCGCACAACACGGCAGCCCACCAGATCCTGGCAAGCGTGACCGGCTTGGCATTCATCAGTCCGATGGCCCTCAGTGCGGGAGCGCAGACATTGATCGCGAATGCAATCGGACGGGGTGACGCGCTGGCCGCGCGCGAAATCGCGCGCACGAGCATCCTGATGGCCGTGCTATGGGGCGCGGGCACTGCCGCCCTGCTTCTCGGCGGTTCATCGCTGGTGTTCCGGGCTTACACCTCGGACGCCGAGGTGACGGCCATCGCGGCGTCTTTGCTCCCCGTCTTCGTTCTCTATTTGATGTTCGACGCCGTTCAGATCGTCGCGGCCAGTGCGCTGCGGGGTTTTGAACAGACCCTCTTGCCTTCCATCATCTACTTGGTTTCCCTGTGGGGAGTCGGCGTGCTGGGTGGACATGTCCTCACCCACGGCATCGCGCCTGCCACGCATTGGGCGCCAACTGTTGCCGGCCTGGGGCTCCAGGGCGTCTGGCTCGCCGGAGCGGCCAGTCTTCTCGTATGCGCCACGAGCCTCAGCTTGCTGCTGCTGACGCAAGGCCGCTGCGGCAGCGCGCGGCCGTGACGCTACGCGTGCCTCGCGCTCGGCTGCCGCGTTCGCAGCGAACTGAAGACGGCCCCCACCGCCGCGAAGCAGGCCGCCAGCGCCAGCGCGATGATCTGGCCCTTGCCGTCGTGCGGTGCCCAGAAGCTGAAGATGCCGGCCAGCAGCACGGCACCCAGCGTCTGCCCGGTGAGCCGCGCCGTGCCCAGCATGCCGCTGGCCGCGCCGCTGCGGTGCGGCGGCGGCGAGGTCACGATGGTGTGGTTGTTGGGCGACTGGAAGAGCCCGAAGCCCATGCCGCACAGCGCCATGCGCCAGACGATGTCGGCGTTGCCGGGCTCGGCCGGCAGCGCCGCCAGCAGCGCGAGGCCGGTCGCGAGCAGCGCCAGGCCGACGCCGCCGAGCAGGCCGTCCGGGTAGCGGCCGATCAGCCGCCCGGCGATGGGCGCCATGACCACGATCGCCAGCGGCCATGCGGTGATCAGCAGGCCGGCCTCGAAGTGCGTGCGCCCGTAGGTGTCCAGCAGCAGGAAGGGCAGCGAGATGAAAGACAGCATCTGCGCGCAGAAGGCGCCCACCGACGTGCCCATGGACAGCGCGAACACCGGGATGCGCAGCAGGTCGACCGGGAACAGCGGCACCGCCAGCGTGTACTGCCGGCGCAGGTAGATGAAGCCCACCGCCACGCCCGCGAGCAGCAGCACCCAGGCCGAGGGATGGATGCCCTGCCCTGCTTCGCCCCGCACGCCCAGCCGGTCGGCGCCAACGAAGATCAGCGAGAACATGAGGATGTTGAGCAGCACGTCGAGCCAGGAGAAGCGCGAGCCCGCCGCCACCGGCGCCGCCACGTTGGCCGGCAGCGACTGCGCACCCAGCGCGAGCACCAGCACGCCCAGCGGCACGTTGAGCGCGAAGAGCCAGGGCCACGAGGCCACGGAAAGAATCGCCGCCGCCACCGAGGGCCCGGCCACCGAAGCCGTCGCCACCACCATCGAGTTGATGGCCATGCCCCGCCCGAGCAGCGCATGCGGGTAGATGAGCCGCACCAGCGCCGCATTGACGCTCATGAGGCCGGCCGCGCCCAGGCCCTGGAGCGCGCGCGCGGCAATCAGCGCGCCGAGCGAATTGGAGAAGGTGGCCGCCAGCGAAGAGGCGGCGAACAGCACCATGCCCACCAGGTACACGCGCCGGTAGCCCACGCGGTCGCCGAGCGAGGCCAGCGGCAGCAGCATGACGAGGATGGCGATCTGGTAGGCGTTGACCACCCAGATCGCATGCGAGGCGTCGGCGTTGAGTTCACGCGCGATGCCCGGCAGCGCGAGGTTGACGATGGTGCCGTCGAGCACGGCCACCGTGATGCCGAGGATGATCACCAGCATCGCGCGCCAGCGCTGCGGTTGCGCCAGCCCGTCGCGGGCGACGGCGGCTTCGTATGCGGCCATCACGGCCTCAACCCGCCGCGCAGACGGGCTCGCGCCGCCCGCCCAGCGTGAGCCACGTCAGGATGCACGCCACCAGCGCGCCGCCGGCCATGCCCGTCACCATCGGCAGCGGGCGCCCGTCCGTGAAGAGGCCGACCACCGCCATCACAAGCGCGCCGGTCAGCATCTGCATGGTGCCCAGCAGGGCCGACGCCGTGCCGGCGATGGCGCCGTGCTTCTCCAGCGCGAGCACGGAGGTCGGTGGAATGACGAAACCCATGCAGCCGCTCGCGATGAAGTACAGCACGATCAGCACGGCCAGCCGGTCGCCGCCCGAGGCGTAGTAGGCGAACATGGCCAGCATCGCCAGTCCGCAGCCGCTCACGCCGAACTTGACCAGGCGCACCAGCCCGAAGCGCTCGCCCAGCGCGCCGGTGAACTGCGAGGCGCCGATGAAGGCCGCCGCATTGACGCCGAAGGCCACGCTGTAGAGCGTGGGCGAGAGGCCGTAGTGGTCGATCATCACGAAGGAGGAATTGGCCAGGTAGGTGAAGAAGCCGGCCATTGCAAAGGCGCCGATGAAGACCAGCCCGAGGTAGTGCGGGTCGCGCAGCAGCACGCCGTAGGCGCGCATGGCGCCCCCCAGGCTGCTTTCCACGCGCTCCTCGGCGGGGCGCGTTTCCTTCAGCGAGAAGCCGGTCATCACCAGGCCGATGACGGCGGCGACCGTGACCGTCCAGAACACGCCGCGCCAGCCGGCGATGGCGATCACCCCGCTGCCGGCCAGCGGCGCCAGGATCGGCGAGACGCTGAAGACCAGGATCAGCAGCGACATCAGCCGCGCCGCGTCGTTGCCGGTGTGGAGGTCGCGCACCACCGCGCGGGGGATCGCCATGCCCGCTGCGGCGCCCAGGCCCTGGATGAAGCGCAGGACGATCAGCGTCTGGATGTCGGTCGCCAGCGCGCAGCCGATGCTGGCCAGCGCGAAGAGCCCGAGGCCGAAGAAGAGCGGCGGCTTGCGCCCGACCATGTCCGACACCGGCCCGTAGAGCAGTTGCCCGACCCCGAGCGAGATGAAGAAGGCCGTGAGGCTCATCTGCACGGGGCCGATCGGTGCGCCCAGGCTGGCCCCGATCTCGGGCAGCGCGGGCAGGTACATGTCGATCGCGAACGGGCCGATGGCCGACAACAGGCCGAGCACGAGCGCAATCTTGAAGAAACGCGAGGAAGTCATGGCTTGATTGTCGCCAAGGCGCGAAATGAACGTTACGAAGCGCGACGCGGCCGCCTGTGCTAGGACCCGGCGGCGTTCTCCGCCTTCCTGGCGGCGGCGCGGCGCACGGCTCGCTGGACAGGCTCGGAGAAGAGCCCGCGCAGCAGGGCCGCCGCCCCCTGGCGCTCGGCTTCCGGCAGGGCATTCCAGCGGACCGTCGCGGCGACGGCGACCTCCTCGGCCGCGGGACGCCCGCCGGGCGGTGCAAAGAGGCTCGGCAGGAGGATGTCCCTCTTGAGGTCCTCGAAGGGCGGATCGCTGAACAAGGGCTGGCCGAGCGGGGCGAGCGCCTCGACCTGCTTCTCGACGCCGGGGTCGAACATTCCCTGGACCGGGTCGACCCCCGCCTTCGCGGCCTCCTCCGCCTTCCTGCCGTTTCGATAGAGCATGGGGAACATCGCGGAGAGCTTCGCCGGTGCGTCGACAAGGCCGTCGAAGTCCTGGTTGATCATCAGCCCGGTCGAAAGCTTGAGGATCACGTTCGCGGCGGCATAAGCGTCGGCGTGGCGGACCGTGTATTCAGGCAGTCCCTGGTCGGACGCGAGAAGGGTTTCGGGCGCCATGAAGCCGAGCGAGCCCTTTCCCATCGGCAACGCGGAACGTTCCGTGGCCAGCCCGAAATCGACCAGCGCGAGCACGCCCTCGCTGGACACGAGGATGTTCTCGGGCTTGACGTCGTTGTGGCTGTATCCCCGCTCATGCACGTGGGCGAGCGCGGCATGCAGTTGCCGGGTCAGGCTCAGGACCAAGGCGCGCACATGGGCCGTGTCCGCGGCAAGCAACGCGGCCGCGACCTCGAGTTGCGACGCGAGCTTGCCGAGGTCGATGCCGCCGGCCTGCGCCAGCAGCAGGCAGGGCGCACCGCGGTAGCTGCCCATGCCATGGAAGGCGGGAATGTTGGGGTGCGGCCCGAGGGCCTCATAGACAGCGCGCTCGCGTTCGAGGGCAACCCGGCCTTCGGGCGTGAATGCCATCTTGGCCACGTGAACCGCGCCCGAGCGGGCGGTGACGCGGAACACGATTCCCTGCGCGCCTTCGCCGAGAATCTCTTCCGATGCGATGTTGGCCTCGTCGAAGGCCAGGCCCGCGCCGGCCGACGAAGACCCGGCGGCCATCGCCATCCGGGTCGGAAGCCTGATGCGCGCCAGCCCGTCCAGCAGGTGGCAGGAAGGCCCCTGCGCCCTGGGCATTGCCGCCGCCGCTGTGTCCTGCAGTGATCCGCCGGCCTGCCGCGAGGCACCGGCGCCAACGGCCGAAGCGATCCGCTCGATCTTCATGTTGTCGTCTACGTGGGTCTGGCGGGAGTGTGCGGCGGTGCGATGTCGCGCACATTCGCGCGTGCCGACGCCAAGCGCGCGACACCGAAGTCCGGCGCTTGACAAATCTCGAGAATTCTTAAAAGAGCGAGGGTGTGTCGCTGTCCCGCCGCGCGCCTTCGATCGCCAGCATCCGCAGCTTCGACACTGCTCCGCCGTGCGCGGAGAAGCCGCCGGGCTTGCCGCCGGCGGCCAGCACGCGGTGACAGGGCACCACGGGCGCGAAGGGGTTGTGCCCCAGCGCCTGGCCGACCGCGCGCGCCAGGCCCTTGTCGCCGAGCTCGGCCGCGATCTCGCCGTAGGTGCGCACATGGCCGGGGCCGATGCGGCGCGCGATGGCGTAGACGCGGCGATGGAAGTCGGACACGCCTTCGAGGTCGAGTTCTATCTCGGCCAGGTCGAGCGGCACGCCGTTCATCAGCGCGCGGATGGAGGCCATCACCTGCCAGATGGCGGCCGGCGCCTCGACTTCGCGCAGGTTCGCGAAGCGCCGTGCCATCCGCTCGCGCGTCGCCGCCTCGTCGGCTTCGGGCAACTGCACGCCGACGATGCCTGCGGCGCCCCACGCTATGCCGCACACGCCGATGGCGGTGTCGAACAGCGCGAAGCCCGGGGGGTCCATGTCAGGCTCGGCCCGCGCAGGCGGTGGCCGGGTTGGCGCGCAGCGCCGCGGCGCTGCGGGCGATGGCGTCGGCGAGACTTGCGGTGATGCGTCGGGTGCCTTCCGCCAGCGCCCCGATGCCGCCGCCCACGGCTTCGGACAGGGAGAGCTGGCACGCCACGGCCGGCCCGTCATCCGTGCCGCGCAAGGTCCAGCTGAAGGCTGCATCGACACGCCCGCCCTCGACCGCCTCGAACTGGCGCAATTGCACCGCAATGCGCAGCGCCTCCTGGCCGCGCGGGCGCGCGAAGCGGGTGGCGTCGACGGCACCGAGCCGTTGCGCGATGCCGCTGCCGAGCGCATCGCGCAGTTCGCTCTCGAAGGAAGAGGACCAGCGGTGATCTTCCAGGATGTCCACGGCCGCGCCCTCGCCTGGGCCCTTGCCGCGCACGACCATCTGTGGCCGGGCAAAGCGCTCCGGCATCGCGACGGGCGCCAGTTCGATGTAGGCCACCGGCGAACCTGCCGGCGCGAGCGCCGCAGGCACGGCCGTGTCGGCCAGACTGTAGTAGTGCGGCGCGCCGCTCGCGCAGCCGGCGAGCAGCAGCGCCGCGATCCAAAGACTTGCTCTTCTCATTTCTGCCTGTCCTCCGGCTTGCCGCGCAGCAGCGATTCAGGATGCCGCTCGAGGTAGTCCGTCAATACGCGCAGTGAGCCCGCGGCGCGCGTGACCTCCTGCAAGGTCTGGCGCAAGTCCTGCTGCAGCGGCGAATCGCTGGCGACCGTCTTCTCTGCCGCGCCGAGGGTCTTGCGCACGTCCTTCATCGCCGCGGTCATCTCCGGCGCGACGTCGTTGTTCAAGGTCTTCGTCAGCTGCTCCGCGCCGTCCAGCGTCTTGTTGAGCGTGGCCAGCGACTTGCGCAGATCCGCGCTGATCTGCTCGAAGGGCACCTTGTTGAGCTTGCGCGCGATGTCGGCCACCTGCACCTGCAGCTCGTCCAGGCTGTTGGGCACGGTCGGCATCTCGACCGGGTTGCGGCTGGTGTCGAGGCTGGCCGCCGGCGCGTTGGGAATGAAGTCGATCGCGACGTAGACCTGCCCCGTCAGCAGGTTGCCGGTGCGCAACTGGGCACGCAAGCCGCGGCTCACGAGGAATTGCAGCCGCTCCATCTGGGAAACGCGGGGCTCGCTGGTCATGCCGGCCACATTGCGCCGCAGGCGATCGGGGTAGAGCTGCACCAGCACCGGCATCTTGAATTCGCGCGCCTGGCGGTCGAACTCGACGCCGATGGACTTGACCTCGCCGATCACCACGCCGCGGAAGTCGACCGGCGCGCCCGGCGAGAGGCCGCGCACGGATTGGTTGAAGTGCAGCAGCATCAGCTGGGATGGCCCGTCCGGCACCTTCATGGCCGTGGGTTCGTCGTCCGCCAGCGCGAAAGTGGTGTTCTCCGGCGCCACGGGTCCCATCTCGTCGTCGGGCGACTGGAAGGCCACGCCGCCCAGCAGCACCGTGGCGAGCGATTGCGTGCGCAGCTTCACGCCACTGGCGTTCAGCTCCACGTCGAAGCCGCTGGCATGCCAGAAGCGCGTGTTGGCGCCGACGAACTTGTCGTACGGCGCGTTGATGAAGACGCGCAGCGTGACGCCGCGGCCGTCCTGGTCGAGTTCGTAGGCCGCGAGCTGGCCGACCTTGATGCGGCGGAAGTACACGGGCGAGCCGATGTCCAGCGAACCCACGTCTTGCGCATGCAACAGGAACTGCCGGCCCGAGGCGTCGCGCGTGACGATGGGCGGCGTCTCCAGGCCGGTGAATTCGCCGGCGGTTTCCTCCGACGTGCCGGCGTCGGCCCCGATGTAGGCGCCCGAAAGCAGCGTGCCGAGACCGGAGATGCCGGAGGTGTCCAGGCGGGGGCGCACGACCCAGAAACGGGTGTCCTGCGCGGTGAAGCCCTTGGCTTCCTTCTTGAGTTCGACCAGCACTCGAACGTGCGAGCGGTCGTTGGCCAGGCGGATGGTGCGCACCGTGCCGATCTGCACTTCCTTGTACTTCACCGCCGTCTTGTTGGCCTCCAGCCCTTCGGCGGTCTTGAAAGTCAGAACGACCTCGGGGCCGCGCTCCAGCAGGATGCGCGCGACCAATGCCACGCCCACCAGGGCCGCGACAATGGGGATCAGCCAGATCAGAGAGGGCAGCCAATTGCGGCGGCGAACCACCGAGGGGTTTGCCAGCCGGGGCCCCGCGGGGCCCGCCTCGGGGCGGGACGGCGGCGGTTGTCGTGCTTCGTCTTCTTCGCTCATGCGGTGCTTGCGCCTGTCTGGATGTCTTGTTCCTGCGTGGATGGATTCGTGGCCGCGGCGGCTGGCGCGGCGTCCCAGGTCAGCCGCGGATCGAAGCTCAGCGAGGCCAGCATGGTCAGCACCACCACCGCGCCGAAAGCGCCGATGCCGACGCCGGCCGTGATCTCGGCGAATCCCTGGATGCGCACCAGGCCGGCCAGCAGCGACACCACGAAGACGTCGAGCATGGACCAGCGGCCGATGGTCTCGAGGATACGGTAGAGCGTCGAGCGCTCCTGCTGGCGCCAGTCGCTGCGCCGCTGCGACAGGAAGACCAGCAGGATCAGCGCCGTGAGCTTGAAGAGCGGCACCAGGAAGCTCGCGATGAAGACAATGGCCGCCAAGGCGTAGGCGCCGGTGACCCAGAAGTAGATGACGCCGCTCAGGATGGTGTCGTTCTGCGTTCCGAAGAGGCTGCGGGTGATCATCACCGGCAGCATGTTGGCCGGCACGTAGAGGACACAAGCGGCGATGAGGAAGGCCCAGGTGCGGCGGATGCTGTCCGGCTTGCGGCTGTGCAGGCGCGTGCCACAGCGGGCGCAGGGCTCGCCCTCCCCCGCGCCTTGCCAGACGGTGCCGCAGTGGTGGCAGCTCATCAGCCCGCGCTGCGCCGCCGTCTCGATGACTTCCTCGCTCACTGGCGCACCTTCGTGCTTCGCGCCGCGGTGCGCGCTTGCCTGGGGCGGCCCGGCGCCGTGCTCATGCCCGCTGCTCCAGCCGCGGCTCGAAGGCCATTTCCCAGAAGGTCCGCGGGTTGAAGGAAAGCACCGCGGTCAGCAGCACGGTCAGGCCCATGAAGGCCCACAGCGCCGGCCCCGCGACCACCTCGGCCAGGCTGGAGAGCTTGACGATGGCGACCAGCACGCCCAGCAGGAAGACCTCGATCATTCCCCATGGCCGCAGCGACTGCATGAGCCGCACCAGGACGGCGAAGCCCGCCGGCCGGCGCTCGCGCGACATCGGCACCAGCAGGTAGAACAGGATGCACAGCTGCACCAGCGGGAAAAGGATGGTCGTCGCCAGCACCAGCAGCGCGACCAGCGACATGCCTTCGGAACCCAGCGCCATCACCGCGCCCAGCAGCGTGGTCTGGCTGCGCAGGCCTTGCAGCTCGATCTCCACGATCGGAAACAGGTTCGCGATGGCGAAGAGGATCAGGCTGGCCACGGTGAGCGGCAGCACGCGCGCGGCCTGCCCGCCGGCATGGCGGTCGAGTTCAGTCCCGCAGCGCGGGCAGGTGGAGATCTCGCATGGGCCGAGCGGCGTGCGCCGGTAGAGGGCGTCGCAGCCCTCGCAAGCGATGGCGTCGGGGATTTCTTTCATGGGTTCGAATGCCATTGTGAGCCCGCCAGCCGCTCGGCGAGGTAGTCCAGCACCGCTCGTACGCGCGCCGGCAGCCGGCCCGACTTGCCGAGGTACACAGCGTGCACCGGCACCCGGTCATGCGGGTTGAATTCCTCCAGCACGCGCACCAGGCGCCCGGCCTCGACGTCGGCCTTGACGTGGTAGAGCGACAGCCGGCTCAGGCCCGCGCCGTCCAGTGCCAGGCGGCGCAGCGTCTCGCCATCGCTCGCGTGCACCGCGCCGCGTACCGGCATCTCGACGCGGACGCCGTCGATGAGCACGGGCCAGTCGGGCTTGCTGCGGCGGTAGTTGAAATCCAGGCAGTTGTGTCCGTCCAGTTCCTGGGGCGTGCGCGGCGTGCCGAAGCGCTCCAGGTAGGCGGGCGAGGCGACGATCGCCTGGCCGGTCTCGAAGAGACGCCGCGCGATGAGCTCCGAGGGCGGCAGTTCGCCCCAGCGGATGGCGACGTCGGTGTGTTCGTCCATCAGGTCGACCACGCGGTCCGTGAGCGCGATGTCCAGCGTCACCATCGGATGCAGTTCGAGGAAGCGCGGCACCAGCGGCGACAGCACATGCTGGCCGAAAGACACGCTCGCGTTGATGCGTACCCGCCCGCGCGGCGCGGCCCCGGCGGCGGCACAGCGCTCGGCCTCGTCCAAGTCGGCCAGAACGCGCACGCTGCGCTCGTAGAAATTGCGGCCTTCGGGGGTGAGCTGCAGCTTGCGGGTGGAGCGGTGCACGAGCTGCGTGGCAAGCCGTGCCTCCAGCCTCGCGACCAGCTTGCTGACGGCCGAGGGCGTCATGCCCAGCACGCGCGCGCCGGCGGAGAAACTGCCGCGGTCCACGACCTGGACGAAAGCCTCCATCTCGCCGGAGCGGTTGACTTCGATGCGTGCCATGTGCCTCGCCGTGCAGCTTCTATATGTGAATTCAACTCACAGATGTGTGTCCATCGGGCATTCTAGTCATCCAGGCCGGCGGCCCGCACAGTACAGGCATCATGCCCATCGCTCTCCTCGCCCTCACCGCCGGTGCCTTCGGAATAGGCACCACCGAGTTCGTCATCATGGGCCTGCTGCTACAGATCTCGGCGGATCTCCATGTCTCCATCGCCGCCGCCGGGCTGCTGATCTCGGGCTATGCGCTCGGGGTCGCGGTCGGTGCGCCACTGCTCACCATCGCCACCCGGCGCGTGCCGCGCAAGACGGTGCTGCTGGCGCTGATGGCGATCTTCACGCTCGGCAACATCGCCTGCGCCCTGGCGCCGAACTACGAGATGCTGATGGCGGCGCGCGTCGTCACCTCGCTGGCGCACGGCACCTTCTTCGGCGTCGGCTCGGTGGTGGCTACGGGCCTGGTCCCGCCGGAACGCCGCGCGTCCGCCATCGCGATCATGTTCACCGGACTGACCGCGGCCACACTGCTCGGCGTGCCGGCCGGTGCCTGGCTGGGCCTGCACTTCGGCTGGCGCTCGACCTTCTGGGCCGTGGCGGTGATCGGCGTGCTCGCCTTCGCGGTGCTGGCCCTCTTCGTGCCGCGCGGCAGCGCCGAAGCGCGGCATGCGCCGCTGCGCGAGGAGCTCGCGGTGCTTGCCCGGCCGCAGGTGCTGCTGGGGCTGGCGATGACGGTGCTCGGTTTCGCGGGCGTCTTCGCCGTGTTCACCTACATCCAGCCGCTGCTGACGCGCGTGACCGGAATTTCCGAAGCCGCGGTGTCGCCGGTGCTGCTGCTCTTCGGCGGCGGGCTGGCTGTCGGCAACCTGCTGGGCGGCAAGCTGGCCGACCGCGCGCTGATGCCGGCCGTGCTGGGCACGCTGGTCGCGCTGGCGGTGGTGCTGGGCGGGATGCAGTTCCTCATCCACACGCCGGCGACGGCGATCGTCTTCGTCGGGCTGCTGGGCATCGCGGCCTTCGCGACCGTCGCGCCGCTTCAATTGCGCGTGCTGGAGAAGGCCTCGGGCGCCGGGCAGAACCTGGCGTCCAGCCTCAACATCGCGGCCTTCAACCTCGGCAACGCGCTCGGCGCCTGGGCCGGCGGCGTGACCATCGAGCACGGGCCGGGCCTGGGCGCGCTGGGCTGGGTCGCGGGCCTGCTCACGGTGGCCGGCCTCGCCATCGCGCTGTGGAGCCGTGCGCTGGACCGGCGCGAACCGCCGCTTGCCGGCGTGGCGGCACGCACCTGACAACCGAAAGGACTTCGACATGGAACAACGCTATCTCGGCAACTCCGGCTTCAAGGTGCCGGCGCTCGGCTTCGGCGCCGGCACCTTCGGCGGCGAAGGGCCGCTCTTCAGCGCCTGGGGCAACACCGACGCGGCCGGCGCGCGCCGGATCGTCGACATCTGCCTGGAGGCCGGCGTCAATCTTTTCGACACGGCGGACGTGTATTCGAGCGGCGCGTCGGAATCGATCCTCGGCGCCGCCATCGCGGGCCGACGCGACAAGGTGATCCTCTCGACCAAGATGTCGCTGCGCGCGGGCGAGGGCCCGAACGACGTCGGCGCCTCGCGCCATCACCTGGTCAATGCAACGGAGGCGGCGCTCCGGCGCCTGGGCACCGACCATATCGACCTGCTTCAGCTGCACGCCTTCGACGCGATGACCCCCGTGGAGCAGGTGCTTCGCACGCTCGACGACCTGGTGCGCGCGGGCAAGGTGCGCTACATCGGCGTGTCGAACTTCTCGGGCTGGCAGTTGATGAAGTCGCTCGCCGCGTCGGACCGGCTCGGCCTGTCGCGCTATGTCGCGAACCAGACCTACTACTCGCTGCTCGGCCGGGACTACGAGTATGAACTGATGCCGCTGGGCCTCGACCAGGGCTTGGGCGCGATCGTCTGGAGCCCGCTGGGCTGGGGCCGGCTCACCGGCAAGCTGCGGCGCGGACAGCCGCTGCCGGCGGGCAGCCGGCTGCACGACACCGAAGGCTTCGCGCCGCCGGTGGCGCAGGAGCGGCTCTACCGGGTGATCGACGCCATGGACGAGGTGGCTGCTGAAACGGGCAAGACCCTGCCGCAGATCGCGATCAACTGGCTGCTGCGCCGCCCGACCGTCGCGAGCGTGCTGATCGGCGCGCGCGACGAGGCGCAGCTGAGGCAGAACCTTGGCGCGCTCGGCTGGACACTCACGTTGGAGCAGATGGCAAGACTCGACGCGGCGAGCGCGGCGACGCCGCCCTACCCCTACTACCCCTACTGGAACGGGCAGTTCGCGGAACGCAGCCCGGCGCCCGTCCCGACTACAGCTCGACCAGCGGGCTGAAACCACCCCAGAACATGCGCTTGCCGTCGAAAGGCATGTTGCTCATGTCCATCATCTGGGCCAGGCGCGGGTCGCTCATGACCTTGGCATTCACCTCGTCGCGATGGGCGCGCGAGTTGAACACGATATAGGCGAAGACGACCGTCTCGTCATCCTTCAGCAGCACGCTCTGCGGGAAAGAGGTGAGCTCGCCGGGCTTCACGTCATCGGCGACGCACTCGCGGTATTCGAGCGCGCCGTGCTCGCGCCAGACCTTGCCCGCCTGGGTGGCGATCTCGCGGTATTTCTCGATATTGCGCTTGGGAACGGGAAGAACGAATCCATCGACGTAGGCCATGCAAGGGTCTCCTTGGAACGGGTTGAACAAAAACAGAACCAGGGAGTTCAGTTTAAGGAGGCCTGAAGCCTTGCCGCACCAAACCCTGGCCCGATGTGCGGGCTTTGGAAGGCCAAGCTTCGCAAGGACGCTGCGCGCTTCGCGGGCGGAGACGCGGCCCTGGCTCTGGCCGGATACGGTTGCGGCCATGCGCCTGACCTCTCCCACCCTCACGAAGCCGAACGCGGACCGGGCCGCGACTGGCGCGACACGACCCGGCCACCCAGCGCCCAGGACCGAGGCATCCCGACGCCCCGAAATGCCGATGTCGAATGCATTGACGGGGCTGAAGCACGGCCACGCTCCAGAAAGGCCTCGCCAGACCGCGGCCTTGTTTCAACCGGCGCCGTCCACCCCGGCGTCAGCCGACGCACGGTTCGCCGCGACCGCGCGCGGGATGTACGACGAACTCAAGGTGGAGGTCCCCCGCCACATGCCCGGACCGGACCGCTTCGGCGAGCCGGCCCCGGCGCTGCGCCGCTTCGACAACCTGCACTTCGTGCATGGCGGCTTCCTCGCCGGCAAGGCGGGCCTCGGCCCGATCAACGCCAACCTGATCGGCGCGCGCACCATCGCCACCCAGGCGCCGATGGATCGCATCCCTTCCTCGATGGCGGCCTTCGCCTCCGTCTTGATCGACCACAAGGTCGGGCTGATTCTCGACCTCACCAGCCGCCAGGAGCAGGAGCGCCGCAGGCTCCACTACCGCGAAGGCGGCAGCTACCGCACGGACAGGGGCATGGAGGCCGGCATCCTTGCCGGGCCGGACAACGAGGCGGCCCACATCGCCTCGTCGGCGACGCAGCGCGTCATGCACGTCCACCTCGAACATGCGGACGGAAGGACGGCTGGCGAGCAGACGCTGGTCCACCTGAATGTACCGATCGCCGACATGAAGGGCACCGACCTCGAAACCCTGCACAAGGTCACGGCCGAAATGCGCGACTGGCGCATCCGGCATCCGGACCAGGCCTTGATGGTGCATTGCCTCGCGGGCGTCGGCCGCACGGGCATGCTCATCGTCGCCGAGCGGCTGCTGAACCTGCATGACCACGGCCGGCTGACGGGCGCCAAGCTGGCGGACCTGGTCAAGGCAGAGGTGCTGTTCGCGCGCAGCCAGCGCAGCGACGTCATGGTGCAGACGCCCGAGCAGATGCACACCCTCCTCGCCTACGGGCACCATCTTCTGGGCTTGCCGAAATCACCAGGCGCGCGCGTACCAGCCAACTATCCGGAACTCGCGCCAGGAAGAGAACGGCCCGCCACCTACGTGAACGTGAATCCCGCTGACTTCCGCGCCTCGGTCTACGCGCGGGAGAAGGACGAGCCAGAAAAGCCGGAAGCGCCGGAAGAGCCGGAAGAGCCACCCCGCGGCGACCTCTCTGAGCGGCGGCCCTTGCAACGTCGCGCAGCGATGCGGCTCAGGCCGCCGGAGCAAGCCGCGGCGCGAGCCAGCGAGGCGGCCGGGCCTTCACTGCCGCGCGAAGGCACCGTCTACCAGAATCATCCGCGGCCTGCTGGTCGGGCTGACCGATGAGCCATCGCTCCAACTCGTTTCCGTTCAGGGACTGGCACGCAGTTGCGCGCGCAACTTCTCGCCGATGTCCGGCCGCTCCAGGAACGGGTCGGCCGGGTTCGTGCCCGACACGATGTTCTCCATGCGGCTTTGCACATTGCCCAGCGCCTTGGGATGGCTGTAGATGTAGAACTGGCCGGCGCTGATCGCGTCGAACACCTTGCCGGCCACTTCCGCCGCCGTCACCTTGCCGCTGCTCACGGCCTTCTCGCTCATCGCGCGGCCGATCATCTGGCTCTTCGTTTCCTTGCCGGCGGCGAGCGCGGCGGGGCGGTTGCGGTCGCTGCTGGTGATGCCGGTGGGCACGAAGTACGGGCACAGGAGGCTTGCTCCCACCTGGTCGGTGACGAGCTTCAGGTCCTGGTAGAGCGTCTCCGTCAGGCTCACGACCGCAGCCTTGGCCGTGTTGTAGATGCCCATGTTGGGCGGCGTCAGCAGACCGGCCATGCTGGCGGTGTTGACGATGTGCCCGCGCCAGGCCGGATCCTTCGCGGCTGCCTCCAGCATCATGGGCGTGAACAGGCGCACGCCGTGGATCACGCCCCACAGGTCGACGCCCAGCACCCATTCCCAGTCCGCGACGGTGTTCTCCCACACCATCCCGCCCGCGCCCACTCCCGCGTTGTTGAAGACGAAATGCGGTGCGCCGAAGCGCTGCTGCACGGCCTTGGCCAGCGCCTCCATCTGCGCCGCGTCGGCCACGTCGACCTTGCGCGCGAGCACCTGCGCGCCGGCCGCCTCCATCTCGGCCCGTGCCTTGTCCAGCGCGTCCTGCTGCACGTCGACGAGCACGAGATTCATGCCGCGCGCCGCCCCGATGCGCGCGCATTCGAGGCCGAAGCCGGAGCCGGCGCCGGTGAGAACGGCCGTGGTGCCCTTGAAGTCCTGGATCATTTGCGCGTGTCCTTTCGTCTCTTGTCTGGAAGCGCTATTGGAGTACGGAACGCGCGGATGCGCAGTCGCGAAGGTGCCCGGCTCGGGCTTCAGCCTTCGAGGGCGCGCAACACATAGCCGATGCGCGGGAAGTGCACGTGCACCGTGCCCGCGCGCGCGTCCTCGCGGCGCAGCGTGTAGTGCGTGCGCGTCGCGGCCATCAGTTCGCCCTCGGTCGTCTCGGGGCCGAAACTCTCCGCGGCAATCGTCACGCGCGCGCCGAGCGGGATGCCGTGCTCGTCCTGGAAAGTGCTGTCGGACAGCAGCGTGTGCGGGGTCGAAGCCGCCGCCACCGCGATGGCGCGCTCGGCATCGAAGGTCTCCATCGTGCCGTGGCCGATGCCGGACATGCGGTCCATCCAGTCCAGCACGGCCGGCGTGAGCTGCAGGATGCCGGCCACCGAGGGCGTGCGCTTGCGCGTGAACCACAGCGGGTGATAGCAAGCGAAATCGGCCACGGTGGGGTAGGCGCCGAGCAGATAGTCGGTGTCGTCCAGCATGTCCGACATGCGCCGCAGGTAGGACTTGTAGGCCGCGCCGGCATCGCCCGGCCGCAGCCGGACCATGTTGACGCTCATCGCCTTGCGGTCTTCGCCGAAGGCCCTGGCCAGCTCGGGCGGCGCCTTGCCGAAGATGTCGGCCGCGCCCTTGGGGCTGAAGTTGTAGGCCATGGCGGCCCAGAAGACGGAGGTCTCCGCCCACTGCGCCACCACGCGCGACAAGCCCTTGCCGGGCTCGGGGTAGATCGAGGGCATCGGCGCCAGGTGCTCCAGCACGTCGCAGATGAGCGCCGTGTCGCAGTACATGTCGGCACCGATCTGCAGCGCCGGCGTCCGACGGTAGCCGCCGGTGAGCGAGACATAGTCCGGCTTGGGCGCGATCTGCGGGATGATCACCGACTTCCAGGCCAGCTTCTTGTAGCCGAGGATGAGGCGCAGCTTCTCCGAGAAGGGCGAGGTGGCGTAGTGGTGGAGGATCAGGTCTGCCATGGGTTTGCGTTCCTTTGCGGCGTTCAAGGGTTCAGTACGGCTGGGCACGCGAGATGATGGCGTCGAAATCCGCGGCGGCGCCGAGGGTGCCGAAGGCATGGCCCCAGTCGCCGCCCAGGCGCGAGGCGCAGAAGGCCCCGGCGACGGACGGCGGTGCGGTCTGCGCGAGCAGCGCGGCCTGCACCGCGAGCGCGACGTCCTGCGCGAGCCGCCGTGCCTCGGCTTCGGTCGCCATTGCCTCAATGCGTGCCGGCAGCGCCGCGGCCAGCCGGTCGAGCGCCGCATCGGCGCCGCGCGCGGGCGCGAGTTCCTGTGCGAGCGCGGCAATCGTGTCGCCCTTGCGCAGGCCGCGCAGCAGGTCCAGCGCCATGATGTTGCCGGCGCCTTCCCATATCGAATTGAGCGGCATCTCACGGTAGATGCGTGCCATCACGCCCTCGCCGCCCTCCTCCACGTACCCGTTGCCGCCGAGGCACTCCATCGCCTCCTGCGCGAAGTGGCTCCCGCGCTTGCAGATCCAGAACTTGGCCACCGGCGTGAGCAGGCGTGCCATCAGGCGCTCGTGCTCGTCATCCTGCCGGTCGAAGGCGCGTGCGAGCCGGATGGCCAGCGCGGTGGCGGCTTCGCTTTCGAGCGCGAGATCGGCCAGCACGTTCTTCATCAGCGGCTGCGCGATCAGCGGCTTGCCGAAGGCCTGGCGTTGCGCCGTGTGGTGCAGCGCCAGGCTCAGCGCCTGGCGCATCAGGCCGCTGGTGCCGAGCGCGCAGTCCAGCCGCGTCATCGTGCCCATCTCCAGGATCTGCGGGATGCCGCGCCCTTCCTCGCCCACCAGCCACGCACTCGCGCCATGGAACTCGACCTCTGAGCTGGCGTTGGCCTTGTTGCCCAGCTTGTCCTTCAGGCGCTGGATGCGCATCGCGTTGCGGCCACCGTCCGCCAGCACGCGCGGGAGGAAGAAACACGAAAGGCCGGCCGGCGCCTGCGCGAGCACCAGGAAGCCATCGCACATCGGCGCGGAGAAGAACCATTTGTGGCCGGTGATCTCGTAGCGCTCGCCCCACGCATCGCTGCCCGCGCGCACGGCCTGCGTGGTGTTCGCGCGGACGTCCGAGCCACCCTGCTTCTCGGTCATGCCCATGCCCATGGTGAGGCCGGGCTTGTCGGACCAGGGCCTGAGCACGGGGTCGTACCAGAGGCTTGCGAGCTTCGGTGCCCAGTCCGCATAGATGGCGGCATTGCCGCGCAAGGCGGGCGTGGCGGCGTAGCTCATCGAGATGGGGCACAGGATCGAGGGCTCCAGCTCGGTGAAGAGCATGAAGCCGGCTGCGCGCCGGACATGCGGGCTGGCATCGGAGGTCCCCTCGACGCCCGACCAGGGGGCGCCATGCAGGCCCGAGGCCACCGCCTCCTTCATCAGCACGTGGTAGCTCGGGTGGAATTCCACCTCGTCGATCCGGCGCCCGAAGCGGTCATGCGTGTGCAGCACCGGCGCGTTCGTGTTTGCCAGCCGTGCATGCGTCTGCATCTCCGAAGTGCCCAGCGTCTCGCCCAGTTCGGCGAGGCCTGCAAGCTGCAACTGCGGCGCGTTGAATTTCAGCGCGTCGCGCAGCGGCTGGTTGCTTTCGAAGAGGTTGTAGCCGGTGAGCGGCGCCGGCTGGTTGAAGACCTCGTGTGTGGTGTCCATCGCCGGCCTCCTTGGCCTGGGTTCAGATCAGCTTGACCAGCTGCTTGCCGAAATTCCTGCCCTTCAGGAGTCCGAGGAAGGCCTCCGGCGCCGACTCGATGCCCTGCGCGATCGACTCGCGCGGCTTCAGCTTGCCGGTGGCCACCAGCTTGCCCAGTTCCGCCAGCGCCTCGGGCCAGATCTCCATGTGCTCGCTGACGATGAAGCCCTCGAGCTTGAGCCGGTTCACCAGGAACAGCGCCGGGTTCGCCAGCGGCAGCGGCTGACCGTCGTAGCCCGCGATCATGCCGCAGAGCGCGATGCGTGCAAAGGCGTTGGTGCGCAGCAGCACCGCGTCGAAGATGTAGCCGCCGACGTTCTCGAAGTAGCCGTCGATGCCGTCCGGGCAGGCTTCCTTGAGCGCCTTGCTCATGCTCTTGACGTCGGGATGCTCGCGGTAGTCGATGCAGGCGTCGAAACCCAGTTCCCCGGTGACGTACTTGCACTTCTCCGCGCCGCCCGCGATGCCCACCACGCGGCAGCCGCGCGCCTTGGCCAGCGCGCCGAAGGCGCTGCCCACCGCGCCGCTGGCGGCCGTGACGACCACCGTCTCGCCGGCCTTGGGGTTGATGATCTTCACCAGCCCGTACCAGGCGGTCACGCCCGGCATGCCGACCGCGCCGAGGTAGTGCGACAGCGGCACGTGCGTGGTGTCGACCTTCTTCAGCGCACCGGGCTGCGAGCCGTCGACCACGCTGTACTCCTGCCAGCCGCCGAAGCCGACGACCTTGTCGCCCACGGCGTACTTGGGGTTCCTGCTCTCGACCACCTCGCCCACCGTGCCGCCCTGCATCACCTCGCCCACGGGCTGCGGCTTGGCGTAGCTCTTGGCATCGTTCATGCGGCCGCGCATGTAGGGGTCGAGGCTCATGTAGTGGTGGCGCACCAGGACCTCGTTCTCCTTGAGCGGCGGCGTCTCGGTCGTCACGAGCCTGAAGTTGGATGCGACGGCTTCGCCTTCGGGGCGGTTGTCGAGCAGCTGTTGTCTGTTGGCGGGCATGGTGGTCTCTCCTTGGATTCGTTCAGTCGGTGGATGGGGGCCGCATCTCGTTCGCACTGGCCGGGCCGGTCGGCAGACGGCGCTTCACGTACTTGAAGGTGCCGGTCGCGTGCGCGCATACGCGCTCCTGCTCGTCGTAGATCTTCGCCTCGGTGAAGGCCAGCGTCGCCGTGCGGTGCAGCAGCTTGCCGCGCGCGTGCAGCGGGCCGACGGAGGGCTGCATGAAGCTGGTCTTCATCTCGATGGTGACCACGCCGATCTCCGGCGTGCCGCTGCGCGCCGCTGCCGCCATCGTGATGTCCAGCAGCGTCATGCACGCCCCGCCGTGCGTCACGTCGAAGGTGTTGAGGTGCTCGGGCTTCGCCGTGTAGAGGATCTCGGATTCCCCGTTCTCGAACTTCGTGAGTTCGAAGCCCAGGTGGCGCGCGAAGGGGATCCGGCTGGTGTACGAGCGGGTGTTGATGTCGTCGGTTTCTTCTGAAGGCATTTCAGTTCCAGGAACGCCGCGGAACCGGCTTTGCCGGGCCGCGGGTGTTGCTCCCTGCAAGGGGGAAGGCAAGGCGGCACGAGGTGCGCGCAGCCTGGGGGTGCGTCATGGCTATCCGCCGAAGACCACGCTGACGCCGCCGTCGACGGCCAGCCACTGGCCGGTGATGTGCTTGCCGGCATCGCTCGCGTAGAGCAACGTGATGCCTTTCAGGTCCTCCTCGTCGCCCAGACGGCCAAGCGGCGCCTGCGCCGCCATCTTTTCCTCGCCCATCGCCTTGATCAGGCCGGAGGCCATCCTGGTCATGAAGAACCCAGGGCAGATCGCGTTCACGTTGATGCCGTACTTGCCCCATTCGGCCGCCAGCGTCTGGGTGAAGCCGATCACGGCGCTCTTGGAGGTGTTGTAGGCAATGGTGCGCATCTCGGGCGGGTTGCCGCCGAGCCCGGCGATCGACGAGATGTTGATGATCCGCCCCGCCTTCTTCGGGATCATGTACGCGCGCGCCACTTCCTGCGCGAGGATGAAATAGCCGCGCACGTTGAGGTTCATCACCTTGTCCCAGGCCTCGACCGGGTGGTCCTCCGCGGCAGCGCCCCAGCTCGCGCCGGCATTGTTGACCAGGATGTCGATGGCACCCATGCGCTCCATGGTTTCGCGCGCCAGGCGGCGGGTGTCTTCCTCCTTCGCGCAGTCGGCGGCGATCCAGCGCGCGTCGATACCGCTGTCCTGCAGATCGGCCACGGCCTCCTCCAGGTCGCCGGCCTTGCGCGAGCTGAGCATGATCTTGGCGCCGGCCTCGCCGAGGGCATGCGCCATCTGCAGGCCCAGGCCGCGCGAGCCGCCGGTAACCAGCGCGGTCTTGCCGCTCAGGTCGAAGAGTTGCTGGGTGCTTCGTGCGCTCATGGTGCCTCCCCTCGCCTCACGGCGTCTCGTAGTCGAGCACGCTGCGGGATTCGCGCAGCGTGCCCAGGAAGCCCGCCACCTCGACGTGCGTCGGGTGCTCCAGGTAGGACTGCAGCGCGGCCTTGTCATCGAACACCGAGTACAGCACCACGTCGTGGTTGGCCTCGAAGCCTTCGGCCCGCACGGCCACCTCGAACGCCTTCATGCCGGGGACGAGGCCTCGGCAGGTGTCGAGCCGGGTCTTGAACTGCGCGGCATCGCCGGCGTTCTTGAGTTTCCACATCACGATGTGCTTGATCACGGTGAATCCTTGAATCTGGAACGAACATAGATCAGCACGATGCCGACCACGGTGAGCGCCACGCCCGGCACCGCCAGGGCCCAGCCGAAGCCGGCGTCCGCGCGGCCGGTCGCGATGCCGATGATGAACATGAAAAGGCCGGCGTAGATCAGGATCCAGATCCATTTTTCCAGCGTCGCATGGGGTTTGGCCGTGGCCATCAGAAAGCCTCCTCGGGCAGCGCGGCGCAGGTCGGGTCGCGCCGCTCCACGACATGGAGCCATGCGCCGATCCTGGGCAACTCGTAGTGAAAGAAGTAGTCCGTGGCACCGATGCGCCCGGCCGTCGCCGGCAAGGCCTTGCCGGGATCGTTCTTGAGCGCATGCCGGGCCACGTCGAGCCAGATCCACGCGATGACCACGTGGCCGAAGGCCTGCATGTAGGGTACCGCATTCGCCAGCGCCTCCCGCGGGTCGCCAGTCGCCCAGGCCTCCTGCGTCGCGCCGACCAGGCGCTGCAGCGCCTCCCCGAGCGCCTTGGCGTGGCCAGCCAGCGCGGGCACGTGGCCGGCCTGCCGCATGGTGTCGGCGATGCGCCCGGCCAGCAGTTCCAGCCCGCGCCCCTCTTCCATCAGCACCTTGCGCCCGAGCAGGTCGGCCGCCTGGATGCCGTGCGTGCCTTCGTGGATCATGTTCAGGCGGTTGTCGCGCCAGTACTGCTCGACCGGAAAGTCGCGCGTGTAGCCGTAGCCGCCATGCACCTGGATCGCGAGCGAGTTGGCCTCCAGGCACCATTCGCTCGGCCAGCTCTTGGCGATGGGCGTCAGTACCTCGAGCAGCAGGCGGGCGTCGTCGGCGGCCTGGGCGTCGCCGGTCTTCTGCTCGTCGACCAGGCGCGCACAGTAAAGCTCCAGCGCCAGCGCGCCCTCGCAATACGACTTCTGCGCCAGCAGCATGCGGCGCACGTCGGCATGTTCGATGATGCGCACCTGCGGCCGCGCGGCGTCCTTGCCGGCCGGCCCGGCCGGACGGCCCTGCGGACGGTTCTTCGCGTATTCCAGCGAGGCTTCGTAGCCCGCCATGCCGAGCATGGTCGCGGCCATGCCGATGCCGATGCGCGCCTCGTTCATCATGTGGAACATGCAGTGCAGTCCCTTGCCGGGCTGGCCGACGAGATAGCCCACGGCGCCGGCCTTGCCGTCGACCGGAAACTTGCCTTCGCCAAAGTTGAGCAGCGTGTTCGTGGTGCCGCGCCAGCCGAGCTTGTGGTTGAGCCCGGCGAGCGCGATGTCGTTGCGCTGCCCGGTCAGACGGCCTTCGGTGTCGACCAGCTTCTTGGGCACGATGAAGAGCGAGATGCCCCGCGTGCCGGGAATCAGCTTGCCGTTCTCGTCCGGGATCTTGGCCAGCACGATGTGCACGATGTTCTCGGTCAGCTCGTGGTCGCCGGCGGAGATCCACATCTTGTTGCCGGTGAGCCGATAGCGCGGGCCGAGCGGATCGGCCTGGAACCCTTCGCCATCGGGCACGGCCCGCGTCGCCACGTCGCTGAGGCTGGAGCCCGCCTGCGGCTCCGACAGGCACATGGTGCCCGACCAGCGCCCGGAGAACTCGTTCCGGGCGAACACCGACTGCTGCACCGGCGTGCCGTGCACCATCAGCAGGTTGGCGTTGCCGCTGGTCAGGAGTCCGGAGCCGATGCTCACCGAGGCCATGGCGAAGAAGCTGTTGGCCGCCGCCTGCACCGTGTAGGGCAGCTGCATGCCGCCGATGTCGTAGTCCTGCGCCGCGCTCAGCATGCCGGACTCGGCAAAGGCCTTCTGCGCGTCGTGCGTGGCCTGCGGCAGGATCACCTTCTCGCCGTCGAAACGCGGCTCCTGCGTGTCGACCGTGCGATTGAATGGCGCGTACTTCTCGCGGGCGATGCGCTCGCAGGTGTCAAGCACGGCGTCGAAGGTCTCGCGCGAATGGTCCGAGAAGCGCGCACGGCTGCTCAACGAACCAGCCTCCAGCCAGTCGTAGAGCAGGAAGTCGAGGGTGGGTCGGAGGCTCATGGCTGAGGTTCCTCGCAACAGAAGGATCAGAGAACTTCGAACACCCCGGCCGCTCCCATCCCACCACCGATGCACATCGTCACGACCACCTTCTTCGCGCCTCGCCGCTTGCCTTCGATGAGCGCATGCCCGGTCAAGCGCTGGCCGCTCACGCCGTAGGGATGCCCGACCGCGATGGCGCCCCCATCAACGTTCAGCAGCTCTCCGGGAATGCCCAGCTTGTCCCGGCAGTAGATGACCTGCACGGCGAACGCCTCGTTCAACTCCCACAAGTCGATGTCGCTGATCTTGAGACCCAGGCGCTTGAGCACCTTCGGGATGGCAAACACCGGCCCGATACCCATCTCGTCCGGCTCGCAGCCCGCGACCGCGAAGCCGAGGAAGCGCCCCATCGGCTTCAAGCCCTTCTGCTGCGCATACTTCTCGTCGACCACCACGCAGGCGCCGGCTCCGTCAGAGAACTGGCTCGCGTTGCCCGCCGAGATCAGCCCGCCGGGAAGCGCCGAGCGAATCCCGCTGATGCCTTCCTTCGTCGTGCCGGGACGGATGCCTTCATCGTTCTCCAGCGTCACTTCCTTGGTGCGCAAGCCCATCACCGCGTCCGCCACGCCCGCCAGCACCGTGATCGGCGCGATCTCTTCCTTGAAGCGCCCTGCCTCCAGCGCCGCCGTCGCCTTCTGCTGGCTCGCCGCGCCGTACTCGTCCATCGCGTCGCGGCCGATGTTGTAGCGCTTGGCCACCTGCTCGGCCGTCTGCAGCATGTTCCAGTAGATCTCCGGCTTGTGCTTCACGAGCCACGGGTCCGCCAGCATGTGCTTGTTCGCCTCGTTCTGCACGCAGGAGATGCTCTCCACCCCGCCCGCCACATACACCTCGCCCTCGCCGGCGATGATCCGCTGCGCCGCCGTCGCGATCGTCTGCAGGCCGGAGGAACAGAACCGGTTGATCGTCATCCCCGAGGTCGTGATCGGCAGCCCCGCGCGCAGCGCGATCTGCCGCGCGATGTTCGAGCCGGTCGCGCCCTCGGGCGTGGCACAGCCCATGATCACGTCGTCCACCTCCGCGCCGTCGATGCCCGCGCGCTGCACCGCGTGCTGCACCGCATGGCCGCCGAGCGTGGCGCCGTGCGTCATGTTGAAAGCGCCCTTCCAGCTCTTGGCGAGCGGTGTGCGAGCGGTGGAGACGATGACGGCGCTGGTCATGGTGTGGTCCTTTGACTTGGGGGAAGAAGAATGAGGCTTACTGGGGCTGCGCGTTCGTGTCGCGCAGCAACTGGTGATAGAACTGGATCATCTCGCCGTAGTTCGAGATCGCGAGGCGTTCGTTGGTGCCATGGAAGCGGGCCAGGTCTTCGCCCTTCACGCGGAAAGGCGAGAAACGATAGACCGCATCGCTCACCAGGCTGAAGTGGCGCGAGTCGGTGGCGGCGGTCATCAGGCCCGGCGCGACCACCGCATCCGGGAACACCTTCCGCACCGCCTGCTCGATGGCACGGTAGCCGTCCGCATCGGTCGGCGACACCGGCGAAGGCTCCGAATTGCCCGGATAGCGCTTGACCTGGATCGCGTCGTTGCCCAGCGCGCGGCGCAGGTGCGCCTCGACGCTGTCGATGGTGTCGCCCGGCAGGATGCGGAAGTTCACGGCCGCCTCGGCGCGGCCGGGCAGCACGTTGTCCTTGTTGCCGGCGCGCACGATGGTCAGCGCGGTCGTCGTGCGCAGCATGGCGTTGCTGCTCGGGCTTTTCTCCAGCTGCCCCTGCACCAGCGGCGCGGTGAGCCAGAGGTTGGACAGCATCACGCGGTTCAACCCGCTCATCTCCGGCGCGAGGGTGCGGAACATCTGCCCCGCCACGCCCTGGATGCCGCCCGGCATCGGCGTGGCTTCCAGCCGCGCGAGCGCCGCGCTCATGCTGCCGATCGCGCTGTGCCGCGGCGGCATCGACGAATGGCCCGGCGCGGTATCGAGCGACAGAAAGAAGGTGCCATAGCCCTTCTCCGCCAGCCCGATCAGTGCGGCGGGCTTCGAAAGGCCGGGCAGCACGCCGTCCAGCACCAGCAGGCCCTCGTCCAGCACCCAGTCGAGGCGCACGCCGCGCGACTTCAGCAGCTCGGCGATCGGCAGCGCGCCACGCAAGCCGCTGACCTCCTCGTCGTCGCCCATCACCAGGTACACCGTCTGCCTCGGCCGGAAGTCGCTGCCGATCAGCAGCTCGACGGCCTCCATCTGCGCGAAGAGATTGCTCTTGTTGTCCAGCGTGCCGCGCCCCCAGATGAAGCCGTCCTGGATGGCGCCGCTGAAAGGGTCCACCGTCCAAGCCTTCTCCGTACCCGGCGCGATCGGCACCATGTCCTGGTGCGCCATCAGCGCGATCGGCCGGGCGGAAGGATCGGAGCCCGTCCATGTGAAAAGCAGCGCCTTCTGCCCCACCACTTCCTTCTTCAGCGTGGCATGGACCTTCGGGAACTGCTGCGCGAGGTAGGCATGCAGCCTGTCGAACTCCGCCGCGTTCTGGCCTGCATCATCGAGGCTCGAGACGGTGCGGATCGGGATCGCGCCCGCCAGCCGCTTCGCCGCGGCCTCGACGTCGAGCGCCAGCTTCGGCGCCGGTGCGACGACCATCTGCCGCGACGGCGTGCGCCAGACACCGACCGCGAGGACGGCGCCCAGCACCACCAGCATCACGAGCAAGCCAAGAAGAACGCGTTTCAGCATGGGGTGTGGCACCCGTCCTTCAGCTGAACTGCTTGCCGTCGGCGACCAGCTTCTGGATCAGCGGCGCCGGCTCCCAGAACTTCGCGTCATCGCGCGGGTTCTTCGCGAAGCGCTTCATGGCCTCGGCCACGTTGTACAGGCCGACCTGGTTGGCATAGTGCATCGGGCCGCCGCGCCAGATCGGAAAGCCGTAGCCGGTGAGGTACACCATGTCGATGTCGCCGGCTTTCGACGCGATGCCGTCCTCCAGGATGTGCGCGCCTTCGTTCACGAGCGAATACACCAGGCGCTGCACGATCTCCTCGTCGGAGATCTTGCGCGGCGTGATGCCTTCGTCCTTGCGGTGCTGCTCGATCAGGTCCAGCACCACCTGGCTCGGGATCGCATCGCGCTTGCCGGCCTGGTAGTCGTACCAGCCTGCCCCTGTCTTCTGGCCGAAGCGGCCGAGTTCGCAGAGCTTGTCGGCCGTCTTGCTGTACTTCATGTCGGCGCGCTCCGTGGCGCGGCGCTTGCGGATGGCCCAGCCGATGTCGTTGCCCGCCAGGTCGCCCATGCGGAAGGGGCCCATCGCGAAGCCGAACTTCTCGATCGCCTTGTCCACCTGCTGCGGCGTCGCCCCTTCGTCCAGCAGGAAGCCGGCCTGCCGCGAATACTGCTCGATCATGCGGTTGCCGATGAAGCCATCGCACACGCCCGAGACCACGGCTGTCTTCTTGATCTTCTTGGCGGTCGCCATCACGGTGGCCAGCACGTCCTTGGCCGTCTGCTTGCCGCGCACGACTTCCAGCAGCTTCATCACGTTCGCCGGGCTGAAGAAGTGCATGCCGACCACGTCCTGCGGGCGCTTCGTGAAGGCGGCGATCTTGTCCACGTCCAGCGTGGAGGTGTTCGACGCCAGGATCGCGCCGGGCTTGGCCACGCGGTCCAGTTCCTTGAACACCTTCTCCTTGACGCCCAGCTCCTCGAACACCGCCTCGATGATCAGGTCCGCATCCTTCAGGTCGTCGTAGTCCAGCGTGGTGCTCAGCAGCGCCATGCGCTGCTCGTACTTGTCCTGCTTGAGCTTGCCTTTCTTGACCTGCGCCTCGTAGTTCTTCTTGATGGTCGCGACGCCCCGGTCCAGCGCCTCCTGCTTCATCTCCAGGATCTTCACGGGAATGCCGGCGTTCAGGAAGTTCATCGAGATGCCGCCGCCCATGGTGCCGGCGCCGATCACGCCGACCGACTTGACGCCGCGCTGGGGCGTGTCGTCCGGCACATCCGGGATGCGCGAGGCCGCGCGCTCGGCCATGAAGAGGTGGCGCAGCGCCATCGACTCGGGCGTGAACATCAAAGCGGTGAAGATGCGGCGTTCCTCGGCCATGCCGTCGTCGAACTTCATCTTCGTCGCGGCTTCCACGGCGTCCACGCACTTCAGCGGCGCGGGGTAGTTCTTCGACATGCCGCCCACCATGTTGCGCGCGAACTGGAAGTAGGCATCGCCCTGCGGGTGCTTGCACGGCAGCTTGCGCACCAGCGGCAGCTCGCCGTCCTTGCCGGCCACGGACTTCGCGAACTCCAGCGCCTCGTCGAAGAGCGACTCGGCCGAGCCGGCCAGCTTGTCGAAGAGCTTCTGGCCGGGCAGGCTCGCGAGCACCTCGCTCTTGACCGCCTCGCCGCTCACGATCATGTTGAGCGCCGTCTCCACGCCCAGCAGGCGCGGCAGGCGCTGCGTGCCGCCGGCACCGGGGATCAGGCCCAGCTTGACCTCGGGCAGCGCGATGCTGGTGCCGGGCGCGGCGATGCGGTAGTGGCAGCCCATCGCGAGCTCCAGCCCGCCGCCCATGCACACCGAGTGCATCGCGGCGACGATCGGCTTGGGCGAGTTCTCCAGCGCGAGGATCACGCTCAGCAGGTTCGGGTCCTGGATGGCCTTGGGCGTGCCGAACTCCTTGATGTCCGCGCCGCCCGAGAAGGCCTTGCCCTCGCCGGTGATGACGATGGCCTTGACCGCCGCGTCGGCCGTGGCCTTGGCCAGGCCATCGGTGACGCCGACGCGCGTGGCGTAGCCGAGGCCGTTGACCGGGGGGTTGCGCAGCGTGATCACGGCGACGTCGCCGAGCACTTTGTATTCAGCCGTCATGCTGGGTTCCTTTGGATGGGTGAGGATCGGGAAAACGGAGTCGGCGCCCTAAAAAGCACGGACGTTCTTTTTTGGTGAAATTCTAGGCCTTTCACATGACCCGGCAACGCCATTCAGTCGCTGCCGGGACAATCATCGAGCCCTCCGGTCGGGCGCGGTCAAACTTCGAGCCATTCCTTGCGCGTCGCCGCGTCCGCGCGCAGGCTGTCCGGCGTGCCGTCGAAGACGATGCTGCCGTGCCCCATCACCAGCGCGCGGTCGGAGATCTGCATCGCGATCGTCAGTTTCTGCTCGATCAGCAGCACGGAAATGCCCTTGTCCTTCAGCGTGCGCAAGTATTGTCCGACCAGCTCCACGATCTTCGGCGCGAGGCCTTCGGTGGGCTCGTCGATGATGATCAGGTCCGGGTCGCCCATCAGCGTGCGGCACAACGTCAGCATCTGCTGCTCGCCGCCCGAAAGCACGCCGGCCTCCGTGTGCTGGCGCTCCTTCAGCCGTGGGAACATGCCGTACATGTCGTCGAAGGACCAGCGGCTGCCCTTGCCCTTCCCCTTCTGCCCGAGCAGCAGGTTCTGGTGCACCGTGAGCTTGGGGAAGATGTCGCGGTTCTCCGGCACGTAGCCGATGCCCAGGTGCGCGATCTCATAGGCCTTGCGGCGCAGGATGTCCTGCTCCTTCCAGAACAGGCCCCCCTCGGCGTGCACCAGGCCCATGATGGCCTTGGCCGTGGTCGAGCGGCCGGAGCCGTTGCGGCCCAGCAGCGCGACGATCTCGCCCGGGCCGACATCGAAGCTGACGCCATGCAGCACGTGGCTCTTGCCATAGTAGGCGTGGATGTCCTTGAGTTGCAGCATCTCAGTGCCCCCCGCCTTGCGCGTCCGCCACCGGCGAGCCCAGGTAGGCCTCCTGCACGCGCGCGTTGGCGCGCACAGCCGCCGGCGTGTCGAAGGCGATCACCTCGCCATACACCACCACCGCGATCTTGTCGGCCAGGCCGAACACCACGCCCATGTCGTGCTCCACGGTCAGCAGCGTCTTGCCGACGGTCACTTGCTTGATCAGCGCGATGAAGTGCGCCGTCTCGGTCTTGCTCATGCCGGCGGTGGGCTCGTCCAGCAGGATCACGCTGGCGCCGCCCGCGATGGTCACGCCGATCTCCAGCGCCCGCTGTTCGGCGTAGGTGAGGTTCACCGCATGCACGTCGCGCTTCTTCTCCAGGCCGATCTGGCGCAGCAGCTCTTCGGTGCGCTCGTTGGCATCGTCCAGCTTCGAGAGGAAGCGCAGGAAGGTGTAGCGGTAGCCCAGGCTCCACAGCACGCCGCAGCGCAGGTTCTCGAACACGCTGAGCTTGGGGAAGATGTTGGTGATCTGGAAGCTGCGCGAGAGGCCCAGCCGGTTGATCTCGAAAGGCCGCTTGCCGTCGATGCGCTGGCCGTTCAGCAGCACCTCGCCGCTGGTCGGCGCCAGCCGCCCGCTGATGAGGTTGAAGAGCGTCGACTTGCCCGCGCCGTTCGGCCCGATGATCGCGATCCGGTCGCCGGCCTCCACCGCCAGGTCCACGCCGCGGATGATTTCGGTCTTGCCGAAGTTCTTGCGCAGCGCCTTCAGTTCAAGTGCATGGGTCATGCGGCCTCCCTGCGCTTGATTTCCGCCTCGATCTCTTCCTGGGCCTGGCCCCAGACCTTCACGAAGCGGCGTCGCACGACCTCGAGCACGCCCAGGCCCGCGAGCAAGATGACGACGGCGCCCAGCCAGCTGGCGAAGCCCGAAGTGTCCAGCGCCACGCCGAAGAAGTTGAGCGTCGGCCCGAGCGCCGAGTTGAGCTGGATGTGATAGATCATCTCGATGAGCGCCGCGGCGCCGATGATGACCGGGATGACCGCCACCAGCAGCCCGCCGTAAAGGCCCCAGAAGCGGTTGAACTTGCCGAACTTCGCGACCCGCAGGTTCATCATGATGAGGCTCGCGATGCCGCCCGGCGCGAACATCACCATGAAGACGAACACCAGCCCGAAGTAGAGCTGCCATGCCTTCGACAACTCCGACAGCAGCACCGCGGCGAAGACCAGCAGCACCGCGCCGATGATCGGCCCGAAGAAGAACACCGCCCCGCCCAGGAAGGTGAAGAGCAGGTAGCCGCCGGAGCGGATCGCGCTCAGGCTGTCGGCCGCGTTGACGATCTCGAAGTTGATGGTCGCGAGACCGCCGCCCACGCCGGCGAAGAAGCCCGCGATGATGAAGGCGAAATAACGCACCCGCTGCGTGTTGTAGCCGATGAACTCCACCCGCTCCGGGTTGTCGCGCACCGCGTTCAGGATGCGGCCGAGCGGCGTGCCGGTGAAGGCATACATCAGCGCGGTGCATACGAAGCAGTAAACCGCGATCAGGTAGTACACCTGCAACTGCGAGCCGAAGTTCAGGCCGAAGAAGGGCTTGCCGTAGACGCGGTCGGTCGTGATGCCGCCCTCCCCGCCGAAGAAACCCGGGAACATCAGCGCCATCGACGCGACCAGCTCGCCGATGCCGAGCGTGATCATCGCGAAGGTGGTGCCCGACTTCTTGGTCGTGACGAAGCCGAGCAGGATGGCGAAGAACATCCCGGCCAGCCCGCCCACCAGTGGAATGACCACCAGCGGGATCGGCCAGCCGCCCTTGCCCGCCAGGTTCATCGCATGGATGGCGATGAAGGAGCCGAGGCCGACGTACACGGCATGGCCGAAGCTCAGCATCCCGCCCTGCCCGAGCAGGATGTTGTAGCTCAGGCAGATGATGATGAGGTAGCCCATCTGCGAGAGCATCGTGAGCGCCAGGCTGCTCTTGAAGAGCAGCGGCGCCACGATGAGCGCGATCGCGAAGAGCGACCAGATGAAGTAGCGCCCGATGTTCCAGGGCTTGAAGCGGTAGTACTGCGTGGTCATGTCAGTCTTCCCGCGTTCCGAGGAGGCCCTTCGGCCTGAAGATGAGGATCAGCACCAGGAACAGGTATGGAAGGATCGGCGCGACCTGCGAGATCGTGAGCTTGAGCAGCGGGTAGCCGAAGGTGTTTTCAGTGACGGCGACGCCCAGCGCCTGCAGCCCGGTGGCCAGCGACTGGTCCATCGCCACCGCGAAGGTCTGGATGATGCCGATCAGCAGCGAGGCCAGGAAGGCGCCGGCCAGCGAGCCCATGCCGCCGACCACGACCACCACGAAGATGATGGAGCCGACCGAAGCCGCCATTGCCGGCTCGGTGACGTAGGTGTTGCCGCCGACCACGCCCGCCAGCCCGGCCAGTGCCGCACCGCCGCCGAACACCAGCATGAAGACGCGCGGCACGTTGTGGCCCAGCGCCTCCACCATTTCCGGATGCTTCAGCGCCGCCTGGATCACGAGCCCGATGCGCGTGCGCGTGAGCAGCAGCCACACCGACAGCAGCATCAGCAAGGCCACCAGCATGATGAAGGAACGCGATTTCGGGAACTGCGTGCCGTAGAGCGTGAAAAGCGGCCCCTGCAGCTGCGGCGGCAGCCCGTAGGGCACCGTCGAACGGCCCCACACGAGCTGCACCAACTCCAGCACCAGGTACGACAACCCGAAGGTCACCAGCAGCTCCGGCACGTGCCCGTACTTGTGCACCCGCCGCAGGCTGTAGCGCTCGAAACCCGCGCCCAGCGCGCCCACCAGCAGCGGCGCGATGAACAGCGCCGGCCAGAAACCGATGATGCCGGAGAGCGTGTACGCCACGTAGGCGCCCAGCATGTAGAAGCTGGTGTGCGCGAAGTTCAACACGCCCATCATGCTGAAGATCAGGGTCAGGCCGGAGCTCAGCATGAACAGCAGCAGGCCGTAGCTCACGCCGTTGAGCAGCGAGATGACGAAGAATTCGACGTTCATCAGTCCTCGGATTCACTTGGAAAAGAAAAAGGCCCGAGTGTTGAAGTCGGGCCTCGACCGGTCAGCGTCCCGCCGGCGTCTCAGGGGCTGGGGCGCTTCATCTCGCACGAGGTCGGCGTGCTCGCCACGTAGGCCTCGTAGAACTTGACCGGCGCCAGCGTGTAGCCGGTGTTCTCAGGACTGTACGGGTTCTTGGCGTCGGTCTTCTGCCAGCGCGTGATCCACAGGCCCTGCTGGAGCTGATGGTCGGACTTGCGCATCTCCACGTCGCCGTTGAAGCTCTTGAACTTCATGCCTTCCAGCGCGGCCGCGACCTTGACCGGCTCCGTGCTCTTGGTCTTCACGAAGGCCTCGGCGAGCATGGCGTAGACCGTGTAGATGTCGGTCGTGTACATGTCGTCGTTGAACTTCTTCTTGAACTCGCCCATCAGCGGCTGCACCGGGCCCGGCGCGTTGTAGTGGCTGTAGCCCACCTGGTAGACCTTGCCGTCGGAGGCCGCGCCCATGGCGGTCGGCGTGCCGGTGGTCACGGCGTAGTAGGTGTAGAACTTGACGTTCAGGCCCGAATCGTTGGCCGCCTTGATCAGCAGCGCCAGGTCGGAACCCCAGTTGCCGGTGATCACCGTGTCGGCGCCGGATTGCTTGATCTTCGCGATGTAGGGCGCGAAGTCGCGCACCTGGGCGAGCGGGTGCAGGTCGTCGCCGACGATCTCGATGTCCGGCCGCTTGTCCTTCAGGTTCTGCTTGGCGAACTTCGAGACCTGCTGGCCGTGCGAGTAGTTCTGGTTGATCAGGTAGACCTTCTTGATGTCCTTCTGCTCCTTCATGAAGGCGGTCAGCACCTCCATCTTCATGGAGGTGTCGGCATCGAGGCGGAAGTGCCAGTAGCTGCACTTGCTGTTGGTGAGGTCGGGGTCGACGGCCGCGTAGTTGATGTAGAGCACTTCCTTGCCCGGGTTGCGGGCGTTGTGCTTTTCCAGCGCGTCCATGATGGCCAGCGCCGGGCCGGAGCCGTTGCCCTGCACCACGTAGCGCGCGCCCTGGTCCATGGCCGAGCGCAACGCGCTGGTCGTCTCCTGCGGGCTGAGCTTGTTGTCGATGCCGATGATCTCGAACTTCACGCCGGCCACGTTCTTCTTGTTGAACTCCTCGGCCAGGAACTGGAAGGTCTTGAGCTGGTTGGTGCCGACGGCGGCCATCAGGCCCGACAGCGGATCGAGCCAGGCGATCTTCACGGTTTCACCCTTCTGGGCGAACGCCACGGAGGCGGTGGCCGCAAGGACGGCGGCGGTTGCGATCTTCAAGGCGAATTTCATGGTTTGTCTCCTGGTCATGCTGCGATGCGCAACGAGATTACAAGCCTTTGCAACCTCGCCCGTCAGGGAATGCCCGTAAGAGGCCGGCCGCGCCCGCCCTTTTTATCGCGCAGGCGACAGCGCGCCCCGCCTCGGTGCTACCGATGGGTAGCCGGATTGCTACCCATCGGTAGGAAAAACTCAGCTCCCGGCCGGCAGCTTGTAGTCCCGCAACTGCTCGCGCAGCCGCGTCTTCAGGATCTTGCCGGTGGCGCCGAGCGGGATCGCATCCACGAAGACCACGTCGTCCGGGATCTGCCACTTGGCCGCCTTGCCTTGGTAGAAGGCGAGCAATTCCTGGCAGGTCAGCTCCGAGCCCGGCTTCTTGACCACGATGACGACCGGCCGTTCGTCCCACTTCGGATGCGCCACGCCGATGCACGCGGCCATCGCCACGCATGGATGCGAGACGGCGATGTTCTCGATGTCGATGGAGCTGATCCACTCGCCGCCGGACTTGATCACGTCCTTGCTGCGGTCGGTGATCTGCAGGTAGCC
>CBIHOG010000009.1:0-134810 GCA_966211435.1 uncultured Variovorax sp. | reverse complement strand
CCATGCTCGCGCCCGAGAGGAAGGGCTTGTGCTTCGCGGTGCCGCGCCACATGTTCACGCCCGAGTAGCGCGGGGCGCCTTCGTTGGGATAGAACTGCTTGCGCAGCACGGAGTGGATGCCGTCGCAGCCGACGGCGATCGCGCCGCGCACGCTCGGCAGCGCCGAGCCGTCCGGCGCATTGAAGCGGGCGGTGACGCCCGTGTCGTCCTGGCCCACGCCGGCGCAGCGGTGGCCGCATACCACGCTGTCTTCGCCCAGACGCTCCAGGGTGGCGGTCAGCAGCACGGCATGCAGGTCGCCGCGGTGGATCGAGTACTGCGGCCAGTCGTAGCCGGCCGCGGTGCCCGCCGCTTCGCGGAAGGCGAGCTGGCCGTGGGAGTTGAAGAACACCGACTCCAACGTGCGCACGCCGACCTTGTCGAGCGCGGGCTGCAAGCCGAGTTCGCTGAGTTCGCGCGCGGCATGCGGCAGCAAGTTGATGCCCACGCCGAGGGGCTTGAGTTCGGGCACGGCCTCATAGACGCGGCATGGAATGCCGGCCTGGTGCAGGCTCAGCGCCAGGGTCAGTCCGCCGATGCCGGCCCCCAGCACGATGACTTCGGTTTGCTTGCTCGTCTCTCCCATATCGCCTCCTGGATCGTGGTTTCAGTACGGGGGCGGATTAGACCGGAGCGGCGCTTATTTGGGAAATTTAGATGTCGTATGGATTTATCATCAACTCGTATGAATCTATCCGTTCGGCAGATGCGCGCCTTCCTCCACGTCGCACACATCGGCAACTTCACCCGCGCGGCCGAGCAGGCGCACATGACACAGGCCGGGCTGAGCACGCTGGTGCGCGAGATGGAACGCCAGCTGGGTTGCCGGCTGTTCGACCGCACTACGCGCATGGTGAGCCTTACACCGGCGGGCCGGCGCCTGCTGCCGGTGGTGGAGCGCGTGGTGACCGACCTGGACGACGTGACCGCGCGCCTGGGCAGCGACGGCGACGAGGCCCGGCAGACGCTGCGCATCGCGGCGACGCCGTTGGTGTCCTCCCACCTTCTGCCCCAGGTCTTCCACCGATTCCGCGACGGCCATCCGAAGGTCACCCTCAAGCTGTTCGACGCCGACCTGCGCGACGTGGAGGCGATGGTGACGGGCGGCGAGGCGGACATGGGCCTGGGCTTTTTCTTCAAGGCCGCGCCGGGGCTGGAGCGGCGCGCGGTGGGCCGTTTCCACCTCATGCGCGTGGCACCGGGGGCACCGGAGGAGGATTCGCCGGCCATCGGCACCGCCCCCTGGTCGGCCTTGCGCTCGACGGAACTGCTCGGGCTGCCGCCGAGCAATCCGATCCAGAGGGTCATCGACGGCCACCTGGCGACGATCGGCATGGCGGACGCGCAGCGGCCCGCCTTCAACTTCTTCGGCACGCTGATCTCGATGGTGGAGTCCGGCTTCGGCACGGCCGTGATGCCGACCTTCGCGCTCGCCGCGTGCCGGCGTCACCGCGTGCGCACCGATGTGCTTGTCAAGCCGCGCGTGGAACTCGACTTCTATCGCATCACCAAGCGCGGCTCGCACGAGACCGAGACGATGCAGGCCTTCTGCGAAACCCTGGTGAGGGCGCTTCCGGAGCTGTCGCGCTAGCCGCGGCTCAGAGCGTGAAGTCGTAGTCCACCGTGATCGGCGCGTGGTCGCTGAACTTGATGGTCTTGAAGATCGACTCGTGGCGCGCGAGCTGGGCGGTCTTCGGCGTGGCCAGGTGGTAGTCGAGCCGCCAACCCACGTTCTTCGCGTAGGCCTGGCCTCGGTTGCTCCACCAGGTGTAGGCCTCCTCGGTGGCGTCGGGCTTGAGCATGCGGTAGACGTCCACCAGCCCGGCGCCTTCAGCGCCGGCGTCGAGCAGGTTGGTCATCCAGGCGCGCTCCTCGGGCAGAAAGCCGCTGTTCTTCTGGTTGCCGCGCCAGTTCTTGAGGTCGATCTCCTTGTGCGCGATGTTGATGTCGCCGCAGAGGACGAATTCGCGCTCGCGCTTGAGGGCGACCAAGTGCGGGAAGAAGCCCTTGAGGAAGCGGAACTTCGCCGCCTGCCGCTCTTCACCGGAGGAGCCGCTGGGAAAGTAGCAACTGATGACGGAGAACTTGCGCCGGGCCGTGTCGAAGCGCAGCTCCAGGTAGCGGCCCTCGGCATCGAACTCGCGGTCGCCCCAGCCGACGACCACCTCGCTGGGCAGATGCCTGGTGTAGATCGCGGTGCCGGCATAGCCTTTCTTTTCGGCGAAATGGAAGTGGCCCTTGAGCCCCGCCATCTCCTCGAAGCGGCCTTCGATGTCGCTCGCCTGGACCCTGATCTCCTGCATGCAAATACAATCCGGCGCCAGTTCCGCCACCCAATCGGCAACGCCCTTGGTGGCGGCCGAGCGCAGGCCATTGAGGTTGAGGCTGGTCAGTTTGAACACGAGGAATTCCTGATGGCTGAAGTTGTGGGTACGGGCGAATCTGGTGATGGGGGCGCGCTGGCGCAGGATTTCGTGCAGTTCGCGCTGGAATCCGGCGTGCTGCGCTTCGGCGAGTTCAAGACCAAGGCCGGGCGCATGAGCCCCTATTTCTTCAACGCCGGTCTCTTCGACGACGGCGCAAAGCTCGCGCGGCTCGCGGGATTCTATGCAGACCGGCTGATCGCCAGCGGCCTCGAATTCGACATGATCTTCGGGCCGGCCTACAAGGGCATCCCGCTGGGCGCGACAGTCGCCGCCGAGCTGGCGCGGCGCGGGCGCAACGTGCCGTTCGCGTACAACCGCAAGGAAGCCAAGGACCACGGCGAAGGCGGCACCCTGGTCGGCGCACCGCTCAAGGGACGGGTGCTGATCGTCGACGACGTGATGTCGGCAGGCACGGCGGTGCGCGAGTCGATTTCAGCCATCCGCGGCGCCGGCGCCACGCCGCATGCAGTGGCCATCGCGCTGGACCGGCAGGAGAAGGCGACCGAGAACGGCGTCGACGTGGATCACAGCGCGGTGCAGTACGTGCGAAATCAGCTCGGCATGCAGGTTGTCGCGATCGCGACCCTCGACGACTTGTTACAGTACCTCTCGGGCCGTGCCGACGACGCGCTGGGCGCTCATCGCGAGGCGGTCCTGGCTTACAGGGCGCGCTACGGCGCGGGCTGAAGATCCAGTTTCACCTCTTCGTGAAGGACTGACGTTGGCGTGTATCCGAGCATCCATCGCATCCCTGGCCTTCTTGCTGGCAGCGACCGGCACCGTCGAGGCGCAGCAGCAGCCGGCGCCGAGCGGCGGCATCTACAGTTGCACCGACTCGCGCGGCCGGACGATCACGGCGGACCGGCCGATCGCCGACTGCATCGACCGCGAGCAGCGTGAACTCAACCCGAGCGGCAGCATCCGCCGCAAGATCGAACCCACCTATACAGCCCGCGAGCAGGCGGAGCGCGAGGAGCGCGAACGGCAGGCGCAGTTGCTCGCGGCGCGGCAGTTGGAGGAGCGGCGCCGCGAACGCGCCCTGCTGATCCGCTATCCCAATGTTGCGGCGCACAACCGGGAGCGGGCCGAGGCGCTTGTACAGATCGACGCCGTGATCCAGGCGGCAAAGAAGCGCCTGGGCGAGTTGTCGGAGGAGCGGAAGAAGATCGACGACGAACTCGAGTTCTACGGCAAGGACCTGAGCAAGGCGCCCGACGCGATACGCCGCAAGTTCGACGACAACGCCAAGAGCGTCGCGGTGCAGAACCGTTTCATCGGCGACCAGGAGGACGAGAAGCGGCGCGTCAACGCTCGCTTCGACGAGGAGCGCGCCCGGCTCACCCCGCTGTGGGGCGGCGCACCGAGCGCGACGCGGTAGCCCGTGCGGCGCGCTGGACGCTGGTGCGGGCGGCCGCACTCTTCTATGCTTGGACGCTCGCCAGCCCGCCGGAGCCCCCGCGAGCCGGCCACCGCCCTCGTCACTTCAAGGAGAGACCATGTCACTGCGCATCAACGATATCGCCCCGGATTTCACGGCCAACACCACCCAGGGACCGATCAAGTTCCATGAATGGATCGGCGATCAATGGGCGATCCTGTTCTCGCATCCAAAGGATTTCACGCCGGTGTGCACCACCGAGCTCGGCTACATGGCGAAGATCGAGCCGGAGTTCACCCGGCGCAACACCAAGCTGATCGGCCTGAGCGTCGACCCGGTGGATGCCCATGATCGCTGGGCCAAGGACATCGAGGAAACGCAGGGCTACCTGCCGAAGTACCCGATGATCGGCGACACCGACCTGGCGGTGGCCAAGCTCTACAACATGCTGCCGGCCGAGGAAGCGGGCGGCGCCGAAGGGCGGACCGCGGCGACCAACGCAACGGTGCGCTCGGTGTTCGTGATCGGGCCGGACAAGCGCATCAAGCTGATGCTGACCTACCCGATGACGACCGGCCGCAATTTCGACGAGATTCTGCGGGTCGTGGATTCCATGCAGCTCACCGCCGCGCACAAGGTGGCGACGCCGGCGAACTGGCAGAAGGGTGACGACGTCATCATTGCCGGCTCGGTGTCCGACGACGATGCCAAGAAGCTCTTCCCCGCCGGGTGGAAGTCGCCCAAGCCCTACCTGCGTGTGGTCAAGCAGCCGGGCTGAACCGGAGCGACCGGGCATTGCGCTACCTTGATTTCGACTACAGCGAGGACACCGCGGGAATTGGTGTCTTCGACGCCATGGCCTCCACCGGTACGCAGCAGGCCGCGGCCGTCCGTGCGGAAGCGGCCGAGGTGCTGGCCTGGGCGCACGCCACCTTTCCGGGCCGCCGCGGCCCGGTAGGGGAAGGCGGCGACTGGGACTACGACCTGCAGGGCATGCGGGAGACCGCCGCGCCCGAGACGATCGAGTTCGACGAGCACACCCACGCGCTGCAGGTCCGTCTTGGCGCGGCCGGTGCGCCACGGCACACGCTGACGCTGTCAGTCACCGGCAACTCCGAGTTCTGCGAAGCCTTCCGGCAGCGGTTCGGCTAGACGACTTCGACCTCCCTGAAGCAGGCGAGCATCGCGGTCACGCCGGGGGCCTTGCCCACGCGCACCCGCCAGTTCGGCGCCTCATGGTCCATCTGCGCGCAAAGGTCTTCCCAGCCTTCCGCCAGCGCGGCCCATTGCGCGACGCGCGGCTCCGCGACGCGGCGTGCCAGCGTGGTCAGGTGGGTTTTCAGCGAGGGGACCTGCTCGATCAGCAGGCGGCAGCGCCTGAAGGCATTCGCGTCGCGTGGGAACTCGTCTTCGGAGCCAAGATAGCGCGGTGGCCAGACCCCGGTCAGCAGGACGAAGAGCGCCAGGCACGACGGCCCATGCTCTCCGGCGGCAAGCCAGCGGACGGCATCCAGGTCGAGCCGCAGGGCCGAGCGCCCGAGGTGCGCGCGGACGCGGCCGATGGCGGCGGGCGTCTCCTGCTTTCGAATGCGAGCCAGTGCGTCCGGCGGGCCGATGATGGCGGTCGCGCCCAGCATGCGCGCCAGGCCAGCGTGGAGGACATCCGAGTCGCGCGCCGTTCTCATCAGGCGAAGGAATTCGCGCAGCGGCATGTGGCCGTAAATCAGCCTGCATCCTTCGCGCATCACGATCCGATAGGCCGGCTCTTCTTGTTCGGGAATCGTCTGCGAAGCCATGCTGTTCTATCGGCCGCCAGGGCGGCCGGGAACAGGGCAAGGACGAAAAATATCGGATGTATGCGCCCGCTGCGCGGATCACCGGCGAACGCGCTCAACCGCCTCTCGAGGTCTGTGCGGCGTCCTGGGCCCCTTCGAACCAGAAGCGCGACCGGCCCCAGGGCGCAGCCTGCGCAATGGGCGAAGCCGGCGCGGTCAGGACGACGTGCGTTCGCGCGATCTGCTGCCAGTTGCCGGGGTCGAAGAGGTCGATGCGATTGCGAAGGCCTCTGCCCACGAGCGACGACAGCGAGTAGTCTTTCCATGAAGCGTAGTGAATCCTCGCCTCACGCTGCAGGCGGGCAAGCATGCTCTCCGCGAACTCCCGCGTCACGTAGCCCAGGGTAAAGCCCAGGCGCAGGATGTAGGCGAGTTGCTGGATGTCCCAGGCCCTCATATCGAGATGCCGGCCCGTGATCTCGCAGGGCGTGACGATGCCTGCGTCCACCGACAGGAAGACACACGCGTCGAGCAACGCCCCATAGGACTCCGTATCGATGGGGGCGTTGTTGCGCCAGGCGGCGAAGGCGTCCCGCTCCTGCGAGGACATCGTGCCCAATTGCCCGAGGCGCTGATCGACGGCACGATGAAAGTCCTCGCGAGAATGAATTCCCCAGTACCAGGCCAGCAGTTTCCTGATGCGCCGCACCGCGAGGATGCTGCTCAATTGATTGAAGTCATCGCCCTCCAGCAGCGCCAGGTTGCCGCTGAGCAGGTAGCCGAACAATTGGTGCGGCGACGCCTCGTCGGACTGCCGGAAACGGATGGCATCGCACCATTGGGCAACCGTGCGGCCCTGGCGGATGCGGACGTAGATGCAGAGGAGTGACAGCCAGAGGCTGCCGACGGCGATCCAGAGTTCCATGTTGGCTCTCCAGGCGTCAATAGCGCGATGAAGGCGAAAGCTCGTGCTCCGCGGCGGGCGCATCCGCGGCCGCCGGGCTGGTCGTGCTGAGTTGATAGCCTTTCCACGGAACGGCGTCGAGGCGCCAGCCGCGCTCAGGCGAGAGGTCGAGTGTGCGGCGGATGCGCAGCATGCACTGATCGATCCAGCGGGCGTCCCTGTTGGTATCGCAGCCGGCGGTCATCAGGCGAAGCCTGTCGCGCGAAAGCGTGCGATCGAGGTTATGGAACAGCTCCACCGCGAGATCGAAGTCCATCGGCTGAAGGCCCACCGCAGCGCCGTCGACCTCGACCATCCCCGTCGCGGGCACGAAGCGGTAGGGCCCCCACTGGAGCCCTGGCCCTTGCACCGGTATGCCTTGCCGGCCCATGAAGCGCTCGATCGACTGGTAGCGCTTCGCGAACGAGGACGGCGCGACGACGACGTCGTCCTGGGGACGGCAGTGCGACATCCAGGCCCGCAACTGGTCTTCGCGAACGCCGAAGAGCATCGGGACATCGGGACCGACCAGCGACAGCACCTCGTTGACGAATCCGCCCAAGGCATCATGGTCTTCGGGGCAGCCCAGCAGCACCATGGCGAACTCTCGCGCCCTTGGGCCGAGCTCGCGCAGTTCGTCGGCATTGGAGAAAAGCAGCGGCGAATGTCCAAGGGCGCGGATCGCACGGCGCGCATGTTCGCTGGAAGCAGGGTCGGCATCGAGTACGGCGACGCGGCGTCGCGCTGCGCTCTTCGATGCAACGCGGGGTTCGCCTTGCGAATGGTCGGCAGCAATCCGTTGAGGGCTCATGAAAGGAAGAATGTCGATAGGGGAGAACGCAGGGGCTTGGCGCCTTGGTTCAAACTAACTTGAATGGTGGCAGCGGCGCCCGTCGCGGCAAAAGAACATCGAGGCACACGCATACCTGCTGGTAAGGGCTCGAATCTTAGGAAGAAGGAACTACAGCGCGAGCCGCTTGCGACAATTGGTGAGAATTGAGTACGCGACCCTCGCAATGAAAGGCAAGTTGTTGACAGTTTCGACGTGAATCGAATTGTTCCGGCCAGTCTTCGCCACCTACGAGAAATGGTAGTTAGCCGATCCCGCGCAGACGGCGAAACTTTGGCAACAGGGAGACAAGAACATGGTGCAACTCAAGATTTCGGCTGGTACCCCAGCGTCGCTGGGACCTGGTCTCATGGAAGCGCTGGCGAGGTATCGCCATCGGATATTCGTCGAGCGACTAGGGTGGAGACTCACCACGAGGCAGGGACTTGAGCTGGATCAGTTCGATCGCGATGACACCTTGCACGTTGTTGCCTGCGGCCCCGGCGGGGATGTCGTCGGCAGCGCCAGGCTGCTGCCGACTGACCGGCCGTATCTGCTGCGGGACGTCTTTCCGCAATTGATGCAGGACACCCCGCTGCCTCGCGGTCGCGATGTGTGGGAGCTGTCCCGCTTCGCTGCCACCGGCGGCGAAGCAGAGCGGGAGAAACAGCACCCGCAGTTCGCGTCGCCGCTGGCCATCGTGTTGCTTGCATCCGCGCTGCGCGTCGCGGCGGGGCATGGCGTGCGGCGGCTGATCACCGTGTCACCCCTTGGCATCGAACGCCTGCTGCGCCGCGAGGGCTTCGCGGCGACGCGGGCCGGCTCGCCCCGCGTCGTCGACGGCCACCCGATCTTCGCCTGCTGGATCGAAGCGACGGAAGTCGCATGGCTGCACCCGCCCGACCTCATGCCGGCTCACGGACGGATGCCCTGCCGCACTGACGAGCCCAGGCGGATCGTCGAGCACCGGCTCGACCGCTAACGCCGGCGCGTGGTGGCGTACTCATAGACCGCCTCGTTCGCCGGTGTCGCCGCTTCGAGGCGGTAACCACGGCGGTAGATCGTCGAGAGCACAAAACCGTTCGCGGGCTCGATGTCGAGGGACTTGCGAATCCGGCAAATGTGCGTATCCAGTGAGCGCGACGAGCCGCCATCGTCGTTCTGCCAGAGCGCGTCGAGTATCGACGCGCGGGACAGCAGGTCGCCCATCTGGGTGAAGAGCATCAACGCGAGTTCGAACTCCCTGCGCGTCAATCTGACGGCCTTCCCATGCACACGGACTTCGTCGAACGCCATCCGGAAGACATAGATGCCAAAGCTGCGCTGCGTGCGGAACCCGTGCCCAACGACATGGGTCATCGGCACGGTGCTGTGCGCGAACGTCGGGTTCATCGCATTCATCTACCACCTCACATCCAATGCGACGTTGGCGGTTGCGACGTTGTCCTGGCCCTTGGCACCGTTTCCATAGGAAGCCTTGGCCGTGAGCTTGGTGCTGCGTGAAAGCTGGGTGCTCAGGCCGAGGCCCACGGCAGCCGTTCCGCCTGTGTTCACGCCGACGTTGAAGCTGCTGCCTTCCCGGTGCGTGCCGCTGAGGCTGTGGTGATAGCCGATGGTGCCGAAGATCGAGGTGTTCGATGAGAAAGAGGCGCTGAAGCCCAGCTCCACTTCGCCCCAGCTGCCGCGCATGTTGTTGCGGTAGGCCAGGGGCCCGTCTGCCGTCTGGTAGGTCGCGCTGCTCCTGCCCGCGAGTTCCTGCCACAAGTTCAGGCGCAGCCAGCTCGTGCTGGCCGGCAATCCCGAGCCGGCTTCGCTCCAGGTATGCACCCAGCGCGCGCCCAAGCGGCCCAGCACGCTGTTGCTGCTGCCCAGGCCGGCTTCGTTGAGGTAGCTGTCGCGGACATCGCCGAGCCGGTTGTGCTGCACGATCAACTGTGCCTGCGGTTCAACGCTCACCGTTTCCGACACGGGCAGCGACTTGCCTGCTTCCAAGGAAGCGGCGATGCCCCATCCGGAGGTCCGGCCACGGATGCCCTGCACGGAATGCGTCTCGACCTTGTCGTAGCGCGTGCCCTGCACCACCGCGTCGACATACCAGCCTTCCCTGCTGGTGCGGGTCCAGTAGCCGCCGAGCGAGTAGCCGCGCATGGAATTGCGGCCTGCGCCGCTGCCGTCGAAGTGCTTGACGCCGCCGTGCAGATGGCCGAAGCCTACATAGCCGCCCGCACGGTCTTCGACGGGACCGTCGCGCGAGACCTCCAGGTCCGCGCCCGCTTGCATGCCCAGTGTGTTGTAGCTGAAGTCCGCGCCACGGGACTGCAGGCCCCCGCCTTGCACATGGCCATGGACGCCGAAGCCTCGTGCCCAGTAGTGCGTGTCGCCGCGTTTCATGCCTTCGTCCGCGTTGCCATGGCGCGTGTGCCAGGTGCCCAGTGTTTGCAGTCCGTAGAGCTGCGTCATCGCACCCAGGCTGTTGTTGAGCGACACCTCGGGGCTGGCCGCCGCCACTTCGGGCGTAAGCGCCTGCCCTTCCTTCGCGGGCGGGACGACAGGGTTGTTGTCGCGCGACTGCAGGAACCAGCCCTCGCTGCCCACCTTGCGCAGGTCGTACTGGAACGGGCCCACCACCACCGGAGCGCCCAGGTTGAAGGCGTCCGCATTGGTGCTCGCACCGTTCACGAGTCCCACCACCTGAATGCCGTTGTGCCTGGTCAACGCACCTGCGCCGCCCTGGTTGGTCACGTTGATCTGCGTGCGCCCCGAGCCCTTGCCGCCGTCGATCATCAGTCGATCGGTGGGCGAGTCGTCGCTCCCTAGCACGGTGCGGATGTTGAGCTGTCCGCCAGTGCTCACGTAGTCGCCCTTGACCGTGAGCGTGCCCAGGCCGGGCGGGCTCATCGCGTGACGAATCACCTGCCCCTTGGGCACCTGCGCAGTGGCGCTGTTGAGCGTGCCAGGGCTCACCGAGCCTGCATTGGTCACGTCACCCGCGATCACGCCCGTGCCGCCCAGATCCGCACCCAGCTCCACCGCGGTCGGCGACGCCAGCGAGCCCATGACTTGCAGGCGACCCTGCTCCACGGTTGTACCGGCAGCCATGGCGCTGGCCGGCCCGGTGAGCTCCAGCATGCCCGCACCGGTCTTGATCAGGCTGCCGCCGCCGCTCAAGGTGGCCGCGTAGACCCCGTCGAAGGCCTGGTCGAAGACCAGCTTGGCCTGGTTGGACACGTTGCCCTGCAGGCTCTGGCTGTCGCCGATCAAGGTGCCTTCGGCGACGCTCCAGTGCTGCGTGGGGGCGCCGGTGCCGGTGAGCCTCCAGGTGCCGGTGCCCTCCTTGCGCAGGTCCTGGAAGTTGTCGATGCCGTGGTCCAGGCGGCTCGCGTCGAAGCTGGCGGTGGCGCTGCCGGTGAGCACGAAGGCGTTGGTGCCGGCACCGCCGTCCACCCGCGTGGCCGCGGCGATGGAGCCGCTGTCGTGCAGCTCGAAGCGGTCGTTGCCATCCAGCAGCGCGACGCTGCCCGCGCCGGAGAGCGCGCCGGCCATCGTCACGGTGTCGGCGCCGGCGGAGCCGCTGTAGCTGCCGTCCACGTTCAGCGTGGCGCCGGCGGCCACGCTGGTGGAGGTCACGCCCGAGATGCTGCCCTGCGGGCCCACGGACACGGTGCCGCCATCGACCTTGACGGTGCTGAAGTCCGCCGGTGCCGTGCCGTTGATATGCAGGGTGCCGACGTTGGTTTTCTCCAGCGTCTGGAAGCGGGTGATGCCTCCAAGGGTGGCGCTGGTGGCGATGTCGGTGACCAGCGTGTTGCTGCCCGCGCCGCCGTCGATGGGGGTGCTCAAGCCGCCGAGGTCTGCGCCATCCAGAAGCGTCAGCGTGTCGTTGCCATCTTGCAGGTCGACGACGCCCGAGCCCTTGACGACGCCCGCCACCTTCATGGTGTCGTTACCGGCGGTGCCGTTGTAGTTGGTGTCCACCTCCAAGGTCCCGTTCTCATGCACGACCGTATGCTGCGCCGCGATGCTGCCGGGAGAAACGATATGCAGCGTCCCGTCTTCGACATCCACCGTGATGAAGTCCCTCGCCGCGCCCTTGATCTGCAAGGTGCCCGCGCCGGATTTTCCCAGCGACTCGAAGCCGGTCAGGTCGTCCAGCGCGGGCACCTTTCCACTCGTGCCGACGTGGACGTTCAGCATGTCGTTTCCGGCGCCACCGTCGATGTGGCCGTTGACCGACATGGTCTCGTAGACGCGGATGGTGTCGTCGCCGCCTCCAAGGGAGAACAGGCTCGTGCCGGTATCGAGATGGCCATGCAAGACGAACAGGTCCTCGCCCGCACCCAGGTCGGCGGTCGCGCGCAGTGTCGCGCCCTCGGCGATGCGAACGGTATTGGTGCCGCTGCTGCCCCCGATCCTTGTCAACGCTCCTGACGGGTCTGCCTGAACGAGGCCGTTGGGGCCCAGCACCTCGAGCGCGGTGCCATCGGCCATGTCGATGTTCGGCGTGTCGAGCGTGCCGCGCACGGCAAGCGTACCGCCCTGGATGGTGGCACCCCTGTAGGTGTGATCGCCCGCGAGGGTGGCCACGCCGGTGTTGCTCTTGACCAGCCACTCGAATCCGGGAGCGCTCAAGTTGCCGAAGGTCAAGGGGTTGGCGTTGTTGAGCATCACGGTGTCGCCATTGACGTCCGCGCCGCCGACGATGGTGGAGCCACCGATGAACTGAGCGCCGTCATTGACGGTGAGCGTATCGTCGGCAGCGCCGAGATCCACCGCCCGGCCGCCCGAGAGCCTGCCGGCGAGAACGAAGGTGTCGCGACCGCTCGTACCGCTGTACGTGCCGCCGAGATTGAGCGTGGCGCCATTTCCGACGAAAGTTGCCGCGGCGGTCACTGCACCGGTAGGAGTGACGTCCAACAGCCCATCGTTGACGTCGACCCGGATGAAGTCCGAGGGGCCGTGGATCTGCAAGGCACCCTTGCCCGACTTGCCCAATGACTCGAAGCCCTGCAGGCCGTCCAGCTTCACCGTCTTGCCGCCGCTGACTGTCACGTCGAGCATGTCGTTGCCAAGGCCCGCGTCGATGTCGCCTGTCACGACGGTGTTGTCATAGGTGCGGAAGGTGTCGTTGCCCGCACCCAGCGCGAAAACGTTGCTGGCGCCGATGTCCAGCGTGCCAGCGACATCCAGCACATCATTGCCGTCGCCCAAGTCCCCTCTGGCACGCAACACGGCATTGGCGCCGACGCGCACGGTGTCTACGCCGGCGCTGCCGACGATGTTCATCTGCCCCGCACCTGCGGCTCCCGCGGTGCCCTGGATGTCGAGCACGGATTCACTGTCCATGGTGACGCTGTCGGTGGTCAGCGAACCACCGGCCGCGAGTTGCAACGTGCCGTCATTCAAGGCCGTGGTGATGTAGTTGTGATCGCCGGTCAGCGTGGCGACGCCAAAGTTGTCCTTGACCAGGGATTCGAAACCTCCGACCTGCGAGCCGGCGAGCGTCACTGCAGCGGCGTTGTTGAATCGAAGGGTGTCGCTCGCACCGGCCGCCGTATTCGCGCCCGCGTTGAACGCTCCGAGGTAGCCCGAGATGTTGACACCATCGCCCAGCGTGAGCGTATCGCTCCCGTCGCCGAGATTGACCGCCGCGGCCGCGGTGCCGGTCAGGGTACCCGTCACCGTCATGGCATCGTCACCCTCGCCCAGGGCGAGGGTGCCACCAACCAGGTCCAGGGTACCGGCGGACGTGAGGCTGTCGTTGCCGTCGCCGAGGTCGCCATTGAGGCGCAAGGTGGCGCCGGCGCTCACGTTCACGTTGCTGTTGGTGCCCGCGACGTTGGTCGCGACGACCGCACCCTTGGACGCCGTCTGGAGGCTGCCGTCGATGTTGAGCGTGGCGCCGCCCATCAGGAGGGAGTAGCTCGTGAGCGCATGGTCCACGTCGAGCGTTCCGCCCGTGACGGCGGTTCGGTTCACTGCGTTGAGGGCAGCCGCGAGCGTGGTGGTGCCGCCGCCGATCTGGGCCAGCGTGCCCCACCCGCTGATGGCGTTGGCCACGCTGTAGGCATTGGCGCGGTTGAAGGCGATCGTCGCGCCTGCGGCCACCGTGGCGTTGCCCAGGCCCAGAGTGCCCTCCGTGCCGCCATTGCCCAGTTGCAGGGTGCCCGCATGCACGGCGGTGGCGCCTCGGTACAGGTTGGCCGCCGTCAGCGCCAGCGTGCCCGTGCCGCTCTTGCTCAACCCGCCCGTGCCCGTCATCGCGCCGCTGAGCACGCCGTCCACCGCCGCGCTGCCATCGTCCGTCTGCACCATGCGCGCCACTGCCCCCAGCGCGATCGGGTTCACGAAGTCCACCGTGCTGTCCGCCGAGCTCGCGCCGAGGATCAGCTTGCTGCCGTCGGGGACGAAACCATCCACGTCCCATGTCACACCCACGCCTGCGCCGCCGAGGTTCACGGTGTGATTGCCCCCGCGCGCCGCGAAGCCACCCGAGCCACTCCACTTCACCCCCTGGACGAAAGCGTCGTCGGTGAAGTCCGGGGTGACGCCGCCGTTGTTGGCGCCGTTGATGAAGGCGCCGCGCAGGGTCGTGAGATTGCGGCTGAAGTTGCCGCTGGCCGCGGTAAGGCCGAGCACGCCGCCATTGAACTCGATCAGGCTGCTCATCGGGAGCGGCGTGGGGCCCAGGGTGTAGGTCGGATGCGGCGCTGCGTTGGAGGCCGTTCCCATGCCGCCGGTGATGGCGGTGGCGGTGCCGGCATAGAGCGCGCCGCCGCTGATCAGCGTGTTGCCGGTGTAGGCCTGGCCCGTGGCGTTGAGCTGCCACGTGCCGGAGCCGGCCTTGATCAGCCCGGACTCCAGAAGGTTGGCATTGGTCGCGGCGGCGCTGTCGCGCCACGCCGCGGAGAATACGTTGAGATCCGTGTTGGCGCCCCCCAGCGTGAAGGAGGGCTGGGCGGATGCGGTGTACTGCAGCGGCGCCGTCGAAGTCCAGGTCAGCGCGGCCGTGCCGCTGGACTCGATGGCGGCGTTGCCATTGAAGGTGATGGCGCGGTCCGTGCTGTCGCCGCTGCCGAGGTAGCGCAAGGTCGCGACGTTCGGCCCTGTGGAGCCGATCGTCAGATTGGAGGCCGCACTGGGACCGGCGCCGATGCTGCTCGCCGCACCGCCATTGGCAAGCCTGACAACCTCCAGCACACCCATATCCACATGCGTCGCGCCGAGGTAGGTATTGAAGGGGTTGGCCAGGCGCCAGGTGTTGGTGCCTCGCTTGATCAAGCTTCCCGAGCCAATGGCGACCACGCCGGTGAGCTGGTTGATGGCCTCCGGTGGACTGGCGCCTTCCAGCACCAGATTGGCCGTCCCGGCGACGCCAGCCAAAGACAACGCGCCGGTCGGGCTGTTGGCTCTGATGGTGCCCCCTCCCCCCGTCAGGGTGAAGCTGCGATCGCTGGTCTCGCCGGAACCCACGTATTCCAGGATGCCTCCGGAGATCACCAGGTTGCTCGCGGCGTTGCTCGCCGCGCCCAGGTTGCCGGCCACACCGCCGTTGCCGATGCTGGAAACGCGCACGGTGACGGGGAATACGGCCGTGGTCGTCGTCCCGGCGAGCGTGGTCACGCCGGTGTAGGTGTTGAGGGCACTGGGCACGATGGTGCCACCGGCCGAGCTGGCGCTCTGGAAGACCACGCCGCCGTTGCTCAGCACGCCGCTCAGGCGGGCCGTGCCGCCGCTTCCCGCATTGACGGTGCGCACCGCGCCGTTGAGGTTGATGGGGTTGCGGAAGTCGATCTCCGAATCACCTGCGCCAGTGGCCGCGAGGTTGAGCCATGCGCCGGCCGGGACAAAGCCGCCCACGCCCCAGGTCAAGGCCTGGCCGCGACCGATATTCACCGTGCGCGTGCCGCCGGCGGCGGAAAAGCCGCCATTGCCCGTCCAGCGGATCGTGCCGGCGCCGGTGCCCAGCGGACGCTCGAGGTTGTCGCTGTCCGCGGTCAGCACCAGCGTGTTGCCGGCGCTGCCGGCCGGCCCGGCGAGAAGGATGCCGCCCTTCGAGGACGCCGCACCCGACGCACCCAGCATCACGTTGCCCCCACCACCCGGGGCATTGAGGATGAGATCGCCGGTGTAGGTGTTGTTGCCCGCGAGTTCGATCAGGCTGTTCGACAGGCCGTTCCGGCTTCCCGCGACCTGCAGATTGCCCGCGCCGGAAATCTGGCCCGTGATCCTGGCGTGGTTCGCCACGTTGCCGCCGATGCCGTCGATGACATAGGTCTGGCCGGCCCCGGGTATCACCAGCGGATTCTGGAAGTCCAGCGTTCCCGCAGTGCCGCCGTTCGTGGTCGAACCCAGCACCAGGCGACTGGTGGCGGCCACGAAGTTCGGCGTCACGCCCCAGGTCAGCGTGGCGGGTGTGGCAGCGCCGCCGATGTTGACGGTCTGCGTGCCGGGTCCCGCCGAATAGAAGCCGCCGTCGCCGGTCCATCGGACCTGCCCGCCGCCGGCACCCAGGCTCCGGGTGAAACTCGCGAAGCCGGGCGCCGCCGCGGTGCCGGTCGTCAACCCGACGCCGGCGCTGCCACCCAGGTCTCCGGCTAGCACGAGGTTGCTGTTGGGTGACAACGCTCCCGGGCTGCCGAGCGCCAGCACACCCGTCGCCGCGACGCTGGTCGCCCCCGAATAGCTGGGGGTGCCCGTGAGCGTCGCCTGGCTCGCCACCGAGGTGACGGAAAGCACGCCGCCGTTGTCGCTCCAGTTGCCGCTGAAGGTGCCTCCAGCGAGTTCGACCGTGGCCGCGCCCTGCAAGGTTGGCGTGCCCGACCAGGTGCCGCTGCCACCGAAGCGCACCGCGTCGCTGCCCGGGACGACGGCGGCGATGGTCAGGTTGTTGGCAATGTTCGCGTTGAAGCTGACCGTCGTGCCGGGCGAGACGATGAAGTTGGACGCCGAGGCCGCATTGCCCGCGTCGCCCAGCGCCCGCGCGTTGTTGAGAGCCAGCGTGCCCTGCTGCAACTGCGTGACGCCGGTATAGGTGTTGACGCCGCTCAGCGTCACGGAGCTGGGGCCGCTCTTGATCAACCCGCCGCTGCCGCTGATGGCGGAACCGATGACACCGCCGACGTTGCCAGTGATGGTGGGATTGGCGCCACCCAGGTTGAGCGTGCCACCGCCCAGGCCGTAGCTGCCGCCCGCGAAGTTCAGGCTGCGGGCGTTGATCGTTCCGGCCAGCGTGACGTTGTACCCGGCGGGCGCACCCGCGGTGGCCGTACCGAACACCGCATCGTCGAACAGGGCGTTGTTCCAGGCACCGAGCGTGGTGCCGTTGAGCCACCGGAGACTGGTCGCGTCCCATACGCCGCTACCGCCCGTGCCCGTGGCCGCGCCATTGGGATCCCAGCTGACGGTTGCAGCGCCAGCCTCCTGCAGAGGTGCAAGGCAGACCAGCATCGCGGCACTCATGGCCGCAATCAGCGCGGTCGGGCGGCCGACGGAAAACACGCCAGACTTGCCCGAAAGACCGCCTGAATGCGTACGCGCTGTCTCCGGCACGGCAACCCACGACGACAAGGCCGCGTTCCAAAGGCTCCGGTATGAGCTGTTCACGACGTCACCTCCACGAGACAGGAGGAGAGGCGTACGATGCCAAAAGCGGCTTGGCTTGGCGAAACAGCCGACTCATTCACATTGAGTGGCGTATCGAACAGGCTTGGAATTCCCCGCACAACGCTACATGCAGGACAGGTTTTGCTCCGGATGCTCCGGCGAGCGGAATTCAGGTGACTCATAGGATCCACACGCCAATCGGCGTCATTAACAAATAAGACAACTTCAGCGTGACAACGCCGCAGTTGGGTTTAATACTTTGAATAGGCAGACCGGATGGACGCCGCGAAGGCGAGGCCATTACTCACGTTTGCCGTGAGTTGTGAATCTTAAGAAGAATGACCTATGCAAAAGATCGGCTGCGACAATTGGTGAGAATTCGCGATTTTTTATAAAAGATTCGCAAACCCTTGAGGCGAGGGGAGTTGCGAGAATTGGTGAGAATTTATGTTCGCCAATGCGCAAAAATCGCCTTCCTTCACATTTGAGACGGTGAATTCAATGCGAGTAGCAGTTCTTGAAGACGACCCGATTCAGCTTCAGCATCTGGTTCACACGCTGACCTACCAACTCGTCATCGGCGAGGAGGCCGTCACGTGCACATCGTTCGAGCAAGGCAAGGCCTTGCGACGGTCCTTGCGGCAGGAGACCTTCGACTTGCTGGTCCTGGACTGGAACGTGCCCGACCTCGATGGCATCGAGCTGCTCCAGTGGCTGCGCAACTACCAGAAGAACGAGGTCCCCGTCCTGATCCTCAGCTCCCGCAGTGCGGAGCGGGATGTGACGCGGGCGCTTTCGATCGGAGCGGACGACTACGTCTCCAAGCCGTTTCGCGCGATGGAACTCTGCGCGCGCGTGCGCCGCCTGCTGGTCAGGCGCGGCACGGTCGCGGGCGATGCGGACCGCTTCGACGGCTGGGCGTTCGACCGCCTGACCTGCAGCGTGACGATCACCCTTCCCGACGCGGAGCCCCAGACCGTCACGCTGACAGACCGCGAGTTCCGCCTCGCGCTCGCGCTGTTCCGCCACATGGGCAAGCTGGTCTCGCGTTCCTACCTGCTGGAGCGCGTGGGCCAGGACGGCGACGAGGCACTCTCCCGCTCGCTCGACAGCCACATCTACCGCTTGAGGAACAAGCTCGGGCTGCACAGTCCGCGCGGCCTGCGCTTGCTCACGGTCTACGGGCAGGGGTACAGGCTGGAGGTGACCGACTCCGCGCCCTCCATTCCCGCGGCGCAGCAGCATGCCTCGAGCCGCTGACAGCAACCCGTGCAGGCAATCGCCGCGCTGGCCCGCGTGGGCCGGATGCTGCGTCCTCGCGATCGCCGGCGTGGCGCATGCGGCGCCGGCACTGATGCAGGAAGCGGGAGCGCAGGCGCATGTCGTGCAGCCGGGGGAAACCTTGTGGGGCATCTCGCGTGCCCAGCTGCACCACGCCAGACGCTGGAAGGAACTGCAGCGCGACAACCCGGTGGGCGCACCGGAGAGGCTGCGGGTGGGCCAGGTCCTGCAGTTCGGCACCCTCGCGGTGGTGGTCGAGTTGTCCGGCGAGGCATGGCTGCGCCGTGGCCACGAGCCGCAGCAGCCGATCATCGTGGGCTCGCGGCTGAAGCCGAACGACGTGCTGGTCACCGGCCCGGAAGCCTTCGTCAGCCTTCGGCTGGGCGACGGGTCGCGGGTCGTGCTGCCCTCCAGCAGCGCGGTCCACCTGATGTCGGCCAATGGCCGGCTGACCCGCCTGAAGCTGCTGAACGGCAGGATCGAGTCGTACGTCGAGAGGCAAGGCAGGCGCCGCTTCGAGATCCGCACTCGGAGCGCGACGACTTCGGTGCGCGGAACCCACTTCCGCGTGCGTGACGAGGAGGGCATCGCCGCGGTCGAGGTCATCGATGGCAGCGTCGATGCCGCCCGCCAGGAACCGCTCCACACCCGCAGGCGCGTGCACATCGGCGCCGGCCGGGCCGCCCTGCTCGACGGAGCCGAGGCGTTGCGTCCGCTCGCGCTGTTGCCGCCCCCCGTCCAGAATGAGTCCGACGATCCGCGGCAAGTCGCCGCCACGCCGGTGGCCGGGGCGGTGGCCTACCGGATGCAACTGGCGGCCGATCCGAACTTTCTCGCGCTCGTTCATGAGGCCCGCGTGGATGCACCACGGGCGACCGTGCCACCCGGGCTCGCGGCAGGCATCTACCATCTGCGCTGGACCGCCTTCGACGCCAGCGGTATCGAGGGCCTTCCCGGTGCCGGCATCCTCCATTGGTCCGGCTCGCCCGCGCCTGTCGCGGGGACGGCCGAAGGCAGCGCGCAGCATCTTGGAGACGGCCGGTATGCGCTTCGCTGGCCTGGGGGTTCCACGGGGCGCCAGGTGCTCGAACTGGACCGGTCGCCTGACTTCGCCTCGCCCCTGGTCCGCTCACCCTTGCCTGAAGGCGCGACCGATTTCACCGTCGGTCCCATCGAGTTGCCCGGCCGCTACCACTGGCGCGTCCGCGGCGCCGACGACGGGGATGCACCGAACGCCGTGTCGGCGGGCGGCAGCTTCGAAGCCTGGGAACCGCGGCCCTAGCCGGTCGGACGGAGCTTCATGAACCCGTTGCGCCGCCGTTTTCTCATCGAGTGGATGCTGATGTTCATGCTGTTGCCGTCGGTAATGGTGTGGCTCACCGATCGCCCCGGCCTGCTGGAAATCAACACGGCGGTGAGTGACCGGATGCTGCGCGAATGGCCGCCGACGCCTTCGCAGGATGTCCTGATCATCGGCATCGACCGGCGCAGCATGGATGCGCTCGGGCCGTGGCCCTGGTCGCGCACCGTCCATGCGGATTTCCTGAGGACGCTGGCGCCGCACTCGCCGCGCGCGATCCTGTTCGACGTCTACTTCGACCAGCCGGCCCCGAACGCCGAAGACGACCTCGCGCTCGCCCAGGCCATGGCCGGACTGCCGGTCTATCTGCCGCTGTCCTATGAGGCGCCCCATCTCAATCTACCAGGAGGCCTGCCACGGCTGGTGCCGCCGATCCCCATCCTTGCGATGAGCGCGCGCGGGGTTGGCCACGTCAACATCACGCCGGATCATGACGGGCTGGTGCGGATGGTGTATCGCTGGGTCGGCAGCCCGAGCGCGATGTACCCCTACATCGGCCTGCAGATGCTGACGAGCGGCAATGACGGCGTATTGAACGCGCCGGAGGCCCCGGGGCCGAACCCGGCCAGAGGCTGGGGGCGCTTCCGCGTTCCGTTCGCCGGCCCCGCCGGCACCTTCCGCGCGGTGTCCTACGTGGATGTGCTCCACGGCACCGTGCCGGACGAGTTCCTGCGCGCCAAGTACGTGCTGGTGGGCGCGCTCCTGAGCGGCGCGCTCGACGACAGCGTGCCCGTCGCCGGCGTCGGCGTGCATGCCAATCTCCCGGGTATCGAGATCCATGCGAATGCGCTCGACGCGCTTCTGCAGCGACGTACCGTCGAGCTCGCCGGGGGCTGGCAACTGGTGCTCTGGATCTCGCTGCCGATCTGGATCGCGCTCGTCATGTTCCTTCGCAAGCCGCGGCATGCGGCAGCCGTCGCTCTGCTGGTGACGAGCGCATGCCTTTGCGTGATGTGGGCGGCGATCACGCAGTTGCGCATCGTCCTGCCCCTGGTCTCGCCGCTGGCGGGAATCGCATTGGCCTATCTGCTGTGGAGCTGGCGGCGGCTCGATGCGCTGCTCATCTTTCTCAGGGAACGCATCGATGCCCTCGTCACCGTGCCGGCAGGTCCTTTCGAGCCGCCGATCTCGCACGACCCGATGCCCCTCGACACGGTGGACAGGTTCACGCTGGCGCTCGACCACGCCATCCGGCGGCTGTCGGGGCTGCAATCGCTGCTGGCGGATGGCCTATGGCTCATGCCTGTCGGCGTCCTGGTCTGCGACCCGGATGGCGTGATCCGTCAGAGCAACGCGGCTGCCCGTGCGCTGCTTCCCCGAGGGCATCCGCCCCGGGGCGGGCGCGGCGTCGAACTGGAGCGGGACCCGCTGATGGGTATCGATCTTCCAGCACTGCTTGCCACACTCCCCCGCAGCAGCGTCGAGCCCCCCGATGGGGAAGATGCACACGCGCCCTGGTCGCACGCGCAGAGCGGCGAGTACACCACGCCGGAAGGCCGCGCATTCCGGCTGCGCGCGGCCCCGCTCTCGGTGACCGACGACGCCACGCGTCCCGGATGGGTCGTCGTCGTGCGCGAGTTGACACTGGAGCGCGCCGCCCAGCGCGAACGCGAGCAATGGTTCGGCTTTCTCTCGCACGATCTGCGCAGCCCGCAGGTGACGATCCTCAGCCTCCTCGAACTGCACCGCAAGGGCGACCAGGGCGTCGATGCGGCGAGCCTGACCCATGGCATTGAACGCGAGGCGCGACGCACGATCCGCCTGACCGAGAACATCATGGACATGATGGAAGTCGAGTCGCGCACCAGCCTGCGGCTCGAGGAGACCTCCATCGGCACCGTCGTCCTCGACGCGATCGACTCCGCATGGCCCTATGCGCTGTCGCGCGGCGTCATGCTGGTGCCACGGCTGGGCGAATCAGACTGCATGGTGTGGGCCGACGCAGGCCTCCTGACGCGCGCGCTCCTCAATCTTCTGAACAACGCCATCCGCCACAGCCCGCCCGAAACGGAGATACGCATCTGCCTGGCGGCCGCGCAGGACGATCAGGGCACCGTCCTTCTTTCCATCCGCGACGAGGGCGAGGGGATGAACGCCGGCCAATTGAACCACGTGAGGAGCGCGACCGGGGCGGGCAGCGGAGCACAGGATGCGCAGCGAGCCGGCGAAGTGCGCCGCAGGGGAATCGGCATCGCGGTCGTGCACGCCATCATCGCAAGGCATGGCGGGTTGATCGACGCGACGAGCGCGCCGGGTGCGGGGACGACTGTGCTGCTGAGCTTGCCACTCTCACGCGCTTGCGCGGAGTCTCAGGACGCGCTGCTCACAGCGGTGCATACCTCATGATGAACATCGACAGGCTGAAGCTCACGGCGATCATCGTCAACCCGACGAAGAGCAGCTTCAGCCTTCGATGACCTGTAGGAGGAGGGGGCTGGTCGGTCATGGGCACACCTTGATGGCGCAGTCTGGGAAAACGGTTCGGAAAGTCCTCGAAAAGACCAAAATCGATTCCTCGTGAGACCCGCCCGACAGTGATAACTGCGCACTTCGCCTTTTCGGAAACGATCTTACTATCGCCTCATGAACGACAAGGGCGCCTTTGCGACATCCTCCCGGCCGCTGGTGCTGCTGCACGCTGACAGGCTCGTCGCGATGGACTCCGCGCGCCGCGAGATTCCCGACGGCGCGATGGTCATGGAAGGCCCCGCGATCACATGGGTCGGCCCCAGCGCCGAACTGCCCGCCGTCCATCGCGAGGCGCTTCGCGGCGGACGCGCGGAGGCCATCGACATGCACGGCCACGTCGTGATGCCGGGCCTGGTCAACACGCACCATCACATGTACCAGAGCCTCACGCGCGCCGTGCCCGAGGCCCAGGACGCCGAGCTCTTCGGATGGCTGACCCACCTCTACATGCTGTGGGCCGGGCTCACGCCGGAGATGATCCGCGTGTCGACCCAGACCGCGATGGCGGAGCTGATGCTGTCCGGCTGCACCACGACCAGCGACCATCTCTATCTCTTTCCCAACGGCTCGCGGCTGGACGACTCGATCGAGGCGGCCACGGCGATGGGCATGCGCTTCCACGCCTCCCGCGGCAGCATGAGCGTGGGCAGGAGCAACGGCGGCCTGCCGCCGGACGAGCTGGTCGAGCGCGAGGACGCGATCCTGCGCGACAGCGAGCGTCTGATCAGACGCTATCACGACGACTCCCGCCACGCCATGCGACGCATCGTCCTTGCTCCCTGCTCGCCCTTCTCCGTCTCGCGCGATCTCATGCGCCTGTCGGCCGAGCTGGCGCGCGAGCGCGGCGTGTCGCTGCACACCCACCTGGCGGAGAACGACAACGACCTCTCCTATTCGCGCGAGAAGTTCGGCATGACGCCCGCCGAATACGCCGAGGACCTGGGCTGGGTGGGCCGCGACGTGTGGCATGCGCACTGCGTGAAGCTCGATGCGGCGGGCATCGAACTCTTCGCGCGCACCGGCACCGGCGTCGCGCATTGCCCTTGCTCCAACATGCGCCTCGCCTCCGGCATCGCGCCCATCGGCGCGATGCGCCGCGCCGGCGTGCCGGTGGGGCTGGGCGTCGACGGCAGTGCCTCGAACGACGGCGCGCACATGCTGGGTGAAGTGCGGCAGGCCCTGCTGCTGCAGCGCGTGGGCCACGGCCCCGCGGCCATGACCGCGCGCGAGGCCCTCGAGATCGCGACACTCGGGGGCGCCCAGGTGCTCGGCCGTGACGACATCGGCGCGCTCGCGCCAGGCATGTCGGCGGACGTCGTGGCCTTCGACCTGCGCGGCGTATCCCACGCCGGCGCGGGACACGACCCTGTGGCGGCGCTGGTGTTCTGCCAGCCCGGCCCCGTGTCACTCAATGTGATCAATGGACAGGTGCGTATTCGCGACGGCCTGTTCACCAAGCTCGACCTGGCGCCCGTTCTTTCCAGACACCGCCAACTCGCGCAGGCGCTGTACGAGCGCGCCCGCCACCCGCACGTCTGAGTGCTCGCATATCGATCGGCAACGGTGAAGTTGCAGCGCCTGGGGGCGATTCGGCGTCCTGCGGGTGCTGCGGTCATGCGCCGGTGCTGGTAGCGCTGTCGTGGCTAGAATCAGCGGCATGAACGAAGACGGAGCGCCCTCGCGCCGCACCCGGCGAGGCAGCGGCGCCGTCACGCTGCACGACGTGGCCAAGATCGCCGGCGTGGCGCCCATCACCGCCTCGCGTGCCTTGAACACGCCGTCGCAGGTCTCGGCCGATGTCTTGAAGCGCGTCACGGAGGCTGTCAGCCGGACCGGCTACGTCCGGAACAGTCTGGCCGGCGGCCTGGCTTCGACGCGCAGCCGCCTGGTGGCCGCCGTCGTGCCCACGATTTCCGGCCCCGTCTTTCTCCAGACCGTCCAGTCCCTGACCGAGGCGCTCGCCGAACAGGGCTATCAGCTCATGCTCGGCCAGAGCGGCTACGCCAACTCGCGCGAGGATGCCCTGCTCGAAGCCATCATCGCGCGCCGACCGGACGGCATCGTGCTCACCGGTATCATGCATTCGGCCGAAGGTCGCCGACGTCTGCTGGCGGCGGGCATCCCGGTGGTCGAGACCTGGGATCTCACGCCGACACCGCTGGACATGCTGGTGGGCTTTTCCCATGCGGACGTAGGCCGTGCCGTCGCGGACTTCCTCCACGCCAAGGGCCGCCGGCGGCTCGCGATGGTGGCGGGCGACGATGAGCGTTCCGTGCGCCGGCAGCAGGCCTTCCTGGAAGCGGCCGGCGCGAACGGGCTGCGCGAGATCCCCGTGATGCACGTCGCGGCGCCGACCACCCTGAAGAGTGGGCGCGCCGCGCTGGCCGAGCTGCTCGGCCGCGCGCCCGACATCGACGCGCTCTTCTGCAGCTCCGACCTTCTGGCCCTCGGCGTGCTGATCGAGGCGCAGTCGCGCGGCATCACCGTGCCCGGCCAACTCGCGGTGATCGGCTTCGGCGACCTCGATTTTTCCGCCGACCTGCACCCCGCCCTGACCACCGTCCGCATCGACGGGACGGCCATCGGCCGGCAGGCGGCGCGCTTCATCGTCGACCGGGCCGAGGGGCGCGCGCCCGCGCAGCATGTGATCGACATCGGTTTCTCGATCGTCGAACGCAATAGCACCTGAGACCCGGAGGGCTTTAGCAACTTCTTGACGCCGGAAACGGTAGCGCTATCATCTCGTTCGCACAAACGGTAGCGCTACCAAATCGAATTTCCAAGGAGACATTGCATGAAGAAGTTGCTGCCCACCCTGGCTCTCGGCCTGGGCCTCCTGGCCATCGGCCTCGGCGCGGGATCGGCCGTCTGGGCGCAGGCCTGGCCCCAGAAGCCCGTGACCATCGTGGTCCCCTTCCCCGCCGGCGGGTCGACCGACATGGTGGGTCGCGCCATCGGCAACCAGCTTTCGGCCAAACTCGGCCAGTCCTTCATCGTCGACAACAAGGCCGGCGCCACCGGAACCATCGGCGCGACTCAGGTCAAGCGCGCGCCGCCCGACGGCTACAGCTTCCTCGTCACTTCGCTCGGCCCGCTGGTGATCGCGCCGCATCTCATCAAGGGCATGCAGTACGACGCGCTGAAGGATTTCGAGCTGATCACCGTGGCCGTGCAAGCCCCGAACGTGCTCGTGGTGCCCGCCGCCTCCCCGCACAAGTCGCTCGCCGACGTGATCGCCGCCCTCAAGGCGAACCCCGGCAAGATGACCTTCGCCTCGTCCGGCAGCGGGTCGAGCGACCACCTCACGGCCGAACTCTTCTGGCAGGAAACGGCCACGAAGGGCCTGCACGTCCCCTACAAGGGCGGCGCCCCCGCCATCACCGACTTGCTCGGCGGGCAGGTGGATGCGTCCTTCCAGAACGTGAACGCCGTGTTCCAGAACATCAAGGCCGGCAAGCTCAAGGCGCTGGCGGTCACCGGCGACAAGCGCTCGCCCGTGCTGCCCGACGTGCCCACGATGGCCGAGGCCGGCGTGAAGAACGTCGAGGTCTATTCGTGGCAGGCGCTGGTCGGCCCCAAGGGCCTGCCGGCGGACGTGCGCGACAGGATGCATGCGGCCACCGTCGCCGCGCTGAACGAGCCGGCCGTGAAGCAGCAGTTCACCACCATCGGCCTCGAAGTCGTCGCCAACACGCCGGCGCAGTTCGCCGCCTTCCAGCAGCAGGAATTCGCGCGCTGGAAGAAGGTGATCGAGACCGGCAAGATCACCGTGGATTGATCACTCGCCACCTCCCATGTCCATGACTTCCTCCTCTTCCACGCCGACCATCACCGCGCTGCGCGTGATCCCGGTCGCTGGCCGCGACAGCATGCTGCTCAACCTGAGCGGCGCGCACGGCCCCTTCTTCACCCGCAACGTCCTGATCCTCACCGACAACGCCGGGCGCACCGGCGTCGGCGAAGTGCCCGGCGGCGAGAAGATCCGCCAGACCCTGGAGGACGCGCGCCCGCTCGTCATCGGCCAGCCCATCGGCGCGCACCAGCGCGTGCTGCAGCAGGTGCATCGCCAGTTCGCCGACCGCGACGCCGGTGGCCGCGGCCTGCAGACCTTCGACCTGCGCACCACCATCCACGCCGTGACCGCCATCGAGTCCGCCCTGCTCGACCTGCTGGGCCAGCACCTCGACGTGCCCGTGGCCGCGTTGCTCGGCGAAGGTCAGCAGCGCGATGCGGTGGAGATGCTCGGCTACCTCTTCTTCGTCGGCGACCGTGACAAGACCGACCTGCCCTACCAGCGCGAGCCCGACGCGGACAACGCCTGGTCCCGTCTGCGCCACGAAAAGGCCATGACGCCCGAATCCATCGTGCGCCTGGCCGAGGCGGCGCAGGCGCGCTACGGCTTCAATGACTTCAAGCTCAAGGGCGGCGTGCTGCGCGGCGAGGAGGAGATCGAGGCCGTGGGCGCGCTGCATCGGCGCTTCCCCGATGCGCGTGTCACCCTCGACCCCAACGGCGGCTGGCTGCTGAAGGACGCGATCCGCCTCATGCGCGACATGCGCGGCGTCGTCGCCTATGCCGAAGATCCGTGCGGCGCCGAGGACGGCTTCTCCGGCCGCGAGGTGATGGCGGAGTTCCGACGCGCGACCGGCCTGCCGACCGCGACCAACATGATCGCCACCGACTGGCGGCAGCTGGCGCACGCGCTCTCGCTGCAGTCGGTGGACATTCCCCTCGCCGATCCGCACTTCTGGACCATGGCCGGCTCCGTGCGCGTTGCGCAGACCTGCCGCGACTGGGGCCTCACCTGGGGCTCGCATTCGAACAACCACTTCGACGTGTCGCTGGCGATGTTCACGCATGTCGGCGCCGCCGCCCCCGGCCGCGTGACCGCGATCGACACCCACTGGATCTGGCAGGACGGCCAGCGCCTCACCAGGGAGCCGCTGCGTATCGAAGGCGGCCTGGTGCAGGTGCCGAAGAGGCCGGGCCTGGGCGTCGAACTCGACATGGCCGAGGTCGAGAAGGCGCACCAGCTCTACAAGCAGCACGGCCTGGGCTCGCGCGACGACGCGGCCGCCATGCAATACCTGATCCCCGGCTGGACCTTCAACCCCAAGCGCGCGGCCTTCGACCGCTGACGCCCGCGCCCGACAAGGAGCACCCCATGAGAGAGAACCGCCTGCGCACGCTGTGGAAATCCGGTGGGGCCGCCGTCAACGGCTGGCTGGCCATCCCCAACGGCTTCTCGGCCGAGACCATGGCCCACCAGGGCTGGGATTCGCTGACCATCGACCTGCAGCACGGCGTGGTCGACTACCAGTCGATGATCCCCATGCTGCAGGCGATCTCCACCACCGACACCGTGCCGGTGGTACGCGTGCCCTGGCTCGAACCGAGCGCGCTGATGAAGGCCCTGGACGCAGGCGCCTACGGCCTCATCTGCCCGATGATCAGCACCCGCGAAGAAGCGCAGAAGCTGGTCGCGTGGACGCACTACGCCCCGCGCGGCACGCGCAGCTTCGGTCCCGTGCGCGCCACGCTCTACGGCGGCGCCGACTATGCGCAGCATGCCAACGACACCATCGTCACCTTCGCGATGATCGAGACGGCGCAGGCCCTCGACAACCTCGACGCGATCATGTCGGTCGAAGGGCTGGACGCCGTGTACATCGGTCCCTCCGATCTTTCGCTCGCGCTCGGCTGCCGGCCACTCTTCGACGACGTCGACCCGCCGGTCGCGCAGGCCATCGACCACATCCTCGAACGCGCCAGGGCGCATGGCCTGGTCGCGGGAATCCACAACGGCACGCCGGAGGGTGCGCTCGCGCGCGTGGCCAAGGGCTTCCAGTTCGTCACCGTCAGCTCGGACGCGCGCCTCATCGCGGCCGGCGCGCAGCAGGTGCTCGCGAAGATGCGCGCCGCGCCGGCGTCCGCGGGCCCGGGCTCCACCTCCTCCGCCTCCTACTGAAGAAAGGATCCCGACATGAAGATCGGATTCATCGGCCTCGGCATCATGGGCGCACCGATGGCGCAGAACCTCCTGCAAGCGGGCCACGAGATGCACGTGCGCACGCGCAGCAAGGTGCCCGACGCGCTGAAGGGCGCGACGGTGCACAACACCAATGCCGAGGTCGCCCGCGCCGCCGACGTCGTCATCCTGATGCTGCCGGACACGCCGGACGTCGCGCAGGTGCTCTTCGGCGAGGACGGCGTCGCCTCCGGCCTCACGAAGGGGAAGCTCGTGATCGACATGAGTTCCATCGCACCCATCGAGACCAAGCGCTTCGCGCAGAAGATCAACGAACTGGGCTGCGACTACCTCGACGCGCCGGTCTCCGGCGGCGAGGTGGGCGCCAAGGCCGCGAGCCTGACCATCATGGTCGGCGGCGAAGCGGCGGTTTTCGAACGCGCCCGGCCGCTCTTCGAGGCGATGGGCAAGAACATCACCTTGGTCGGCGGCAACGGCGACGGGCAGACCACCAAGGTCGCGAACCAGATCATCGTCGCGCTCAACATCGCTGCCGTCGGCGAGGCACTGCTCTTCGCCAGCAAGGCTGGTGCAGACCCCGCCAAGGTGCGGCAGGCGTTGATGGGCGGCTTCGCGGCCAGCCGCATCCTCGAAGTGCATGGCGAACGCATGATCAAGCGCACCTTCAACCCCGGCTTCCGCATCGCGCTGCACCAGAAGGACCTGAGCCTCGCGCTCGCGGGCGCGAAGTCGATGGGCGTGGCGCTGCCGCAGACGGCCTCGGCCGCGCAGCTCATGCAGTCCTGCGCGGCGCACGGCTGGGACCAGCTCGACCACTCCGCGCTCGTCAAGGCGCTGGAGCAGATGGCCGCGCACGAGGTGGCGCCGCCGCCCGCCTGAAGAGGCGGACCGCCGCGCAACAAGAACAACGGACGACCCGGAGACAAGCCCCATGCCAGAACAAGCAAGCCAAGAACCCCGCGCACGCCTCGGCTTCCTCGGGGCGTCTGCCGGCGGCACGCTGGCCGCGCTTGGCAGCGCCGCCGCCGCGCGAGCCTTCGGTCTGGTTCGGTGATGGCCGCTCACTGCTGCTGAGCGACATTCCCAACAACCGCATCATGCGTTTCGATGAGGCCACCGGCAGCTTCGGCGTGTTCCGCCAGCCGGCCAACTTCTCCAACGGCCTGGCGCGCGACCGCCAGGGCCGGCTGCTGGCCTGCGAGCACCTGACGCGGCGCATCACGCGCACCGAGTACGACGGCAGGCGCCACCTCGTGACCGACGAGCTGAACGGCCCCAACGGCCTGGCCTTCTCGCCGGAGCGCCGCGCCAATCTCGCTTTCGGCGGCCCGAAGAAGAACCGCCTGTTCATGGCGAGCTGCCATTCACTTTACGCGCTGTACGTGGAGACGCACGGCGCCGCCTGAGGATCTTCATGACCGACTCGCTCCCTCGCCGCAAGAAGCCCGAAGACCTCCGCTCGCACCGCTGGTACGGCGTGAAGGACCTGCGCAGCTTCGGCCATCGCTCCCGCACCGCGCAGATGGGCCTGTCGCGCGAGGACTACCTCGGCAAGCCCGTCATCGCCATCCTCAACACCTGGAGCGACATGAATTCCTGCCATACCCACTTCCGCCAGCGCGCGGACGAGGTGAAGCGCGGCGTGTGGCAGGCCGGCGGCTATCCCGTGGAGATTCCCGCCATGAGCCTGGGCGAAGCCTTCCAGAAGCCCACCACCATGCTCTACCGCAACCTGCTGGCGCTGGAGGCCGAGGAGCTGTTGCGCTCCTACCCCGCCGACGGCTGCGTGCTCATGGGCGGCTGCGACAAGACCACGCCCGGCCTGGTGATGGGCGCGCTGGCGATGAACCTGCCCACCATCTTCGTGCCGGCAGGCCCCATGCTGCGCGGCGACTACAAGGGGCAGTTCCTCGGCTCCGGCTCCGACACCTGGAAGTACTGGGCCGAACTGCGGGCCGGCAACATCAGCGAGCAGGACTGGCAGGAGGTCGAAGACGGCATCGCCCGCTCGCCCGGCACCTGCATGACCATGGGCACGGCAAGCACCATGACCAGCGCGGCCGAGGTGCTCGGGCTCACGCTGCCGGGCGCCTCCTCGATCCCCGCCGCGGATTCGCGCCACGCGATGATGGCCACGCACACCGGCCGGCGCATCGTCGACATGGTATGGGAAGACCTGAAGCCGCTGGACTTCCTCACCGCCGCCTCCTTCGACAACGCCGTCACCGCCGTGCTCGGCCTGGGCGGCTCGACCAACGCCATCGTCCACCTGATCGCGATGGCGCGGCGCGCAGGCATCCCGCTCGACCTGGCCCGCTTCGACGAACTCGCCCGCGTCACGCCCGTCCTCGCGAACCTGCGCCCCGGCGGCAAGTACCTGATGGAGGACTTCTTCTACGCCGGCGGCCTGCGCGCCTTCCTGCAAGAGATCGGGGACCTCATCGACCTCGGCCAGCGCACCTGCAACGGCCGCACGCTGGGCGAGAACATCGAGGGCGCGCGGGTCCACAACGCCGACGTGATCCGTCCGCGCGGCGCACCGCTGCTGGAAAGCGGCGGCCTCGCCGTGCTGCATGGCAACCTCGCGCCGGACGGCGCCGTGATCAAGCCCGCCGCGATGGAGCCGCAACTGCGCCGCCACACCGGCCCGGCGGTGGTCTTCAAGAACTACGACGACCTCGCCGCGCGCATCGACGACCCCGACCTGCCGGTGACGAAGGACAGCGTCATCGTGCTGCAAAGCGCCGGCCCGCAAGGCGCACCCGGCATGCCCGAATGGGGCCAGTTGCCGATCCCGCAGAAGCTGCTGAGGGAAGGCGTGCGCGACATGGTGCGCATCAGCGACGCACGCATGAGCGGTACCAGCTACGGCGCCTGCGTGCTCCACGTCACGCCCGAATCGCACGTGGGCGGACCGCTCGCGCTGGTGCGCGACGGCGACCTCGTCACGCTAGACATCGACGCGCGCCGCATCGACATGCAGGTGAGCGTCGAGGAGATCGCGCTGCGCCGCGCGGCGTGGAAGAAGCCGGTGGCCAAGTTCAGCCGCGGCTTCGGCGTGATGTATCTGAAGCACGTGCAGCAGGCCGACACCGGCTGCGACTTCGACTTCCTCGCGCCCGACTACGCGGAAAACGCGGATGGCGCGAAGCCCACGGGCGGCGAGCCCGAGATTCACTGACGACGGCCGCGTGCCGCCGTGCCCTTGCCGCTTGCCGCCTGCGTGGCCGCCCCCCGGTGCCGACATCGCGCGCGACGGGCAAGTGATCCGCGACAAGAACATCGGCGTCGACCAGGCGCCCCGACCCAAGGAGACAAGAGACATGCACAAGACATCCCATGGCGGCCGCCGATCCGCCCTCAAGCTGCTGGCCGTCACGACCGCGAAGCGCATGGCACTCGCGCCCCAGCTGCCGACCATGGCCGAGGCCGGCGTGCCGGGTTTCGAGATGGCGTCCTGGCAGGCGGTCTACGGGCCGAAGAACCTGCCCAAGCCGGTCCTTCAGCGCCTTTCGACCGAGATCACCAGCATCCTCCAGATGCCCGAGGTGAAGGACAAGCTCACCAACCAGCTCGGCATGGAAGTGGTCGCCGGTTCGCCCGCGCAACCCGCGGCGCTGATGCAGAAGGAAATCCCCCGCTGGGCCGAACTCGTCCGCAAATCCGGAGCGAAGGCGGATTGACGCCCAGGCTTGCCAACTTCATGCCGCCGCCCTTCAGGGGGCATTACCGAAGGACCGGCGGAGCCGGTTCCGTGGCATCCAGGCAAGCGAGGAAGCGGGCAACAGCCAATTCTTCAATACCCCGTACACACCATGACCGAAGCCAACGCACCCACTCCACTCTCCGACGCGACGCGCGCACTCCTGCGGCACGTCAGCGTCGCCACGCTGTGCACGCAGCTCTTCAAGCGCGGCTTCCGCAATGTCTACCTGCAAGGTGTCGGCCGCCTGACGCGTCCGAGCGGCGGCAACCTGGTCGGCCCGGCCTTCACGATGCGCAACATTCCGGCGCGCGAGGACGTGGACCAGATCAGCGCCTTCGACGACCCGAACCATCCGCAGCGCAAGGGCATCGAGAGCGTGCCGCCAGGCTACGTGCTGGTCATCGACTGCCGCGGCGAGACGCGCGTGGCCTCGGGCGGGCAGATTCTCACGACGCGGCTCAAGGTGCGCGGCGCCGAAGGGCTGGTCTCCGACGGGCCGGTGCGCGACAGCGGGCCGATCTCGCAGATGGACTTTCCGGTGTTCTGCGCGGGCGGCAGCGCTCCGCTCAACCTCATCCACCACCACGCGATCGACCTCGACGTGCCGATCGGCTGCGGGGGTGTGGCGGTCTATCCGGGCGATGTGATGGTCGGCGACGACGAGGGCGTGGTCGCGATCCCGCACCACCTCGCGGATGAGGTGGCGCGCGACGCGGCCGAGCAGGAAAAGATGGAGGCGTTCATCCTCGAACGCATCGAAGGCGGCGCGAAGCTCGCCGGCACCTACCCACCCAACGCCGACACGCGCGCCGCCTACGAAGCCTGGCGCAAGGACCGCAAGGGCGGCTGATCCCCCGCACTGCAACGACAACGGAGACAAGAACCATGCAACGCAGAACCCTCGCCGCCGCCCTCGGCCTCCTCTCGCTCGCCTGCACGCTGCCCGCCGCCGCGCAGACCTACCCGAGCAAGCCCATCACCATCGTCGTGCCCGCTTCGCCCGGTGGCGCCATCGACCTGACGGCACGCCTCATCGGGCAGAAGCTCCAGGAGTCCTGGGGCCAGTCGGTGGTGATCGACAACCGCGCCGGCGCCACCGGCATCATCGGCACCGACCTCATCGCCAAGGCGCCACCCGACGGCCACACGCTGGTGCTGGTCGCGAGCAGCCACGCGATCAACCCCAGCATGGTGAAGAAGCTGCCCTTCGACACCGTGAAGAGCTTCGAGCCCGTGGCGCTCACGCACGTGGTGCCGCTGGTGCTGGTCGTTTCGCCCACGCTGCCGGTGAACTCGGTGAAGGAACTCATCACCTACGGCAAGGCCAACCCGGGCAAGCTCAGCTTCGCCTCCAGCGGCAGCGGCGGTGCGCCGCACTTCTCGGGCGAGATGTTCAAGAGCATGAGCGGCGTGGAGATGACGCACATCCCCTACAAGGGCAGCACCCTCGCGCACCCCGACCTCATCAGCGGGCGCACCTCGCTGATGTTCGACACCGTCGCGGCGGTCAACACGCAGGTCAAGGCCAACCGGCTGCGCGCGCTGGCCGTGACGACGACGAAGCGCTCCTCCGTCCTGCCCGAGGTGCCCACGATGCAGGAGGCCGGCGTGGTCGGCTACGAGACCAGCACCTGGGGCGGCCTGCTGGCGCCCGCCGCCACGCCCAAGGCCACGATCGCGAAGCTCAATGCGGAAGTCGTGCGCATCCTCGCCCTGCCGGAGGTGCGCAAGACCATGCTCGACAACGGCATCGAACCCGGCGGCGGCACGCCGCAACAGTTCGCGGACTTCATCGGCACCGAGATGGTCAAGTGGGCCAAGGTGGCGAAGGACGCCGGCATTCAACCTGAATGAAAGAAGACGCCATGCGACCCCGCGTCCGGCGGCACGGCCGGCTCCTGCCGGCGCTCGAAACCCGCCTCGCTGCAGCCCGTCCGCGGGTCAGCTCGGCGCTCTGAGCGTCAGCCCGTCGCGCGCGGCCGCACCAGCAGCCGCCGCCCCGCGCCCCATCCGCTCCAGGCCATGGCGATGGCCAGGACGACCAGCAGCGCGGCGGAGGACTCGAAGCCGCCCGTCCAGTCGCGCAGCAGCCCCGCGAGAAGCGGCCCGCTGGACGCCAGCACGTAGCCCACGCCCTGTGCCATCGCCGACAACTGCGCCGTCGTGCGCGCGTCGGGCGAGCGCATCACGATCAGGCTCAACGCCAGCGCGAAGGAGCCGCCCTGCCCGCAACCCAGCAGCACCGCCCAGAACCAGCGGCCCTCCAGCGGCGCGAAGATCAGCGCCAGCATCGAGACCAGCGTGGTCACGGCCAGGGCCACGGTGAACCAGCGCTGGTCCCGGCAGCGCGCGGCGATGGAGGGCGTGACGAGGCAGGTGATCAACTGCGCGAGGATGGACACGCCCACGATGTAGCCGGCCGCCGTGCCGTCGAGGCCGCGCTCGCGCAGGATGGGTGCCATCCAGCCTAACGCGATGTAGGCGATGGCCGATTGAAGCCCCATGAACAAGGTCACCTGCCAGGCCAGCGCGTCACGCCAGAGGCTGCCGGAGGCCGCGCCCGCTTCGGCATGGCGCGGCCGCGCGGCCATCGCCTGCGGCGCCCACAGCAGCAGCACCAGCGCGGCGGGCAGCGCCCACGATGCGAGGGCCATGGACCAGGACCCGCCGAACAGATGCTTCTCCAGCGGCACGGTAAAGGCGGTGGAACCCGAGGCGCCGGCGCACACCGCCAGCGTGTAGAAGCCGGTCATCATCGCGGAGCGGCTGGCGAAGTCGCGCTTGACCAGACCCGGAAGCAGCACGTTGCTCACCGCGATGCCGGCGCCGGCCACGGCTGAGGAGAAGAAGAGCACGGGCAGGCTGGCCGTGCCACGCAGCACGGTGCCCACGCAGATCAGCGCCAGCGCGCCGAGCAGCGTGCGCTCAGCGCCGAAGCGCCGCGCCAACGCGGGCGCCGGTGCGGCGAAGAGCCCCAGGCACAGCAGCGGCAGCGTCGTGAGCAGGCTCGCGCCCGATGCCGAGAGGCCGGTGTCGCGCATGACCTCGGGCAGGAGCACCGAAAGACTGCCAAAGACAGGCCGGAGGTTGAAACCGATCAGGATCAGGCTGAGGCCCAGCAGCATCTGGCGTGCGCGCGTGGACTGGAGGGGCTGTTCAGGTCGGGCGGAAGCGGAAAGCGTGTTGTCTCTGTTGTTCGAAGGCATGAACACCCGACTTTAGCCTTGACTGGATTTCCCTGAGTCGCGACGACGATACGGCCGCTACGATGGCCCGGCGACCGGACAGCCCCGATACCTACACAGACAACAACGGAGACACCATGCGCCATCGCCTCTTCCTCTTCATTTCCCCCTTCGCTTCATTCGTACTCGCCGCGCTTGCTGGCTGCGGCAGCATGGCGCCCGCCACCGCGCAGCGCCAGTTGCTGCTGGTCGCCAACGACGAGAAGCAGTCCTGGACCGATGCCGGTGCCGTGGTGCTCAGCGCGCCGGGCCGCGACAGCGTGCAGGTGATCGATATCGGTACCGACCCGCTGGCGCCGAGGAACGTGGGCACGCTGCCGCTGACCAACACCATCGCCGGGCCGCCGACCAACCTCGCGATCACCGCCGACGAGAAGCTGGCGCTGGTGGCCAACTCGCTCAACGTGGTGGAGGAAAACGGCGTGCGCCGCCAGGTGCCCGACAACCAGCTCTACGTGATCGACCTCGCGGCCACGCCGCCGAAGCTCATCGACACGATCGCGGTCGGCCGCCAGCCGTCGGGACTGTCGATCAACCGCGCGGGCACGCTGGCCCTGGTCGCCAACCGCGCGGACAACTCCATCAGCGTTCTGCGCATCGCGGGGCAGAAAGTCACGTTGATCGACACGGTGGCGATGGGCGAGTCGGTCTCGCATGTGCGCTTCACGCCCGACGGGCGCCGCGCGCTGGCGGCCAAATTTCCCAACCACAAGGTCGCGCTGCTCGATGTCGAAGGCGAGAAGGTGACGTACAACAAGATCGATCTCGCCGCCGGCCTGTGGCCCTACAACCTCGACGTGACGCCTGACGGCAAGCTCGCACTCACCGCGGACAACGGCAACTCCGGAGCCTCCGACGGCCAGGTCGACACCGTGAGCGTGATCGACCTGGAGGCCGTGCCGCCGCGCGTGATCGACAAGGTCGTGGTCGGAGACGGTCCCGAGGGCCTGGCCGTGAGCCCGACCGGCAAGCTCGCGGTGGCGGTGATCCTGCGCGGGAGCAACTCGGCGAAGAACGCCTACTTCTACAACCGCAACGGCTCGGTGGTGGCGCTGCGCATCGACGGCAAGAAGGTGACGCGCACCAACGAGATCGAGGTGCGCGGCCTGCCCGAGGGCGCGGTGTTCAGCGCCGACGGCAAGTACCTCTACGTCGGCAACTTCCTTGACCAGGACATCACGATCCTGCGCGTGGAGGGCGACACGCTGGTGCCCACCGGCAAGTCCTTCGGGCTGGCCGGTCATCCTGCCGCGATGCGGGGGCGGGTCACGCATTGATGCCCCGCGACCGGCCGCCTCAGCGGGGCGACCGGTGCCGCCGATATGATTCCCGGATGCTGAACACCCTGGCGCCCTTCCTCCTGCACTGGGCCATCACGGCCCTCTCCCTCTGGGTCGCGAGCCACATCTTCAACGGCCTCAAGTTCGAGAGCACGTCGGCACTGATCGTCTCCGCGCTGCTGCTCGGCTTCGCCAATGCCATCGTCAAGCCGCTGCTCATCGTGCTCACGCTGCCGCTGACGCTGCTGACCTTCGGCCTCTTCCTGCTGGTCATCAACGCGCTGATGATCCTGCTGGTCTCGTGGCTGGTGAAGGGCTTCCGCGTGTCCGGCTTCTGGACCGCGCTCTTCGCCAGCATCTTCATCTCGCTGTTGAGCATCGTGCTCGGTGCGCTCTTCAGCGGTGGCGATCCGGCCACGACGATCCAGATGCCGCAGGGCGGGAACTGGCTGTAGCGTCACGTCCATCGCCCGGTCGGCAGTGACCGGGTGCAGCACCGGCAAAGCGCGCAGCTCAAAGCCGATGCCGCGGAAAATGGCGAAGCGGTTCATCCATGCGCCGGGCTGCGGGCATTCTCCCGCAGCGACGCGAAAATCGAAACGCCGCATGGCCGGCCATGTCAACAAGCTCTGGCAGTATCGGGAGCTTCGAAGAAGTTCCGCGCCCAGGCGCCGCCCCGAGTCCATGGACATCACGCAAGACGACCCGCCGCCCCCTGAAGACCCGGTCCGCATCGCCGGCCAGGCCTTCATCCGCACGCGCTGGGCCTACCTCATGACCCGCACGCGAGCTTCGCTGCGCCGCAGCGGCTTCTACGCCGACAACGGCAAGCCGCTCAGCCCGACCGATGGTGGCCACGGCCCCTACGAGGACGTGGAGCGGCTGGAGATCTCGCTTGGCCGGCTGCAGCAATGCGCCACGGCCAGGCTGCCGGCACGCGAGGACGTCGGCGCGGTGATTCCGCCGGAGGCACTGGCGCAGGAGGTGCAGCCGGCCTGCGACGCGGTGCTCTTCGTGCCCGAATGGAGAGATCCCGAATTCCTGCGCCTCGCCTTGCGCGCGACGCAGAACCATTGCCTCGCGAAGACACTGACGGTGGCCGGCCCGGCGCGGCGCACAGGCGCCGCCGCGCGGGCGGGACGCTTCGTGCGGCTCGCGCTGGTGACGATCTCGCCCGCCGCCGCGGCCGCCGCGCTGGTGAGTGCCTTGCAGGCCGACCTGCTCGTTTCGACGAGCGCGATGTACCTGGTCGGTGCCGCGGCCCTGGCGGCGCGAGAGCTCGCGCGCGGCGATGAGAAGGAGAAACCGACCGAAGCCGAACGCAACTACTTCGCGTGGGCACGCTACCAGCAGGACCGCAGCCCGGCCGCGCTGGGCGAGGGCGATCGGGTGCGACTGGAGCAGATGGCGGCGGCCGGCGTGCCCGTGCCGCTCATGGCCTTCGACCTGTGCGCGGCGCTCCAGGTGGAAGCCTCTCGCCCACTGGACGAGCCGCCGCGCCGTTAGTCCTGAAAAGCCCGCGGTTTCAGGCCGGCGTGCGCCGGATGGCGCGGATCACGCGATTGCGCGCCATGGCTTCCGCACGCCGGCGGCGAGCAACCGATTCGAAGGCATGGGCGATCGCCTCGGCCGATTGCTCGCCCGCCGCCGCGCGGCTGCGCCAGGCTCGGGCCAGTTCGTCCATCCGGGCCGGGTCCATCCGCGTGAGATGAAGGTCGTCTTCCGCCGCTTCCACCGGCGCGGCCGCCACCTCGCGTTCGCGTGGCATGGCCGCGCGCAGCAAGCCGAGCAGACCCTTGCGGGGCCATTTGAGTTCGGTGGTGGTGGAGGCGGTAGAAGGCATGTAATGAATTGTAGGTATGCGCGCCGCACCGCCGAGGTAGGAATTCACACTTTCTCGCGCGCACGTAGTCGAAAGGTCTCACTCACGCCACAGGGTGTTGTCGCGCATGCCGTGCGGCGAAGGCCACGTACCAGTCCAGGCTGCCCGGGTTGGCCATGGTCTCGCGGTTCATCACCTTCTCGATCGGCTGGCCGAGCAGCAGCTTCTTGATCGGCAGTTCCTGCTTCTTGCCGGTGAGGGTGCGCGGGATTTCGGCGACCTGGAAGATCTCATTGGGCACGAAGCGCGGCGAGAGCGAGGTCTTGATCGCGTTCTCGATCCTGCGGCGCATCGCGTCGTCCAGCGCCACGCCGGGCCGCAGCACGACGAAGAGCGGCATGTAGCTTTCACGGCCGAGGTATTCGAGGTCGACCACCATCGAGTCGAGCACCTCGTCCAGGCCCTCGACCGCGCTGTAGATCTCGCTCGTACCCATGCGCAGGCCCTGGCGATTGATGGTGGCGTCGCTGCGGCCGTAGATGACGCAGCCGCCGTCCTCCCCGATGCGCAGCCAGTCGCCGTGGCGCCAGACGCCGGGGTAGGTGTCGAAGTAGCTCGCGAGGTAGCGCGCATTGCCCTCGTCGTTCCAGAAGTAGAGCGGCATCGAGGGGATGGGCCGGGTGCACACCAGTTCGCCGACTTCGCCGATGACGGGCTGGCCCGCCTCGTTCCAGGCTTCGACCGAAGCGCCGAGGTAGCGGCACTGCATCTGGCCGGGGACCTCGGGCAGCTCGCGGTTGCCGCCGACGAAGGCGCCGCAGAAGTCGGTCCCGCCGGAGATGTTGCACCACCAGACGGAGGGCGGCCCCTGCCGGCCCGCCAGCAGTTCCGATGTTCCCCAGCGTTGCACGTCCTCCGGCAGGGGCGAACCCGTGCTGCCGAGCACGCGCACGCGAGACAGGTCGCCGCAGTCCTGCAGCCTCAATCCCGACTTCATGCAGTTCGCGAAGTAGGCCGCGCCGGCGCCGAAGAAGGTGACGCGGTGCCGCGCGACGAAGCGCCAGAGCACGCCCCAGTCAGGCTTCTCCTTGCTGCCGGCGGGATTGCCGTCGTAGAGGCAGATGGTGGCGCCGAAGGTGAGGCCGGCGAGCTGCGAGTTCCACATGACCCAGCCCGTGGAGCTGTACCAGTGGTACCGCTCGCCGAAACTGTTCGCGCTGTAGCTGGCGCCGATGTCGTAGTGCAGCCGGCAGGCATACATGTTGACGATGATGCCGCCCTGCCCATGCACGATGGGCTTGGGCAGGCCGGTCGTGCCGCTCGAATACACGATCCATATCGGGTGATCGAAGGGCAGCCATTCAGGTTCGAAGGACGCCGTCGCCGCATCGTCGCGTGCCACGGCGGCCGGCCATTCGGTCTCGGCGGGGATCTGCCGGGCGGCGAAGGGCGTGCGCAACAGCACCAGCTTGTCGACGCTGGGCAGGGCGGCGCGCAATTCCTCCACCACGCCGCTGCGGTCCAGCGGCTTGCCGCCGTAGTGAACGCCGTCGGCCGCGATCAGCAGCTTCGGCTCGATCTGCCGGAAGCGGTCGACCACCGCCGCCGTGCCCATGTCCGGTGCGCACACGCTCCAGACCGCGCCGATGCTCGAGCAGCCGAGGAAGGCGATCATCGTTTCCGGGATGTTGGGCAGGTAGGCGGCCACGCGGTCGCCGCGCTTCACTCCGAGTTCACGCAAGCTCAGCGCGAATGCGGCGACCTGCCGGCGCAGTTCGGGCCAAGCCATCTCGCGCACTTCGCCCCGTTCGTTGTCGCTGACGATCGCCGGCAACCCCGCGGCATGCGCCGCGTCGACGTGGCGCAGCACCTCGCGCGCGTAGTTGACCTGCGCGCCCGGGAACCACTGCGTGCCCGGCATGTGCGCGTCGGCCAGCACCGCGCGCGCCGGCGTGGGCGAATGCATGCCGCCGTAGTCCCAGATGCTTTGCCAGAAGCCCGGGAGGTCCGTGACCGACCAGCGCCACAGCGCGTCGTAGGAATCGAAATGCAGGCCGCGCGTCTCGCGCAGCCAGTCCTGATAGAGACGGATTTGCGGAATGTAGGGGGAAAGCTTGGTTTCACCCATGCAGCCTACCCCGCCACCACAGGCGCTTTCAATGCGGGAAAGCACCCCGGACGTGGCACGCCGGAGACAGTTCTTCAGGCCGATGACCGACATCGAAAGGCCGCGCGGTGTGCGAAGAACGGCACTCGACAGAAGGAGACGGCCATGAACCACCGAAGCTTTTCACTGACCGTGACGGTCTGCGTTGCCGTGGCGGCGCTCGCGGCGTGCGACCCCAAGCCCAAGGAGCCCAAGGCATCCAACGCCACGCCGCTGGCTCCGGCCACGTTCGTGGCGGCGCAACACGACAAGCCCGCATGAGCAGCGACGACCAGCAGCATTTCGAGGCCTTCATGGTCCAGCGCGCCGAAGCCGCGCGCGCCTACATCCGCGGCGACGCAGCGCCGCTGGACGACATCGTGGCCCACGAGTGGCCCGCGAGCTTCTTCGACCCGCAAGGCGGCACCAGCGTCGGCACGCAAGAGGTGGCCTCCAGATACGACAGCGAGGCCGCCGCCTTCGAGGGCGGCGACAGCGAGTTCGAGATCTTCCACATGGCAGCGAGCAACGGCGTCGCCTATTGGGTCGGCATGCAGCGCGCCAAGGTCCGCATGGTCGGCAAGCCCGACGCCGTGCCCTTCAACCTTCGGGTGACCGAGATCTTCCGTCGCGAAGGCAATGACTGGAAGCTGGTGCACCGCCACGCGGACGCCGTCGCGCCGCGCCGCCAGTGAGGCTCAAGGCACGTTGGCGGTTGTGATGCGGAAGGGCCGGCCTGGCATCGCCATGCTGCCGCCGAACTCGAAGGGGTCCTTGCCCGAGGGCCCCATCCCGCAGCCTGCCGGGGGCTGGCATCCCCAGGCGCCGCCGCGGTCGGCGAACACCACCTTGCCGTAGCGGTAGTTCGAGATGGCCTTGCCCGCATAGTCCGCGATGCTCAGCAGGTGGCCGACCGTGGCGAAGTTGTCCGCGTCCTCGACCGCGATCGGGTCGGTGATGCGGCTGTCTTGCAGCGTTCGCACGACCTTGCCCGAATTGCCGTCCGGCGAGAAGCGCACCCACTGGATCTTGCGTTCGCCGCGCGAGGCCACGAGCACCTGCTGGTTGAGCGGCTCGATGCCGTCGTCCGAGGGTTCGCTCTTCGAGAGCGCGAGCGAGGTCGGATTGCGGCCCACCGCGACGATGCCGCGCTGGATCACGTCGCCCGGCGCTGCGCTGCCCGGCACGTAGCGGCCGAGGTCGAAGATGCGCAGCTCGCCGTTCTGCGTCGCGACCCAGGCGCGCTGCACGGGTCCGAAGAGCGTGGTGCGCACGGCTGTCGGCCGCACCGGCAGCGAGACCGTCTTGACCACCTGCGGCTTTTGCTGCGGCTTGTGCGCGAAGGCATGCGGCCATTGGGTCTCCCCCTGGCCGAGCGTGCCCATGGTGGCCTGGAAGCCGGCCTGGTCGCCGCCGAAGTACACGCTGTTGATGTAGGTGAAAAGCGGCTTCAGGTCGATGAAGGCCACCTTCTGCTCCGACTTCGAGATCACCACCGCCACGCCGCCCTTCGCGTAGCGCGCGAAGTTGTCGCCGCCACTGCGGAAGCTGCGCCGGTTGGCTTCCGAGGTCAGCGGCGTCTCGCGCCCGACGAAGTTGCCGTTGCCCAGCATGGTCTGGAAGGGGTCCAGCCCCGTGGTCACGGCGATCTCCGTCGGTGCCGCCATGCCGGGCAGGTCGACGTAGCCCAGCACCTTCATGAACGAGATGTTGCCCATGTTCGGCAGGCCAGGGTAGACGCCCATCCACTCGTGCCACCAGTCGTACCAGTCGGCGGGCTTCTCCGGCTTGCAGCCGTCGCACAGGCCGGCCAGCGCGACCACGGCCACCTGGCCTTTCAGCGCGGCCGTGTCCCAGACCGTGACGAGCGCGAACTCGCTGTTGCCGGTCATCGCGACCGCCGTCGGCACCTTGTTCGGCGCCAGCTTCACGGTCGTCCTGTTGCGCGCGGTGTTGCTGCCGGAGGTGCCCAGCAGGCCGTTCTGGTAGGCCACGATGCTGGTCGCGCAGAAGCCGGCGCGGCCGCCGCAGCGGTCCACCGCCACCGGCCGGGCGAGCAGGCCGCGCGCCCGATAGTCGAGCGCGGTCACGCTGTCGATGCCGCGGCCGGGCTCGCCCCACAGCGTCCAGCTCAACTGGGGCAGTTGGCTGTAGGTGTTGAACTCGTAGCCGGAGATCTGCAGGTCCGCCACGCCGATGCGCACGGCCGGATCGTCCGCGACAAAGAGCACGTTGGCCTGGTTGGTCGAGTAGCTGCCGGCCGCCGCCTGGTCATTGGTGGCGTCGCCGGGGTTGCGCGGCCCGCCGACCTGCCACTGCGAGACGCCGTTGCGCGCCGACACATCGGGCCGCTTGTGCCACGTGGGCAGCCCCTTGCGCCCGGCTTCGTCGGGTGCCGCGGCCGGGCCGTAACGGTACGCGATGCCGGCGTCGCTGCCCATCTGCGCGGCCATGGCGGCGTAGGCCGCGGGCACGACGGCGCGCGAGGCGTCGACGATGTCTCCGGGCAAGGCGGCGCCCGCGCCCCATGCGGCGAAGCTGGCCAGGGCCGACAGGGCGGCGGCGGTCTTGTCGAGGGATGTGGGCATCGGCCGAGCATCGGGCCCGCGCGCCGCCGGGTCAAGCCCAGGCTTCGAGCACCGCGCTGCGCACCGCTTCCACCGCGACCGAGGGCGTGGCATGGGCGGCCGCGACCCAGCACAGCCAGGTGTGCGAGCGCCAGCCGGGCCAGATCTTCAGTTCGCCGTTGCGCTCGCCCTGCAGGGCCTGGTCGTGGCGCATCAGCCCGGCGCCCATGCCGCTCGCGACCATGCTGCGCACCGCGCCTTCGCTGTCGGCCGTCATCGAGGGACGGTACTCGCGGCCGGCGCTGGCGAACAGGCCGTCCAGGTGCACGCGCAGGATGCAGGTGGGCGGAGTGCCCACCCAGGGCATCGCGACCACCTCGTCCAGGTTCATGCCGGGGTGCTCGTTGGCGATCGAGAGCGGCAGCGTCACCACCAGGTCGATGACGCCCAGGCGCTGCAGCGCCAGGCCCTCCATCTCCTCGACGTCGCTCAGTGCATAGGCGCAGTCCAGCTCGCCCCGGCGCACGGCGCCCAGCGTCTGGTGCGACAGGCCTTGCTGCAATTGCAGCGTGACCTGCGGATGGCGCTCGGCCAGTTTCACCAGCACGTCGCCGAGCTTCAGGGCCACCGGGTCGACGACGGTGCCGAAGCGCACCACGCCCTGGGCGGCGCCGCGCAACTGCTCGGCCGCGGAGCGCATGCGCATCGCGGAGGCGAGTGTGCGCTGCGCCTCCTCCAGCAGCCGCAGGCCGGCCTCGGTCGGCGTCATGCCGCGCGGGGTGCGCTCGAAGAGCTTGACGCCCAGTTCGTCCTCCAGCGCCTTGAGCTGCGCGCTCACGGCGGGGGCGCTGGTGAACACCCGCTCCGCCGCGCGAGTGAGGCTGCCCTCGCGGGCGATCGCGACGAAGGTCTTGAGTTGATAGAGCTCCATGGCCGGAATTGTGAGCGCATGCCGCCGCGATCGTGTTCGCAAATCCTGAGCCCCCCCTCCAAAGAAGCGAATGGCAATCGGGCGCCCCCGCATCCATTCTTCACCCGTCTCTTCACAAACGCACAGGCCACCGTCATGTCCATCATCCAGCCACGCACGCTCGGCATCGCCGCGCTGCTGCTCGCCGCCTCCTCGTGGGGCGGCATGTTTCTCGTCAGCAAGGGGATTCTTCACGAGGTCGATCCGTTCTGGCTCACGCTCATTCGCTACAGCCTCTCCGCCCTGCTCTTCGCGGCGCTGCTCATCCCACGCGGGGCCGCACCGTGGCGCAAGCTGCGCGCCGACGCGCTGCCGCTGGCCGTGCGCGGCGTGGCCGGCTTCGGCGTGTTCAGCGTGCTGCTGCTGACCGGGCTGGCCCACTCCGTGCCGTCGCACGGCGCGATCATCATGGCCACCACGCCGATGACCACGCAACTGCTGCGCTGGGCCCTCGACGGCGTGCGGCCCGCCCGCGCGACGCTGCTGACCAGCGTGCTGGCGCTCGCGGGTGTGGTCATCGTCTCGGGCGTCCTGAGCGCGCATGGCGGCGAAGGCGACGCCTCCGCCTCCACCGCGTATGGCGACGCGCTCGCCTTCGCCGGCACGCTGGGCTGGGTCTGGTACGCGCGCGGCGCGGCGCAGTTCGCGGGCCGGCTCGACGTGATCGAGTACACCGCGTTGACCGTGCTGGCGGCGTGGCCGCTGCTGCTGGCGGGCGCGCTGGCCGCCACCGCCTTCGGATGGGCCGAGGTGCCCAGCGGCGCGGGGCTCCAGAGCGCATGGCAGGCGTTGCTCTACATCGGCGCGGTGTCGTCCGCCATCGCCGTGCTGGCCTTCAACTACGGCGTGCGCACCATGGGCGCGGTGACGGGCACGGCCTTCCTGAATTTCGTGCCTGTGTCGGCGCTGCTCATGAGCGTGGCGATGGGGAAGATGCCTTCGGGCAACGAGCTGCTGGGGATGGCGATGGTGGTGGGGGCCTTGCTGATCCACACGGCCAGCAGCCGGCAGCGCGCTCTCGCACCGACGCTCGTGGTCGGCGCCGGCGGGCGCTGCGGCGCCGCGTCCTGACTACCTGGCGCCCGGGAACAGCCCCAGCACATTGGCCCCGATCGCCGGATCGACGAAGCGCTCCAGCCGCTGCGGATGCAGGATCACCGTGATCTCCGACGATCCGGTGCCGACCGTCAATCCCAGCAGGTGGCCGCCGGCGCCATTGAATGTCCCATCGGTCACGATGCCGTGGGCGTGGATGGAGGGCTTGCCTTCCTTCCACGCGATGGTGCCGGTCAGGTTGGCCATCTCCACGTCGGTGAAGGTCCTGGGGTTGAAGGCTTTCTTCGCGAAATCGTAGAAGCCGAAGGTCGCCTCGCGCATGAAGCCGATGCCGACGATGCTGGCGCTCGGGATCTGCTCGACCACCGCCAGCCGCTCCAGATGCGCGATGACGTTGTCGCCGTTGCGCAGCACCATGAGGTAGCCGGTGGGCGTCTTCACGTACTTGCCCGTCAGGTCCTGCGCGGCAGCGGGTCCGGGAGGCATCGCGGCCAGGAGCGGCAGGAAGGAAAGCAGGAAGCGGCGCAGGTACTTGGACATGTCTGTCTCCGTTGTCGTTGGAAGCGTGATTGAAGGAAGCCGCGGCAGTGTAGGAAGGGGGTGCGCCCCATCGCAAACGAGTTTTTCTAGGGGAAGCGCGAAGAAAAACTTGAAGGCCCTTGCTGCACACTCGACGGCCACAGGAGACAAGCCGTGTCACGCCAGATCCCGCCACTGAATCCGCTCAGGGCCTTCGAGGTCGCCGCCAGGCACCTGAGCTTCACCCGCGCCGCGGACGAGCTGTTCGTGACGCCGTCGGCCGTCAGCCACCAGATCAAGACGCTGGAGGAGAGCCTGGGCATTCCGCTCTTCGTGCGCGACGCGAAGGCGCTGTCGCTCACGGCCGCCGGCAAGGCCTACCTGCCGGGCGTGCAGGAGGCCTTCAAGCAGCTCGCCTATGCCACGCACCAGCTGCACCAGTCGCAGGGCGTGCCCTCGCTGAAGATCAACCTGCCGCCGACCTTCGCGGAGAAGTGGCTCATCCCGCGCATGCGGCGCTTCATGGAGAAGCATCCGGACATCGACCTCAAGATTTCCACCTCCAAGCACATGGTGGACTTCACGCGCGAGGATTTCGACCTGGCGGTACGCTACGGGCGGGGCGTCTACCCCGGCCTGTATTCCGAGCTGTGCCTGCCGGTGGAGGTGTTCCCGGTGTGCAGCCCCGCGCTGCTGCAAGGCCCGCACCCGCTGCGCACGGCGGCCGACCTGCGGCACCACACGCTGCTGCACGACGAGAGCACCTACGACGACGTGAGCAACCCCAACTGGGCGATGTGGTGCGCGCATGCGGGCATCACCGACGTGGACACGACGCGCGGGCCTTCCTTCTGGCCCAGCCACCTGGTCATCACCGCGGCGGCCGATGGGCTGGGCGTGGCGCTCGCCAAGAAGCACTGGGTCGCGAAGGACCTGGCCGACGGCGTGCTGGTGCGCCCCTTCGGCGTCGCGCTGCCGGTGGAGTTCTCCTACTACATCGTCTTTCCGCAGGAGCGCGCCCGCGATGCGCGCATCCTCGCCTTCGTCGCGTGGGTGCGCGAGGAACTGGCGCGTGACGGGATGGTGCATCCCGTGCCCGAGCCCCTGCCGGCGGACGACGCGCTGGCCTGATTCAGGCGAGCCTGTAGATGCGAACCGCGTTGTCGTGCAGCAGCGCGCGCCGCTGCGCCTCGGGGCGCTCCGCGATGGCGGCCAGGAAACCCGCGAGGATCGTTGCGTAGTCCGCGACCAGGCTGTCCACCGGGAAATTGCTTGCGAACATGCAGCGCGCGGCGCCGAAGACCGAGATCGCATCGCGGATGACGGGCACGTTGTCCTGCTGCGTCCACGCCCGCCCGGGCAGGCCGAGGCCGGAGATCTTGATCGCGGTGTTGGGCTGCGCGGCCAGCCGCTCCAATGCACGGCGCCAGCCGCCCAGGCCGGCCTCGCTTCGGTCCGCGGGCAGACCGGTGTGGTTGAGGATGAGCGTCGTGGCGGGGAAGTCGCGCGCGAGCTCCGCGGCGGCCTCCAGCTCCCACCACGGCGCCTGCAGGTCGAAGGAAAGGCCGTGCCTGGCAAGCAGCGCGTAGCCGCCGCGCCAGCGCGCGTCGTCCATCGATCCCGGCCGTCCGCGCCGCGCCGTGCGTGCGCTGGCACTCACCGCCGGCTTGTTGCGAATGCCGCGCACCAGCGCGTGATCGGCCTGCGCGGCGAGCACGTCGGCCACGTCCGCGCGGTCCAGGCTGGCATGCGCCACGATGGCGGTGGGGCGGCCGTGGAGCGCCGCGACCTCGGTGAGCCAGCGGGTCTCGTCCACCGGGGTGGCGCGCGCCCACTCGGCCTCGATGTGCACCGTCTTCGACGGCGCGAAGCCCGCGGTGTCGCGCTCGAAATCCGCCGGCAGGTAGTCGCGCCGCAGCGCGCCGTAGTCGCCGTAGCGGAACGCCGGCACCGTGTCGCCTTGCAGCCACGGGTAGGGGTTGCGGCGCAGGTCCCAGAAGTGGTGGTGCGCGTCGACGAAGGGCTCTGCCGAACGCGGCGTCATCAGCTCGTCGCGAGGTTGAGCCGGCCGGCGAGCTCCTTGAAATAGGCACTCTCGCGGGCCATGAGCGCGGCGAGCGCCAAGTCATCGGCGTAGGTGTCGGTGCTGAAGTGCAGCTTCTCCAGCGCCTCCTGCATCACCGGCTCTCGCACGGCCCTGGCGGTCGCGTCCTTGAGCACGGCCATCACCGCGTCGGGCATGCCGCGCGGTGCAGAGAGCCCGCGCCAGATGCCCAGCGAGAGATCGATGTTGCGCTCCTTGAGCGTCGGCACCTGGGCGAAGTCGCCGCCCACGCGGCGCTCCGCCATCACGGCCAGGGCCTTGAGCTTGCCTGTGCCGACATGCGTCGCGACCTCTGCCGTGCTGACCGTCACCGCGTCGATGTGCCCGCCCAACAGCGCCAGCACGGCGGGCGCGCCGCCGGCGTAGGGGATGTGGTTGAACTTCGCGCCGCTTTTCTCACCCAGCGCCGCAGCCGCCATGTGCCAGGTCGAGCCGTGGCCGGCGTTGCCGACGCGGACATTGGCCTCGGGCTTGCGCGCGGCATCGAGGAACTGCTCCAGCGTCGCATAGGGCGCATCCGCGCGCACCACGACCGCCGCCGGGTCGGCGTTGAGCCGCGCGATCGGCCGCAGGTCCTGGTATGAGAACTTCGCCAGCCCCAGGTGGTTGAGGAAGGTCAGCTCGGTGGAAGACAGCAGGATGCGGTAGCCGTCCGGCTTGGCGTTGACCACGTCGGTCATCCCGAGCACGCCGCTCGCGCCGGGCTTGTTGATGATCACGATCTGCTGCGGCAGGTGCCTGCCCGCCGCCACGGCGTAAGCGCGCGCCACCACGTCCGCGCCGCCTCCCGCCTGCCAGGGCACGACGAGTTCGATGGTGCGCGCGGGATAGGCCACCGCCTGCGCGAAGGCAGGCAGCGCGATGGCGGTGGCCGGCGCAAGGGCCGCGGCCTGCACGAAGCGCCTGCGGCTCAAGCGCGGAAGTCCGGTCGTCATGTCTTGTCTCCTTTGTGTTTCTTCGAACGATACGTCAGGCCGCGACGGCCGCGCTCGGAGCGCCGAAGGCCCCGGCCGCGCGCAGGGCCTCGATCCGCTCGGCGCCCAGACCGATCTCGGCCAGCACCTCCTCGGTGTGCTGCCCCAGCAGCGGCGGCGCGTGCCGCACCTTCTGCGGCGTACCGCTGAGCTTGACGGGGAAGCCCAGCGCCTTCACGCGGCCTTCCACCGGATGGTCGATCTCCATCACCATCTCGCGCGCCACCGCCTGCTCGCTCGCCAGCGCCTCGGCGTAGTTGTAGATGGGCGCCGCGGGCACGCCGGCGGCGAGCAGTGCATCCACCCACTCGGCCGCGGTGCGGCGGGCGAACTCGGCCTCGATCTCGGGAATCAGCGCGTCGCGGTTGCGGATGCGCGCCACGTTGTCGATGAAGCGCGGGTCCGTGACCAGTTCCTCGCGGCCGATCACGCGGCACAGCGCGCTCCACAGCTTCGGATTCGCGGCGCCGATCACGAAGTGGCGGTCCGACGCGCGCACCGCCTGGTACGGCGCGCTCATGCGGTTGGCGCTGCCGATCGGCACCGGCAGCTCGCCGGTGCCCCAGTACTCCGCAGACTCCCAGACCGAAAGGCCGAGCGCCGTCTCGAACAGCGAGGCGTCGATGTACTGGCCCCTGCCTGTCAGCTCGCGGCCGATCACCGCGCTCAGGATGCCGTAGGCCGCGAAAAGCCCGGCGCCCAGGTCCGCCAGCGGCACGCTGGATTTCACGGGCGCCGCACCGGGATGGCCCATCACGCTCATCACGCCGGTCATCGCCTGCGCGATCAGGTCCAGTCCCGGCCGCTTGGCCCACGGGCCCGTCTGGCCGAAGCCGGAGATGCTGGCGTAGACCAGGCGCGGGTTGATCTCGCCCAGCGTCGCGTAGTCGATCTTCAGCCGCGCGGCCACGCCGGGGCGGTTGTTCTCCACCAGCACGTCGGCCTGCCGCACCAGGTCATAGAAGGCCTCGAGGCCGGCCGGGTTCTTGAGGTCCAGCTCGATGCTGCGCTTGTTGCGATTGAGCGCGAGGAAGCCGGCGCTGTCGCTGCCCTTGAGGCGAAAGCCCATCGAGTTTCGGGTCTGGTCGCCGACGCCCGGTGTCTCGACCTTGATGACGTCGGCGCCCATGTCGCCCAGGAGCATGCAGCAGAAGGGGCCGGCCATGATCTGGCTGACGTCCAGCACCTTGATGCGCGAGAGAGGAAGTGTCACGTGTGGTCCTTGATGAAAGCGGCGGCGGCTCAGCGGCCGATGAACTCGGGGCGTGTCTTCTCGAGGAAGGCACGAAAGCCGATGCGGAAGTCCTCGGTGTCGAAACACTCGTAGGCCTCGTCGGCCTCTTCCGCGCGCAGCGGCGCCGGGTCGGCCAGGCGACGCACGAAACGCTTGTGCCAGCGCGCCACCAGCGGTGCGCCTTGCGAAATGCGGCGCGCGGCGGCATAGCCCTGCTCGACCAGTTCCGCGTCGTCGACCACGCGGTTGACCAACCGCTTGGCGAGCGCTTCCTGCGCATCGAAGACACGGCCTTCAAGCACGATCTCCAGCGCGACCGCGCTGCCGGCCAGCGCGACCAGGCCACCCAGTTCGCCATAGGACATGGTCAGGCCCAGCTTGTTGACCGGCACGCCGAAACGGCTGGTGGCGCCGCAGATGCGAATGTCGCACACCGACGCCACCTCCAGCCCGCCACCCACGCAGGCGCCTTCGATGAGCGCGAGCGTGGGATGCCGGCTCGCGGCGATGGCCTGCATCGCGCGGTGGGTGATCTCGCCGTAAGCGCGCGCCTGGGCGGCGCTTTGCCGCGCGCGGCTGAACTCCTCGATGTCGGCGCCGGCCGAGAAGGCCTTGCCGCCTGCGCCGCGCAGCACGATGCAGCGCAAGCCGTCGTCGGCCGCGAGGCTCTCCATGGCACGGGCGAGGCCCTCCCACATGCCGAGGTTCATGGCGTTCATCTTGTCGGGGTTGTTGAGCGTGACGGTGGCGATGTGCCCGTCGCGCTTGACGAGGATGGGCTCTGGCATGGTGGTCCTGTCTCCGGGATGTGTTGAACGGGCCGAAGTCTAGGGAGCGGTCCACGCCGCGCCAAACGAAAAAAACTGGGCGTGTCTTCAAGAAAAACTCTCGCGCCGCCTTGTGAAAATTTCTCTGCGAGGCTTCAAGTTATTCCACGTTGTCCCGCCGCGCCGCCCTTCCTAGACTCGCGGCCCAGCGACAACGGAGACATCGACAACGTGGCCCTCATCAACTACATCACCCAGATCCAGATCGACTTCGGCGCGCTGCGCCTGCTGGCCTCCGAGTGCGAGCGCATCGGCATCCGCCGGCCCTTGCTCGTGACCGATGCCGGCGTGCGCGCGGCGGGGCTGCTCGACCGCGTGACGGCGGCGCTCGGCCCGGGAATACCCCATGCCGTGTACGATGGCACGCCCTCCAATCCGACGGAGCGCGCGATGCGCGGGGCGGTGGCGGTCTACGCCGCGCAAGACTGCGACGGCGTCATCGCGCTGGGCGGCGGATCGGCGATCGATCTGGCCAAGGGCGTCGCCGTCTGCGCGACGCACGAAGGTCCGCTCAAGCGCTTCGCCGCCATCGAGGGCGGCGCGGCGCACATCACCTCCGCCACCGCGCCGGTGATCGCCATTCCCACCACCGCGGGCACCGGCAGCGAGGTCGGGCGCGGCGCGGTGCTGATCCTGGACGACGGCCGCAAGGTCGGCGTTCTTTCGCCCTACCTCGTGCCGCGCGTGGCGATCTGCGACCCGGAACTCACGCTCGGCCTGCCGCGGCTGCTGACCGCCGCCACCGGCATGGACGCCATCGCGCACTGCATGGAGACCTTCATGGCGCCGGCCTTCAACCCACCGGCGGATGGCATCGCGCTCGACGGCCTGCGGCGCGCGTGGCGGCACATCGAGACCGCGACCGCGCAGCCGGGCGACCGGACGGCACGGCTCAACATGATGAGTGCATCGATGCAGGGCGCGCTGGCCTTCCAGAAGGGGCTGGGATGCGTGCACAGCCTGAGCCATTCGCTCGGCGGCCTGAACCCGCGCCTGCACCACGGCACGCTCAATGCCGTGCTGCTGCCGGCGGTGATCCGCTTCAACGCGCAGGCGCCTTCGATGCAACAGGAGCAGAAGCTGGCCCGCATGGCGCAGGCGATGGACCTCGCCGCGCCGCGGGACGTGGCGGGCGCCGTCGCGGAGATGAACCGGCGCCTGGGCCTTCCCGCCGGCCTCGCGGCGATGGACGTCGCGCCCGATCTCTTCGCGCGGGTGATCGACGGCGCGCTGTCGGACCATTGCCACAAGACCAACCCGCTCGAGGCCAGCCGCGCGGACTACGAAACCATGCTCGCGGCCTCGCTGTAGCACCCCCCGCACACACAAGAAAGAAGGAGACGGCAACCATGCAGAGAAGACACTTCCTCGCCGCCACGCTCGCGGCCGGCACCGCGCCCCTGCTGCATGCGCAGGCGACGCTGCCGGACGGGCCGGTGCGCATCATCGTGGGCTTCCCGCCCGGCGGCGGCACCGACGTGATGGCGCGCGTGATCGGCCAGAAGCTCTCCGTGACGTGGGGAAAGCCGGTGACGGTGGAGAACAAGGCCGGCGCGGCCGGCGTGATCGCGGCGGAATACGTGGCGAAGCAACCGGGCGACGGCGCCACGCTGCTGATGACCAACATCAGCAACCACGCGATCGCGCCCGGCCTCTACCCCAGCTTGCCTTACGACGTGGACCGTGACTTCACGCCGATCATGCTGGTGGGCGTCACGCCGAACCTGCTGATCTGCAGCCCGAGCCAGCCGGCGCGCACCGTCAAGGACCTGGTCGAGCGCTGCCGCGCGAAGCCGGGAACGGTGAGCTTCGGGTCTTCCGGCGCAGGCGCGGCACAACACCTGGCGCTGGAGCTCTTCAAGCTGCGCGCGAACATCCAGGCACTGCACGTGCCCTACCGCGGCTCGGCACCGATGCTCACGGATCTGATCGGCGGCCAGATCGACTACAGCTTCGAGACCATGACCTCGGCCACGCCGCACGTGGCGAGCGGCAAGCTGGTGGCGCTGGCGCAGACCCGCGCGAAGCGCTCGGCCGCCTTCCCTCAGGTCCCGACCATCGCCGAGCTCGGCTACCCCGGCTACGACGCGAGCACCTGGTATGGCCTGGTGGGCCCCGCGCGCATGCCGCCGGCCATGGTGCAGCGCATGAACGAGGACATGAACAAGGTGCTGGCGCTGCCCGAGGTGGCCGAGAAGCTCGCGGGCTACGGGGCCGAGGACGGTGGCGGCTCGGCCGCGAAGTTCAACGAGTTCATCGGTATCGAAAAGGCGAAGTGGGCGCGCGTCGTCAAGGAAGCGAAGGTCACGGTTTGAATCGCTTTCCATCCGCGGAGAAAAACAGGAGACAAGAGACATGAGCAATCACATCAAGAACTTGCGCAAGGGCCTGCTGGCCCTCGTGATCGGCATCGCCGCCGCGGGCGCGGCGGCGCAGGCGCCCGTCAAGCTGCGCTTCAGCCACACCGTCCCCGAGACCGATTCGCAACACAAGGCCGCGCTGGAATTCGCGAAGCGGGTGAAAGAGCGCACGCAGGGCGGCGTGGAGATCCAGGTCTACGCCAACAGCCAGCTCGGCAACGACGTCACGCTGGTCACGGGCGTGCGCAGCGGCACCATCGACATCGGCGCCACCGGCAACCCCTTTGTGACCGGCCTCGCGCCCAAGCTCAACGCGCTGGACCTGCCCTATCAGTTCGCCGACGCGCAGCAGGCCTACCGCGTTCTCGACGGCGCCGTCGGCCGCTCGCTGCTGGACGAACTCTCGGCGCACCAGATCAAGGGGCTCGCCTTCTGGGAGATCGGCTTCCGCAGCCTCGGCAACAACAAGCGCCCCATCCAGACGGCCGAGGACATCAAGGGCTTGAAGATCCGCACGACGCCGAATCCGTCGCACCTCAAGGCCTTCCAGCTGCTGGGCGCGAACCCGCAGCCCATGCCTTTCGCGGAGGTCTTCGGCGCGCTGGAATCGGGCGCGGTCGACGGCCAGGAGAATCCGCCGACGCTGATGCTCTCCTCCAAGATGTACGAGGTGCAGAAGTACCTCTCGCTCACGCGCCATGCCTACACGCCGCTGGTGGTGATCATGAACAAGGGCCGCTTCGACGGCCTCAAGCCCGAATATCAGAAAGTGCTGCTGGAGGAAGCCGCGACGGCCGCGAACTTCCAGCGCAAGCTCAACGCGGATGGCGAGAAGGACGCCATCGCGCAGCTGCGCGCCAAGGGAATGCAGGTCAACGAGACCCCCGACGTGGCGAGCATCCGCAAAGTCGTGAAGGACGAGACGCGCAAGCTCTACGTGCAGAAGAACGGCGACGCTGTGCTCAACGCGATGGACCAGCAGCCTTGAGCGCCGCGCCGGACATGCATGCGCTCGTGCCGGCCATCGTCGACGCGCACCACCACCTGTGGCATCTCGACGAGGGGCGCTATCCCTGGCTGCAGGACGCATACGACGCGCGGCGTTTCTTTCTCGGCGACTACGCCGCGCTGCGGCAGGATTTCGGCGCGGCGGCGTATCGCGAGCGCACGGCTGGCCTGCCCATCACGGCGACGGTGCACGTGGAGGCCGAGCGGGCGCGCGATGAATCGTTGGCCGAGACCGCGTGGTTGCATGAGATGCATGGGCGCCATGGCTTTCCCAACGCGGTGGTGGCACACGTGGATTTCGCGGCGGAGGACGTCGATGAGCAACTGCGCCGACACGCCGCGTTCCCGCTGGTGCGCGGCGTCCGCTGCAAGCCGCTGACCAGCGCGCACGCCAACGAATCGGTGTGGGGCCGGCCGGGCACGATGCAGGACGAAGGCTGGCTCGCCGGCCTCGCGCGCCTGCCGGGACACGGGCTCTCATGGGACCTGCGCGTGCCGTATTGGCACCTCGCGGAAGCGGCCGAGGTCGCGGCGCGCTTCCCGGCGCTGCCCATCGTGCTCGAACACGCCGGCCTGCCATGGGATCGCGGCGCCGCGGGCCTGGCGCGCTGGCGGCAAGGCATGGAGGCGCTGGCGGAGCAGCCGCGTGTCGAGGTCAAGCTCTCGGAGTTCGGCCTGCCCGCCGCGCGATGGGACCGGGCCTCCAATGTCGGCGTGATCCGCGACACGCTGGCGATCTTCGGCTGGCGGCGCTGCATGTTCGCGAGCAACTTGCCGGTGTCGGGCCTGCGCACCGCGATGCCGGAGTTGATCGCGACCGTCGCCGAGGCGCTCTCGCCGCTGGATACGCAGGCCCGCCAGGCCGTGTGGTGCGGCAACGCGATGCGCTTCTACCGCATCGACTCAAGACAACAGGAGACTTCCCCATGCTTTCCCGCCTCTGCGCACGCGCGGTCGACGGCCTCATGATCGCGATGATGGCCGTGATGGTCGCGCTGGTCTTCGGCAACGTGGTGCTGCGCTATGCCTTCAACTCGGGCATCGTCTTCTCGGAGGAGGCCTCGCGCTTCGTCTTCATGTGGCTGACGCTACTGGGTGCCTTGCTGGTGATGAAGGAGCACGCGCACCTGGGCATGTCTTCCGTCGTCGCGCGGCTGGGCGAGACCGGCCAGCGCATCTGCCGCGGCATCGCGGACCTGGGCGCGCTGGTGTGCTGCCTGTTGCTGGCGCATGGCGCGTGGAAGCTGGTCGTGATCGGCATGGACGACCGCGCGCCGGTGACGGGCGTTCCGCTGGGCGCGGTCTACGCCTGCCTGCTGGTGAGCAGTGCCGGCATGGCGGCGCTTCTCGCGTACTCGCTGTGGCGGCTGCTCAGCGGGCGGATGCCGCGCGAGGAACTCGTCCAGGGCAGCGAGAGCGCGGGCGAATGAGGCGGCCGGCATGACCATCGTGGTCTTCATCACTTCACTGCTGGGCGTCATGGCCTTCGGCATGCCCATCGCATTCGCGCTGCTGAGCTGCGGCGTGGTGCTGATGCTGTACCTCGGCAACTTCGACACGCAGATCCTCGCGCAGAACATGCTCGAGGGCGTCAACAACTATCCGCTGATGGCGGTGCCCTTCTTCATGCTGGCGGGCGAGCTGATGAACGCGGGCGGGCTGTCGCGGCGCATCGTGCGGGTGGCCGACGCGATGGTGGGCCATGTGCGCGGCGGGCTGGGCTACGTGGTGATCATCGCGGCCACGGTGGTGGCCAGCATATCGGGCTCCGCCGTCGCGGACACGGCCGCCGTTGCCGCGCTGCTGATCCCGATGATGCGCAATGCCGGCTACAACGTGCCGCGCGCGGCGGGGCTGATCGCGGCCGGCGGCGTCATCGCGCCGGTGATCCCGCCCTCGATCGCGATCGTGGTCTTCGGCGTGGTCGCGCAGGTTTCCATCACCAAGCTTTTCCTGGCCGGGCTCTTCCCGGGGATCATGATGGCGCTCACGCTGGCGGGCACCTGGTGGCTGTGCGCGAAGAAGGAAAAGAAGGTCGCGGTGCGGCGCTTCGAGGCGCGCGCGCTTGGCAAGGCGCTGGTGGACGGGCTGTGGGCGCTGGTGCTGCCGGTGGTGATCATCGGCGGCATGAAGATCGGCGCCTTCACGCCGACCGAGGCGGCGGTGGTGGCGGTGGTCTATGCCTTCGCCGCGGGCCGCTTCGTCTACCGCGAGCTGCGCATGCCCGATCTTCCCGCGCTGGTGCTGAAGGCGGCCAAGACCTCGAGCACGGTGCTCTTCCTGGTGGCCTGCGCGCTGGTGTCGGCCTGGCTCATCACGATCGCGGACATCCCGGCACAAGTAACGCAGCTGCTGGAGCCCTTCGTCGGCAACAAGATCCTGCTGATGTTCGTGATCATGGTGCTGGTGATCATCGTCGGTACCGCGCTGGACCTGATGCCGACGGTACTGATCATGACGCCCATCCTGATGCCGGTGATCACCAAGGCGGGCATCGACCCGGTGTACTTCGGCGTGATGTTCATCCTGAACAACGCGATCGGGCTTCTCACGCCGCCTGTGGGCACGGTGCTGAACGTGGTGGCGGGCACCTCGCGCTGCAGCCTGGACAGCGTGATCCAGGGCGTGTGGCCCTTCCTGCTGTCGCTGACGGCGCTGATGTTCCTCTTCGTGTTGTTTCCGCAACTCGTGATGGTGCCGGCGGGGTGGCTGCGGTGAGAATCGCGCGCACATGCCCGAGACGACGACCCCCCCGAAGCTTCTCCTCATCCGCCGCAGGTTCCTGCTCCGAGGCACTGGCGCCGCGCTCGCGCTGCGCGCGGCCGGCGCGATGGCACAGGCCTACCCCGAGCGGCCGATCCGCATCGTCGTGCCCTTCAACGCGGGCGGCGCGACCGACATCGTCGCGCGGCTGATCGCAAGGGACCTGGCGCCGCGGCTCGGACAGCCGGTGGTCGTGGACAACAAGGCCGGCGCGGGCGGGATCATCGGGACCGACGCGGTCGCCAAGGCCGAGCCCGACGGCTACACCTTCGTGGTGTCGCTTACCAGCACGCTGATGACCGACCAGTTCCTCTACGACAAGCTGCCCTACGACGTGCGCCGCGACCTGGTGCTGGTCTCGCGTCTGGCCGTGTCGCCCGTCGCGCTGATCGTGCCGGCCGGGTTGCCTGTGAACACCGGGCCGGAGTTGCTGGCCTACGTCGCGTCGCACAGGGAGGGCCTTTCCTACGGCTCCTGGGGCGTCGGCAGCTTCGCGCATCTCGCCGGCTGGCGCATGAGCCGTAGCCAGGGTGCCGACATGGTCCACGTCGCCTACAAGGGCGAGGCCCCCATGCTGCAGGACTTGGCGGCCGGCCGCATCCAGATGGCGTACGCGAGCGTTTCGGCCGCGCGGCCCCTCATGGAAGCGGGCCGGTTGCGCATCAACGGCGTCACCGGCCCGCGCCGAATGGTGACGCTTCCCGAGGTGCCCACCCTCCAGGAACAGGGCCTGCGCGACGAGGTCTACGGGATCGTCGGCTTCATCGGCATGGCGGCGCCGGCGCGCACGCCGCCGGACATCGTGCGGCGGATCGCGCGCGAGGTCCAGGCGGTCTGCGAGCAGGCGGAAGTGGCCGAGCGGTTCACGGCGATGGGCTTCAGCGTGGCGGCCGGCACGCCCGAGGCCTTCATGGCCAGCTACATGCAGGACTACCCCGTGGTGGAGCGCCTGGTCCGGGAATCAGGCGCGAAGCTGGACTAGGCGCGCTGCGTGCGCGAGAGGCGATGGCGCAGGCCGCCGACAAGGCGCGTCAGCAGGGCGACGGCGGGCGCCGCCGCCTTGCGCCGCGCGTAGGCTTCGCGTTCGGCCGCGATCGCCATGGCAAGCGCCTCGAGCGTGGGCGCGGAGCGCTTCCACACCCCGTCCACCACGAACTGCCCCGCATGCGTGGCCTCGTGGTTCGGCACGATCTTGATCGCTTCCGCGCCGATGCTGTGCAGCAGCGCGGCGCGGGCGGCCGCGAGCTTGAGGCCGTCCTCCTGCCCGGGGATCAGCTTGTTGAGCGAGAAGCTGATGGAACGGACCTCCGGGAAATTGCCCGCGATGAAGGCCGTCAGCTCCAGCAGGATCAGCTTGCGCACCACCAGCTTGCGCTCGGCGACGAGCGGGGTGGCCTCGAAGTGCTCCACGTGCAACTCGCTGCCGCCGCGCCGCAGGCTCACATCCTCGATGACGCCGAGACAGGCCTCGCCATCGTGGACGTGGATCGGCTGGCCCAGCTCATAGGGCGCGCGGTCCGGGCCGGAGATGCGCAGTGAGGGTGTGGTCATGGATCGCCGTCAGGCAGGAGCGTACAGCGTCGCATTTTCCGCGCGGCCGCGCCCTCCGGTGCGGCCCTAATTCACGCACGCGGTGAAAGTCTCCCGGCGCCCGGCCGCGCTCCCGGCGCGCAAGGCCATTTTTGATGTCACTTGACATCTATTTAGATGATGCGCATCATCCGTCCGCTTCGACCACCCCTGCCTGAAAGATCATGCTCGCCCAGCCCGTTTCCCTTTGGCTCCACAGACGGGGCATCCATTTCTCCTGGGTGGTGATGGCCATCGCGTTCCTGACCATGCTGGTGTCCTCCGCCGCGCTCGGCCTGCCCGGCGCCTTCCTGCAGCCGCTCGGCAAGGAGTTCGGCTGGAACGCGGAGCAGATCTCCTCCGCGCTGGCCCTGCGCTTCCTGCTCTTCGGATTCATGGGGCCCTTCGCCGCCGTGCTGATGGAGCGTTACGGCCTGCGCAAGATCGTCTGCACCGCGCTCGGCCTGATCGCCACCGGCCTCCTCCTCGGCACGCGGATGACGCAGCTGTGGCAGCTCGTGATGCTGTGGGGCGTGGTGCTGGGCATCGGCTCCGGTCTCACGGCGCTGGTGCTCGGCGCGGTGGTGGCCAACCGCTGGTTCGACCAGCGCCGCGGCCTGGTGATGGGCATGCTGACGGCGAGTTCCGCCACGGGCCAGCTGGTGTTCCTGCCGCTGGCCGCGTGGCTGATCGAACACCACGGCTGGCGCGTGGCGATCACGCCGGTCTTCACCAGCTGCCTGGTCGTGGCGGGCCTGGCCTTCTGCCTGCTGCGCAACCGTCCCGAGGAGCTGGGGCTCGCAGCCTACGGCGCAGATCCGACAGCGCCGAAGCCGGTGGCATCGACGCGCAGGCTGACGCTGCTCGAACCGCTGCGCGCGCTGGCCTCGGTGTCGCGCAGCCCCACGTTCTGGATTCTCTTCGGCACCTTCTTCGTCTGCGGGCTGAGCACCAGCGGCCTGATCCAGACGCACTTCATCTCGCTGTGCGGCGACAACGGCCTCGCGGCCGTGCCGGCCGCCTCGGTGCTGGCGATGATCGGCGCCTTCGACTTCATCGGCACCATCGGCTCGGGCTGGCTGTCGGACCGCTTCGACAACCGCAAGCTGCTGTTCTGGTACTACGGGCTGCGCGGGCTTTCGCTGCTGTGGCTGCCGCATTCGGAGTTCACGCTCTACGGCCTGTCCTTCTTCGCCGTGTTCTACGGGCTGGACTGGGTGGCGACGGTGCCGCCGACGGTGAAGCTCGCAAGCGCGGCCTTCGACAAGGAGCGCGGCGCGATGATCTTCGGCTGGATCTTCGCCGGCCACCAGCTCGGCAGCGCGGTGGCCGCCTATGGCGCGGGCTTCGCGCGCACGGTGATGTTCTCGTACACGCCCGCGCTCTACGCTGCCGGCGCGGCCTGCCTGCTGGCGGCCGGCGCCGTCTTCCTGATCAGGCCGCGGGCGCGGCCAGCACCGATTTCGGCAGCATGACGTGGATGCCCTTGTGCTCGTTCACCAGTTGCGTGACGCGCACATCGGCGGCCAGGCTCATCAGCATGAAGGCCTGGTGGCGCGTCAGCGTGGAGCTGGCGCTCACCCAGTCGATCATGCGGCGCAGCGCGGCCTGCGCGGCGTCGTCCAGGTCCGGGTCCATGCCCATCGTGATCAGGTGGGTCGGCGTCTCGGCCTGCGGATAGGTCCATGAGAGATCCTTGCGCAGGATGATCTCGACCGTGCCTTCGAGCGCGGTCTCGATCGCTGTCGTGCAGACCTCGCCGTCGCCTTGCACGCCGTGGCCGTCGCCCAGCGACAGCCGGCCGCCCTCGGTGTAGACGGGCAGGTACAGCGTGGTGCCCGGGATCAACTCCTTGTTGTCCAGGTTGCCGCCGTGCGCGCGCGGCTGGATGCTGGAGATGCCGCCCCAGGCCTTGGGCGGGGCGACGCCCATCACGCCGAAGAAGGGCCGCAGCGGCAGCTCGGTGCCCCAGGGCAGGCGGCCGATGTTCCGCTCGCGGTCGAGCTTCACGATCATCTGCTCGGCGGTCGCGAAGTCGTTCGGCAGCGCGCCGGCGAGCGGGCGGATGAAGGTGTAGCCCCAATCCTGACGCAGCCGGATGTCGTGGATGCGCACCTCGAGCACGTCGCCCGGCTCGGCGCCGCGCACGGCGATGGGCCCGGTGAGGATATGGCCGGGCAGGCGGCGCGCGCTCTTCTCGTGGATGCGCAGCAGTTCCGGCGGCACGTGGAAGCCTTCGCCCGGCAGATTGGCGGGGCCGCCCGAGACGGTCTCGACGGTGACGCTGTCGCCGCTCTCGATCGTGAGCACGGGCTCGATCGCGGCATCGAACCAGCCCCAGTGAACGGTTTCGGGGCTGGAGGCGAGACGATGGTGGGTCATGGGCGGACTTGTGGGTGTGCTGGAAGAAGGCGTTGGCGGCAAGCAAGCGCCGCGCCACGGCATCATGACAGCGCCCTATGATCGGCGCCGATCAACCGGAGAAAAGCGATGCGATTGCGTGGGACAAGCGTTTCCTGGGCCCGGCTCGCGGCCGCCCTGCTCTTCATCGGTGCGCTGCAAGCGCGCGCGGCGGCGCCGGCCGATGCCGCGGCGCGCGAGTGGCCGACCGGCGGCTGGAACGTCTCCACGCCGGAGGCCGAGGGAATGGATTCGGCTGCGCTGGCCCGGCTGGTCGAGCTCGGCGCGAAGAACGACATGGACAGCCTGCTTGTCACGCGCCACGGACGCATCGTCGCGGAGGCGTACTACGCGCCTTACCGCGCCGGACTGCGGCATACGGTCAACTCGGTGACGAAGGCAGTGACCGCAAGCCTGGTCGGCATCGCCATCGACGAAGGGAAGCTGTCCGGCGTCGACGCGCGCGTGCTCGACTTCTTTCCCGGCAAGGCCGTCGCCAATGTCGACGGCAACAAGAAGGCACTGGCCGTCGGGCACCTGCTCGACATGAACTCCGGCATCGACTGGAAGGAAGGCCTCGACGACAGCCTTCCCCTGTCCGTCGTCCAGATGGAGCGCGCCGCCGACTGGGCGGGCTTCATCCTCGACCGGCCGATGGCGCAGGCCCCCGGCGCGGCCTTCTATTACGACAGCGGCAACACGCACCTGCTGTCGGCGATCCTGTCGCGGACGACCGGCGGCAACGCCTTCGCGTACGCGAAGGAGCGCCTCTTCAAGCCGCTCGGCATCACGGACGTGCGCTGGCGGCAGGACCCGCAAGGCGTCTCGATCGGCGGCTACGGTCTCTACCTGCGGCCGCGCGACATGGCGAAGATCGGCTATCTCTACCTCAACCGGGGCCGGTGGGACGGCCAGCAGGTGCTGCCCCAGGCATGGACCGACAGAGTCTTCAACGCCAGCATCGACATGAAGCTCGGGCCGCCGGGGACTTTCCGCTACGGCAGCGGCTGGTGGACGGTGCCTGCGAAGCGCGCCTTCATGGCGGTGGGCCTGAATCGCCAGATCATCCTCGTGCTGCCGGACATCGACGTGGTCGCCGTCGTCACCGGCCAGCGCGGCTACCCCTTCTCGCCGCTGATCGACCAGGTCAGCGCCGCGGCGACCTCGTCCACGCCGCTACCGGACGATGCCACGGCCCGACAAGCCCTGGCCGCGCGCATCAGGGACGCAGCCACCGAGAAGCCGACGCCGGTCGGGCCGGCGCCCGCGATCGCCGCCGAGATCTCGGGCAAACCCTGGCGCTTCGCGAAGAATCCCCTCGGCGTGAAATCGCTGCGGCTGGACCTGGCGGCGGCCACCCCCCGCTACGAGGTGGTCTTCGAATCGTTGCGGCCCGGCGCCGCCGAACGCACGGTGTCGGGCCCGATCGGGCTGGACGGCTATTTCAGGTTCAACGACCAGGTTCCCGAATCGGACTTCGCGGTCAAGGGCGGCTGGTCCGGCGCGGACACCTTCACGATCGTCTCGCGCGCGCTGGTGAACGGGGACATCGCCACCTACCGGCTGAAGTTCAGCGGCAGGACCGTCGACGTGGCCTTCTCGAACAACCTCGGCTTCAAGGCCGAGGCGCGCGGCGAGGCCGCCGAGTAGCGCGCGTTCAGGCCGGCGGGCGCTTGCCGCGCAGCACGAGCGCCACGCCGCCCAGCACGGCGATCGAGGCGAGCACCAGGCGCGGCGTGATGGCTTCGCCAAGCAGCACCACGCCGCCGAAGGCCGCGATGACAGGCACGCTCAGCTGGACGATGGACGCGCTCGTCGCCGGCAATCCCCGAAGCGCCGCATACCAGACCGCGTAACCGATGCCGGAGGTCAGCGCGCCGGAGGCCACGGCACAGGCGATGCCGGCGGCATCGAGGCGGGCGCCCCGCAGGCTCAGCACGAGAAGCACGCCGGCCAGCGGCACCGCGCGGATGAAGTTCCCCGCCGTCTCATGCAGCGGATCGCCCGCGCCCCGCCCGCGCAGCGAATACACGCCCCAGGCCACGCCCGCCAGGAGCATCAGCACCGCGCCCTGGAGCGACGGAGCGGCGAACCCCGGCAGCAGGAGCCCGGCCAGCCCCGCCAGCGCCAGCAGCAGGCCGCCCTGCTGGACCGCATGCAGGCGCTCGCCGCCGAAGAGGCCGCGTCCGATCATGGTGACTTGCACCGCGCCGAAGAGCAGCAGCGCGCCCGTGCCCGCCGCGAGATCGACATAGGCGAAGGAGAAAGCCGCCGCGTAAATGAAGAGCGCCAGCGCCGACAGCCAGTTGCCTCCGACGGCACGCGCATGCGTCCGCGCCAGGACGATGGCCCAGAGCACCAGCGCGCCCGAGACGATCCGGACCTCCGTGAAACTGGCCGGGTCGATGCCGGTGTGCCTCAGCGCCAGGCGGCACAGGAGCGAATTGCCTGCGAAGGCCGTCATGGCCAGCAAGGTCATGAGGAAGAGCCGGGGACCAGGCGGTGCGGACTTCATCTGGAAAAAATTAGTTCAGGGCACGCACATCCCATGAATGATTGAGTGAATATGTCACGGCCAGCTGACCCGGTGGTCACATTCAGTACTAGTCCTTAGGTACTAAATGTAACTAGAATCGGTTACATGAAAACGCACAATGAAAACAGCTCGGGTCCCTGGCCCGCCCTGGATGCGGCCCAGACCCTCCGGCATCGCGAGCGCAAGCTCCGGGAGACCTTCTCGCTCGGCTTCCTGTTGCTGGCGCTGAGTTGCGCCTTCGCCGGTTCGTTGACCCTGCTGGCCGGCCTCTGACATGGCTCGCCCGGCGCGATTTCACACCGCGGCCACGGGGCTCCTCGCCGCCTTGGTGATGGCGAGCGGCCTGGCGCATGCGCAGCAGGCCAGCGGCATGTACACCTGCAAGGATTCCCGGGGGCGCACGCTGAGTTCCGACCGCCCCATTCCTGAATGCCTGGACCGTGAGCAACGCCAGTTGCGCACCACCGGTGGCACGCTGCGCACCATCGGTCCGGCCTATTCCGAAGTCGAGATCGCCCGCCGCGAGGAGCGCGCGCGCCAGGAGGAACTGGAGGCACGCCTGCAGGCCGACGAGCGCCGCAAGGAGCGCGCCCTGCTCACACGCTACCCGACGTCCGCATCGCACGAACGCGAGCGCGCCGACGCGCTCGCGCAGTACGACGGTGTCATGGCCGTCGCCCGCAAGCACCTCGCCGAACTGGCCAGCGAGCGCAGGAAGATCGACGAAGAGCTCGAGTTCTACAAGTCCGACGTCAACAGCGCACCCGCGGCCCTGCGTCGCCAGTCCGCCGCGAACGTGCGTGCCGTCGAGGCGCAGAACCGCTTCATCGCCGATCAGTCCGCGGAGCGCGAACGCGTGACCGCCCGCTTCGACGAAGAACGCGCCCGGCTCGCGCCGCGCTGGAGCGCCACCGCCCTCTCCTCGCGCTGAGCGCCGTCCGCGCGCCGCGGCATCCCGCGGCGTTTCAGCTGTAACGCAAGACCGCCCGCGCGTCAGGCGCGCGCAATGCCGTTCCGCAACAATGCGCCGTCTTCCATTCATCAAGAGGCGCACGGAGGGGCGATGCAGCATTTTCCCAAGGACATCTACACCGAACCCGAGCCGGACGTGAACACGCTGGCCAACCTCGGCCCGCTCACCGGCCTGGCCGGCATCTGGACAAGCGCCGGCGGGCACGACGTGAATCCGAAGGCGGACGGACCCGAGAAGCAGGCCTTCATCGAGCGGGCCGAGTTCCAGCCGATCGACGCGCAGACCAACGGCCCGCAGCTCTACTACGGCCTGCGCTACCACGTGCGCATCGTGAAGCCGGACGAGGTCGAGACCTTCCACGACCAGGTCGGCTACTGGCTGTGGGAGCCGGCCACCGGCACGGTGATCCAGACCCTTGCGATCCCGCGCGGCCAGGTGGCGATGGCGGTCGGCCAGGCGGCGCCGGACGCGAAGGCCTTCACCCTGCGCGCGGAGCGCGGCGCCGAGACCAACGGGATCCTCTCCAACCCCTTCCTCGAATACGCGTTCAAGACGATGAGCTATGCGATCAGCGTCACGATCCATCCCGACGGAAGCTGGTCCTACGAGCAGGAGACGGCCTTGAGCATCCCGAACCAGGCCGAACTCTTCCGCCACACCGACCGCAACACCTTGCACAAGATCGGCGAGCCCACGCCCAACCCGACGGCGCTGGCCGCGCGAGCCGCTGCGCTACCGGCCCAGCAGTGAAGCCGCGATACGGCCCAGCTTGATCACCGCCGCCTCCAACTCGGGCGACCAGGCATAGCTGTAGTTGAGCCGCATGAAGTGGCTGTACATGCTGGTGGTGGAGAACATCCAGCCGGGGCCGATCGTCAGGCCATGCTCCAGCGCCTCGCCATAGAGCCGCAGGGTGTCGACCTGCGGCGGCAGCTCGATCCACAGCACGTAGCCGCCCTGGGGGTTCGACAGCCGCGTCCCCGCCGGGAAGAAACGCCGCACCATCGAGGCCATGATCGACGCCTGCTGCGCCAGCGTCTGCCGCACCCGCCGCAGGTGATGCTCGAAGCCGTCGTTCCTCAGGTACTCCGCCACCGCCATCTGCGGGATCGAAGGCGTCGCCAGCGTGTTCAGGAACTTGAGCTTCTCCACCTGAGCGCGATAGCGCCCAGGCAAGGCCCAGCCGATGCGCAGGCTGGACGCCAGGCTCTTCGAGAAGGAACTGCAGAACAGCACCAGGCCGCGCGTGTCGAAGCATTTGAGCGTGGTGGGCGGCGCCTCGTCGAAGTGAAGTTCGTTGTAGACGCCGTTCTCGATCAGCGGCAAGTCGTGCCGCTCGGCCAGCGCGACGAGTTCGCGCTTCCTGGCGTCGGACATCCTGAAGCCCAGCGGGTTCTGGAAATTGGGCATCACCATGCAGGCCGCGACCTGATGCTGATCGATGGCCTTCGCCAGCGCGTCGAGGTCGATGCCGTTGTCGGGATGCGTGGGCACCTCCACCGCGCGCATGCTCATGCGCTCGATGGCGTGCAACATCGCGTAGTAGGTCGGGGACTCCACGGCGATGGTGTCGCCCGGCTTCGCGACAGCTTGAAGGCAGAGGTTGATCGCTTCCGTCGCGCCCGCCGTCACGACGACCTCGCCGGCATCGATGGCGAGCCCCGTCTCCAGGTGCCTGCGCGCGATCTGGCGGATCAGTTCCGGGTCGCCCGGCGGGAGATCGTCCAGCACGCTCGTCGCTTCCTTGCGCCGCGCGGCGGCGCCGATGTGCTGGCGCACGCGCTGCCACGGAAAGAGCGCGGGGTCGGGGTACGGGGAACCGAGCGGCAATGCGCCGTGCGCCTTGATGGAGTGCAGCGTCGCGAGCACGAAGCGGCTGACGTCCACTTCCGACGACGCCAGCGGAGGCCGGGACGCGGCCAGGGGCACGCAGCCCTCCTGCCACGGCATGCGCACATAATAGCCGGACTGCGGCCGGCTCTCGATGAGGCCGCGACTCTCCAGTTGAAGGTAGGCATGCGAAACCGTGGTCACGCTGAGCTGGCGTGCCTGCGCCGACTGCCGGATCGACGGAAGACGCTCGCCGGGCTTCAGCAGGCCGTCCTGGATGGCACGTTCGAGTTCATCGGACAGCTTTTCGTAGAGCTTCAAGACTGGGTCCCCGCTGCTGGTGCACGAAGGCCGCACCGGCCGCGGTGAGGCTTGCAGCGGGATTCTGGCCCGACTGCCGCTTCAGCTCGACAAAATTTGCATCGATGAGCGCGGAAACCGTCCTCATCACCACGTGCAAGGGCAGGTCCAGTTCTTCGCGCAGGCGGGCCACGGAAACGTCGAGGCCCTGGCGGTAGGCTTCGGCCAGGGAGGCGAGGATCGCCTGGATCCGAGGATCCAGGGGCTCGGAGGCCGCGCCGGGATGCGCGGGCTTGGGAGGCATGAAAGGGTCCGTCATATCTGCTTCGGGGATGCAGAATTCTTTCGCGGAAGAGGGGTGCGGATGGAGCACAGTTCAGCCACGCGGGAAGGAGCACAGTGGCCCGCCCGGCACATGCGCGGCCTACACTGATTCGTCCTCCGGCAACCTTCGAGCCCATGATCGTCCGTCCCCGTCCCCACTGGCTGCGCATGCTCTTCGTATGGCGCGGATCGGTGCTGCCGGACATCGCGGTGCAGCTCTTCGCGACCACCGCCTTCGCGCTGCTCGTCACCGTGCTGCACGGGCGGCTCTTCGCGTGGAAGGTGCCGCTCAACTTCGTGCCCTTCTCGCTGATCGGCCTCACGCTGGCCATCTTCCTCGGCTTCCGCAACAGCACGAGCTACGCGCGCTACTGGGAGGCGCGCGCCTGCTGGGGCGCGCTGCTGAGCGAGACGCGCAGCCTGCTGCGCCAGGCGCTGACCTTCGTCGAAGATCCGTCGGACGCGCATGCGGTGTCATCGCGGCTGAGTGCCTTCGTGCATGCGCTGCGGCACCAGCTGCGCGGCACGAACCCGAGGCCAGAGCTGGAACGACTGCTGCCACCGGACGATGCGGCGCGCGTGATGAAGGCGCGCTACAAGCCGGCGCTGCTGCTCCTCATGGTGAGCGAGTGGGTCCGCGCACAGCGCCTGGCCGGCCGGCTGGATGCCGTGCTCGTGCAGGCGATGGAGGCGCCACTCGCCCGCCTGAGCGAGGCGCTTGGCGGTTGCGAGCGCATCGCCGGCACGCCCATTCCCTTCACCTACGCGGTGATCATCCATCGCACCATCTACCTGTACTGCGTCCTGCTGCCATTCGGCCTGGTCGACGCGATCGGCCCGATGACGCCCGTGGTCGTCGCCTTCATCGCCTACACCTTCTTTGCGCTGGAGGCCCTGGCCTCGGAGATCGAGGAACCCTTCGGCACTTCGCCGAACGACCTGCCGCTGGACGCCCTGTCGCGGACGATCGAGTCGTCCTTGCTCGACATGCTGGGCGAGCCGCTGCCGGCGGCGGAGCCGGTGCCTGCAAGCTTCGTCCAGACCTAGCGCTCAGGCCGCGAGCCGCAGGATGTCAACCACATCGGAAGCCCCCTGGATCTTGCGCTTGCTGCCGAGGATGAAGAGCTCGCGCATGCTGATCTCCGCGATCTTCGCGAACTGGCTCTCGTCGACGCCGACGGCGCGCAGGTTCGCCGGCAAGCCGAGGCTGCGCACCAGGCGCGCGAAGGCATCGCTCGCGCTCGACTCGGGATGACCCAGCGCCCGCGCGAGCTGGTGCTGTCGCTCGGCCGTGGCGGGTTCGCTCCAGCGCAGGATGGCCGGCATCATGACCGGCGTGCAGTAGTAGTGCGGCACGCCGCAGGTGCCGCCCAGCACGTGGCCGATGGCATGGCTCGGGCCCATCATCACGCCGCCCTGCGGGCCCCGGCTGGAGAGGCCGTAGGAGCACAGCCAGGAGGCCACCTGGCATTCGGCGCGCAGCGCGATGTCGTCCTTGTCCGCCTGCCACTTGGGCAGCACCGCCGCCATGCGCGCGATGCCGCCGAGCACCACGGCGTCGGCCAGCGGCGTGGCGGTGGTGGAGAGCAGCGCCTCGATGGCATGGTCCAGCGCGCGCGTCGCCGAGCCCAGCCACAGCGACTCCGGCGTGTGGACCGTCATCGCCGGGTCGAGCACGATGACGCGCGGCATCATGTGGTAGTGATAGAAGGTCTGCTTGTGCCTGTGGCGCTCGTCCGTCACCAGGCAGCCGCCGTTGAACTCGCCGCCGTTGAGCGTGCTGGGCACGGCGATCATGCGCACCGTGGGTCCCTCGAAGGCCGGGCGCACCGGGCGGCCATCGGCGCCGAGCTTCACCTCGAAAGGATCGAGCGCTTCGAGGTGCTCGTCCGTCATGCCGTGGCGCATGCACAGCGTCACCATCTTCGACGCATCGATGACCGAGCCGCCGCCCACCGCCACCACGAGGTCGGCCTCGGCACGCAGCGCGGCCGCCGTGGCGCGCGCGACCCCGTTTCGCGTGGTGTGCTGCGGGATGCCGTCGAAGGTGGCGGCATGGCGCTCGCCGAGCGCGGATTCAATCTGGCGGACGAGATCGGTGGTGGTGTTGAGCGTGCGGCTCACCACCAGGAACACGCGGCGGGCGCCGAGCCGCGCCGCTTCGGACGCGATCACGGAGGCCGCGGGTTGCCCGAAGCTGACGCGCTCGATCGCGGGAAAGTTGTGGGCGCCGCTCGCATTGGACGTTTGCATGCTTGTCTCCTGCCACTGTTTTGCCAGTTGTTTCACTGTGCGGTCTAGAATTCTGCACAAAACAATTTTGCTACTGCACTGCAGGCTATGCTCGGGCTGAATCAGTTTGCGCCCAGATTTAAAAACTGCATTGCGGAACAAGTGGAGACCAAGACATGAATGCCCGACGCGCTGCGCATCCCACGGATGAGGACGAGGAGGAGCAGGCGCTCGACACGGCCGCCGGCAAGGAAGACCGTCACTTCGTCACCGCCCTCGCCCGCGGCCTCGACGTGCTGCGCGCCTTCAAGTCCGGCGAAGAGCGCCTGGGCAACCAGGAGCTTTCGGAGCGCTGCAAGCTGCCGAAGTCCACCGTGACGCGGCTGACCTACACGTTGACCAAGCTGGGCTACCTGCACCACATCCCCGAGTCCGGGCGCTATCGGCTGGGCATGGCCACGCTCACGCTCGGCGGCACGACGCTGGCGCGGCTGGACGTGAAGGAGGTGAGCCGCCCGCTCATGCAAGCGCTCGCGTACGAGACCAGCACGCTGATCTCGCTGGGCGTGCGCGACGACATGTCGATGCTCTACATCGAGAACTGCCGCGGCCACTCCATCGTCACGCTGCGGCTGGAGATCGGCTCGCGCATCCCGCTGGCCACCACCGCGATGGGCCGCGCCTACCTCGCGGGCGTGCCGGACAGCGTGCGGCAGGGGCTGGAAGAGCGCATCCAGGCCTTCGACCCGATGAACTGGCAGCGCGTGGAGCCCGGCATCCGCCAGGCGATGTCGGACCTCGCCGAGCACGGCTGCTGCTGCTCCTTCGGCGAATGGCACAAGGAGATCAACGGCATCGCGGTGCCGCTTTCGCTCGGCAACGGGCTGCCGGTGATGGTGGTGAACGCGGCCGGCCCGGCGCAGACGCTGCCGGCGCAGACCTTCATGCGCGAGGTGCGCCCGGCGCTGATCGCAACGGTACGGGAGATCGAGCGGCAACTCGGCGCACGCCGCTGAAGGCGCGGCGCGAGCAAGCCCGGCTACTTGTCGCGCACGAAGCCGATCTCCTCCAGCAGCCGCTTCTCGCGCTGCACCGAATCGGCCGCGAACTGCTGGTACTGCGCCGAACTCATGTACGAGGGCTCCATGTAGTACTGCGCCAGCGCGTTGCGGAAGCCGGGCATCTCCATCGCCTGCCTGAAGGCATCGTGCAGCCTGCGCACCACCGGCGCGGGCGTGTTCTTCGGCACGGCGAGGCCCCAGGCGGCGGAAGGCGGCGGGAACTCGATGCCCACCTCCTTGAGCGTCGGCACGTCCGGGAACTTCGCCATGCGCTTCTCGCCGAAGGTCACGAGCAGGCGCAGCTTGCCGCCCTCGACGAACTGCCCCCAGCCCGAGGTGTCGGCCGAAGCCATCACATGGCCGCCCATCACCGCGTTCAGCGCTTCGGCCGTGCCCTTGTACGGCACGTGGTTGAACTTCACATTCTTGATGCGCGCGATCTGTTCCATCGTGATGTGCTGCGCGAGGTAGGCGCCGGAAGTCGAGTAGGTCAGCGCGCCGGGGTTCGCCTTCGCGTAGGCGATGAAGTCGTCCATGTTCTTCAGCGGCGACTCCGGCTGCACCACGATGCCGTAGACGAATTGCGTGAGGCCGATGACGTACGTGAGATCGGTGGCGGGGTTCCAGTTCATCGTGCCGGTGTAGGGCAGGCGGAAGAGGTTGCCGGGGATCACGCCCACGGTGTAGCCGTCCGGCGGCGCCGATTGCAGCAGCTGCGCGGGCATCAATCCGGCGGCGCCCGGCTTGTTCTCGATGACGACCGGCTGCTTCAGGATCCTGGCGGCGTCCTCCGCCAGCACGCGCATCGGCGAATCGGTGGAGCCGCCGGGCGGGAAGCCCAGCATGATGCGGATCGGCCTGGAGGGAAAGCCCGCCTCCTGCGCCCCTGCGGGCGCGCAGAGCAGGCCGATCGTCGCGAGGGCGGCGGCGCCTCGCAGCAGAAGTCTCTTGTCCATGTCTTGTCTCCGTCTCGTTCTTGTCTTGTGTATGCGTGAATGCGCTGCCGCTCAGGTCCTGGCGCGGCTCAGGCCGAGCACGTCCAGGATTTCCTTCTCGCGCTTCATCGAATCGATGGCGAAGCGCCGGTAGTCGGCCGGGTTGCGGTAGTCGGGCTCCATGTCGAACTTCGCGAGCGCTTCCTTGAAGGCCGGCATCTCCATCGCCTCCTTGAAGCTGTCGTGAAGGCGGGCCACGATTCGCGGGTCGGTCCCTTTCGGCGCGACGAGGCCCCAGGGCGAGGTCTGCACGATGGGGATGCCCAGCTCCTTCAGCGTCGGCACCTCGGGGAAGCGCGCCATGCGCTTGCTGCTCCAGACCGCGAGCAGGCGGAACTTGCCGCTCTCGACGTAGGGCACCCAGGCGGAGGTCTCGGCGGCGGATTCCACGTGGCCCGCGAGCAGCGCCTGCAAGGATTCGGCCGAGCCCTTGTAGGGCACATGGTTCAGGCGCACGCCTGCCGCGCGCGAGAACTGCTCCATCGTCAGGTGGTTGGTGGTCGCGACGCCGGGCGTGCTGTAGGTGAGCTCACCCGGCGCCGCCTTGGCGCGGGCGATGTAGTCGGCGATGCTGCGGATCGGCGAGCTGCCCTGGACCACCGTGCCGAAGGCGTAGCCGCTCAGGCCGATGACGTAGGTGAGGTCGGTCGCGGGGTCCCACTTGAGATCGGTCGTGAAGGGAATGCGGTAGACGCCCGCGGGCGCGATCGCGAGCGTGTAGCCGTCGGGCGGCGAGGCCTGCAGGATCTGCGTCGGGATCACGCCCGCGGCGCCCGGCTTGTTCTCGATGACCACCGGCTGCTTCAGGATCTTGCCGACGCTCTCGGCCAGCACGCGCATCGGCGCGTCGGTCGAGCCGCCCGGCGCGAAGCCGATCATCACGCGCAGCGGCCGGCTGGGCCAGGTATCGGCTTTCTCCTGCGCGAACACGCGCGACGAGAAGAAGCCCGGCATCGCGCAGGCTGCGCCCGCGCCGAGGATGAGTCGACGATTGTTCATGCTGTCTCCTGGTGGTTGTGAGGAAGGCGGGAACTCAGCGCGGCGGCGCGGCGCGTGCGTGCACGATCTCTTCCTCGACCTCGCGCAGGCGATCCTTGCCGAAGAAGATCTCGTCGCCGACGAAGAAGGTGGGCGATCCGAAGGCGCCACGGTCATGGGCGGCTTGCGTGTTGGCCAGCAGCGTGGCCTTCACCTCCGGGTCCTGCGTGCCGGCGTGGATGGCGCGGCCGTCGAGCCCGGCCGCATCCAGGCGGCGCACGATGACTTCGGCGTCCGCCATGTCCAGGCCTTCTTCCCACATGGCCGCGTACACCGCCTCCACGTAGGGCATGAGGGCGCCCTGCTTCTGCGCGGACACCGCGCCGCGCATGATCTGCAGCGTGTTCACCGGCCAGTGCGGGTTGTGGCGGTACTTGTCGAGCCCGTGCCTGGCGATGAAGCGGCGGATCTCCAGCTTGTCGTAGGCGCGCTTGTTGGCGATGTCTGCGAAGGCTTCGGCCGGCGAGCGGTTGTTGCTCAGCTTGAAGAGGCCGCCGAGCAGGATGGGCACGTACTCGAACTTCGCGCCCGTGCGCGCCTCGATCGCCGGGATCACCTTGTGGCACATGTAGGCATTGGGGCTGCCGAAGTCGAACATGAACTGGACGGGCACAGGGGCCATGGTCTTGTCTCCTGGATCTCTTTTTTCAGGACTTGCCGCGCTGGAGGAAGGACGCGAACGCGGCCTTCGCCTCGGGCGAATCCAGCAGGCGCGCGAACTGCGCGTTCTCCTGCCCCATGCGCTGCTCGTAGGCCGCCAGTTCGTCGCCACGCATCAATGCCTTGGTGGCGCGCAGCGACGCGGCGGAAGTGGCGGCCAGCCGCGCCGCGACGCGCAGCGCGTGCGGCAGCGTCTGCGACGGCGGCAGCACGGCGTTGACCAGGCCCAGTGCCTTCGCCTCCTCCGCGCCGCAGGCGTCGCCCAGCATCAGCAGCTCGGCGGCGCGCTGGTGCCCCAGCTTGGCCGGCAGCAGCAGGGTCGACGCGAACTCGGGGCACAGCCCGAGCTTGGCGAAGGGGAAGATCAGCTTCGCGTTGCTGCCCGCGAAGACCATGTCGCAATGCAGCAGCATCGTCGCGCCGATGCCCACCGCCGGCCCGTTCACCGCCGCCAGCACCGGCTTGCCGATGTGCAGCATCGCCTTCATGAAGCGCGCGGACGGCCGCTCGCCTTCGCCGGGCGCGTGGGCCGCGAAGTCGGCGATGTCGTTGCCGGCGCAGAAGACCTCCTCGTTGCCGTGCAGCACGACCACGCGCACGGCGACATCGGTCTCGGCCTCCCGCAGCGCATCGGCGAGCCCGCCGTACATCGCGCCGGTCATCGCGTTCTTGCGGACGGGCCGGTCGAAGGACAGGCGCAGGATGCCGTCCTCGAGCACGCGCGTGATGCCCGCGGCGGCTTCGGCGCCGGCGCTCACCATGCCTCCATCCACGGGCGCAGCTCGGTCTCGTGCGTCCACGCGTTGCGCGGCTGCTGGTGGATCTGCCAGTAGGCGTCGGCAATGCTGTCGGGGCTCAGGATGCCGTCCTGCTCCTTCAACGCATAGCGCTGCGGAAAGGTGGTGCGGATGAACTCGGTGTCGATGGCGCCATCGATCACCGGATGCGCCACGTGAATGCCCTTGGGCCACAGCTCACGTGCCATGCTCTGCGCGAGCGCGCGCAACGCATGCTTGGCGCCCGAGAAGGCGGCATAGCCGTCGCGCCCGCGCAGACTGGCCGTGGCGCCGGTGAAGATGATCGTGCCGCGCCCGCGCGGCAGCATGGCCTTGGCGACTTCGCGGCCCATGAGGAAGCCGCCGAAGCAGGCCATCTCCCACACCTTGAAGTACACCCGCGCGGTGGTCTCGGTGATGCCGTAGCGCACGTTGGCCCCGATGTTGAACACCGCCACCTCGATGGGCGCGATGTCGCGCTCGATCTGCTCGACCAGCGCGACCATCTCCTCTTCCTTGCGCGCGTCGCTGCCGAAGCCATGCGCCTCGCCCCCGGCGGCCTTGATCTCGTCCACCAGGGGCGCGAGCTTGTCGGCCTGCCGGCGCGTCACGCAGGCGATGTAGCCCTCGCGGGCGAAGCGCTTCGCGATGGCTCCGCCGGTGGCGTCGCCCGCGCCGATCACGAGGATCGCTTTCTTCTGGCTCATGTGCAGCTCCTTGCTGTTGCCGTGATGTCCGGCCGCCTTCAGGCGGCCATGCCCGCGAGCGCGCCGCGGTATTCGCTCACCATGCGCTCGACGAGGCTCGCCGTCGGCATCACCTCGCGGATGTTGCCCACGCCCTGGCCGGCGCCCCAGATGTCCTTCCATGGCTTGACGCGCGAGGTCGCGAAGCTCATCGAACTCTTGTCCGCCGTCGGCAGGTTGGCCGGGTCGAGGCCGGCGGCCGTGATGCTGCGGGCCAGGTAGTTGCCATGCACGCCGGTGAAGAGCGGCGTGTAGGTCACCTCCGAGGCGGCGCTGTCCACGATCATCTGCTTGTACGCCTCCTGCGCGTTCGCTTCCGGCGTGGCGATGAAGCGCGTGCCGACGTAGGCGAGGTCGGCACCCATCGCGCGCACCGCGGCGACGTGCGCGCCGGAGGTGATGGCGCCCGAGAGCGCGATCGGCCCGTCGAAGAACTGCCGCACCTCGCTCACCAGCGCGAAAGGGCTCATCGTGCCCGCGTGGCCGCCGGCGCCCGCGCACACCAGGATCAGGCCGTCGACGCCGGCCTCCAGCGCCTTCCTCGCGTGCCGCACATTGGTCACGTCATGGAAGACCAGGCCGCCGTAGGAATGGATGGGCGCGACGTAGTCCGTCGGCGCCGAGAGGCTGGTGATGACGATCGGCACGCGGTACTTCACGGTGAGGTCCATGTCGTGGTCCAGCCGGTCGTTCGAGGGGTGGATGATCTGGTTGACCGCGAAGGGCGCGATGCGGCGCGCAGGGTTGCGCGCCTTCTCGCCCGCCAGCGTCGAGGTGATGCGGATCAGCCATTCCTCCAGCGCCTCCTTGGGCCGCGCATTCAGCGCCGGGAAGGAGCCGACCACGCCGGAGAGGCACTGCGCCAGCACGAGGTCGGGGTTGGAGATGATGAAGAGCGGCGAGCCGATGAGCGGCAGCGCGAGCTGGTCCTTGAGGATGTCGGGGAGTGCCATGGGGTTCGGGTCCGTGGGTCGAGGGGGGAGCGGATCGGGGGACGGCGGTCGGGTCAGCGCGCGGCGGTGACGGCGCCTTGCTGCGCCAGCGTCTTCAGCGAACTCTTGAGGATCTTTCCCGAGGGCGCGGCGGGCAGCGCGTCGACGAAGCGGATCTCCGAGGGCACCTTGTAGGGCGAGAGCCGCTCGCGCAGGTACTGCCGCAGCGCGGGCTCGTCCAGCGGGATGCCGCCGATCGCCTCCACGAAGGCCACCACCTCCTCGTTGTTCTCCACCGTGCGGCCGACCACGGCCGACTGCACGATCTCCGGATGGCTGTTGAGCACTTGCTCGACCTCCACCGGGTACACGTTGAAGCCCGATCGGATGATCAGCTCCTTGGTGCGTCCCGCGATGTGCAGCGCGCCGTCGGGCTCGTGGCGCGCCATGTCGCCGGTGTTGAACCAGCCTTGCGCGTCGATCACCTCGCGCGTCAGCGCCTCGTTGCGGTAGTAGCCCTTCATCAGGTTGGGGCCGCGCACCCAGAGTTCGCCGATCTCGCCGGGCGGCAGGTCGCGGCCCTCCGGGTCGACGATGCGCGTCTCCACGCCGGGGATGGGGTGGCCCACCGCGCAGTCGGCGCGCGGCGCTTCCATGCGGGTCTGCGCGATGGTCGGCGCGGTCTCGGTCAGGCCATAGCCGTTGTGCAGCGGCATCGCGAAGGCGCGCTCCATGTCCGACTTGAGGCTGGGCGTGAGCGGCGAGCCCACCACGCACATGAAGCGCACCTTGGGCGCCGTCAGCGCGACACCCTTCTCGCGCCCCCAGTCGAGCAGCTTGGCGAACATCGCGGGCACGCCGGTGAAGGCCGTCACGCCTTCCTCCGCGAAGGCCTTCGCCATCGCGGCGGGCGTGAAGCGCGACTCCAGCACCAGACCCGAGCCGCTCGCGAGCGTGCCGAGGAACTGCGTGGAGAGGCCGACGACGTGCGCCATCGGCAGCACGCCATAGATCAGGTCGCTCGGCCCGAAGCGGCGGATGTCGCGCGCCGTCGCCGCCGCGAAGGCGAGGTTGGCGTGCGTGAGCATCACGCCCTTGGGCGCACCGGAAGTGCCGGAGGTGTAGATCATCGCCGCCACCTGCTCCGCGGGCGAGGCCGAGCAAGGCTCGGGCACGGCTTCTTCCGCCAGCGGACCGACGGGCATCGCGCCGACGCCGGGCCAGTCGATGGGCTGCGCGCCATGGCGCCGGGCATGCCGCTCGGCGTCGGCGGAAACGTGGCAGGTGTAGACCACGCGGCGCGCGCCGGAGTGCGCGATGAAGCCGTCGATCTCGCGTTCGCTCAGACGCGCGTTCACCACGCTCGACCAGGCATCCAGGCGGCTCAGCGCGAGCACCAGCACGCCGATGGCCGCGCAGTTCTCGCCCACGATCAGCACGCGGTCGCCGGGCCGGACGCCGAGGGATTCGAACTGGCGGGCCGCCGCGGTGGTGGCCTGGTCCAACTGCCCGTAGCTCAGCGAGATGTGCGGGTCGCGCACGGCGAGCGCCTCCGGCTGGTTTCGGACCCAGCGGTCGAGCAACTGGTGGATGCGTGCCGGCGCGGAGGCCGGGCTGGCTGCTTCTGCTGCGTTCATCTTGTCTCCGCAAGTCCTCGGTGGAGGACCGTTTTGCAGAAGTTTATTCCGCTAAGCAGTTTTTCAGTCTGAAATTGCGACCCCTGCGCGCACTTCAGAACTGCACAGCGGAATGAAGGCTAGATGAAAACCCGCAGTCGTCGTATCAGTTGCACACCACGGTCGTGCCCACCGGCCGGCAGTTGCGGCCGTCGGGCGTCGTGTACCGGTCGAGTTTTCCGCCCCGGTCGTAGTGGTTGCCTTGCCGGTCGTCGCACCCAGCGGCGTTGCAATTGCGCAGGCGCGGCCGCATGTCGCGCGGCGGCGCGGCGGGACGGGCATAGGGATAAGGCGAGGCGTAGGGGTCCGCGTCCTGCGACCACACGCGGTCGTCCGCCGTCGCGGCCGGGCGCTCGCTGGGGCGCGTATCGAGAATAACCGGGCCGGCCGGCGCCTGCGGCTGCCGCGTGACCGTGTCCACCGATTCGCGCTGCAACTGCCGCGCGCGGTTGGCGCCGTCGATCTGCTCCTGCCGGCGGTCCACCTGCGGCTCGCTGCCGCGCGCGGCGGGCTCCGGCATCAGGTCCAGCGCCGACTGGCGCGCTCCCTTCGGGCAGGCCGTGTCACCGTAGCTCGTGTTCCCCGCGGCATCGACGCAGCGAAGCACCTGGGCGTCGGCAAGGCCGCCGAACGAGATCAGTGCTGTGACTACAAGGAGGTGCCTCATGATTGGGCTATTGTGCGGTTTGCCGCCACGCCGCGCGACCCCCCGTCCCAACAACACGGAGCCCCGACGAAATTGTCTGCCGATGTCGAAAATCCCGAACAACTCCTGAAGCAACTCGAGCTCCAGAGCCGCATGCCCATCGTGCGCATCGGCGAGGCGCTCATCTCACTTGGCATGATCACCAAGGAGCAGTTGCAGGCAGGCCTCGCCCAGCAGCAGGTCGACAAGAACATCCCCTTGGGCGAGACCCTGGTGCGCATGGGCATCGTCGCCCCGTCGGATCTCCAGGTCGCGCTTGCGCGCAAGATGGGCTACCCGCTGGTGAACCTGCAGGCCTTCACGCCCGCGGCCGAGGCACTGCGCTCCGTCAACTACGACACCGCCCGGCGGCTGCAGGTCATGCCGCTGATGCTGCATCAGGGCCGTCTCATCCTCGCGCTCGACGACCCGGCCAGCCGGCACGCGGCCATCGACGAGGTGGAGTTCATCGCGCAGATGAAGGTCGCGGCCGTCATCGGCAAGTGCCGCGATCTGAACGACGTGCTCTTCCATGCCTACCAGAAGATCGGCGGCACTTCCGCTGCCGGCCCGGTGAGCGCAGACCCGTCGCGGCCCATCGAGTTCGACCTGGCCGGCACCTCCGAACTGCTGGAGACACTGGAACTGGAAGGCCGCTCCACCACCGAGGATGAGGCGCCGATCGAACAATCGGACAACTCCCTCGTGCGGCTCATCAACCGCATGATCCTCGAGGCGCACCGCGAGGGCGTGTCCGACATCCACGTCGAGAGCTACCCCGGCCGCGAGAAGATCCGCATCCGCTTCCGGCGCGACGGGCGGCTCTACACCTACCTCGAGTTGCCGCCGAACTACCGCAACGCCATCATCGCGCGCATCAAGATCATGTGCGACCTCGACATCAGCGAGAAGCGCAAGCCGCAGGACGGCAAGATCAACTTCGCCAAGTTCTCGCCGCAGCATCCGATCGAGCTGCGGGTGGCGACCATCCCGACCAACAACGGCCTGGAAGACGTGGTCATGCGCATCCTGGCGTCCGCCCGGCCCATCCCGCTGGAGAAACTGGGCCTCTCGGCGCGCAACCTCCAGCGCCTCACGGCCGCGATCGAGCGGCCCTACGGCATGGTGCTGTGCGTCGGGCCCACGGGCTCGGGCAAGACCACGACGCTGCACTCGGCGCTGATGCACATCAACACGCCAGAGCGCAAGATCTGGACCGCCGAGGACCCGATCGAGATCACGCAACCCGGCCTGCGCCAGGTGCAGGTCAACCCGCGCATCGACTGGACCTTCGCCAAGGCGCTGCGCGCCTTCGTGCGGGCCGACCCGGACGTGATCATGGTCGGCGAGATCCGCGACGAGGAAACCGCCAAGACCGCCATCGAGGCGTCGCTCACCGGCCACCTGGTGCTCTCCACGCTGCACACCAACAGCGCGCCCGAAACCGTCACGCGGCTGCTGGACATGGGCATGGACCCCTTCAACTTCGCCGACTCGCTGCTCGCCGTGCTGGCGCAGCGGCTGGTGCGGCGCCTGTGCAGCCAATGCGTGACGAAGCGCGCGTCGACGCCGGAAGAACTCGAGGAATTGCTCTCCGACTACCTCCACGCCTTCAAGGAACTGGACACGCCCGCCCAGCGCGAGGCGATGCGCACCGCGTGGAGCAAGAAGTACGGCGACGGCCACAGCGTCTTCAGCTTTCACGCGCCCGGCTGCAAACACTGCAACGACACCGGCTACAAGGGCCGCGCGGGCATCCACGAGCTGATGGTGATCTCTCCGGTGCTGCGCCGCCTGATCCAGAACGGCGCCCGCGCCGAGGAGCTGCAGGCCACGGCGCTGCGCGAGGGCATGCGCACCCTGCGACAAGACGGCATCACCAAGGTGCTCTCCGGGCAGACCAGCATCGACGAAGTGCGCGCCACGAGCAACGTGTAGCGCGCCCGCCGATCGCTCAGCCGCGCGTCTTCTCCATGGGCGGCGCGATCTGCCAGTTGTCGCGTCCCGCGGCCTTGGCCTGGTAGAGCATCTCGTCGGCCGTGCGGATCAATTGCTCCTGCGTCTGCGGCCCGCCCTCGTAGCAGGCCACGCCGACGCTGGCGCTGACGTTGAGCGTGCGTTCCTCCAGCACGAAGGGCGCCGCGATCGCCTCCACGATCTTGCCGGCCACGCGCTCGGCATCCTGCGCGCCGTGCGACGCCTGCAGGATCACGGTGAACTCGTCGCCGCCCAGCCGCGCCACGAAATCCGTCGAGCGCGTCGCCTTGGAAAGCCGGGCCGCGACCGCCTTCAGCAGCGCGTCGCCGCACGGATGCCCGAAGCCATCGTTGATCTGCTTGAAGCGATCGAGGTCCAGGTACAGCAGCGCGATCGGCTCGCCGTCCGTCCGGCACCGGGCCATCGCCTCGCCCAGCCGCTTCTCGAATGCGGCGCGATTGCCCAGGCCGGTGAGCGGGTCCTGGCTCGCCAGCAGCGCCAGCCGGCGCTCCCTGCGCTTCTGGTGCGTGACGTCCACGATCACCGCGTGGAACCCGATCACCACGCGGCCGTCCACGCTTCGCTGCGGGATGTAGTTGGCCTCGAAGAAGGCATGGCCGGTGCCGGTGTCGACCTCGCCTTCGAAGCTCACCCGCTCCCCGGCCAGGGTCGCGCGCACATGCGGCGCCACCGCGCGGTATTGCGCCTCGCCCAGCACCGCCTGCATCGTGCGCCCGGCGATCGAGTCACGCGTGGCGCCGAAGGTGCCCTCGTAGGCGCGGTTGACGAACTGGTAGCGCTCCTGCGCATCGATGTAGGCCACTCGCATCGGCAGGGCATCGGCCATCGTTCGCAGGCGTGCCTCGCTTTCCGAAAGGGCGGTCTCCGTTTCCTTCGCGGCGGAGATGTCCCGCATGATGCCGGAGAAGCGCTCGATCTTCCCGTTCCTGTCGCGGTGCGCGATGACCATGTGGCTCACGGGGAACTCCTCGCCACGCGCGTCCCACACGGTCGACTCGCCGACCCAGACGCCCTGCGCGACAGCCGTGGGCACGGCCTCGTTGCGCATGCGCGCCACGCTCGCCGCGGGCTGGAAGTCGGCGACCGTCAGCGAGGCGATGGGCGCATCCATCGGCAGCCCCGCCATCCGCCGCGCCGCGGGATTCAGGTACGTGAGGTGGCCTTGCTTGTCGAGCTGTGCCACGAAGTCGGTGGTGCTCTCGAAGATCGCCGTCAGCATGCGCGAGGCCTGCTCCGCGCGCACGCGCTGCGTGATGTCCGAGACCGTGCCCACCTGGCCCGTGACTTGGCCGCCCTCCACCAGCGGACGCATGTGCAACGCGACCAGCACCTCCTGTCCGTCCGGGCGCCGCAGCCAGCGCGTGGCCTGGAAGGGCTGGTTTTCCCGCACGATCCATTGCCAGTCCTTCCAGATGCGTTCGCGCAGGTCTTCCTGGACCAGACCGAGCCAGCCACGCGCCGCATCCGCACGCTCAAGGCCGTGGATGCGCAGGTAGGCATCGTTGACGTACACCATCGTCCCGTCGGCGTCGGCGCGAAAAAGTCCCAGCGGCGAAGCATCCGTCACCGCCGCCATCTCGGCGCGCTTGTCGCGCAGCTCGGTCATCAGCGCGTCGAACTCGCGCGCCAGTTCGCCGCGCTCGTCCCTGGCCCGCACGTCGAGCGTGACCGCGCTGTCCGGCGACTGGCGCAGCGTCCGGATCGCCTCGTGCAGCGTGCCGATGGGCCGCATGAGCAAGGCGGCCCCCGCCCACACGAGCACGCCGCAGACCACGGCGAGCGCCAGCATCTGCAGCAGCAGCGTCTTCTGCGCCGCGGCGAGCGGTGCGTAGGCCGCCTCCTTCGGCAACACGACGCGCAGCATCCACCCGGTGCTCGGGATGCGCGCACTGGCCGTGAGATCACCGTCCTCGTCATGCCGGATTTCCGCCGCCGGCGTGAGGATGCGACGCGCATCGGGATGCACCACGTAGACCGGGCGCGGGCCCTCGGACTCGATGACGTAGTAGCCGCCGTTGCTCGCGCGGGCCTGCGCGAGATAGCCGAGCACGTTGGGCCGGTTCAGGTTGAGGCCCGCGCCCACCATGCCGACCACATGCCCGTGCGCGTCCTTCACCGGCACGACCATGATGACCGCGGGCTGCCCGGTCGTGCGGGCCTGCAGCGGCTCCGAGATGGTGGGTCGCCCGCTTTCCTTCGCGCGCTGGAAGTATGCGCGGTCCGCGACGCTGAAGGCCTTCGCGATCGGCGGGTCGTTGGCGATGCTGTCGCCCGCCGGGCCGAGCAGCGCCACGCCGTCGAACATCGTGCGCAAGCCGCTGTGCTGGAAGAAGTGCTGCCGTGCCTCGGGCGACGAGAAGGTGCCGGCATCCGCCGTACGGGCCTCGCGCACCAGCACGTTCATGTGCATCGCGATCTTGTAGTCCAGGTCCGCGGCGGCGAGGTGCACGAAGTCCTGCTGCTCCTTCTGCATCAGGCTTGCGTACTGGCCGGAGAGCGTGCGGTACTGCCACGCGCCGACCAGCGCCACCAGCGAGAGAAAGAGGCAGGTTGTCAGCAGCGCGGTCTTGAGGGGCAGCGTCAGGCGCACGAGGTATCTTCCACGCAAGGTTCACGCAATGCAATCCCACGCCACGGCGGGCAGGGCCTCGACGGCCGGCTTCGCGAACAGGAAGCCCTGGAACAGCCGCACACCCATGCCCTGCAGCGCGCGCACTTCCCCTGGCGCTTCCACACCCTCGGCGATCACCTTGATGTCCAGCTCGTCGCAGGTGTTGACGAAGCCCTTGACGATGGTGAACTGCGCCGGCCGCAGGTGGATGTCGCGCACCAGGCTCATGTCGATCTTCACCACGTCGGGCTGGAAGGCGGACAGAAGCTCCAGCCCCGCATAGGCCGTGCCGAAATCGTCGATGGCCGAGGTGAAGCCGGAGCGCTTGAAGGTCTTGAAGGCCGCCGCGAGGCCTGGCAGGTCTTTCACCGGCTCGCCCTCCGTGATCTCGAACATCAGGCGCCTGATCGGGAAGTTGCATCGCGTCGCGGTGCGCATCGCCGTGCGGAAGCATTCCGTCTGGCCCGCGACGTCATTGGGCGTCACATTGAGGCTCAGCCGCGTCTGCATGCCGAGTGCCGCGGCCAGCTCGATCGCCTTCACGCGGCAAGCATCATGGAAGGCGAAACGATTGCTCTCGTCCACCCGCCCCAGGACCTCGGCGGCGCTCTCGCCGTGGATGCCTCGCACCAGGGCTTCGTACGCGAAGACATCCTGCTTCACGATGTCGACGATAGGCTGGAACGCCATGGTGAATCCGGCCACCTCGGGCGCGTCTTGGTCCTGCGTCGTATCGGATGTCTCCAACGATTCCTGCGATTCTTGCGCAGCAGGGACGGCCGAATACTTTCGAACTAGGTTTCGAATGGATGAGAAAGTCAGGAGGCGGTGGAAGGCAGACATGTCCCAATCTATTTCAAAAGATACGGCCGCGGTCCATCGCACGCACAACGCCGGGGGAAAGTGCGAAATGCGACAGCGGCCGTCGCGGCAACGCAACGTCAGGCCCGCGGCATGCAGTCTGCGGTGCCGCGCCCAACGTCGAGCGTCACGCCGAAGCAGGTCGCGTATTCGGGCCAGGTGGCGATGCCCGACTCGAGCGAGCGCGGAATCCGGCACCGCGCCGAGGCTCATTGTCCGCGTCGTCGAAGTAGACGACATCGACATCGCCCAGCGCCAAGGCCGCCTCGAAGCCGTGCAGTGGATCCCAGACAAGGGAGCGCACGGCACCGGCGCCAATGCACCATGGGTCCGGCCCCGGGCTTCGAGCGGCAACAAGCGCCGCCATCAACGCAGCGGAAGAATGCACCATCTCCACGAGACCTTTCGTCAGGATGTCTCCCATTCAGGCACTCGCCAGACGCGGCCTGGTGCCGACCAGGACAGGCTGGTAGTACACGCCGTCCAGCCGCTTCACGTCTTCGAGGCCGGCTTCGCGCATCAGCTCGCAGAGGCGCTCGGTCGGGATGGCGTAGTACTTCGAGCGCATCACGTGCGTCTTCACCTCCCGCGTGACCAGGTCTTCCTCGACGATGAAGAGGGCCAGGTCATAGTGCTCGCCCTCGAAATCCCAGACCTGGAACGGGACATAGCGCTTGCCGTCCTCGACCCGCGCGCTGTAGTGCTTGACCAGGTTCGTGCCGCGCGCCTCCCGCGCATAGTCCCGCACGCTGATGACGCACCCGCCGCCGGGGCGAAGGCAGGCGGCCATCTGCCGGAAGGCCAGGCCCGGGTCCTCGTCGGTCAGCAGGTGCGGCACGGCGTTGTCGCAAGCCACCACGAGATCGAAGCCCGTGCCATGCACGGCGCGGGCCTCGCGCATGTCGGCGACGCTGAAGTCGATGGCCGCGCCGCGCAGTCGCGCCTCGTGCCGGGCACGCTCGATTGCCCTCGCGGAAAGATCGGAGCCGGTGACGGCGTAGCCACGCTCGGCCAGGGCGAAGGATTGCGTCCCGATGCCGCAGGCGACATCCAGCACGGTGCGGTGGCCCGGCCATCCGGCCTGCAGGATGTGATCGAGCTGCTCGCCCTGCCGCTGCATGCTCTGGTTCCAGTCAGGAAACAGCAGGTGATAGAGCGGGGCGAGTTCGTCGTAGAAGTTCTGGAATGTCATTCGTGCCGCGTTCCTCGTCCCTTAAGTTTCCCCTAAGTTCCGCCCGCGACACTTCTCTTCGGCAGCCCACTCTTCTCCTCCTCCCTCCCTCCATGAAGGGCTGTCTTTACCCGCTTCGGCGGGTTTTTCTTTGCCCGTTCGCTGGAGAAGATGACCCCGGTGGGATGCCGCGCTCAGCCGCGCAGCAGGAACCGGTCCGCGCGCGCGGCCTCGACCACCGCCGCCGCATCGTGCTGAAGCACCGCCAGCGGCGCACGGCCCGAAAGCAGCGCGCTGGGTTGCACGAACCACTGCGCGAGCTCCCAGCCGTCCAGTTCGGAAGCAAGTTCTTCGAGCACCGTGCCCACATCCCGCCGCACCGCGATCTGGCCGGTCTCGAACTGGAAGACGGGAAGCCAGGTCGTTGCATGCCAATCGAAGCTCAGCACCTTCCTGCCGGCGATGAGACGCGCCAGTTCGGAGAGGCCGCCATCGGCCCGCCGCGCCGCGATCTCCGCGCCGGGCGCCACGCCGCCGGTGACACGGTAGGCCGCGAGGAGTTGGAGGAATTCCTGGTCGTCGCCCTTGGCAAGCCTGGCGCGCTGCAGGGCGCCATCCCATGGCGCCGGGCGCACGGCGGCGAGACCGGGCGAAGCCATCGCGGCGCGGCCAGGCTGCGGACCGAAGTGCGCACGCCTGGCCGTGGGGCCGAGCAGCGTGGGCCGGCGATGCAGCGGCGCCGTCGCGGCGGATGTCATTCGCGTGACGAAAGCGTCAGGAGAGGTGGCGGTGTTCATGGCGGCTGCTCGCTTTCCTTGTCTGAAGAAGAACTGCTTGAGCCGCGATCCTGCGCGGCAATGGTTGCCGCCGTGTGTCGCCTTCCGGGGCATGGGTTTCAGGTGTAATCCGATTCCCCCGGCTGCCGTGCTGACGTGGCGATCCTGGGGTCCATCTGCCGGAACTTGCCAAGGTCCTTCGCTCAAACCTCGACTTGCGTCAGCAACGCGGCAGATCCGACGCGGCCAGCATGCGCCGCCACAAGCCCAGCCAGGGATCCCAGTCATGCCCACCCGCTGCGCTGAACACCCGGCCGGCCGGCAGCGCCTGCGCGAGCACGCGAAGGCTGGGCGCGAAGTCATCCTGGAGCCCGTAGCCCAGGTACAAGGGCGGCCGTGCGATGGCATCGCCTCGCTGCAGAAGGTCCTGCACGCCGCGCCAGGCCCGCGGCCCGATCGCCGCGTCTGGCAACGGCCCTGCCGGCGCCGGCCATTGCATCGGTCCGCCGGCCTTCGCCACCGCTTCAGCCGTGTCGGGCTCGCCAAGGTAGGGTGCGAGCATCAGGATGCCAGCCACGTCGCCGGGGTGCGCCTCGGCATACAGCAGCGCGCCAAGGCCGCCCATCGAAATGCCGGCCAGCCAGATCGCGCGATAGCCCTGGGCCTGCGCGGGCACGACGACGTCGGCGCGCAAGCGGTCGAGAATGCTGCGGTCCTTGTAGTAGCCGTAGTGCGCATCCGCACGCAGCACGTCGACCGCGAGGCCAGCCGAGCGGACCGCGGCGACAAAGCCTTCCTTCTCCAGTTCGCGCGTGGTCATGCCGCGCCCGGGCAGGATGACAAGGAGCGTGCGGGCCGGCGCGATGCAACTGCTCTTGTCCAGCTGCGTGGGCATCGGCACCACGGCCTCGCGCGGGATGAAGCCGCAGCCGGGGATGCCGGAGGCGGCCAGCGCCGTGGCGATCGCTGCCCAAAGGCCGAAGCGCCGCCGCGTGGAGCGAGGTGAGTGCATCGCCTTCAGGCTAGCAGAAGGCCAGGTGCCACGCTGGATCAGGTGGCGCGCGCCTCGGCGTCGGTGGCCCATGCCCCGACGCCCAGCAGGAAGCGATCGGCGGCATGCAGCTCGCTGGCCGCGATCCACTCGTCGGGCTGGTGCGCCTGCGCGATGTCGCCGGGCCCGCAGACCAGCGCGGGAATGCCGGCCTGCTGGAAGAAGCCGGCCTCGGTGCCGAAGAGAATCTCAGCCGGCGGCCACAACGCGCCCAGCTGGCGAACGAGGTGCTGCGCGGCCTCGTCGCATCCTTCCGCGAGCGCGGGGATGCTGGCGATCTGCGTGGTCTCGACGGCCACGCCGGACGGCACGGCCGCCAGCATTCGCTCGACCTCCTGCCGCACCTCCTGCGCGCCCGCTTCATCCGTCGGCCGGTAGCCCCACAGCACTTCGCAGCAACCCGGCACGATGTTGATCGCCGTCCCGCCATCGATGCGACCGACGTTGAAGGTCGTGCGGTTGCCGCGCAGCGGCAGGGCGCGGCCGAGGCGCGCGAGCTGCGCCACCCATTGCGCCGCGGGCTCGATGGCGCTGATGCCCAGCGCCGGATCGCTGGAATGGGCCGGCCGCCCGCGGAAGAGAATTCGCTGGCCATGGAAGCCGCGATGCGCGAGCACGGCATGCATCTGCGTCGGCTCGCCGATGATGGCGAGCGCCGGCGGCGGGACATGGGCGCGCATGTCGGCGATGAGACGCGGCACGCCGAAGCATCCCACCTCCTCGTCGTAGGAAAGCGCGAGATGGATGGGCCGGCGCATGTTCGCCGCGCGCCAGTGCGGCACGGCGGCGAGGCAGGCCGCGATGAAGCCCTTCATGTCCGCCGCGCCGCGCGCATGAAGGCGACCACCCCGCTCGGTCAAGGTGAAGGGGTCTGAAGTCCAGGCCTGCGCGTCGACCGGCACCACGTCGGTATGGCCGGAGAGCACGATCCCGCCCGGCGCCCGCGGACCGACGGTCGCCAGCAGGTTGGCCTTGGTGCCGTCGTCGTTGGGCACCAGCCGGACCTGGGCGCCATGGCCTTCCAGGTAGTCCGCCACCCAGCCGATGAGCTGGAGGTTGGAGCGGCGCGACGTCGTGTCGAAGGCGACCAGGGTGCGCAGCAGTTCGACCGTGTCCATGCGGGCCCTTCAGATCATGAGCCTCGGGCGCGGCCGATGCGTGGTGACGAAGAAGCCCAGCAGGATGAGCGCGATCCCGGCGAGATGGAAGGCGTGCACCGGCTCCCCCAGCACCGCGAAGGCCAGCAGCGCCGTGAAGAGCGCCACCAGGTGGAAGGAGACGCCGGTCACCGTCGCGCCGAGCATTGCGACGCAGCGTCCCCAGAGGATGAAGGCGAGCAGCGACGCGAAGACGCCGATGTAGACGACGGCGCCGATCGAGGCCGCGTCCATCGGGATGCGCGCGCCCCGTGCCAGCTCGATCACCCAGAAGGGCATCAGCACCACGAGCCCCGCGGCCATGCTTGCCGCCAGAAACACCAGCGGGTCGATGGCCGCGGGCTTGCGGCGCAGCAGCACCGAATACACAGCGTAGTTGGCGACGGCCACGAGCACGAGGAGTTCGCCGCCGTCCCACCGCAAGGCGGCGAGGCTGGCAAAGTCGCCGCGCGCCACGATCCAGCTGACGCCGACGAAGGAAATGGCGATGCCGGCCAGCGCACGCGGCGTGATGCGCTCGACGCCGAGCACCACGGCGGCGAGCGGCACCATCAGCGGCAAGGTCGAGTTCAGGAAGGCCACGCTGGTCGCAGGCACGGTCTGCAACGCGAGGTAGCCCAGCGCGTTGTACCCCGCGACGCCGAAGGCGCCGCATGCCGCGATGAGACGCCAGTGGCGCATCAGGAGCCGCCGCTCCCGCCAGGCCTGCCGGCCGACGAAGGGCGCCAATGCCAGCAGCGCCACCACCCACCGGCCGACCGCGAGCGACACCGGCGGGAAGACCGGCCCCAGCGCGCGCCCCAGCACGAGGTTGCCCGCCCAGAAGGCCGGCGGCAGCCACAGCAGCCACAGCGGATGGGCCCAGAGGGCCAGGAGCAGCTTGCGCATCTACGCGCCTTGCAGCCCGATGCGCACGCGGCGGTTGGAGCGGCCCTTGTTCTCGATCTTGAGAATGCGGATCGGCCGCGAGCCGCCCGTGGAGGCCAGGTGCGTTCCACCACAGGCCTGCCGGTCGAGTCCCTCGATCTCGACGATGCGGATGAGGCCTTCGGCCGACGGCGGCGGCGCGACGGAGCGGGAGCGCAGCAGGCCCTTCTCCGCATGCGCGTCGGTGAGGCCGAGGTAGTGCGTGCGCACCGGCAGGTCCCTCGCGACGATGCCGTTCAACTCGGGCTCCAGCGCGCGCAGGCGGTCGTTGTCGGCATCGGGCAGGTCGAAGTCGATGCGCGCGGTGCCGTCGTCGTTCATCTGCGCACCCGTCACCAGGGCGCCGCCGAAGTCGCGGAAGACCAGTGCGTTCAGGACGTGGAGATCGGTGTGCAGCTCGCGCATGAGCTGGCGGAAGGCGGGGTCGACCTGTGCCTGGACCTCGCCGGAGATTTCCACGTCGCCAGCCAGCGCGATCCAGATCGCGCCGCCCTGCTCGTGGAACCCCATGACGGGCGCCTCGCCGCCGTGCCACCGCACGACACCCCGGTCCGGCAACTGGCCGCCGCCGCCGGGGTAGAAGGGATGCCGCGAAAGCAGCACGGCGCCGGGCCGTGCGTCGAGCACCTGGGCATCGAGCTGGAGGATTTCGGAGTGTTCCTGGCAGAAGAGTCGCGTCATGGCTTGCCTTGCTGATGGCCACCAGCATGGCAGGACGGCGCGCGTTGCTATTGGTCGAAATTGAAGGCGGCGCCCACGTACTGCAGCGGGGTCATGCCGAAGGCCCGCTTGAAGTGCTTGTTGAGCGCACTCTGGTCGTAGAAGCCCGAAGCAAGCGCCGCCTCGGCGACCGGCTCGCCGGACCGCAGCCGCGCAAGCGCCGAGCGCAGGCGCAACTGCGTCAGCCAGGCGTGGGGCGTGAGGCCGATGGCGCGCTTGAACGCGCCGATGAGCTGGAAGGGCGTGAGCTTCGCGGCCGCGCCCATCTGTTCGAGGGTCAGGCGCTCGGCATGGCATTCGCGCATCAGCGCCAGCACGGGGGCGAGCACGCGTGCATCCGCCGGCGCGGTGGGCACGCGCTGATGCGCCTGCCCGTGCCGCTGGAACAACTCGCCGAAGGCGGCTGTGAGCATCTCGCGATGCAGCAGCGCGTCCGGCTCGCCGTCGAGGGCTCGGTGGAGCGCCAGAAAGCGCGCGACGAGTTCCGGATCGTGAAGGACGTTGGCGGTGAAGTAGCGCGGCTCGTCAATGCCCAGCAGGGCGAGGATTTCGCGCATTCCCGGCTCGGCCACGTAGAAGGACCGGTAGCGCCAGCGCTCGCTGCCGCCCATGTGCGCCGAGTGCGGCTCCGAGGGATTGAAGACGAGCAGCGCCTGCTGGCGGGCCAGCTGCGTGCGGCCCCGGCTCCTGAACTCCGAGCCGCCCACTTCCGTCGCCGCGATCACGAGCGAATCGTGGACGTGCGGCGCATAGCTGTGCGTCGTGAAGTCGGCATGGAGCATGTCCATGCCCGGCAGCCCGGGCGCATGCCAGTACCGTGACTTGTTGCGAGGATCCTGTCGCGCCACGGTGGCTCCTTTCGCCTTGGCCGCTAGGGTGCCAATTTGAACAGGCTCGTCGCCTCCAGGTCCAGCACCGGCAGCTCGCGCTGGTTGAAGAGCCGCCAGCGCCAGCGCAGGATGCCGAGCGTGGGCTTCTTCTCGGAGCGGCGCACGTCGAGCACGTCGGCCACCAGCCGCACGGCGTCGCCGGGCCGCAAGGGGTTGGGCCAGTGCAGGTGCGCGAGGCCCGGGGATGCGAAGGATTCGGAGCCGGCCAACGCGGCATCCGTGACAAGCCGCATCGCGATGGCGCCGGTGTGCCAGCCGCTCGCGATGAGTCCGCCGAAGGGACCCTCGGCCGCAAGCGCGGGATCGGTGTGGAACCACTGCGGGTCGTAGGCCTTCGCGAACTGCAGCACCTCGGCCTCGGTCACGGGGTATGGGCCGGCCTCGATCACCTGCCCCGCGTGGAAATCAGCGAACTTCATCGAATCATTGTGTGCGACGCGCGCCGGCTCAGTAGGTTTCGAGGTGCAGCCGCCCCTCGCGCTTCAGGCTCGCGCCGACCGCGTCCCAGTCCAGCCCCGCCTCGACGGCCACATCCCGCAGGGCGAGCACCACGCCCTCTTCCATGCTCTTCAGGCCGCAGACGTAGAAGTGCGTCTGACCGTCCTTCAACAGCGCGGCCAGGTCGGCGGCGCGCTCTCGCATGGCGTCCTGAACGTAGCGCTTGGGCTGCCCGGGCGTGCGCGAGAACGCGAAGTTGATGTCGATGAAATCCTTCGGCAGGGTCTGCAGCGGGCCGAAGTACGGCAGTTCCTGCTGCGTGCGGGCGCCGAAGAACAGCAGCAGCTTGCCGCCCTCGAACTTGCCGCTCTTGCGCAGGCGGCGGCGCCACTCGGTCATCGCGCGCATGGGCGCGCTGCCGGTGCCGGTGCAGATCATGACGATGTGCGACTTCGGGTGGTTCGGCATCAGGAAGGAGGCGCCGAAGGGGCCGATGACCTGGACCTTGTCCCCGACCTTGAGGTCGCACACGTAGTTGCTGCACACGCCGCGCGCGGGCTTGCCCTGGTGGTCCTCCAGCACGCGCTTCACGGTGAGCGAGACGTTGTTGTAGCCCGGCCGCTCGCCGTTGCGCGGGCTCGCGATGGAGTACTGGCGCGCGAAGTGCGGCTTGCCGTTGGCATCGGTGCCGGGCGGGATGATCGCGATCGACTGGCCTTCCAGCACCGGGAAGGGCATGGCGCCGAAGTCCAGCACGATGTGGTGCGTCTGGTTCTCGTAGCCGGCCTCGGTGCAGTTGAAGTTGCCGACCACCGTGGCGGTGGTCGGGCTCTTCGGCGGGAAGAGGTTGGTGTAGGCGTGCGCGGCCGACCAGGGCGGGACGGTGGCGCCGTACTGCGCGGAATTGAACACCACCTCGCCCGCCTCGGGCGCAGGCTGCGGCGACGCGGCAGGCACCTGGACCACGGCCTCCTCGCCCGTGGCGACGCCTTCGGCCTGGAGCTGCTCGGGCGTGAGCTCGGCGGGCAGTTCGTCCCAGGTCAGCTGCTCCTCGATCGAGTACGCGCGCACCACGGGCATGGTGCGCCAGTTGTCGATGGAGCCCGTCGGGCACGGCGAGATGCAGGCCATGCAGCCGTTGCACACGTCCGCGCGGACGACGTAATTGCGGTCGTCGTGCGTGATCGCGTTGACCGGGCAGGTGGCCTCGCAGGTGTTGCAGCGGATGCAGATCTCGGGGTCGATCAGGTGCTGCTTGATGACGCCGACGTCAATGGTGGCCATGTCCATGATTGTTCTCCTTCCCTCTCCCCGTGGGGAAAGGGAGAGGCGTAGCGGTCAGCCGAACCTGACGTATTCGAAGTCGACGGGCTGGCGGTTGATGCCCATCACCGGCGGCGCGATCCAGCCGGCGAACTTGCCGGGGTCCACCACGCGGCCCATCAACGATGCCACGAAGGCGAAATCTTCGCTGGTCGGCAGCCATTCGGACTTCTTCGCCGCCCATTCGGCCTCGCTCACGACGCGGCCCTCGGGCGACATCTTGATGCCGGCGAGCGCGCCGATCTGGCGGTTGAAGGCCTTGTGCGGCACGGTCAGGCGCGTGGGGATGCCGGCTTTCTCCAGCACCTTGTTCCAGCGGCTCACGCCGGCCACGGAGTCCTTGATGAAGTCGTCGCGCAGCACTTCATTGAGCGCGTTGAGCATCGGCACTTCCTTCTCCAGCAACTGGCCGTTCTGCACTTCGAGCACCTTGTAGGTCTGGCCCTTGAGCACGTGGTCGTCGCTGCGCTTGCCTTCTTCATAGCGGCCCTTGAGGCCGGAGCTGTAGAAGGTGGCGGCATTGCTCGACTGGTCGGCGCCGAAGAGGTCGATGGTGACGCTGTAGTGGAAGTTCAGGTAGCGCTGGATGGTGCCGAGATCGATGGCGCCGGCCGCGCGCACCTTCTGCGGATCGTCGGTCTTCAGCTCGTTCATCACGGCCGCGGTGCGCGAGAGCACGCGCGAGACACCGCTTTCGCCCACGAACATGTGGTGCGCTTCCTCCGTCAGCATGAACTTCGTGGTCCGCGCGAGCGGGTCGAACGCGCTCTCCGCCAGGGCCGAGAGCTGGAACTTGCCGTCGCGGTCCGTGAAGTAGGTGAACATGAAGAATGCCAGCCAATCGGGCGTCTTCTCATTGAAGGCGCCGAGGATGCGCGGGTTGTTCTGGTCGCCCGAGGTGCGCTGCAGCAGCGCCTCGGCTTCCTCTCGGCCGTCGCGGCCGAAATGCTTGTGCAGCAGGTAGACCATGGCCCACAGGTGGCGGCCTTCTTCCACGTTGATCTGGAACAGGTTGCGCAGGTCGTACATGCTGGGCGCGGTGAGGCCCAGGTGGCGCTGCTGCTCGACGGAGGCCGGCTCGGTGTCGCCCTGCGTCACGATGATGCGGCGCAGGTTGGCGCGGTGTTCGCCGGGCACGTCCTGCCAGGCCTTCTCGCCCTTGTGGTCGCCGAAGTGGATCTCGCGGTTGGCGTCGCCCGGATTCAGGAAGATGCCCCAGCGGTAGTCGCGCATCTTCACGTGGCCGAACTGCGCCCAGCCCTGGGGATCGACGCTCACGGCCGTGCGCAGGTAGACCTCGTAGTTGGTCGAGCCCTCCGGGCCGACATCGTCCCACCAGTTGATGAAGTTGGGCTGCCAGCCCTCGAGCGCGCGCTGAAGCGTGCGGTCCTCGCCGAGGTTGACGTTGTTGGGGATCTTTTCGCTGTAGTCGATCGTGCTCATGGGTGTTCCTTAAACGCGGTTGAGATCGAAGCCGGCTTTTTCACCAGTCCCGTAGACCTTGAGGGCACCCTTCTCGCCAACGGCGTTGGGGCGGTTGAAGATCCAGTTCTGCCATGCGGTGAGGCGGCCGAAGATGCGGGTCAGCATGTTTTCCTGGCTGGCGAAGCGGAGATTGGCTTCGAGGCCGGTGAGCGCGTCGGGCGACATGGCGGCGCGCTCCTCGATGGCGATGCGAATCTCGTCGTCCCAGTCGATGTCGTCCGGCGCGGCGGTGACCAGGCCGAGCTTGAAGGCTTCGTCGGCGTCCAGGGCCTTGCCGGCCGCGCCGCGCGCGGCCTCCATCGGCGCCGTCTCTTCGTAGAAGCGGCGCTGCAGGCGGCTCTGGTCGTTGACCATCGGGTAGAAGCCGAAGTTGAACGCGTTGAGCGTGAGCTTCGGCGCGCGTGCCGCGTCGTCCGGCAGCGCGAGCATGTAGGTGCGGTCGGCGGCGAATGCGATCTCGGCCAGCGTACCGGCGAAGCAGGAGCCGGACTCGACCAGCGCGAAGAGGCTGCGCGAGGAGACGTCCAGCCGTGCCAGCGTGCGGCGCAAGGCGCCGATGGTCTCGCGCACCAGCCAGTGGTCCTTGTGGGCCAGCAGCGTGGCATCGCTCGCCAGCACGGCGGCGGCGTCGCCTTCCGTCTTCAGCAGCCAGGTGCCGATGTCGAGCTCGTTCGTGCGCAGGTTGAGGATGGCGTCGTCGAGCTGGCGCACCATCGCGAGCGGCCACCAGGCGGCGCCCGCGGCCTCGATGCCTGCGATGTCGGTGGGCTGCGCGCTCTTCGGCGCCTTCACGGTGATGGTCGCGGTGCGGCGGGTGCGGTCGATGTCGACGGCGACGTGCGCGTAGCGCAGGCTGTCGGCACCGTCTTCGCGTTCGACGCGAGTGAGCGCCACGCCCTTGCCGGTGGCCGGGCGGTCGCTGGCTTCACCGAGTTTCGCGGCGCGCTCCTGAACGGCGGCGGCGAACTGCGCGGGCTTGGCGACGGCGTCGACCAGGCGCCAGTCGACCGCGCGCTGGCCGCGCACGCCTTCGACGCTGGTGCAGAAGATGTCGGCCAGGTCGTGGCGCACGTGGCGCTTGTCGGTGACGCGCGTGAGGCCGCCGGTGCCCGGCAGCACGCCGAGCAGCGGCACTTCGGGCAGCGAGACGGAGGAGGAGCGGTCGTCCACCAGCACGATCTCGTCGCACGCCAGTGCCAGCTCGTAGCCGCCGCCGGCGCAGGCGCCATTGACGGCCGCGAGGAACTTCAGGCCCGAGTGCTTAGACGAATCCTCGATGCCGTTGCGCGTCTCGTTGGTGAACTTGCAGAAGTTCACCTTCCACGCGTGGCTGGAGACGCCCAGCATGAAGATGTTCGCGCCGGAGCAGAAGATGCGGTCCTTCGCGCTGGTGACGATGACCGAGCGCACCTGCGGATGCTCGAAGCGCACGCGGTTGAGCGCGTCGTTGAGTTCGATGTCCACGCCCAGGTCGTAGCTGTTGAGCTTGAGCTTGTAGCCGGGGCGGATGCCCCCGTCCTCGGCGATGTCGAGCGAGAGGCGGGCCACCGCACCCTCGACGCTGAGCTTCCAGTGGCGGTACTGCGTGGGGTCGGTGCGGTAGTCCACGCGGGCGGGGTGGGCAGTGGTTTCGGTCATGTCGAGGTCTCCTGGGTGCCGTGGGTCGAAGAAACGTTCGAAGAACAATAGTGCATTTGTCGATCGCCGGAACATGCATCATGCTGCATGTTTCTGGACGCGTCAACCCTGGCGCGATGTTTTTTACAGCGTGTTCAATCCGCGCCGCTGTTCATGGTCTCCCGTACCGCGCCGCGCAGCAGTTCGAAGCTCTGGGCCAGGCTTCGGCCGCTGGTGTCCACGCTGATGTCGGCCTTCGAATAGAAGGCCGCGCGGCCGCTCAGGATGCGGCGCAGGTCGTCCATGGCTTCCTTGCTCGCAGCCATCGGGCGCGTGTCGCCCTGGGCGGCGACGCGGCCCATGTGTTCCTCCGGCGCGGCCTGGAGCCAGACGGTGGTGCAGTGCGCCAGCAGCTGGTTGAAGGTGGCCGGGTCGGAGACGATGCCGCCCGGCGTGGCGATGACGGCCTCGCTGTAGATCTGGACCGCTTCCTCCAGCGCGCGTCGTTCATAGCGCCGGTAGGCATTGGTGCCGTAGAGGTCGTGGATTTCGCGAACGCTGCAGCCGGCGATCTTCTCGATCTCGCGGCTGAGCTCGATGAAAGGCACTTCCAGGTCGTCGGCCAGCATCTGGCCCAGGGTGGACTTGCCGGCGCCGCGCAGCCCGACCAGCGCGATGCGGCGGTGCCGCGCCGGGTCGCCCGCGGCGGTGCCGAGCAGTTCGCCCAGGGCGATGCGGGCACGGCGCAGGTCGGCCTCGCTGCGGTGCTCCAGCAGTTCGCGGATCAGCAGCCATTCGGGCGAGGTGGTCGTGATGTCGCCGACCAGCTCGGCCAGCGAGCATTGCAGCGCGGTCGCCACCTGTTGCAGCACCAGGATGGAGGCGTTGCCGATGCCGTATTCCAGGTTGGCCAGGTGCCGCTCGGAGACATCCGCCGCCAGGGCGACCGCCTTGCGTGTGAGGCCGCGGCGCGCGCGCAGGTTGCGCACGCGCTCGCCCAGCGCCGCCAACAGGGGATTCTTGCTTTCCTCCACCGGGAGGGTGGGATCGGCCAGCGCTGTCAGCGCGGCGTCCGCTCGCTCGTTCATGTCGCTCCTTGGTCTCCGGCGCCCACCCATCTACGGGTAAACACCATGGATGCACTATATTGCTTGACACCGTTTGTGTCGATGCTTATGGTTCGTGCGCAGGCAAGATACTGCACACCGGCAAATGCCGCAAGTTTTTAGCCAGGATGAAAACACCCATGTCCAAGCAAAGCTTCCATCAACTCGTCGCCGAGGTGACGGCGCAGATCGCCGGCCGCCCGCTCGATGCGGAACTGGACCAATGGCTCAACACCCAGATGGGCGCCGGCAGCCCTGGCTTCGAGAAGCTGAAGCAAGCCTGCATCGACGGCGTGGCCGAAGGCTGGCTGTGCGAGCGCGAAGGCGGCGGCATCCGCTATGGACGCGTGTTCAAGGCGGAGGACGCGCTGCACCGCTTCTCGGTCGACGTGGTCGACATGCGGGACATCGCCGGGCCGCATCACACGCATCCAGGCGGCGAGATCGATTTGATCATGCCGCTGGAAGGCAACGCGACCTTCGACGGGCGGCCTGCGGGGTGGTGCGTCTATCCACCCGGCACCGCCCATCACCCCACCGTCGCCCAGGGCCGCGCCCTGGTCCTCTATCTACTGCCGGAAGGGCAGATCCAGTTCAGCAAATGAAGCGCACACCCAGGCTCGCGCACTTCGTGTCGCTCTCCACCCCCATGCAGGGGGAAATGCCAGCAGCGCGGCAGAGCCGGATCCGCGGCATATCGCACACCGCTTATAGGAACGATCTCGATGACTGAACTTCTTCCCAACTACGTCGCCGGCCGCTGGCAGGCGGGCTCCGGCGCGGGCACGCCGCTTTTCGATCCGGTGCTGGGCAACGAGCTCGTGCGCGTCGACGCCGGCGGGCTGGACCTCGCCGAGGCCTTCGGCTTCGCACGTGAAACCGGCGGTGCCGCGCTGCGCGCCCTCAGCTACCGCCAGCGCGCGGGCTTGCTGGCCGCGACCGTGAAGGTTCTGCAGGCCCACCGCGATGCGTACTACGAGATCGCCACGGCCAATTCCGGCACGGTGAAGAACGACTCGGCCGTCGACATCGACGGTGCCATCTTCACGCTGGGCCAGTATGCCAAGTGGGGCGATGCGCTCGGCGACGCGTACGCGCTGCGCGACGGCGACGCGGTGAAGCTGGGCAAGGAGCCCGTGTTCCAGTCGCAGCACATCCAGGTTCCGACGCGCGGCGTGGCGCTTTTCATCAACGCCTTCAATTTCCCGGCCTGGGGCCTTTGGGAGAAGGCGGCGCCCGCGCTGCTTTCCGGCGTGCCGGTGATCGTGAAGCCCGGCAGTTCCACCGCCTGGCTCACGCAGCGCATGGTGCGCGACGTGGTCGAGGCGGGCGTGCTGCCGGCCGGCGCGCTGTCGGTCATCTGCGGCAGCTCGAACGGGCTGATGGACCAGTTGGCGCCCTTCGACGTCATGTCCTTCACCGGCTCGGCCGAGACGGGCGCCGTGATCCGCTCGCATGCGGCGGTGGTCCAGCGTTCGGTGCGGGTGAACATCGAGGCGGACAGCCTCAACTCCGCCTTGCTGCTGCCCGGGGCGGCGCCGGGTTCGGAGGTCTTCAACCTGCTGGTGCGCGAGGTCGCGCGCGAGATGACGGTGAAGGCCGGCCAGAAGTGCACGGCGATCCGCCGAATTCTCGTGCCCGAGGCGGTGTACGACGCGGCGGCCGAGGCCATCGGCGCGAAGCTGGCCGGCATCACGGTCGGCAACCCGCGCAACGAGACGGTACGCATGGGCTCGCTGGTCAGCCGCGCGCAGCTGAGCGCCGTGCGGGAAGGGCTGGAAACCTTGAAGCGGCAGGCCAGCGTGCTGCACGACGGCAGCCGCCAGGCGCTGGTCGACGCGGATCCGGCCGTCGCCGCCTGCATCGGCCCGGTGCTGCTGGGCGCGCGCGATGCCGACGCGGCCGGCGTGGTGCACGACGTGGAAGTCTTCGGCCCGGTGGCGACGCTGCTGCCCTACCGCGACGTGGACCATGCGATCGCGCTCGCGCATCGCGGCCAAGGGTCGCTCGTGAGCTCGCTCTACGGCGCGGACGAGGCGGCGCTCGGCCAGGCGGCGGTGCAGCTGGCCGCGAGCCACGGCCGCGTGCACGTCATCACGCCCGACGTGGCACAGGCCCAAACGGGCCACGGCAACGTGATGCCGATGTCGCTGCATGGCGGCCCCGGCCGCGCGGGCGGCGGCGCTGAGCTGGGCGGCCTGCGGGCGCTGGATTTCTACCACCGCCGCAGCGCGGTGCAGGCCAGCCCTGGCGTGCTGGCGCAGCTCGGGCTCGCCGGCTGAGACGGCACGGCCCCCAAGACAGATCCGAGGAGACACACGATGAGCCTGCCAGACACCTTCAACTTCGCCGAGCACCTGTTCGCGCTCAACCGCGGCCGCCCGCAGAAGATCGCCTACGTCGACGATCGCGGCACGCTGAGCTACGGCCAGCTGGAAGACCGCGCGCGCCGCCTCGCCTCCGGCCTGCTCGCGGCCGGCGTGCGGCGCGAGGATCGCGTGCTGCTGCTCATGCTCGACAGCAGCGACTGGCCGGTCGGCTTCCTCGGCTGCCTCTATGCGGGCGTGGTGCCGGTGGCAGTGAACACGCTGCTCACGGCCGACGACTATGCCTACATGCTGGACCACAGCGGCGCGAAGGCGGCGCTGGTCTCCGGCGCGCTGCTGCCGGTGCTGCAGGACGCGATGAAGAAAGGGCCGCACGAAGTGCGCGCGCTCTTCGTCTCCCAGCCCACGGGCGCCCTGCCCGATGGCGCGCACGATTTCGAGAACGCCATCTTCGCGCAGGAGCCGCTGGCCGCGCCCGCCGTGACGAAGCCGCGGGACCACGCCTTCTGGCTCTACTCCTCCGGCTCGACCGGCAAGCCCAAAGGCACGGTGCATACGCACGCGAACCCGTGGTGGACGGCAGAGCTCTTCGGCAAGCCGGTGCTGGGCCTGACGCAGGACGATGTGTGCTTCTCCGCCGCCAAGCTCTACTTCGCCTACGGCCTGGGCAACGGACTGACCTTCCCGCTGACGGCGGGCGCCACTGTGCTGCTGATGGCGGAGCGGCCGACGCCGGACGCCACCTTCAAGCGCTGGACCGGCGCGCACAAGCCCACCGTCTTCTTCGGCGCACCCACCGGCTTCGCCGGCATGCTGGCCTCCCCCGCCCTGCCCGCGCGCGAGGCGGTGTCGCTGCGCATGTGCTCCTCGGCCGGCGAGGCGCTGCCGGGCGAGATCGCGCAGCGCTTCAAGCAGCACTTCGGCTGCGAGATCATCGACGGCATCGGTTCCACCGAGATGCTGCACATCTTCATCTCCAACCGCCCGGGCGACATCCGCTACGGCACCACCGGCAAGCCGGTGGAAGGCTACGAGATCGAGTTGCGCGGCGAGGACGGCCAGCCCGTGCCCGTGGGCGAGGTGGGCGACCTCTATATCAAGGGGCCCAGCTCGGCCCTGATGTACTGGGCCAACCCCGAGAAGAGCAGCGAGACCTTCCGCGACGGCTGGACCAGGAGCGGCGACAAGTACTCGCGCGACGCCGACGGCTACTACACCTATGCAGGCCGCAGCGACGACATGCTGAAGGTCAGCGGCATCTACGTCTCGCCCTTCGAGGTCGAAGCCACGCTGATGCAGCACCCGGCCGTGCTGGAAGCGGCGGTGATAGGCAAGGAGGACGCGGACGGCCTCACCAAGACCAAGGCCTACGTCGTGCTCAAGTCCGGCCAGAAGGTGGGCGACGACGAGTTGAAGGCTTTCGTGAAGGAGCGCCTCGCGCCCTACAAGTACCCGCGCTTCATCGAGTTCGTGGACGAGTTGCCGAAGACCGCGACGGGCAAGATCCAGCGCTTCCGCCTGCGCGAGCGCGAAAAATCATGAGTCCGCAAGCGGAGTTCGCCGCCATCGAATGGCGGGGACGGGACGTGCGCATCGAATACCTGCGCATCTCGCCCGAGCGCACCGATGCGCCGCTGTTTGTCTTCCTCCACGAGGGCCTTGGCTCGGTCGCGATGTGGAAGGATTTCCCCGAGAGACTTTGCGAGGCCGGCGGCTTCCGCGGCCTGGTCTTCTCGCGTCCCGGCTACGGCCGCTCGACGCCGCGCGATGCCGATGAGGCGTGGGACGTGGATTTCATGCACCGCCAGGCGCACGAGGTGCTGCCGGCCTTCTTCGAGGCCATCGGCCTGCGCGAGAAGCCCTGGCTCTTCGGCCACAGCGATGGCGGATCGATCTCGCTGCTCCATGCCTCGCGCTTTCCGGATGCCGTGGCCGGCCTGGTCGTGCTCGCGCCGCACATCTTCGTGGAGGACGTGACGGTCGCCAACATCGAGGAGGCGCGCAAGGCCTACCTCGCCACCGACCTGCCGCGCAAGCTCGGCCGCTACCACGACGACGTCGACTCGGCCTTCTGGGGCTGGAACCGCATCTGGCTGCACCCGCCCTTCCGCCAATGGAACATCGAGGCCGAGCTGGATGCGATCCGCTGCCCGGTGCTCGCCATCCAGGGCGTGGACGACGAGTACGGCAGCCTCGCGCAGATCCGCGGCATCGCCGCGCGCGTGCCCGGCACGCAACTCGTGGAAATCCCCGACTGCGGGCATTCCCCGCATCGCGATCAGCCTGAAACGGCGATAGTTGCGACCATTTCGTTCATCAACACCAGGAGACAGACATGACCCCCCGCATCGCACGCACCACGCTCACGGCCCTCGCGCTGGCCTGCATCGCCACGCTCGGCCATGCCCAGCAGGGCAAGCTCAAGGTGGGCCTGATGCTGCCCTTCAGCGGCACCTACGCCGCGCTCGGCGTGGCGATCGAGAACGGCTTCAAGCTCAACGTCGAGGAACACGGCGGCAAGCTCGGCGGCCGCGAGATCGAGTACATCAAGGTCGACGACGAATCCGACCCGGCCAAGGCCACCGACAACGTGAACAAGCTGATCAAGCGCGACAACGTCGACGTGATCATCGGCACCGTTCATTCGGGCGTGGCGATGGCGATGGCCAAGGCCGCGAAGGAAAGCGGCACCGTGCTGATCGTGCCGAACGCCGGCGCCGACGCTGTGACGGGCCCGATGTGCGCGCAGAACATCTTCCGCAGCTCTTTCTCGAATTGGCAGCCGGCCTATGCGATGGGCGAGGTCGCGGCCAAGCAGGGCAAGAAGACGGCGATGACCATCACCTGGAAGTACGCGGCCGGCGACGAGTCGGTCAACGGCTTCAAGGAAGGCTTCGAGAAGGGCGGCGGCAAGGTCGTGAAGCAGCTCACGGTGCCCTTCCCGAACGTCGAGTTCCAGGCGCTGCTGACCGAGATCGCGGCGGCCAAGCCGGATGCGGTGTATTCCTTCTTCGCGGGCGGCGGCGCGGTGAAGTTCGTCAAGGACTATGCGGCGGCCGGCCTCAACAAGAACATCCCGCTCTATGGCCCGGGCTTCCTGACCGACGGCACGCTGGACGCGCAGGGCGATTCCGCGCAAGGCATGCTGACGACGCTGCACTACGCCGACGGCCTGAACACGCCGCGCGACAACGCCTTCCGCACGGCCTACGCCAAGGCCTTCAAGCTGCAGCCCGACGTGTACGCGGTGCAGGGCTACGACGCCGCGCAGATGCTCGGCATCGGCCTCACCGCGGTGAAGGGCGACATCTCGAAGAAGGCCGAATTCGCCGGCGCCATCGAGAAGGCGAAGATCGACAGCCCGCGCGGCGCCTTCTCGGTGGGCAAGTCGCACAACCCGGTGCAGGACATCTATCTGCGCAAGGTCGACGGCAAGGAGAACAAGGTCGTCAACATCGCTGTGAAGGGCCTGGCCGACCCCGCGCGCGGCTGCAAGATGTAAGACGGATTGAAAGAGACGACCTGTCGTGGACTTCGGTACCTTTCTTGTCCAATGCCTGAATTCGGTGCAGTACGGGCTTCTGTTGTTCCTGGTGGCCTCGGGACTGACGCTGATCTTCGGCATCATGGGCGTGATCAACCTGGCCCACGGCAGCTTCTACATGCTGGGCGCCTACATGGCGTTCGCGCTCTCGCCGCTCTTCGGTGACCAGTTCATCATCATGCTGGCGGCGGGCGTGGTGCTCGCCGCCCTCTTCGGCTATCTGCTGGAGTGGGCCTTCTTCAGCTATCTCTACCAGCGCGACCACCTCCAGCAGGTGCTGATGACCTACGGGCTCATCCTTGTCTTCGAGGAACTGCGCTCGCTGCTGGTGGGCAACGACGTGCACGGCGTGAAGGCACCGCCCTGGCTCGAGGGCAGCTTCGCGCTGGGCGACCTGATGAGCTACCCGTGGTATCGGCTCTTCGCCTCGGCGGCGTGCATCGTGCTCGCGATCGGCCTCTACTTCGTGGTCAACCGCACGCGGCTGGGCATGATGATCCGCGCCGGCGCGAGCAACCGCGACATGGTGCGCGGGCTGGGCATCGACATCCGCCGGCTCTACCGCATCGTGTTCGCGGCCGGCGTCGCGCTGGCCGCGCTCGCGGGGATGATCGCGGCGCCGATGTCCTCGGTGTATCCGAACATGGGCGCGAGCGTGTTGATCATCTGCTTCGTCGTCGTGGTGATCGGCGGCATCGGCTCGATCACGGGCGCGCTGGTGGCCTCGCTGCTGGTGGGCTTCGTCGACACTTTCGGCAAGGTGTTCTTCGCCGAGCTGAGCGGCATCGGCGTGTATGTCCTGATGGCGGTCGTGCTGATCTGGCGCCCCGAAGGCTTGATGGGGCGGAAGACCTGATGCGCCGGATCAACCACTGGCTTCCCGTGCTCTGCGCCATCGCGCTGGCGCTGCTCGGGCCGATGCTGAGCCCCTATCTCTCGGACCTCGTGGTCAAGGTGATGATCCTCTCGATCTTCGCCCTGAGCCTTGAATTGCTGGTCGGCATGACGGGGCTGGTGAGCCTCGGGCATGCGGCCTTCTACGGCATCGGCGCCTACGCGACGGTGCTCGCCTCGGGCAGCGAGGGCGGCTCGATCGCCCTGCTGCTGCCGCTGGCCATGGGCTGCGCGGCGGGCTACGCGCTGGTCGTCGGCGCGCTGAGCCTGCGCACGCGCGGCGTGTACTTCATCATGGTCACGCTGGCCTTCGCGCAGATGGCCTTCTTCGTGTTCCACGACACGGCCCTCGGCGGCGGCAGCGATGGCATCTACATGTACGTGCGGCCCGCGCTCGGCGCGCTGGACATGGAGAAGAGCGGCGTGCAGTTCTACTTCGTGCTGGCGGCGCTGATCGCCACCTACGGGCTGCTGGCGCTGATCCGCCGATCGCGCCTCGGCGCCGCGCTGGCCGGCATCCGCGTGAACGAGCAGCGCATGCGCGCGGCGGGCTTTCCGGTGTATGCGTACAAGCTGGCGGCCTTCGTCATCGCCGGCGCGCTGGCGGGGCTGGCGGGCTTCCTGGTGGCCTCCCGCGACGGCGTGGTCAACCCGGAGCTGCTTGCCTGGCACAACTCGGGCGAAGTGCTGCTGATGATCATCCTCGGCGGTCTCGGCCATCTGCGCGGCGCGGTGATCGGCGCGGTGGCCTTCACGCTGCTGAAGGAACTGCTCTCCACGCAGGCGCTGGTGGGACCGCTCGCGGACCACTGGCAGCTCACGCTCGGGCTGGCCATCATCGCCTTCGTCGCGCTGCTGCCCAGGGGCATCATCGGCATCGCGTCGCGCCTGAAGGGGGCCGCATGAGCGCCGCGCCGGGCCGCCCCAGGCAAGCTCGCACCGCGGTGCGCGGCACGGAGGCACATCCATGAGCACCTTGCTTGCGGTCGAGACCTTGACGCGCCGCTTCGGCGGACTGGTGGCCGTCAACGCGGTCGACATCGATCTTCGCCTCGGCGAAGTGCACGCGGTGATCGGCACCAACGGCGCGGGCAAGTCCACGCTGATCAACATGCTCTCCGGCGAGATCGCCGCCTCCGACGGGCGCATCACGCTCGACGGCCGGGAGATCACGAAGCGCGCGCAGTTCCGCCGCGCGCTGGCGGGCGTGGGCCGCAGCTACCAGCGCACGACGATCTTCCCGGAATTCACGGTGCTGGAGAACTGCCGCCTCGCCGCGCAGGCCGCGACGCCGCGGCCTTGGGCGATCTGGCAATCGTCGGCACAATGCGCCGCCAGCAATGCCGCCGCGCACGAGGCGCTCGCCGCCGCCGGCCTGGACACCGTGGCCGGCCGCATCGCCGGCACGCTGAGCCACGGCGCCAAGCGCCAGCTCGAGGTGGCGATGTGCCTGGCGACCAACCCGCGGGTGCTGCTGCTGGACGAGCCGCTGGCCGGCATGGGCGCGGAGGAAACCGAGCGCATGCTGGGCCTGCTCGCGAGCCTGAAGGCATCGCACGCGATCCTGCTGGTGGAGCACGACATGGACGCGGTGTTCCGCATCGCCGATCGCATCACCGTGATGGTCAACGGCACGGTGATCGCGACCGGCGACCCGGCCTCGATCCGCGCGAACCCCGACGTGCGCACCGCCTACCTCGGCGAATCATGAAACTCTCCCCCAGGCTGCCCTCGCCGCGCGAAGTTCGCCCTCCCCCTCGCCGGGCGCAACCCCTGCAGCCCGGCGGGGCCGGTTCCGCGGGGCTTCCGGATTCTGTCGCGCCAGTTTCTGGCGGCGCGCGTCATGGAGCACCGAGATGCTGACGATCGAAGGCCTCAACACCTACTACGGCGACAGCCACATCCTGCGCGGCGTGGATGTCGACCTGCCCGCCGCCACCTCCGTCGGCCTGCTGGGGCGCAACGGCATGGGCAAGACCACGCTGATCCGCTCGCTGATGGGCTACGTGCGCCCGGCCGCCGGGCGCGTGAAGCTCGACGCGCAGGACGTGACGGGCTGGGCACCGGAGAAGATGGCACGCCGCGGCATCGGCTACGTGCCCGAAGGGCGCGGCATCTTCCCGAATCTTTCCGTGCGCGAGAACCTCGTGATGAGTGCGCGCGCCGGCATCGACGGCAAGCGCGAGTGGACCTACGAGCGGGTGCTGGCGACCTTTCCGCGCCTGACCGAGCGGCTCTCGCATGGCGGGCAGCAGCTCTCCGGCGGCGAGCAGCAGATGCTGTCCATCGGCCGGGCGCTGATGACCAATCCGCGCCTGCTGATCCTCGACGAGGCGACCGAAGGCCTCGCGCCGCTCATCGTCGCCGAGATCTGGCGCGTGATCGGCGACATCCGCGCGACCGGCATCGCGACGTTGATCGTCGACCGCGACTGGCGCAAGGTGCTGGCCCATACGGATCGCGCGGTGGTGATGGAAAAAGGCCGCATCGTGCGGCACGGCGCCTCGGCCGAACTGGTGGCCGCGCCGGCCGTGCTGGAAGAACTGCTGGGCGTCTGAGCACCCTTCAGTACAGCGTCGCGCGCTGGCGCTCCGGCAGTTCGCGGTCGTAGCTTGCGCCGTCGAAGCTGCCTTCGGTGAGCGCGCCCAGCACCGCGCCGGGCGTCGGCACAGGCCGCTGCCAGCCGTCGGGCAGCGGGTTCCACAGCCCCGAGCGCTGGATGGCGCGCGCGCACTGGAAGTAGACGGATTCCACGTGGATCACGATCACGCATTTCGGCGGCTTGCCGTCCATCGCGAAGCGCTCCAGGAGCGCCGGGTCGACGGTGAGCGAGGCCCGGCCCTGCACCCGCAGCGCCTCGCCGACGCCAGGGATCAGGAAGAGCAGGGCCACGCGCGGATCGGCCACGATGTTGCGCAAGCTGTCGATGCGGTTGTTGCCGCGCCGCTCGGGCAGCAACAGCGTCCGCTCGTCCTGCACCGCGACGAAGCCCGGCGGGTCGCCGCGCGGCGAGGTATCGAGGCCATCCGGGCCGCAGGTCGCGAGCACTGCGAAGGGCGAGGCGGCGATCATGGCCTGGTAATGGGGATGAAGCCAGGACACTTCCTTCTTGAGCGCGGCGTCGCCGGGTTCGCCGAAGAGGGCTTCGAGTCGGGCGATGTCCTGGATGGAATGAGGGTTCGTCATGGGCGCTCCGAAGGGGTCGAGTTGTTCCAGCCGCAGGCGAGAGCGGTCAGCGCGAGCAGGAGAGCGGCCACGCCATAGAGCCAGGCGGAAGAGACGATCGGCAGCAGCACACCCGCGAGCATCGGTCCGGCGCCCGCGCCGATGTCGCGCCACACGGCGCGCGCCGCCAGGGCGCGTACGCGCTCAGGCCCCGGCGTGCGCCGTGCGACGATGGGCGGCAGCAAGGGCAGTTGCAGCGCGCGCAGCACCACGATGGCGGCGGCGCAACTCCACAGCCAGCCGGCCCCGAAACCCACCAGCGCGACAGCCGTGGCCAACGAGAGGCTCACCAGCAGCCGCTCAGGCCCGAAGCGTTCCGCCAGGTGCCCGCCCGCAGGACTCAGCAGAATTTCCGCGAGGTAGCGCAGCGCCATCAGCACGCCGGCCACGACCACCGCGCCGCCGGGCAGCAGGTCCTTGCCGAGGTACGACAGGCCGATGATGAACAGGCCGTCCAGCGTCAGCCCCTCCATGAAGGACCAGCCGTCCAGGCTGTTGGGCCACTTGAAGCGCCGCGCGGGTTTTCCCATTGCATGCGGTGCCGAGGGCAGATGCCGCGTGGCCCACAGCGCGAGCAGCGGCACCACGGCCAGCAGGAAGAAGATGGGCCGCGGGCCGCTCCAGTACGCGACGAGCGCACCCAGCGGCAGCGCCAGCACGGGCCCCATCGCGACGAAGGCGCGCGAGCGCCCGCTGCGCCGCGCGGCGCCCAGTGGCTCCGCCGTGGCCAGCGCCTGCGTCGAGAGGTTGAGCGCCGCGAAACAAAGGCCCCACAGCAGCCGCAGCGGCAGCAGCGCCCAGAAGCCCGAGAGCGTGGCGTAGCCCAACGCGCAGAGGGCGGCGGCCACCACCGCCAGGGTGCAGGTCGGCCGGTCGCCGCGGCGCGCGTAGAAACGCGCGACCCAGCCGTAGCCGGCGATGCGCACCAGGCGGTTGGCCGCCAGCAGCATCCCCGCCTCCGCCAGGCTGACGCCGAAGCTGGCGGCGTACATGGGCAGGAGCAGATAGAGCACGGTGTCCCCCGGAAGCGAAAGCCCGAGCGCGATGGCGGCGTGGCGCGAATGGCTGTCGGTGGATAGAGCTTGCGTCGGCGCGGTGGCCGGGAACAGTGGCGAGGGTTGCGGCAGGGACATCTGCCCCGATGGTGCGCCGGGAGATTGAAGCGCGGCAAACGACATTAACGCCGCCGCATGCGTGCCAGAATCGCACGCATGCCGGTCCGCGAGCCTCCCCTGAACGCCGTGCGCGCCTTTGTCGCGGCGGCGCGGCATCAGAGCTTCACGCGCGCGGCCGCCGAGCTGCACGTCACGCACAGCGCGGTGAGCCGGCAGGTCAAGGCGCTGGAGGACTTCCTCGGCGTCGCCCTCTTCGAGCGCCGCATCCGGCAGGTCACGCTGAGCGCCGAGGGCCGCCAGTTCTTCGCGGAATGCGGCCCGGCGCTGGCGCAGATCAGCGCGGCAGCGCAAGCCCTGAAGGCGCAGACGCCAGCGCGCAGCGTGCGCATCAACGTGCGGCCCAGCTTCGCGGTGCGCTGGCTCATTCCTCGGTTGCCCGCCTTCGTCGAGCGCTATCCGGACATCGAGCCGCAGGTCGTCACCAGCACGGTCGAACCCGCGCAGGCCGTGGACGGCTTCGACATCGCCGTGCGGCGCGGCCTGGAGGGCTGGCCGGCCTCGATGAAGCTGCACCCCTTCCTCGAAGACGAGGTGGTCGTCGTGGGTTCGCCGACGCTGCTGCGGTCGCAGCCCGTGAGCGACCTGGCCTCGCTGGCCTCGCATGTGCTGCTCTCGGCCAAGACCCGCAAGGAGGATTGGGACGACTGGAAGAGGCACGTCTGCGCGCCGCGCGCGCGGCCGGCGGGCAGGCTTCAGTTCGACCACCTGCACTTCGTGCTTCAGGCGGCCATGGACGGCCTGGGTGTCGCGCTCGCGCCGACCTCGCTGGTGGCGCACGACCTGGCCTCCGGCCGGTTGCAGGCCGCGCTGCCCAAGCTGCGCATGCGCCTCGGCCGCTACTACTACGGCCTCGCGCCCGATGCCGCACCCGAGGCGCAGTGCGTGGCGGACTGGTTCGAGGACGTGCTGCGCGCCGAGACCACCGCCGCGGCCGAGGTGTGAATTGCTTCGGCCTCGCAGGCCAATTGACCGCCGAATCCGCGGTTGTTCGGCCAATCGGAACGTCGTTGCCCGCGACAGAATCATTCAAGCCAGCGCCGGACGCCGGCACCACTTGGCCGCAACCACAAGCAATGAACTCAGACCAGCAAGCGCCACGGACACTCCCCGACACCCGCCGCGCGGCGCGGATCCCGACGAAGCGATTCGCCGGCCCCTTCCTCGCCGTGATGGGCTACTACGCCATCGCCGTCGGCACCTTCGCCGCGATGGCCGCGACCAGCGTGCCGGACGGCGACGCGCCCTTCTATGTCCGCTGCGCGATCGAGGCAACGGGCGTGCCGGCGTTGCTCGGCGCCTTCGCGGCCGGGCGCTGGTGGCATTGAGTCAGGCGACAGGCCTGCGGATCGGGCACGACAAGGTCGCGGAGAAGTCGGGCTTCGTGGCGTATTGCAGGTTTCTCTGAGCAGCGGACCGATGCGCCTTCATTACGAACCCGCTGTTCCGCGGGATGGCGAGTCTCTCGCCACCCTCCGCATCGCCGCGATGCGCGAGAGCCTGGAGCGCCTGGGCCGCTTCGACCCGCAGCGGGCGCGGGAGCGCTTCCTGGGCAGTTTCTCGCCGGAGCACACGCGTCACCTGGTGTACGGTGATCAGCGGGTCGGCTTCGTCGTCGTGCGCCCGGCGCCCGATCATGTACTGCTGGACCACTTGTACGTCCATCCGTCGCACCAAGGCAGGGGCATCGGTGGCGCAGTGCTGGCCGAGGTGTTCGCGGATGCGGACGCCGCCACGAAGCCCGTGCGCGTCGGCGCGCTGCGCGGCAGCGACTCGAACCGCTTCTACCTGCGGCACGGCTTCATGCTGGTGGAGGAAGCCGAATGGGACAACTACTACGTGCGCGCACCCTCGGGCGGGTGACGCGAGGCATAGCGCTCCAGCGCGAGGTAGAGCGCCAGGCCGCCGGCCAGCGGAACCAGGTAGTAGAGCGCGCGGTAGGCCAGCACCGCGCCCATGATCGTGCCCTGCCGAACCGAGCCTGACAGCAGCGCGATATAGACCGCCTCGAGCACGCCGAGCCCGGACGGGATCGGGACCACCACGCCAACAATGGACGCGGCCATCAACACGCCGAGCGTGGTCGCGTAGGGAACCTGTCCGCCCAGCAGCAGGTACATGGCCGAGCCCATCAACGCCCAGTTCGTGGCCGACAGTCCAAGCTGCATCAAAGCCAGGCGCCCGGAGGGCAGTTGCAGGCGCTTGCCGCGAAAACGCCACTCGCGACCGCGCGAGTTCGCGCATGCGACGACATAGGCCGCCGCCAGCAGGACCATCAACACGCCGATGGCGCGGAAGGCGGCGTCGCTCAGGTGCGCCTCGCCCGGCGGCGTGATGGCACCCGCGGCGAACAGGCCGCCGGCCAGCAGGCCATAGCCCAGCCAGTTGGTGGCAAGGCTCAGGCCGACGACTTGGGCGATGGTGGCTTCGTCGAGGCCTGCGCGCGCGTAAAGCCGCGCGCGCATCGCGACGCCGCCGACCAGGGAGCCGAGGTTGAGGTTGAACGCATAGCTGGTGACGGCGATGGCCCATGCGCGCCAGGCCGGCAGAGGATGGGAGGTGTGGCGCCGGCCCACGAGGTCGAAGCAGCCGTAGAGCAGGTGGCTGGCGGTCGCGACGCCGAGCACGGCGAGCAGAAGCAGCGGGGGATAGCGCTTGAGCGCCTCCCAGGCACCGGCCCAGTCGACCTTGTGCGCGTGGGACAGCAACAGGCCGAGGACGAGGATGCCGAAGAGGGGGACGAGCCAGCGCCGCGCGCGCTGCCAGAGCGATGCGGCCGGCGGGGGGCTCATGTCGAGAGTCGGAGGCGCGTCGCTGATCATGGTTGGAACCATTGTTGGCGACGGCGGCGGGGCGGAGCATGCGCCGGGGGCTGGTCTGCTTGTCGGCGAACGTCCCGCTGGGAGGGTTTGGAGGGCGGGCCTTCGACGGGCCCGGCCCGAACCGTCGAGGGGCGGCGGGATGCCCGGGTGCGCGCAGGCCCGAGGGCCCGTTCAACGCAGCATCGACGACATGGCGGAGCAGCAGTTGAGCATGCGCACGGCCGCCTCCACCGTCGGCGCGGGGAAGCGCAGCTCGGTGGAGCCGGTGCGCTCGAAGGCGGGCCATTGGCAGAAAAGGTCCGCCATCGCGGGCGACTGCGTGCGCAGCGTGACGACGAAGGGTCCGGCAATGACCAGCGGGCGGACGTTCGCGCGCGCGTCCAGCGCCGCGACGACGCCGTCGCGGATCAGGGCACGCGACTGCGCGGGCGACAGCGACACGCCGCTGGTCTGGCCGGTCGCGCGCTTGGTCTGCACGAAGGTCGCATCGGGGAAGAGCGGCCGGTTCTCGGCGATGAAGACGTCGTCGCCGCTGGCCATGACGACCGGTGCGCCGTACTCGCCCGCCAGCGCGCCGTAGAGGCCGGCCTCGCCGAGTTCGCGCTCGCCCAGCCAGACGCCCGCGAAGGCGAAGCTGTTGATGGTGTGGGCCAGGATGCCGTGGCCCTGCGCACGGGAGTGGTAGCCGATCATGCAGACCGCGTCCACGCCCTCCTCCACGCCGGCGACCATGCTCAGGTAGCGCGGCTTGCCCTGAACCACGCGGGCGCGCGCGTCCAGCAGGTCCGGCGGCATGTTGCGGAAGCCGCCGTGCGAATCGTTGACCAGCACGTCGGTCGCGCCGGCATCGAAGGCGCCTGCGATGGCGGCGTTGGCCTCCTGCGCCATCAGCACACGGGCGCGCTCGTACTCGGGGTTGCCAGGGCGTGCCTGCTCGTGGTGGTAGACGCCGGCGACGCCTTCGATGTCGGTGGAGATCAGGACTTTCATGCGGGGTGTGCGGCCAAGGATGCAGGGGACAGGAGGTCGGAAAGCGCCGGGCGGTGGTTCCCGTCGCGGCCCGTCAGCGGGCGGGCCTGCCAGAGCGCGTGGACGATGGCTTGCTCGGTGCTCTCGGCCGCGGCCTGGAACAGCGGATCGAGCAGGCCGTCGTGCAGCATGGCGATGGCGGGCATCGGGCGCTCCGTCGTGTCGGGCACGGTGTAGGCGGTCGAGAACGCGAGCGCGATGTCGCCGCTGCGATGTCCGAAGACGGAGCCCGTGCGCGCCAGGCCCACGCCCGCGCGCAACGCGAGGCGACGCAGTTGACGCGCGTCCAGCGGCGCATCGGTGGCGACGAGCAGGATGATGGAGCCCATCTCCGGCTGCGGCGCCGGTGGCTGCCGCGCGAGCCGGGCCGCGAGCTGCTCGCCGACGGCATGGCCGGCCATCACCAGCTGCGGCAGGTTGCCGAAGTTGGCGAGCACCAGCGCGCCGACCGTGTGCATGCCGCCGTCGCGCGCCGGTACGCGGCGCGAGGCGCTGCCGATGCCGCCCTTGAGCTGGAAGCTGGACATGCCGCGCCCCGCACCCACGGCGCCTTCATCGAACGCGGCGTCGGCGGATTCCAGCGCGCGCAGGTAGTCGGCCTCGCTCACGGCGAGCCGGCGGATGTCATTGAGGAAGCCGTCGTTGCACTCGAAGACCAGCGGGTTGACGGTCGGCAGGCTGCGTCCGCATTCAGGGTGCGCGGCCAGGCAATGGCGGATCTGCGCCGTGGCCACGGTGCCCACCGAAAAGGTGTTGGTCAGCGCAATGGGCGTCTCGAGAACGCCCAGCTCCTCGACCTGGATCAGGCCGACGCTCTTGCCGAAGCCGTTGAGCACCACGGAGGCGGCCGGTACCTTGTCGCGGAAGGGATCGCCCGCATGCGGGCGCACCACCGTCACGCCGGTCTGGACCTCGCCCTCGGCCAGCGTGTGGTGGCCGACCGTGACGCCGGCCACGTCGGCGATGGTGTTGCGCGGGCCCGCCGGCAGCGTGCCGATGCACGGCAGGGATTCGCGCGCGAAGGTGGAAGGCATGGGATTTCGCGGCGCCTACTGGCGGTCGATCTTCGGGTCGAGCGCGTCGCGCAGCGCGTCACCCAGCAGGTTGAAGGCCAGCACGGTGAAGAAGATCGCGAGGCTGGGGAACAGTGCCACGTGCGGCGCGTTGACCATGTCGGCCCGCGCCTCGCTGAGCATCGCGCCCCATTCGGGCGTCGGCGCCTGCGCGCCCATGCCCAGGAAGGACAGGCTCGCGGCCGTGATGATCGAGGTGCCCACGCGCATCGAGAAATACACCACGATGGACGAGATGGTGCCCGGCAGGATGTGGCGCACGATGATGGTCCAGTCCGAGGCGCCGATGCTGCGCTCGGCCTCGATGTAGGTCTGCTGCTTGAGCACCAGCGTGTTGCCGCGCACGAGGCGCGCGAAGGCGGGCACGCTGAAGACCGAGACGGCCACGACCACGTTGGTCATGCTGCTGCCGAGGATGGCGACCACGCCGAGCGCGAGCAGGATGCCGGGGAAGGCGAAGAGCACGTCGGAGATGCGCATGACGATGCGGTCCCACCAGCCCTCGTAGTAGCCGGCGAGCAGGCCGAAGGCGGTGCCGATGAAGCCGCCGACCAGCACCGACAGGAAGCCCGCGGCCAGCGAGATGCGCGCGCCCATCAGGATGCGGCTGAAGATGTCGCGGCCCAGTGGGTCGACGCCGAACCAGTGCGTCGCCGACGGGCCGCTGTTGAGCATGTCGTAGTCGAAGAAGTTCTCGGCGTCGAAGGGCACGATCCATGGCGCGAAGACGGAGACCAGCACGAGCAGGATGACGAAGGCCGCGGCGGCGAGGCCGACCGGCTGCTTCTTGAAGCGGCGCCAGCATTCGCCCCAGGGCGTGCGGACGCGGCCATCGTCGGCGGCCAGGGAGACGGTGAGCGCGGCGGGCGTGTCGGAAGCTTGGGTGGCGGGGTTCACGGCCGTCTCACTTGTAGCGGATGGTGGGGTTGATGAAGCCGTAGAGCACGTCCACCACCAGGTTGATCAGGATGAATTCCAGCGAGAAGAGCAGCACCAGCGTCTGGATGACGGGGTAGTCGCGCATGAGCACCGAATCCACCAGCAGGCGGCCCAGCCCCGGCCAGTTGAAGACGGCCTCGACAAGGATCGAGCCGCCGAGCAGGAAGCCGAACTGCAGGCCCATCATGGTGACCACCGGGATGAGGGCGTTGCGCAGCGTGTGTTTGGCGATCACGCTGAATTCGGCCACACCCTTCGCGCGTGCGGTGCGCACGAAGTCTTCCTGGATGACTTCGACGAAGGAGGCGCGGGTGAAGCGCGCCATCACGGCCGCCACCGCCGCGCCGAGCGTGATGGAGGGCAGGATGTAGTGCTTCCAGCTGCTCGCGCCGACGGTGGGCAGCCAGCCCAGCCCGACGGAGAAGATTTGCATCAGCAGCATGCCGAGCGCGAAGGCCGGAAAGGAGATGCCCGAGACCGCGAGCGTCATGCCCAGCCGGTCGGGCCAGCGGTTGCGGTAGACCGCCGACACGATGCCGATGCCCATGCCGAAGATGACCGACCACACCATGCTGGTGATGGTGAGCATGACGGTCGGGCCGAAGCGCTCGCCGATCTCCGCCGACACCGGCCGGCGGGTGCGGATGGAGGTGCCGAAGTCGCCCTGCAGCATGTTGGCGAAGAAATGGACGAACTGCTTCGGCAGCGGCTGGTCCAGCCCCAGGTCCTTGCGCACCATGGCGACGGTCTGCTCGTCGGCATCCTGGCCGGCGGCCAGGCGTGCTGGGTCGCCGGGAAGCATGTGGACGAAGAGGAACACCAGCACCGCCACGATGAGCAGTGTCGGGATCAGGCCGGCGAGCCGTTTGAGGAAGTAGTTCAGCATGGGGACGGGTGCCGCGGCACGCGGCGGCACGAGGCCGCCGCGCGGGGTCGGTCAGTGGGTGGTGCGGCCGCTCAGTCGGCCACCGCGATGGCGTCCGAGTTGATGTTGCCGTCGGGCATCACGAACACGCCGGAGAGGCGCTTGCCGTGGGCCGAGAGGTTCTGCTCCGTCACCAGCGGCAGGCGCGGCAGGTCCTTGCGGATCTGCTCCTGCGCGGTCTTGTAGAGCGCGGCCTTCTCGCCGTCGTCCACCGTCACCAGTGCCTTGGCGAGGGCGTTGTCCACCACGTCGCTCTTGTAGTACGACATGTTGTTGAGCTTCGGCGCCCAGGCTTCGGACGCGAAGAGCGGGCGCAGGCCCCAGTCGGCTTCGCCGGTCGAGGAGGACCAGCCGGTGTAGTACATGCGGACCTTGGCGGTCTTCGGGTCGGCCCAGGTGTCGACCCACTCGGTGCGCTGGCCCACTTCGAGCGCCTGCACCTGCAGCTTGATGCCCACCTGCTGGAGCTGCTGCTGCACGAACTGGATGGCCTTCTGCGCCGTCGTGTTGTTGTAGGCGCTCCAGAGCGTGGACTCGAAGCCGTCGGGGTAGCCCGCTTCCTTGAGCAGCTCGCGCGCCTTCTTCACGTCGTAGGGCACGGGCGCCATCTTCTCGGCGAACTTCACGCCCTGCGGTACGACGCCCTGGGCCGGGAAGGCATAGCCGCCGAACGCGACCTTCGCGAGCGCTTCCTTGTTGATGGCGTAGCCGATGGCTTCGCGCACCTTCGGGTTGTCATAGGGCTTCTGCAGCACGTTGAAGCTCAGGAAGCGCGTGATGATCGAGGGCGATGCGACCACGTTGAGCTTGTCGCTCTTCTTCAGCAGCTCGGCCTGCTCGTAGGGCACGGGGTAGGCGAAGTCGGCCTCGCCGGTCTGCAGCATGGCGGCGCGGGTGTTGTTCTCCAGAACCGGCTTCCAGGAGATGGTGTCGACCTTGGGGAAGCCCTTCTTCCAGTAGCCGTCGAACTTCTTGCCCTTGACGGCTTCGGTCTGCTTCCACTCGACGAACTCGAAGGGGCCGGTGCCCACGGGGTGGAAGGCGATGTCCTTGTTGCCCCACTTCTTGAGCGCGGCGGGCGAGATCATCGCGGCGGAGGCATGCGCCAGCGAGTTGATGAAGGGGCCGAAGGGTTCCTTGAGCGTGAAGCGCACGGTGGTCGGATTCAGGGCCTCGACCTTGGCGACGCGGTTGAACTGGTTGTAGCGCAGGAGCTTGTTGTCCTGGTTGAGCACGCGGTCGATCACGAACTTCACGGCCTCGGCGTTGAAGTCGGTGCCGTCGTGGAACTTCACGCCCGAGCGCAGCTTGATGGTGTAGACCAGGCCATCCTTCGAGACTTCATGGCTCTCGGCCAGCACGTTGACCACGTTCAGGTCCTTGTCGAACTGGAACAGGCCTTCGTAGAAGGACTTGGTCACGGCCGTCGTCAGCGTGGTGTTGGTGTTGTAGGGGTCCAGCGTCTCGGGCTGGCCGCCGATGGACAGCACGACGTCGCGCGCGGCGAGCGCCGAGCCGGACGCGGCCAGCATCGCCAGGCCCAGCAGCGTGGAGGCCCATCGTAGGTTGGAGGTGGATTGCTTCATGGATGAACTCCAGTGGGTTGGTGGTGGGGGGAAATGAAACAGTTTCAGAAGACGCCGCCGACCGCGTGGCGGGCAACGAAGTGGCCGGGGCCGACCTGCACCAGCGGCGGCACTTCGGGCTCGTCGCCGACCCGGCGGATGGGGCTCGGGATCTCGCCTTCGAGCAGCGCGCGCGGCTTGTGCCGGCGCGCCGGGTCGGCGACCGGCACGGCCGCCATCAGCTTGCGGGTGTAGGCATGCTGCGGCGCCTCGAAGACGGCGCGGCGCGGCCCGATCTCGACGATCTGGCCGAGGTACATGACGGCCACGCGATGGCTGATGCGCTCGACCACGGCCATGTCGTGCGAGATGAAGAGGAAGGCGACGCCCAGTTCGCGCTGGAGGTCGAGCATCAGGTTCACGATCTGCGCCTGGATCGACACGTCGAGCGCGGACACCGACTCGTCGGCCACGACCACTTTCGGGTTGAGCGCGAGCGCACGCGCGATGGCGATGCGCTGGCGCTGGCCGCCGGAGAACTCGTGCGGGTAGCGCTGCGCGACCTCGCGCGGCAGGCCCACCTTCTGCAGCAGCCAGTCGACGCGCTGCTGCGCCTCGGCGCCCTTGGCGATGCCGTGGATGAGCAGCGGCTCCATGATGGAGAAGCCGACCGTCACGCGCGGGTCGAGCGAGGCGAAGGGGTCCTGGAAGATGAACTGGATGTTGCGCCGCAGGGCCTGCAGCTCGCGCGTGGGCAGCTCGCGGATGTTGCGGCCGCCGAACTCGATGGCGCCGCTCTGGCTTTCGACCAGGCGCAGCAGCGAGCGGCCGGTGGTGGACTTGCCGCAGCCGGATTCGCCCACCAGCGCGAGCGTCTCGCCGGGGTAGAGGTCGAAGCTGATCTTCTCGACCGCGTGCACACGGCGCTTGACGCGGCCGAAGACGCCGCTGCGCACGTCGAAGCGGGTGACGAGATCGCGCACGCGCAGGATGGGGCCGGTATCGGCGCGCACGGTGTCCTGCGGCGTCTCGCGCTCGGGCGGCGCGGCGTCCGGCTCGGTGCGCAGCAGCGGGAACTTGGCCGGCAGGTCGGTGCCCTGCATCGCGCCCAGGCGCGGCACGGCGGAGAGCAGCGCGCGGGTGTAGGGGTGCTTCGGCTCGGCGAAGACGGCATCGGAGGCACCCTCCTCGACCTTGTCGCCGCGGTACATCACGAGCACGCGGTCGGCGACCTCGGCCACCACGCCCATGTCGTGGGTGATGAAGACGACGCCCATGCGCATCTCGGCCTGCAGTTCGCGGATGAGCTGGAGGATCTGCGCCTGGATGGTGACGTCGAGCGCGGTGGTGGGCTCGTCGGCGATCAGCAGCTGCGGCTTGCATGACAACGCCATCGCGATCATCACGCGCTGGCGCATGCCGCCGGAGAGCTGGTGCGGAAAGCGGTCGAGCACGTTGCGCGCCTCGGGAATGCGCACCAGCTCCAGCATGCGCAGCGCCTCCGCGCGTGCGGCGGCGGCGCTCTTGCCCTGGTGGATGCGGATGGCCTCGGCGATCTGGTCGCCGGCGGTGAACACCGGATTGAGCGAGGTCATCGGCTCCTGGAAGATCATCGCGATGTCCGCCCCGCGGATGCCGCGCATGGTGGTGTCGCCTGCCCGCGCGAGGTCCAGCACCTGGCCGTCGCGGCGGCGGAAGGTCATGCGCCCGCCGAGGATGCGGCCGCCGCCGTGCTCGACCAGGCGCATCAGCGCGAGCGAGGTCACGGACTTGCCGGAGCCGGATTCGCCGACCACCGCCAGCGTCTCGCCGTGGTCGACGTGGAAGGACAGCTTCTTGACGGCATCGACCACGCGCTCGGAAGTGGCGAAGCGCACGGTCAGGTCTTCCACGGCGAGCACGCGGCCCTCGGGGAGATTCAATGCGGGAGTGGACATGGCGTCTGGCGGCTTTTTTCTTCAGCGGTGGATGGCGGTGCGCGGCATCTCGTCGCCAGTGGCGTGACCGCGGTACATGCCTTCGGTGTTGAAGCACAGGCTGAGATGGCCGCGGCGGTCGACCGCGATCAGGCCGCCGCTTCCGCCGATGGCGGGCAGGGACTGCATCACCACGGCCTGCGTCGCGGCTTCGAGCGTGGCGCCGGCATAGGCCATGCGCGCGCAGACGTCGTAGGCGGCGGCCGTGCGGATGAACATCTCGCCGCTGCCGGTGCAGGACACGGCGGCGGTGCGGTCGTCGGCGTAGGTGCCGGCACCGATCAGCGGCGAATCGCCGATGCGGCCCGCGCGCTTGTTGGTCATGCCGCCGGTGGAGGTGGCGGCCGCGAGATGGCCGTGCAGGTCGAGCGCGACCGCGCCGACGGTGCCGAACTTGCGGCCTTCGTCGAGCGGAGCGAAGTCTGTCAGGCCGCAGGCGCCGTCATGGTCGAGCACCACGCGCCCGGCATCGCGCACGCGGCGGAGTTGCTGGCGCCGCGCCTCGGTGGAGAAGTACGACGGGTCGACCATCTCGATACCGCGCTCGCGCGCGAAGGCTTCGGCGCCGGCACCGGCGAGCAGCACGTGCGTTCCGTCTTCCATCACGGCGCGCGCGGCGCGTACCGGGCGGCGGATGTGGCTCACGCCCGCGATGGCGCCGGCGCGCAGGTCGGCACCGCTCATGACGGCCGCGTCGAGCTCGTGCGTCTCATCGTGCGTGAAGACCGCGCCGTGGCCGGCGTTGAAGAGCGGGCAGTCCTCGAGCATCTCGACGGCCAGGCAGGTGGCGTCGAGAGCACTGCCACCCTTCAGCAGCAGGGACTGCGCGGCACGCACGACATCGTGCAACGCGCGGTGGTAGGCCTCGGCCTGCGAGGCATCGAGCGAGGCGGCGCTGATGGTTCCGGCACCGCCGTGGATGGCGATGACGGGCGTGTGGCTGTTCATGAAGAGGCTTTCTTGCGCGCCGGCGTGACGGCGCGCGACGGGGGCGATGCCGGCAGGGGTGTGCGCGCGCTTTGCGCGTCGTGCAGCCAGGGCATGATGGATTGGACGATTCGGCCGGCCGACTGCGCCGCGCCGGGCGCGCGCAGGGCTGTCGCGCTGATCAGCGCCTCGATGAGCGCGAGCACGCTGGTCTCGCAGTTGGGGCGGTAGCGCGTTTCGGTCTGCGCGTAGAGCGCGACATCGGCCAGGGGCGCCAGCGGCGAGCTCGGGCGGTCGGTCAGCGCCAGCACGGCACAGCCCTGGCGACGCGCGATCTCGGCCAGCATCACGGTGTCGGTCAGGTAGCGCGGAAAGGTCAGCGCCACCAGAAGGTCCTCGGGCCCCGCGTGCAGCAGCGTGCGCGCGGCATGCGTGACGCCGCTCACGCTGGCGAGCAGGCGCACGTCGTTGCAGCAGGAATCCAGCCCGTGCTGCAGGAGGCCGGCAAGCCAGGCGCTGGCGCCGAAGCCGGCGATGTAGATGGTGCGCGCCTTCACCATGCGCTGCACCGCGGCCTCGCAGGCGGCGTAGTCCAGCGTCTGGCGCGTGGCTTCGATGTTGCGGCGGCTTTCATCGAGCGCGGTGAGAAAGACTTCCGACACCGTGGTCGGATGTTCCAGGTTGCCGCGCAGGCGCTCGACCGGCGCGAGCAGCGGTTCGAAGCCTCGCACGAGTTCCGCCCGGAAGGCGGCGTAGCCGTCGAAGCCCAGCGCGCGGGCGAAGCGGTTGGCGGTCGCGACCGACACGCCGGCGGTGGCTGCCAATTCATCGATGGGCAGGGTGGCGACGTGCAGCGGGCGCTCCAGCACGTAGTCGGCGACCTGCCGGTGCGAGCGCGTCAGGCGCGGCAACGCCTGCGCGATGCGCTGCGCCACGGTGGTGCCGGCGGGGTCGAAGTTGGTGCTCATGCGTGCGGAAGCGGGGCCTTGGAGAGGCCGTCAATGTAAATCACATTACAAATATAAGACCGTTTGGAAAATTTTTGGTCATTTTCCATCGAACTTGCAAATTCCAGGCCACGGGCGAATGATCTGCACCGGCCGACACAAGGCCGGCGTCTTTCACAACGCACGGAGACATCGATGACCGACACCTCCACCGGCGCCACGCGCGCCGCCGCCGCATGGCTGGCCGATTTCTCGGCGGCCCTCGCCCGCGACGACATCGACGCCGCCGTCGGCCTCTTCGAGGCCGAGAGTTATTGGCGCGATCTGGTCGCGTTCACGTGGAACATCCGCACGCAGGAGGGGCCCGAGGCCATCCGCGCGATGCTGGCGGCGAGGCTGGCCGACACACGGCCCACCGGCTTCGCGATCGAAGGCGAGGCCACGGAGGCGGACGGCATCGTCGACGCGTGGTTCGTCTTCGAGACACGCGTGGCGCGCGGACGTGGCCATCTGCGGCTGCGCAACGGCAAGGCCTGGACGCTGCTCACCACGATGACCGCGCTGAAAGGCTTCGAGGAGAAGACCGGCGAGCAACGCGCCAAGGGCGCGGAGCATGGCGCGCTGCCGGGCCGCAAGAGCTGGCTCGAACGCAAGGAAGAGTCCGAACGCTCGCTCGGCGACACCGTGCAGCCCGAGGTGCTGGTCATCGGCGGCGGCCAGGGTGGGATCGTGCTCGGCGCGCGCCTGCGCCGGCTGGGCGTGCCGACCATCATCGTGGAGCGCAACGCGCGGCCCGGCGACTCCTGGCGCAACCGCTACAAGTCGCTGTGCCTGCACGACCCGGTCTGGTATGACCACCTGCCCTACCTGCCCTTCCCCGACGACTGGCCCGTGTTCGCGCCGAAGGACAAGATCGGCGACTGGCTGGAGATGTACACCAAGGTGATGGAGCTCAATTACTGGAACTCGACCACCGCGAAGAAGGCGCGCTACGACGAAGCACGCAAGGAATGGGAGGTGACGGTCGAGCGCGAGGGCAAGGAGGTCGTGCTGCGGCCGAAGCAGCTGGTGTTCGCGCTGGGCGTCTCCGGCTACCCGAACACCCCGCGAATTCCGGGCGCGGAGAACTTCAAGGGCGAACAGCACCACTCCAGCCGGCACCCCGGGCCGGAAGCCTACCGGGGCAAGAAATGCGTCGTGCTGGGTTCGAACAACTCGGCGCACGACATCTGCGCGGCGCTGTGGGAGCACGGCGCGGACGTGACGATGGTCCAGCGCTCGTCCACGCACATCGCGCCGTCGGACTCCCTGATGGAGCTGGCGCTGGGCGGGCTCTACTCCGAACAGGCGGTGAAGAACGGCATCGACCACCACAAGGCCGACCTGATCTTCGCCTCGGTGCCCTACAAGATCATGCATGGCTTCCACATCCCGGTGTACGAGGAGATGAAGCGGCGCAACGCCGACCTCTACGGGCGGCTGGAAAAGGCGGGCTTCATGCTCGACTTCGGCGAGGACGGGTCGGGCCTGTTCATGAAGTACCTGCGGCGCGGCTCCGGCTACTACATCGACGTGGGCGCCTCGGAGCTGGTGGCCAACGGCAGCATCAAGCTGCGCAGCGGCGTGAACATCGAGCGCATCAACGAACACTCCGTGACGTTGAGCGACGGCACGGAGCTGCCGGCCGACCTGCTGGTGTACGCGACCGGCTACGGCTCGATGAACGGCTGGCTGGCCGACCTGGTCTCGCCCGAGATCGCCGACAAGGTCGGCAAGTGCTGGGGCCTCGGCTCGGGGACGACGAAAGACCCCGGACCGTGGGAAGGCGAGCTGCGCAACATGTGGAAGCCGACGCAGGTGGAGGGCCTGTGGATCCACGGCGGCAACCTGCACCAGTCGCGCCACTACTCGCAGTTCCTGGCACTTCAACTGAAGGCGCGGATGGAAGGCATCCCGACGCCGGTGTACGAGCGCGCGCCGTCCTATCACGTGCGCTGAGCAGGATCGCGCGGCGCCGGCGCTACTCCACGAAGCGCCGCAGGCCTTCGAGGTCGACGACGGTGATGCCGCCGTATTCGATGCGCAGGAGGCCTGCCTCGCGCAGCCGGTTGAGCGCCGCGTTGCAGCGCTGGCGCGAGAGGCCGGAGAGATTGGCGATCTCCTCCTGCGACGTCTGCAAGTGCGCGTCGCTCCCCGGATGCAGCCATGGATGGAACAGGCCGGCGAGCGCTCGCGCGACCTGGCTGTCGGCGTCCAGCAGGCGATGCGCCGCGTAGTTGCCCATGAACCAGTGCAGGCGTTCGTTGATCTGCGCCAGCAGGAAGTGGTTGAAGCTCATCTGCGTGCGGTGCAGCCACTGGAAGGTGTCCAGCGGCAGCACCGCCACGCGGCTGTCGCGCAGCGCGATGATGTCGGCCGAGCGCGGCACGGCGCGCAGCAGCGTGCCTTCGCCGAACCAGCTGCCGACCGAGAGACCGCCGAAGGTGACGCAGCGCCCGTCGTCGGAGGTGATGGACCACTTGAGCAGGCCCTCCAGGGTGCCGTACCAGTGCAGCGGCGTGTCGCCGCGCCGGCACAGGGCCGCGCCGGCGACGACGCTTTCCTCGCGCATCTCGTCGAGCACGCGCGCCTGTGCGTCGCGGTCCAGTTGCGGGAACCAGACCGAGGCCCCCAGCAGAGCGGGAATCGAAAGGGCCGCCGGCTGTCTGCCTGCCGGCCTGGGCTTGCTGTGCATGAAGGTTCCTGCGCCTCGTAAACCCTGATCTCAAATGTCGTCGCGATGACTGCCTTCGAAGCGGGCGGCAAAAATAATAGCGCGCTGTTCACAGGATGTTCCCGGAGAGACAGCACATGGCCAAGCGCAAGGTGATCGTGACCATCGCCCCCACGGGGGGGATGGCGCACAAATCGCAGAACCCGCATCTTCCCACCCAGCCCGAGGAGATCGCGGCCGACGTGCTGCGCTGCTGGAACGCGGGCGCCAGCGTGGCTGCAATCCATGCGCGCCGGCGGGACGATGGCGCAACCTGCAATGCGGACGTGTACCGCGACATCAACACGCGCATCCGCGCCGCGGGCTGCGACATCGTGATCAACAACTCGACCGGCGGCGGCGTACACGGCGACATGGTCAAGCCGCTGCCTGGCGGGCGCTGGGAGATCGCGTGGGAGGAACGCATCAAGGGCATGGAGGCCGGCGCCGAGATGTGCACGCTGGATGCGACGACGCTCAACCTGTCCTTCGAGGGCCGGGAGATCCTGATGGACACGCCGCTCGGCAAGGGTCGCGAACTGGCGACAGGCATGAAGGTGCGCGGCATCAAGCCGGAGTGGGAGGTGTTCAGCCCCACGCACATCCTGCAGGACACGACCACGCTGATCGACGAAGGACTGGACGAGGCGCCCTACTTCATCAACCTGGTGATGAACGTGCACCGCAACTTCCAGAACGCGATGCCGTTCTCGCCGCGCCATCTCCAGATGATGGTGGACACGCTGCCCAAGGGAGCGATCTTCTGCGTGAGCGGCATCGGGCCCTCGCAGCTGGAGGCGAACATCAGCGCGCTGCTGCTGGGCGGTCATGCGCGCGTCGGGCTGGAGGACAACCTCTACTTCCGGCATGGCGAGCTCGCGACCAACCTGCAGCTCACGGAGCGCATCGTGCGCGTCATCCGCGAGATGGACATGGAGCCAGCGACGCCCGCCGAGGCGCGCGCCATGATGGGCTTGCCGCGCGTGGGCCTGCCGCGCCCTGCGTTCGCGCCGGCCTGACGGCGCCGCATTCTCGTCGGGAAGAACACAGGAGACCACCCCATGACCGTTCATCGCACCGCGCTCACCTTCGCGTTGGCCGCGGCCTTCGCCCGCGGCGCCTCGGCGCAAGCATCGGACATTGCAGACATGCAGCTGATGCAGGTGAAGACGCCGGAGGAATCGAAGGCGCCTTGGGACCACCACGCGGTGGTGGAACCGATTCGCGGCGAGGCGGCCTGGACCACGCGGGCCGAAAGCCGCTGGGCGCGGTGGAAGGCATCATGAGCGCCGGCGAGGTGAAGCGCGTCGCGGTCGTCGCGACGGGCGTCATCGGCGCGAGCTGGGCCGCGTATTTCCTGGCGCGCGGGCTGGATGTCGATGCGACAGACCCTTCGCCCGGCGCGCAGACCCGTCTTCGGGATGCCGTGGTGCAGCACTGGCCCACCTTGCAGCGCGTCGGCCTCGCGCAAGGCGCGTCGATCGAGCGCCTGCGCTTCCATGCGCGGCTCGAGGATGCGGTGGCGCAGGCCGACTTCGTGCAGGAGAACGGGCCGGAGCGCATCGACATCAAGACCGACCTGTTTCGTCGCATGGATGCGGCGGCGCCGGCAGGGACCATCCTCGCGTCGAGTTCCTCCGGGCTCGCCATCAGCGACGTACAGTCCTCATGCGCGCATCCCGAGCGCGTGGTGCTGGGCCATCCCTTCAACCCGCCGCACCTGATCCCGCTGGTGGAAGTGGTCGGTGGCGCGCACACCTCTGCCGGCACGATTGCGCGCGCCATGGCTTTCTACACCGCGATCGGCAAGCGGCCGATCCACGTGAGGCGCGAGATCAAGGGCCACATCGCGAACCGGCTGCAGGCGGCGCTGTGGCGCGAGGCCTTCCACCTCGTCGACCAGGGCGCGGCCTCGGTCGCGGACATTGACGCGGCCATCGCGCACGGCCCCGGCCTGCGCTGGGCCGTGATGGGCCCTTTCATGAACCTTCATCTGTCCGGCGGTGCCGGCGGCATCGCGCACTTGCTCGACCACCTGGGCGGGCCGATCGAGGACTGGTGGCAGGACCTCGGCTCGCCGGCGATGAGCAGCGCGCTCAAGCGGAAGGTGTCGGAGGGCGTCGCGGCGGCGCTCGGCAGGCGAGCCACGGCCGAACTCGAAAGCGCGCGCGACACCCTGCTGTTGGACCTGATTCGCGCCAAGGCCGCATCCGGCACACTCGATTGAAAGACAAGCCACAGGAGACATCGATGCAAGCCGCCGGCTTCCTCGACGACGAAAACCAGATCGCGCCGCCACGCACCCTTCGCATCGACTTCGACGACGGTTCCTTCGCGTTGCGTTCGCCCATCGCGCTCAGGCCCTATGCGCGCTGCATCGGCGAATGGCTGGAACGCTGGGCACGGGAGACGCCCGACGCGCTGGCCCTGGCCGAGCGCGACGAGAGCGGCGAGGGCTGGCGCACGCTGGACTACCGCGCGCTGCGACAGGCCGTCGGCGCCGTCGCGCAAGCGTTGCTCGACCTGGGCGTCCCGAAGGATCGGCCGGTTGTCATCCTTTCGGACAACGCGCTCGACCACGCGGTGCTGATGCTCGCCACGATGCACATCGGCCGCACGGCGTGCTCGCTCTCCAGCGCGTATTCGCGCATGGCGAAGGATCCGTCGCGCCTGCACGGGATGCTGCGCGCGCTGGAGCCGGCGCTGATCTACGCATCCGACGCCAAGGTCTACGGCATGGCGCTCGCGGGCTGCGGCTTCGACGCGCCGCTGGTGTTCAGCCGCAACGCGGATGCGCATCCGGGCGCGCAGTCCTTCGCGCGCCTGCTGAAGACGCGGGAAACGCCGCGCGTCATGCAGGCTTTCGAGGCGATCGTCGCCGACGACCATGCCAAGTACCTGCTGACCTCGGGCTCCACGGGCAAGCCGAAGGTGGTGATCAACACACACCGCATGCTCTGCGCCAACCAGCAGATGATGGCTCAGACCTGGCGCTTCCTGGGCCAGGAGAAGCCGGTGCTGGTCGACTGGCTGCCCTGGAGCCACACCTTCGGCGGCAACCACAACCTGAACATGGTGCTGTGCCACGGCGGCGCGCTCTACATCGATGAAGGCCGGCCGGCGCCGGGGCTGATCGAAAGGACGCTGCGCAACTTGCGCGAGGTGCGGCCGACCTTGCTCATCAACGTGCCGCGCGGCTTCGACATGCTGCTGCCCTTCCTTGAGGCGGACGATGCGCTCGCGGCCGACGTGACGTCGCGCCTGCGCCTGGCCTTCTACGCGGCGGCGGCACTCGCGCCCTCGACCTGGCAGCGGCTGGAGGCCGTAGCGCGGCGCGTGCGGCCCGCGCATCCGCTGTGGCTCACGACCTCGTGGGGCGCGACGGAGACTTCGCCGGCGATCACGTCGGCACATTGGCGTCTCGACGGCGCGGGCTGCATCGGCGCACCGCTGCCGGGGCTGGAATTGAAGTTCGTGCCCAACGGCGACAAGCTGGAGATGCGGGTCAAGGGCGTCTCGGTGTTCCCGGGCTACCGTGGGGCGCCGCGCGAGACGGCCGAAGCCTTCGACGAGGAAGGCTACTACCGCATCGGGGATGCAGGGCGCCTGGCCGACGCGGCGCGGCCGGAGCGGGGCGTGATGTTCAACGGCCGCGTGGCGGAGGACTTCAAGCTCACAAGCGGCACGTGGGTCTCGGTCGGTACCTTGCGCGTGGATCTCGTCTCGCGGCTCGCGCCGCTGGCGCAGGACATCGTGCTCACAGGACATGACCGCGAGGAGATCGGCATGCTTGTCTTCGCGAGCCCGCAAGGCGCGGCGCGGCCGCGCGAGGAACTGCACGCGGCGCTTCTGCGCGTGATGCGCGAGTTGCGGGAGGCCGGCGCGGGTTCGTCGCAATGCCCGGCGCGCGCGCTGGTGCTTGACGCGCCGCCGGACATCGATGCAGGCGAGATCACTGACAAGGGCTACATCAACCAGCGCGCGGTGCTCGCGCTCCGTGCCGCGGAGGTGCAGCGGCTGCACGGCGACGCGGAGGACCCCGCGGTCGTGCGGATGCGCTGAAGGCCGGGCTTGGGCGGGATTTCGGGGCATTTGCAAGCCGATGCCGTGCGCGGCTGGCTAGAATGAAAAAATCCGAAATCCTGATGGTCAAGGAGTCCGCGTGGGAAAGTGGCTCATGTTGCTCGGGCTGGCCTGCGTTCAAGCCCAGGCGCAGACCAACTGGTTCACCGTGACAGGCAATCCCCGCGATGCGGGCGTCAACACGGTGCAGGTCGACCCGGTGGCGATTGCCGTCTCGGGCGACCAGAAGACGATGAACGTGCGCGTCAGCCGGTCGACGCAGCGGCTCAACTGGGAAAAGCTGCCCTACCGCTCCTATGAGTCGCAGGTGGTCTTCAGCTGCCGCGCGCGCAAGGCTTCCTATGTGCTCGCGACCTTCTACATGCAGCCGCTGTGGCAGGGTGACCCGCACAAGACGACGGACTACGCCAGCGACCCCCGGCCCATGCTTTTTTTGGACATCGAGCCCAATCCGACGACTCGGATCATCCGCGCGGCATGCCGCAGTACTGCTTAAGTTTGATCTGAGCAAATCCGAGCGAAAAGATCGCATTGTTGATGCGATCCATACCCGTCCAATGACGGGAAAATAAGGCCATCGGCGACACGGAACGCATGGCACAGGGAAAACATGAATTCAGCGAAACTGCGAATCACGGGGCCGGGCGGAGTGCCCTATGTCCTCGGGGCGCCCATGTGCATCCATGAAGGCGGCACCCACATCGCCACCATGGATCCGGTGCCTGTCAACCAGGGCGCGACGGAGGTTCACCTCGAACACTTCACGCCCATCGATGCGGCCGCCCACCAGAAGAACGCCATCGGCAAGCTGCTGCTTTTCGAAGTGGTGGCCTTCATCGTCGAGAACTTCACGACCGTGCAGGCAATCAGTTTCTCGCTGAGCCGCAACATCGAGAGCTACGGCGACGCGAAGAAGCTGGCCAGCATGCGCTCGGCGGTGTTGCAGAGCATCGGCACGGAACACATCGTGATCGCGCCGAAGCCCGATGCCTCGCTTGCGGGCCATTTCGTGGTGTCGGGATTGTGGGAATACAACCCCGCGACGCTGGCGGCGCTGCATGCGGTGCTCGCGGCCGAGCGGGAGGCCTACGACCAACGGGAAGCGCTTGCCAGCCAAGGGCGCCATGCGCCGGGGCTGGATACCTGGGTCCGCCGCCTGTTCCCGCGCGGCACGCACGCCGGCCCGGGCTGAACTCCGGTCAAGGCCGCCGGCTCGGCGCGGGTGGCCTGGGGGCTTTCGCGGAGTCCTTGTCTTCGCCGCCGAACAGTTTTTCCATCTGCTGCCCGATGCGCGCTCCAATGGCGGTGCCCACGCCCGGAAGCACCGCCGTGCCGACCGCCGCGCCCGTGAGCGCACCGCCGGTCAGCGAGAGTTCAGGCGCGTCGAGCGTACCGCCGAGCTTGAGCGGCACGCCCACCACGCCATCGACCAGATCGACGGCCGCGTCGCCGCGCAGGCGGCGGTTGAATACCGTCGCGCTGCCACTCGCGCTCAGCAGGCCGGAGCGCGCCTGGAGGCCGAGGTAGCGCATCACGATGCCGTCGTCGGTGGACTGGGTCTCCAGGGTACCGCTGAGTTCGTCGAGCCGGGTCTGCCCGCCGCGGCTGGTGCCGGCGGTGCTCACGGCCTTCGCGAGGTCGAAGCCGTTGAGCGTGGCTGGCTTCACCGAAAAGCGGGTGCGGGTGTGCAAGTTGCGGACGAGCTCTCCCAGGTTCTCGCCTTCGGTATCGATCGCGGTCTGGCCGAAAAGCCGGCCATTGACGGCGTTGCGTCGATCGAAGGTGCGTGAGAGTTCCGCGATGTCGATGTTCTTCGGCTCCAGGCTGGCGATAAGGCGCAGGCGCCCCTTGTCCGTGGCCTGCAGTTCGGTGCTGCCGTTCCAGGTGCCGCCGCCGACGTCAACGAAGGTGCGCCAACGGTCCTGGCCGTCCTCGCGCTCCAGGCGCAGGCGCGCGGGCGGCGAAATGCCGGGGCGCTCAATTTCTGCTTCGCGCGGGCGCCAGCCCGGATCGAAGCGCACATCGGCGTCGTAGGCCAACGCGATGTCGCGGCGGTCAAACCACACGATGTCACGCAGGCGCACGCGGCGCACCGGCGTTTCGGACAGCTTCCATGCGGCGCCGACGGCGGCACCCGCGCCCTCGGGTTGCCAGCGGCCTCGGAATTCGCGTACGGAGGCGCGCGGGAGCACCGCACCCTCGATCTCGACGGTATCGATGGCGATTTCGCGCCGCCACAAGGCGGCGAACCGGGGCCGCAGTTCGATGCGGCGCACGGTGATGGGCCGCTCCTGCACGGTGGATATCTCGCGCAACACCACGACGGGGGAGGGCCGGAGGGACCAGTGCGCCTCGCCGACGCGTAGCGCGATGCCGGAGGCCTTCTGGAAGCGCTGGGCGATCTCGGCGGCCAGTTGATCGTCATTGGGCAGCAGCGAACGCACGGCGAGCAGCGCGCCGCCGAGCAGCAGCAACCCCGCGACGGCGGCACCGGCAATCCAGCGGCGGGTTCGGGTCATGCGGATCATCCTCGAAGCATCGTCTCGACCGGGCGCGGGCGCTGTCGGCCTAGCGCCCGTCGTGCGGGTGGCCAATCGTGATAGTTTCGGCCACCCTGAACCTGGAGACGGAACCCATGCGCATCTGGAAGAAAGAAATTTCGGTCGAAGGCCTGACCCAAAGCCACGTCGACACGGCCGTGTCGACGCTCGGCATCGAGTTCCTGGAGGTCGGCGACGACTTCATCCGCGCCCGCGCGCCGGTGGACCGGCGCACGGTGCAACCCTTCGGCATCCTGCACGGCGGCGTGTCCGTGGTGCTGGCGGAAACGCTGGGCTCCTGCGGCGCGCACTATTCTTCGCCCGAGGAGCAGCGCGCGGTGGGGCTGGACATCAACGCCAATCACATCCGGGCGACGACCGCCGGCTGGGTGACAGGCACGGCGCGGCCGGTGCACCGCGGACGCACGACGCAGGTCTGGCAGATCGACATGACGAACAACGCTGGCGAGCTGACCTGCGTCTCGCGCATCACGATGGCGGTGCTCGCGCCGCGTGGCGGGCCGGGCGCCTGAAGCCTCGCGCGCAGCGCGAACAGAGACAGACGAACAACAACCGAGGAGACCACCATGAGCGATTCCTACTTTCCCCGATGGCGCCAGGTCACGACGGCCGATGTGCCGGTCGTGGCGCCGGACGAGCGCCTTCCATGGCCGCAGACGGCCGCGATGGGCGTGCAGCACGTCATCGCGATGTTCGGCGCGACGGTGCTGGCGCCGGTGCTGATGGGCTTCAATCCGAACATCGCGATCCTGATGAGCGGGATCGGCACGCTGATCTTCTTCGTCATCACGGGCGGGCGCGTGCCAAGCTATCTCGGCTCCAGCTTCGCCTTCATCGGAGTGGTCATCGCGGCCACGGGCTATGCGGGCTCGGGACCGAATCCGAACCTCGGCGTGGCGCTCGGCGGCATCATCGCCTGCGGTCTGGTCTATGTGCTGATCGGCGTGCTGGTCGCGTTGACGAACGAGCGCCATCGCAAGACGGTGCCGATCAAGGGGCTCGAGGTGGAGGAGATCGAGCAGGACGTCGCGGTGCACTGGATCGAGCGGCTGATGCCTCCGGTGGTGACGGGCGCGGTGGTCGCGGTGATCGGCCTCAACCTGGCGAGCGTGCCGATCAAGAACATGGCGCCGACCGGATTCGACACCTGGATGCAGGCGTTGACTTTCGTCAGCGTGGGCCTGATCGCGGTTTACACGCGCGGCATGGTGCAGCGGCTGCTGATCCTGATGGGCCTGATCGTGGCGAGCGTGATCTACGCGGTGTTGACCAACGGCCTCGGCCTGGGCAAGCCGATCGACTTCACGGCGCTGGGCGCGGCGGCCTGGTTCGGGCTGCCGAGCTTCGTCACGCCGGTGTTCGAGGCCAACGCGATGCTGCTGATCGCGCCGGTGGCAGTGATCCTGGTGGCCGAGAACCTGGGCCACATCAAGGCGGTCAGCGCGATGACGGGGCGCGACCTCAATCCGTACCTCGGCCGCGCCTTCATCGGCGACGGCATCGCGACGATGGTGAGCGGCGCCGCAGGCGGCACGGGCGTGACGACCTACGCGGAGAACATCGGCGTGATGGCGGCCACGAAGATCTACTCGACGGCCATGTTCGTGGTCGCGGCGCTGATCGCGCTGGTGCTGGGCTTCAGCCCGAAATTCGGCGCGCTGATCCAGGCGATTCCCCTGCCGGTGATGGGCGGCGTGAGCATCGTGGTGTTCGGGCTGATCGCGGTGGCCGGCGCGAAGATCTGGGTCGACAACCGGGTGGACTTCTCGCAAAACCGCAACCTCATCGTGGCGGCGATCACGCTGATCCTCGGGACCGGGGATTTCACGCTGAAGTTCGGCCAGTTCGCGCTCGGCGGCATCGGGACAGCGACCTTCGGCGCGATCCTGCTCTACGCATTGCTGGGCCGCTCGCGCCGCTGAGTGGCCGGCCCGGGCCAGCCGGCCAAGGCCAGCTGCTTGACGAGGCCGGCGACGTTGCCGACTTCAAGCTTCTCGTAGATCGACTGGATCTGGTTGCGAATCGTGGCGGGCGAGCGGTCGAGCGCCTGCGCGATCTGCTTGTGCGTTTCGCCGCGGGCCGCGCGGCGGGCGACCATCAACTCGCGCGGCGTGAGGGCATCGGCGCGGCATCGCTCGCGGACCTTGATGAAGAGCAGGCCCTGTTCCACGTGATGGTCCGCAACCAGCAGGGCGCCCAGGTAGCGGGCGTTGCCTGCCAGGAAGCACTGGCGCAGGGGCTCGGGCAGGCGCCCAGCCGCGACGGCCTGCCATTCGGCGCGCAGCATCTCATGGAAGAAAGGGTCGGCGTGATAGAGCACGCCGCGCAGGTCGGCGATGGCGGCGCCGCGCTGGATCGCGGGCACGGGGCCGAGCGCGTCCAGGCGCATTGCGCGGTTGAGCGACAGCGCCTGCATGACATGGGGTGCGAGATGCGGCGCATCGCCGGCCTTGATCAGGCCCAGGGCCGCGTCCTGGAATGCCTCGACGCTGAGTTCGCTGGAGAGGCGATAGAGCTTGAGCAGGAGTTCGTCGCAGTCGTTCAGCGCGCTGGGAGCCATTGCTTGTTTGCTTGTTTCTTGTTCTTCGCGGGTTGCCGCGGAATCATGGCTTTTCCGCGGCGCCGCGCCCATCCCGAGTTCGGGGGAGTGATGCGGAAGACAGAAAAAAAAGCCCCGCGCATGCGGGGCCTGGAAAGCCGCAAGTTCTCTTGCCCGAGAACCCGCTGAGCGCTCGCCTCAGGGGTTGAGCGAATAGGTCGCGAATCCCTTGAGGTACTGCACTTGCCGCGCGTCCGTGCCGCCCAGCTGGAAGAAGTCGGCACGCGTGTTCAGTGCGTAGAGCGAGTTGCCATTGATCTGCGTGCAGTGGTCGTCCGCCATGCTTGCCGCGCTGCAGAAGACCTTGGCCTTGCGCGCCGCCGGCGCGAAGTCGCCTCGATCGTCGAACTGCACGCCGGTGGCGGAGCGGCCGTAGACATAGAGTGATACGGGCACGACGGCGGCATCCGACGGAACCGTCCAGGCGTCCAGGTCGCCTTCGGCGCTGAAGTCCACGAGGCTGGGCTCGTTGGCGCTCGGTGCGTCGAAGATGATGGCGCCGGTCGATGCGGTGGCCGCCACCAGTTCGGCGCGCAGGGCGGGCGTCAGGTCGGCGAACTTCTTCAGCTTCGCTTCGGCCATCGTAGGCACTCGGGCGAGGAGGCGGTGCGTCTGGATCACGTTGGCCTTGTTCGTGTCGGCGAAGACGAACTCCACCTTCCACGCGGCCTGCTCGGGCGTGGTGCGCAGCTGCTCGTCTGTGAGTTGCTGCGGCAGATAGTACGAGCCGGTCTCCTTCTCGGCCGGGTTGCCCGCGGTCGAGGCATTCCGATAGGAGGCAGCGACACGCAGCAGCGACCCTCCCGTGGGCGTGCCGTTGGGGCGCACGAGCACGAGGGCCGCGTTGCCGGCCGAAGGCGCGTAGGTGTAAACGGTGCCGTCCGGCGCGGTGACCAGCGCCTTGTCGAAGATGCTGTCTCCGTTGCCGTCGAACTGGTTGGCGATGACGATGTCGTAGGAGAGGTTCACGTAGTTGTACGCGGGGCTGTTCAGGAACTCGCGGTCCTGGACGGTGGGCGTGACGTTGACGCCGTAGTCGTATTGGTTGCCGATGAGCTTCAGCACGCCGCCCACGTCGCGCGCGACCACCGTCAGGTTCTGCACGGCGCCTGTGCTGTCGATATTGCGGTAGCTGAGCACGAGGTCGCCGCCGGGGCGGTAGAACTCGAGCACACCGCGATCGAACTTGACGCCGGTGGCGCCCGGACGGAAGAGGCCCGAGAAGGAGCCGCGGTTCTGCGCATCGCGGCCAACCCTGGCGCCGTTGTTGCGGAAGTTGGCCGGATCGTCGCCGACGAAGAGCGTGCGGCATGCGGGCGCGATCACATCGGCCGGGCCGCCGACGGCGGCGGTGCTGTCGTTCACCGCATTGACCCGTTGCGTCAGTGGCAGCGCGTAGCACTGGGTGAGGCGCTCGAAGAGCGCCGCGACGGCCAATGATGCGCCGGCTGGCGCCAGCTGCTGCGCGGTGATCGTTTGCGGTAGGGTGGGCGGCGTCGCGTCGCTGCTGCGGAAGATGATCGAGACGGGCGCGTCGCCGCTGCCGGAGGGCACGAGCTTGACGGTGATCTCGATGTTCGCGGCCGTGCCGTCGGGATGTACGCTGACGGCGATCGAATCCAGCACGCGGTCGTGGCCGGAGCCGTCGGCACTGAAGCTGCCGCTGATCGGGTCGACGGTGTCGCCGAGCGCGGCGAGCAGCGGCTTCAGCGCGGCGATGAGCGCGGCGACTTGCTGCTTGACCGTGGCGTCGGTGACCGCGTCGGGCTGGGTCTTGAGGGCCGCCGCGAGCGCGGCCGGATCGCCATTCGGCGCGAGGCGCGAGACGATGACGGTGGTGAGCGGCGTGACGTTGACGGTGCCGCCGGTGGCACTGGCGGTGATGCTGTAGAGAATCTGGTCGTCGCGCGACGCGATGACGACAAAGGGCGCCTTGGCGCTGGCGGGCAGCGTGCAGTCGTAGGCGCCGGTGGGGCTCGTCTGCGTGGCGCAGACGGTGGCGCCGAGCTGGTCGATCACGTTCAGCGTCGCTCCGGCGAAGGCGGCGCCGGTGGCGGCGACGCCGCTCAGCTTGACCTGGGTGGGGCCGTTGGGGTTCTGGCCGCTGGGGGGTGCGGACCCGCCGCCGCTACCGCCGCCGCCGCCGCCGCCGCACGCGGCGAGCGTGAGCATGAAAGCCGTGGACAAGGCGAACCTGGTTTTATGGTGAGAGCGCAACAATCGAAACTCCTCGAATTTTGCGGACCGCTAACGAACTGTTACAGCGCATCCGTTTTTCGAGTCTCCGTGCCGTGCCCCCGGCGACGAATAGTGCAATTGCACCATTCCGCCCCTTCCAGGGCGCCGTGGCGTGCGCTATGTCACGCCGGGCAGCACGATGAGGGCGGGGTTCTTGGCGCGGCACGCGCCTGGTAGAGCGCCACCACCCGCGCCATGAGTTCGTCGAAGAGGCCCATCGGGTCCCGCGTCATTCGCGCAACCGGGTAGCTGCCCAGCGAGAAGCCGGCCAGGCGGATCTGGACATTCTCGAAATATCGGTCGAGACCACTGCCCGCGTCGAGGAGACAGCGCTCCACGGATTCGAAGAAGTTGTCGCAATGGCGCCACGGCTTTTCGGTCATCCCGAGGCTGTAGGTGAACAGGTTCGGGCGGATCGAGTGGATGTCGAGGATGGGTTGCATCGGGAGGGGTGGCGCCATTTTTCGAAGCCGCCGAGTCTGCAAAGAATTCGTGGCCGCCGGTGTAGGAGTTCAGCGGCTTTGCACCGTTTCCTGATGGAGCCCCGCCGAGCCTCGAAGTTGCAACCCCTTGCAATAAATGTGGTGCCTGAGTGCGCCCAGGTGCACCCCGCCGGCCGGGCGCACAGCCACGCCCGTTAGACTTCAACGCTTTTCGCACCCTCGTTTTTCCAATGGCCGATGCATCCGCCGCGCGAACCAAGGCGGTTTTCGAATTCAAGAGCGCCACGCTGCCTTTGATCGCGGTGATCCTCCGGACGGCGGATCTCGGCGTTCTGGCGGGCGCGCTCGACGTCCAGCTGGCCGACTCGCCCGATTTCTTCGAGCAGGAGCCGGTGGTGATCGACCTTTCCCAGCTGCCGGAGGCCCTGGGCGATGATGCGGACGCCGACATCGATTTCACGCTGCTGCGCGACTTGCTGGCGCGGCACCAGACGCAACCCATCGCCGTGCGCGGCGGCACCGATGCGCAGAACGCCCAGGCCCGCGCGGCGGGGCTCTCGGTGACAGCCATGCCGGCGGCGCCGGCGCCGCGTGCGCCCGCGCCGCCGGCTGAAGCGACTGGCGAGGCGCCGCAGATCGTGCGCGAAGTGCCGGTGCCGGCCAACGGCACGCTGGTGATCGACAAGCCGCTGCGTTCGGGCCAGCAGGTTTATGCACGCGGCGGCGACGTGGTCGTGACCGCGGTCGTGAGCTTCGGCGCCGAAGTCATCGCGGACGGCAACGTGCATGTATACGCGCCGCTGCGCGGCAAGGCCATCGCGGGTGCGCGCGGCAACGTCGACGCCCGCATCTTCACGACCTGCATGGAAGCGGAGCTGGTGGCGATCGCCGGCATCTACCGGACGTCGGAGGTCGCACTGCCGGCGGACATCGCCGGCAAGCCCGCGCAGATTTCGCTGGACGGCAAGAAGATCGTGATGCGCGCGATCCCCTGATCCGCCGCGATGCACGCACAGACAACTGAAACAAAAGAAGGAACGTAATGGCCAAAATTGTGGTGGTGACCTCGGGCAAGGGCGGCGTCGGCAAGACGACCACGAGCGCGAGCTTCGCATCCGGGCTGGCACTGGCCGGCAAGAAGACCGCCGTGATCGATTTCGACGTCGGCCTTCGAAATCTCGACCTGATCATGGGCTGCGAACGCCGCGTGGTGTACGACCTGATCAACGTGA
>CBIHOG010000008.1:0-160314 GCA_966211435.1 uncultured Variovorax sp. | reverse complement strand
CGCGCTCCAGTGCCGCCGGCTCGTCGTCGCGGTTGGCGTAGACCGCCTGCACATCCAGCGCGTGCGCCAGCTGGGCCAGTTCGTGCTCGGCCACGGAATGCCGCACGACCAGGCCGCCGCCGAGCGATTCCAGCTCGGTCTGCAATTCGACCAGCGATTCGCGGATGAACTCGACCCGCCGGTCGGCGCGGGGCAGGGGGTCCAGGATGGCCTTGTCGAAGACGAACACGCAGACCACCTGCCGGCAGGCGCGCAGCGCGTGGTACAGCGCCGCGTTGTCGTCCACGCGAAGGTCGCGGCGGAACCACATCAGGCCCTTGGGGTATGTTTTGTCGACGGCCAGTAAAATCGGCGGCATGGCCTTCGATTCTGCCCCCATGAACCTCACGCATCATTTCCTGATCGCGATGCCGGGTCTGGAGGACAAGGCCTTCAGCCGCAGCGTCGTCTACCTGTGCGAGCACAGCGAGCGCGGCGCCCTGGGCCTGGTGATCAACAAGCCCAGCGACATCAACCTCAAGGTGCTGTTCGAGAAGATCGAGCTGCACCTCTCTCGCCCCGAACTGGGCACGGCGCCCGTCTTCCAGGGCGGGCCGGTGCAGACCGAGCGAGGCTTCGTGCTGCATGAGCCGGTGTTCGCGGATGCGGACAAGCCCAACGAGTCGGTCTACGCCTCGACCATGACCATCCCCGGCGGCCTGGAGATGACCACCTCCAAGGACGTGCTGGAGGCGCTCGCGACGGGCGCCGGACCGCGCAAGGTGCTGGTCTCCCTCGGCTATTCGGCCTGGGGCGAGGGCCAGCTCGAATCCGAGCTGGCCGAGAACAGCTGGCTCACCGTCGGCGCCGACCCGGCGGTCATCTTCGACACGCCGATCGAGCAACGCTACGACAAGGCCTTGTCCCTGCTGGGGCTGGAGGCCTGGAAGCTTTCTCCCGATGCCGGACATGCTTGACGCTCGCCCTCAGCCTTCGCGCACTGCGTGTCGCTTCGGCTACCCCCTGCCGGAGACGGGCCGGCCGATTCGGGCGGTCGGGCGCCGCGGCCCTCCCGGATGGGGCGCGGCGGTGAGGGGGGCTTGGTGAGCGGGTCGGTGCTTTCGGGGGGGGATTCTCCCGATACCGGGTCTGTTGTTGTTCCTTCTCATTTCCAGAGTTTCCTGGCCTTCGACTTCGGGTTGAAGCGAACGGGGGTGGCCACCGGCAACCGGCTGCTGAGGACGGCTTCTCCGCAGGCGACGATCAAGGCCGAAGGCGATGCGCGCTTCGCGCTGGTCGAGGCGCGGATCCGCGAATGGCAGCCGGACGCGCTCGTGGTGGGCGTTCCCTATCACCCGGACGGCGCGCCGCACGACAACACACGGGCGGCGCAGCGCTTCGCCCGGCAACTGAGGGGGCGCTTCAAGCTGGCCGTGTACGAGGTCGACGAGCGCTACAGCACGACGGAGGCACTGGCCTCCGGCGCGCGCGATGCCGACGCCGCGTCGGCTTGCATCATCCTGGAGCAATTCTTGAGGAGTCTTCCGTGAATCCGATACCCGACGCCGAAGTGCTCTACCGCGAACTGCTGCGCGGCGTGACCACCCTGATGCGCGAGGACACGCGCCTGGTCGGCATCACCTCCGGCGGTGCGTGGCTGGTCGAGCGGCTGCACAAGGACCTGGGCCTCGCCGGCACGCCCGGTGTGATTTCCTCGGCCATGCACCGCGACGACTTCGCGCGCCGAGGGCTCGCCGCCAGCGCGCAGACCACGCTGCCTTTCGACGTGAACGGCGCCGACGTGCTGTTGCTCGACGACGTGCTCTACACCGGCCGCACCATCCGCGCCGTGCTCAACGAACTCTTCGACTTCGGCCGGCCGGCGCGCGTGCGGCTGGCCGTGCTGGTCGACCGCGGCGGGCGCGAGCTGCCGGTGGCGGCGGACTTCGCGGCCGCGCGGCTCGAGCTGCCGGTTTCGCAATCACTCGCGCTCGCTCGAAGCGCGCAGGGCGCCCTGAGCCTGCAAGTGGAGGAAAAGACCTGATGCTCTACAAACGCAACCCACAACTGAACAAGAACGGCGAGCTGATCCATCTGCTGTCGATCGAAGGCCTGCCCAAGGACATCGTCACCCACATCCTCGACACCGCGACCAACTTCGCGAGCGTGAGCGACCGCGAGGTCAAGAAGGTGCCGCTGCTGCGCGGCAAGAGCGTGTTCAACCTGTTCTTCGAGAACTCGACGCGCACGCGCACGACCTTCGAGATCGCGGCCAAGCGGCTGTCGGCGGACGTGATCAACCTCGACATCGCGCGCTCCTCCGCGACCAAGGGCGAGTCGCTGCTCGACACCATCGCGAACCTCAGCGCGATGGCGGCGGACCTCTTCGTCGTGCGCCACAGCGAGTCCGGCGCGCCCTACCTGATCGCGCAGCACGTCGCGCCGCACGTGCACGTGGTCAATGCGGGCGACGGGCGCCATGCGCACCCAACACAGGGGCTGCTCGACATGTACACCATCCGCCACTACAAGAAGGACTTCTCGAACCTCACGGTGGCGATCGTCGGCGACGTGCTGCACTCGCGCGTGGCGCGCTCCGACATCCACGGCCTCACCACCCTAGGCTGCGCCGAGGTGCGCGTGGTCGGCCCCAAGACGCTGGTGCCGGCCGACATGGCGCAGATGGGCGTGCGCGTGTGCCACACGCTGGAGGAGGGCATCCGCGATTGCGACGTGATCATCATGCTGCGCCTGCAGAACGAGCGCATGAGCGGCGCGCTGCTGCCCTCGTCGCAGGAGTTCTTCAAGACCTATGGCCTCACGCCCGAGAAGCTGCAGCTGGCCAAGCCCGATGCCATCGTGATGCACCCGGGGCCGATCAACCGGGGCGTCGAGATCGACTCCGCAGTGGTCGACGGAAGACAGAGCGTGATCCTTCCGCAGGTCACATTCGGCATCGCGGTCCGGATGGCCGTGATGAGCATCGTGGCGGGGAACGAAGCATGAGCAATATCCTGATCACCAACGGGCGGGTCATCGACCCCGCCTCCGGCACCGACACCCAGGCCGACGTCGCCGTGGCCGGCGGCAAGGTCTTCGCCATCGGCAAGGCGGCCGTGGACTTCCGCGCCGACACCATGCTCGACGCGAAGGGCTGCCTCGTCATCCCGGGCCTTGTCGACTTGGCCGCGCGTCTGCGCGAACCCGGCTACGAGCACGAAGGCATGCTCGAAAGCGAGATGGGCGCGGCCGTGGCCGGTGGCGTCACCAGCCTGGTGTGCCCGCCGGACACCGACCCCGTGCTCGACGAGCCCGGCCTGGTCGAGATGCTCAAGTTCCGCGCCGAGAAGATGCAGCGTGCGCGCCTCTTCCCCCTCGGTGCGCTCACGCGCGACCTGGCCGGCGAAGTGCTCACCGAGATGGCCGAGCTGACGGAGGCCGGCTGCATCGGCTTCGGGCAAGCGGACGTCGCGCTCGGCGACACGCAGGTGCTGCAGCGTGCGCTGCTCTACGCCAGCACCTTCGGCTACACCGTGTGGCTGCGCCCTCAGGAGCGCGACCTCGGCCGCGGCGTCGCCGCCAGCGGCCCGCTCGCGACGCGGCTCGGCCTGGCGGGCATTCCTGTCGCGGCCGAGACCATCGCCATCTTCACCATCATCGAGCTCATGCGCAGCACCGGGGCGCGCGTGCATCTCTGCCGCCTCTCCAGTGCGGCCGGGGTGGCGCTGGTGCGCGCGGCGAAGGCCGAAGGCCTGCCGCTGAGCTGCGATGTCAGCATCAACTCCCTGCACCTTGCCGACACCGACATCGGCTTCTTCGACAGCCGCGCGCGCCTCAACCCGCCGCTGCGCCAGCAGCGCGACCGCGACGCGCTCTCGGCCGGCCTGGCCGACGGCAGCATCGATGCGCTGGTCTCCGACCACACGCCGGTCGAGGCCGACGCCAAGACGCTGCCTTTCGCCGAAAGCGAACCCGGCGCCACCGGGCTCGAACTGCTGCTGCCGCTCGCGCTGCAGTGGGCCGCACAGAGCGGCGCGGGCATTGCGCGCGCCATCGAGGTCGTGAGTTCGGCACCCGCCAGGTTGATGGGCGCCAGCGCCGAGGGCGTGGGCCGGCTCGCGGTGGGCGGCGCAGCCGACCTCTGCGTGGTCGACCCGGCGCTCGAATGGCAGGTGCGGCCCGAGGCACTCAAGAGCCAGGGCAAGCACACGCCCTTCGGTGGCTATGCCTTGCAGGGCCGCGCGCGCTTCACGCTCGTCGGCGGCCGCCTGGTGCACGGCCAGGCCAGTGGCGGGTGATGCATGCCGTCAAGGTGTCCCTGAAGCTGCTGCGCGCTCTCGCGCACACCTTCGGCGGCTGGTGGACCATTCGGACGAAGTTCGCGAAGCTCTCCGCCGCCGAGCGCGAGCAGCGCGTGCAGCAATGGGCGCATCGCATGCTGGCCCTGATGGGCATCAGCCTCACCGTGCAGGGCACCCCGCCCGCGCACGGGCCGATGCTGATCGTGTGCAACCATCTCTCCTGGCTGGACATCCTCACCATCCACGCGGCGCGGCACGTGCGGTTCGTCTCCAAGTCGGACATCGGCGGCTGGCCGGTGATCGGCACCCTCTCCAACGGCGCGGGCTCGCTCTATATCGAGCGCGAGCGCAGGCGCGATGCCGTGCGCGTGGTGCATCACATGACGCAGGCACTGCGCGGCGGCGACATCATCGCGGTGTTTCCCGAGGGCACGACCGGGGACGGACACACCTTGTTGCCCTTTCATGCCAACTTGCTCCAGGCGGCCATTTCCGCCGGCTCGCCGGTGCAGCCGGCCGCGATCCGTTTCGCGGACGCGGCGACCGGCGAAACCAGCTACGCGCCGCGCTACATCGGCCAAGACAATCTCGCCACCTCGCTGTGGAACACGCTCAAGGCGCCGCCGCTGCTGGCGATCGTGCGTTTCGGCGATGCCCAGCCTTCGGCCGGCCGGGAGCGCCGCGCCTGGGCGAATGAACTGCACGCGGAGGTCCAGGAACTGCGCCGCCAGACTCACTAGGGTGAAACACCCCCGAAGCGCCTGCGGCGCCTCCCCCTCAAGGGGGCGCACCCGGCGGCCCGGCGAAGCCGGTTCCGCGGGTGCCCACGAACAGGGCTCGCTGCGCTGGCCCTCTGGTTTTCATGCGCCCTCTGGTTTTCATGCGTCGCGGGTTGCGCCGCCGCGCGCCCAAAAAAACAGCGCCCCGGAGGGCGCTGTACAACGGCGCGGGGTAGCGCCGGGAGGAGGAAAGGTTGACGAGGGAGCCGGCCGGAATGGACGGTTTCTCAGGGATTGCTCGCTTGTCTTGCATCTAGCTTAGGCGCCCTGCACCCGGGCCATTTGCCGGAGAAGGCAACAGACCTGCGTGGGTCTCTGCCTACAGCAGCGCCGGGGCTACATCACGGTCGCGTGGGGGTGCAGCGGGTGCGCCAGGGTGTCCGCGATCAGCCGCAGCGCATGGTCGCATTCATCCCGCGACATCGGTCCGCCCAAGCAGATGCGCACCGCCTCCGGAGGCGTGCCGTCGGTCGAGAAGGCCGCGCTGGCCACCACGCCGACGTTCTGCGTGCGCAGGTAGGAGGCGAATTCCACCGTGCTCCAGGCCGAGGAAAGCGGCAGCCAGAGATGGAAACCCTCGCTCTGCGCCACGGCACCGTACGTGCCCAGGTGCCTGCTCGCGAGCGCCTGCCGCACCGTCGACTCGTTGCGGATGGCCTGCAGCATCGCCTCCGCCGTGCCGTCTTCCACCCACAGCGTGGCAAGCGCGTTCGTGACGGGCGAGGACATCACGGTCGTCGCGCGCATCGCGCCCGCGAGCCGCTGCGATTGCCGCGCGCTGGGTGAACGCACGTAGGCATTGCGCAGGCCCGCGCCGAGCGTCTTCGAAAAGCCGGTGATGTAGTAGGTGAGGTCCGGCGCCAGCGTCGCGATGGCGGGCGGCACCTGGCGCGGCAGCAGCGCGTAGGCATCGTCCTCGATGATGGGGATGGCGTAGCGCAGCGCGATGTCCGCCAGCGCTTCGCGCCGCGCGCGCGAGATGGTCGAGGTGGTCGGGTTGTTCAGTGTCGGGTTGCAGTAGAGCGCCTTGGGCCGCAGCGTCTTGCACGCGTGCTCGAAGGATTCGCCCATCGGCCCTTCCTCGTCCAGCGGCAGCGCATGCAGCTGGATGCCCAGTTGCGTCGCGATCGCTTTCACGCCGGGGTAGGTCAGCGCCTCCACGCAGATCAGTTCGCCCGGCCGCGCGAGCTGAGAGAACAGGGCTGTCAGGACGCTGTGGATGCCGGGGCACACCAGCATCTGGTCGAGCCTGCAGTCCGGCACGCGCGGGCGGATCCACTGCATGCCGGCCTCGCGGTCTCGCACCGAGCCGCCGAAGTCCTGGTAGCGCAGCAGGTCGTACATGTCCGACTCCGCGAGGATGCGGCTGGCGCTCTGGCGCATGCGCTCCAGCAGCGCCGCGTCCTGCGGCTCGGGCGGCAGGTTCATCGTCATCTCGGCGCCGCCACCACCGCGCAGCGGCAGGCTGGGGCTGCTGCCGCGGATGAAGGTGCCGGTGCCCGAGCGCGAGTCGATCAGCCCGCGCTTGCGCGCCTCCGCGTAACCGCGCGCCACTGTCGTGTAGTTCAGCCGCAGGTCCGCCGCGAGATCGCGCAGCGTCGGCAGCTTGTCGCGCGCCGTGAGCCGGCCCGTGCGGATGTCGTCGGCGATCAGGTCGGCGAGCAGCAGGTAGGCGGGCTTGTCGCTGCTTTCCAAGCGCTTCTGCCATTGCTGGGTGGTCTTGTTCATGGCGAGTTGATCGCATCCATTGATTGCATCGGTACCACGGGTTGAACGCATGAAGCGTGCCGGGCTCCGAGGGGCGGCATGCATTGATCGTGTGCATGGAGTCCTATTGATCGGGTGCATTGATCGCATGCCGGATGCCTCATGCGAGTGCAAAAAGCCTTGCCGCGCGCGGCGCGCAGCCGTCTGGACGGGCCGCGGAATTTTTTTTCGATGGCATGGCGCGGCATCGCATCTGCTTGATTGCAGCTTGATCGCATCGCGGACTCCGCCGCGTGGCATGGAGCGTGCGAAATCGAAGGGCGCGCAACACCCTATTCGATCCACACCCTCACCGGAGCAACCATGCCCAAAGTCATCAAACCCGCGAACGTCCCCGGCGAACACCTCGTCGACTATGAAGAGAAAGTCTTCGAGGACGTGAAGGCCGAACCGGGCGAGAAGGCCCTGGTCACCTTCCACACCGTCGCGTTCGAAGGTTCCATCGGCTTCGTCAATCTGCTGCAGGCCACGCGCCTGAAGCGCAAGGGCTTCGAGACCAGCATCCTGCTCTACGGCCCCGGCGTGACGCTGGGCGTGCAGCGCGGCTTCCCGACGCTGGGCGACGAGGCCTTCCCGGGCCACCAGAACTTCAACAAGCAGATCACCAAGTTCATGGAAGAGGGCGGCAAGGTCTACGCCTGCCGCTTCGCGCTGCAGGCGCTCTACGGTCACGGCGAAGGCGCGCTGATCCCCGGCATCACGCCCATCAACCCGCTGGACGTGCTCGACATCGTCCTGCTGCATCGCAAGGCCAACGCCTTCATCCTCGACACCTGGACGCTGTAGGTCATGAACACCCCCGTTGCTTGCTCACTGCGTGTAGCCGCCTCCCCCCTCAAGGGGGCAACACCAGCGGACCGGCAAAGCCGGTTCCGCGGTGTTCCCCGAGAAGGCCGCGCTTCGCGGGCCGCGCGGAGGTTCCCATGAGTTCCATCGTCCGGGCGGCCGCGATCCAGATCGCGCCCGATTTCGACAGCCACGACGGCACGCTCAACCGTGTCTGCGAGGCCATCGACGAGGCGGCTGCCAAGGGCGCGCAGATCATGGTCTTTCCGGAGACCTTCGTGCCCTACTACCCGTATTTCTCCTTCGTGCAGCCGCCGGTGCTGCAAGGGCCGGCGCACATCCGGCTCATGGAGCGCGCGGTCGCCGTGCCGGGCCCGGTCACGGCGGCCGTGGCCGAGCGGGCCCGCGCCCGCGGCGTGGTGGTGGTGCTCGGCGTCAACGAGCGCGACCATGGCAGCCTCTACAACACGCAGCTCGTCTTCGACGCGGACGGCAGCCTCGTGCTCAAGCGCCGCAAGATCACGCCGACGTACCATGAACGCATGATCTGGGGCCAGGGCGACGGCGCCGGCCTGAAGGTGGCCGACACGCGCGTGGGCCGCGTCGGCGCGCTGGCCTGCTGGGAGCACTACAACCCGCTCGCGCGCTACAGCCTCATGGCGCAGCACGAAGAGATTCACTGCGCGCAGTTCCCCGGCTCGCTGGTCGGCCCGATCTTCGCGGAGCAGATGGAAGTCACCATCCGCCACCATGCGCTGGAATCCGGCTGCTTCGTCATCAATTCGACCGGCTGGCTCACCGACACGCAGATCGCCGCCGTCACGCCCGACGCCGGCCTGCAGAAGGCACTGCGCGGCGGCTGCCACACGGCCATCGTCTCGCCCGAGGGAAAGCACCTCGCGCCGCCGCTGACCGAAGGCGAGGGCATGGTCATCGCCGACCTCGACATGGCCCTCATCACCAAGCGCAAACGCATGATGGATTCGGTCGGCCACTACGCGCGGCCCGAACTCCTCAGCCTGGCGCTGAACGACCGTCCCGCCATCCCCATGCACGCCATGGCCCCGCCCGCACCGGGCATCTCAACCCTCGACACCGGGAGCACCCAGCATGAGCACGACCGACATTCCCTCGAGCCGGCAACTGATGACCGAGCTGCAATCCTTCGGGTTGCGGCTGGTTGACCCCGGCGCCGGCGCCGCCAGCCGCCGCGGCGGCGCGGGCCCTTCGGACCACAAGGCCGTCACCGTCGACGGCCACACGATCATGGTGCCGGTCCACACCTCCACCGCGTGGAACTCGCCCTTCACCGCCCAGGCGCCCGACGCGCAGGGCCGCAGCACCATCACGCGCGGCAGCATTCCAATCGCGAGCATCAGCTTCCCGAAGCAGCCGCGCTTCTACGCCATGCAGACCTTCGACGGCGTGCCTTACTCGCACATCGCGACCCTGCATGGCGCCGACGTGCTGGCCACCACCGTGCTGCAGACCTGCATCCGCTACGAGAGCCGCAAGAAGAGCTGCAAGTTCTGCGCGATCGGCCAATCGCTCGCGGCGGGCCGCACCATCGCTCGCAAGACGCCGGAGCAACTCGCGGAGGTGGCGCGCGCGGCCGTGCTGCTCGACGGCGTGAAGCACATGGTGCTCACCACCGGCACGCCCAACGCCACCGACCGCGGCGCGCAGATCCTGTGCGAAAGCGCCTTCGCCATCAAGGCGGCGGTGGACATCCCGATCCAGGGCCAGTGCGAGCCGCCCGACGACGACCAGTGGTTCCACCGCATGAAGGCCGCCGGCATCGACACGCTCGGCATGCACCTGGAGGTCGTGACGCCCGAGGTGCGCGAACGCATCATGCCGGGCAAGGCCAGCGTGCCGCTCTCGCGCTACATGACGGCTTTCGAGGCGGCCGTCGGCGTGTTCGGCCGCGGACAGGTCAGCACCTACATCCTGGCCGGCCTGGGCGATACGCGCGAGGCCATCCTGGCGATCTGCGAGCAGCTGCTCGCGCTCGGCGTGTACCCCTTCGTCGTGCCCTTCGTGCCGATCAGCGGCACGCCGCTGGAAGATCACCCGGCGCCCACGCCCGCGTTCATGAAGTCCATCCTGGAGCCCCTGGGCCGCAGCGTGGCGGCCGCCAACCTGCGCTCCAGCGACATCAAGGCCGGCTGCGGCAAGTGCGGCGCATGCTCCTCGCTCTCGGTCTACGAAAGCTGAGGCCATGATCTGCATCGATGCCGAAGTCGGGCCCGCCGTGCCCTATGCACCCGCCGGCTTCCTGGTGCGCGAAGCCGCGCAAGCCTGGGAACGCGAGCAGGCCCACGCGCTGCGTCGCGCGGTGTTCTGCATCGAGCAGGGCATCTTCGCCGGCGACGACCGCGATGCGATCGACGGCAGGGCGCAGCTGCTGGTGGCGATGTCCTGCGTCGGCGGCATGCCGGACCAGGTGGTCGGCACCGTTCGCATCCACCAGCCCGAACCCGGCCTGTGGTGGGGCTCGCGCCTCGCCGTGCATCCGGCCTTCCGCAGCCAGGGGCACCTGGGCGCCACGCTGATCCGGCTGGCCGTCTCGCGCGCGCATGCGCAGGGCTGCCGGCGCTTCCTGGCGCATGTGCAGTCGCAGAACGTGCCCTTGTTCCAGAAGCTGCACTGGCGAGCGCTGAGCGAGCTGTCGATCCATGGGCGTGCGCATGCCGAGATGGAGGCGTCGCTGGATTTCTACCCGCCCTGCCACGACGCGCTGAGCGGCTTCGTCTCGCGCGCGCGCACGGCCCGGAGCGAACATGCGGCTGCCTGAACTCATCACCGCCCTGCGCGACAGCCGGGGCTTCGCGCACAAGCGCGACATCAGCGACGTGGTCTCCGCGCTCGGCGCGGCGCTGCCGGGCGGAGGCGCCGATCTCGCCCAGGCCGTGCCCGTGGGCGACGACTGCGCGGCGATACCGGACGGCCACGGCGGCTACCTGCTCTTCGCCATCGAGGGCCTGGTGGAGGACTTCATCGAGCGCATGCCCTGGTTCGCGGGCTACTGCGGCGTGATGGTCAACGTGAGCGACATCTACGCGATGGGCGGACGCCCCACGGCCGTGGTCGACGCGCTGTGGAGCGCCGGCATGGACACCGCCTCTCAGATGCTCAAGGGCATGGCCGAGGCGTCGGCGAAGTACGCCGTGCCCATCGTCGGCGGCCACAGCAACAACCGCAGCCTGCGCCCGCAGCTCGCGGTCGCGATCCTGGGTCGCGCGAAGAAGCTGCTCACCAGCTTCAGCGCGCGGCCCGGCGACCAGCTCGTGATGGCGGTCGACCTGCGCGGCGCGTACCAGGAACCCTTCCCCTACTGGAATGCCTCCACCGCCGCGCCGGCCGAACGCCTGCGCGGCGACCTGGAGCTGCTGCCCCGCTTCGCCGAGGCCGGCCTGTGCGACGCCGCCAAGGACATCAGCATGGCTGGCGCCATCGGCACCGCGCTGATGCTGCTTGAATGCTCGGGCGCCGGCGCGGTGATCGACCTCGACGCGATCCCGCGGCCGGACGGCGTGCCGCTGCCGCGCTGGCTGGGCTCCTTCCCAAGCTACGGCTTCATCCTCAGCGTGCGGCCCGAGAAGCTGGGCGGCGTGCTGACCGGCTTCGCATCGCGCGACCTCGCCTGCGCGGTGATCGGACAGGTCGACGATACGCGCACGCTGGTGCTGCGGCAGGCTGCCGAGCGCGGCATGCTCTGGGACCTGAACCAGGACGCCTTCATCCGCGAGGCCGCGCATGCCTGAAGGAACGCAAGCCACGCGGCCGCTGAAGATCGGCCTGCTCACGCACTCGGTCAACCCGCGCGGCGGCGTGGTGCACACCATCGAGCTCGCGCATGCGCTGCACGACGCGGGCCACGAAGTCACGGTGATGGCGCCCGCGGCGGCCGGCCAGGGCTTCTTCCGTCCGGTGCGCTGCGCGACGGAGCTCGTGCCGGTGGCGGGCACGCCGCGCGACATGGTCGAGATGGTGGCCTCGCGCATCGACGCCTATGTCGGCCATCTTTCCACGCTGCTCCCGAGGCGGCGCTTCGACGTGCTGCACTGCCACGACGGCATCGGCGGCAATGCGCTGGCGACGCTGGCCGAGCGTGGCCTCATCGGCGGCTTCGTGCGCACCGTCCACCACCTCGACGATTTTGCCGAGCCGCAGCTGATGCGCTGGCAGGAGCGTTCCTTCAAGGAGGCCCGCAAGGTCTTCTGCCTCAGCCGCATGTGGCGCGGCGTGCTGGCCGAGCAGCATGGCATCGACGCACCCGAAGTGTGGAACGGCATCGACGCCGATCGCTTCACGCCGGCGCCTGCGGCGGCGGACACGGCGCTGGCCCGCAGGCTCGGCATCCGCGAACAGGGCCCGGTGCTGCTGGCCGTCGGCGGCGTTGAAGAGCGCAAGAACACGCTGCGCCTGCTGCAGGCCTTCATCCGTCTGCGCGCCGCGGGCATCGATGCCCAGCTCGTCATCGCGGGCGGCGCAAGCCTGCTCGACCACACCCGGTACGCGCGCGAGTTCGCCGGGCTGGTCCGGGCGGCCGGGCTGCCCATGGGGCCGGGCCAGCCGCTGCTGGTCACCGGCGCGCTGCCCGACGAGGACATGCCCGGCCTCTACCGCCTCGCGGACGTGGTGGCGATGCCCTCGGTGCGCGAGGGCTTCGGCCTGGTCGTGCTGGAGGCACTGGCCAGCGGCGTGCCGGTCGTCGTCTCGCGCATCGAACCCTTCACCGAATACCTGGAGAAGGGCGACTGCCACTGGGCCGACCCTTACGACGCCGCCTCCATCGCGCTGGCGCTCTCGCGCGCGCTCGCCGAGGCATCGCCGCGGCGCATCGCGCAGTCATCCGCGCGCCTGGCCCGCCGCTTCAGCTGGGCCGCGAGCGCCGAGCGCCACGTCCAGCTCTACCGACTTCATTGAGGAACACGTCCATGCCCGTCATGCACTTCAGCGTCCGCTGGCCCGACCAGAGCGAGATGCGCTGCTATTCGCCCTCGCTCGTCGTGCGGGACTTCCTGACTCCCGGCCAGCACTATGCGCTCGACGACTTCGTCAGCCGCTCGCGCGAGGCCCTGGGCATCGCCTCGGAGCGCGTGCGCGCCAAGTACGGCTTCGCCTGCTCCCAGGCCATGGACCAGCTCGCCGAGATCGAGGCCATCGCCGCCCGCTTCACCGGCCAGCCCGACGCCCGGGTCACCGTCACCGCCTTCGATTGAAAGCACCGCCATGTCATCACCCACCACCACCCACTACAGCGTCATCATCGTCGGCGGCGGCCAGTCGGGCCTCTCGCTGAGCCACTGCCTTCAGCAGCGCGGCATCGATCACCTGGTGATCGAGAAGCGCAGCCTGGTCCACACCTGGCGCACGCAGCGCTGGGATTCCTTCTGCCTCGTCACGCCCAACTGGCAGTGCAACCTGCCCGGCTGGCCTTACATCGGCAAGGATCCGCACGGCTTCATGGTCAAGGACGAGATCAATGCCTGGCTCGCCGGCTTCGTCGAGCAGGTGCAGGCCCCGGCCCTCGAAGGCGTGAGCGTCGAGAAGGTGTCGCGCGCGGGCGAGGCCGATCACTACACGGTCGACACCAGCGCCGGCCGCTTCACCGCCGGCCAGGTGGTGGTGGCCTCCGGCGGCTACCACAAGCCGGTGGTGCCGCGCATGGCCGAGCGCCTGCCCGCCTCGGTCACGCAATACCACTCCGCCCAGTACCGCAACCCCGCGCAACTGCCCGAGGGCGCGGTGCTGGTCGTCGGCTGCGGCCAGTCCGGCGCGCAGATCGCGGAAGACCTGCACCTCGCGGGCCGCAAGGTCTTCCTCGCCACCGGCAATGCGCCGCGCTGCGCGCGCTTCTACCGAGGCAAGGACGTGGTCGACTGGCTGGCCGACATGAACTACTACGACATGCCGGTGACGCAGCACCCGCTGCGCGAAGGCGTGCGCGACAACACCAACCACTACGTGACCGGCCGCGACGGCGGCCGCGACATCGACCTGCGCCGCTTCGCGCTGGAGGGCATGGAGCTCTTCGGCCTGCTCACCGGGCTGGAGGGCGATCTGCTTCAGTTCCAGCCCAACCTGCGCGAGCATCTGGACCATGCGGACCAGATCTTCAACGGCATCAACGCCTCCATCGACAAGTTCATCGAGAAGAACGGCATCGACGCGCCGCCGGGCGGGCCCTACGTGCCGGTGTGGGAGCCGGCCGAGGAGCGCACCACGCTGAGCCTGCGCGCCGCCGGCATCACCAGCGTGGTGTGGTGCATCGGCTTCCTGCCGGACTTCGCGTGGGTCGATGCGCCGGTGTTCAACGGGCGCGGCGAGCCGGTGCACCTGCGCGGGGTCACGCAACAACCGGGCCTTTACTTTCTCGGGCTGCCATGGCTGCACACCTGGGGCTCGGGGCGCTTCTCGGGCGTCGCCAGGGACGCGCAATACCTGGCCGAGCAGATCGAGGCCCTGCGCGGCGGCGCCACGGCGATCACGCCCGCGAAGGCGCCGGCGCTTGCCTGAGGCGGGCTTCCTCTCAGGCCGGGATGTTCAGCGGCGCGAAGGACTTCACCAGGTCGTCCAGCGCCTTGAGCTGCGCGAGGAAGGGCTCCAGCTGGTCCAGTGGCAACGCGCTCGGCCCGTCACACTTGGCGTTCGCCGGGTCGGGATGCGCCTCGAGGAAGAGGCCCGCCAGGCCCAGCGCCATGCCCGCGCGCGCCAGCTCGGCCACTTGCGCGCGCCGCCCGCCCGAGGCGGCCGCGCCGGCCTCGCGCTGCTGCAGGGCATGCGTCACGTCGAAGATCACCGGCAGGCCGCCCGTCACCTTCTTCATCACGCTGAAGCCCAGCATGTCCACCACCAGGTTGTCGTAGCCGAAGCAGGTGCCGCGGTCGCACAGGATGATGCGGTCGTTGCCCGCTTCCTTGAACTTCTCGACGATGTTGAGCACCTGCGACGGGCTCAGGAACTGCGGCTTCTTGATGTTGACGACCTTGCCCGTCTTCGCGAGCGCGACAACCAGGTCCGTCTGCCGCGCGAGGAAGGCGGGGAGCTGCAGGACGTCGGCCACCTCGGCGACCGGCTGCGCCTGCCATGGCTCATGCACGTCGGTGATGACGGGAACGTCGAAAGCGGCCTTGACGGCTTCGAAAATCTTCAGGCCCTCTTCGAGCCCCGGCCCGCGATAGGAATGGATGGACGAGCGGTTCGCCTTGTCGAAGCTCGCCTTGAAGACGTAGGGGATGCCCAGCTTCGTGGTGACGCGGACGTATTCCTCCGCCGAACGCAGGGCCAGGTCTTTCGATTCGAGCACGTTGATGCCGCCGAACAGCACGAAGGCGCCGCTGTTGCTGACGTCGATGCCCGGTTTGATCGTGATGGTGGTCAAGGGGTTCTCCAGTAATCCAGCCCCGCATTGTCCGGCTTTGGGCCACACTGCGATCTTTCACTTGAACCGGACAGGTGCAAGACATGAACGGTGCCGAGCGAACACTCGGCATCCCCGCGATGGCTCGAGCAGCGCGATCCGCCCGGGCCGATGGCGATGCTTTCGTCCCGGTAGACGCGCACACGGAACTGGACCTTGGATTTCTTGCCGTGTGGTACTGCAATGAACGCGACGGCGTGCGTGCGGAAGAGACCCGTACGCCGCCGTGCCGGATCACACCGCCATGATCGAGACGGCCTTGGTGACCAGGTAGGCTTCCATCGCCTCCGGGCCGCCTTCGGAGCCGTAGCCCGAATCCTTCACGCCGCCGAAAGGCATCTCGGGCGAGGGAGCGGCGGGCTGGTTGATCCACAGCATGCCGACTTCCATGCGCTGCGAGAGCAGGTGCGCATTCTTGATCGACTGCGTGAAGGCGTAGCCCGCCAGGCCGAAGGGCAGGCGGTTGGCTTCGGTGATCGCTTCTTCGAGCGTGTCGAAACCGCGGATCGCCGCGATCGGGCCGAAGGGCTCGTTGTTGAACACGTCGGCCTGCAGCGAGACATCCGTCAGCACCGTGGGGGCGAAGAAGTTGCCATCCGTGCCGACGCGTTCGCCGCCGGTCGCGACCTTCGCGCCCGTGGCGCGCGCGTCTTCCAGCACCTTGGTCATCGCCGTGATGCGCCGCGCGTTCGCGAGCGGGCCGAGTGTCGTGCCTTCGGCCAGGCCGTCGCCGAGCTTCAGGCTCTCCGCATGCTTGACCATCGCCTTCGCGAACTCGTCCTTGATGCTGTTGTGCACCAGGAAGCGCGTGGGCGAGATGCAGACCTGGCCCGCGTTGCGGAACTTCGCGCCGCCGGAGGCCTTGACCGCCAGCGCCACGTCGGCGTCCTCGGCCACGATCACCGGCGCGTGGCCGCCCAGCTCCATCGTCGCGCGCTTCATGTGCGCGCCGGCGAGGGCGGCCAACTGCTTGCCCACCGGCGTGGAGCCGGTGAAGGTCACCTTGCGGATCACCGGATGGGGGATCAGGTAGCTCGAGATCTCCGCCGGATCACCGAACACCAGCCCGACCGTGCCGGCGGGAACGCCCGCGTCCACGAAGGCCTTCAGCAGCGCGGCGGGCGAAGCCGGCGTTTCTTCAGGCGCCTTCACAAGGAAGGAACAGCCGCTGGCCAGCGCCGCGCCCAGCTTGCGCACGACCTGGTTGATGGGGAAGTTCCACGGCGTGAAGGCCGCGACCGGGCCTACCGGCTCCTTGATGACCAGCTGCTGCGCCGACAGGTTGCGCGAGGGCACGATGCGGCCATAGACGCGGCGACCTTCGTCCGCGAACCACTCGATGATGTCGGCGCCGGCCAGCACCTCGACGCGCGCTTCCGCGAAAGGCTTGCCCTGCTCCTGCGTCAGCAGGCTGGCGATGTCGGCCGCGCGTTCGCGCAGCAGGCCTGCGGCCTTGCGCATGAAGTTCGCGCGCTCGTTGGCGGGGATCTTCTTCCAGGCCTCGAAGCCACGCTGCGCCGAGGCCAGCGCGCGGTCCAGGTCAGGAATGCCGGCGTGCGCGACCTTGCCGATCGTCTTGCCCGTGGCGGGATTCACGACGTTCAGGGTCTTGCCGCTCGCGGCGTCGCACCATTCACCATCGATCAGCAGTCGGGTGTCGGTGTAGCTGGTTGAAGTCATTGTCGGGTCCTTGAGTACTGGAAGGGGGAGTCCGCGCGGCCCGCGCCGGCCGGAGCCGCCGATTATCGGCAAAGCCGCCACCCCCTTCCGCACCCCGGCTTCAGGCTACCGTGTAGCGCGAAGCCGGCTTGCCCCGTTGCCCCGCGCCGAAGAGCGCGCCGCGCGCCTCGTCGTAGGCGGCGAAAGCCTTCAGGTCGTCCAGCGAGGGCTGCGTGATCGCCTCGCCCAGGTCGAGGCCCTTGAGTGCCGCGTCCACGCACTGCTCCGCCACCATCACGGTGGAAGCGTCGAGGTTCGACACCGGCACGCCCGCCAGTTCCCAGATGTCCGTCGCCGTGGCGGCGGGCAGCACCAGTTGCACGCGCACATTCGTGCCCGCCACTTCATCCTGCAGGCCGCGCGTGAATTGGAGCACGTAGGCCTTGGTGCCGCTGTAGATCGCGCTGATCGGCAGCGTGTGGAAACCCAGCACCGATCCGATGTTCACGATGGTCCCCTTGTCGCGCGCCTTGAAGCCAGCCAGCGCCGCGATGCTCAGCCGCGTCAGCGCATTGACGTTGACGTTCAGCATCGCGTTCACGTCCGCGAGCGAGGTGGCCTGCACGGCGGTCAGCGTCGCAACGCCCGCGTTGTTGACCAGCATCGTGATGCGCTCGTCCGCCGCGATGGCCTTGGCGACCTTTTCCAGGTCGGCGGCATTGCCCAGGTCGGCCACCAGGTTCGTCACCGTCACGCCGTGGCGCTCGCGCAGGTCACGCGCGACGGTCTCCAGCCGGTCGCCGCGGCGCGCGACCAGCAACAGGTCGTAGCCCCGCCCGGCCAGCCGGTCAGCGTAGATGCGGCCCAGGCCCGCGGAGGCACCCGTCACCACGGCCGTGCCGGGCTTCGCGCCGGCGTTTGCTTTGTCAGTCATTTGCGTACTCCAAGGAAATCGAGAAAGAAGGTTGGACAGTCCCATCGGGGGCCGGTGTCATGCATGACGATCATCATGTTTGAACAGGCGAAGCATGACGGGTATCATGCTTGCTGTCAATCGATCCTCTTTATCCAGCCCATCGGGAAAGTGAATTCGCCATGCGCTACCCCGCCGCCGAGACCGCCGAAAAGCATTCGCGCATCCTTCACGAATCCGCGCGCCTCTTCCGAGAGCGCGGCTTCTCGGGCGTCAGCGTGGGCGAGATCATGAAGGCGACGGGGCTCACGCACGGGCCCTTCTACAACCACTTCAGTTCCAAGGAAGCGCTGATGCGCGAGAGCGTCGAGCACCAGGCCGGCGATGCGCTGGCCTTGCTGGACGAACATGCCCGCACGCCCGAAGGCCTGGCGGCCTACTTCGACTACTACCTGAGCGCGCACCATTGCGCGACGCCCGGCGAAGGCTGCATGCTCGCCGCGCTGTCCGCGGAAGCGGCGCGCACGCCGGCGGTCCGCTCGACCTTCAGCAGCATGGTCCGCACGAACATCGAGCGCTACATGAAGTACCTGCCGTGGCGCCCCAAGCGCAATGCGCGCGGCGACACGATCCGCATGATGGCCGCGATGGCCGGCGCCGTGATGCTCGCTCGTGCGGTGGACGACCCGGAACTGGCCGAGGAGATCCTGCGGGAGGTGAGGGCGGGAATTCCGCTGCCGCCCTCGGTCGAGGCGGGGGCCAAAGCCTAGCCGCTGCCCGCCGAGGCGCTGGCCTCGGCGAGTTCCTCGCGCATTGCGTCGAGCGCGGTGTCGACGGCCTCGATGCGCCGGCCCAGTTCGGGGTTCACCAGCGGCACCAGCGCGCTGAGATCGCCTCCTGGATGCGGCGCCGGCGTGCGCGCCGCGCCGTCGACGAACGCGCGCTACGATACCCGCCTCATCTCCAGAGGCGAAATCGATGTTTGGCTTCTTCAAGTCAAGGCAGGCGGCGCAGGCGCGCGCCCTGTACCTGGTCAATGTCAAGGTCGGCCGAGGCTCGAATGGCCGCTTGCCCAAGACGCTGGCAGGCGCCTATGTGTCGGCCTACGTGACGGCGGCCAGCCACGAATCCGCGACGGGGCTCGCCGTGGCCAAACTGACTTCGCAGGGCTTCGAATTCCTGGGTACGCAAGGGCCGGTCAGCCGTATCGATCTCGAACAATGGTCCCGTCATGTCACGCAATCCTGGCCGGACTTCGTCGACCAGTTGCCCAAGCGGAACGAGATCGTCGACGGGCTGGAGCGCGAGATGGTTTTCTTCGGTCCGTTCGTCGGGTACGAATAAGGGTCGAGCGCACTCGCTGCCGTGCCGCGTGCAGCCGCCCGACGCCCCATGTTGACCTGCGTCAAACACTTCGGGGACGCGCGGCCTAGGATGAGCCGAAGCGCATCGACCGGTGCGTGCATCGCACGAAAGGACTTCCATGGACACCCCCAACGTCGTCACGGCGGCCAATGAAACCGCGCAGCGCGCAGCCGCCTGTTGCGGCACGGCCGGCAAGAGGGTTCTCGAGGGTTTCGACAAGTTCCGCACCGAAGCGGACAGCTTGAAGGACAACGCCGTCCACAAGGCGCGCAACGCCGCGTGGCGCACCGGCGAAACGGTGCACCAGCATCCCTACAGCGCCATCGGCGTCGCGGCCCTCGCCGGCCTCGTCCTGGGGTTCATGGCTTCGCGCCGCTGACCGGCCCCGCAGGAGAACCGCCATGCCAGAAGAAGTCCTGCCGCCTTCGACGATTCATGAAGGCTGCGTCAAGTCGGCGCTCGATTGCCAGAACATGTTCGCGGACAACCTGATGGCCGTGCAGCGCAACCAGTTGCGGATGCTGGCGGCATGGCAGCAGTCGATGAGCGCGATCAACCAGGATCTGTGGGATCGATGGGTCTGCCGTTTCGGCGGCGGCGTGCCGCTCGACGGCTAGCACGCAGCCGTTGCCCCAGCGAGGGCGCGCGAACCGGCCCCCGGCCGAGGTGGCGGTCGAAGCCGGGATGAATGACCGTACGATCGGGCTCCACCCGGTATCGCGGCGGCCGATCGCCCACCATGAAACAAGCCCTTCTTGCAGGGCTCAGGCCGGCGAGCGCTGCAGCCGCATCGACACCGAGAACCGGTCCGCCGGATGCACGGAGACCGAGACCTCGAACATCTCGCCCTGCGCATCGAAATAGCGCCGCACGATCTTCAAGGCGGACGCGCCGGTCTCGATCCGCAACGCCTTCGCCATCGCGGCATCCGCGATCGTGAACGCGCGGACATCCTGGTGGATCTCGGCGATCTGCCGGTCGTAGCGCTCCTCGATCAATGTGCTGATCAAGGCATCCGGCGAGGCGCGGACGAGTTCGGCGATCTCCGCGTACGCCGCGTCGATGTACACGTCGGTCCATCCGACCGGCACGCAGTCTTCGTCGCCGACCCGCCGCAGGCTGGAGATGCGCAGCCACGGCGTGCCGCTCGCGCAGCCCAGTTCGTGGGCCAGTTCGCCCGTCACGGTCTGCGGCTCGATCGATTGCACCACGCGCAGATGTTGCGCGCCGAAATGGACAAGGTCGTCGACCGAGGCGAGTGAAGGCCTGAAGCTCGCGCGCGGCTTCGCGGCCACGACGCGCGTGCCCACGTTCTTGCGCCGCGACACCAGGCCGAGCCGCTGCAGCTCGGCCAGCGCGGCGCGCACGGTGTGCCGGCTGGTGCCGTAGTGCTTGCACAGCGCCAGCTCGGTCGGCAGCAGCGTCCCCACGGCGAAATGCCCAGAAGTGATGGCCTCGGTCAGGTGGCGGGCGATGTTCGCGAAGTTGGCCTTCGGCGGAGCGGGTTCGAGGAGGTCTTTCATGGCTCAAGGGTAAACCCTGGCTTTTAGTTATGTCCGAACATATTACAGTCCAATATGTTCGGACATATAGATGTCCCATCCCGCACCACCCTTCCGTTCACCAAGAGGCATCCATGCCGACTCCTTCGCTCCCCACGGCCAGCACGGTCGTCGACTCCATCCTCTTTCGCGATGCCTTCGGCACGCGGAAGATGCGTGCCCTCTTCGCCGATGGCGCGCTGGTCCAGCGCTACATCGATGTCGAGGTGGCGCTGGCCCGTGCGGAGGCGCGGTGCGGCGTCATCCCGGCCGAGGCGGCCGAGGTGATCGCGCGGGAATCGAGGATCGAGCGCATCGACTTCGATCACATGCGCGAGGAGACCGACATCGTCGGCTACCCCATCCTGCCGCTGGTGCACCAGCTGGTGGCGATGTGCGGCGAGTCCGGCCGCTACGTGCACTGGGGCGCGACCACGCAGGACATCATGGACACGGCGGTCGCGCTGCAGGTGCGCGACGCGCTGGACAGCATCGACGGCGACATCCGCGAGCTGCGCGCGATCCTCGCCTCGCTGGCCCGCAAGCACCGCGATACGCCGATGGCCGGCCGCACGCATCTTCAGCAGGCCTTGCCGGTCACCTTCGGCTACAAGGTCGCGATCTGGCTGGCCATGTTCGACCGTCATCAGCAGCGCCTGGCCGAGTTGCGCCCACGCGTCGCGGTGGTCGAGTTCGCGGGCGCCGCCGGCACGCTGGCGTCGCTCGGCGACAGCGGCTTCGAGGTCCAGGAGGCCCTGGCCGCGGAGCTCGGCCTGGGCGTCCCGGCCACGACCTGGCATGTGGCGCGCGATGGGTTCGCCGAGGCGGTGAACCTGCTGGCGCTCGTGACAGGCTCGCTCGGCAAGATCGCGCTCGACATCATGATCATGGCGTCGACCGAGTTCGCCGAGGTCTACGAGCCCTTCGTCAAGGGCCGTGGCGCGTCGAGCACGATGCCGCAGAAGCGCAATCCGATTTCCAGCGAGTTGATGCTCGCCGCCTCCAAGGCCGTGCGCCAGCACGCCGGGCTCATGGTCGATGCCATGGTGCAGGACTTCGAGCGCGCGACCGGCCCGTGGCATGCGGAATGGATCGCCATCCCGGAGAGTTTCATCCTGACCTCCGGCGCGCTGCACCAGGCCAGGTTCGCGCTCGGCGGGCTGATCGTCGACGAGGCGCGCATGGCGCACAACCTGGGCATCACCCGCGGCCTGATCGTGGCCGAGGCCGTGATGATGGGCATGGCCCCGCACATCGGCCGCCAGCAGGCGCACGACGTGGTGTACGACGCATGCCGCGCGGTCAACGAGAAGGGCGGCACGCTGGCCGACGCGCTGTCGGCCCTGCCGGAAGTCACACGCCACTTCGACCGCGCGGCCATCGACCGGTTGACCGACCCCGCCAACTACCTGGGCCTGGCGCCCCGGATGGTCGATCGCGCGCTGGCGCTGTCCGCCGAAATCGCGGCCTGACTCCATTCATCCATCCGAAGGAACCCATCATGAAGTCGTTCTGGAAACTCGGCGCCCTCGCACTGGTCCTCGCCGCGGGCGGCGCATTCGCGCAGGCCTACCCGGCGCGGCCGCTCACGTGGATCGTGCCCTTCGCGGCCGGCGGCCCGACCGACGCCCTGGCGCGCAGCATCGCGGAGCGCGTCGCGCGCGAGCTCGGGCAGCCGATCGTCATCGACAACACGCCCGGCGCGGGCGGCACGGTGGGCGCGGCCAAGGCGGCGCGCGCGGCACCGGACGGCTACACCATGCTGGTCGGCCACATGGGCTACATGGGCGCCGCGCCGGCCCTGTACAAGAAGCTCAACTACGACCCGGTGAAAGACTTCGCGCCGGTGTTCCGCTTCCCCGACACGCCGCTGGTGCTGATGGTCCGCAAGGAGCATCCGGCCAAGGACATCAAGGCGCTGGTCGACTTCGGCAAGGCCAATCCGGACAAGCTGTTCATCAGCAACGCGGGCGTCGGCTCCAGTTCGCACCTCATCGCCGCGCTGTTCGCGGCGTCCGCCGGCATCAAGATCTCGCAGGTGCCGTACAAGGGCGCGGGCCCGGCGCTGATCGACGTCATCGGCGGCCAGGTCGACGGCATCTTCGACCAGACCAACACTGCCTTGCCTCAGATCAAGGAATCCAAGGTGCGCGCGCTGGCCGTGACCTCCAAGGTGCGCCTGCCGCAGCTGAAGGAGGTCCCCACCCTCGCGGAGACCGTGCTCCCCGGCTTCGAGGCATCGACCTGGTACGGCATCTACGCGCCGAAGGGCACGCCGCAGGCGGCGCTCGACAAGGTGCAGGCGGCGTACCAGAAGGCGATGGCCGACAAGGCCTTCACGGACAAGATGGCGGAGCAGGCCATCCAGCTGCTGCCGGCCGAGCAGTACACGGGCGCGGCGCTGGGCAAGCACACCGAGAGCGAGGTCGCGCGCTGGAAGGGCGTGGCGGCCAAGGCCAACATCTCGCTGGACTGACCGGACTGGACATGGACGCGACCCGCATCGAGCGCGACGCCTTCGGCCCCGTCGACATTCCGGCGGACCGCTACTGGGGCGCCCAGACGCAGCGCGCGCTGGGCGTCTTCGAGATCGGCGAGGAGCGCTTCCCCGCTTCCCTGGTCCATGCCTTCGGCCTCCAGAAGATGGCGGCGGCGCGCGCCAACCTGCGCTGCGGCACGCTCGAGGCCGCGCTGGCCGAACCCATCATCGCTGCCGCCGGCGAACTGCGCGACGGCCGCTTCGATGCGCACTTTCCGTTGACCATCTGGCAGACCGGTTCGGGTACGCAGACCAACATGAATGCGAACGAGGTGATCGCGAATCGCGCGAACGAGTTGCTCGGCCAGCCGCTGGGAACGAAGTCGCCGGTACATCCCAACGACCATGTGAATGCATCGCAGTCGTCCAACGACAGCTTCCCGACGGTGATGCACCTGGCGACCGCGCTGGAGCTGGAGCGGCGCCTGCGCCCCGCGCTGGCCTTGCTGCGGGAGTGCCTGGACGAGAAGGCCGCCGCGTTCGCCGACGTCGTCAAGGTCGCGCGGACGCACCTGATGGACGCCGTGCCCATGACCATGGGGCAGAGCTTCGACACCTTCGCGCGCCAGCTCGGGCATGGTCTGGATCGCATCGACGCGACGCGGCCCAGGCTGCATCGGCTGCCGCAGGGCGGCACGGCGGCCGGCACCGGGCTGAACGCGCCTGCCGGCTTCGATGCGATCTTCTGCGAGGAACTCGGCGCGCTGACCGGTCTCGCCTTCCAGCCGAACCCGAGCAAGTTCGAAGGCATGGCGGTCCATGACGCGCTGGTCGAAGTCTCCGCCGCGCTCGGCGTCATCGCGAGTTCGCTCCTCAAGATGGCCAACGACGTGCGGCTGATGGGCTCCGGCCCGCGCTGCGGCCTGGGCGAGCTGAAGATCCCGGACGACGGCCTGACCAGCTCGATCATGCCGGGCAAGCGCAACCCCACGATCGCGGAGGTGCTGGTGCAGGCCTGCCTGCAGGTCATGGGCAATCACACGACGATCACGATGGCCAACGCCTCGGGCAACTTCGAGCTGAACGTCGCCAAGCCGGTGCTGATCCACGGCCTGCTGCAGTCGATCCGTGTGTTGTCCGACGCCGCGCGGGTGTTCGCCCAACGCCTGGTCAAGGGGCTGGAGGTGGAGCGCGAGCGCCTCGCCGCCAACGTCGACAGCGCCTTGCTGGCCGTCACGGCGCTGAACCCGGTGCTGGGCTACGACACCGTGGCGCGGATCACCGCCGCGGCGGTGGAGCACGGCATCACGCCACGCGCGGCGGCGCTGCGGCTCGGCGTGATCGATGCACCGAGCTACGACCGGCTGGTCGTTCCATCAAGGATGGCGAGGGGCTGAACGCTTCCTGCCGGCCTCGGCCTCGGCCTCGGCGCGACGTCAGGCGCTGGAAGTTCGGGGCGCCGCGCTCGGATTCGTCCCGGAACATCGGCAGATCGCGCGAAGTGTCGAGGGGCCCGACGCGGGAGAGGGCGGATGCGAAACTCGGCCCATGAAATCCACCACCCTCCAGGCCAGCCGCGTCACGCTGCCCAAGATCGCGCTGGCCTACTTCGCGGAGGTGGCCGACAGCGGCTCGGTGCGCTCGGCGGCCGATCGTCTCTACGTGGCGCCTTCGGCGGTCAGCCGTCAGATCTCCAAGCTGGAGGAACTGCTGGGCGTGACGCTCTTCGATCGCCGCGCCGGCGGCATGCACCTCACCGAGGCGGGGCGCCTGCTGCACGAGCACACCAGCCGCTCCGAGCGCGACCTCAAGCGCACGGTGGCGGCGATGGAAGACCTGCATGGCCTCGGCGGCGGCGAGATCGAGATCGCGACGGTGGAAGGCATGATCGAGGACTTCGTGCCCGAGGCGATCAGTGCCTTCCGCATCCGGCATCCGGCGATCCGTTTCAACGTGAGGGTCGCGAGCGCGCTGCATGTCCTCGAGGCGGTGACCAACGACGAGGTCGACATCGGCATCGCCCTCAACGTGCCCAAGCGCCGCGAGATCGTCGTCATGAAGTCGATGCCGCAGCCGATCCGCCTCTACTGCAATCCGGACAACCCGCTGGCCAGGGCGCGCAAGCTGTCGCTGGAGACCTTCGACCAGACCAACCTCGCGCTGCAGGAGACGAGCTTCTGGATCCGCCGCGTCGTCGACGATGCCTTCGGCGCGCATGGGCTGACAGCCAAGCCGGCCATCGTCACCAACTCGCTGCTGCTGCTGAAGTCGCTGGTGCGCAACGGCCCGACCGTGACCTTCCTGCCGAACTTCGCAGCGCGCGCGGAAGTGAAGCGCGGCGAGCTCATCGAGGTTCGGGTGGAGGACCCGCTGCTGTCGGCCGCGCACCTGGACATCTACGTGCACGCGACGCGCCGGCTGTCGGCCGCGGCCAACGAGTTCCTGAAGCTGCTGCAGCTCCACCTCGGAAGAAGCCGCGCCTGAGCCGTTGCGTTAAAGGCAACGCTCGGTTGTTTTCTTGATCGTCGACATAACACTGCCCGGCCCCCACAATTTTGGGCAATGAGCAGCGTGTTGAAGACTTTTGAAGCGGGCGGCTACGCCTATCTCCCCGGTGGGATCGCGTATTCGCAGGGTGTGGTCGCCTTGCCGGGTCACGCCGTTTCCACTGGCCGCTTCGCCGAGCCGGTGCCGCTGGCGCAGGCTTTCGAGCGCATCGCCGGCTTCCTGGCGGCGCAGGGCAGGCCCTTCGCCGCGCTGTGCGCGCTGGAACTGCGCTCGCCGGAGGCGTTGAGCTTCGAGGCCTTCGGCCGCACCAACGCGCGCTACCTCAAGCTGCTGGCCGCGCGCGGCATCGCGCTCGGCACGGGCAGCCCGGTCGCGCGTTCCAACGTTGCGCCGGTCTCGGCAGGGCCGGCCGGCCTCAGCGTGCATGCCTTCTCCTTCACCGTGCGGATGGCGGATGCGCCGTTGCGCAGCTTCGTGGTCTCGGGCAGCTCCGAGTGGCCGCAGGACGGGCGCTTTCCGGAGGACGTCTACCGCTATGGCGAGACCAGCCCCGAGGCCTTGAACGACAAGGCGCGCTGGGTGCTCGATGCCGTCGAGCGGCGGATGGACCAGTTGCAGGTCGGCTGGGAGGACGCCACCCTGACCCAGTCCTACTGCGAGCACGATGTCCACGACTTCCTGGCCGAAACCGTCCGGCGCCTGCGCAAGGGCTCGGAAGGCATCCTGTGGCACCACAGCCGCCCGCCCGTGCTGGGCTGGGCGTACGAGATGGACGTCAAGGGCGTCGTCGCGCAGCACTTTCTTCCCTCCACCCTTCCCTGACTCCACCGAGGACCGACCATGAAATCGACTTCCGCCCGCCTCGCGCTGTGCACGGCGCTTCTCGCGAGCCTGGCCTGCGCCGCGCATGCGCAGACTCCTTCCGCCCCGCCCGCGGCCAACACCTTCGCCGCGACCAAGGCGCGCGGCGAAGTGGTGTGCGGCGTCACCGGCAGCTCGGCCGGCTTCTCGCTGCCGGACAGCAGCGGCCGGATGCGGGGCATGGACGCCGACGCCTGCCGCGCGGTCGCGGCGGCGATGTTCAACGATGCCTCCAAGGTCAAGTTCGTCTCCGTGGCGCCGGCGCAGCGGCTGACGGCGATCCAGTCCGGCGAGGTCGACGTGATCGCGGCCAACCTGACCTGGACGCTGGGCCGCGAGGCGCGCTCGGGCATCGAGTTCGCGAGCGTGCACTACTTCGACGGCTCCGGCTTCCTGGTGCCGAAGAAGCTCAAGGTGACGACGGCCACCAAGCTCAACGGCGCCAGCATCTGCATGCTGGCCGGAAGCTCGGAGGGCGCATCGCAGGATTACTTCGGCCCGAGGAAGATCAAGTTCAAGCCGGTGGTCTTCAGCGAGGGCGAGGAGCTGCGCAAGGCCTTCCTCGCCGGCCGCTGCGACGTCTACATGACGGACGCGTCCACGCTCGCCAACTTCCGCGCCTCGCTCGGCGCGAATGCGGAGAACTACGCCATCCTGCCGGAGATCGTGAGCAAGGAGCCGCTGGGCGCGGCCGTGCGCAAGGGCGACGGCAAGTGGTTCGACCTGGTGCGCTGGAGCCACTTCGCGCTGGTCTCGGCGGAAGAGCTGGGGGTGACCAGCAAGAACGTGGACGAGATGCTGAACTCGACCAACCCCGCCATCCGGCGCCTGCTGGGCGTGGAAGGCGACTTCGGCGCGGCGCTGGGCGTGGACAACAAGTGGGCGTACCACATCGTCAAGGCGCTCGGCAACTACGGCGAAATGTGGGAGCGCAACATCGGCCCGAGCGGTGCGCCGCGCGCACTGAACCGGCTGTGGAACGACGGCGGCCTGCAGTTCGCGCCGCCCATCCGCTGAAGCCGGCCGAACGGTCTCGCCGACGTGATGAAGACTGCACCCAAGGGTCCTGGCCCGGCCTGGAACGCCCTGGTCTGGCAAGCCGTGTTGTTCGGCTTGATGGCCACGGCCGCGGTCTATCTCTTCCACAACGTCAACCACAACCTGCAGAGCCGCGGCGTGCTCACGGGTTTCGCCTTCCTGGACCGCGTGGCGCGCATCCCGATCGCGAACTCGCCGGTCGACTTCGAGCCCGGCGTCAGCACCTACGCGTTCGCGCTGGTGGTGGGTGCGCTCAACACGCTGAAGATCTCGGTGGTGGCGGTGGTGCTCGCGACTGTGCTGGGCACGCTGATCGGCATCGGCCGGCTGTCCTCGAACTGGCTGTTGTCGAAGCTGTGTTTCGCCTACGTCGAGGCCTTTCGCAACGTGCCGGTGCTGGTCCACATCCTCATGTGGTACCAGGTGCTGGCCAACCTGCCGGGTCCGCGCGAGGCCTTCAATCCCTTGCCTGGCGTCTTCGTCTCCAACCGGGGCGTGCTGGTGCCGGGCATCCAGTGGCAGGCCGGGTACGGCCATGTGCTCGCTGCGTTCGCGGTGGCCGTCGCCGGCCTGTGGTGGGCAGCACGGCGCGCGCGGCTGCAGCGCGAAGCCACCGGCGCCGTCCCCCGGGCGACGATCGCCTCGGCGCTGGGCTTCGTCCTGCTCCCGTTCGCGGTCTGGGCCTTGCTGGGTGCACCGGTCGCAATGGACTGGCCGGAGCTCGACGGCTTCGATTTCTCCGGCGGCGCGGTGATGACCCCCGAGTACAGCGCCATGGTCGTGGGTCTGGTCGTCTACACGGCCGCCTTCGTCGCCGAGATCGTGCGCTCCGGCATCGAGTCGGTGGGCAAGGGCCAGTGGGAAGCGGCCGAGGCGCTCGGCGTCAGCCGCGCCGTGGTGCTGTGGAAGGTCGTGCTGCCGCAGGCCTTGCGCGTGAGCATTCCGCCGATGACCAATGAATACCTCTCCATCCTGAAGAACAGCTCGCTCGCGGTGGCCATCGGCTACCAGGAGATCGTCTCGGTGGGCAACACCATGCTCTACGAGACGGGCCAGGCCATCGAGGTGGTGCTGCTGACGATGGGCTTCTACGTGCTGGTCAGCCTGGCCGTGAGCCTGCTGATGAACTGGTACAGCGCGCGCGTCGCGCTGGTCGAGCGATGACGGGCGACGGCATCCGGACTCGCCAGCCCAGGCTGCGCGCCTGCCTGGGCTGGTTGCGGCGCAACGCCTTCAGCGGCTGGGCTTCGTCCATCGTCACGGTGCTGCTGCTCGTGCTCTGCGGCTGGGCGCTGAAGGCGATCCTGTCCTGGGGCGTGGTGCACGCCGTGTTCGGCGGCGCGAACGTCGCGGCCTGCCGGGCCGTCGAAGGCACGGGCGCCTGCTGGGCGATGATCGCGGAGAAGTTCCGGCTCATCCTCTTCGGCCTCTATCCCTACGAGGAGCAATGGCGGCCCGCGGTTTGCCTGGTCATCATGGTCGGCCTGTACGTCGTCTCCGGCTTGCGCATGTTCTGGCGGCCCGCGCTGGCGGCGATCTGGGCGGTGGCGCTGGCTTGCGTCGCGCTGTTGATGTGGGGCGGCGCGCCGGGCTTGCCCTTCGTGCACGACGACCGCTGGGGCGGCCTGCCGGTCACGCTCTTCATCGCGACCTTCGGCCTGATGTTCGCCTTCCCTCTGGCGGTGCTGCTCGCGCTGGCGCGGCGGGCGACCGCCATGCGCGGGCTGAAGGCCGCGTCCTCGATCTACATCGAGCTGGTGCGCGGCATCCCGATGGTCACGGTGCTGTTCATGGCCAGCGTGATGTTCCCGCTGTTCCTGCCCGAGGGCGTGAACTTCTCCAAGCTGCTGCGGGTGCTGGTGGCGTTCACCGCGTTCGCGGCCGCGTACCTGGCGGAGGTCATCCGCGCGGGGCTCCAGGCCCTGCCGAAGGGGCAGCAGGAAGCGGCCGCGTCGCTGGGCCTGTCGTACTGGAAGATGACGCTGCTCGTGCTGCTGCCGCAGGCGCTGCGGCTGGTCATCCCCTCGATCGTGAACAACTTCATCGGCTTCTTCAAGGCGACCTCGGTGGTCACGATCGTCGGCATCTTCGACCTGCTGACCTCCGCCAAGCGCGCCGTCGCCGATCCGCTGTGGCAGGGCTTCGGCACGGAGGTCTATCTCTTCGTGGCCGCGATCTACTTCGTCTTCTGCTTCAGCATGTCCCGCTACAGCCGCTCGCTGGAGCGTCGCCTGTCCAGGAACTCACGCGCATGACCACGCCCTTGCCAAGCCAGCGGCACCTGTTCGCCATCGACGGACGGGTGGCCTACCTGGACACAGCCGCCTTTTCGCCGATCCCGCTGTGCGTCGAAGAGGCCGGCACGCGCGCCTTCGCCTCGAAGAGCCGGCCCTGGCTGCGGGATCGCCACGCGGCGCAGTCGCTGGTCGAAGACGCGCGAGCGCTGGCGGGCCGCCTGGTCGGCGCAACGGCCGAGGACATCGCCATCGTCGGCTCGGTGAGCTATGCCATCGCGACGGCGGCGCTCAACTTCGACGCGGCGCCCGGCGAGCGCGTGCTGATCCTCGAAGGCGAGCACACCTCGCAGAACCTCAGCTGGATCCGCTTCGCTCAGGAGCGCGGCGCGGTGATCGATGCCGTGGCTCGCCCCGCCGATGGCGACTGGACGCAAGCGGTGCTCGAACGCATCGCCCGGCCCGGCGCGCCGCGCATCGCCGTCGCGGCCTTGTCCCCACTGATGTGGAACGACGGCGCCCTGATCGATCTGCACCGCCTGTGCGCCGCGCTGCGCGCCCATGGCGCCGCGACCATGATCGACGCCACGCAGGCCGTGGGCGTGCTCGACGTGAATGCGCTTGCGCTGGACGCGGACGTCATCGCCTTCCCGGCCTACAAGTGGCTGCTGGGGCCCTACAGCCTGGCCTTCATGTACGTCGCGCCGCGCCGCCAGGGCGGCAAGCCGCTGGAGGAGAACGGCTTCAACCGCCAGTTGGCCGACCCGGGGCAGAGCGCGGGCGCCGAGCACGCGCCCTACCTGCCCGGCGCCCGCCGCTTCGACCGGGGCGAGCGCGACACCTTCGTGGGCATTCCCTCCGTGGTCGAGGCCTTGCGCCTGCTGGACGGCTGGGGGCAGGGCGCGATCGAGGCGCGCGCGCGGCTGCTGATGGACGAACTCACCGGCGCGCTGGCCGCGGCGGGGCTCGACCTGCCGCGCAGGGCCTTGCAGGCGCCGCACATCCTGGGGCTGCGCGGCCTGCCGGCGGACGCGGCGCAGCAGTGCCGCGCGCTCGGCATCTACGTCAGCCAGCGCAACGACGTGCTGCGCATCAGCCCGCATGTCTTCAACGACGAGGCCGACATGCGCCGCTGCGCCGCGGCATTGATCTCGCTTCATCGAACTTCCAGGGCCGCTTCATGAGCAACTCGAACCCGCGCGACATCAGCATCCGGATGCAGAAGGTCAACAAGTGGTATGGCGACTTCCAGGTGCTGAAGGATGTGGACCTCGACGTCTACAAGGGCGAGCGCATCGTCATCTGCGGGCCCTCGGGCTCGGGCAAGTCGACGCTCATCCGCTGCATCAACCGGCTGGAGGAGCACCAGGAGGGCCGGATCGTCGTCGACGGCACCGAGCTCAACCGCAGCCTGCGCAACATCGGCAACGTGCGGCGCGAGGTGGGCATGGTGTTCCAGCACTTCAATCTCTTCCCGCACCTCACGATCCTGCAGAACTGCACGCTGGCGCCGATCTGGGTGCGCAAGATGCCGAAGCGCGAGGCGGAGGCCATCGCGATGAAGTACCTGGAGCGCGTGCGGATCCCGGAGCAGGCGCACAAGTACCCGGGGCAGCTCTCCGGCGGGCAGCAGCAGCGCGTGGCCATCGCGCGCTCGCTGTGCATGCAGCCGAACATCATGCTGTTCGACGAGCCCACTTCCGCGCTGGACCCGGAGATGGTGAAGGAGGTCCTGGACACCATGGTGGGCCTGGCGCAGGAAGGCATGACCATGGTGTGCGTGACGCACGAGATGGGCTTCGCGCGCCAGGTCGCGGACCGGGTGATCTTCATGGATGGCGGAAGGATCGTGGAGTCGAATCCGCCGGAGGAGTTCTTCGGCAACCCGCGGCATGAGCGGACGAAGCTCTTCCTGAGCCAGATCCTGCACTGACGATGACGGGCAATTCGTTGCGGGTCAGTTTCGTCGGCGCGGGGACCATCGCGGGGCGCGTGTTCGAGCAACTGGGGCGCCATCCTTCGGTCCGCATCGCGGCGGTGGTGCGCTCGGCCGCGGCTTCATTCGCCGAAGGCGCGCGTTGGCAAGGCGTGCCCGTGGCGAGGACGGTGTTCGAGCACGGAACCGACCTCGTCGTCGAGATGGCGGGTGCTGCCGCCGTGGCTGAACACGTGGTGCCGGCGCTGCGGCACGGCATCCCCTGCGTCATCTGCTCAGTCGGTGCCTTGTCGGACGCGGAAGTATTGGCGGCGGTCGAGCAGGCCGCGATCGAGGGCGGCACGCGCGTGAAATTGATCGCCGGTGCCGTGGGCGCCATCGACGCGCTGTCGGCTGCGGCATTGGGCGGGCTGGAGAGCGTGCACTACACGGGCCGCAAGCCGCCGCTCGCGTGGCGCGACACGCCCGCCGCGGACCGCTGGCCGCTCGCGTCGCTGCAATCGGAGCAGGTCGTCTTCGAAGGCAGCGCGCGCGAGGCCGCCCTCAGGTTTCCGAAGAACGCCAACGTGGCCGCCATCATCGGCCTGGCGGGCGCGGGGCTGGACGAGACGGGCGTGACGCTGATCGCCGACCCGGCCGTCGACCAGAACACCCATCGCATCGTGGCGACGGGCGCCTTCGGCCGGATGGAATTCGCGATCCGCAATGTTCCATCCGCGGAGAACCCGAAGACCTCGGAGATGACGGCGTACAGCGTGGCGCGCGCGGTGCTCGACGAGGTGGGCGCGCTGAGGTTCTGAAGCATGCCCCGCTTCAGCGCGGATGCGCCAGCCAGTGCGCCATGTCCTCATGTCGCGCCTGGAAGAAGGGCGGGATCTCGTCATAGTGCGGCGTGCACAGCCACAGCCGCAGCAGGTGCCGCTTGCGCTCCGGTTCGTCGAAGTCGACGAAGCCCGTGCGCGAGTGGAAGACCAGATGGTTGTTCAGGAACTGGATGTCGCCCTGGCGGAAGTCCATGTCGAGCCGGAAGGCGTCGTCCGCGGCGAGCTTGTCGATCAGGTTCATGGCCTCGAGCTGCGCCGGCGTCAGGCGCGGCACTTCCTCGAAGCGCTGGGCCGACTTGATATAGGTCGGCCCGTGCTGCGCATAGAAGCGACCGTTGAAGACCGCGAAGCGCGGCTCCGCGTAGTAGGGCTTGCGCCCGGGCGGCTCCTCGCCGCGCACGTCGGCGTAGAAGGTGCCGTAGAGCACTTCGGCGAGATCGGGCCGCGTGCGCAGGATCTCGTTGTGGATCGCGCCCGCGCTGCACACGCAGCTCAGTCCGCCTTCCTTCGATGGGCGGTAGCAAAGCAGGCCCACCACGTCGCCCTGGTCGTTGTGGAAGGGCAGGTACTGGGCGGTGTGGTAGCCGCGCTGCGTCGGGTCCTTGTACGGGTCGCCGCCTTCGTCGCGCACGTTCACCAGCAGGTCGGCGCGCGGGTTCTGCGCCAGCGGGCGGCCGAGGTGCGCGCCCAGCCCCCAGTAGATGAGCCGCGTGCCGTCGAGTCCGTAGCGTTCGACATCCAGGCCGCGCATCAGCACGACGCCGGTGCCTTGCTCGATCTCGTCGCGCAGGGCGTGCATCTTTTGTTCGAAAGCGCCGAGGGGGAAGTCGGCGGCGCCGAAAGGCACGCTCAGTCCGTGCGCGCGGACGTGTCGGTACGCCGTATCGATGGCGTCCAGGTCGGCTGGCGTCAGCTCGCAGACCCAGCGGCCGCGGTCGGCGCGCATCGCTTCCGGATGCCACGCCTGAGGCGCGGGGATGGGCTGGAGTGCTTCGGTCTTCAGGGTCTGCATGCGGTCTCCGTTCGTCGATGAATCAATATTAAATCGTAATATTCACAAAACAACGATATAGTATTAAAAATCGATTATCAATCGGATCGCTTGGCCACCGTAGGAGCTTGCAGATGAAACTGAGGATGTTCGAAGGATGGATCGCCGCCGCGGCGATCGTGTTGGCCGGCGTTGCCGCACCCTCGTCGTGGGCCGCCGGGCCGGACAACGTCAAGGTCGGCGCATACGCCTCCATCTCCGATGCGCCGCTCTACATCGGCGTGGACAAGGGCTACTTCAAGGAGCAGGGACTCAACGTCGAGATCGTGGAGATCAACTCCGGCGCCACCATGATGACCCAGCTCGCCAGCGGCGACATGGACGCCTCCGGCGGCTCGCCCGGCGCCGGCGTCTACAACGCGGTGCGCCAGGGCATTCCCTTCAAGATCGTCGCGGACAAGGGCAGCTCGCTGCCGGGCCACGGCTACTTCGCGCTGGTGGTGCGCAAGGACCTCGCCGCGAAGATCAAGACGCCGGCCGACCTGCGCGACCGCGTGCTCGCCGTCACGGGCTACAAGAACGGCGCGAGCAGCGAAGTCACCGTCGGCAAGCTGCTGGCCTCGGGCGGGGTGAAGGAGTCCGAAGTGCGGCAGATCAACATGAGCTTCGGCGACATCGCCGCGGGCCTGGGCACCGGCAAGGTCGACGTGGGCGTGCTGATCGAGCCGCTGGTGACGCAGGTGGTCAGCAAGGACATCGCCACCCTCTGGAAGCGCGTGGACGACATCTACCCGAACCAGCAGTACGGCGCGCTGATGTACGGCCCCGGCATCATCAAGCGGCCGGACGTCGCCAACCGCTTCATGGTGGCCTACCTGAAGGCGGCGCGCTTCTACAACGACGCGCTGGAAGGCCGGGCCTCGCGCGAGGAACTGGTGGGCATCCTCACACGCAACACCTCGGTGAAGGACCCGGCGCTCTACAAGACCATGGTCTTCCCCGGCATCCACCCCGACGGCAAGCTCAACACCGCCGGCATGGCGGAAGACGTGGCCTGGTGGGTCGCGGCGGGGCGCATGAAGACGAAGGTCGACCTGGCCGACATCGTCGACAGCTCCTATGCCGAGCGGGCCGTGAAGCAGCTCGGCAGCGCGGCGCGCTGAGTGCCGCACGCAGCCGTCCATCCTTGCGCCGGACCCGTGCCGGCGCTCCTTCCTTCCCCGATCCCGCCTCGATGACCACGAAGATCCGCGTCCAAGGCCTGAGCAAGCAATTTCGCGCCGGCAACCTGTCCATCACCGCGCTGGAGCGCTGCGACCTGGAGGTTCAGGAGGGCGAGTTCATCTGCATCGTCGGCCCTTCGGGCTGCGGCAAGACCACGCTGCTGCGCATCGCGGCCGGGCTGGAGTCGCCCTCCGAAGGCAGCGTGACCATCCAGCGCAAGGACCCGAGCCGGCCGCTCACCTCGATGATGTTCCAGGAGACCTCGGTCTTCCCGTGGATGACGGTGCGCGCCAATGTCGGCTACGGGCTGCAATTGCGGGGCGTGCCGCGCAAGGAGATCGACGCGGTGGTCGACCACTTCCTCTCGCTGATGAAGCTCGACCGCTTCGCCGATGCCTACCCTTACCAGCTCTCCGGCGGGATGAAGCAGCGCGTGAGCGTGGCGCGCGCCTTCGCCAACGACCCCGAGGTGCTGCTGATGGACGAGCCCTTCGCCGCGCTCGACGAGCAGACCAAGATCGTGCTGCAGGAGGAACTGCTGCGCATCTGGGGCGAAACGCGCAAGACGGTGATCTTCATCACCCACTCCATCGACGAGGCCCTGGTGCTGAGCGATCGGGTGCTGGTGATGAGCGGGCGCCCCGGCCGGCTGAAGGCCGACCTGAAGGTGGACTTCGCCCGCCCGCGCGCCGTGTACGACCTGAAGGGCGACCCCGAGTACGGCCGCCTGAGCCGCGAGATCTGGCTGATGTTGAGGGAAGAGGTGGCACCCAAATGATCCAGGAAACGACGACCGAGATGCGCATCGTGCCCGACCATGCGCAGCCCCAGGGGCCGGTGCGGCGGCTGCTGGACCAGGGCTGGTTCATGGCCATCGTCTCGCCCCTGGCGCTGCTGCTGGTGTGGGAGGCGCTGGTGCGCGCGGGCATGCTGGACGCGCGCTTCTTCCCCACGCCGTCCTCGGTGATCCAGGAGCTGGTGGTGATGGCCGCTTCCTCCGAACTCTGGGTGCACGCTGGCTACACGGTCAGCCGCATGCTGGTCGGCTTCGTGCTCGGCGCGGTGCCGGGCGTGCTGCTGGGCATCGCGATGGGCCTGTCGCAGCGCGTGCGCTCCATTCTCCAGCCCATCGTCTCTTCCATCTACCCGGTGCCCAAGATCGCGCTGTTCCCGCTGGTGATGCTGATCTTCGGTCTCGGCGAGCCGTCGAAATGGGTGATCGTGGCGGTGGCCGTGTTCTTCCAGGTGCTGATGAGCACGCTGGCCGGCGTGGTCAACATCGACCGCATCTACCTGGACGTGGCGGCCGACTTTCGCGCGAGCCGCTGGCAGGCCTACCGCACCATCGCGTTGCCGGCCGCGCTGCCCTACATCCTCACCGGCTTCCAGCTCGGCATCGGCATGGCGCTGATCGTGGTGGTGATCGCGGAGAACTTCGGCACCGAGCATGGGCTGGGCTACGTGATCTGGCACTCGTGGCAGATCTTCGAGGTGCGCGACATGTTCGTGGCGCTCATCCTGGTCGCGCTGCTGGGCTATGTCTCGCAGCTCGCGCTCGCGCGGCTGGAGCGAGTGCTGATCCCGTGGCGGCGGCCTTCAGGCAAGCAAGGCCGTTCCTGAGGCACGGCTTCTCTTCATTCATCACTTCTTCCAGTCCCCATGAGTACCACACGCCATCGCCAAGTCACCTCCCCGCTGATGCGCCAGCCGCCCGGCCCGTGGAGCAATGCCATCGAGACCGCGCCCGGCGCGCACTTCCTGCACACCTGCGGCCTGGTCGGCGTGCGGCCCGACGGCACGCCCGAGGAGGGCATCGAAGCGCAGTCCGCGCGCATCTTCGAGAACATCACGCTGCTGCTGGCCGAGGCCGGCATGGACATGGGCGACGTGGTCAAGATCACCAGCTACCTGCTGGACCTGGCCGAGCAGCCCGCCTATGCGCGCGGGCGCGCGCGCTACCTTGGCGAGGCGCGGCCGGCGATGACGCTGCTGGGTGTCTCGCAACTCGCGCGGCCCGAGCTGCGCGTCGAGGTGGAAGTGATCGCGGCCAAACGCGACGCGGCCTGACGCCCGGCGATGCCAAGCGCGACCGCGGGCGTCCTGCCCAACACGGACTTTCGCCCCTTCCCGATCTGGTGGAACGTGGCGCCGCCGCACGAGGGCGAGCGTGACGTGCCGCCTTCGCGCTGCGACGTCGCGATCGTCGGCGGCGGCTTCTCGGGGCTTTCCACCGCGCTCGAGCTTGCGCGCAGCGGTGCCAAGGTCGCGGTGTTCGAGGCCGACGCCTTTGGCGCCAACGCGAGCGCACGCAACAGCGGCGGCGTGAGCTTCGGGCTCGATCTCGCGGGCGTGGCGCGTTGGCGCAAGTGGAGCGGCGGCAAGGGGCCGACCGTGCCGCAGTTCGCGCGCGGCGCGCTCGATTCGCTGACGCACATGCAGTCCTTCGTGGCCGGCAACGCGATCGACTGCGACTTCCACCTTCACGGCCGGCTCTCCTGCGCGCCGACGCCGAAGCACTACGACATCCTCGCGCGCCGTACCGAGACCACCAATCGCCTGTTCGACGCCGGCGCCTACATGGTGAGCCGGGCGGACCAGCACAGCGAGATCGGCACCGATGCCTTCCACGGCACGATGGTGATCCCGCGCTCGGCGCAGCTGCAGCCCGCGCGCTTGCTGCACGGCCTGCTCGCACTGTGCCGGCAGGCCGGCGTGCTGCTGTGCGACCGCACGCCGGTGCGCGCGGTGGAGCGCGCCGCGCAGGGCGGCTTCGAGGTGGCCATCGATGGCGCCTCCCTCCACGCGGACACCGTCGTGGTCGCGACCAACGCGCATGCCGCCCGCGTTGGAGACACCGGCCTGCACCGGCGCATCGTGCCGGTGGCCAGCCACATCATCGTGACGGAGGAGCTGCCGCCGGACCTCGCCGATGCACTGATCCCGAAGCGACGCACCGGCGCCGACAGCCGCCGCCTGCTGGCCTACTTCCGCCGCACCCCGGACGGCAAGCGCTTCCTCTACGGCGGGCGGGCCGCGCCCTTCGACGTCGCGCCGGAGGCCGCCGCGCGCGTGCTCTACCGCCGCATGGTCGCGAGCTTCCCGCGGCTCGACGGCGCGCGCATCGACCACGCCTGGGGCTGCAAGGTCGCGTTCACGGTGGACCACCTGCCGCACATGGGCCAGCGCAACGGCGTGTACTACATCGCAGGCTGCAACGGCAACGGCGTCGCGATGATGAACTACCTCGGCCACCAGCTCGCCCGCAAGATTCTCGACTGCGGCCGCAGCGACTGCGTGTTCGACCAGGCGCGCTTTCCGGGCCTGCCGTTCTACGACGGCCGGCCCTGGTTCCTGCCCGTGGTGGCAACGGCCTACGGCGCGCTCGACCGCTTCGACGAGCTCAGTTCGCGGCGTGCGGCCTGAGGCGCTGCACGACGACCCACGACGACATCAGAGAAAGAGATCCATGCAGACCTGGAACATCGGCGCCGCCACCGTCACCCGGATCGAGGAACAGATCGGCCCCAACGACTCTCCGGCCGGCAGCTTCCTGCCGAAGCTGGAGCGCGAGCGCTTCGAGGCCCACTACCCGTGGATGGTGCCCACGCACTACGACCCCGCGACCGACAAGCTGATCACCAGCAACCACTCCTGGCTGATCCGTACCGGTCGCCACACCATCCTGCTGGACAGCTGCGCGGGCAACCACAAGGAGCGGCCCTGGCTGCCGCGCTTCCACCAGCTCGACACGCCCTTCATGAGCCGGCTGCGGGCGGCGGGCGTGGCGCCGGAGGACATCGACATCGTGCTGTGCACGCACCTGCACGCCGACCACGTGGGCTGGAACACGCAACTGGTGAACGGGCGCTGGGTGCCGACCTTCCCGAAGGCGCGCTACCTTTTCTCGCGTACCGAGCATGACCACTGGAACCCGGCCATCGGCGATCGCCGCCAGCAGAACCCCGGCCGAGCGGGCGTCTACGACGACAGCGTGCTGCCGGTGGTCGAGGCGGGGCAGGCGCAGCTGCTGGACGGCACGCATGCCATCGACGACAGCCTGCTGGTCGAACCCGCGCCAGGACACACGCCGGGCCATGTGATCCTGAAGCTGCAGGACGGGCAGGACCGTGCGCTCTTCTGCGGCGACACGCTGCACCACCCGGTGCAGGTCTACGAGCCGGGCTGGAGCACGCGCTTCTGCGAAGACCCGGTGCAGGCCGAGGCGAGCCGGCGCCGCGTGCTCGGGCATTGCGCGGCGCATGGGGCCATCCTCTTTCCCACGCACTTCGCGGCGCCGCATGTGGCGGCGATCGAGCCCGACGGCGATCGCTTCAGGCCGCGCTTCGTCGGCTGCGCCTGCTGAGCCGCGAGCGGCTCAACGTCAATGCGGGCCGGCGCTCTTCGCCGGCTCCGCGGCTTCGCCGGATTCGAAGTACGCCGCCGGATCGACTGCGCTGCCCTTGCGGCGCAGCTCGAAGTGCAGCTTGACGCGGTTGGTGTCGGTGCTGCCCATGCGGGCGATGACCTGGCCCTTCTTGACCGCCTGGCCTTCCTTCACCAGCAACTGGCTGTTGTGGGCATAGGCCGTCACGTAGTTGGCGTCGTGCTTGATCATCACCAGCTGCCCATAGCCGCGCAGGCCCGAGGCGGCGTAGACCACGCGGCCCTCGCGGCTCGCGTAGACCGGGTCGCCCTTCGAGCCCGCGAAGTCCAGGCCCTTGTTGCCGCGCCCGTCGTATTTCGCGATGACGGCGCCGCCGGCGGGCCGCAGGAACTTCTTCTCCGCCTTGGCGACGACCGCGGGCGGCCTCTCTGCGCGCTCGGCGGGGGCCGCCTTGGCGCTTGCACTTCCCTTGCCCTTGCTCTTCGCCTGCGCTGCCTTGCCCTTCGGCGTGGCAGGGGAGGCGGCACGCGGCGATTCGGATGAGGCGTCGGACGAGGGCGCTGCCGGTGGCGCGGGCGACTTCGATGCCGCCGCCTTCGATGCGGCCGACCTCGATGCCGGCGCGGGGCTTGGCTTCGTCGCGCATCCCGCCAGCGCGATGGCCAGCGCGAGCGTTGCAAGGCGCAGCGGGCCGAACCCGACTTCCCGCGCGGTGCTTCGTTGGCAAAGAAGAAGTTCGGAGGTCAAAGGCAGGTCACGTCGCATGGCCTCCACTTTATGCGGAGCCCGTCCGTTAGAACTTTCTTGCACGTTGCATGCGTCCCTCTTCGTTTTCAATTCGAAAAGATTGTTTCTTCGTTGTGAAGCGAATACATACATGCTGTAACACCCGAAAGCGACAAATAAGATTCGCGCCGTTCCGTCCCTGACACGAGTGACGGCGGAGTTTCAAGAGGGACGGGATGCTCAATCGTTTGAAGGAGCCGGCACGCCGGTTCGGCCGCCGCATGGCCATTTCGTTTGCGTTGCTTGCCCTCGCGGGGGCGGCCAACGCGCAACTGGTGATTTCGTCGATCACCGATTCGCCGGACCCGGTGCCTGCCGGGGGAACGGTCACCTACACCGTCGGCATCAGCGAGTTCAACGGCAATCCGGTGGCGGGCGCGAGTTTCACGCTCGACATTCCGGCGGACGGCGTCTACGTCGGGCCCGGCACGCTGCCGCCGGGCGTGTCCTGCGCCGGCATGCCGCTGAACAGTGCGGGGCCGGGCACCGTCACGTGCTCCGGCATCACGCTGGCTGCCAACCAGATCGCGCTGAGCGGGCTGATGGTGCGTTCCACGCAGGCCGGCACGCTGGCGGTCACCGCGAACGTGCCGGGCATGAGCCAGGGCCAGCCCACCACGGTGAACCCCGGCGCGGACCTGGCGGTCTCGCTCACCGGCCCGTCCACGGCGCCTGCGGGCAGCACGCAGGTGTACCAGCTGCGCGTGGACAACCTCGGGCCCGATGCGTCGCCCGACTCCACCGTCACCTACACCTTGCCGCCGGGCTTCGGCGTCGCCACGCCGCCGGCCGGCTGCACGGCCGCGGGCCAGGTGCTGACCTGCGGCGTCGGCGCGTTGGCGCTCAACGCGAACCGCGTGTTCTCGGTCACCGGCATCGTCGGCGTCGGCAACGGCTCGACGCTCACGCATGCCGCGTCGGTCGTCGCAGGCGGCGGCGTGGGCGAGGGCGACACCGACAACAACACGGCCACGCGCAACACGGCGATCACCGCCGGCAGCTCGCTGTCGGTCAACAAGTCGAAGTCGGTCAGCGATCCGGTGGTGACGGCTGCCGACTTCAACTTCCTGCTGGAGTCCCGCTACAGCGGCGACTTCCCGACCGGCGCGCAGATCACCGACCCGATGCCCGCGAACTTCTGCTTCACGGGCCCCACCACCTTCAACTCGGGAGGGTGGACGTGCAACACCGGCGGCAACAGCTGCCCCGCGGCCGGCGGCACCTTGTCATGCACGCGCACCGGCACCGGCGCGGCGGGCCTCAACCAGGCGCTCGGCATCATCACGGTCCCGGTTCGCGCACTGACGACGGGCACGGGCATCAACAACACCGCGACGCTCAGCGCGCCCGGCGTGACGCCCGCGAACTGGACGGAGCCGACGACCGTCATCGACCCGGTCTCCGACCTGCGCGCCAACAAGACGAAGAGCTGGCCGCAGGCCGCCGTGCCGGTGGGCCAGGCCTTCAGCTACACGCTCTCGACCACCAACCTCGGCCCGACGCCCTTCCCCGCGGCGGGCACGATCACCCTCACCGACACGCTGCCTGCCGGCCTGCAGATCTCCAAGGTCACGCCGCCCGCCGGCTTCACCTGCACGCCCATGCCGGCGGTCGGCACGCCGATCGACGGACCGGTCGGCATCACATGCACCAGCACCGGCGTGGCCTTGCCGGTGGGGCAGACGACGGCGGGCATCGTCATCGACGCCAAGGCCACGGTGACCGGCACCAACCTGACGAACAATATGTGCGTCAGCAGCGCCAACGGTCCCGTGGACACCAACGCCGCCAACAACTGCGTCGGCGTCGGCCTGACCGCGCAGCCGCCGGGGCAGCAGGCGGATCTCTCGGTCCTCAAGCGCGTCGTCGGCATCGGCGACAGCGCGGCCAACCGGCAGATCGCGGGCAGCCCGATCACCTGGGAGCTCGAGGTCGTCAACGCCGGGCCCGACGTGGCGACGGGCGTGGCCGTCACCGACGCCTTCAACAACGTCTTCAACGCGGTGGCGGGCGACTACGGCATCGCCGTGACGCCCGGCGCCGCGACCATGGGCAGCTGCAGCCTGGCGCCCAACGCTTCGGACGTCTCGCTCAGCAACTGCACGATCACCAGCCTGCCGGTGTGCACCGCCGGCAGCAACTGCCCGCGCATCCAGGTCACGGTGCGGCATTTCGGCAGCGGCACATCGGCCAGCAATGACTTCTCGCTGAGCAACAAGGCCTTCGCGCTCAGCCAGGATGTGGCGGACGGCAACCTCACCAACAACAACTCCAACAACAACGTCGCCACGCCGGCCTACTTCACCGCGCGCACCGACGTGACGGTGACCAAGACCGACACGCCCGACCCGGTGCCTGCAGGCCAGAAGCTGACCTACGTCATCACCGCGCGCAACCCCGCCGCGACGAGCGCGAGCGATGCCTTCAACGTCACGGCGGCCGACACGCTGCCCGCGGGCCTGGTCTTCCTCTCGGCCGCCGCGAGCAACGGCGGAACGTGCACCGCGCCGGCCATCGGCTCGGCCACGGGCCCGGGCAACGACACGCTGTCCTGCAACTGGCCGAAGATCGACCGCGGCGGGCAGCAGACCATCACGGTGCAGGTGCGCCCGCTCGTCGCGCTGAGCGTGGCCGGCGGCGGCACGGGCTCGATCAACAACACCGTCACGGTGACGACCGACACGCCCGAGGTCGCGGGCGGCGCCACCAACACGGCGGCGCAGGCCACGGCCGTCACGGCACCGGTCTACGACCTGCTGGTCAACAAGACCGACGACATCGACCCCATCGACGTGGGCGACGTGGTCACCTACACGCTGACGGCCACCAACAACGGCGCCTCGGCCGCCGAGAACGTGGTGTTGACCGACATCCTGCCCACGGGCGCCGGCTCGCCCACTTTCGTGGCCGTCGTGCCGCCGGCGGCGGGCATCGTCTGCACGCCGGTCGGCGTCACCGTCGGCCAGCCCGGCGGCACGATCAACTGCACGATCCCGCTGCTCGGCGGCACCGGGCCGACCGCCACCGGCGAGGCCTCCACCGCCTCGGTGCAGGTGCAGCTGCGCGGCGCGGCCAAGGGCTCGTACATCAACAAGGCGCGCGTGTCCTTCGCGAACGCGGTGTTCAACAACAACACCTACGACCCGCAGGGCAACAACAGCTACGACGAGCCGACCATCTACCGGCTGAAGGCGGACGTGCAGGTGGTGGGCAAGCGCGCCGTGCTGGCCGGCACGGCGACGCCGGTCACGGCGGTCGGCATCGGCCAGGTCTTCGACTGGCTGGTCGACGTGCGCAACAACGGCCCGCACGCGGCGGAGACGACGCAGTTCAGCGACACGCTGCCGACCAACATGTTGATCGCCGGCACGCCGGTGTTCACGGTGACATCCGGCGCCTTCACACCCGCCGCGCCCACCTGCACCGGCGCCGTCGGCGGCTCGACCGTGCTGTGCGCGATCGCGAGCATGCCGGCGAGCGGCACGGCGCAGGTGCGCATCCCGGTGCAGATCGCGGCGGCCACCGGCACGACCTTCACCAACACCGCGAGCATCGTGACCACCGGCTCCAACGACCCGGTCGGCGGCACCAGTCCTGCGGCCGGCAACAATTTCAACAGCGGCAGCATCACGCTGCAGACCTCGCCGGGCCTGAGTGGCAAGGTCTACGTCGACAGCAACAAGGACGGCAAGCTCACGGCGGGCGAGCCGCCCATCGAGGGCGTGACCGTCACGTTGAGCGGCCTCAGCAGCTCCGGCACGCCGGTGAACGTCACGACGCTCACCGGGCCCGATGGCCGCTACGAGTTCCTCGGCCTACCGCCCTCGGACGCGGCGGGCTACACCATCGTCGAGACGCAGCCCGCGAACTACGCCGACGCGCAGGAGTCCGTCGGCCAGATCGACGGCGCGACCATCGGCACCATCGGGCCGGACCGCATCACCGGCATCGTCTACCCGGGGGGCGTCTCGGCCACCGGCACGGGCTACAACTTCGGCGAGACCGGCGGCTCGCTGGCGGGCCTGGTCTTCAACGACGTGAACCGCAACGGCGTGAAAGAGCAGGGGGACCTGCCCATCGCCGGCGTCACGATCACGGTGACGGGCACCGACGCGGCCGGCAAGGCGGTCAGCCGCACGGCCGTCACCGGACCGGACGGCCGCTACAGCATCGCCGACCTGCCGATGTCCGATGCGGCCGGCTACACCGTGACGGAGACGCAGCCCGCCGCCTACGACGACGTGGGCCAGCGCCCTGGCTCGGCCGGCGGCACGGTGCCGGCGCCGAACCAGATCAAGGTGGTGCTCTCGGCCGCCAACCCGAACATCACGGGCTACGACTTCTTCGAGAAGACCAACCAGCCCGCCGCGCTGTCGGGCGTGGTCTGGCGCGACGGCAACCACGACCGCGTGCGAACGCCCGACGAGCCGGTGCTCGGCGGCTGGACGGTGGAACTGCTGGGCTGCCCGAACGGCGCGACCAGCTGCGCGCAGACCGACCTGATCGTCCTCGACGTGAAGACCACGGCGGCCGACGGCAGCTACCGCTTCGACGACCTGGTGCCCGCGAACTACCAGGTGCGCTTCCGCGCACCGACGGGCCAGGTCGTAGGCGGCGTGTGGCCGACCGACCCGGTGCAGAACAAGGCGGGCGGGCCCAACCCGACGCTGCCGGGTGCCGAGTCGCGCGCCTTCATCCCGGTCACCATCAGCGCGCCGGGCGTGTCCGTCATCAACCAGGACTTGCCGCTGGATCCGAGCGGCGTGGTCTACGACAGCCTGAGCGGCCAGCCCGTGCCGGGCGCGCGCGTGACGCTGAACGGCCCGCCGGGCTTCGACCCCGCCACGCACCTTCTCGGCGGCACGGCCTCGGTCACGACCGAGGCGGACGGGCTCTACTACTTCTTCCTCCTGCCCGGCGCACCGGCCGGCGAGTACAGCTTCACCATCACGCCACCGGGCAGCTACCAGCTGTCGGCGACCTACCCGCCGGCGGCGGGACCGCTGAATCTGCAGAACTGCGCGTCGCCCGCCGGCACGGTGGACACCAATGGCACCGACCCCTGCGTGGTGACGGCTTCGCCGCAGCCCGGCCCGGGCGGCGCGGGCACCGTGTACTTCCTGAACTTCACGCTTCCCGCTGGCGGCGGCCAGCGGCTGGTGAACAACCACATCCCGCTCGACCGCGAAGGCAGTGGCACGGTGATCGAACTGCGCAAGACGACGTCGAAGCTCACCGCCAAGAAGGCAGAGCTCGTGCCCTACACCATCACCGCGCGCAACACGCGTGCCGTGGCCGTGGGCAACGTCGCGCTGGTCGACACGCTGCCGCCGGGCTTCAAGTACGTCGAAGGCTCGCTGAAGATACAGACCCTGCCGAACGGCCCGGCGCAGCCCGCCGCGATCAGCCTGGTGGGCCGCCAGTTCACGGTACCCGCGCAGAGCTTCGCGGCGAGCGAGACCAAGAAGCTCACCATGGTGCTTGGCGTCGGGGTCGGCGTGGGCGAGGGCGAGTACGTGAACCAGGTCCTCGCACGCGCCGGCCTGGCCGGCCCGGTGATCTCCAACGTCGCCGCCGCCGCCATCCGCGTGGTGCCGGACGCATTGTTCGACTGCACCGACGTGATCGGCAAGGTCTACGACGACAAGAACGCGAACGGCTACCAGGACGAGGGCGAGCCCGGCCTCGCGAACGTGCGCCTCGCGACGGTGAACGGCCTGCTCGTCACCACCGACGCGGAGGGCCGCTACCACATCGACTGCGCGGCGATTCCGAAGGAGGGGACGGGCAGCAACTTCGTGCTCAAGCTCGACGAGCGGACGCTGCCTTCGGGCTACCGCGTGACGACCGAAAACCCGGGCGACGAACGCGTCACGCGCGGGAAGATCGTCAAGCTCAACTTCGGCGCCACCGTGCACCGCGTGGTCCGCCTCGACTTGCAGGCCGAAGCCTTCGAAGCCGCGAGCGGCGCGCTCAAGCCCGCCTTCGCCGGTCGTCTCGATGGCCTGGTGCGCTCGATCGCGCAGAAGCCCTCGGTGTTGCGGCTGGCCTACCGGCCCGGTCCGGGAGAGGACCCGGGGCTGACGAAACAGCGCATCGCGACGGTGAAGGACGAAGTGCTCGCGCGCTGGAAGGCCCATGGACGCGCGTCCGACACGGCCCTGTTCAACCTGGACATCGAGGTGGAGCTCGTCGCCGCTCCGGCCAAGCCATGAGCCGCGCCGCCATGACCTCGTCCCCGAACTCCTTCGCACGGCTCCCGATGACGCTCCGAGAACGCCCCAACAAGAAATCGCTGCGCCGCACGGCCATCGCGAGCGCCGCCGGTGCCCTGTGCCTGTGGGCCGGCATGGGCAGCGCGCTGGCGCAGACGCCGCCGCAAGACGCGGATCGGCAATGCCGCACCGATGCGCGCGGCCGCATGGACGACGCCTGCCGCGCCGACCCGCGCGCCGTCGAGATCAATGGCGTGGACATGATCCCGCAGACCTCCGAGCGCGAACTGCCGAAGATCAGCATCCTGCTGGGCGACGAGCGCGCGCTGGTCGAGACGCGCGGGGAGCGTGTCGAGGCCGCGGCCGCCGTGCCGGTCGATCGCGACGCCGCGGGCAGCGCCCGCTTCGCATCGGGCGGCGACCTGCTCACCGCGCAGGACCGCAAGGCGCTCGACGAACTCGCGGCGCAGGTGCAGGGCCGCCAGAACCTGCGCTTCGAGATCGTGGGCCACACGGACGTGCAGCGCATCAGCCCCGCGCTGAAGCTGCGCTTTCCTGACAACGACGCGTTGGGCCTGGCCCGCGCGCAGGCCACGGGCCGCTACCTGGCCCAGCGCCTCGGCCTGCCCGAGAGCGCCTTCGCCGCCAGCTCCAAGGGCCCCGCGCAACCCGTGGCCATGCCGGCGCAGGATCCGGCGAACTGGCCCGCGAACCGCCGCGTCGAAGTGCGCGTGTTCTGGCAGGAGCCGGTGCAGGCCGCGCCACGCCGCTCGGAGATCCTGACCCGCACCGACCCCACCGAGTGCGGCATGCTCACGCCGCTGGCGGCCGCCACCGAGCCCATGCGCATCAGCATCGACGGCCGGCCCGAGAGTGCGGCCGCGATGTCGGGCGCCGACCGGCAGCGCTGCATCGACGTCGGCCTGGAGCGCAACGACCTGCGGCTGCAATACGACAACCTCTCGCAGCCTCGCCGCCTGAGCGCCGCCGCCTGGCCGACCGTCGCCGTGCCAGGGGAGACTGTGAAGTTCGCCGGCTACAGCAACTACATGCTCTTTCTCGCGAAGGCGGAGCTGCGCCTCTTCACTTCGAACGACGTGCGCCAGGCCGTGCCGCTCGCGACCATCCCGCTCGATGCGGACCTGCGCGGTGAATGGCGCGTGCCCGCCGAGCTGCTGGCGCGCGCATCGGACGCCAACGCGGACAAGGTCTTCTGGCGACTGCGCGTCTATGGCAAGGACGGCCAGTTCGACGAGACGCAGGATTTCTCACTCACCCTCGCGCCGCGCCGCCCGCCGGTGGAAGGCGACAGCGACGAAAAGAAGCAACTCGCGAAGGCCTATGGCGAGAGCAACCTCGCTGTCACCAACATCCCGGTGCGCGCAGGCACCGTCACGGCCAGCGGCCGTTCGATCCGGGGCGACCAGAGCGTGCGCGCGCTGGGCTTCGCGGTGCCGGTGGACGAGCAGGGCCGCTTCGTCTTCCAGCAGCTCGTGCCCCGGCGCACGCAGACCGGCGAGATCGCGGTGACTGGCGCCGATGGCGTGGCGCGTGTCTACCGGCGCGACTTCGACCTGCCGGCCAATGACTGGTTCCTGGTCGGCCAGGCGGACCTGACGGTCGGCCGCGACCGCACCAAGGGGCCGGCGGCGCTGCTGACGAACGACGGCAATCGCTACAACAACGACACCTGGACCGAGGGCCGACTCGCCTTCTATGGCAAGGGCAACCTGAACGAGCGTTGGCAGCTCACGGCGAGCGTCGACACCGAGGAACGCGAGCTCGGCGACCTGTTCCGCAACATGGACCGCAAGGACCCGAGCTCGTTGTTCCGCCGCTTCGATCCGGTGGACTCCTGGGCCACCTTCGGCGACGACTCCACCAGCATCGAGGACGCGCCGACGCAGGGCCGCATCTACCTGCGCGTGGACGACGGCCGCTCGCAGGCGATGTGGGGCAACTTCAAGCTCAACTTCGGCGAGACCGAACTCACGCAGATCAACCGCGGGCTGTACGGCTTCCACGGCCTCTACCTGAGCGAAGGCTCCACCGCCTTCGGCGAGGCGCGCATCCGCGCCGACGCCTTCGCCGCCGAGCCGGGCACGCTCGCGGCGCGGGAGGAATTCCGCGGCACCGGCGGCTCGCTCTACTACCTGCGCAACCAGGACATCACGCGCGGCGCGGAGCAGGTCTTCGTCGAGATCCGCGACCGCGACTCGGGCCTGGTGCTCTCGCGCCAGCAGCTGGTGCCGACCTCTGACTACGAGCTCGACTACCTGCAGGGCCGGGTGCTGTTGACCTCGCCGCTGTCCAGCATCGCGAACGATTCCTCGCTCGTGCGCGCGGGCGGCCTCACGGGCCACTATGCCTACCTGGTCGTGACCTACGAGTACACGCCGCTCGCCGGCTCGCTCGACACACTCGCCACCGGCGCGCGGCTGTCGTGGTGGGCCAACGACAACGTGCGCCTGGGCGTCACGGGCACGCGGCAGGAGCAGATCGGCATGAACCAGGGCCTTGGCGGCGCCGACCTGGTCTTGCGCAAGAGCGAGACGACCTACCTCAAGGCCGAGGCCGCGCGCACCGACGGCACGGGCATCGGCCAGCTGAGCTCGATGGACGGCGGCTACAGCTTCAGCGGTGGCGCGCTCGCGCCCGGGTTGAAGATCGATGCCAACGCCTATCGCGTCGAGGGCCAGGCGGACCTGAAGGACGTGGGCCTCGACACGCCCGGCCGCGTCTCGGCCTACGTGCAGCGGCGCGACGCGGGCTTCGCGGCGCCGGGCCAGCTCACGGCCAACGAGTCGACGCAATCGGGCTTGAACGCCGCCATCACGCTGAGCGACCGCGCGGACCTGCGCCTGAAGGTGGACCGCAAGGACGAGACCAACGGCTTCAACACCGACGTCGCCGAGGCTCAGCTGGGCTATCGCCTGACGCCGCGGTGGAAGCTGGGCGGCAGCGTGCGCTACGACGACAAGGGCATGGATTCGGTGGTCACCAGCCCGATCCTGCCGGACACGATGCGCGTGGAGGGCGAGCGAACCGACGCGGCCATCCAGCTCGACTACGACAGCCTTGCGCAGTGGAGCGCCTACGGCTTCGCGCAGAAGTCGCTGCGCCGCACCGGCACGCGGCTGGAGAACGACCGCCTGGGCTTCGGCGGGCGCTACCGCTTCACCGACAAGCTCTCGGCACTCGGCGAGGTGTCGGGCGGCGATGGCGGCGGCGCGGGCAAGGCCGGCGTCGACTACCAGTACGACGACCGCTCCAGCGTCTACATGACCTATGCCCGCGACACCGGCCGCACCGACGAGAACGTGCTCGGCCGCGGCGGCAACCTGGTGACGGGCGTGAAGTCGCGCCTGAGCGACCAGCTCAGCATGTTCACCGAACACCGGCAATCCGTCGGCGTGCAGCCGGGGCTCACGCATGCCTACGGCGTGCAGTACGCGCCGGACAGCCGCTGGACTTTCGGCACCAACTTCGAGAACGGCACCATCGGCTCGGAGACCTTCGGCGAAGTGCGCCGCGAGGCCGTGGCATTGACCGCCGGCTATTCGAGCCCGCAGGTCAAGTACAGCGGCGGCATCGAGTACCGCAACGACCGCACGCTGCAGGAAGAGCGCAAGAGCTGGCTGCTGCGCAACTCGCTGAGCTACAAGACCAGCGAGGACGCGCGCTGGGTCGGCAAGCTCAACATCGCGGACAGCGACAGCGACGCGGGCCAGCTCGCGGCCGCGAACTACACCGAGGCCGTCGTGGGTTACGCCTTCAGACCGATCGCCGACGATCGGCTCAACATGCTGCTGAAGTACACGTACCTCTTCGACCTCTCGTCGCCGGGGCAGTCCTCCTTCACCGACGCGACGACGACACCGGTGTCCACGCTGGGCGTGGACTACCAGCAGAAGAGCAGCGTGTTCGCGATCGATGCGACCTACGACCTCACGCAGCGCTGGACCGTCGGCGGCAAGTACGCATGGCGCCGCGGCGAATTGCGGCCGAGCCGCGACGATTCGGCGCAGTGGTTCAAGAGTTCGGCGGAGCTCGCGATCGTGCGCGTGGACTGGAAGGTGGTGCGCAACTGGAGCTGGATGGCCGAGCTGCGCTCGCTGCGCGCGAAGGAGCTGGGCGACCGCCGCACCGGCTGGCTCACCGCGGGCTACTACCACGTGAACGAGAACCTCAAGGTCGGGCTGGGCTACAACTTCACGAACTTCTCGGACAACCTCACGGACCTGAGCTATCGCAGCCGGGGTGTGTTCCTGAACGTGCTCGGGAAGTTCTAGCGGCGGCGCCTGAAGGCGAAGTGCCGGCAGAATGCGGGGATTCTGCCGTGCGCTGGCGAACCGACGCTGGATGGAGGCGTACCCGCCGGGAACGCCTCGCGGACGCGCCGCGGCACAGTCTCCTGCTGCATTCATGACGAACCTCGATGCCTCCGCGCTTGCGCTGATCGACACCTGTGCCGGCGCGTCGCTCGAACTCCTGCAACGCAACCTGACGCCGCACGGCATCCTGGCGGCCAGCCGAACCGAGGCGGCGCAGGCGCGGCGCTACACGCGCATCTTCGGGCGCGACGCCGCGATCTGCGTGATGGCGATGTGCGGCAGCGGCGTGCCGGCGCTGGAAGAGGGCGCGGTGGCCAGCCTCGACGCGCTCGCGGCCCAGCAGGCGGTCAATGGCCAGATCCCGAAATACGTCGACCCGGAAGGGCGCGATGCCGACTTCTGGTACCTGGGATGCATCGACGCCACGCTGTGGTGGCTGATCGCGGTGGACCACGTGCGCCGCCATGGCAAGGTCGGTGCCGAGCGCTGGAGCGATGGGGCCGGCCGCGCGATCGCCTGGCTGCTGGCGCAGGAGCACCAGCACTTCCGGCTGCTGCAGCAGAACGAGGCCAGCGACTGGGCCGACATCATGCCGCGCTCGGGCTATGTGCTCTACAGCAATGCACTCTGGTACGAGGTCAAGCGCCGCTACGCGCTGGACGAGGCGGAGGCGACACGGCACCACTTCAACCACCTGTTCAACCCTTTCCAGGAAGACCTGCCCGAATACCACCGCGCCCGCCTGCTGCGCCACTACGCGCGCCGCGGAAGGCGTGATCCGGGTCTCTACCTCAGTTTCGTCAATTTCGCGGTGGTCGGTGACGAGGGGGATGTGTTCGGCAACGTGCTTGCGATACAGAGCGGGCTGGCCGATGCCGCCATGGCGCAGCGCATCGTCCACACCATCGCCGAGTCCCGGGCCAGCGAGCCCTATCCTGTGCGGGTCGTGCTGCACCCGCTGTCGCGGCAGCATGAACTCTGGCGGCCGTACATGGCTCGCCACCAGCAGAACATGGTGCACCAGTATCACAACGGCGGCATCTGGCCCTTCGTCGGCGGCTTCTGGGTGATGGCGCTTGCGCGGCTGGGCCTGCACACGCAGGCGTGGCCTGAACTCGCGCGGCTGGCGCGGGTGAATTCGCTCGATGGCTGGCGCTTCACGGAGTGGTTCCATGGCCGCACGCTCGCGCCGATGGGCATGGCGGGGCAGAGCTGGAATGCCGCGACCTTCCTGCTTGCGCGGCGGGCGCTGCGCGGCGAAGGAGCGGCCTGGTGATGCCGCGCTCCCGCCGTCTCGCGGGCGCGCTGGCGCTGCTGCTGTGCCTCGGTCCGGCCGCGCACGCCGCATCGGCGCAAGGGCCGAGCTGGGGTGCGATCGCGTCCCTTCGCGCGACTTATGGCTATTCCTTCAACCATCCGTCCCGTGAAGCCGCGGAACTGGCGGCGCGGGCGCAGTGCAACCGGGCCGCGGGCCGCGCGGGCACCTGCACCGTCCGGGCTTCCTTCGACCGCGCCTGCGCCGCCTTTGCCACCGGCAACTTCGGCGAATGGGGCATTGCCACGGCCGCAACGGCGGACGCCGCGGGCAAGACGGCGGCGGCCCAGTGCGACGGCCACCTGCCCACGGAGCCGTGCAAGGTCGTGGTCAAGGTCTGCTCGCCGCGCTGACGCGCGGCCGATTCCGGCCTTTCGCGCGAGCGGCGAGAACTTAAGCATGGCACGCGAGCGCCCGGCTTGGCTTGCTGGTTACAACCTTTGAATTAGCCGTGATTTGTCTGTAGGACTTCTCTTACGCAGAACGTGCTTTAAGTCGCGAAGCCTGTCCTGGCCGTCACGCAAATGGACGGCTTGCTGTGCTCCACTAGCGCAAACAGTTCATGTGGGGTGCTTGTGGAAATCGAAAACGAAGGCGGGACGCGGGCTCGGCAAACGAGCCGCGAGATCGAAGACATCAACCTCGCCTATTTGCTCCTGGCGCAGAAGCTGGTGAAGCAGGACCGGGCCTTGGCGATGAGCCGCCTGGGCATTCGCGAGGCGCTGGCCGACATGCTGGGCAAGATGTCCACGGCGCAGATCGCCAGGATGGCGGCCTCGAATCTGCTGCTGTGCAGCTTCAGCCTCGCCGGCCCCGCCGCGCGTGGCGCGGACGAAACCGGCCTGACGGGTGACATCGTTTCGCCGTGGCGTCCGAGCCAGAACGCCGCATTCGCATAAGCTGGATTGGAGAGACAGCCCCTTGCCCGCCGGCGGGGGATGCGTCAATTCCGGTTACTTTTGAGCGCTGGCCTGAATCCCGCCTAGGCTCTAATCTCCGGCGCAGCCGCGGAACGCGCGGCAGCCTCGCCCGGGCGGAACCTTCCGCGGCCGGGCCTCCGACCTTCCAAAGGAAGCCATGAAAGACTCGCCGAAATACGTCCCAGGAACCGACAGGACCGAACTCGAACTTGCCGAGCTGCTGCGGAAGGCGGAGGCAGGCGAGTTTCCGCCGACGGCGCTGCGCGTATTCATGGAAGACGGAACCTACGATGACATGGTCTTCGGCGGCACCGAGGAGGAGCGGGCGAAGGCACTGGCGGGCCTGCGCGCCCTGGTGGCACGGAGGAATTGAAGCCCCCCGAAGCGTATTGCCGATTAGGAAAAGGACGATCGCCGCAGCCGGTCGATGAGCGCGATCCGGACGCCCGCCGCCTCGGGGTCCTCGCACAGCAGCGCGAATTCCTCGAAGGACACGCCGGTGCCCGCCAGGGCGGATGCATCGCCGGCACATCCATCTCCGATCAGCCGCTGCGCCGGCACGCCAAGCGCATGGGCGATCCTTGCCAGCGTATCGACGCGCAGCCCCTGGGTGGCCACGCCGCGCTCCAGTCGGTCGATCGTGCTGCGCAGCACCCCCGCCGCGATTGCCAGTTCGAACGTGCTCATTTCGCTGGCGACGCGTTCCGCCCGGATTCGCCGGCCGAGCTCTTTCTTGTGATTCATCGCTTGCAAAAGTGGCTGCATGTGGGCGTCCGCACGCCCTGAAGTTGTCTTTGCAAAGTATGCGTGAACGGTGCCGGTCCCAATTCCGGGATATGAACGATGAACGCACGCCTGCGGCAGGAATTGGCGTTCGCTGAACGAACGCAGGCCGCGGCGCACGGCCGAGGCCCGATGCGTCAGCCCGCCTCCCGCCCCAGCCCGAAGCGCCGCACCATTCTTGTCTTGCAGGCGCTTTCGCGTTCGGTCTCCAGCGCCGCGATGACGATCCACGCCGCCGGGTCCTCGTTCAACTCCTCGGCCAGCGAGCCGGCGATCGCGGGTGACAGGCGCCCCCGGCTGCGGGCGGTGCGCAGCGCCTGTTCGGAGAGCCCGAGGCGACGCGACCACGTGCGCAGGTTGTCGCGCTCGAGCGCCAGGTTCAGGAGGTCCATGGTGGTCCTGGCGCGTGGGGTTCCCATGGCCTGGTCGAAGATGCTGATCATGGGGGAGGCGAGGCCTGGTTGTTCCGTGCATTCGGCCGGGGCAAACGCATTCGCGCCACGCGGCCCCCAGGGCCAGCTGGCCGCGCTGGGCCAGGCGAGCGCGGGCGGCGCGATCACAGGCATTGCGGCCGCGTGCGGGGCGCGAAGCGCTCCAGCAGGATGCGTCCGATCGAGGTGACTTCGGCCACGGTCGCGGGCGACTGCCGGTGGGCCGCGCCATGGCTTCCGGACACCGGCCGCGCTTCGGGGATGGCCGCCTTGATGGTGCCGCCGAGTTTCAGCACACGCAGGATCTCGATCTCGCCGCAGTCGTCGACGCGGATCGGCAATTTGGTGCGCGCCAGGCGATGCAGCAGGTCGATGGGGCGCGGGAGACCGCCTAGGGGAGATTCGCTTCCGGGTGCTTGGGGTGACTTGTTCATTCGCTGAAAAAAGAGGCAATCACGTCAGGCATCGGCGGTGGCCGGAGCCCCGCGATGCGGGCCGTCTGGAGTGGAATGGCGCGAATGTAGGGAGGCCCCCGGCACGCGGCAAGCGAGTTGACAATGCCTGAGAATTGACCGCGCCCGGCCGCCTCTGCCCGCCAGAAATCCCGCGCGGTTTGACATTGCTTGACATTCGTCACCGCCGCGGCCGCGATGGAGTCGCTACACTTTGTTGCGTATCTCAAGCTTGGCAGTTTTCGCTGGGCTCTCTCACCGGAAGGTTCAACGAAATGCGAGTCGCCGCGCTCGACGATGACGTCGATCAGCTTGACCTCGTCAAGTGCACGCTGCAGGCCATTGGTCACGACTGCCACGTCTTCGCCGAAGGTGCCGCGCTCAGGCGCGAGCTGCAGCGCGACAGCTTCGACCTGCTGGTGCTGGACTGGCACCTGCCGGACATCACGGGTCCGGAGATCGTCCGCTGGGTGCGCAGCAATCTGGAGGCACGCATCCCCATCCTCTTCGTGACCAATCGCCACGAGGAGCGCGACATCGTCGAGGGCCTTTCCGCCGGCGCCGACGACTTCATGGTGAAGCCCATGCGCGTGGGCGAACTCGCGGCGCGCGTGAAGGCGCTGCTGCGCCGCGCCTACATGGACCCGCAGCCCGACGAGCAGGTGTGGGGCCGCTACCGCTTCGTGCTGGCGAGCCGCCGGCTGGAGATCGAGGGCACGCCGGTCGTGCTCACGCACAAGGAATTCGACCTCGCGCTCTTCCTCTTCCGCAATCCGGGCCGGCTGCTCTCGCGCAAACATTTGCTGGAGGCGATCTGGGGCAACACCAATCCGCCGGGCACGGAGCTGATGTCCCGCTCGCTGGACACGCACATCTCGCGCGTGCGCACCGTGCTGGGCCTGCGGCCCGAGAGCGGCTACCGGCTCGCTTCCATCTACGGACAGGGTTATCGTTTCGAGACGATCAGCACCGATGAGAGCAGTGAGGGCTGAGGCGGCGGCGCAGGCCGCGCGTCTCCAGGCGGTGCGCCGCGTCGTACGCTGTATCGGCCTCGCCCCGGTGGCGTTGCATGCGGCGCTCGCGCTCTCGCAGCCACAGCCGCAGCCGCAGCCACCGGCGGACTTCGTGCATGCAGTCGCGCCGGGCGAGACGCTCTATGGCCTGGCCGAGCGGTACACGGGCAAGTCCGCGGACTGGGTGCAGCTGCAGAGGCGCAACGGCATCGCCGATCCGCATCGGCTGGTGCCGGGCTCGGAGGTGCGCATCCCGTTCGCGCTGCTTGCCTCGATGCCCGCGGTCGCGAGCGTGGCCTACGTGAGCGGCGATGTGCGCCTCCTGCAGGCCGACAACACTCCCGGTGCCGCGCTCCAGGAGGGCGCGCAACTGGCGCAAGGCGCGCGCATCGAGGTCGGCGTCGATGGCTATGCGCGCCTGCAGATGCCAGACGGCTCCATCGTGCGCATTCCCGCGAACTCGCGCGCCCGCCTGATCGGCGTGCGGCCGGCGGACGGAAGCCAGTCCGCCGACACGCTCATTCAGCTGGAGGCGGGCCGGGTCGACGCGTCGGCAAAGCCGCGGCGCGGGAAGGCGAGCCGCTTCGAGATCCATACGCCGCTGGCGGTCGCGAGCGTGCGCGGCACCGAGTTCGGCGTGGCCGTGCAGCCGGATGCGGCGGTCACCGGCGAGGTCACGCAGGGCGTCGTGGCGCTGCAAGGGCGACCGGTCGGCCGAAGGCAGGAGAAAGTCCAGGCGCGCGAATTGCACGCGGGGCAAGGCGCGCGCGTGAGCGGCACCGGCGTGATGGGGCAGGTCCGCGCCTTGCCGCAGGCCCCGGACCTGAGCGCGCTGCCGGCCATCCTGACCGACGCGGACTTCGTCCAGCTCACCCTTCCCCCAGGCCAGCGCGCCCTGGCCTACCGGGTGCGCATCGCGAAGGATGCGGCGATGGAGCAGGTCGTTCGCAACGGATTGTTCGACGGCCCTGGAATCCGCTTCGCGGGCCTCGACGACGGCAACTACGTGATCGGCGCGCGCGCCGTGGACGATGAAGGCCTGTCGGGCGCCGAGAGCACGCGCGCGCTGCGCGTGAAGGCACGGCCAGTGGCGCCGCTCTTCCAGCGGCCGGATCCGGCGGCGAAGATCGCGGGCAACGTGGTCGAGCTGGCCTGCACGCAACCGGCCGGCATCCAGCGCTTCAGGTTCCAGATCGCGAGTGACGAGGTCTTCCAGTCCCTGCAACTGGACGACAGCACGGCGACGGAATGCATCCGCTCGGCCACGCTTCCCTTCGGGCGCTACCACTGGCGCGTGGCCTCGATCCGCACGGCGGCCGACGGCTCGCTCGACCAGGGTCCCTTCAGCGGCAGCCGCGGCTTCGAGCTGGTGCCGCCGCCGCCGGCCGCGCCGGCGCCGAGCATCGATACCAACGACGGCGCCTTGCAGATTTCCTGGACCGGCATGGCCGGCTACCGCTATGTGGTGCAGGTCGCGCGCGATGAGCGCTTCGCCGAGCTGGTGGATGAGCAGACCTTGGCCGAGGCCTCGCTGCGCCTGCCGAACCAGCCGCCCGGCCGCTACTACGTGCGCATCAAGGCCGTCGCGCCGCAAGGGCTGAGCGGCGAGTTCTCGGCGCCGCAGGCGGTCCGGATCGAGGCCGTGGTGCGCGCCTCCGACGGCGGCACCTTGCGCGATGCGCAGGGCCGGGCCGTGAGCCGGCAGTAAGGCGCCGGCCCGCCGTCCCGCATGCAGCGCGCGCACGACAAGCACCCGCCCCGGCCGCCACGCTCGCGCCGGTATGAATGGGCCGTGCTGTCGCTGCTGGTCGCGGCGCTGGTGCTCGCGCTCGAGTGGTCCGGCTGGCTCGGCGGCGCGAACCGCCTGCTGCAGGATGCGCTGATGTCGATGCAGGGCCGCGCGGCCGAGCGCGGCGGCGTGGTCATCGTCGCCATCGACGACAAGAGCGTCGCCGCGCTGGGCCGCTGGCCATGGCGCCGCGCCTTCCACGCGGAGCTGCTCGGCAACATCGACAAGGACGCGCCCCTGGCCATCGGCATGGACCTGCTGCTCACCGAGCCGGACGAGGACGATCCCGGCGACGACGCGGCCCTCGCGGCCGCCTTGGCGCGCAGCGGCAAGGTGGTGCTGCCGCTGATGATGCAGAGCCGCAACGGCGTGCCCGTCGTCGTGGAGCCGATCCCCGCGCTGATGGATGGCGCCAAGGCGCTGGGGCATGTGCATCTGGCGGTGGACGGCGACGGCGTCGCGCGCAGCGTCTACCTGCGCGAAGGCCTGGCCGGCCACATGTGGGACCACCTGGCCGTGGCGATGCGCAAGGTCGGCGGCGCCGTGCCGGGCGCCGGCGATGCGGCTTCCGCCGATGCCCGCGCCGCGGACGATGCGCCGCCGGGCATGCCGACCTGGCTGCGGTCGGACAGGATGATCGTGCCCTTCGCCGGCCCCCCGGGCCACTTCCCGCGCTTCTCCTATGTCGACGTGCTGGACGGAACGGTCCCGCCCGGGACCTTCAAGGGCAAGTACGTGCTTGTCGGCGCCACCGCGGCCGGGCTCGGCGACATGTATGCGACCCCCGTCTCGACACGCGCGCGGCTGATGTCGGGCGTCGAGTTTTCGGCGAACGTGCTCGACAGCCTGGCGAGCGGCCGCGGCATCGCGCCCGCGCCGCGGTGGCTCGGCGCCGCCATCAACGTGGGCGCGGTGCTGCTGGCGCTGACGGCGATGGCCTTCATCGGCCCCTTGCCCGCGCTGCTGCTGACGGGCGGCCTCATCATCGCGCTGCCGGCCATGGCGGCGGCCGGCACGCGGCTGGGCGTGCAGTTCGCGCCGGCGGCGGGCATGGTCGGCCTGGCGGCGAGCTACGCGCTGTGGAGCTGGCGCAACCTCGACGCCGCCACGCGCTACCTGGTGGACGAGTTCAGCCGCCTGCGCAGCAAGGGCGGCACGCTGACGGCGCGCGCCGGCGATGTCCACTCCGGCAGCTTCGTGGCCCGGCGCATCGCCGCGCTGCGGCAGGCCGCGCAGGAGCTCAGCAACCTGCACCGGCTCGTGAGCGACGGCATGGAGGCGCTGCCCGATGCCACGCTGGTCTGCGACAAGGCTGGCACCGTGCTGCTCGCCAACGGCGCCGCGGCCCGGCATTTCCGGCTGACCTCCGGCGACAAGCTGCGCGGCGAGCCGGTCGCGAACCTGATGGCCGACGTGCTGTCGCAGACCGAGGGGCGGCCCGTGGTCGAGGCCGCCACCTTCGACCGGCCCCCCGGCGCGATGGCGATCGCCGCGCGCGACGGCCTGGAGCGCGACCTGCTGGTGAAGCAGTCGCCCCTGTTCAGCGGCGACGGCCAGCACGTCGGATGGACCCTGTCCCTGGTCGACGTGACCGAGATCCGCCAGGCACAGCGGCAGCGCGACCACGCGATGCGCTTCCTGAGCCACGACATGCGCGCGCCGCTGTCCTCCATCCTCACGCTGCTGACCCTGCAGGCACAGAGTCCCACCGCGATGTCGCAGCAGCAGCTCTACGAGCGCATCGAGCGGCACGCGAAGAAGGCGCTGGGCCTCTCGGACGATTTCATGCAGCTGGTGCGCGCGCAGTCGTACAACTACCGCTTCGAGCGGCACGACCTGGTGGACGTGCTGCTCGAATGCGTGGACGACGCCTGGGAAGCGACGCGCAGGCACCGCATCCGCATCGACATGGTGCCGTCCTCGCAGGAGGCCTTCAGCCTGATCGACCGCGAGATGGTGGGCCGGGCCATCGGCAACCTGCTTGGCAATGCGCTGAAGTTCTCGCCGGCGGAATCTTCCATCACCTGCGCCATCGAGCCGCTGCCCGAGGCCTGGGCGGTGCTGGTGCGGGACAGCGGCCCGGGCATCGCCGACGAGCTCAAGGCCCAGCTGTTCCAGCCATTCGCGCGCGGCCGCGAGACCGCGAACGTGGACGGCGCGGGCCTGGGGCTGGCCTTCGTGAAGACGGTCGCCCAGCGGCACGGCGGCAAGGTCCTGCTGGAGAGCGCTCCCGGGCGCGGCAGCGCGTTCCGGCTGGTGCTGCCGCGCGCCTGAGGTGCCGGGGGGGCCCGGGGCGCCGACGCTCAGGCCGATGCCTGGGCCGCGTCGTGCGACGGGCGGGGCGCGAAGGTCCTCGAACGGGGTTCGGGCGCCTCCAGCGACCATGACTGCATCGCGCTCGCCTGCATCGGGCGGGCGTAGAGGAAGCCCTGCAGCTCGTCGCATCCCATCTTCACGAGGATGTCTCGCTGGCCGGCGGTCTCGACGCCTTCGGCGACCACCGTGAGCTGCAGGCCGTGCGCCAGCCTGATGATGGATTCGACCAGCGCGCGCGCATCCTGCGCGCGCTCCAGTTCGTGGACGAAGCGGCGATCGATCTTCAGCTGGCGAGCCGGCAATTCCTTCAACTGGTTCAGGCTTGAGCAGGCACTGCCGAATTCGTCGATCGACAGCTGCACGCCGAGCGCCAGCAGCCCTTCGAACACCCGCATGGTCGCCTTCACGTCCTGCATGGCCGCGGACTCCGTGATCTCGCACAGCAGTTGCGAAGCGGGCACGCCGTGGCGCCGCAGTGCCTCGGCGACATGGGCGACCAGCGAGCCGTCGCCAAGCTGCGGAGCCGAGAACTGCACGGCGACCCGCAGCTCCCTGCCTTGCGCGCGCCAGGCCGCGGCCTGGCGGCAGGCATCTTCCAGCATCCAGCGGCCCAAGCTCGCGAGCAGCCCGCCGCGCTCCGCCGCCGCCATGAAGTCCGCGGGGTCGACGACCCCGAGCCTTGGGTGGTTCCAGCGCAGCAGGGCCTCCACGCCGCTGATGCGCTGGCGGCGGGCATCGATCTTGGGCTGGTAGTAGAGCTCGAACTGCTGAAGTTCCAGCGCGCGGCGCAGGTCGCCCAGCAGCGAGAGCTGCTCGGAGGTGTCGACGACCATGTGGTCCTCGAAAAAGGAGAAAGTCGAGCCGCCGGCGCGCTTGGCCGCGTACATGGCCGCGTCCGCGTTGGCGATCAGCCGACCGGCGTCCGCGCCGGGGTCGAGGCGCGCGATGCCGATGGAGCAGGCGATCCGCGCGGTGCGCTCCGCGACATCGAAGGGTGCCGCGATCGCGTCGAGCATCCGCTGCGCGACCCGCGCGCATTCCGCCGCGTCCGCGTGGCCGTCCAGCAGCACGAGGAATTCGTCGCCGCCGATCCGCGCGACGGTGTCGTCCTCGCGCGCCGACAGCATGAGCCGCCCGGCGCTGGCACGCAGGACCTCGTCGCCCGCCGCGTGGCCGAAGGAGTCATTGACCGGCTTGAAGCCGTCCAGGTCGATGAAGAGCACCGCCAGCATGTGCTCGGCCTCGCTCGCTCCAGGCCGCCCGCGCCTGCGCGCCGCGCGGGCGAGGCGGTCCTCGAACAGGTGGCGGTTGGGCAGGCCCGTCAGCGGATCGGAGAACGCGCGCTGGGTCAGTTCCTCATTGGCGGTCTTGAGCCTGGCATTGGCCTCCTGCAAGGACCCGGCGAGCCTGCGGGCCACCAGCTGCAGCCGTGCTTCCAGGATCGATGCGAGCAGCGTGCCCAGCAGCAGCATGCAGGTCGCGACCACGAGGATGACCGTGAGGCCGCGTCCTCCCAGCGCATCGGCACTCACGCACACCGTGCCGGCGGGAAAGCGTGCCGCGGCCATGCCGGTGTAGTGCATGCCGCAGATCGCGGCGCCCATCACGGCTGCTGCGGCGAGTTGCGCCGCGAAGCGCCGCTCGGCGCGAACCTGCACGAGCAGGCGGAAGATCACCAGCGCCGCGGCGGAGGCCGCCACGGCGATCGCGATGGAAAGCACCACCACGGGAAGATTCCAGGCGATGGGAATCGTGAGCTCCATCGCCGCCATGCCGAGGTAGTGCATGCCGCAGATGCCCGATCCCATCGCGAGCGAGGCAAGCGCGATCGGCCGCGCGCCGAAGCGCTCGGCGCTGGCCGCCCACAGTGCGATGGCGCAGGCCATCACCGCTGCGATCCACGACAGCAGCGTCATCAACCCGTTGAAGCCGAGCTGGATCGGCAGCGAAAAGGCCAGCATGCCGACGAAGTGCATGGACCAGATGCCGGTGCCCATGACCAGCGAACCGGCGAGCCACCAGACGCGGTTGATCTTGCCCCCCGGCGAGCGCACGCGCAGCGACAGATCGAGCGCGACGTAGGAGGCCAGGGTGGCGATGACGACGGACGCCAGGACGATCCACGGGTCGTGGCGCGACGCAAGAAAGAGGGTTTCGTTCATGAAGGGGCGAGGGGGCGGCTCGCGCGATCGGCCCCATGGCCGAGGATAGTGACGGCGTGAAGACTTCGACGCCGCGCGGTGGCGCGGGCCTCCGTGGATGCGCACAAGTGCACAGAAACGGGGGCGCTGCGTTGCAGCCGAGCGACTGCGCCGCCAGTTCACATCCGGCGTCTCCAGCGCGCCGGGCACGAAAAAACCCGCGACGCGGCGAGGCATGGCGGGTTCCGGCGTGGTGCCCTCGACAGGAATCGAACCTGTATCTGAGTCTTAGGAGGACCCCGTTCTATCCATTGAACTACGAGGACGAAGGCGGACGCGACTTTACCAGTTCGCTCAGTCGAATTTCAGCGTGTAGATGAGGTCGATCGCGCTCTGCTGGCCGGCCTGGCCGCGCAGCGTCAGTTGGCGGGTGAGGTCGTAGAAGATGAAGAGCGTACCCAGCGTGCCCGAGAGGCTGCGTTCGTAGGTGACGTAGAAATCCTTCGAGATGCGCTTGCCCACCGTCACTGCCGATTCGCGCAGGTCGCCGCCGGTGCCCGGGCCCTTGAAGCCCATCTCGTCCAGGCCGAAGCGGCTGGCCAGCCCGCCGCCGGTGCCGCCCTTGCCCAGGCCGCCCAGCACCGCCAGCGCGGCTTGCTGCAACAGGATCGATTCGCCGCCGCTGGTGGCCGAGGCGCGGCCGAGGACGACCCAGGAGAGCGTCTCCGCGTCCGACAGCGCGGGCTCGGAATACAGCTTCACGCGCGGCGACTGCGCGGTGCCGCTGATCTGCACGCCGGCGCGCTGCGTGATGTTCGGGCGGATGGCCAGGATGTCCAGCGCCGGGTTGTCGAAGGGGCCGTTGAAGCGCGCGATGCCGGTCTCGACATTCATCTGCTGGCCGTAGGCGCGGTATTGGCCTTGCACGGTCCGCACCTCGCCAGTGATGCGCGGCGGCGCGTTCAGCGCCGTGCTGCGGATATCCAGCTTGCCCTCCAGCCGCGTGGTGAGGCCGCGGCCCTGCACGGCGAAGTCGTCGCCCAGGTCGAAGTTGATCGCGATATCCGGCGGGCGGGCGGTCTCGACGCGGGCGGCGGCGGCCTGGTTGCGGGCAGCGTCGCGTTCGGCCTGCTCCCTGGCCTCGCGCTCCTTGGCGGCGGAGCGCACGACCACGTCGCTGCCGAGGCTGGGGGCGCTCTCTTCGGGCAGGATGATGACGGCGCGGTCGGTCTTGAGGTTGCCGCGCACGTTGAACTGGCCGGCGTCCAGCCTGGCCTGCACGTCGCCCGAGAGCGTGACCTGCCGGTCGCTTCGCACCAGCACGCGCAGGGCGTGCAGTTGCGCCTGCAAGGACATGCGGATGCCCGAGCCCGCGCCGGCCGCCGTGGGCGCGGCGCCCCACGAGAGTTCGCCGCGCGCCGACAGCGTGCCGCCGTCGGTGGCGGCCTGGCTGGCGGCGGTGCTGCGGTTGCCGCTCTGGCCGGCGATTCGCACGTTGCTGCCGGCGCCGCCCTTGAGGGTGAATTCGGTGATGTCGACGCGTTCGCCCGCGAGCGTGGCCCGCAGGCGCCCGTCGCGCAGGTCCAGGCCCTCGACGAGCGAGCGCAGCGCGAGCTTGTCGGCGTTCAGGGTGCCGTTCCAGCGCGGCAGGGCGCGGTTGCCGGAGAGGGTGGCGTCGGCCTCGAGCGTGCCGGCCATGCGCCAGCCCGGCGGCGCGAGCATCGACCAGACGCCGAGGTTGGGCAGCCGGGCACGGACCTGGCCCGAGAGCGGCGCATCCGCCGGCCACTGCCAGCCGCCTTCGCGGTGCAGTACGCGGGTGCTGACCTCGGCCCGGATGTCACCGGCCCTTGCGCTGTCCCAGACGAGGTTGGCGCGCACGGTCTCGCCCTCTGCGTCGAGGCGCAGTTCGGCCTGCCGTATGCCCGCCGGAGTGCTGAGGCCGTCGGTCGCGGCGTTCATCGTGCGCTCGCTGGCGGTGCCGGTGCCCCGGCTGGTCATGCGGGTCACGAGCGCGGCCTCGCCGGCCTGCACCCGCAAGTCGCCGCTTTCGCGCACGAGGCGGACCTTGGCGCGCAGGGCATCGCCGGCCTCGATGTCCCAATCGCCGTTGAAGAGCAGGTCGCCGCTGACGCCGGCCTCGGCCAGCGCGCTGCTGCCGCCCAGAGCCTCGGCCCAGGCCATGGGCAGGTCCTGCATGCGGCCCCGGGATTGCAGGCGGAAGACCCGGTTCGGCGCCGCGCCGCTCTGGCTGAAGCGCAGGGGCTCCCAGTCGATGCGCACGGTGCCGGGCACGGGGCCGCGCAGCGTCGCGGCGCCGGCGGTGGCCTCGACCTCCAGCCGGTCCGGGGCTGTGGTGCGCAGCGTGGCGGTGACGGCGCGGCTCAGCTCCACCGTCCAGGGGCCGGGACGGGTGCTGTCCTGCGCCTGCAGGCGCAGGCTGCCGAGCGCGACGCGCCACTGGTTCGCGCGCTCCAGGCCGCCGGTGGCGCGGGTGTCGAGGATCAGCTTGCGCGTCCCGCTGCCGACTTCGCCCTTCAGCTCCAGCGTGGCCTGCGCGAGGCTGCCCGAAAGATCGGCGCGCAGGCCGCGCAACTGCACGGTTGTCGCGGGCGTGCCGGGCGGCGGAGGCAGGCGAAGGTCCAGGCGTGGCGCGCTGAGCCTGGCCTGGAGGGTGGGTTCTGCCGCGCCGCGCGGCTGGGGCTGGTTGGCGTTCTGCAGGCGGCGCTGGATGGCCTGCCAGCCGCCTTGCCAGCTCGCGTCGAGCTGCGCGCCGCCCTGGGCTTCCATGCCTGCGAAGACCCTCGAAAGACCGGGCAGGCTTTCGACCCAGCGCTGCAGGGCCGCGGCATCCCGCACCTGGGCCTTGATCTCGCCGCCGCCGGTGCCAGGCGTGACGCGGCCCTGCACCTGCGCGCCGCCGCCGGGCAGCAGGAGCTCGAGATTGCCGTTGCCGGATTGCTCGGCCACGCGCAGCTGCAGCTTGCCCTCGACGCTGGCGTTGGCCGCCTCGACGCGCAGGGCGCTCAGGTCCAGCACCTGGTCCTGCAACTGCCACTGGCCTTTCGCGAGCGCGCGGTCGAGGCGCAAGCCCTGCAGCGCGGGGCTGCCCGCGCCGCCTTCGGCCTGCAGCGCGACGTCGAAGCGCAGGGCCTGGTCCTGCTGCCGCACGCTGACACGGCCGCTCACCGCCGCCCCGGCGAGCTGGGTGTGAAGCGCGCCGGGGCGCACGGCGCGCACGGTCGCGCGCGCTTCCCAGGGCGCGGGCGCGGGGCTCCAGCGGCCCTCGGCCTCGATGCGGCCACCGCCGGTATGCACGGTGGCTTCGGGCAGGGTCCACGTCGTGCCATCGAAGCTGGCGCGCGCGTGGATGTCCTCGACGGGAAGCCTGGCGTGGTCCCAGGGGCCGGGCGACGCGTTGCGGAGATCGGCCGTGGCCTGCCAGACCTGCGGTCCGCCGCCCGGGCTGCCGGCGTCGGGGCCGGCTTCGATGTGGCCGCTCAGGAGCGTGCCGGGCGCCTCCGGCCAGAGGCGCGCGAGGTCGACGTTGCTCAGGTCCGCCGTGGCGTCGATCACGGGTTGCGGCAGCCAGGGGGCGATGCTGGCCTGCAGCTGCGCCTGCATCGGCGATTCGTTGCCCTCTTCGGAGGGCTTGAGCTGCGCGGTGACGGCCAGCCTTGCGTCGGCACCCGCCAGCGTGCCCTTGACGGTGGCTTCGGCCAGCACGTCGATGCCGCGGCCCTCGGCGAGCGGTGCGCGCACGCGGCCGTCGAGGGAGGCGTCGATGGCCATTGGCGCGGGGCCTTGCAGCTTCACGCGTGCCGTGTAGTGGCCGTCGGCGATGTCGACGCCCTTCACTTCGAGCTGGTGGTGCGCATCGGCGTAGCGGTAGGTGCCGGAGAGCTTGGTGGCCTGCAGCGCGGGCGGTCCGGCCCAGCGCAGCTCATCGATCTCGAAGGGAAGCTCGACATCGACGGGCAGCACGATGGGCGCGAGCGGTTCGAGCGGCTTGTCTTCCACCGGCCCGCGGCGCTCGATGAGCACCTTCGCCGCATGCACTTCGCCGAGCTGGAGCTTGCGGTTCAGCAGCGGCTCCAGCAGCCAGGCGATGCGCGCCTCGTGCACTTCCACCGCCAGGCTCTCGCTCTGCCAGCGCAGCCAGCCGATGCGCCCGCCGGCGCGCACGGAGCCGCTCACCTCGCGGCTCTCCAGCGTCATGCCGGGGGGCATGTGGCGCGCGGCCTGGGCCAGCGCATAGGCCAGGGACTGGTTCGTGCCCAGCCACCACCATGCGGCGGCGACCGCGATCAGGACGAGCGCCACCAGGCCCGCGAAACTCCAGCCGGCGGCCTTGACCACGCGTCGTCCGCGCGATCGGCGGGGCGCGGACGCGGGGGGGATGGACGGCATCGCTTCGGCCATCAGAAGCTGAACCCGAAGCGCAGGTGGAGACGGAACTTCCTGGTGTCGACGCCGTAGGCCACGTCCGCCTGCACCGGCCCGACCGGGCTGCGCCAGCGCGCGCCGACGCCGACGCCGACCTTCATCTTGAGGTCGCCGATCTGGTCGGCGACGGAGCCGGCATCGACGAAGACCGCGCTTTCCCAGTCGGTGATCTTGCCGTTGTAGACGAAAGGCCGCTGCCACTCGACGCTCGCGACGCCGAGGTAGCGGCCGGCCACGACCTGGCCGTCCGATCGCACGGTGCCGATCTCGCGATAGCCATAGCCGCGCACGGTGGTGTCGCCGCCGGTCAGGAACATCAGCGTCGACGGAATCTGCGCCTGGTCCTGCGCGAGCACCGCGCCGGCTTCCGCGCGCAGCTGGATGCGCCCGCGCCGCGACTGCGCGCCGTCGGCGCTGTGCACGGTACCGAAGGGCACGACGCCCAGCCAGCGCGCATAGGCGCGCGTGAACGGGTAGTTGCCGCCCGTCAGCGTGCTGCCGACGCCGAGTTCCAGCGCCAGCCCCTGGCCGCGCATCGGTGCGCCGGCGTCGTCGAAGTAGCGGCCGGTCCAGCCCCAGTTCGCGCTCAGGGCCGAGGCCGAGGGCGGCGCGTCGATGCCGTGGTTCGTCGCGTAGTCGTACTGGAGAAAGTAGTTGAAGTCGATGTGGTCGCCGGCCTTGCTGCGCCCGCCGCGCAGCCGCCCGCTGTCGACGGTGTAGCTGCCCGAGTCCTCGCTCTTCAGCAGGCCGGAGCCGAAGTTGCGCCAGTTCCCGTCGTCGGGGATGGCGTTCCATTCGGTGCCGAGCGACTGCGTGTTGCGGTCCAGCGAGAGCTTGGAGACCGCGCGCCAGCCGAGCAGCGGCATCTGGTTGTCGATGTGGTCGACGGAGACGCGCGGGCCGCTGTCGGTCGTGAAGCCGGCGCCGAACACCACCTTCTGGTAAGGCGCTTCGCGCACCTGCGCGATCACGGGCGCCGTGAGCGGGTCGGTGCCCTCGGTGTCCAGCGTGAGGAAGACGGAGTCGTAGTAGCCGCTGCTTGCCAGCCGCTGCTGCGCGTCGAGCAGCTTCTGCTGGTCGTAGTCCGCGCCGGTTGGCACACGGGCGAGGCGGCGCGCGGCGTCGGCACCGTAACGCTCGACGCCATGCACCTGCAAGGGGCCGAAGCGGTAGGCGGGGCCGGACTGGTAGGTGACGCCGAGCTTGGCCTCGCCGCGGTCGGCGTCGATCTCGGCCCGGCTGGTGGCCACGCTGCCGGTGGGGAAGCGCCTGGCCGTGAGGCTGCGCAGGCCGACGGTCTTGGCGTTGTCCCAGCCGAGCTGGGTGAAGGCCTCGCCCCGGTGCAGCGACCAGGCGGCGCGGATCGCGTCGCGCTGCGCGGCGGCGGCCGGGTCGTCGGCGATGGCGCCGTTGAAGCCGATCTGCACATCGCTCACGCGCGTGAGTTCGCCGGGCGCCACCGTGATGGCGACCTCACGCGGCGCCTTGCCACCGGGCGTTTCGTTCAACTCCAGCGTGAGGGTGGGCGTGAAGTAGCCGAGGGTGCCGAGGAGTTCGCGCGCGTTGCCTTCGGCGGCGACCATGAGCCGCGAAATCTCCGAGGCGCCCAGGTCCTCGAGCTGACGGTAGCGCTGGATCTCGAGGTTGCGCTCCAGGTATTCGCGCACGGTGTCAGGCGCGCGGACGGCCACCGTGAAGGCATCGCCCCTGGCCTTCTGCGTCTCGCTGGCGACGGGGCTGTCGGCTGCGTCCTTCTCCGCCGGCGCGCTCTTCGGCAGCAGGCTGCAGCCTTGCAGAAGAAGGACGCCTGAAAAAAGCAACGCCGGCATCCACGCCGGCGCGATAAAGGGGGCCACCCTGAGCATGCGGCCATTTTGACAGCATGTCGGGTGGGCTCCGTCGGCCCGGAAGGCCGGGGCCGTGTCAGTGACCGGTGATCCTGCGTGCCAGCGACCAGACGAAGGGCGGTGTCATCATTCGCGCAATGGCCTTGGCGCGGTCGAGGCGGTGCGTCTTCATGAAGATCGAGGCGGACTCGTCGCCGTGCTGCTTGCCGGCCAGCGGGCTGGTATAGAAGTAGGCCGCGACCGAGCGGCGCGGCCGGCCATCCGGCGTCTGCAGCGGCTTGGTGTGGCCGTGGTAGCTGATGGGGCCGTGCGGCAGCAGGATCGTGCGGCCGAACTCGGGCTGCACGGTGGTGACGCAGCGGTCCGCCTTCTTGTCCCAGAGTTCGAGCGCCGAGCCCCACTCCGGGTCCCACCCCTTGTTGAGGTAGGTGATGAAGACCATTTCGTTCTTCAGCCCGAGGTGGCGATGGCGGCTGAAGTCGCGATGCACGGCGAAGGTCGCGCCGGTGCGGCTTTCATGCAGGCCGCCGCCGAAGAGCTTGGGGTCGGGCAGCAGGTAAGGCACGCCGGTGATGGAGGACAGCAGCTCCGTGAACCAGCCCGAATTGAGGATGTCGAAATAGATCTGCGAGGCCGGGCCGAGCTGCGCGCCGAGCACGGAGCGGCGGGTCGACTCGTAGCGGCTCTTCACGTCCGACCAGCCGGTGGCGGGGGAATCGAACTCCTCGGCGACCAGTTCCAGGAGGGTAGGGTGGAAGACGTTGTCCAGCACGAGGTGCGGGAAGGGCTGCGCGGAAATCAATCGCTCTCGCAGGCTTTCGCGTCGTTCCGCCGACAGGAGCGCCCGGTTGACGAGGTCCGCCAGGGGCAGGCGCACGCCGCGGATGCTGATGAAATCCTCCGGCTCGGGGAAAAGCGCCGCAGGCGCCTCCGAGGCCAGGGGTTGCTCGTGAACCGGCGGTTCGCTCTCGAAGGACAACAAGGCAGACACGGCAGCACCTCCACGGATTCTGTGACAGGAGTGACTTTTATGAATCCTTAAGTGTTAACTGTAACCTAAAGATTCGCTGCGTGACACTTTTATTTTTAGGGCTTTGGCTGCCCCGTGCCGGCCTACTTGGAGAGCATCCGCATCGCATCCTCGAGCCCGCGCAGGGTCAGGGGGTACATCCGGTGCGACACGAGCTGCTGGACCACGGCAATGCTCTGGCGGTACTGCCAGACGCCTTGCGGCTCCGGGTTGATCCAGGCGAATTTCGGAAAGGCGTGGGTGAGACGCTGCATCCACTCCGCGCCCGCTTCCTCATTGTTGTATTCCACGCTGCCGCCGGGCTGCAGGATCTCGTAGGGGCTCATCGTCGCGTCGCCGACGAAGATCAGCTTGTAGTCCTTGTTGTACTTGCGAATGATGTCCCAGGTCGCGAACTTCTCGGAGAAGCGGCGGCGGTTGTTCTTCCACATGAAGTCGTAGACGCAGTTGTGGAAGTAGTAGAACTCCAGGTGCTTGAACTCGGTCTTGACGGCCGAGAAGAGTTCTTCCACGCGCTGGATGTGCTCGTCCATCGTGCCGCCCACGTCCATCAGCAGCAGCACCTTGACGTTGTTGTGGCGCTCGGGCCGCATCTTGATGTCGAGGTAGCCGGCGTTGGCGGCGGTCTTGCTGATGGTCTCGTCCAGGTCCAGCTCTTCCTCGTGGCCCTCGCGCGCGAACTTGCGCAGCCGGCGCAGCGCGATCTTGATGTTGCGCGTGCCCAGTTCCTGGCTGTCGTCGTAGTCCTTGTAGGCGCGCTGGTCCCACACCTTCACGGCGCTCTTGTTCTTGCCCGCGCCGCCGATGCGCACGCCCTGCGGGTTGTAGCCGCCATGGCCGAAGGGCGAGGTGCCGCCGGTGCCGATCCACTTGCTGCCGCCCTCGTGGCGATCCTTCTGCTCCTCGAAGCGCTTCTTGAGCGTCTCCATGAGCTCGTCCCAGCCCATCTTCTCGATCTTGGCCTTCTCCTCGGCCGTGAACTCGCGCTCCATCGTCTTGCGCAGCCAGTCGAGCGGCACTTCCTTGGTGAAGTCGGCCAGCATCTCCACGCCCTTGAAGTAGGCGGCGAAGGCGCGGTCGAACTTGTCGTAGTGCTTCTCGTCCTTCACCAGCGCGGTGCGGGAGAGGTAGTAGAAGTCATCGAGGCCGAAGGCGCCGTCGGAGTTGGGACCGACCACGTCGGCCTGCAGCGCCTCCAGCAGCATCAGGTATTCCTTGACCGAGACCGGCAGCTTGGCCGAGCGCAAGGTGTAGAAGAAGTCGATCAGCATGGCGAATCACTCCTGGGGGGAACGCGGCTTGTCCAGCAGGTAGAGCAGTTGCGCGCGCACTTCGGGCCACTCGCCCGAGCGCAGGCTGTACATCACGGTGTCGCGGATGGTGCCGTCGCGGCGCAGCGCGTGGCCGCGGATCACGCCGTCCTTCCTGGCGCCCAGGCGCTCGATGGCGCGCTGCGAGGCGTGGTTGAAGTTGTCGGTGCGCCAGCCCACCACGTGGCAGCCGAGCGCGTCGAAGGCATGGGTGAGCATCAGCAGCTTGCAGGTGGTGTTGACGTGCGTGCGCTGGCAGCGCTTCGCATACCAGGTGTAGCCGATCTCCACGCGCTTGAGGGCCGGCACGATGTCGTGGTAGCTGGTGGAGCCGAGCACGGTGCCGGTGGCCTCGTCCGTCACCGCGAAGGCGAAGCGGTTGCCGGCCTCGCGCATCTGCAGCGCGGCCTCGATGTAGGCGCGCGTGTCCTGCGGTTCGGGCACGGAGGTGACGCGGATCTTCCACAGTTCTCCGTCCGCCGCGGCGGCGCGCAGGCCCGCCTCGTGGTCCAGCGACAGCGGCGCCAGCGCGATGCCGCGCGACCTGAGCACGACGGGCTCGACGAAGGCCATCCTCAACTCCTCGGGTTTCCGTATTTGCGCGTGTACCAGACGCGCGCCAGTTGAACGCCGCCACCGCCGCCCGCGCCGATCAGCAGGATGCCGAAGATGGCCTTGTTGCTGTAGCCCTCGCTGCCGAAGGCATCGAGGCCGAGGGCGAGGCCGGTCCATCGCCCCAGCAGCGCGCCGAGCACGAACAGCACCGCCTGCGCCACGCCGAGCAGCAGGAGCTGGCCCGTGGGATGGCGGCCCTCGTTCATCGGTTGTTGCGTTGCATGAAGACCAGCTTCTCGAAGAGCGTCACGTCCTGTTCGTTCTTGAGAAGCGCGCCGACCAGCGGCGGCACCGCGACCTTGTCGTCCTTGCTCTGCAGCGCCTCGAGCGGGATGTCCTCGGCCACCAGCAGCTTGAGCCAGTCGAGCAGTTCGGAGGTCGAGGGCTTCTTCTTCAGGCCGGGCAGGTTGCGCACGTCGTAGAAGGTCTTCATCGCCGAGGTCAGCAGCGCCTGCTTGAGCCCGGGGAAGTGCACGGCCACGATGTTCTTCATCGTCTCCGCGTCGGGAAACTTGATGTAGTGGAAGAAGCAGCGGCGCAGGAAGGCGTCGGGCAATTCCTTCTCGTTGTTGGAGGTGATGAAGACCACGGGCCGGTGCCTGGCACGGATCAACTCGCGCGTCTCGTAGCAATAGAACTCCATGCGGTCGATCTCGCGCAGCAGGTCGTTCGGGAATTCGATGTCCGCCTTGTCGATCTCGTCGATCAGCAGCGCCACCGGCTCGTCGGCGGTGAAGGCCTGCCACAGCACGCCCTTGACGATGTAGTTGTGGATGTCCTTGACGCGCTCGTCGCCCAGCTGCGAGTCGCGCAGCCGGCTCACCGCGTCGTATTCATAGAGGCCCTGCTGGGCCTTGGTGGTCGACTTGATGTGCCATTGCAGGAGCGGCAGGCCGAGCGCCTGCGACACCTCTTCCGCGAGCATCGTCTTGCCCGTGCCCGGCTCGCCCTTGACGAGCAGCGGGCGCTTGAGCGTGATGGCGGCGTTCACCGCGAGCATCAGATCCTGTGTGGCGACGTAGTTGTCTGAACCCGTGAATTTCATGGATGGCGAGGGGCTGGGTGGATGAAAAGACACATCATTGACCTGCTTGCACGGCGCGGGACTGCTTCAAGCCCCGCGTGGGCCCGGGACCGCGATAGGCCCCCGCATATAATCAAATGTTGATCTGAAAACTGTATCTCCACGAGATTGTGCGCGCAAAATGAACAAGTTGTTGACCACGATGTTTGCCCTCGCTGTCGCTTGCGTGACGGTCTCGGCCCAGGCCCAGAAAATCACCGGCAACGCTGAAAACGGTGCGAAGAAGACGGCGATGTGCGTCGGCTGCCACGGCATCATCGGCTACCAGGCGAGCTTCCCGGAGATCCACAAGGTCCCGATGATCGCGGGCCAGAGCGCCACCTACATCGTCTCCGCGCTGACCCAGTACAAGGGCGGCGACCGCAAGCATCCGACGATGCGCGCCATCGCCGATTCGCTCTCCGAGCAGGACATCGCCGACCTCGCCGCCTACTACAGCCAGCTCGGCCTGAAGGAAGGCGACGCGCCGCCCGCGGCCGCCGGCAAGGAGCCGAGCGAACGCGTGCAGGCCCTGATCTCGCGCGACAAGGACAACGCCTGCACCAAGTGCCACGGCGCCAACTTCAACACGCCCAACGACGGCACGGTGCCCAAGCTCGCCGGCCAGTATGGCGATTACCTCTACGTGGCCCTCAAGGCCTACAAGACGCAGAACCACCTGCAGATCGGCCGTTCCAACGGTGTGATGAGCGGCCAGGCCAAGAAGTACAGCAACGCCGAACTCAAGGAACTCGCCAGCTACATCAGCACGCTGCCGGGCGAGGTGAAGACGATTCCCGAGTCGCGCTTCCACGAGCCGAAGTAGGCACGGCGCTCTTCGGAGCCTCAATGCCCCAAATGACAAAAGCCCGCGAAAGCGGGCTTTGTCGTTTCTGCGCGGGTTCCGCGCGCAGCGTGCTCAGACGTCGAAGAACACCGTCTCCTTGTCGCCCTGCATGCGGATGTCGAAGCGGTAGGTCACCGCGCCGCCGTTCTCGCTGCGCTGGGCGATCAGCGTGCCGCGCCGTTGCGAAGGCACGCTGTCGAGCACTGCGTCGTTCGCGTTGGCCGCGGCCTCGTCGCTGAAATAGATGCGCGTGAAGGCGTGCAGCAACATCCCGCGCATCAGCACGATCACGTCGATGTGCGGCGCTTCGCCCGGCGCCTCGGCGGCAGGCTTGACGGTGTGGAACACGAAGCGGTTCTGCGCATCCGTGCCCGTGCCGGCGCGGCCGAAGCCGCGGAAGCCGATGGCCTGCGCGTCTTCCACCGACTGCGGATAGGCGCCGGTGCCGTCGACCTGGCTGATCTCGACCAGCGCGTCGTTGATCGGCTTGCCGTCGCCGTCGATCACCTGGCCCTCGAGGCGGATGCGTTCGCCGCGCGCGTTGTCGAGCGCCACCACGGCGTCGAAAGGCTGGTCGAAGTCATAGCCGTACTGCGTGGCCGTCAGGCCGTAGGCGAAGTAGGGGCCGACCGTCTGCGAAGGGGTCTGGCCGAAGTTGGTTTCCAGTGCGCTCATCATGGTGCGTGTCTCCTCAGCGGTTTTCGAAGGGCGTCTCGTCGGCGCCGCGCAGCACGATGTCGAAGACGTAGCCGAGCGCGTAGCCATCCTCGGTCACGTCGAGGCTGAAGTCGGAGATCAGGCGGTTGCGCGACTTCTCCGGCGTGCCGGTCACCATCGGGTCGTACTGCAGCAGCGGGTCGCCGGGGAAGTACATCTGCGTCACCAGCCGGCTCGCGAAATGCTCGCCGAAGAGCGACAGGTGGATGTGCTGCGGACGCCAGGCGTTCGGATGGTTGCCCCAGGGGTAGGCGCCGGGCTTGATGGTGAGAAAGCGGTAGCGGCCTTCGCTGTCCGTCATGCAACGGCCCGCGCCGAGAAAGTTCGGGTCCAGCGGCGCGTCGTGCTGGTCGACCTTGTGGACGTAGCGGCCGGCCGCGTTGGCCTGCCAGAGCTCGACCAGCGTGTTGCGCACCGGCCGGCGGCGCTCGTCGAGCACCTGGCCCGTGAGGATCATGCGTTCGCCTAGCGGCTCGCCGTTCTTGCGTGCGTTGCGCGTGAGGTCGTGGTCCAGCTCGCCGATGCTGTTGTGGCCGTAGACCGGCTGGCGCAGTTCGCCCAACGAGGCCTTCAGCGGGATCAGCGGCTGCTGCGGGCCGCGCTTGGCGGTCGACTTGTAGCCGGAGTAGAGGTAGGACGGATGGCTGGGCCAGTCGCGCGGCGCCATGCTGGGCAACGCGTCGGCACCTGATTTGGAAGAGGACATGGCTTGTCTCCAGGCGTGGGGGGAAGACCGAACTCTATTCATGCGCAATGATGATGTAAATTGACGGATTCGCGATTTTTCATAACCAGTGGTAATTGAGTGACGGCTGATTCCGAAGCCTTCGTCCGCGGCGTCCAGTTGCGCCATCTGCGCTGCCTGGTTGCCGTCGCGCAGGAGCGCCACCTGGCGCGCGCGGCCGAGCGCCTGGCGCTGAGCCAGCCCGCGGTCTCCAAGACCCTGGCGGAACTGGAGGCGCTGGCCGGCGCCCGGCTGGTCGAGCGCGGCCAGGCCGGGCGGCGCGGCATCCAGGGCCTCACGGCCGCGGGCGAGCAGTTGCTGGCGCATGCGTTGCGGGTACTCGAAGCCCTTGACGCCAGCGCCGAATCCCTGATGCCGGCCTCCGGCACGCGGCCGCAGCGCCTGCGCATCGGGGCGCTGCCGAGCGTCGGGCCCTCGCTGCTGCCGCCTGCGCTGGCCGCCTTGCGCGAGCGCCTGCCGGACCTGCAGGTGCAAGTCCAGACCGGTCCCAACGCCGACTTGCTCGATGCCCTTCGCGCCGGCGACCTGGACCTGGTCGCCGGCCGCATGAGCGACCCGCACCTGATGGCCGGGCTCAGCTTCGAGCTGCTCTACACCGAGCCGCTGGTGATCGTCGCCCGGCCCGGCCATCCGCTGGCCGGCGCGGCGCCCTCGGTGCAGGAGGTCCTGCGCCATCCGCTCGTGATCTATGGCGAAGGCACCATCCCGCGCCACCACACCGAGAGCTTCCTCTCCGGGCTGGGCCTGCGGCTGCCGATCCACGTCACGCAGACGCTGGATCTCTCCGTGGCCCGCGCGCTGCTGATCCGCTCGGATGCGGTCTGGTTCACGCCGATCGGCGCCGCGCAGGACGACCTGGCGTCCGGGCAGTTGGTGCGGCTGGCCATCGACACCGCAGGCACCGACGAGCCGGTCGGACTGCTGCTTCGCACCGATGCCGAGCCATCCTCGGCCGGGCAGGCGCTGGTGGCGCTGCTGCGGGCTCAGTCGCGCGTTGCGCGCCGCTGAACGCAGGCGATGTAGGCCTCGCCATCGGGCGGGCGGCCGGCGCGCTGGCTCTCCCACATCATCTGGCCGAGGCACTCCATCGCCTCGTGGTGCGCATCCAGCAATGAGTCGCGGCGTGCTGCCAGCAACTCGACCGCCTGGCGGATGCCGCGCGGCTGGTCGATGGAGCATTGCTCGCTGATCGACAGGTGCATCGACAGGTGCAGGAAGGGGTTCTCGCGCCCGTCCTTGCCGTCGTAGACGCGCGCCACGGCGGCGTCGGCGTCGGCCAGGTCTGCGTGGTATTCGGGGTGCTCGTCGATCCACCGGCTGGCGATGATCTCGAGCGCTTCCATCGGTTCGCCGCGACGGCTCTTGGCGAAGACGTCGCAGAAGAAGCGGCGAACTTCCTCTTGGGAGGGATTGAACATGCGCCGAGGTTAGCACCGCTGCCGAAGGCGCACGGGCCGCGCGGCCGCTACATTGCGAGCCATGGACCGCCTCGAAAACATTGAGACATTCGTTCGCGTCGCGCGCGCCCAGAGCTTCGCCGAGGCCGCGCGACAGTTGCGCGTGGCCAAGTCGGTGGTCACCAGCCGGGTGAAGCAGCTGGAAGAGCACGTCGGCGCTCCGCTCTTCCACCGCAGCACGCGCGTGGTGCGGCTGAGCGACGTGGGCCAGGCCTACCTGCGCGATTGCACGGAGCTCGTCGGCCGCGCCAACGACATCCTCGACCAGATGCGCGACGCCCGCGCCGGCCCGACCGGCATCCTGCGCATCCATGCGCTCACCGGCTTCGTGCTCGGCCACTTCGCCGCGCTGCTGCGCGCCTTCCAGGTGAGCTACCCGGACATCCACCTCGAACTGATCGTGAGCGACGCGGTGGTGGACCCGGTCAAGGCCGGCGTCGACTGCGCACTGCAGATCTTCCCGGCGGCCTCGACCGAGCTGATCTCGCGTCCGCTCTTTCCCGTGCGCCGCGTCTTCTGCGCCACACCCGAATACCTGCACTCGCGCGGCATGCCGGAGAACCCGCGCGACCTGCACAAGCATGCGCTCGGCCTCTACTCGGGCTACCCGACGCGCGACCGCTGGACCTTCCATCGCGGCGGCGAGCAGGTCACGATGTACATGAGCGCCGCGCTGCTGACCAACAGCGTTCACCTGCTGCGCGAATATGCGCTGGAGCACGCGGGCATCGTCTGCCTGCCGACCCTGGTGGCGGGCGACGACATCCTGCGCGGCAAGCTGCGGATCGTTCTGCCGGAGCACCAGCTGTCCTCCTTCTCCCTGAGCGCCGTCTACGCCGGCACCTCGCGCAACGCCTTCAAGCTGCGGCTCTTCATCGAGCACGTCACGGCCGCCTTCTCGCGCGTGCCGCCCTGGGACGCGGCCATGGTCGAGCGAGGCCTCCTGCCCCCTGGCCTGATCGCCGACTGAGCCCGCCGGCGCTCCGGCCCGATCCCGGGTAAACCCTGCGGATTGACCGGATCCGCCGAACAATGCGGCCCGATTTCGAGGCCTACCGCAGGCCCATGCGCTTTCCTAAAGTGCAGGCACCGCGGCCCCACCCGCACTCGCCACCCGAGGAGACAAGCCCATGACCGCCACCTACCAGACCCGCTTCGGGTCCCTCCAGCACTACGAGAAAGGCCACGTCGAGCCGATCGACGACGACGTGCGCCACTACGCCTTCTCGAACTGTTTCGAGATCGCCGGCCGCAGCAAGCCCTACGAGAAGGTCGTCTTCGGCCAGAACCAGATCTACGTGCTCGAAACGCTGCGTGCCGAAGGCAGCTCGCCCTGGTACACCAGCGCGCACGACGAGTTCGCCCTCGTGATGGACGGCGAAGTCGAAGTGCACCTCGTCAAGCTCGATGCGGCGCAGACCGTGGCCGACGAAAACAAGAACGGCGCCGTGCTGGTGAAGGGCGAGCCCAAGGGCCGGAAGATGGGCTGGATGAAGCTCTCGCGCGGCCACCAGGGCCTGCTGCCGAAGAACACCGCCTACCAGTTCCGCGCTCCGGCCAGGCCCGGCGTCATCGTTCTCCAGACCTGCAAGGGCGAACTCTCGGTCGAGAAGTGGGCCGAGATCTGCCAGGCCCATTGAACCCGCGCTGAACCCGCACTGAACGCGCACTGAAACCGGATCGGAGCCCACACCATGAATGCGCCCGCTGAACTCGCCAAGGTCATCGCCTCCCAACCCGATGCCGAACTCGGCTACAAGAACTTCTCGCTCGGCAGCTTCGGCTTCCGCCGCGACGAGTATTTCGTCCACATCACCTGGAAGACACGCGACGGCCGGCCGATGAGCCACACCATGGATGCCGGCGCCTACCTGCGCGCGCTGATGCGCGACGTGGCCTGGGGCTTCTTCTACGGCTGGGTCAACTTCGACGAGGTCTTCGGCACCGTCAACCACTACGAGTCGGTCGACCTCTACGCCGGCAGCTACAACGGCACCATGAAGGCCGCGGGCATCGACCAGCTGGAGAACTTCCCCACCGCCCAGATCCGCGCCACCTTCGAGGCGATGCTGGACGACTGGACCAACGCGAGCTTCGACCCCTTCGCCGCGCCGCAGGAAACCGGCTCGCCCTACGGCCGCAAGAACGGCAACAACACCGCCAAGATCACGCGCGCCCGCGAGCTGGCCAAGCGCTGCGTCGGCCTGAAGGACGACCTCAAGCTGCGCAGCGACGCAAGCGGCGCACCGGTCAACCGCGCCTTCGCCGACGTGCCGCAGGCCGAGCCCGAGCTGCACCCCGAGCCCGGCTTCGAGAACGAAGTGCATGCCTTCAACCTCTTCGGCTTCCTCTCACGCTCGCAGGTCACGTGGAACCCGAGCTTCACCTCCGTCGTGAAGCACAGCTACATGTGCCCGACCACCGAGGAACACATGCTGCCCATCATCCATGGCAACGACCGCGTCGAATGGTTCTTCCAGATGACGGACGAGATCCACTGGAACTGCGCCGACAAGAACACCGGCAAGCCCATGGCCCGCGTCATCATGAAGGCCGGCGACATGGCAGCCATGCCCGCCTACTGTCGCCACCAGGGCTTCAGCCCCAAGCGCTCGATGCTGCTGGTGTGGGAGAACGGCTCGCCCACGCTCGTCTACGAGATCCAGAAGGGCGAGAGCCCCGAAGTCCCGGTCCAGTTCTAGGCCAAGCCTCCAGGAATCACCATGAATCTCGCGGCGCTCCAGGCCGCGGTGGGCTTGACCACGCCCATCCGCCACCAACTGTTCATCGATGGCCGCTTCGTCGACGCCGAATCCGGCGAGACGCTCGCCACGCTGAACCCGCACGACAACACCGCCATCGCCGATGTCGCATTGGCCGGCCCTGCCGACGTGGACAAGGCCGTGGCCGCGGCCCGGCGCGCGTTCCCGGCCTGGAGCCGCATGGCGGCGGCCGACCGCGGGCGCATCCTGCTGCGGCTCGCGGACCTGATCGAGGCGAACACCGAGCAACTCGCGCGCCTCGAATCGCTGGATACCGGCCACCCGGTGCGCGACTCGCGCCGGCTCGACGTGCCCCGCACGGCCGCCTGCTTCCGCTATTTCGGAGGCATGGCCGACAAGTTCCAGGGCGAGACCATCCCGGTCGAGGCCGGCTTCCTCAACTACACCCTGCGCGAACCGGTCGGCGTGGTCGGCCAGATCGTGCCGTGGAACTTCCCGCTCATGTTCACCAGCTGGAAGATGGCGCCCGCGCTGGCCGCCGGCAACTGCATCGTGATGAAGCCCTCGGAGATCACGCCGCTCAGCTCGCTCAAGATCGCCGAGCTGATGGCCGAGGCCGGCATGCCGCCCGGCGTGGTCAACATGGTGCCCGGCCTGGGCGGCGTGGTCGGCCAGCATATCGCCGAGCACCCGGACATTGCCAAGGTCGCGTTCACCGGCAGCACCGCCACCGGCCGGCGCATCGTGGCCGCGAGCGCCGGCAACCTCAAGAAGGTGCAACTCGAACTCGGCGGCAAGGGCCCCAACATCGTGTTCGAGGACGCCAACCTCCAGGCCGCCGTCAACGGCAGTGCCTGGGCCATCTTCCACAACCAGGGGCAGGCCTGCATCGCCGGCTCCCGCCTGATGCTGCACGAGAAGATCGCCGACGCCTTCCTTGACCGGTTCGTGCCGCTGGCCAGGTCCATCCGCCTCGGCAACCCGCTCGACGATGCGACCGAGATGGGCCCGCTCACCAGCGCGCTGCACCTGGAGCGCGTGCTGGGCTACGTGGAAATCGCGAAAGGCGAGGGCGGCGAAGTGCTCGCCGGCGGCAAGGCGCCGGGCGGCGAACTCGCGCGCGGCTGCTACGTCGAGCCGACGGTCGTGCGCGCGAAGTCCTGGCGCGACCGCGTGGCCCAGGAGGAAGTCTTCGGCCCCTTCGTCACCGTGCTCACCTTCAACACCGACGAGGAGGCGATGGAAATCGCCAACGGCACCGACTACGGCCTGGGCAGCGGCCTGTGGACCGGCAACCTGCAACGCGCCCACCGCGTCGCGCGCGACCTGCACGCCGGAATGGTCTGGATCAACAGCTACAAGCGCGTGAACCCCGGCTCGCCCTTCGGCGGCGTGGGCCAGAGCGGCTACGGCCGCGAGATGGGCTTCGACGCCATGCGCGAATACACGCAAGTCAAGAGCGTGTGGGTGAACGTCGACGCGCAGATACCGCCACACTTCGTGCGTTGACAACTCACGGAAAGCCATCGGCCATGCGCGACTTCATCCACACCAGCCACCCGCAACGCGTGGTGTTCGGCGCCGGATCACTCCGACACCTCGCCCGCGAGATCGACGCGCTCGGCGCGCGCCGGGCGCTGGTGCTCTCCACCCCCGAGCAGCGTGCGCAGGCCGAGCGCGTCGCCGGCATGCTGGGCGCGCAGGCGGCCGGCATCTTCGACCGTGCCGTGATGCACGTGCCGATCGAGACCGCACGCGAGGCGCGCGAACTGGCGCGCAAGCTCGATGCGGATTGCGCCATCGCCATCGGCGGCGGCTCCACCACCGGCCTGGGCAAGGCCATCGCGCTCGATTCGGGCCTGCCGATCCTCGCCATCCCGACCACCTACGCGGGAAGCGAGATGACGCCCATCTACGGCCTCACCGAAGGCGGCCTCAAGAAGACCGGCAAGGACGCGCGCGTGCTGCCGCGCACCGTCATCTACGACCCCGAGCTCTCCCGCACCCTGCCCGTGGGCCTGAGCGTGACCAGCGGCATCAACGCCATCGCGCACGCGGCCGAAGGCCTCTACGCGCAGGACAGCAACCCGGTCATGGACCTGATGGCGGAAGAAGGCATCGCGGCCCTGGCGCGCGCGCTGCCCGCCATCCGCCGCGACCCGGAAGACATCGAGGCCCGCTCCGACGCGCTCTACGGCGCATGGCTCTGCGGCAGCGTGCTCGGCGGCGTCGGCATGGCGCTGCACCACAAGCTCTGCCACACGCTCGGCGGCAGCTTCAACCTGCCGCATGCGGAGGTGCACACGGTGGTGCTGCCCCATGCCATCGCCTTCAACGCCCAGGCCGCGCCCGAGGCCATGCGCCGCATCGCGCGCGCACTCCGCACCCAGGACGCCCCCCTCGGCCTGCACGCGCTGGCCAAGGACAACGGCGCCCCCGTCGCACTCAAGGACATCGGCATGCGCGCCGCCGACCTCGACCGCGCGGCTGACATCGCCGTGAGCAACCCCTACTGGAACCCGCGCCCCTTCGGCCCCGCCGAGCGCGACCAGATCCGCGCGCTGCTGCAACGCGCATTCGACGGCGACCCGCCGCGCTGAGCCACGCACCTGCGCCCGGCAGGAACCGATTCCGAGCAAGAAGACAAAGAGAAGGAGACAGGCATGACATTCAATCGCAGGCAATTCACCCAGGCCGCGGCCGCCCTCGCCGCGGCCGGCACGGCACCGCTGGCCTTCGCGGCCGACACCCTCAAGATCGGCTACGTGTCGCCTCAGACCGGCCCGCTCGCGCCCTTCGGCGAGGCGGACAAGTGGGTCATCGACCAGATGAAGAGCGCCTTCAAGGACGGCATCAGCGTCGGCGGCAAGAAATACGCGGTGCAGATCGTGCTGAAGGACAGCCAGTCCAACCCCAACCGCGCGGGCGAAGTCGCCAACGACCTGATCCTGAAAGACAAGGTGGCACTGGTGCTCACCGCCGGCACGCCGGAGACCGCCAATCCGGTCAGCGACGCCTGCGAACTCAACGAGGTGCCCTGCATCTCCAGCGTGGTGCCGTGGCAGCCCTGGTTCTTCGGCCGCAAGGGCGACCCGGCCAAGGGCTTCAACTGGACGTACCACATCTTCTGGGGCCTGGAGGACGTCATCGCCAACTACACCAACGGCTGGAAGACCGTCGGCACCAACAAGAAGGTGGGCGGCCTGTTCCCCAACGACGGCGACGGCAACGCCTGGGGCGACAAGGAACTGGGCTTCCCGAAGCCGCTCGCGCAGATGGGCTTCACGCTCACCGACCCCGGCCGCTTCCAGAACGGCACGCAGGACTTCAGCGCGCAGATCGCGGCCTTCAAGCGCGACGGCGTCGAGATCGTCACCGGCGTGGTCATCCCGCCCGATGCGAAGACCTTCCTCACGCAGGCGCGGCAGCAGGGCTTCAGGCCCAAGGTCATCACGCTGGGCAAGGCGCTGCTCTTCCCCGGCGCCATCGAGGCGCTGGGCGACCTGGGCGACGGACTGTCGACGGAGGTGTGGTGGAGCCCCTCGCACCCCTTCACCTCCAGCCTGACGAAGCAGAGCGCCAAGGCCCTCGCCGAGGCCTACGAGGCCGGCGCGAAGAAGCAGTGGACGCAGCCCATCGGCTTCGCGCATGCGCTCTTCGAGGTGGCCGCGAATGCACTCTCGCGGGCCAAGTCGGAGAAGCCCGCCGACGTGCGCGACGCGGTCGCCGCCACCTCGCTCGACTCCGTGGTCGGCCCGGTGAAGTGGGGCGGGCAGGGCCCCTTCAAGAACGTCAGCAAGACACCGCTGGTGCTGGGCCAGTGGGGCAAGGGGCGGAAGTACAAGTACGAGCTCACCATCGTCAACAACGAGGCCGCCAAGAACATCCCGGCCGGTGGCGCCCTCAAGCTGATGCCGGCCTGACCTTCATGGCACTCCTTGCGCTTCACGCGGTTTGCAAGGCCTACGGCGCGCTCAAGGTCACCGACGGCATCACGCTGGCGGTGACCGAGGGCGAGACGCTGGGCATCCTTGGCCCGAACGGCGCGGGCAAGACCACGCTGTTCAACCTGATCTCGGGCGACGTGCGCGCGGACGCGGGCCGCGTGGAATACGAGGGCCGGGACGTGACATCGCTCAAGCCGCACCAGCGCTGCCACGCCGGCATCGGCCGCAGCTACCAGGTGCCGCAGCCCTTCGGCAACATGAGCGTGTTCGAGAACCTGGTCACCGCCGCCTGCTTCGGTGCGCGCGAGCGCGAGCAGGAGGCATGGCAGACGGCCCACGAGGTGCTGGCGCAGACCGGCCTGATGAAGCAGGCCAACAAGCCGGCCGGCGGCCTCACGCTGCTGGACCGCAAGCGCCTCGAACTCGCGCGCGCGCTCGCGACGCGGCCGAAGCTGCTGCTGCTCGACGAGATCGCGGGCGGCCTCACCGAGCCGGAGGCGAAGCAGCTGGTGGAGGAACTTCAGCACATCAAGGCGCGCGGCGTGACCATGATCTGGATCGAGCACGTGGTGCACGCGCTGCTGTCGCTGGCGGACCGGCTCTTCGTCATCAACTTCGGGCAGAAGCTGGCGGAGGGCGAGCCGCGCGCGGTGATGAACGATCCGGAAGTGCGCCGCGTCTACATGGGGATGGAAGCATGAGCGCCGCGCCGGGCCGCCCCAGGCAAGCTCGCGGCGCGGTGCGCGGCACGGAGCTCCTCCTGTGAGCGCGCTGCTCGCCACCCACGGCCTCCAGGCCTTCTACGGCGACGCGCAAGCGCTCTTCGGCGTCGACCTCTCGCTCGCGCAAGGCGAGCTGGTCGCCATCATCGGCGCCAACGGTGCGGGCAAGTCGACCCTGCTCAAGTGCCTGACCGGCCTGGTGCGCGCCCCGCGCGAGGCCATCCGCTTCAAGGGCGAGCCCATCGGCGGCCTGCCGCCCGGCGAGATCGTGAAGCGCGGCCTGGCCATGGTGCCGGAAGGCCGCCGCCTCTTCCCCAGCCTCAGCGTGGAAGAGAACCTGCTGATCGGCGGCCTCACGCGACGCCAGGGCCCGTGGAACCTGCGCCGCCTCTACGCGCTCTTCCCCATCCTCGCCGAGAAGCGCCACGACCCCGGCACCTCGCTCTCCGGCGGCCAGCAGCAGATGGTGGCGCTGGGCCGCGCGCTCATGAGCAACCCGGAGCTGCTGCTGTGCGACGAGCTCTCGCTCGGTCTCGCGCCGATCGTGATCCGCGAGATCTACGCAGCCATGCCCGCCATCACCGGCGAAGGCATGACGGTCGTCATCGTCGAGCAGGACGTGACCATGGCGCAGCGTGTCTCCCGGCGCCTCTACTGCCTGCAGGAAGGCCGCGTCTCGCTGCAGGGCCGCTCCGATGCGTTGTCGCGCGAGCGGATCTCGCAGGCCTACTTCGGCCTGGGCGAGGAGGCGCGCCATGCTTGAGACCCTGCTCCAGGGCGTCCTGCTCGGCGGCCTCTACACCCTCTTCGCGCTCGGCCAGTCGCTGATGTTCGGCGTCATGCGCCTCACCAACACGGCGCAGGGCGACTTCATCATCCTCGGCGCCTTCGCCGTCGTCGCGGGCACCACGCTCCTCGGCGGTGCGCCGCTGCTGGTCGCGCTGGCGGTGCTGCCGGTGGCCTTCGGCTTCGGCTACGCCTTGCAGCGCTACGTGCTCAACGGCACGCTGGGCAAGGACCCGCTGCCCTCCCTGGTCGTGACCTTCGGCCTCTCGATCGTCATCCAGAACCTGCTGCTCGAAGTGTTCTCCGCCGACCCGCGCTCGGTCGAGACCGGCGGGCTCAACACGCAGGGCCTGCGCATCGGCGAATCGCTCTCGCTCGGCGTGCTGCCGCTCATCGTGCTGGCCATCGCGCTGGCCGCGACCGCGGCGCTGCAATGGCTCTTCGCCCGCACCGCGCTCGGCCGCTCCTTCCGCGCCGTCTCCGACGACCGCGAGATCGCCGAGCTGATGGGATTGAACGCCAAGAAGATCTACGCCCTCGCGACCGCCATCGCCTTCGTGCTGATCGCCGTGGCGGGCGCGCTGCAGGCCATGCGCACGACCGTGTCACCGTCGGACGGGCCCCTGCTGCTGCTCTTCGCCTTCGAGGCCGTGATCATCGGCGGCATGGGCTCCTTCTGGGGCACGCTGGCCGGCGCCATGATCCTGGGCATCACGCAGCAGGTCGGCTTCCGGCTCGACCCGGGCTGGGGCATCTGGGTCGGGCACATCGTGTTCCTGCTCGTGCTGGTGCTCCGGCCGCAGGGCCTCTTCCCCAAGACCCGTGGATGAAGCCATGACGACAGACACGACGACAGACACGACATTCGACGTGGTGCGCGGCACCCCCGCGAGCCGCGCCGCGCTGGCGGCGGCGCTGGCCCTGGCCGTGCTCGCGGCCAGCCTGCCCTTCTGGGGCGAATCGAGCTGGATGCGCGAGTTCGTCGAGATCGCCTGCTACTTCATCTTCGCGATGATGTGGAACCTGCTCGCCGGCTACGGTGGCATGGTCAGCATCGGGCAGCAGGCCTTCTTCGGCTTCGGCGGCTACGTGATGCTGATGCTCGGCAACTTCGCGGGCCTCAACCCCTTCGTCGCCATTCCGCTCGGTGCGCTGGCGGCGGGCGCCATCGCGGTGCCGGTGTCCTTCGTCGCCTTCCGTCTCTCGGGTGGCTACTTCGCGATCGGCACCTGGGTGATCGCCGAAGTCTTCCGCCTGAGCTTCGCCAACGTGCCGGCCGTGGGCGGCGGCTCGGGCACCACGCTCACCGCGCTGCGCGGCATTGAGAAGGCGACGCGCGAGAGCGTGACCTACTGGATGGCGCTGGCCTGCGTGGTGGCGGCCATCGCGCTGGTCTACCTCTTCCTGCGCAGCAAGCGCGGCCTGGCGCTGCTGGCCATCCGCGACAACGAGGTGGCGGCCGAATCGCAAGGCGTGCCCGTCGCGCGCATGAAGCTCGCCGTCTACGTCGTCGCGGCCTTCGGCGCCGGCCTCGCCGGCGCGCTCTACTTCGTGGGCAACCTGCGCATCAGCCCCGACGCGGCCTTCAGCGTGAACTGGACGGCCTTCGCGATCTTCATGGTCGTCATCGGCGGCATCGGCCGCATCGAGGGACCGATCGTCGGCGCGCTCATCTTCTGGGCGCTCAACAAGTTCCTGAGCGACTACGGCACCTGGTATCTCCTCGGCCTCGGCATGCTCGCCATCCTCGCCACCATCTTCTTCAAGCAGGGGCTGTGGGGCTACGCGCAGCAGCGCTGGGGCTGGTCGCTGTTCCCGACGCAGCGCAGGCTGGTCCCGCGCGCGAACGCGGCCCCCAAGCGCCCGGCGCCCGCCGCACCCTCCAACGAACTGGAATTCCATCCCCATGCGAAACATCAATGAAGACACCATCACCGGCGCCGTGCTCGCGCGCATGGCGGACTGCGCCGACCCGCGGCTGAAGGAGGTGCTCTCGGCGCTGGTGCGCCACCTGCACGACTTCGCGCGCGAGGTGCGCCTGACGGAGGCCGAGTGGGCCGCGGGCATCGACTTCCTCACCGCCACCGGGCAGAAGTGCGACGACAAGCGGCAGGAGTTCATCCTGCTGTCGGACACGCTGGGGCTTTCCATGCTCACCGTGGCGATGAACCACGCGAAGAGCCCGCAGGCCACCGAGGCGACGGTCTTCGGGCCCTTCCACGTGCAAGGCGCGCCGCGCCTGCCGCTGGGGGCGGACATGTCGGGCGGCGCCAAGGGCGAGCCGCTCTTCGTGAACGCGGTCGTGCGCGGGCGGGACGGCGAGCCGGTGGCCGATGCGGAGGTCGATGTGTGGGAGGCGGATGCGGACGGGCTCTACGACGTGCAACGCGCGGACTTGCCGAATGCGCAGGCGCGTGCGGTCTTTCGCACCGATGCGCAAGGCCGGCTCTGGTTCCGGGGGGTGATGCCGGTGGCGTATCCGATTCCCGTCGATGGGCCGGTGGGGCGGATGCTGGAGGCGACCAAACGGCATCCGTGGCGGCCGGCTCATGTGCATTTCATGATCCAGGCGCCGGGGTACGAGACGCTGATCACGCATGTGTTTCGGGATGGGGATGAGTACCTGGACAGTGATGCGGTGTTCGGGGTGCGGAGCTCGCTGATTGGGGACTTCAAGTCGCATCCGGCTGGGACGGCGCCGGACGGGAGTGTGCTGGCGCAGCGCTTTCATACGTTGGATTTTGATTTTGTGTTGGAGCCGGTGGAGAGTTAGCGGCACATCGATCGCCGCTCCCTGCCTGCCCTTGAATCCGGGTTCGATTGATCAATGAATTGATCTTCAAGTCACTGCCGCTCTCTCAAGTTGCACAAGTAAGAGATTTTTCTACTACTAGATTTGGTAGTAGCGATTGTGATTTGAAGTGGCTATGATCCGCGCGGCCAGAAAACTTGAGGGAAGGCTGGGAGGGATCATGAGTTCATCGATGGCGTCGGGCGACGCTGGAAGTTCGTGCGCAATCCGCCGGTCGGCGCGAATGGGAGGATCCGCATATCGTCGAGCCCGTTCAAGCCTCTGGGCCCTGGAAATGTGTCTTCGTCATGTGCGCTGCGGGTTTCCGGCGCGAGCAATTGCTGGGCTGTTCTTGGGAATCCTTTGGTCAGCGTGTGCAAGTGCCTCCTTCTTGGCGCCCACCGGATGGGCTCGATCGCCCTATGCCCCGCCGACCTATGCAACGCCGGAGGAAGCGTGCATTGCTGGTGCGGCTGCGGGCGTTGGTGGCGGACGTCCCTTCGATCATGTGGATGTCGGATACTCGACGCCGATCCGCATAGGGCAATGCTACTGGACGAATAACACGACGCCGCCTCAACCGCCGTCGGCTGATGGTGGTGTCTACGAGAGGTCCTATTCGTGTCCGGCGGGAAGCGATTTTGTCTCCGGCTCCGCGTCAAGCTGCGAATGCAGGCAGGGTTTTGAGGAGGGGCCTGACACGGCCTCATGCGTCGGAAGCGCGCCGGAAATCGAGACTTCCGGTGGACTAAGTTGTCGAGCGCCCGAGGGCGCTGTGATCGGGCATCCGATCCTGCCCTCGACGGCGGAGAAATACCGCGCCGAGCGAGACCTCGAGATGGCAGGCCCGGCGGCGCTTTCGTTCGTTCGCTTCTATCGCAGCAGTTGGGGCTTCGATTCAACCAGGCCCAACGCGGGCCTTGGTCCGACATGGACACACAGCCATGCTGCAAAGCTGAGCGCCTTCCCGAAGGTTGATCCCGTTTCGGTTGGCATCACGAGTGCCGAAGGCCAACTGCGCACCTTCGTGCGGGGACCAGGCAGTACGGTCTGGATAGCAAACAACAGCAGCGACACCTTGGTGCGCAACCCTGACGGTGCCTGGAGTCACCACCGGGGCGATGACGATGTGACCGAGGGCTTTGCTTCGGATGGGCGATTGCTGAACACGGTGCAGCGCAACGGCTGGGCGCAGAACTACACCTACAACTCCGTGGGGCTGCTCGCCACCATCAACAACAGCTTTGGCCGATCGCTGGTGCTGGCATACAACGGTGCCGAGCAGCTTGTGTCGGTCACTGCGTCTGATGGCCGTGCCATCGAGTACACGTACGATCCGGCAGGGCGACTCTCGGGCGTTCGCTACCCTGACGGCAAGACCCGGGGATTCCTGTATGAGAACGCTACCTATCCGCTTGCTCTTACGGCAATCGTCGATGAAGCGGGTGCGCGCTACGCCTCGTTCGGGTATGACGGCCGTGGCAGGGCGGTCAGCACCGAGTTGGCGGGCGCGGTCGAGCGGTATCAAGTCACGTACTCGTCGACGAACGCTGCCACGGTGGTCGACCCGCTCGGTACCTACCGCAATTTCAGCTATGGCAGGTCCAAGGGCAAGCTCGCGGTTCTCGGCGGTTCTCTGCCATCGGGCGCTGGTGCCCTTGACGCCCGCAGCCGTGTTCAAGACGCCAATGGCCTGATCACCGGCGAGACCGACTTCAACGGCGTGGTCACGACGACGGCCTGGGATGTCGGCCGCCGTCTCCCGACATCGGTGACCCGCGCGTCCGGCACGCCCGAAGCGCAGACGGTGACCACGCAATGGCACAGCACCTTCGCCCTGCCGGTGCTGGTCACCGAGGCCGGCCGAACGATCGCATGGACCTACGACACGCAAGGCAACATGCTGTCCCGCGCCGTCACGGACACCAGCGCCTCGCCAAACACCACGCGGACCTGGCAATGGACCTACGACGCGCGAGGCCTGGTCGCCACCGAGACCTCCCCCAGCGGCGCCGTCACGACCTACAGCCACGACAGCCTTGGCAACGTCACCGCCGCGTCGAACACCCTCGGCCACGAGACCCGCTACGTGTACGACAACGCCAACCGCGTCACGAGCCTGACCGCGCCCAACGACCTCGTCAGCAGCTTCACCTACGACGCGCGCGACCGCCTGCTCACGCAGACCCTCGGCGGCCAGCATTCGTTCCATTGTCGACGCTTGAGTTGTGCAACGCCTTGGACTCAGCGAGTCAGATCGTGACATTGGAGATCCAACTGGAGTCTGATCCATCTATTGAGTTGCTCATCGAAGATGGGATCAAGGTTATCTAGATGAACTCCTCACCTACGATGCCGAAGGCCGCCTGAGCACAGCGACGACGGCGCGAGCGACAGCCACGCGCTACGCGCACAACGCGCTGGGCCAGCGCGTCTTCAAGACCGAGCCGCTGTACCCGCCGGCGGAGGGCGACGAGGGCAACGCCGGGTTCATGGCGAGCCTGGTGGCGTTCTTCACGCAGTTCTGGGGCCCTGCGGCGTCGGACGCGGAGAAGCTGGGCTTCGCCTACATGTACGACGAGGACGGCACGCTGCTGTCGGAGACGGGCACGGGAGGCGCCAACAGCACGGGCAGCACGCAGTACATCTACCTGCCGACGGCGTCGGGGCCGATGCCCATCGCGGTGGTGGTCAACGGGGTGAAGTACGCGGTGCACGCGGATCACCTGAACACGCCCCGGCGGCTGACGGATGCGACGGGGCAGGCGGTGTGGCAGTGGGCGTACAGCGCGTTCGGGGAGGAGAAGCCCACGCAGGCGAGGAACCGCTTCGCGAACCTGGAGCTGACGCCTAACCCGGGGAGCACCAACATCTCGGAGGTGGCCTTCAATCTGCGCTATCCGGGGCAGTACTTCGACAAGGAGAGTGGGCTTCACTACAACGGGTTTCGCACGTACAGCGCGGAGCCGGGCAGGTATACGCAGGCTGATCCGATCGGGCTGGATGGAGGGTGGAACAGATTTGCGTACGTCGAGAACAATCCGCTTAGCTTTGTGGACCCCGAAGGTCTGCAGACGACCAAGGGGATGCCGCGCAGGCCGACGGAATTGTCGGTGCTCGAGGGCGGCGGGGGTGGATACGGGGGTGGTAGCGGTAGGGCTTTGAATTGCCCGCCAGTTACGAAGACCCCAGGAACTGCGCCCGACTTCGTGGTGTCTCCAGGCGGCACCGCATACCCAGTGCCCAAGGGCGCTCAAGGTCCCACGCCAGTAGTCAATCCGTCCGGCAAGCAAACTGGCTCGGCATTTACAGACGGTGCTGGAGGGGCAAATGGCCAAGTGGATACCATGCGCATCATGAACTCAGCACCGTTGCTGTGGCTGCTCGCCACGCTGCTTCGCACTTGGCTGCATGACGAGACCGGTACGCTGTCGTACGCATTGCTGTTCCCTCTTGCTCTGGCAGTTCATCTTCTTGTTGTTCGACGATTTGTTAAGGCGCAAGTAGTCAAGCCAGTGCCACCCAGGGGGAGCTAGCCTTCTGCCACTTTGACACTGACCTGTGCTGCTCTACCAGCCAATCCATAACCTCGCTATAGCGCCTTCCAAGGAAATCAAATGAACAAAGCATTTGTCGTCACTCATGTGGATCAGCTGCCGAATGGCGAGGAGGACATGACGCTCATAGGGGTGTTCGCCTCGCAAGCCGATGCTGCCGTTGAGCGTGCCAGAGGGAGACCCGGATTCTCTGACTGGCCGGGCGGCTTTCGGGTCGATGGCTACGAGATCGGAAAAGATCATTGGATTGAAGGCTTTGTGACTTGGCGCCCTGACACTTCAAGGGCTTGAACTCTGTAGGCCTTTTGAGTTTCTGCCCTCGACTGTGCCGTGTGCGAGTCAAAGATGCTCACGCTGCTGATCGTGCAGTGGAGTTCTGATGGATCAATGGTGACGATCGAGGGGCGAAGGCCATGCGAATGCTGAGGGCCTGATGGCGCGCGCGGTTTGGTCTTGCGCGGTAGCCCTTCAGCTTTCACCGAATGGACTTGATCGATGAACGAGAAAGGGCCACCAGCGCAGGAATAGGCAAGAGCAAGACAGGAGCAGGTATTCGCATACCCCGCTCCTTTTCCTACGATCCCCCTATGCCCCGGCATTCACGATCAAAGGAACACGCAATGACCCCCACCCGCTCCCTCCACGGCACCGCCGCTCCCATGCCGCAACGCCCCGTCGGCACGCGCGGGCTGAAGGTCGGCGCGCTCGGCTTCGGCTGCATGGGCATGTCGGAGTTCTACGGTCAGACCGATGACGCGCAATCGCTCGAGACGCTGGAGCATGCCTTCGCCGCCGGCGTGACGCTCTTCGACACCTCCGACGCCTACGGCTTCGGCCACAACGAGGAACTGCTCGGCCGCTTCCTGAAAGGCAAGCGCGATGGCGTGTGCGTCGCGACCAAGTTCGGCCTGGTGCGCAAGCCCGGCGCCTACGAGCGGCGGGTCGACAACTCGGCCGCCTACATCCGCTCGGCTTGCGAGGCCTCGCTGCGCCGGCTGGGCGTGGAGACCATCGACCTCTACTACGTGCACCGCCTCAACCCGGAGACGCCGCTGGAAGAATCCATCGGTACGCTGGCCTCGCTGGTGCGCGAAGGCAAGGTGCGCGAGATCGGGTTGTCGGAGGTCTCGCCCGCCACGCTGCGCCGCGCGGCCGCGATCCACCCCATCGCGGCGGTGCAGAGCGAGTATTCGCTGTGGACGCGCGATCCGGAGCAGGGCGTGCTGCAGGCCTGCCGCGAGGTCGGTGCCTCCTTCTGCGCCTACAGCCCACTGGGGCGCGGCTTCCTCACCGGGCAGGTGAGCCCCGAGGCGCTGGACCCGAAGGACTTCCGCCGCTTCAACCCGCGCTTCGCCGAAGGCAACCTGCAGGCGAACCTGCGCATCGTCGAGACGGTGCGCGCGCTCGCGGCGGAGAAGGGCTGCACGCCGGCCCAGCTGGCGCTGGCCTGGCTGCTGGCGCAGGGCGAGGACGTGATCCCGATCCCGGGCACGAAGCGCATCCGCTACCTGGACGACAACCTCGGCGCGCTGAACGTGGTGTTGAGCGCGCAGGACCTGGCGCGCATCGCCGAGGCGCTGCCGGCCGGCGTCGCGGCGGGCGAGCGCTACACCGAAGAAGGCATGAAGGGTCTCGGCGTCTGACGCCACGGGCAAGGAGAAAGAACATGGATCGCATCGCAGCAATGAAGGCCTTCGTCCGCATCGTCGAGGCCGGCAGTTTCACCCGCGCCGCCTTCTCGGTGGGCAGCTCGAAGGCCGGCTTGACCAAGCTGATGAAGCAACTGGAGGACGAACTCAAGACGCAACTGCTCACGCGCACCACGCGCCGGGTGACGGTGACGTCGGCGGGCGCGGCCTATTACCAGCGCGTCGTGCGCCTGTTGTCGGACCTGGAGGAGCTGGAGACGGGCGTGTCCGCCGCGCGCTCGCAGCCTTCCGGCCGCTTGCGGGTGGACGTGGGCGCGTCGGTCGGGCCGCTGCTGGTGATTCCGGCGCTGGCCGGCTTCCACGCGCGTTATCCGGAGATCCGGCTGGAGCTCGGCGTGAGCGATCGCGAGGTCGACATGATGGCCGACAACGTCGACTGCGTGGTGCGCATGGGCGAGTTGAGCGATTCGTCGCTCATCGCGCGGCGCATCGGCGACATGCGCTTCATCACCTGCGCCTCGCCGCATTACCTGAAGCGCCATGGCATGCCCATGCATCCGCGCGACCTGGAGCAGCGGCACGCGGTGGTGAGCTGTTTCTCGCCGCGCACGGGGCGGCAGTTCCCGCTGGATTTCACGCTGGGCGGGGAGCGCATCGAGATCGAGGGGCAGCACACGCTGGCCGTCAACGACAGCAATGCCTGCCTGGCGGCGGGGCTGGCCGGGCTCGGGGTCGTGCAGGTGCCGGCATTCGCGGCGGATGCGGCGGTGCGGCAGGGGCGGCTGATTCCGGTGTTGGCCAACTGGCGCTGCGAGCCGCTGCCGGTGCACGTGGTGTATCCGCCGAACCGCTTCCAGGGCGTCAAGTTGCGGGCTTTCGTGGACTGGGTGGCGGAGCTTTTCGCGCAGCACCGGCTGGTGCAGCGCGAGATGCCGGCGCTGCCGTCGACGGTCGCGGCCAACGACGCGGCGGAGCGCGTGCTGGAGGCCGCGGCCTGAGTCCGCTCAGGACGAGCCGCGCGCGGTCAGCCGTCTGCCGGACGCGCCCGCGGGTGGAGGCATGCGCAGCAGCGGCCGGCGGCTCGCGTTGCGTCCGATTTCGTCGAAGCGGTTGAAGCTCACCGGCGCGGCGCTCGGCTGCAGGCCGGTGAAGCGCGGCATGCCGTCGGCGTCGTAGACCGTGCGGCCCACCACGAGCACCGGCTGCGCGAAGGCCGCGCTGCCGGGAAAGATGGCGTAGCTCGTGGCCGGATGCGAGCCGTCGACGATGTCCTCGAAGATCACGCCGTCCCAGTTGGCCAGGCCCATGCCGGCCTGGCGGCGCGCGTCTTCGGCGATGCGGTCCGGCGTCGTGCGGCCCTGGCGGAACTCGGCTTCGGTGATGACCAGCGGCCGCGCAAGGCGCACGTACGCGTTCTGCAGCTCGCCATCTTCGAAGAAGCTGGCGTTGAGGCGCGAGCTGGTGAGCCACAGGATGGCTTCGGGCCGCGGCGCGCTGCCGACGGTGCAACCCCGGAAGACCATGATCGGCCGACCGGTGGGCGAACCGTCGTGCGTGACGCAACTGCCCGCGAACCACCGGCGAAAGCCGGGCGAACGGACGAAGCGGGCGCGCTCGCGGTCCGTGAATTCAAGATCGGTCGGCGCCTCTGCGTCGATGAAGATGCCGGTCGGTGCCATGTCGTCCTCCCAACGCTTTGGTTTGTGGGGGAACACTGGGTCGCAACCGGGACCTCGCGGGTAGGAAGGCGCCTTGAAATGTAGTGAAAAGTTTTCTTTTTCGCTCTTGGCCTTAAGGCTTCAGGCGTCTGTTCGACGGTTGGAGTGACGCATGAGGAGTTCGTCTGCAACCTCGATCGCGCGGTGGCCCATCACGGCGATGGGGTAGCTGCCGATGGTCGTGCGGTCGTAGATGACGGTGGCGTAGGGGAACTCGCTGCCCAGGGCCTCGGCCGCATCGTGCAGGCAGTCGGCGATGGAGGGCATGCCTTCGCATTCGTAGCGCCAGGTGCCGTCGCCGACGCCAACGCAGGCGTTGAAGTTGCCCTCTCCTTGCTTGGTGATCCGGACGGCTGGTTGCATGGGCGGCTCCTTCGAGTTCGATGCGGTGCACGGATTCTCTTGGCCGCCGTCCATCGCCGTCTACTGGCCATTCGCATGGCATACCTCCGACTGGGGAGGCCGTCTTTGCTCCGCGTCCGGCATCGCGTTCCTTGAAAAACGCTCGCCCTCGTTGATTTCGCGTGTCGAGGCGTTTCCGCGACGGCTGCGTTGGCGCGGCGCTTCGCCAAGCCCTGAAACCGGCCCCCGAAAGCCCAGAAGAAGCATTTCGTTGACTTGCGCGCGGGAGGCTCGCCGCGTAACGTCCTGTAACTTCCTTCCCATCCCCTTTCGTTCGATGATCACCAAACGCCGCCTGCTCGAAGTCTTCGCCGCGACGCTTTGCGCGCCGGCCGCCTGGGCTCAGCAGACCCCGCCCGCCGCGAATGCCAAGTCCGTTCGCCCTTCCTCCGGTCCCGCGGGCGCGTGGCCGAACAAGCCGCTGCGCATGCTGGTCGGCTTTCCGGCCGGCGCGTCGCCGGATCTCGCGGCGCGGGCCATCGCGGAGCCGCTGTCGAAGCTGCTCGGCCAGCCGGTGGTGGTGGAGAACAAGCCGGGCTCCAGCGGCAACATCGCCGCCGACATGGTGGCCAAGGCGCAGGACGAGCACACCATCGGCGCGCTGATCAACGGCAATCTCACCATCGCGAAGCTGCTCAACCCGAAGACGCCTTTCGACCCCGAGAAGGATTTCGCGCCGGTCAGCATGGTCGGCACCGCGCCGCTGGTGCTCGCGGTCACGCCCGATGCCATCGGCACCACGCCGGCGGACTTGCTGCTGTGGGCGCGCAACCTCAACGACAAGGGCAAGTACGGCACGCCGGGCGTCGGCACCGTCGGCCACCTGGGCATGGAGCTGCTCAAGAGCCGCACCAACATCACGGCGCGGCACGTGCCCTTCACCGGCAACCCGCAGGTCATCGCGGCGATGCTCAAGGGCGAGATCCAGCTGGCGCTGCTGCCGCCGGGGCTGGCCCGGCCGCACATCCAGTCGGGCAAGCTGAAGGCCGTGGGCGTGACCTCGCCCGCGCGCAGTCCGCTCTACAGCGAGCTGCCGACGCTGCGCGACGCCAACGTGCGCGGCGCCGACCTCGAGATCTGGACGGCACTGGCCGCGCCGGCCAGCCTGCCGCCCGCGGCGGTCGCGAAGTTGAATGCGGCGATGGTCGAGGTGGTCAAGCTCGCCGAGGTGCAGCAGACGCTGCTCGCCGCCGGCTGGCAGGCGCAGGCCGGCACGCCGCAGCAGCTGGGCTACCGCATGCGCAACGACACGGCCCAGCTGGGCGGCGTGATCATCATGCGCGGCATCCACTCCGAAGCCTGAGCGCGGCGCTCAGAGCAGGCGCGAGATTTCCCGTGCCGACGCGAGCAGCGCCGGCAGCATGGTGTCCTGCATCACCTTCGCGCTGGTGCGGTTGGTCTGGCCGCTGATATTGAGCGCGGCGATGGTGCGGCCGGCGCGGTCGACGATCGGCGCCGCGATCGAGGTCAGGCCCTCTTCCAGTTCCTGGTTGACCAGGCACCAGCCCTGGCGCCGCGCCTGCTGCACCTTGGCCAGCAGCGTGTCGAGGTCCGTCACCGTGTGCCGCGTCAGGGCTTCGGGGGCCGAGGCCGCGAGCCGCGCGCGCACTTCCTCGTCGTCCAGCCCCGCCAGCAGCAGGCGGCCGAGTGAGGTGCAGTAGGCCGGCAGGCGCGAGCCGATGCCCAGGCTGATGCGCATGATCTTGTGCGTCGGCACGCGCATCACGTAGACGATGTCGGTGGCGTCGAGCACGGCCGCCGAGCAGGACTCCTGCACCTGCTGCACCAGCGCCTCCATGACGGGCTCGGCGCGGTTCCAGATCGGCATGGAGGAGAGGTAGGCGAAGCCGAGGTCGAGGATGCGCGGCGTGAGGGTGAAGAGCTTGCCATCGGTCTCCACGTAGCCCAGCGTCTGCAGCGTGAGCAGGATGCGGCGCGCGCCGGCCCGCGTGAGGCCGCTCGCGGCCGCGACTTCGCTGAGCGTCTGGCGCGGCGCGCTGGCGCTGAAGGAGCGGATCACCTGCAGGCCACGCGCGAAGGACTGCACGTAGCTGTCGCCGGGGGCGGGCTGGTCGGGCTGCGGGGTATGGGTTGCCATGGGGTGGGATCTTCTCTAGAATTCATTATACGAACAAGTGTTCGATATACGAACATTTTGATTCGTGGACCGATTCAAGTTCGCGGCTTCGTTTCTTCCCGTGTTTCCCTCTTGCCAAGGCGCGAGCCGAGGCGTCCAGTCAACCCTTCGCATCCTCTTCTCACCCCGGAGACAGATTCCATGATCAACAAGATCGCGCGCTCGGTCGCCGATGCCATGGCAGGCATCCAGGACGGCGCCACGGTGCTCATCGGCGGCTTCGGCACCGCCGGCATTCCCAACGAGCTCATCGACGGCCTGATCGAGCAGGGCGCCAAGGACCTGACGGTCGTCAACAACAACGCCGGCAATGGCGAGACCGGCCTGGCCGCGCTGCTGAAGGCCGGCCGCGTGCGCAAGATCATCTGCAGCTTCCCGCGCCAGGCCGACAGCCAGGTGTTCGACGGCCTTTACCGCTCCGGCAAGCTGGAGCTGGAGCTGGTGCCGCAGGGCAACCTCGCCGAGCGCATCCGCGCCGCCGGCGCGGGCATCGGCGCCTTCTTCTGCCCGACGGGTTTCGGCACCCAACTCGCGGGCGATCGCGAGACGCGCGAGATCAACGGCAAGCAGTACGTGCTGGAGTACCCGATCCACGGCGACGTGGCGCTCATCAAGGCCGAGCAGGGCGACCGCTGGGGCAACCTGGTCTACCGCAAGGCGGCGCGCAACTTCGGCCCGGTGATGGCCATGGCCTCGGACCGCACCATCGCCACGGTGCACGACATCGTCGAGCTGGGCGAGATGGACCCCGAGAACATCGTCACCCCCGGCATCTTCGTCCACCAGGTCGTCAAGATCGACCGCGTCGCCACGCAAGCGGGCGGCTTCAAGAAGGCAGCATGACCATGAGCAACTACCAACGCCGCACCAAGGACCAGCTCGCCGCGCGTGTCGCGCAGGACATCTTCGACGGCGCCGTCGTCAACCTCGGCATCGGCCAGCCGACGCTGGTGGCCAACCACCTGCCTGCCGGGCGCGAGGTCATCCTGCACAGCGAGAACGGCATCCTCGGCATGGGCCCCGCGCCCGCCGCGGGCAGCGAGGACTACGACCTCATCAACGCCGGCAAGCAGCCGGTGACGCTGCTGCCGGGCGGCGCTTTCTTCCACCATGCCGACAGCTTCGCGATGATGCGCGGCGGTCACCTGGACATCTGCGTGCTCGGCGCCTTCCAGGTCTCGGCCACCGGCGACCTGGCGAACTGGAGCACCGGCGAAGAGGGCGCCATCCCGGCGGTCGGCGGCGCGATGGACCTCGCCATCGGCGCCAAGCAGACCTGGGTGATGATGGACCTGCTCACCAAGAAGGGCGAGAGCAAGATCGTCAAGGAATGCAGCTATCCGCTGACCGGCATCGGCTGCGTGAAGCGGGTCTACTCGGACCTCGCCACCCTCGAATGCACGCCCTCGGGCCTGAAGCTCATCGACAAGGTCGAGGGCCTCGAACACGCCGAGCTCGAGAGGCTGCTGGGCCTGCCGCTCGCCGCCTGATCCCTTCCCATCCAGAGTCCAGAGACACACACCATGACGAATCAAGCCTTCATCTGCGACGCAGTCCGCACCCCCTTCGGCCGCTACGGCGGCTCGCTCTCCGGCGTGCGCGCCGACGACCTCGGCGCGGTGCCGCTGCGCGCCCTGATGGAACGCAACAAGAACGTCGACTGGCAGGCGGTGAGCGACGTGCTCTACGGCTGCGCCAACCAGGCCGGCGAGGACAACCGCAACGTCGCGCGCATGTCGGCGCTGCTGGCGGGCCTGCCGCTCGAACTGGGCGGCGCCACCATCAACCGCCTGTGCGGCTCGGGCCTGGATGCGGTCGGCAGCGCGGCGCGCGCCATCAAGGCCGGCGAGGCGGGCCTCATGATCGCGGGCGGGGTGGAGAGCATGAGCCGCGCGCCTTTCGTCATGCCCAAGGCCGAGAGCGCCTTCAGCCGCGCCAACGCGGTCTACGACACCACCATCGGCTGGCGCTTCGTCAACAAGCTGATGAAGGCGCAGTACGGCGTCGACTCCATGCCCGAGACGGCGGAGAACGTGGCCACCGACTACAAGATCGAGCGCGAGGCGCAGGACCGCATGGCGCTCGCCTCGCAGTTGCGCGCGGTCGCGTCGCAGAAGTCCGGCTTCTTCGACGCCGAGATCGTGCCTGTCACGGTGCCGCAGAAGAAGGGCGACCCGCTCGTCGTCGCCAAGGACGAGCATCCGCGCGAGACCAGCCTCGAATCGCTCGCCAAGCTGAAGGGCGTGGTGCGCCCCGACGGCACGGTGACCGCCGGCAATGCCAGCGGCGTGAACGACGGCGCCGCGGCACTGCTGCTGGCCGACGAGGCGCATGCCGCCAAGTACGGCCTGACGCCGCGCGCCCGCGTCGTGGGCATGGCGACGGCCGGCGTGCCGCCGCGCGTGATGGGCATCGGCCCCGCGCCCGCCACCGAGAAGGTGCTGAAGCTCACCGGCCTCACGCTCGACCAGCTGGACGTGATCGAGCTCAACGAAGCCTTCGCCGCGCAGGGCCTCGCGGTGCTGCGCCTTTTGGGCCTGAAGGACGACGACGAGCGCGTCAACATCAACGGCGGCGCCATCGCGCTGGGCCACCCGCTGGGCGCCAGCGGCGCGCGGCTCGCGACCACGGCCGTCAACCAGCTGCACAAGGGCGGCGGGCGCTACGCGCTGTGCACGATGTGCATCGGCGTGGGGCAGGGCATCGCCGTCATCCTGGAACGCGTCTGATGGCGGCCACGCGGCGACTGTTGCTGCTGGGCTCGCTGGCGGCGGCGGGGCTTCCGGCCTGGTCGCAGGCCGATGCGAAGCCGATCCGCATCGTCGTGCCTTTCGCGCCGGGCGGCGGCAACGACGTGTTCGCGCGGCAGATGGCCAAGAGTCTCGGCGAGCTGCGCAAGCAGAGCGTGATCGTGGACAACAAGCCGGGGGCCGGGGGCAACCTCGGCTCCGAACAGGTGGTGCGCAGCACGCCCGACGGCAGCACGCTGCTGCTGGGGCACACGGGGACGGTGTCGATCAACCCGGCGCTCTACAAGGGACTGAAGTTCGACGCCCGCAAGGACCTGGCGCCGGTGGCGATGTTCGCCTCTTCGGCGCTGGTGCTGGTCGTCCCGGCCTCGTCGAAGATCAGGACCGTGGCCGATCTCGTCGCGGCCGTGAAGGCGCAGCCGGGCACGATCAACTACGCCTCCAGCGGCAGCGGCACGGGCGGGCATCTCACGGGCGAGCTTTTCGCGCAGAAGACGGGCGTGAAGATCGACCACATCCCTTACAAGGGCACGAACCCAGCGCTCACCGACCTCGCGGGCGGGCAGGTGCAGATGATGTTCAGCGTCATCCCGCCGGCGCTCGCGCTGGTCAAGGGCGGGCGGCTGCGCGCCATCGCGGTGACGGGCGCGAAGCGCCTGCCTTCCTTGCCCGATGTCCCGACCATGGCGGAATCCGGCGTGCCGGCGCTGGTGGGCTTCGAGAGCACGCTCACTTACGGCATCCTTGCGCCGCGCGGCACCCCGGAGGCTTTCGTGAAGGAGCTGTCGGCGCAGATGCTCAAGGTGGCGGCGACGCCTGAGTTCCAGTCCCGGCTGGACGTGGAAGGCGCGGTGCCGCTGCTGGGCGGCTCGGCCGACTACGCGGCGCTGATCGCGAAGGAAAGCGCGAAGTGGGCGCAGATCGTGAAGGTCTCGGGCGCCACTGCCGAGTAGGTCCTTCTTCCGAGCGATCGTTGCAATGGGTGCCCGCGCAGCGAGGGGTAGGCTGGGGCCGGGCGTCAGCCCCAGACCAGGGTGGCGGCCGCGAGATCCTCGAGGGCGCTGCCGACCGCCTTGAAGACGGTGCGCTCGGCGGGGCCGGCGCGGCCGCAGCGTTCGCCACGGCAGAGCTGGGCGAGCGTGGCCTGGATGTCGGCGGGCGCCAGCGCGCCGGCCGCCATCGCGTCGAGCAGGTCGCCGGCTTTGGCGAGCGCCTCCTCGGTGTCCACGAAGACGCGCGCACCGGCGAAGCAGGCGGCATCCGCCTCCTTCATCGCGGGCGTGAAGCTGCCGATCAGGTCCAGGTGCGAGCCTGGCGCGAGCCACTTGCCCTTCACCAGCGGGGAAGTGGCCAGGGTGGCGCAGCTCACGATGTCCGCTTCGCGGACCGCGGTTTCGAGCTCCGTCGCGGCCCGCGCATTCCAGCCTTCGCCGCGCCATTGCGCCGCCAGCGCTTCTGCTCCTTCCGGACGGTGGTTCCAGACCACCACTTCCTCGATTCCGCGCACGCTCGCATGCGCCGCCGGCAGCAGGCGCGCGACGCGGCCGGTGCCGAGCACCAGCAGGCGCCGGGCGTCAGGCCGCGCGAGAAAACCCGCGCCCAGCGCCGACGCGGCCGCCGTGCGGTGCGCCGTGAGCTCATTGCCGTCCATCGACGCGAGCGGCACGCCGGTGCGCGCGTCATACAGCACGTAGGTCGCATGCAGGCCCGGCAGGCCGCGCGCGCCGTTGCCGGGAAAGATGTTGATGGTCTTGATGCCGAGGTAGCCCGCCGGGCTCCACGCCGGCATGATCAGCACGGTGCCGCGATCGGTGCCGGTCTCGAGGCTGTGCACGTGGCGCGGCGGAACCGTCGCGTCGCCCGCGAAGGCTTCCCGCAGGGCCGGAACGAGGCGTTCGAAGCGAAGCGGGGCGCGGGTCTGGTCGGCGTCGAAGGTCTTCATGGCCCGGCCGATGGTAGCGATGTAATGCAAAGCTCTACGATTGCCGAGCCCAGCGGCCGTGGGCAGAATTTCGCCATGGCCGACCCCCTGAGCACCACGCCTGCCGAACTCCAGGATGCAGAGCTGCAAAGCCTTGCTTCGGAGTGGCGCATCCGCGCCATGCAGGGTGACCAGCTCGCCCACCGCATGGCGCAGGCGCTGGAGGCCGAGCAGCGCCGACGTATCCGCGACACAGGCCTGCTGGCCTTGCCGCCGGAACGCGCGACTGAGCTTGCGCCGTGGTGGAAGTTCTGGTGATACTCAGGCGACGCTGATACACACCCAACTGTTCTTCGAGTCATTCGATCACGCCATGGATTTCGCGATTGGCCTCGCCCTCCTCAGTCTCTTCGCCGCCACGCTTCTTTCCAACCTGATCGCGCGGCGGCGCGACCAATCCGCTGTTTTCGACCCGCTCACGAACGAGGCGCGCGAGCTGCTCATGAGGGAGCGCGCGGCGCCGGTGCCGATGGGGCCGACGCTGAGTTCCGAGCACTGGGCGCGGATCGAGGCGGCCCAGCCGAGCTGGCGCCGCCAGGTGTTCGAGGCGGCCCGCGCCCGCTATTTCGAGGCCCGCGGCGCCTTCGCCCGCAACGAGCTGGATGGCGAGCTGTACTACCCGAACCCCGCCGTGGTCGCGGGCGCCGCGCACGCGCTGCTGGTGCTCACCGAGCGCTTCTGAGCCTCCTCGCCGGCACCGCGCGCCGGCCTATCGGTAGACCTTCTGCAGCAGCCGGATCAGCGTCTCGCGCTCGCGCGGCGTCAGGCGCGCGCTCGCATCCGCCTCGAGCTGGAGCACGGTCCGCTCGGCATCGCGCACCAGGTCTTCCCCGGCCGGCGTCAGGTGCAGCCCGATGGCGCGACCGTCGTGCGGGTGCGGACGCCGCTCGATGAGCCCGCGCGCATCCATCGCGGCGATCAGGCTCACCAGGTTCGGCGGCAGGATGTCGAGCGTGGAGCAGAGCTGGCGCGAGGTGGCGCCGGGGTTGTGCGCCAGCAGCGAAAGCACCGAAAAGTCGACCTGCTTGAGGCCGTAGGCGGCCATGCGCTCCGCGAACACCTCGCTGACGATCAGCCAGGCCCGGCGCGCGTTGTAGCCGACCAGGGTTTCGAGCACCCGCGTGTCGAGCTGGTCGGAACGTGCGGACGGTGCGTGGGCCGAAGGAGTGGTTTTCTTGCGAGCGACTGCCATGGGGGCGAGCGTAACGCGGCTGGCGTGGCGTGTGCCGCTCAGGTGGCGGCGTGCGCGGCCGTGATGGCCTCGCACGCGCGCTTGACGATGCCCAGCCGCATCTCGAACTCGGGCAGCACCCAGCGGCGGAAGGCCGCGGCGGGTTTCTTCCAGCGCTCATCGTCCGGCGCGGCGCCTTCGATGCGCGCCCAGGCCCAGGCCATCAGCACCAGCATCACGACGCGCAGGTAGTCGTCGGCCACCTCGTAGGGCAGCGTGGCGTCGACCCGCGCGGCCAGGGCGACGGTGGTCGTGAGGTAGCGCAGTTGCGCGAGGCGGCGCTGCACGTCGGCCTCGTTGTCGCGCGATGCATCGAGCTCGTCGCGCAGTTCGACCAGCAGCGCCGACATGCCGGCACCGCCATCCGCCAGCACCTTGCGCGCCAGCAGGTCGATGGCCTGGATCTCGTTGGTGCCCTCGTAGATCATGGTCACCCGCGCATCGCGCACGACCTGTTCCACGCCCCATTCGCGGATGTAGCCGTGGCCGCCGAAGACTTGCAGGCACTCGCTGGCGCCATGGAAGGCCTGGTGGGTGCAGGCGGCCTTGAGCACGGGCGTGATCAGCGCGCACCAGCGCTGCGCGCGCTCGCGGGCCTTGGCGTCGGGGTCGTGGCGGGCAATGTCCAGCTGCACGGCGCTGCGGTAGGCAAGCACGCGCGCGCCGTCGATCCAGGCGCGCTGCGTGTCGAGGATGCGGCGGATGGCGGGGTGCTCGGCGATCAGGTCGGCGGCTTCGTTCGCCCGGCTCGCGGGCGGCGTGCCGGGCGCGCGCATCTGGCGCCGCTCGCGGGCATAGGCATCGGCCTTCTGCCATGCCGCGTCGAGCAGGCCGATGCCTTGCAGCGCGACGTGCAGGCGTGCGGCGTTCATCATCACGAACATCGCGGCCAGGCCGCGACCGGGCTCGCCGACCAGCCAGCCGGTGGCTTCGTCGAAGCGCATCGCGCAGGTCGGGCTGCCGTGCAGGCCCATCTTTTCCTCGATGCGCTCGCAGTGCACGCCGTTGCGCGCGCCGTCCGGCAACTGCTTCGGCACCAGGACCAGCGACAGGCCCTTGGGGCCGGCGGGCGCATCCGGCAGGCGGCACAGCACGAGGTGGACGATGTTGTCCGTCAAGTCATGCTCGCCGCCGGAGATGAAGATCTTGCCCCCCGTCACCCGGAAGCTGCCGTCGGCCTGCGCCGTGGCGCGCGTGCGCACCTGGCCCAGGTCGCTGCCGGCATGGGCCTCGGTGAGGCACATGGTGGCGAGCCATTCGCCGCTGGCGATCTTCGACAGGTATCGCTGCTTCAGCTCCTCGCCGCCGTGGTGCCGGATGCATTCGTAGGCGCCATGCAGCAGGCCGGGCGCCATGGTGAGGCCGTGGTTGGCGGCGCTGAGCCATTCAAAGAGCACGGCGTCGAGCACGGCCGGCAGGCCCTGGCCGCCATCTTCAGGCGCGGCGGAAAGCGCGGGCCAGCCGCCATCGACGAAGGCGCGGTAGGCCCCGCGGAAGCCCGGTGGCGTGATGACGCGGCCGCCCTCGAAGCGGCAGCCGGTCTCGTCGCCCGCGCGGTTCACGGGCGCGATGATTTCCGAGACGAACTTGGCCGCCTCGTCGAGCACCTGTGACTCCAGCGCGTCGTCCACCTCGGCGAAGGGCGCGAGCGCGCGCAGGCGCGGCAGGGCACCGAGCACCGCGTCGAGCACGAAGCGCACGTCGGCGGGGCGGGGTTGGTAGTCCATGCGTGGCGAGCTTGTTCAGGATTCGGCGGTGAAGCCGATCTTCTTGACCAGCGGGCCCCAGCGCTCGGACTCGCTCTGGATGGAGCGCTGCATTTCCTCGGGCGTCGAACCGGCCGCGACCAGGCCGACTGCGAACAGGCCGTCGATGATGGCCTGGTCTTTCAGAGCCGCCGTGATGGCGGCATTGGCGTTGGCGATCGTGCCGGCCGGTGTCTTCGCCGGGGCGAGGAAGCCGAACCATTCCTCGGCCACGATTTCGGGAAAGCCTTGCTCGGCGAAGGTGGGGACCTCGGGGAAATAGGGCGCGCGCTTGTTGCCGGAGGTCGCGAGCACCCGCAGCTTGCCGGCCTTGGCGAAGGCGAGGTAGTCGCCGGAGGTGGTCACGCTGGAGGCGATCTGGCCGCCGACCACGTCGTTCACGGCCGGCAGCGAGCCGCGGTAGGGGATGTGCTTGAGTTCCGCGCCGCTGTTCAGACCCAGCAGCGCGCCCAGGAAGTGCGGCGTGGAGCCCGCGCCGGGCGAGCCGTAGCTGGCATCCTTGGGGTTGGCCTTGGCCCAGGCGATGTAGTCCTTCAGCGTCTTGACGCTGGCGGGCACCACGGGGCCGACGGCGAGGCCGTGCGTCATGACGGCGCCGATGGAAACCGGCGCGAAGTCCGCGACCGCGTAGTTGAGCTTGGTGTAGATGTGGGGATAGGTCGACAGCGCCGAGGCCTGCGCGACGGCCAGCACCGAGCCATCGGCCGGCGAGGTCTTGAGCGCCTCCAGCGCGATGCGCCCGCCCGCCCCGGGGCGGTTGTCGACAACAGCGGCGTTCTTCGTGAACGCGGTGTTGCCCATCTTGTCGCCGACCCGCCGCGCCACGCTGTCGCCCGCGCTGCCGGCCGGGAAACCGTAGAGGATCTTCACCTGGTTGAGCGCCTGGGCAAGGGCGGCGAAAGGATGCAGCGTGCCGAGCAGGGCGGCGCCGCCGAGCGCCTGGACGAACTGGCGTCGAGTGGTCATGGTTGTGTCTCCTGGAGTGTCTTCGGGGTGAAGCGTGCGCTCAGCGCGGCGCCATGCGCAGCGCGCCGTCGAGGCGGATGACCTCGCCGTTGAGGTGGCCGTTGGTGACGATGTGGCAGGCCAGCTCGGCGAACTCGGAGGGCTTTCCCAGGCGCGGCGGGAAGGGGATGGACGCCGCCAGCGATTGCTGCACGGCCTCCGGCAGTTCCTTCAGCAGCGGCGTGGCGAACAGGCCCGGCGCGACGGTGCAGACGCGGATGCCGTGCTGCGCGAGGTCGCGCGCCATCGGCAGCGTCATGCCGGCCAGGCCGGCCTTGGAGGCGCTGTAGGCCTGCTGGCCCACCTGGCCATCGAAGGCCGCGACGGAGGCGGTGAACATCATCACGCCGCGCTCGCCGCCTTCCAGCGGCTCGAGCTTCGCGCAGCGCGCCGCGAAGAGGCGGCTGATGTTGTAGCTGCCGATCAGGTTGACGTTGACCACGCGCACGAAGTCTTCCAGCGGGGCGGGGTTGCCGTCCTTGCCGACGATGCGCTTCGCGCTGCCGATGCCGGCGACGTTCATGAGGATGCGCGCCGGGCCGTGGGCGGCCGCGGCCTTGTCGAGCGCGGCGTCGACGCTGTCGGTGTTCGTGATGTCGCAGGCGCAGGCGATGCCGCCGATCTCGGCCGCGATCTTTTCGGCCAGGGCTGCGTTCAAGTCCAGCACGGCGACCTTGGCGCCGAGGCGCGCGAGTTCGCGCGCCGTCGCCTCGCCCAGGCCCGATGCGCCGCCCGTCACGAGGGCGGCTTGTCCTTCGATCTTCATGGTCTGTCTCCTCGCCCGCTCTGGCGGGGCATCAGGGTGAACGGCAAATCGCCGGCATGCAAGGCCTCGACCAGCGCGGCGCGGTGCTTGAGCACGGCGCGCTGGTTGATCGAGCCCTTGTCCGTGACCTCGCCCTTGTCGATGGACGGCGGCTCCGAGACGATGTGGGCCCGCGCGATGCGATTGGCGCTGCCGGTGCTTCCGGCGGCGAGCGTGTCGAGCAATTGCTGCAGCTGCGCCTGCACGGCCGGGCTCTGGACCACGTCCTTCATCGGCGCCTCGGGCGGAAGGCCGGCAAGTTCGCGGACCTTCTGCGTCGGGAAGAGCAGCGCGCCGACTTCCTTCAGGTTGAGACCGGTGAGCACCACGTCCTGCACGTAGGGTGCGCCGGCCGCGATGATCCTGGCGCGCAGCGGGCCGACGCTCACGAAGGTACCGGTGGCGAGCTTGAAGTCCTCGGCGATGCGGCCGTCGAAGCGCAGGCCGCGATGGATGTCGGCCTCGTCGATCCATTGCACGGCGTCGCCGGTGCAGAGGAAGCCTTCCTCATCGAAGGCCTCGCGGGTGGCCTCGGGCGCGCGCCAATAGCCGGGCGTGACGTTGGGGCCGCGGTAGCGGACCTCGACCTTGCCGTCGACGTCGACCAGCTTGAGCGTCATGCCCGGCGTCGGCACGCCGACATCGCCGGCGCGCACGTCGGGGCTGTTGATGAACATGGCGGACGGGCCGGATTCGGTCATGCCCAGGCCGGTGGCCATGACGATGCGCTCGCCGATCTCGGCCTCCTGGATCGCGTGCAGCAGGTCCCACACCGGCTGGGCCAGCCCGGCGCCGGAGTAGAAGAACATCCGCACGCGCGAGAGCAGGGTCTTGCGCAGCAGCGCGTCTTCCTGCATCGCATGTGCGATGGCCTCGAAGCCGGTCGGCACGTTGAAGTAGACCGTGGGCGCGATCTCGCGCAGGTTTCGCAGGGTCTCGCCCATCAGCGCGGGCGTGGGCTTGCCGTCGTCGATGTAGAGGGTGCCGCCGTGGTAGAGCGTGATGCCGACGTTGTGGTTGCTGCCGAAGGTGTGGTTCCAGGGCAGCCAGTCGACCAGCACGGGCCGCTCTTCCGCGAGCGCGGGCATGGACTGCGCGATCTGCACCTGGTTGGCGCACCACATGCCCTGCGTGTTGATGACGGCCTTGGGCATCTTGGTGGAGCCCGAGGTGAACAGGAACTTGGTGATGGTGTCCGGCCCCGTGGCTTCCATCGTCGCGTCGACGGCGGGCGTGGCGGGCGTCGAAAGCAGCGCGTCGAAGCGGGTCGTGGCGCGGCCCGGCATCTCGCCCTGGTCCAGCACCACCTCGACCTCCGGCGGGACCACGGCGGCGATGGCGCGGCCGAAGCGTGCGGCGTCGCTCGCGAACACCAGGCCCGGCGTGAGCGTGTCGAAGATGTGCCGCAGCTTGTCGTAGTCCTGGCTGACGGTGGAGTAGGCCGGCGAGGCGGGGCAGTAGGGGATGCCGGCGTAGATGCAACCGAGCGAGAGCAGCGCGTGTTCAAGGCTGTTCTCGCTCAGGATCATCACGGGCCGATCGACGCCGAGGCCGCGGTCGAGCAAGGCCTGGCCGATGCGGCGCGCGCCATCCAGCGCGTCGGCGTAAGTGAGGTGCCGCCAGTCGCCGGTGCCGCCGCCGGGCAGCTGCTCGCGACGTGCCATGAAGCTGCGTTGCGGCTCGGCCTTCGCCCAATGCAACAGCCGGTCGGTGATGCGGTGGGCGTAGGGCTGGAGCGGCTCGACCGCCTCCAGGTAGCGCACGCCACCCGCGCCCTCGCGCAGGCTGACGCGGCGCACGCCGAAGGTGACCGGGCGGTAGGAGGCGGTGGCGGCGGGGCGTGTGGCTTGCATGATGTACTCGCTTCGCGGGCTCAGCTCTTCTGCACCTTGGCCGCTTTCCCCTCCAGGAAATCGCGCACGCGCTGCTTGGCTTCGGGCGCGCTCTGGGCGATGCCGGCCATCAGCGCCTCGGTGAAGAAGCCATGGTCCGCCGGCTGTTCGGCGATGCGCGGGAGCGCGTGCATCAGGGCGTAGTTGGTCAGCGGTGCATTGGCGGCGATGCGGCTCGCGAGCTCGATCGCCTTGTCCAGGGCCGTGCCCTCCGCCACCAGATACTGCGCGAAGCCGGCGCGCTCGCCCTCCTCGGCGCTGTAGACGCGGCCGGTCATCATCATGTCGGTCATCCGGGCGACGCCGATCAGCTTGGGAATGCGCACCGAGCCGCCGCCGCCGACGAAGATGCCCCGCGAGCCCTCGGGCAGCGCATAGAAGGTGGTGCTGTCGGCCACGCGGATGTGGCAGGCGCTCGCCAGTTCCAGCCCGCCGCCGACCACGGCGCCGTGGAGCGCGGCGACGACCGGGACAGGGCCGTATTGCAGCAGGTCCAGCGCGGCGTGCCAGGTGCGCGAATGGTGCAAGCCCTGGCCCGCGTCACGCTCCTGAAGTTCCGACAGGTCCAGGCCGGCGCAGAAGTGCGGGCCTTCGCCGTCGAGCACCGCGGCGCGCACCGTGGAGGGCAGGCTCTCGAAGGTGTTGCGCAGCGCGAGGATCAACCCATCCGACAGTGCATTGCGCTTTGCGGCGCGCGTGAGGCGGACGATGGCGATGTCGCCGCGAAGCTCGAGATGGAGATCGGTGTGAGTCATGATTGCATTCCGGAGTAGGACCGATTATGGTTATAGAAACATAATCAATTCAAGCCGTCCGGGAAGGCTCGGGCTAAGGGCTTACCCCTAGGTTTGGATTCTTTGGAAACATGACATGGACCACCAGAACCTGATCGCCATCGACACCCACACGCATGCCGAAGTGAGTTGCTGGAACCCCTTCGACAACTATGGCGAGGAGTACGACCGCGCGGCCGACAAGTACTTCAAGGCCGGACGCCGGCCGACCATCCAGGAGAGCATCGACTACTACCGCGAGCGCAGGATCGGCCTGGTGATGTTCATGGTCGACGCCGAGTCGAACATGGGACGCCGCCGCATCCCGAACGAGGAGATCGCGGAGGCCGCGCTGAAGAACAGCGACATCATGATCGCCTTCGCCAGCATCGATCCGCACAAGGGAAAGATGGGTGCGCGCGAGGCGCGGCGCCTGATCGAGGAGCACGGTGTCAAGGGCTTCAAGTTCCACCCGACGGTGCAGGGCTTCCACCCCTACGACCGGATGGCCTGGCCGATCTACGAGGTGATCAATGAGTACGGCCTGCCTGCCGTGTTCCACACCGGCCACAGCGGCATCGGCTCGGGCATGCGCTGCGGCGGCGGGCTGCGGCTGGAGTACAGCAATCCGATGCATCTGGACGACGTGGCGATCGACTTCCCGGACATGCAGATCGTGATGGCCCACCCCAGCTTCCCCTGGCAGGACGAGGCGCTGAGCGTGGCGACGCACAAGCCCAACGTGTGGATCGACCTCTCGGGCTGGAGCCCGAAGTATTTCCCGAAGCAGCTGGTGCAGTACGCCAACACGCTGCTGAAGGATCGCGTGCTCTTCGCGAGCGACTACCCGCTCATCACGCCCGACCGCTGGCTCAAGGACTTCGAGGACGCGGGCTTCAAGCCGGAGGTGATGCCCGGCATCCTGAAAGGCAACGCGGTGCGGCTGCTGAAGCTCGGCGCCTGAGCCACCGGCTCAGGGCACGCGCTCCTCTTCCGCGGACGGATTCCAGTCGCTGCCGGAGCGGCGCTGCTCGCGCTGCTCGCGTTCGCGCGCGAGCTGTTCCTGGAACTGCTGCCGGCCTTCCTTGGAGACGGCGATCAGCTTGGCGCGGTCCTTGTAGTGCGGATAGATCTCGTACATCAGCTCGATGTTGCGGCGGCGAAAGCGCATCGCCGCCTCCCGCGCCTCGTGGGCTGACCAGCCCAGCCCTTCCAGCACCGAACGTCCGCTGCGCAGCGAGGATTCGAACATCTCGCGCTCGATGAATTCCACCTTGCGGTCCAGCAGCTGGAACAGGTGCCCCACGTTGCGGGCGCGCGCCACGATGCGCGCGTCGGGGAAGTTCTCGCGCGCGAGATCGACGATGGCCAGCGACTGCTCAACACTGTCCACCGCGACCACCAGCACCTTGGCCGTGCCCGCGCCGGCCGTGCGCAGCAGGTCGAGGCGGGTCGCGTCGCCGTAGAAGACGCGGAAGCCGAGTTCGCGCAGGCTCTCGATGGTGTCGGGGTCGTGGTCGAGCACGGTGAGCTTGAGGCCCTGCGCGCTCAGCATGCGGCCGATGATCTGGCCGTAGCGGCCGAAGCCGCAGATGAGCACCCGCGCATCCTGCGGCTCCGAGATCTCCTTCATCATGCGCGCGTCGTAGGCGCTGTAGCGCGGCATCACCCACTTGTCGATGGCCACCAGCAGCAGCGGCGAGACCAGCATCGAGAGCGCGACGGCGGCGATCAGGAAGGACGCGACGCCCGGCGGCAGCACTTCGGGCCCCGCGGCCTGGAACACGACGAACGCGAACTCGCCGCCCTGCGCCAGCAGCAGCGTGAGCACCGGCCGCTCTTCGCGCGGGATGCCCATCAGCTTGGCCAGCCCGTAGATCACCGCGAACTTGAAGACGAGGAAGCCGATGACCACCAGCACCATCAGCCAGGGCTGCGCGACCAGCACGCCGAAGTCGATGCTCATGCCGACGGCGATGAAGAAAAGCCCGAGCAGCAGGCCCTTGAAGGGCTCGATGTCGGTTTCCAGTTCGCGGCGGTATTCACTCTCCGCCAGCAGCACCCCGGCCAGGAAGGCGCCCAGCGCCATCGACAGGCCCACGAACTGCATCAGCGCGGCGATGGCGACCACCAGCAACAACGAGGCGGCGGTGAAGATCTCCGGCGTGTTGCTGCGGGCGATCCAGCGCAGCAGCGGCCGGATGGCCAGCCGGCCACCGAGCACGATGCCGCCGACCACCCCGACGATCTTCAGGCCTTCCAGCGCGCGGGCGCCGCCGGTGATCGCATCGCCGGCGTCCGAGCCGACCGCGAGCAGCGGCAGCAGCGCGAGGATCGGGATCGCCGCCACGTCCTGGAAGAGCAGGATCGAGAAGCCGGCCTGGCCCGTCGGCGTCTGCAGCAGGTTGCGCTCGCCCATCACCTGCAGCGCGATGGCGGTCGACGACAGCGCGAGCCCGAGGGCCGCCACCAGCGACACGCGCCAGCTGGCCCCGCCGGCCAGGCCGACCAGGAAGAGCACGGCGGCGCAGGCCAGCACCTGCGCCGAGCCCCAGCCGAAGATGGGCCGGCGCAGGCTCCAGAGGCGCCGGGGTTCGAGTTCCAGCCCGACCAGGAAGAGCATCAGCACCACGCCGAATTCGGCGAAATGCAGGATGTCCTCGACATTGGTGACCAGGCCCAGGCCCCAGGGCCCGATGGCGATGCCGGCGGCGAGGTAGCCGATGATCGAGCCGAGGCCCAGCGCCTTCGACAGCGGCACGACCAGCACCGCGGCGCCGAGGTAGATGAGGGAGTTGACCAGCCAGGCGGGTGCGTGCTCCATGCTCAGGCTTCCTCGAGGCTCTCGCCCGGGCGGTCGGCCTCGGGGACGGCGCAACTCGCGCAGGCGTCCAGGTCTTCCAGCTCGGGCCAGGCGGGGTAGGTCTGGAGCCGGTTCTTGAAGACCTCGACGTGCGCCTCGAGTTCGCTCATCGGCGCGCTGCGCGCGCCGTGGAAGACCAGCGGCGGCAGGAAGCGCATGCCGCACAGCGTGGCGGTCTGCTCGTAGGGCGGCAGGAAGGCGTCGAAGAAGTAGCGGTTGTAGCGCTGCGGGTGGTAGCTCGACTCCGGGCCGCCGGTGGTCGCGACCAGCCAGCAGTCCTTGCCCTCCAGCGCGCGGCCGCCGTTGCCATAGGCCCAGCCGTAGGTCAGCACCTCGTCGAACCAGAGCTTCTGCAGCGCCGGCATCGAATACCACTGGATGGGGTGCAACAGCACCAGCAGGTCGGCCTTGGCCAGCCGGGCCTGCTCGGCCTGGACGTCGATGGCGTAGTCCGGATAGCTTTCGTAGAGGTCGTTGGTGTCCACGCCGGGCAAATCCCGGGCGGCCTGGAGAAGGCGGCGGTTGACGCGCGAGTCGCGCCAATGGGGGTGCGCGGCGAGCAGGTAGACGCTCGGCGCGCTCCCGGGGATTGTTGTTGTCGGCATGCCGCGAACATAGCGCACTCCGCGGACGGCTACCATGGCGCCTGTCTTCAGCATCGAGGAGCCTCACATGCCGGTGGTCCTGGTCGCCAATCCCAAGGGTGGAGTTGGAAAATCCACGCTCGCAACCAACGTTGCCGGCTACTTCGCCAGCCGTGGCCATCCGGTGATGCTGGGGGACGTGGACCGCCAGCAGTCCGCGAAGCTCTGGCTGGGCCTGCGCACGCCGCAAGCGCGCGAGATCCGCACCTGGGAGACCACGGCCGACGGCGGCGCCGCGAAGCCGCCGAAGGGCACGACGCACGCGGTGCTCGACACCCCGGCCGGCCTGCACGGCTCGCGCCTGAAGGAAGTCGTGGCGCTGGCCGACAAGGTGCTGGTGCCGCTGCAGCCCAGCATCTTCGACATCTACGCGACACGCGAATTCCTGGACAAGCTGCTGGCCAACCGGCATGCGAGCAAGACGCAGGTCGCCGTGGTCGGCATGCGGGTCGACGGCCGCACGCTGGCGGCCGACCGGCTGCGCGAGTTCGTTGCCGGGCTGGGCGTGCCGGTGCTGGGCGAGTTGCGCGACACGCAGAACTATGTGCAGCTCGCGGCGCGCGGGCTCACGCTCTTCGACATCGCCCCCGGGCGCGTGCAGCGCGACCTGGAGCAGTGGGAGCCGATACGGGACTGGCTCGACAGCTAGGAGCCGGTAGGCGTTTTCCCTGGGCCGGGATGTCCCGGCATCGACAGCGCCGGCGCCGGGCGCGCGGCTAAAGTGGCCGCATGCAAAAGACCTTCCAGACCCTTGAGGATCTCGCCGCCTGCGTCGGGCAGGAAGTCGCCGTGAGCGACTGGATCACCATCACGCAGCAGCAGGTCGACCAGTTCGCGGAAGCGACCGGCGACCACCAATGGATCCACGTGGATGTGGAGCGCGCCAAGTCCGGGCCCTTCGGCGGGCCGATCGCCCATGGCTTCCTCACGCTCTCGCTGTTGCCGAAGTTCTACGAGACCGCCTTCGCCGTGACCGAGTCGCGCATGGGCGTGAACTACGGGCTGAACCGGGTCCGTTTCATGGCGCCGGTGCCGGTGGGTGGGCGTCTGCGCGCGCGCATGAAACTGCTGACGGCCGAGCCGATCGCGAACGACGGGTTGCAGATGACCTGGGAAACGACGATCGAGCTCGAAGGCTCGCCGAAGCCGGCCTGCGTGGCGGAGTCGGTGGTGCGGCGCTACCGCTGATCCTCATTCGAACCCATTCTGGCGCCACGCCTCGAACACCGTCACCGCGACCGCATTCGAGAGGTTGAGGCTGCGCTGGCCCTCGCGCATGGGCAGCCGCAGGCGCTGCGCGAGCGGAAAGCTCTCGCGCAACTCGGGCGCCAAACCTCGCGTCTCCGAGCCGAAGACCAGCCAGTCACCCGCGCGCAAGGCCACGTCGTGCACCTGGCGCGTGCCGCGCGTCGTCAGGGCGAACATCCGGTCGGGCGCGGGCTTTTCCTTCTTCAGCAGCGCGGCCCAGTCCGCATGGCGCCGGACCTCGGCGTACTCGTGGTAGTCCAGGCCCGCGCGCCGCAGCAGCCGGTCGTCCATCGAGAAGCCGAGGGGTTCGACCAGATGCAGCGTGCAGCCCGTGTTGGCGGCCAGCCGGATCACGTTGCCGGTGTTGGGCGGGATCTCGGGTTCGACGAGGACGATGTGGAACATGGACCCGATTGTCGGCGGCTCAGGCGGGCAGCTCCGTGCGCGCCAGCACGATGGCCGTGATGTGTGCCGCCCCGCCTGTTCGCAGCACCTGCGCGGCGGCGAATAGCGAGGCGCCGCTCGTCATCACGTCATCGACCAGCACGATGCGCCGGCCGCGCACGGCCTGCGCGCGCAAGGGTTCGAGGGCGAAGGCGCCGCGCAGGTTGCGCAGCCGCTGCGCCCGCGTGAGGCCGCTTTGCGCCGGCGTCTCGCGCGTGCGCAGCAGCACGCGGGGGTCGGTCTTGCGCGGCGACAGGTGCCGCGCCAGTTCGTGCGCCTGGTTGAAGCCGCGCTCGCGCAGCCGGGCGGGCGCGAGCGGCATCGGCAGCACCAGTTCAGCCTGTTCGAGTGCCGGCTCGACCCATGGCGCGCTGTGCAACAGGGTGGCCAGGGGCGCGGCCTGCCCCGCGTCGCCGCGGAACTTGAAGGCCGCGATGGTTTCGGGCCAAGGCCAGGCGTAGGCGCAGGCCGCGAGGCAGGCATCGAGCGGGGGCGGATGCCGGAGGCACTCGCCGCAGCGGTCCGGCCCGTCCCGCAGCGGCAGCGCGCAGGTGGCGCAGCGCGGCGCGGGTGGCGCGAAGCGTGCCACGCAGGCCTCGCACAACGGTCGCGCGGGCCAGGCGCGGCACACGGCGCACTCGCTGGGCAGGCGATCGAGCAGGGACGAGAAGAAAGGGCGTACGGCCCGGCGGTTGAACATCCCTCAATATACTGAGCGCCCCATGTCGACCGTTCCCGCACAGCGCCCGCCGACCATCGATGCCACGGCGGCCGCCCGGTGGAGCCGTCTCGCACCCGTCGCCGATTCACCGTGGCTGCACGAGGAAGTCGGCCGTCGCATGGAAGACCGCCTGCAGTGGATCAAGGCCCAGCCGCGCACCTGGGCGGACTGGGCGCCGCTGCGCGGCGGTCTGGAGGCGCACGGGCTGGTCGCGCGGCGATACCGCGATGCGAAATCCTTCGTGATCGAACCCGAGGCGTCGCTGATTCCCGCGACCGACAGGGCGCTGGCCGCACCATGGTGGAGCGCGCGGCGCTGGCAAGGTCCGCAGCCGAGCTTCGAGGCGCCGCCCGAGGAAGGCGTCGACCTGCTCTGGGCCAACATGGCGCTGCACATGGCGGCCGACCCGCAGGCGCTGATCGCGCGCTGGCACCGCGGGGTCGCGACCGACGGGTTCCTGATGTTCTCCTGCCTGGGCCCCGACACGCTCATGGAACTGCGCGCGTTGCACCATCGCCTGGGCTGGCCTGCCGCCAGCCACGAGTTCACGGACATGCACGACTGGGGCGACATGCTGGTGCATGCCGGATTCGCCGAGCCTGTGATGGACATGGAGCGAATCGTGCTCACATGGGCGAATGCGGATGCGGCGCTGGCGGAACTCCGCACGCTCGGCCGCAATCTGCATCCGGCCCGTTTCCCGGCCCTGCGCGGCAAGGCCTGGCGCCGCGAACTGGCCAAGGCGCTGCCCGAACTCGCGGCGGCGCAGGAGGGCGGCGGCCGCATCGCGATGACCTTCGAGATCATCTACGGGCATGCCTTCAAGCCCGCGCCGCGCGTGGCCTTGTCCGCCGAAAGCGCCGTCTCGTTGCGCGAGATGCGCTCCATGCTTCAACGCGGCCGCCCCGGCGCCTGAGGCCGGCCTGTTTCACCCGCTACAATCCGGCGCTGCGTGAACTCCCGGGCTTGTCCCGTGATCGAGGCTGTCGGACATGGGTTTGACGGCGTTTCGACGCACCGATTTGCTGAACTCGCCCGTGTCGAATTCCGTGTTTCGTTTTGCCACCGTTTCAGGCCAGAGCATCCACTGGTTCCTGAAGCGCAACTGCTCGGTCACGCCGAGCCAGCTTGGCTGGCTCTATGCGTCGCTTTGTGCAGTGTCTCTCGGCATCGGAACCGTCTTCTGGTGGCACGGGGCGCGGCTCGTCTTGCCGTTCGCCTGGCTTGAACTTGCCGCCGTGGGTTTCGCGTTCCTGCTCTATGCACGGCACGCGACCGACGGCGAGAAGATCGCCCTGCAGGGCGGCCGGCTGGTGGTTGAGCTGGAGAACGGTGGGCACTATGAGCGCACGGAATTCTTGCCGCACCAGGTGCGGGTCGAGCCGCAGGACAGCGATCGTTCGCTGATCGAGGTCTCGGGTCAGGGTCGTTCGGTCAGGGTGGGGCGCTATGTGCGCCCGGAGTTGCGTGCGGCGCTGGCGCGCGAAATTCGCATGGCATTGCGCAGCGCCTGATGGCTCGCGGTGCCGCACCGAGGGGTTGGAGACCGGTGGGGTTAACTGGAAATGAAGAAGTGAACACGATGAAGAGCATTTGGCGCAACAAGTTTTGGCCGGCGAATCTGCTGCTGGCGGGCGGCGCGGCGTTCAGCAGCGCGGCGCACGCAGTCAACGATCTGGCCGGCGGCCCGTCCGTGCGTCAGTTGAATCTTCCCGTCGGCGTCACCAAGATCGCCGAGGAGCAGCATTTCCTGCACACGGTCATGCTGGTGTTGTGCACCGTGATCTTCGTGGCCGTGTTCGCGGTCATGTTCTATTCGATCTGGAAGCACCGCCGGTCGGTGGGCCACAAGGCCGCCAACTTCCATGAATCGGTGGTGGTCGAGGTCATCTGGACCATCGTGCCCTTCGTCATCGTCATCCTGATGGCGCTGCCGGCCACCAAGGTGCTGGTCGCGCAAAAGGACACCACCAACGCCGACCTCACGATCAAGACCACCGGCTATCAGTGGAAGTGGGGCTACGACTATCTCAAGGGCGAAGGCGAGGGCCTCTCCTTCATCTCGACGCTCGACAGCTCGCACCGCGCCATGTCCGACGCCGGCGCCAAGGGCGACGTGCCGGACGACTACCTGCTGAAGGTCGACAACCCGCTGGTCGTGCCGGTCAACACCAAGGTGCGCATCATCACCACCGCCAACGACGTGATCCACGCCTTCGCCGTGCCGCAGCTCGGCGTGAAGCAGGACGCGATCCCCGGCTTCGTGCGCGACACGTGGTTCCGTGCCGAGAAGGTGGGCGACTACTACGGTCAGTGCCAGGAGCTCTGCGGCAAGGAACACGCCTACATGCCGATCCACGTGAAGGTCGTCGCCGCCGCCGACTACACCGCCTGGGTCGACACCAAGCGCAAGGAAGCCGCCGCCAAGCAGGACGACCCGAACAAGGTCTGGGCGCTGCCCGAACTGCTGGCACGCGGCGAGAAGGTCTACGCCGCCAACTGCGCGGCCTGCCACCAGGCCAACGGCAAGGGCGCCGGCCCGATCAAGCCGCTCGACGGTTCCGCGACCGTGCTCGATGCCGACCACAACAAGCAGATCCACGTGGTGCTGAACGGCCAGAACAATGGCGCGATGCCCTCGTGGAAGCAACTCAGCGACACCGACATCGCGGCCGTCGTGAGCTTCACCAAGAACAGCTGGTCGAACAAGACGGGCCAACTCGTGCAGCCGGCCGAAGTGCTGGCACAGCGCGGCAAGTAAGCAAGTCAGCCGCCGCCCCACGACGAAGAGTTTGCAAGGAATATCAAGATGAGCGCAGTCCTCGACCCTCACGGCCACGCCCACGGCGACGTGCACGACGATCACCACGGTGCCCCGCACGGCTGGCGCCGCTGGGTGTTCGCGACCAACCACAAGGACATCGGCACGCTGTACCTGCTGTTCTCCTTCACCATGCTGATGGTGGGCGGCGTGCTCGCGCTGCTGATCCGCGCCGAGCTGTTCCAGCCCGGCCTGCAGGTCGTGAATCCGGAACTGTTCAACCAGTTCACCACCATGCACGGCCTGATCATGGTGTTCGGCGCGATCATGCCGGCCTTCGTGGGCTTCGCGAACTGGATGATCCCGCTGCAGATCGGCGCGTCGGACATGGCCTTCGCGCGGATGAACAACTTCAGCTTCTGGCTGCTGATCCCGGCCGCGCTGATGTTGGTGGGCTCCTTCTTCATGCCCGGCGGCGCACCCGCCGCGGGCTGGACGCTCTACGCGCCGCTCACGCTGCAGATGGGCCCCTCGATGGACGCCGGCATCTTCGCGATGCACATCATGGGCGCCTCGTCCATCATGGGCTCGATCAACATCATCGTGACCATCCTCAACATGCGCGCCCCCGGCATGACGCTGATGAAGATGCCGATGTTCTGCTGGACCTGGCTCATCACCGCCTACCTGCTGATCGCCGTGATGCCCGTGCTCGCAGGCGCCATCACGATGACGCTGACCGACCGCCACTTCGGCACCAGCTTCTTCAACCCCGCCGGCGGCGGCGACCCGGTGATGTACCAGCACATCTTCTGGTTCTTCGGCCACCCCGAGGTCTACATCATGATCCTGCCGGCCTTCGGCATCATCAGCCAGATCGTCCCGGCCTTCGCGCGCAAGCGCCTCTTCGGCTACGCCTCGATGGTGTACGCCACCTCGTCGATCGCCATCCTGTCGTTCATCGTGTGGGCGCACCACATGTTCACGACCGGCATGCCGCTCACCGGCCAGCTCTTCTTCATGTACGCGACCATGCTGATCGCGGTGCCGACGGCCGTGAAGATCTTCAACTGGATCGCGACCATGTGGCAGGGCTCGATGACCTTCGAGACGCCCATGCTGTTCGCGGTGGGCTTCATCTTCGTGTTCACGATGGGCGGCTTCACCGGCCTCATCCTGGCCGTCGCGCCGATCGACACGCAGCTGCAGGACACCTACTACGTCGTGGCCCACTTCCATTACGTGCTGGTGGCGGGTTCGCTCTACGCCATGTTCGCGGGCTACTACTACTGGGTCCCCAAGTGGACGGGCGTGATGTACAACGAGACGCGCGGCAAGGTCCACTTCTGGTGGTCGCTGATCTCCTTCAACGTCACCTTCTTCCCGATGCACTTCCTGGGCCTGGCCGGCATGCCGCGCCGCTATGCCGACTACCCGATGCAGTTCGCGGACTTCAACGCCGTGGCCTCGGTCGGCGCCCTGTTCTTCGGGCTCGCGCAGGTGTATTTCTTCTTCTTCATCGTGCTGCCCACCATGCTCGGCAAGGGCGAGAAGGCGTCGCAGAAGCCGTGGGACGGCGCCGAGGGCCTCGAATGGGAAGTGCCGTCGCCGGCACCCTTCCACACCTTCGAGACGCCGCCCCGCCTGGACGCCACCGCCACCAAGGTGATCGGCTGAAGCGCGCCGCGTGATGACACCTGAACAAAAGAAGAACAACCGGCGCATGGGGCTGACACTGGCCTCCATCGCGCTGCTGTTCTTCATCGGCTTCATCGTCCGCATGGTCTGGATCGGCCACTAGGAGCAAGCATGGGCATCGGTCAACGCATCCGCCGCGAGAACGTCCGAATGGTCGGCAAGCTGGCCGTCGTCGCGGCTGGCATGTTCGCCTTCGGCTACGCGCTGGTGCCGCTCTACCGGGCCATCTGCGAGATGACCGGCATCAATATCCTGGCCCTGTCCGAACTCGAGGTGCCCGGCGGCGCCTCCGGCGGCAAGGACGTGCGCGTGCCCGGCAACTCGCAGGTCGACATGAGCCGCACGATCACCGTCGAGTTCGACTCCAACGTGCGCGGCATGTGGGACTTCAAGCCCGCGGAGCGCTCGATGCAGGTGCACCCGGGCCAGCTCAACACGGTGATGTACGAGTTCCAGAATGTGCAGAACCGCCGCATGGCCGCGCAGGCCATTCCGAGCTACGCGCCGCAGCAGGCGGCGCCGTACTTCAACAAGCTGGAGTGCTTCTGCTTCAATCAGTACACGCTCGATCCGGGCGAGAAGAAGCAGTGGCCGGTTGCCTTCGTGATCGACCCGAAGATCTCGAAGGACGTCAAGACGATCACGCTGTCGTACACCTTCTTCGAGGTGGGCGGCAAGACGCCGGCGGCACCGGTCGCGGCCAACAGCGCGGCGCCCGTGGCGACGGAGCCGCGCTCGTGATGGCGGGCGGCGCCATGCCCCGCGGGTCGTTCTGGCAGACGGTCAAGGCCGTCGGCTGGTCCTTCTTCGGCGTGCGCAAGAACAGCGCCTACCAGGACGATCTGAAGAAGCTCAACCCCTTGCACATCATTGCGGTGGCCTTTGCCGGCGTCGTGCTGTTCGTCGTCGGACTGATCGTGCTCGTGCGCTGGGTCGTCGCGGCCTGAGAAGACATACCCCACAAGAATCGATTCGAGAAGAGAAAGCCAGGACCTGAAAATGAGTTCAACCACCCACGGCACCACGCCCTACTACTTCGTGCCCGGGCCATCGGCCTACCCGGTCATGGCCGCGATCGGCCTGTTCTTCGTCATCCTCGGCGCGGCGCAGTGGATCAATGGCCATCAGTGGGGCGCCTGGTCCCTGCTGGCCGGCATGCTGGTCTGGCTCGGCACCCTGTTCGTGTGGTTCCGTCAAGCCATCGGCGAGAGCGAGAGCGGCCAGTACGGCCACAAGATCGACCTCTCCTTCCGCTGGAGCATGAGCTGGTTCATCTTCTCGGAAGTGATGTTCTTCGGTGCCTTCTTCACCGCGCTGTGGTGGACGCGCACGCACGCGCTGCCCGCGCTGGGCAGCCTGGACAACGCGCTCCTCTGGCCCGACTTCAAGGCCGTGTGGCCCAGCATGGCCGTCGGCGCGACCGGTTCGCCGGCCGGCATCGTCGAACCCTTCCAGACGGTGGGCCCCTTCTGGCTGCCGACCATCAACACCGCGCTGCTGCTGAGTTCCGGCGTCACGCTGACGATCGCCCACCACGCGCTGCGTGCCGGCCATCGCGCGCAGACGATCCGTTTCATGTGGCTCACGGTGCTGCTGGGCCTCACCTTCCTGGGCGTGCAAGGCTACGAATACCACCACCTCTACACCGAGCTGAACCTCAAGCTCAGTTCCGGCGCCTACGGCTCCACCTTCTTCATGCTGACCGGTTTCCACGGCCTGCACGTGTTCATCGGCATGCTGATGCTGCTGTTCATCACGCTGCGCCTGCGAAGCGGCCATTTCACGCCCGAGCGGCATTTCGGCTTCGAGGGTGCCGCCTGGTACTGGCACTTCGTCGACGTGGTGTGGCTCGGCCTGTACTTCCTGGTCTATTGGCTTTGAGCGTCAGCGACGGCACAACGAAAAAGCGCCGGAAGGCGCTTTTTTCATGGCTCCTGTGGAACGAGCACAGCCTACTTGCCGACCGGCAGGCCACCGGGCTGGATGTAGCCGAGCTTCCACGCCAGCAAAAGGCAGAGGAACAAAACCACCGAGAGCCCGATCCGAACGGTGAGCGCGCGCACCATGCCGCCGCTCTTCGCACGGCCCTCGCGCCCGTCCCGCAACATGAAGAACAGCGCGAATCCAAGGCTCGCCAGGATGCCCAGGAAGGCGAGGCCGACAAGGTATTTCATGACGCACATTATCGGCCGCCCGCGCCGCCCATTGCTTTGAACGACGACTTCCGGCCCCCCGTGCGAAAGGCGCGCGGCGGCGGCTTCTGGCTGATCACGGTGGCAGCCCTGCTCACCGTTGCCGCGACGGTTTCACTGGCCCGCTGGCAGCTCTCGCGCGCCGCGCAGAAGGAGGCCATCCAGGCCGAGATCGACGCGCAGCAGAAGCTGCCACCGCTCGACCAGCCGGCCTTCCTGGCGCTGGAGAAGCCCACCGAGGCGCTGCACCGGCCGGTGCGCCTGCGCGGCCTCTGGCTCGCGCCGCAGACGGTGTACCTCGACAACCGGCAGATGCACGGCGTGCCCGGCTTCTACGTGCTGACGCCATTGGCGCTCGAAGGCAGCAACCAGACGGTGATGGTCCAGCGCGGCTGGGTGCAGCGCAACTTCACCGACCGCACGCAACTGGGCGCGGTCCAGACGCCGGCGGGCATCATCGAGGTCGCCGGACTCATCGCGCCACCGCCCTCGCACCTGCTCGAACTGGGCAAATCCCCTCCCGCGCCACCGGCGGGCGCCGCGGGGTCTTCGCTCATCCGGCAGAATCTGGACCTTGAAGCGTTTCGCACCGAAACCGGCCTGCCCTTGCGGACCGATGTTTCCGTGCAGCAGACCGGCGCGGCCACCGACGGCCTGCTGCGCGACTGGCCGCCGCCCGCGCTGGGTGTCGAAAAACACTACGGCTATGCATTCCAGTGGTTCGGCCTCGCGGCCCTTGTCGTCATCCTCTATGCCTGGTTCCAACTCATCGCCCCCCTCCGCCGCGCACGCCTTGCCCGCCGCCGCTGACGAGCCGCTCGGCCTGACCGTGCACTCGATGCCGTCGCCGCGCCAGGCGCTCGACGGCGCCGAGGGTCGGCGGACGGTGCTCGGCCGCTGGAAGATGATCCTGGTCATGCTCTGCTGCGCGGCGCCGGTGATCGCCTCGTACTTCACCTACTACGTGATCCGCCCCGAAGGCCGCAGCGTGTATGGCGAACTCATCGACCCGCAGCGGCCGGTGCCGGCCATCGCCGCGACCGGCCGCGACGGCGCCGCGACGCAACTGTCGGCGCTGAAGGGCCAATGGCTCCTCGTGGCGGTGGGCAACGCGGCCTGCGATGCGCTGTGCGAGCAGCAGCTCTACCTGCAGCGGCAGTTGCGCGAGAGCCTGGGCCGCGAGAAGGACCGCATGGACCGCGTCTGGCTCGTCAGCGACGACGCGCCGGTGCCGCAGCGCCTGGACAACGGCTTGCGCGGCGCCACGGTGCTTCATGTGCCAACGGCGCAACTCAGCCAATGGCTCGCGCCCGATGCCGGCCACGCACTCGCGGAACACCTCTACGTCGTCGACCCGATGGGCAACTGGATGATGCGTTTCCCCGCCCGCATGGACGCCGCAGGCGCCGCCAAGGCCAAGCGGGACATCGAACGCCTCCTGCGCGCCTCCGCATCGTGGGACGAACCCGGCCGCTAGACACGCCCATGGACACGACCTCGCTCTACGACCTGACGCCGATCGCCTGGCTGCTCGCCATGGGCGTGCTGATCGCGCTGGGCCCGCTGCTGTGGGTCTGGCGGCGCAATGCGGGCGCCGGCCCCGCGCGGCGCCTGCATGCGCTGACGGTGCTCACCCTTTTCCTGACCTTCGACCTCACGTTGTTCGGCGCCTTCACGCGCCTGTCCGACTCGGGCCTGGGCTGCCCCGACTGGCCGGGCTGCTACGGCAACGCCAGCCCGGTGGGCGCGCGACACGACATCGCGATGGCGCAGGCCGCGCAGCCGACCGGCCCGGTCACGCACGGCAAGGCCTGGGTCGAGATGATCCATCGCTACCTGGCGACCGGCGTCGGCTTCCTGATCCTGGTCCTCGCGATCGCGACCTGGGTCGCGCGGCGGCGCCAGCGCTTCGCCGAGCGGGGCGGGCAGCGGCCGCTGAGCGCCTGGTGGCCCGCGGCGACGCTGGCCTGGGTGTGCCTCCAGGGCGCCTTCGGCGCGATGACGGTGACGTGGAAGCTCTACCCCGCCATCGTCACGCTCCACCTGATGGGCGCGATCGTCCTGTTGGCGCTGCTGTGCATCCAGGCCGTGCGCTACCGGCAGGCGGCGGCCGGACGTTCGCCTACGCGCATTCCGGCCACGCTGCGCACTTTGCTGGTGGTCACGACGGCGATGCTGGCGCTGCAGGTCGCCCTGGGCGGCTGGGTCAGCACCAATTACGCGGTGCTCGCCTGCACGCAGTTCCCGACCTGCCAGGACAGCTGGTGGCCGCCGATGAATTTCGCGCAGGGCTTCCACATCTGGCGTTCGCTCGGCGAAACGGGCGGCGGCGCACCCATCGATTTCGCGGCACTGACGGCGATCCACTACGTGCACCGCCTGATGGCCTACGCGGTTTTCGTGGCGATCGGCCTGCTGGCCTGGCGCTTGAACCGTGTGCCCGCGCTGCGCGCGCAGGCGCGCTGGCTCGCCGGGCTGGCCTTGCTGCAACTGGCCACCGGCCTGGGCAACGTGCTGCTGGGCTGGCCTCTGGTCGCGGCCCTTCTTCACACCGGCGGTGCCGCCGCGCTCGCGGTGGTGCTGACTTGGGCGCTGTGCGAGAGCCGGCGCGAGCCTGCCGCGCTGGCGGCGGGTTCGCCCGCCCGCCGCGCCGGCATGGAGGTGATCCGATGAGTTCCCCTGTGTCGATCCCCTCCGCGAGCGCCGCGAGCGTGCTGCGCCAGTTCTATGCGCTGACCAAGCCGCGCGTGGTCCAGCTGATCGTCTTCTGCGCACTCATCGGCATGGTGCTCGCCGTCCCCGGCGTGCCAGGCCTCGCCGACCTGCAGCGCGGCGCGCTGGCCTGCGCCGGCATCTGGCTGGTGGCTGGCGCGGCTGCTGCCTTCAACTGCCTGGTCGAGAAGGGCATCGACGCGAAGATGAAGCGCACCGCGTGGCGGCCCACGGCACGCGGCGAATTGAGCGACCGGCAGGCGCTGCTGTTCTCCGCCGCGTTGTGCGCCGCCGGTTCGGCCCTGCTGTGGTTCACCGTCAACCCTCTCACCATGTGGCTCACCTTCGCCACCTTCGTCGGCTACGCGGTCGTCTACACCGTCATCCTGAAGCCGCTGACGCCGCAGAACATCGTGATCGGCGGCGCTTCCGGCGCCATGCCGCCCCTGCTGGGCTGGGCAGCGATGACCGGCGAGGTCGGCCCCGAGGCGCTGATCCTCTTCCTGATCATCTTCCTGTGGACGCCACCGCACTTCTGGGCGCTCGCGCTCTACCGTGTCGAGGACTACCGCAAGGCCGGCCTGCCGATGCTGCCGGTGACGCATGGCAACGAATTCACGCGCCTGCAGGTGCTGCTCTACACCTTCATCCTCTTCGCAGCCTGCCTGATGCCCTTCATCTACGGCATGAGTGGGTGGCTGTACCTGGCGGTCGCGGTCGCGGTGAGCGTCGGCTTCACGGGCTATGCCTTCGCGCTGTGGCGCAACTATTCCGACGCGCTTGCGCGCAAGACCTTCCGCTTTTCCCTGATCCACCTGAGCGTGCTCTTCGCGGCGCTGTTGGTGGATCACTATCTCCGGTGACTTCCTCGATGAACAAGCGACAGCTCCTCCAACTGATGGCGAAGACGGCCGCCTGGGCGGGAGCATCCACCGTGCTGGGCGCAAGCCTGGCGGCGTGCAGCGAGGCCAAGCCGAGCTTCAATGCGGTCGACATCACCGGCGCAGACTACGCGAAGGACTTCTCGCTCACCGATGCCGACGGCAAGGTCCGCACGATCGCGGACTTCAAGGGCAAGGTCGTGGTCCTCTTCTTCGGCTACGCCCAGTGCCCGGACGTCTGCCCCACGACCATGACCGAGATGGCGCAGGTCAAGCAGCAGCTCGGCGCGGACGGCGACAAGCTGCAGGTGCTCTTCGTGACGGTCGATCCCGCGCGCGACACGCCGCAGGTGATGAAGGCCTACATGGGCGCATTCGATCCGGCTTTCGTGGCGCTCATTCCCACGCAGGAGCAACTGGTCGCAACCGCGAAGGACTTCAAGGTCTACTACAAGAAGGTCGAAGGCAAGACGCCGACCAGCTACTCGATGGACCACTCGGCCGCGAGCTTCGTCTACGACACGCAGGGGCGCCTGCGGCTCTACGCGCGCTACGGCGCGGGCGTGCCGGCGATGGTGTCGGACGTGAAGACGCTGCTCAAGTCCTGACCCCGACCCGGTTGTGCACATGGGCACCGGCGTCGACCACCTGCGGCAGCGCAAGGGCGCCTTCCGCATCGCGCTGATCCCGCCCGAGGTGCTGGAGGCGCTGAACGGCGGCCTGCTGGAAACCGTGAACCTCAACGAATTCATGGCGCTGGAGCTGCCGCTGCTCGCGCGCAGCGTGGCCATGCACGTCGGGCTGGATCCGGAGAGCGAGCGCCTGGCCGACACGCTGGCGATGCTCTCCGCCTTCAAGCCGATGCAGCGCCACGGCCACATCGCGCGAGCGCTCTACGACTTGACGGCGCTGCATCCAGAGCGCGACGCGGTGGCGCATCGGCTCGCCACGCATTCCAGCGACGTGGCGCGCTGCTGGGCGACGCAATGGATTCCGCTTTCCGGCCTCGCCCTGCCCGAACAGCTGGCCGCCGCCCGGCGCTTCGCGGCCGACCCGCATTTCGGCGTCCGCGAGATGGCGTGGATGGCGGTGCGCGACGCCACCATCCGCTCGCTGGAGGAGGCGCTGGTCCTGTTGCAGCCCTGGGCCGCCGATGCCGATGCGAACATCCGCCGCTTCGCCAGCGAACTCACGCGTCCGCGGGGCGTCTGGTGCGCGCAGATCGAGCGGCTGAAGGCCGAGCCCTGGCTGGGGCTGCCGCTGCTCGAACCCCTGCGTGCCGACCCGAGCCGCTACGTGCAGAACTCGGTCGCGAACTGGCTCAACGACGCCAGCCGGACGCAGCCGGAGTGGGTGCAGAAGACCTGCGCACGCTGGCTGGACGAAAGCGATGCGGCCGAATCCCGCTACATCGCCAGGCGCGCGCTGCGGACCCTGTCGAAGAAGGCGCCCGTCGAACCCTGAAATCGCGCAATCCGCGCCCAAGAAAAAACCCGGCGCGAGGCCGGGTTCGTTCGAACAAAGGCAGTCAGCGGATCAAGCGTAGTCGACCAGCGCCTTCTTCATCTTCTTCATCGCCGCCACTTCGATCTGGCGGATGCGCTCGGCGCTCACACCGTAGACCGCGGCCAGGTCGTGCAGCGTCATGCCGCCCGAGCCGTCGTCGTTGACCTTGAGCCAGCGCTCTTCCACGATGCGGCGGCTGCGTTCGTCCAGCGCTTCCAGCGCGGTAGCGATGCCGTCGCTCGACAGGCGGTCGCGCTGGCGCGACTCGAGCTGGGCGGTCGGCTCCTGCGTCGCGTCGGCCAAGTAGGCGATCGGGCCGAAGCCTTCGTCGCCGTCGTCCGAGGGCGTCGGGTCGAGCAACACGTCGCCGCCGGACAGGCGAGTCTCCATCTCCAGCACTTCTTCCGGCTTCACGTTCAGCCGGGTGGCCATCTGGGAAACCTCGTCGGCGCTCAGCGTCTCGCGGTGCGTGTCGCCGTCGATGGCGGCGGCATCGGCCTTGAAGCCTTGTTTCATCGAGCGCAGGTTGAAGAACAGCTTGCGCTGGGCCTTGGTCGTCGCGACCTTGACCATGCGCCAGTTCTTCAGGATGTACTCGTGGATCTCGGCCTTGATCCAGTGCATGGCGTAGCTCACCAGCCGCACGCCCTGGTCGGGGTCGAAGCGCTTCACGGCCTTCATCAGTCCCACGTTGCCTTCCTGGATCAGGTCGCCGTGCGGCAGCCCGTAGCCCAGGTACTGGCGGGAAATGGAGACGACGAGGCGCAGGTGCGAAAGGATCAGCGCACCGGCGGCTTCGAGATCGTTGTTGTCGCGCAGGCGGCGCGCGAAACCCTGCTCCTCTTCGAGCGTGAGCAGGGGCAGCCGGTTGGCTGCGGAAATATAGGCGTCCAGGTTACCCAGCGGGGGCACCATCGACCACGGGTTGGCGACGGCGAGCTGGTTGGCAGAGGCTCCAGACAGTGTTGTCATCAGGGGAAACTCCTTCGTTCGAAGCATATTAGCACTCGGTTAGAGGGAGTGCTAAGCCAAGGGTTCCCACCGATGGCTATCGCGACGATAGTCAAAGTGATTGCTAGCGCCCGCTTACCTACCAGCGCACTCCCAGCCTCAAGAAGAGCCTCGACAGGACGAACAGAGGCCCGACCCATAGGTACTGGATGTCCTCGAAGAAGGACGGTTTCCTGCCCTCGATTCTGTGGCCGATGAACTGGAAGATCCAGGCCACCACGAAGATAGCGGCGGAAATCGGCAATACAAGCTCGCCCATCGCATGGACCGCGGCCAGCGCGATGACTGTCGTGATACCCATGGCCACCACGAACACCGCCGATCGCAGCCTGAGGTAGTAGACCAGGCTCGCCCCGACGAAGACATAGGCCGCCCAGGGATGGAGCGCGAAGAGCAGCCCGAGGATGCTCAGCATGATCGCGGGGATCGCGACCATGTGGATGGCTTCGTTGGTGGGGTTCCGGTGGCTCTCGCCGTAGTGGGCGAGCAACTGGTCGACCTTGCGGTCGGTCCGGCCCAAGGGCGCGGCGGCGCTATGCATGGCTCTGTCTCCTGTCGGCTCTGCGGCCGAAAAGATGATGCCAGACAGGGTGTGCGGGCGCAAACCGGCTGCCGGCCGCTACCCCAGCAGCGCCTGCGCGAACTCGCGGGCGTCGAAGGTCTCGAGGTCCTCCAGCTTCTCGCCCACGCCGATGAAATAGACCGGGATCGGCCGCTCGCGCGCGATGGCGCAGAGCACGCCACCTTTCGCCGTGCCGTCGAGCTTGGTCACGATCAGGCCGGTCAGCCCCAGCGTCTCGTCGAAGGACCTGACCTGCGCCAGCGCGTTCTGCCCCGTGTTGCCGTCGATGACAAGCAGCACTTCGTGCGGCGCCGTCGCATCCGCCCGCGTCACCACGCGCTTGATCTTCTTCAGCTCGTCCATCAGGTGCAACTGCGTCGGCAGGCGCCCGGCCGTGTCGACCAGCACCACGTCCTTGCCGCGCGCCTTGCCGGCGTTGACCGCGTCGAAGGCCACTGCCGCCGGGTCGCCGCCTTCCTGGCTCACGATTTCGACCGTGTTGCGGTCGGCCCAGACCAGCAATTGCTCGCGCGCCGCCGCCCGGAAGGTGTCGGCCGCGGCCAGCAGCACCGAGGCGCCTTCGTTCGCGAGATGCTTGGTGAGCTTGCCGATGGAGGTGGTCTTGCCCGCTCCGTTGACGCCGGCCACCATGATCACGGTCGGCGTGTGCTCGCCGATCACCAGCGCCTTTTCCAGCGGTTTCAGCAGGTCGGTGATGGCATCGGCCAGCAGCGCCTTCACCTGCGAAGCCTCGGTCGCCATGTTGCTCTTGACCCGGCGGCGCAGGTCGTCGAGCAGGTGCTCGGTCGCCTTGACGCCGGTGTCGGCCATCAGCAGGGCGGTCTCGAGTTCCTCGTAGAGCGCGTCGTCAATCTGCGCGTTGACGAAGGCGGCGGTGATGCTGTTCCCGGTCTTGCGCAGGCCGGTCTTGAGCTTGCCGAGCCAGCCGGTGCGCTCGGGCGCCGGCGCCTGGGCCGGCGCGACCGCTACGGTCGCGGGGGCCGGTGTTGCCATCGACGCAGGGAGCGATGGCGGAACCGGCGCTGCCTGCGGGATCGGGGCAGGCGCAGGTGCGGCGGCGGGCGCTGGCGCGGGCGCGGGCACCGCCGGTGCGGGAGCAGGGGGCTCCGCCGCTGACTTGCCACCGAACCAGGTCGAGGGCGAGAAGACGGATTTGCCGGGGGCGGGAGCCTCCACGGGCGCGGGCGCCGGCGAAACCGCGGGTGTGGGCGGCGGAGCGGGGCTCTCGGCCGGCGGTTTTTTCTTGAAGAAACTGAACATTGGGCGCTTTTTACAATCCGACCCATTCTATGAAACACCCCTCGCCACGCCGCGCTGCGTCTGGTGCGGTGCTGGCCTCGGTGCTGATGGCGCCCTGGGCACTGCCCGCGCTTGCGCAACACACCCCCGATCCCGCGCCCGCCGCGTCAACGCCGGCCACCGCCCCGCAGGCCCAGCAGTTCACGCTCGCCAACGGCATGACGTTGATCGTCAAGCCCGACCGGCGCGCGCCGACCGCGGTGCAGATGGTGTGGGTGCGTGTCGGCTCCATCGACGAGGTCGACGGCACCTCGGGCGTGGCGCACGTGCTTGAACACATGCTTTTCAAAGGCACGAAGGAACTGAAGGCCGGCGAGTTCTCCCGTCGCGTCGCGGCGCTCGGCGGCCGCGAGAATGCCTTCACCACGCGCGACTACACCGGCTACTACCAGCAGATCCCGGCCGACAAGCTGGAGCAGGTCATGAAGCTGGAATCCGACCGTTTCGCCAACAACCAGTGGCCGGACGATGAGTTCAGGCGCGAACTGGAAGTCGTCAAGGAAGAGCGCCGCATGCGCACGGACGACCAGCCGCGCGCCCAGCTCGGCGAGCAGCAGAACGCTGCCGTTTTCACTGCTTCGCCCTACCACCGGCCCGTCGTCGGCTGGATGAACGACCTCGAATCCATGACGCCGGACGACGCCCGCGCCTTCTACCGGCAGTGGTATGTCCCTGCCAACGCGGCCGTGGTGGTCGCGGGCGACGTCGACGTCGCGAAGGTGCGTGCCTTGGCCGAGAAGTACTACGGCAGCATCCCCGCGCGCGCGGTGCCGGTGCGCAAGCCGCGCATCGAGCCCGCCCAGCGCGGCATCCGCCGCGTCGAGTTCAAGGCGCCGGCCGAGCAGGCCTATGTCTCGCTCGCCTTCCGCGTCCCGCAGATCGACGCCGCGGGCAAGTTCGACGGCGACAACGACGCCTATGCGCTGGTGGTGCTCTCCGCCGTGCTCGACGGCTATCCCGGCGCCCGGCTCGACCGGGCGCTCACGCAGGGGCCGGAGCGCGTGGCCGATTCCGCCGGCGCCTACTCGGGTTTCGTCGGCCGCGGCCCGCAGCTCTTCATCCTCGAAGGCGTGCCTTCGGCGGGCAAGAGCGCGGAAGCAGTCGAGGCGGGCTTGCGCGCACAGGTCGCGCGCGTGGCGCGCGAAGGCGTGGGCGCGGCCGAGCTGGCGCGCGTCAAGACGCAGTGGGTCGCCAGCGAAACCTACAAGCTCGACTCCGTGATCGCCCAGGCCCGCGAACTCGGCAGCAACTGGGTGCAGGGTCTGCCGCTGGACGCCAGCGCGCGCATCATCGCCCGGCTCCAGGCCGTCACGGCCGAGCAAGTCCAGGCCGTCGCCGCCAAGTACTTCGGAGATGACCAGCTGACCGCGGCCACGCTGCGGCCCCTTCCACCCGAACCCAACCGCCGCCCGCGCGGCTTTGCAGCGCCCGCGGGCGACCTGCGCTGATGGACCGCATCCTCATGTTCACCCTCCGCAAGACGGCGCTTTCCACCCTGCTGGCCGGCGCTGCCGCACTGTTCGCCGCCGGCGCGCAGGCGGCGATCCCCATCGACCATTGGACGCTGCCCAATGGCGCGAAGATCTACCTCGTCAGCACCAACGCGCTGCCCATCGTCGACGTCCAGGTCGACTTCGATGCCGGCAGCCGGCGCGATCCGCCAGCGCAGTCGGGGCTGGCCGACGTGACGGCCGACATGGTCGAGAAGGGCACCCGCGCGAGCGGCGGCGACCCGGCGATGGACGAGAACGCGCTGGGCGAAGCCTGGGCCGACCTTGGCGCCAACTTCGACGCCGACGCCAGCGCCGACCGCATGAGCTTCTCGCTGCGCACGCTTTCCGACCCGGCGCTGCTGGGCAAGGCGGTGCAACTCGCGGCGCGCGAGATGGGCGAACCCGCCTTCCCGGAGAACATCTGGACGCGGGAGCGCGAGCGCCTCAACGCCGCGATCAAGGAGGCCAACACCAAGCCCGCGACCATCGCCTCGCGCGCCTTCTCGCAGGCCGTCTACGGCACGCATCCCTACGGCCAGGACACCAACGAGGCCACGCTCGCGAAGATCGACGTCGCCGCGATGCGCCAGCGCTACGAGCAGCTGATCCAGCCTTGCCGCGCCAAGCTCAGCATCGTGGGCGCGGTCACGCGGCCGCAGGCCGAGTCGATCGCCACGACCTTGCTCTCGCGACTGCCCGCGTCTTCTTCATCCTGCGCGGCCCTGGCGCCCGTGCCCGAGGTGGCGTCGCTGCAGGCATCGAAGGACGAGCGCATCCCCTTCGACTCCGCGCAGGCGCACGTCTTCATCGGCCAACCGGGCTACCGCCGCGCCGACCCGGATCACTTCGCGCTGAACGTCGGCAACTACATCCTGGGCGGCGGCGGCTTCGTATCGCGGCTGACGGAGGAGGTGCGCGAGAAGCGCGGCCTGGCCTACAGCGTCTACAGCTACTTCTCGCCGGGCCTGCATGCCGGTGCTTTCCGAGTCGGCTTCCAGACGCGGCCCGACCAGGCGGCGGAAGCGGTGAAGGTCTCGCGCGAAGTGCTCGCGAAGTTCGTGGCCGAGGGCCCCACCGCCGCCGAGCTGAAGGCGGCCAAGGACAACCTGATCGGTGGCTTCCCGTTGTTGATCGACAGCAACCGCAAGCTGCTGGGCAACGTCGCGAACATCGCGTGGAACGACCTGCCGCTCGACTACCTCGACACCTGGACGGCGCGCGTGAACGCGGTCACCGCCGCCGACATCAAGGCAGCCTTCGCGCGCAAGTTGAACCCGGAGCGGATGGTGACGGTGGTGGTGGGCGGCAAGCCCTGAAGCCTGTCGGGCCGGGCGCGGCAGCCGTTAAGCTGTGGGCGTGAAACCATCGCCCCGAAACCCTGCACCCGCCGCCCCCGCCAAGACCGCCAAGCCTTCCAAGCTCGCGAAGGCGCCGCATTTCGTCCGCATCATCGGCGGCCAATGGAAGCGAACCCGCCTGGCCGTCGCGGACAAGCCCGGCCTGCGCCCCACGCCTGACCGCGTGCGCGAGACCTTGTTCAACTGGCTCGCCAGCCTGGCAGGCGCCGGCGGCGGCGAGTTGCCCGGCTGGCAGTGCATCGACGCCTTCGCGGGCACGGGCGCGCTCGGCCTGGAGGCCGCGTCGCGTGGCGCGGGCGCGGTGCTGCTGTGCGAGCAGGACGCCGAATTGGTCGCGCAACTCCAGACGTTGAAGGCCAAGCTGGCCGCGGAGGCCGTGCGCATCGAACGGGGCAATGGCGTCACCGCGCTCGAGCGCGCGCCTGCGAGCAGCGTGCACGCGGTCTTCCTCGATCCGCCTTTCGAGAACGCCGCGTTGTACGCACCCGCGCTGCGCGCCGCCGCCCGCGCCGTGCGCCCGGAGGGCGTGGTCTATCTCGAAGCCGCACGCCGCTGGAGCGATGAGGAATTGGCCACCGCGGGTCTGGCCGCCTACCGCTACCTGAAGGCGGGGGCCGTCCATGCCCACCTCCTGCGGCGTGCCGCGGACGGGGCTGCATAATCCGCCGCATCAGGCCGCATCGGCTGCACAGGAGGAAGCAACCATGTCCAGCAACGTGATCGCGGTTTACCCCGGCACTTTCGACCCCATGACGCTGGGCCACGAAGACGTGGTCCGGCGCGCGACGCAGCTCTTCTCCAAGGTCATCGTCGCGGTCGCCGCCGGCCATCACAAGAAGGCGTTGTTCACGCTGCAGGAGCGCATGGACATGGCGCGCGAAGCGGTGCGGCCCTACAGCGACCAGGTCACCGTCGAGAGCTTCTCCGGCCTGCTGCGCGACTTCGTCGTGGCGCGCGGCGGCAAGGCGATGGTGCGCGGCCTGCGCGCGGTGACCGATTTCGACTACGAATTCCAGCTCGCGGGCATGAACCGCTCGCTGATGCCGGACGTCGAGACCGTGTTCCTGACGCCGAGCGACAAGTACCAGTTCATCTCCAGTACCTTCGTGCGCGAGATCGCGATGCTGGGCGGCGAGGTCGACAAGTTCGTCTCTCCCAACGTCCAGGACAGCCTCATGGCCAAGGTGCGGAGCCTCGGCCGGGAATGAGCCCGCCGGCACCGCTTCGGCTGCACGCGCTCGGCGATGCAGCGCTTCTCTGCGAATTGCCCGCGCCCGCCACGCTGACGCAGCAGCAACGGATCTGGGCCCTGGCCGGCGAGGCCATGCAATGGCGTGGCGTCCAGGAGGTGCTGCCCGGAATGAACAACCTGAGCCTGCTCTTCGACCCGACGCAGATCGACGCGGCGGAACTCGAGATGCAGGTGCTGTCCGCCTGGCCGCAGTTGGCCGCCGCGTCGATTCAGGGGCGCCACATCGAGATCCCCGTCGTCTATGGCGGCGCGGCCGGGCCGGACCTGGCCGACGTCGCCGCGCACACCGGTCTCACGCCTGCCGAGGTCGTGCGGCGCCACAGCGGCGCCGAATACGTGGTCTACCTGCTGGGCTTCCTGCCCGGTTTCGCGTTCATGGGCGGCCTGCCGCCCGAACTCGCAACGCCGCGTCGCGCGGAGCCACGCACGGCGGTGCCGGCGCGCTCGGTGGGCATCGGCGGCGAGCAGACCGGCATCTATCCGCTGGTCTCGCCTGGTGGCTGGCAGCTGATCGGTCGCACCCGCGTCGAACTCTTCGACCCGACGGCCGATGAGCCGACCTTGCTGCGTCCGGGCGACCACGTGCGCTTTGTCGTGGAAAGCATGGAACTCTGATGGCATCGAATGCGGGCGTGACGGTCCTGCGGCCCGGCATGATGGCCTCCGTGCAGGACCTGGGCCGTTACGGTTTCAGGCAAAGAGGCATCTGCCCCGGCGGCGCGCTGGACGCGCTGGCACTGAGTCTGGCCAACCGCCTGGTCGGCAACCCGGACGAGGCGGCCGGTCTCGAACTCACGATGGGGGCCTGCGAGTTGCGCTTCGAGGCGCCGACGCGCATCGCGCTCACGGGCGACGACTTCGGCGCCCGGCTGGACGGCGAACCGTTGTGGCCGGGATGGAGCTTTCCGGTGGCCGCGGGGCAGGTCCTCAAGCTGGAGGGTGCGAACGCGTGGGCCGCCAAGGAAGGCCTGCGCAGCTGGCTCGCCATCGCGGGCGGCATCGACGTGCCGGTGATCCTCGGCTCGCGCAGCACCGACCTGAAGGCCGGCTTCGGCGGCCACCAGGGCCGGGCGCTGAAGAAGGGCGACCGGCTCATGCTGGGTGCGCCCGCGTTGAACGCCGAGCAACTGGCGCGACGCCCCTTCGGCATCCACATGCCCGGTTGGGACGAAGCCAGGACGGAGCGCGAGAGCGATGGCTCGACCGTGCTGCGCGTGATGCCCGGCCCGGAATTCGAGCACTTCACGGTCGCGTCGCGCGAGTTGCTGTGGGGCGAGCCCTGGCGCATCACGCCGCAGAGCAATCGCATGGGCAACCGCCTCGCCGGCCCCGAACTCAGGCGCAAGCGCAATGGCGACATGCTGTCTTCCGGCGTCATCCCGGGCACGATCCAGGTCCCGCCTTCCGGCCAGCCGATCATCCTGATGGGCGATGCCCAGACCACGGGCGGCTACCCGCGCATCGGAGTCGTCATCCGCGCCGACCTCTGGAAGCTCGCGCGCGCACCGCTCAACGGCACGCTGCGGCTCGCCCAGGTCGATGCCGCGGAGGCGCTCGCCGCCTGGGCGGAGCAGCGTCGCTACCTCGCGCACGTGGCGCAAGGCCTTGCCTCGGCAGGCTGGCCAGCGCCGGCGCAAAATTCCGCCGAAGGAGAAAACCATGCAGATTGACCTCAACGCCGATCTCGGCGAAGGCTGCGCGAACGACGAGGCGCTGCTGGGCCTCGTGAGTTCGGCCAACATCGCCTGCGGTTGGCACGCGGGCGACGCGATGACCATGCGCCAGTGCGTGCGCTGGGCCATCGACAACGGCGTCGCCATCGGCGCCCACCCGAGCTTCCCCGATCGCGAGAATTTCGGCCGCAGCGAGATGAACCTGCCGAAGGACGAGATCGTCGCGGGCGTGCTCTACCAGATCGGCGCTCTCGCCGCGATCGTGAAGGCCGAGGGCGGCACGCTGGCCCACGTGAAGGCGCACGGCGCGCTCTACAACATGGCCGTGAAGGATCCCGCGCTCGCCGACGCCCTGTGCGAGGCGGTGCGGCGCTTCGACCCGAGCCTGCGCTTCTTCGGGCTCGCCGGCAGCGGCATGATCGCCGCCGCCGAGCGCGCGGGGCTCAAGCCGGTGGAGGAAGTGTTCGCCGACCGCGGCTACCAGCCCGACGGCAGCCTGGTGCCGCGCAGCCGGCCCGGGGCGCTGATCGAGGACGAGGAGCAGTCGCTCGCACAGACGCTCTCGCTCGTGCGCGACCACCAGGTGACCGCCATCGACGGCACGGTGGTGTCCGTCAATGCGCAGACCGTCTGCCTGCACGGCGACGGCGCGCACGCGCTGGATTTCGCGCGCCGCATCCGCGAGCGGCTGGCGTCCGAGGGGATCGCTGTCGTCGCGGAATAAGGCTCTCCCCCAGACTACCCTCGCTGCGCGAGGTCCGCCTTCCCCCTCGCCGGGGGCAACCCCTGCGGACCGGCGGAGCCGGTTCCGCGGGGTTTCTGGACTGGGCGTGCCAGGTTCATGTAGCGGGCGCGGTGCAATGGACTGCTCGGCCTGGATCAGGCGGCTGGCGCCATGCGCCGGAGCCAGGGGCCGAGCGCCGCGTTGACGGCCTCGGGCTTTTCCATGGTCAGCATGTGGCCGCATTGCGCCACCCAGACGAGTTCGGCGTGGTTGACCAGCGCCGCGATCTCGCTGGAGCAATCCGGCGGCGTCAGGCGGTCGGCATCGCCGCACATCACGAACACGGGACATCGCAGGCTCGGCAGGTGGTCCCGCGCATCGGGCCGGCGCATGACGGCGCGGTTCTGCCGGATCAGTTGGTCGGTGCCCGCATCCAGGACCAGCTCGACATAGCGCCGCACCAGCACGGGGTCGCGGGCCTGCTCGGGATGGAAGGCGAAGCCCGCGTTGAACTCGATCACGTCCCGCGCCTCGCCACGCTCGAAGAGTTCGATGGCCGCCTCGCGCAGCTTGAACATCTCGGCCGTCTCGCCGCGCGGATTGGTGCCCAGCAGCGCCAGGCCCGCCATGCGCGCGGGCGCCTGCCGCGCGGCTTCCATCGCGATCATGCCGCCCATCGAGGCGCCGCAGAGGACGAGCGGTCCAGTGTGCTCGCGCAGCAGCGCCTCGGCCATGGCCTCGATGCTGTCGTGACGCATGTGCACGTCGGACACGCGCGCGTCGAGGTTCAGGGGCAGGATGGGGCGCTGGGCGTCCCATAGACGCGCATCGCAGGCGAGGCCGGGGAGCAGGACAAGACTTGGCATTCGGCGGATTCTCCGCGATCGGCGACAAACGCCTGACTTCCGGTGCACCGACAATAGAGGCCTGCCTATGTCCACGCCTACCGACCTCATCCTGATCCGCCATGGTGAAACCGACTGGAACCGCGAGTTGCGCTTCCAGGGCCACGCCGACGTTCCCCTCAACGACATGGGCCACGAGCAGGCCCGGCGGCTGGGCCTGCGGGTGGCGGGCGAGCAGGTGCAGCACCTGATCAGCAGCGACCTGATGCGCGCGCAGCAGACGGCCGAGCCGGCAGCGCGGCATCTCGAACGCGAGATCGTCACCTCGGCGGCGCTGCGCGAGCAGTACTTCGGCATCGTCGAAGGAATGCGCTCCGACGAGATCCAGAGTCTGCATCCGCGCGCATGGGAGGACTGGCTGCAGTTCCGCGAGGACCACGCCATGCCCGAAGGCGAATCACCTCGGCAGTTCCACGCCCGCATCATGGAGGCGCTGGGCCGCATCGCAAGCGCGCACGAAGGGCAAAGCCTGATGATCGTCACGCATGGCGGCGTGCTCGACATGGTCTGGCGCACCGCGCGCGGCCTGGGACTGAACGGTCCGCGCCAGAGCCTGATCCCGAACGCCGGCTTCAACCGCATCCGCATCGCCGATGCGTCGGCACCGGAGCGCATCGAGATCGTCGAATGGGCCGACACGCGCCACTTGGACGACCTGCCGGCGCAGCCTACCTACGACCAGAGTCGTCACCTGAAGAAGTGAAGGGCGTCAAGCGCCCGGCGGTTTCGCGGTGTTGGCCACTGGCAGCGCAAGCGCTGCATAGACGGCTTGGGCTTGCCGGCGAAGGCGCAGCGATTCGGGCTGGTGGTTGAGCTGCTGCTGAAGGATGGCTTGCGCGCCTGTGAGCGTTGCCTCGGTGCCGCAGCGCACCAGCGCGTCGAGGTAGACCTGATCGAACAGGTCGCGCTGGGCGTGGCTGCCGCCGATTTCGATCAGCCTGGGCAGGGCGATGCCGAGCCCTTCGATGGCGGCGGCGAAGTCGCCGCGGGCATGGGCAAGCAGGCCATGCGCCGCCGGTACGCAGACGCGCTGCCATGCGGCGCGCGTCGAGGCCGGTGCGCGCGGCGCGAAGTCCTCGATGTTGCGCAGCAGCGTATCGGCCTCGGCGCGGCCTGCGCGTGCGAGGCCGTAGAGGTACTGCAGGTCGAGGAAGGGCAGCACGTGGTCGTCCAGGCGCCGGGCGAGGTGGCCGGCCAGGTCCTGCCAGCGCTCGCCGACCCCGATGCCCGCGAGTTCGAAGCGCGCCAGCAGCGAGACGGCGCCGATCTGGTCTTGCGAATAGTCCTTGACCACGCCCCACACCTGGCGGTCGTAGATCTCCAACGCTTCGGCGTCGCGTCCGAGGTCGATCAGGAACAGCGCCACGTGCCACCAGTTGTGCGTGACCATGAAGGAGTTGAGTCCGGTCCAGGTGTCGCTGACGCCCTGCATGAAGTCCAGGCCCTCGGAAAGCCGGCCCTCGGTCAGCATCACGTGGCCGAGGGCATGGTGCGCCCAAGGCTCCTTGCGCTCCATGGCGATGGCGCGGCGTGCGCTGGCCTCGGCCTCGCGCATCAGGTGGCACTGCTCGTAGCCGAAGGCAACCATGCCGTGCAGGTAGGGTACGTCCGCCGCCGCAGGCAGGGCGGCCAGCGCGAGGCGCAGCATGCCGGGGCAGTCGCCGGTGTTGAAGCAGTGGTACTGGCCGAGCTTGAGCGAAGCGAGGTCGCGCGGGTGCTCCCGGGCCTGCTCGTGGTGGAGGACGATCGCCCGCGCGATGTCGCCGTCCACCCAGGCCGCGACGGCGGCGATGAAGCGCCGTTCACGCGCCGTGGCGCGGGCCGCGCCGGCTTGCGCGTGCTCGATGAAGGGCCGCGCGCTGGATGCCGCGTCGCGCGATTCGGCGAACATGTGCAGGGCCGCGCAATACGCCTGCACGATAGGGCTGTCGTCTTCCGCCGCGGAAAGAATGTCGACCGCGCGCGCTTCGCACGAGATGAAGCCCTCGACGAAATCGTTGACCGCGCCCAGGCTCGCAGGGTCGGCGAGGCTGAGTGGGTTGCCCAGGCTGTCGGCGAGGGAGGACGCGGCGGTCACTGCAGCTCCTGCGACGGCGCGCTCAGGCTCCAGGCGGCTCGGGCCAGGGCCGCTGCGGCTCGCGGATGAGCTCGAAGGCACGCGAAACCTTGAGCACGCCCAGGTCGTCGAAGCGCTGCCCCGCGATCTGCAAGCCGATCGGCAGGCCTCCGGCGCTGTAGCCGCAGTTGATCGACGCAGCCGGCTGTTCCGACATGTTGTACGGCACGGTGAAGCCGATGTGTTCCAGCGGGCGCAGCGGGTCGTTGGTGGGGGACGGCCACTCGGCCGCGGCGGGCAGGTTGGGCGAAGTCGGCGAGATCACGTAGTCGTATTTCGCGCATGCCGCCACGGCCGCGACCCGCGTGGCGTGGAACTGGCTGAAGGCGCGGAACACGTGCTCGCCGCTGAAACCGGCCGCGCTCTCCGCCCATTCGCGGATGTAGGGCAGCACCTTGGCGCGGCGCTCCGGTTTCAGCGCGTTCATGTCGACCAGAGAGCGCATGCGCCAGAGGTGGTCCATGCCGTCCAGCATCGCCTGCGACATGAAAGGCTGCATCGGCTCGACGACGGCGCCCGCGCGTTCGAAGAGGCGCGCGGCCTGCTCGACGGCGGCCTGGATCTCGGGTTCGACGGCCAGGCCGCAGCCGGCGTCCAGCAGCAGCCCGATGCGCAGGCCGCGCAGGTGATCGGGCGAGACGTCGAAGGCGGGCCACGCGATGTCCTGCGCCGGCAGGCCCATGCTGTCGCGCGGATCGGCCTGCGCCAGCGTCGCCATCATCAGCGCGGCGTCGGCGACGGTGCGTGTCATCGGCCCGGCCGCGCGGCCCATGTAGGGTGGGTCGATCGGGATGCGGCCCAGGCTGGGCTTGAGAGTGAAGATTCCGCACCAGGCCGCCGGCAGACGCAGCGACCCGCCGATGTCGGTGCCGATGTGCAGCGGGCCGTAGCCGGCCGCCGCGGCCGCGCCCGCGCCTGCGCTCGAACCGCCCGGTGTCTTCGAGAGATCCCACGGGTTGCGCGCCAGCGTGTGGAAGCTGGAGAGGCCGGAGGACAGCATGCCGTAGTCGGGCATGGTGGTCTTGCTCACGATTACGGCGCCGGCTTCCTTGAGCCGGGCGGCAGGCGGCGCATCGGCGGCCGCTGGCTGGAGTTCGACGGCAGCGGTGCCCGCGGGCAGCGGGTCGCCGCGCGTGGCGATGTTTTCCTTGATCGTGGTGGGCACGCCGTCGAGCGGGCCCAGCGGCTCGCCGCGGCGCCAGCGCGCCTCGGAGGCGCGCGCCTGTTCGAGCGCCGCTTCTGGGCGCAGCAGCCAAGTGGCCTGCAGGTGCGGCTCCCATTGTGCGATGCGGTCGAGCACCGATCGCGCGACCTCGACCGGCGAGAGCCTGGCTTCGCGGTAAGCGGTGACGAGTTCCTGCGCCGTCAGGTCGTACAGCGACGGGCTCACGACCACGACAGCGCCGAAAGGTCGTTGGCGAAGATGGGCAGTTCCTTCCACAGGCCCTTGATGTTCTTCTTCGCGATCGTCGGGAACTGAGGCTGGTACAGGAAGCCGTTGGCCGCGTCCTGCGCGAGCATGCGCTGCGCCTCGCCCAGCAACTTGGCGCGCTCGGCCGCGTTGCCGGTGGTCTTGATCTTGTCGAACAAGGTGTTGAAGGCCTTGGAGTCGTAGCCCCAGTAGTAGTCGGGCTTGGCGTAGTTGCCAAGGTCGAAGGGCTCGACGTGCGAAATGATCGACAGGTCGTAGTTCTTGTTGCCGTAGGTGCCGCTGAGCCACTGCGCCCATTCGACGTTCTGCACCTTGACGGTGATGCCGATCTTGGCGAGCTCGGCGACGACGATCTCGCCGCCCTGGCGCGCATAGGGCGGCGGCGGCAGCGTCATCGTGAGTTCGAGCGGGGCTTTCACACCGGCCTCTGCCAGCAGTTGCTTCGCCTTCTCGACGTTGAAGGGGTTGACGGCCGTCGTGTCCACGTAGCCCATCGCGCCGGGCACATAGTGGCTGCCGATGGGCGTGCCGAAGCCGTCGGCCGCGCCTTCGATGATGGCCTTGCGGTCGATGGCCGCGAGGATCGCTCGGCGCACGCGCACGTCGTCCAGCGGCTTCTTCTTGTTGTTGATGGCCAGGATGGTCTTGGCGCGCGAGCCGGCGAGAATGACCTGGAACTGCGGGTTGTTCTTGAACTGCGCCACCGCGCGGGTCGCGATGCGCGGGAAGGCGTCGACGTCGCCCGCCAGCAGCGAGGCCGCCTGCGCCGCCGGGTCGGAGATGAAGCGGAAGGTGATCTTCTGCAGCTTCGCGGCACCCGGATTGCGGAAGCCTTCCCACTTGCTCAACACGATCGAGGCGCCCTTGTTGTACGCGTCGAGCTTGTAGGGGCCGGTGCCCACCGGCTTGGCCGCATTGGTCTCGGCGCTCTTGGGCTCGACGATGATGGCCGTGGCCTGGCCGATCACGAAGGGGAAGTCAGGGTCGATCTCCTTGTTGAGCAGTACCACGGTGTAGTCGTCGACCACCTGCACGCCGATGTTGGCGAAGGTGCGCTTGTCCTTGTTGGTGCTCTTCTCGCCGCCCGCGCGCTCGAAGCTGAACTTGACGCTCTGCGCGTTGAAGGGCTCGCCGTTCTGGAACTTCACGCCCTTTCGCAGGCGAAAGGTGTAGGTCTTGAGGTCGGGCGAGACGTCCCAGCTCTCGGCCAGGAGCGGCGTCACGCTGCCGTCGGCGTTGACCTTGGTCAGCGTCTCGTAGATGTTGTAGAGCGTGACTTCCGCGATCGAGGCAGCGGCGCTGGTGGTCGGGTCGAGGCCGGTGGGCTCCAGCGTCATCCCGAGCACCATGGAGTCCTTGCGGCTTTGCGCCAGCGCGCCTTGCGGCAGCGCGAGCGGCACGGCGGCCAGGGCGGCGGTGGTCAGGAGGGTTCTGCGTTTCAACATGTTCGAGGCTCCAGGAAAAGCTGAGAGAGAGAAAACAACATCACATCATGCGCGAGCCGGCCGGCCCGCCGCAAGCATCGGCCTATGGCACGGCAGCGGGCTCCGCGCGCGGCACGGCGGCCAGCAGCGCCTGCGTGTAGGGATGCTCGGCATGCGCGAAGAGCTGCTGCGGCACGCCGCGCTCGACGACCAGGCCGCGGTGCAGCACGCAGACTTCGTCGCACAGGTGGTTGACGACCGCGAGGTCGTGGCTGATCAGCAGGTAGCTGATGCCGAACTGCTGCTGCAGGTCCTGCATCAGGTTGAGCACCTGGGCTTGCACGGAGACGTCGAGCGCGCTCACGGGCTCGTCGGCAATGATGAGCCTGGGCCGCGTGATGAGCGCGCGCGCGATGGCGATGCGCTGGCGCTGGCCGCCGGAGAACTCGTGCGGGTACTTGTCGAGGTCGCTGGTGCGCAGGCCGACCGCGGCGAGCGAGGCCGAGGCCCGCTCGCGCTGTTCGGCCCGGCGGGTCTCGGCCAGGGCCTCGAGCGGCTCGGCGACGATGCGGGCGACGGTCTGGCGCGGGTCGAGCGAGCCGTAGGGATCCTGGAAGACCATCTGCAGGTCACGCCGGGCCGCGCGCAGTTCCTCCTTCGGCAAGGCGTGAAGGTCGCGGCCAAGCAGCCTCACGCTGCCCGAGGTCGGCTTGTCCAGCGCCATCACGAGGCGCGCGATGGTCGACTTGCCGGAGCCCGATTCGCCGACGATGCCCAGGCTGCGGCCGGGGCGGATGCTGAAGCTCACGCCGTTGAGAGCCTTGACGCTGGGAGGCGCGGCGAAAAGGCGCTCGCGCGGCAAGGTGTAGTGCCGCACGAGATCCGTCACCTCCAGGAGAGGGGCGGACTTCGGGTCGGTGTCGAAGCGGTCTGTCATGCGGGTATTTCCTGCGCGGCAGCGATCTCGTCGAGCCGGATGCAGCGTGCCTGGTGGTCGTGCGGCAGCAGGGTGGCCGGCGGGCGCGTGGTGCCGCATGCGTCGATGGTGTAGGCGCAGCGGCCCGCGAAGGGGCAGCCGGGCGGCAGGTCCACCAGCTCGGGCACGCTGCCCTGGATGGTCGCGAGCCGCACGCCGCGCGGCGCACCCAGCGCGGGGCGGGCCGCGAAGAGACCCTGGGTGTAGGGATGCGCGCGCCGCGAGAAAACCGCGGCCGTCGGCCCGCTCTCGACCACGCTGCCGCCGTACATCACGAGCATCTTCGACACGCTCTGCGCGATCACGCCCAGGTCGTGCGAGATCAGGATCAGCGCCATGCCGCGCTCCGCGACCAGGCCGCGGATGAGTTCGAGGATCTGCTTCTGGATCGTGACGTCGAGGGCGGTGGTCGGCTCGTCGGCGATCAGCAGGTCCGGCCCGCAGGCGAGCGCCATCGCGATGCCGATGCGCTGGCGTTGGCCGCCGGAGAACTGGTGGGGGTAGGCGTCGAGCCGCGACGCGGCATCGGGGATGCCGACGCGTTCGAGCAGCGCCAGCACTTCCTTGCGAGCCTCGCTGGAGGACAGGCCGCGGTGCAGGCGCAGGGGCTCGCCGACCTGGCGCACGATGGTGTGGACCGGGTTCAGCGCCGTCATCGGCTCCTGGAAGATCATTCCGATGCGGTCGCCGCGGATCTTGCAGAGCTCGCGCTCCGGCATGCCGACGAGTTCCTTTCCGTCGAAGCGGATGCTGCCGCTCACCTTGGCGTTCGATGGCAGCAGGCCCATCAGCGACTGCACGGTGATGGACTTGCCGCAGCCCGATTCGCCCACGATGCCGAGCGTCTCGCCGCGCTCCAGCGTGAAGCCGATGCCGCGCACGGCCTCGGCGGGGCCGCGCTGGGTCTGGAGCTGGACGTGGAGATCGTTGACTTCGAGCAGGGGCATGGTGGTGGGGCAGGTCTCAGCGCGCACGGGCGAGACGGGGGTCGAGCAGATCGCGCAGGCCGTCGCCGAGCAGGTTGAGCCCGAGCACGGCCAGCGCGATGGCCATGCCGGGGAACACCGCCAGCAGCGGCGCCTGGAACATGATGGTCTGGGCCTCGCTCAGCATCCGGCCCCAGGAGGGTTGGGGCGGCTGGGTGCCCAGGCCGAGGTAGGAGAGCGCGGCTTCGGCGAGGATCGCGATCGCGAAGCGGATCGTGATCTGCACGATGAGCACCGCCGAGATGTTGGGCAGCACGTGCTGCATCGTGATGGCGAAGCCGCCCTTGCCGCAGGCGCGCGCCGCGGCCACGTACTCGCGCGACCAGATCGCGTTGGCCGAGGCACGGGTGATGCGGGCGAAAGTCGGGATGTTGTAGATGCCGATCGCGATGATCGCGTTGACGATGCCGGCACCGAAGACGGCCGTCAGCATGATGGCCGAGAGGATCGCGGGGAAGGCCATCGAGAAGTCGGTGAAGCGCATGATGGCTTCCTCCACCCAGCCGCGCCGCGCCGCGGCGAGCAGCCCAAGGGCGGTGCCGACGGTCAGGCCGATGCCGACGGCGACCACGCCCACCAGGATCGAGGCGCGCGCGCCGACGAGCAGCAGCGATGCGACGTCGCGGCCGAAGGTGTCGGTACCCAACCAGTGCGAGGCGCTCGGCCCCTGGAGCTTGCTGGCCATGTCCATCTCATAGGGTGACCAGGGCGTCCAGACAAGCGAGACGGCCGCGGCGATGACCAGCAGCAGCGTGAGCACGGCACCGATGGTGAAGCTGCGGTGGCGCAGCGCGCGGCGCCAGAAGCCTGGCACCTTGAAGGCCGCTGCGTTCGGAACGGCGGGGACTGCGCTCATACGTCGGACGCCTTGATGCGGGGATCGATGACGGCGTAGAGCACATCGACGATGAAATTGACGATCACGACCATCGCGGCCAGCAGCATCACGCAGTTGCGCACCACGATCAGGTCGCGGTTGCTGATGGCCTGGAAGATCAGGCGGCCGAGGCCAGGCAGGTAGAACACGTTCTCGACGACGATGGTGCCCGCAAGCAGCTCGGAGAACTGCATGCCCATCACGGTGACGACGGGGATCAGCGCGTTGCGCAGCACATGGCCCCATAGAACGGCGCGCTGGGACACGCCCTTGGCGCGGGCGGTGCGCACGAAGTCCTCCCGCATCACCTCCAGCACGGCGGAGCGCGTGATGCGCGCGAGGATGGCCGCCTGCACCACCGCCAGCGACAGGGCTGGCAGCAGCAAGGCCTTCAGACCCGCGAACAAGCCCTCGCCCCAGCCTTCGAAGCCTCCGGCGGAGAACCACTGAAGCTGCACCGAAAAGACGAGGATCAGCAGGATGGCGAACCAGAAGTTGGGGATCGCGATGCCGACCTGCGTCAGGCCCATCAGGCCGACATCGCCCAGCTTGTTGTGACGCGCCGCGGCGGTCAGGCCCACCACCAGCGCGAGGGCGGTGGTGAAGCTCATCGCGAGCAGCGCCAGCGGCACGGTGAGCGCGAGGCGTTCGAGGATGAGGTCGAGCACGGGCGAGCTGTAGGCGTAGCTGTCGCCCAGGTTGCCGGTCAGGAGACCGCCGATCCAGTGCCAGTAGCGGGCCCAGGCGGGCTGGTCGAGGCCGAGCTTGGTGGCCAGCGCCGCCACCGCGTCGGGTGAGGCATCGGGGCCCAGGAGCAGCTGCGCGGCGTTGCCGGGCAGGATCTCCAGGACGAGGAATACGATGACCGAGGCGCCGATCAGGGTGGCGACCAGCGTGACGAAGCGCTTGAACAGAAACAGACTCATAGGGCGGGGCGCAGCATAACCCGACAGACGCAACGACCATGCCTAGGCGTTTGTCCCAGGGGTCGGCCGGGCACGGATAATCGGTGCCATGGCCCTCATGATCACGGACGAATGCATCAACTGCGACGTGTGCGAGCCCGAGTGTCCGAATGACGCGATCTACATGGGCGTGGAGATCTACGAGATCGACCCGCACAAGTGCACCGAGTGCGTGGGCCACTTCGACGAGCCGCAGTGCGTGCAGGTCTGCCCGGTGGCGTGCATCCCCACGAATCCCTCGCATATCGAGACGCGCGAGACCCTGTGGCAGAAGTTCGAGCGCCTCGCCGCCGCCAAGGCCGCGCGCGCGGACGGCGGCGGGCCGCCGTCGGCCACTCCGGCTGCTTAGCCTTTCGCAGGCCGCTTGCTGCCAGCCTTCGGTGGCTTCTTCAGCATCGATCCGGGGTCGTGCGCGCTGAATTCCTGGGGCTTCTTCGGGTTCTTCGGTTTCTTCAACGGGCCGCCGGGCTTCGCCGGCGAAGCCGCCGCGGGGCGCGGGGCGTTGTCGATCAACGTCGTATGGCGCCGTCCGTGGGCGGATTCCGTTCGGATGCGATCGCGTTCCATCCTTTCGGCGGCCGTCCTGGCTTCGCGCGTGCTTCGGTCGGCCGCCTCCTTCTGCGCGGCTTCTCGCGAGTCGGTCAGATCCATGACCTTGCCGCCGTGGCAAGGCCTGTCGCTGTAGGCATTGCCGCAGCGCCACGTGCCGGGCGCGGCCTGGGCCGCGATGCTCGCCGAATGGAGACACAGCGCCGCCATGAATGTGGCGGCCTGGGCGACGATCGGTGCGTGTGACAGTTTCATTTTTTATCTACTCCCTTCTTCTTTCTTTCCGCTAGCCCGCGGCGGGTGCGCCCCCGTCGCCCGGCTCGCGCCGCGGTGGTTTGGGGCGCGGCGGCTTGCTCGTGTGGATGAGCAAGGTCGCCTTTTCCATCTCGCCGGCCACCAGCGCGGGCACGGCGTTCAGCGTGCGGCTGATCGCATCCTCGATCGCGTCGCGCTGCTCCTTGAGCGGCTTCTTCAGCACCCAGTGGACCACCTCCGACTTCACGCCCGGGTGGCCGATGCCGAGGCGCAGCCGCCAGTAGTCGGCGGTGCCGAGCTGGGCGTGGATATCACGCAGGCCGTTATGGCCTGCATGGCTGCCGCCGAACTTGAGCTTGGCCTGGCCTGGGACGACGTCGAGTTCGTCATGCACGACCAGGATCTCTGCGGGCTCGATCTTGAAGAAGCGCGCGAGCGCGGCGACCGACTTGCCCGAGACGTTCATGAAGGTCTGGGGTTCCAGCAGCCACACGGTCTGGCCGCCGACCTGCGTGCGGGCGACGAGGCCGTGGTAGCTGCGCTCGGGCGTCAGCGTCAGCTTCAGGTCCCGCGCGAGCGCGTCGATCCACCAGAAGCCCGCGTTGTGCCGCGTGGCCTCGTACTCCGGGCCGGGATTGCCCAGGCCGACGAACAACTTGATCATGGGGCGGAATTATCTGTTGGGCGCGCAAACGAAAACGGCCCGCGCGAGGCGGGCCGTTGTCTGTGCCGGCAGGGAAGAATTACTTCTTCGCGGCCGGTGCCTTGGCAGCGGGTGCGGCCTTGCCGGCGGCAGCCTTGCCGGCAGCGGGGGCGGCGCCTTCGGCCGGGGCGCCTTCGGCGGCTGCCGCAGGCTCATCGGCGACCAGAGGCGGCACGGCCGACACCAGCACCGGATTGACCTTGCCGTGGCTCACGAACTTGACGCCCTTCGGCAGGGTGATGTCGTTGACGTGCAGCGTGGCGTTCTTCGTCAGGCCGGAGAGGTCGACCTCGATGAACTCGGGAAGGTCGGCCGGCAGGCAGCTGATCTGGATTTCGGTCATCACGTGGTTGACCAGGTTGTGGTCCAGCTTGACGGCGGTGGACTCTTCCTCACCCTTGTAGTGCAGCGGCACCTTCATGGTCATGCGGGTGCGGGCATCGACGCGCTGGAAGTCGATGTGCTGCACGAGCTGGCGGAACGGGTGGTATTGCACGTCGCGCAGCAGGACCTTGCTGGTGGTGCCGGCGAGTTCCATCTCGAGGATGGACGAGTGGAAAGCTTCCTTCTTGAGGGCGTGCCACAGCGCGTTGTGATCGAGCTCGATCAGTTGCGGCTGGCCTTCGCCACCATAGACGATACCGGGCGTCTTGCCCGAGATGCGGAGACGGCGGCTCGCACCCGTGCCCTGCTTTGCGCGCTCATAAGCGACGAATTTCATACTGGCTCCTGTGGAAGTCGACCGCGACCAGTGCGACTCCGGTTTCGAAATGGGCCCCGCGAACGGAGCCCGGCTTTTTGCTCAGAACAGGTTTTCCTGGTCCGAGAACAAACTCATGACCGACTCGCCCTTGGCGATGCGCTGGATCGTCTCGGCGATCAGCGGTGCCACGGACAGCTGGCGGATCTTCCCGCAACCGGTTGCGCCGGCGCTCAGGGGGATCGTGTTGGTCACGACCACTTCGTCGAGCGCCGAGCCCTGCGCGATGCGCTCGATGGCGGGGCCCGAGAAGATCGGGTGCGTGCAATACGCGTAGACCTTCTTGGCGCCGCGTTCCTTGAGCACCTCGGCCGCCTTCACCAGCGTGCCGGCCGTGTCGATCATGTCGTCCATGATCACGCAGTTGCGGCCGTCGATCTCGCCGATCACGTGCATGACCTCGCTCACGTTGGCGCGCGGGCGGCGCTTGTCGATGATCGCGAGGTCGCAGTTCAGCTGCTTGGCCAGCGCGCGGGCGCGGACCACGCCGCCGACGTCGGGCGAAACCACGATCAGGTCTTCGTAGTTCTGCAGGCGCAGGTCGCCCAGCAGCACCGGAGACGCATAGATGTTGTCGACCGGGATGTCGAAGAAGCCCTGGATCTGGTCGGCATGCAGGTCCATGGTCAGCACGCGGGCCACGCCCACGGTCTCGAGCAGGTTGGCGACCACCTTGGCGGAAATCGGCACCCGGCTGGAGCGGGGGCGGCGGTCCTGGCGCGCATAGCCGAAGTAGGGGATCACCGCGCTGATGCGCTCGGCCGAGGCGCGCTTCAGCGCGTCGACCATGATGAGCAGCTCCATCAGGTTCTCGTTGGTCGGCGCGCAGGTGGACTGGACGACGAACACGTCGCGCGCTCGCACGTTCTGGTTGATCTCGACGGTGACTTCACCGTCCGAGAAACGACCAACGCGGGCGGCGCCCAGCGAGGTTCCCAGGTGTTGCGCGATTTCCGCTGCAAGGCCTGGATTGGCGTTGCCGGTGAAAACCATGAAGTCAGGGTTGTGAGCCTGCATGAGCGTCCCGGCAAAATGCATCCGGCAATGCGAAATGGCTCTTTAGGAGCCGCCAAAAATCTCGTGAATGAAGATTTGGCAGGGGAGAAAGGATTCGAACCTTTGCATGCTGGAATCAAAATCCAGTGCCTTAACCAGCTTGGCGACTCCCCTACACGGGTCGATGGCTTGCGCCACCAACCGATATACGTCGCATCAGACCACTCAGCGGCCTGATTATCCGGCCGCCCAACCCACAAGGGGATGCTCGGCCAGGTTGCTGCACTTGCGAACCTGCCAGCCCGGAGGCGCTTCAGCGAGTTCCGCTTCATGCGGCATTGCTGCAAACACCGAGCTTCCCGAACCGGTCATGCGGGCCTTGAATCCTTGGCGACCGAGCCATTCGATGGCGTCGGTGACCGCGGGGCAGAGCCTTTGCGCGACCGGCTGCAGATCGTTATGACCGAAGTCAAAGCTGAAGTTATTCCCTTCAGCTTCGCTGTGTGCAGCAAAGCCCGAGATTATAGCAGCGGGCGTGGCGCGCTGTAGATCAGACGCTGCAAAAATGAGACGGGTATCGAGTCCCTCGGGAGGTTTGACCACCGCGAAGCATGCCGGTGGCACGCCGACAGGCGTGATTTTTTCGCCGATTCCCTCGACCCAGGCGTTGCGTCCGCGCAGGAAGAAGGGCACGTCGGCGCCGAGCTGGAGGCCGATCTGCTCCAGTTTCGATAGCGGCAGGTCCAGGTCCCACAGCCGGTTGAGCGCCAGGAGGCAGGTGGCCGCGTCCGACGAGCCGCCGCCCATGCCCGCCTGGGCGGGCACCTGCTTCGCGATGCCGATGTGCGCGCCCAGCCGCGTGTGCGCGGCGGACTGCAGCGCCTTCGCCGCGCGGAGAACGAGGTCGTCCGCGGGCAACGGCGTCGTGAGGTCCTCGCGCGTGATCGAGCCGTCCTCGCGGCGCTCGACGTGCAGCGTGTCGCACCAGTCGATCAGCATGAACACCGACTGCAGCAGGTGGTAGCCATCCTCGCTGCGGCCGGTGACGTGGAGGAAAAGATTGAGCTTCGCCGGCGCGGGAAGGTCGTAGATCGCCTTCATGCGGGTTCGAAGACGATGCGCAGATCGGCGCGCGGCCTGGGTGATTCGCGCGTGGCCTGCAGGCGGCCCGTGCTCACCTGCGAAAGGTTCGCCCGCCATCCGGCCACGGGCTCGTCGCGGCCGGCCAGCCATGCGAAGAGCGCGCCGACCGGGATCGCCGCACCCGTGGCCGCCTCGATCAGCGCCTCGACCGATTCGAAGCGGCGGCTTTCCCCACCTTTGTCGAGGATCGCTTCCCCCGGCGCCCAGCGCAACTGCGCCAGCGTGCTGCCGATGGGGCTCGTGAGCCTCAACTCGCCCGCCTGGGGATTGCCGCGCAGGTCGAAGAGGGCGGAGTAACTCTGGGCCGGTTCGCTCTCGACGTTCAGCGAGAGCCGGCCGGTCCACGCCTCGCTCGCTCGCGAGAAGGTTTGAACGCCCGGTGGCGTCGGTGTCGCACATCCCGCGACCAAGGCGACGGCGAAGGCGCCGAGCATCCACCCCGCAGCGCGCCGGGACAATCCGGCCGTGGGTGCGTTCAAGGCCTGGGAGGCGAGGCTGCTCAAAGCTTGACCCGCAGACGCTTCAGCGTTTCCTGCAGCGTCTCGTTCTCGGCGTCGGCCAGGGAGGCCTCTTTCCAGATGGACATGGCCTTGTCACGCTGGCCTTGCGCCCAAAGCACCTCGCCGAGGTGCGCGCCGATCTCGGGATCGGGCCGGCGCTTGTAGGCTGCCTCCAGGATGCGCTTGGCTTCGTCCAGGTTGCCGAGGCGGTATTCGACCCAGCCGAGGCTGTCGGCGATGAAGGGGTCTTCCGGCGCCAGTTCCACCGCCTTGCGGATCAGCGTGCGGGCTTCCTCCAGCCGCACCTTGCGATCCGCCAGCGAGTAGCCGAGCGCGTTGTAAGCATTCTGGTTGTCGGGCTTGAGCTCGATCAGGCGCCGCAGCAGGCGCTCCATTTCGTCGAGACGGTTCAGCTTCTCCGCCACCATCGCCTGGTCGTAGATCAGGTCCGTGTCCGACGGGCTGGCGACGCTGGCTTGCGCAAGCATGTCGTAGGCGGCCTGGAATTGCTTCGCGTCGCGCAGCAACTGGACTTCGGCCAGGAACTTCTGCTTCTTCTCCTCCGCGGTGCGCTCCGGTAGCGCGCGGACGAGTTCACGCGCTTGCGGCAGCTTGCCCTGGCGCGCGAGCAGGCCGGCCCGGCGCGTCTGCGCTGCCACGAGGTCGTCGGTGTTGTCGATGCGGGAGAGCCAGCTATCCGCGCCGACGAAATCCTTGCGGCGCTCGGCCAGCTGGGACAGCAGCAGGAAGGCCTGCGTCGGGCCGCGGTTGCCCGCGTCGGCATCGCCACTGGTGTCGCCCGCGAGCGAGATGTAGCGCTTCAGCGAGGCCTCCGCGGCGGCGTCCTGGCGGGCCTGCGCCTGGAGGCTGCCCAGCAGCAGCCACGGCTCGGGCAACTCGGGGCGCGCGGCCGTCAGCGCGGCAAGTTCGGCGCTCGCGTCGTCGTAGCGGCGGCCCTCGACCAGCACGCGCGCGTAGGCGATGCGGATCTCGGGTTGTGCTTTCGGCCCGGAGAGATAGCGCTTCACGATCGGCTCGGCCATGGGCTGGTTGGGATCGATCAGTTCCAGCGCGAGGATGGCGGGACCGTCCGCGGACGGGTCCATCTCCTGGCCCTTCAGCGCCGCTTCGAGTGCGCCGGAGGTGTCGCCGGCCGACAGGCGAAGACGGCCCACCGTGGCCCATGCGGAACCACCGGTGGCGGGATTCTTGAGGTCGTCGGCCAGCGCCTGCTCGACGATCGATGCCGCCAGCTTCTTGTCGGTGGCCCGCGAGTAGTTGCGCACGATCACGGCCATCAGGAACGGCCGCTCCACCTGCGGCGTGGCGGCGATCTCGGCGCGCAGCGGTTCGGCCGTCTCGCTGATGCGGTTGAGGGCGATCAGGATCTGCAGCTCGAAGCGCCGGGCCTCGCGCGACTGTGGCAAGGTCTCCTTCCAGGCGCGTGCGGCCGCGAGCGCGGCATCGCCCGAGCGCGACTGAAGCGCGATCTCGATCGCGCGCTGGAAGAGCTTGTCGTCGCGCGTGCGGCGCGCGGCGTCGAGGACCAGCGCGTAGCCGCCGCCCGGATCACCTGAACGCGCGGTGAGTTCGCCCATCAGCACTTCGTAGAACAGTTCCGCGGTCAGGGCGGAAACCTGGGCCGCGGGCGCCTCCGCGGCCTTGGGCGCGGCCGCGGGTGAGGTGGTGCCCCCGGGCGCCGCCGGCTCGATGATGGGGGCCGGGCTGGTGGGCGCGGCGGGTGCGGGCGGTTCGGGCTGGGCCTGCGCGGCAAGCGCGGCGAGAGCGAGCAACGCGGCCGCCGCGAGGCGGGATCGGCGGGGCGGAAAGATCATCGAACCATAATAATCCAAGGCCCCTGAACGACAGCATCGTGGGGCTTCAGCAGCGGCCTCTTTTCATGTCAGCCTCCATCCATGCCTGAACTACCCGAAGTCGAAGTCACCCGCAGGGGCTTCGCCGAGCGCATCGCCGGCGCGCGCATCGATGCCGTGCGCCTGGGCAAGCCGCTGCGTTGGGCGCTTGCGGTCGAGCCTTCCGCGCTGGTGGGCCGCACGGTGCGGGCGGTGCGCCGACGAGGAAAGTACCTCCTGGTCGACCTGGACGCGGGCCTGCTTCTGATGCACCTGGGAATGTCGGGCAGCCTGCGCTTCGATGTCGTGCTGCCGGCACCCGGCAATCACGATCACTTCGACCTAGTGACGAGCCGCGGCACGCTGCGGCTGAACGATCCGCGCCGTTTCGGTGCGGTGGTCTACGTCGAGGACGAGGCGTCGCCGCTGGCCCGCAAGCTCCTGGGCGGCCTGGGGATGGAGCCTCTGGGCGATGCCTTCGACCTCGACGCCTTCCATGCAGGATTGCGGCGCCGGCGTGCGCCCATCAAGCAGGTTTTGCTCGCGGGAGACGTCGTGGTGGGCGTCGGGAATATCTATGCTTCCGAGGCTCTCTTTCTCGCCGGTATCCGGCCGACGCTCGCGGCCTCGCGCATCAGTCGACCGCGCGCCGGGCGCCTGCATGCGGCGGTGCGCGACATCCTGGCGCGTGCCGTGGAGCGAGGGGGCAGCACGCTGCGCGACTTCTCGAACATCGACGGACAGAGCGGTTATTTCCAGCTGGAGGCAACCGTCTACGGACGCGCCGGGGAACCTTGCCGGGTGTGCGCGACCCCTATCAGGCAGTTTCGCCAGGGCCAGCGGTCCACTTACTACTGTCCGAGTTGCCAAAAGTCCTGAATGCTGAAATGAGATGACGCGGCGAAGCCGGGCCGATGCTATATTTTGTAAATCACCCTTACATTCCCCTTGACCCGCTCATTCAATCAGCAATTCGACCAGCACGGCGCCTGGCGCCGCAACTTCGCGCATCGCCTGAAGTGGCTCTCGCGCTGGTTGAATGAAAACGAACTGCTGAACCAGGCCGTTGGCGAGCGCCTGCGCGATCTCGAGTCGCAGATGCGCACCAGCAAGGTCATGGTGGCCTTCGTCGCCGAGTTCTCGCGCGGCAAGTCCGAACTGATCAACGCCATCTTCTTCGCCGGCTACGGCCGGCGGATCATGCCGGCGAGCGCCGGGCGCACCACGATGTGCCCGACCGAGCTGGGTTACGACGCCGCCTTCCTGCCCAGCCTGCGCCTGCTGCCCATCGAGACCCGGCTCGAGCCGCACTCGCTCACGCACTGGCGCGACGAGCCGGAGCGCTGGACCGAACTCAAGATCGACGTCGACGACGCCGAGCAGCTTTCCCAGGTGATGGGCAAGGTGGCCGAAGTCCGCTGGGTGTCGCTGGACGAAGCGCGCGCGCTCGGCTTCTGGAGCGACGACGCGCCTGACGACAACCCCGTGCCCGACGCCGAAGGCCGCGTCGAGATCCCGCGCTGGCGCCACGCCCTGCTGAACATGCCGCATCCGCTGCTGGAGCAGGGCCTGGTGATCCTCGACACGCCGGGCCTGAACGCGATCGGCGCCGAACCCGAATTGACCGTGAGCCTCATCCCGCAGGCCCACGCCGTCGTCTTCATTCTCGGTGCCGACACCGGCGTGACCCGCTCCGATCTCGCCATCTGGCGCGAGCATCTGATCACCGAAGGTGATGCCGGCGACACCCGCATCGTGGTTCTCAACAAGATCGACACCATGTGGGACACGCTCAGCACGCCCGCGCAGATCGATATCCAGATCCAGCGCCAGCGCAAGGGCGCGGCCGAGTTGTTGGGCGTGCCGCTGGCGCAGGTGTTGCCGGTGTCCGCGCAGAAGGGCCTGCAGGCCAAGATCCGCCGCGACACCCCGCTGCTGCAGGCGAGCAAGCTGCCGGCGCTCGAATCCGTGCTGGGCGAAGGCCTGCTGGGGAAGCGCGAGAAGATGCTGCGGCTCGCCGTGGATGCAGGCATCGCCGCCTTGCGCAGCGAAGCGGCCCGCATCCTCAGCGTGCGCCAGCGGGACCTGTCCGAGCAGGCGCTGGAACTCCAGGGCCTGCGCGGCAAGAACGGCTCGGTGATCCGCCACATGCGCACGCGCATCGAGCAGGAGCAGGCCGAATTCGAAGGCAGCAACACCCGCATCCTGGCGCTGCGCTCGGTGCAGGGCAAGCTGCTGCGCGAGGTCTACGCGGTGCTCGGCAGCACAGCCCTCAAGGCCGACATGGGCCGGTTGGCGGCGGCACTCAAGCGCCGGGGCATCAAGTTCAACGTGCGCAAGGTCTACGGCGAAACCTTCGATGCCCTGCGCAACAACCTGCGCGAGGTACAGGCAACGACGGCCGAGATCCAGTCCATGCTGCACGCGACCTTCCGCCAGCTGAACGCCGAGCACGGCTTCACGCTGCAGGCGCCGGCCGAGCCCGACCTGCTGGGTTTCGAGCAGCAGCTCAGCCAGATCGAACGCAGCCACATGCACTATCTCGGCGTCGGCAACCTGATCAAGCTCGCGCAGCCCGATTTTTGCGACAAGCTGGTGCGCGCCCTGGCGAGCCGCCTGCGCGTGGTCAACGAGGCTGCCATGACCGAGGTCGAGCGATGGAGCAAGGGCGCGGGCGCCCAGCTTGACGCGCAGCTCAAGGAGCGCCGTCGCACTTTCACCAAGCGCATCGAGGCGGTCGAACGCATCCAGAGCGCCGCCGGCAACCTCGACGAACGGCTCGCCGAACTGGCCGCGCAGGAAAGCGGCCTGGCGGAACTGCATCGCCGGCTGGGCGAACTCACCACGCTGCTCGCGAGCAACGAGGCACCCAATGCCGCGGCCCCGCGCAGCGAGCTCAGTGCCGCCTGAGCCCTTGCATCCGGCCGCGCAGGATCTCGCACCGACCTTTGCTGAGCGCATCGTCGGCTGGCAACGCAGCCATGGGCGCAGCGAGCTGCCGTGGCAGAACACGCGGGACGCCTACCGCGTCTGGCTGTCCGAGGTGATGCTGCAGCAGACGCAGGTCTCGACCGTGCTGGGTTACTTCGCCCGTTTCCTGGAGCGCTTTCCTGACGTGCGAGCGCTTGCCGCTGGCACGGAGGACGAAGTCTTCGGACTCTGGAGCGGCCTCGGCTACTACAGCCGCGCCCGCAACATGCACCGGTGCGCGCAGGAGGTCGTGGCGCGTTTCGGCGGCACCTTCCCCCGCAGTGCGGCCGAACTGGAGACTTTGCCCGGCATCGGACGCTCCACGGCGGCCGCCATCGCCGCCTTTTGCTTCGGCGAACGGGTCGCGATCCTGGACGGCAACGTCAAGCGGGTGCTCACGCGCGCGCTCGGGTTCGACGGCGACCTGTCTTCTGGCGCACAGGAGCGCGCCCTCTGGAACATCGCCACTGAACTCCTGCCGCCCGCAGCGCAGGAGGGCGCCATGGCCGGCTACACCCAAGGCCTGATGGACCTGGGCGCGACGGTCTGCCTGCCGCGCAAGCCGAGCTGCATGCTCTGTCCGGTGAACGACGCCTGTGCCGCGTGGCGCGAGGGCACGCCGGAGAAATACCCCGTCAAGACGCGCAAGCTTCGGCGCAGCGCGCTGTCTCTCTGGCTGCTTCACGCACGGGACGCGCAAGGGCGCGTGTGGCTCCACAAGCGGCCGTCGCGCGGGATCTGGGCCGGGCTCTATTGCCTGCCGGTCTTCGAGAGTCGGGAAGCGCTGCTGGCGTCGCTCGCGCCGGAGGAGCGCGGCGACGTGCTCGACGAGCCGGCCTTCCTGCACGTTCTCACGCACAAGGATTTGCACCTGCATCCCGTATCGGCGGCGCATGGTCCCTCGCAGCCTTCGCTCGATGCCGGCGGCTGGTTCGAGGTGGCCGAGTGGTCGGCGCTGGGCCTGCCGGCGCCCGTGCGCAAGCTGCTCGCGGTGGGCTGAATCGCGCGCCGCCGCGGGGCGCCTACATTCCGTCGAGTTCGCGGTGCCGCTTGAGCGCGGCCCAGCGCGTCCCGAAGCCGCGGGCCAGTTGCTCGACCAGGAAGACCGAGCGGTGCTGCCCGCCCGTGCATCCGATCGCCACCGTGACGTAGCTGCGATGATCGCGCGCCAGCGCATCGAGCCAGCGGTTGAGGAACTGCTCGATGTCGCCGTACATGCGGGCCACGTCTTCGTGCTCGCGCAGCCATTCGATCACCGGCATGTCACGGCCCGTCAGCGGCCGCAGCGCGGACACATAGTGCGGATTGGGCAGCATGCGCACATCGAACACGTAGTCCGCATCGAGCGGCACGCCGCGCTTGAAGGCGAAGGACTCGAACACCAGCGTCAGCGCGCTCTCCGGCGCGGAGATCAGCGCCTTCACGTAGCTCTGCAACTGGGCCGGGCGGATGATGCTGGTGTCGATCACGTCCGCGCCGTCGCGCAGGTCCGCGAGCAGTTCGCGCTCGAGTTCGATCGCCTGCATCAGCACGCGCTGCTGCTCCGGCGCGTCGGTTCGGCCTTCCTGGCGGGAGAGCGGATGCCGGCGCCGCGTCTCGGAATAGCGGCGCACCAGCGCATCGCTGGTGGAATCGAGGAACAGCGAGCGCAGCAGCACGCCTTCGCGCCGCAGGCCTTCGAGCTGCTGCGGAACCAGCGGCAGCGAGACGCCGCTTCGGACATCCATCGCGATGGCGACGCGCGCCGCGCGCTGCTGGCGCTGCAGGGCAATGAAAGGTGCCAGCAGTTCCGGCGGCAGGTTGTCGACGCAGTAGTAGCCCGCATCCTCCAGCGCATGCAGGGCCACGGACTTCCCGGAGCCGGACATGCCGGTGATCAGCACCAGTTCAAGGCTCACGACGAGGTCTCCGGTGCTTTCCCGCGCAGCATCTCGCGCGCGTGGGCCAGCGAGGTCTGCGAGACGTGCTCGCCGCCCAGCATGCGGGCGATCTCCTGCTCCCGCTTGTCCCCGTCGAGCACCGAGACGCCGCTCTCGGTCCGCGGCCCGGTCTCGCCCTTCACCGTCGTCTGCCGCTTCGCGACCACCAGGTGATGGTCGGCGCAGGCTGCCACCTGGGGCAGGTGGGTGACGGCGAGCACTTGCCGATCGCGCCCGAGCTGCTTCATGAGCCGGCCGACCGTCTCCGCCACCGCGCCGCCGACCCCGGCATCGACCTCGTCGAAGATCAGCGTCTGGGCGGCGCCAAGTTCGCTCGTCGTCACGGCGATCGCCAACGCGATGCGCGAGAGTTCGCCACCCGAGGCCACCTTGCCGATCGGCCGCGGCGTGCTGCCGGGATGGCCGCTCACGAGGAAGCTGATGTCTTCGAGCCCGGCGCGACCCGGCTCGGCGAGCGCCTGCAACGCGACTTCGAAGCGGCCGCCCTGCATGCCGAGGCCCTGCATGGCCTGGGTCACGGCGTGGCTCAGCCTGGGCGCGGCCTGCTTGCGCGTCTTGGCGACGGCCTTGGCTTCCTTCATGTAGGCCTGCTGCGCGGCTTGCTCGGCACGCTCCAGTGCGTCCAGGTCGCTCTGCGCATCCAGGGCCTGCAGCTCGGCCTGCCAGCTCGCCAGCAAGGCCGGCAACTCGGCGGGCGGGCGGCGATGGCGGCGCGCGAGCGACATCCACAAACCCATGCGCTCGTCCAGTTCGGCCAGCCGCTCGGGATCGGTGTCGGCTTCGCGCAGGTAGCCGTGCAGCGAGTGCGCAGCGTCGGCGGCCTGCGCCACGCTCGATGCCAGCACTTCGGCCAGCGCCTTGAACTCCGGCTCGATATGCTCGCAGTTCTGCAGCAGCGTGACGGCGCGCCCGAGCGCGGCGAGCGCGCCGGCATCGTCGTCTTCCAGCGCGCTGCATGCGCCCTGCGCCGCGTCGATGAGCGCCTGCGCGTTCGATATCCGGGTGTGACTGGCGGAAAGTTCCTCCCACTCGTCGGCGACGGGTGCGAGCTTCATCACCTCGGCCACCTGCCATTGCAGCCGCTCACGCTCGCGCTGAAGGGAATCCTGCGCGGATCGCGCGGTCTCGAGCGCCGCAATGGCCTGCCGCCAGCTGTGCCAGGCGTCGTCGAGCGGCGTGGTCTGCACGCCGGCGTAGGCATCGAGCAGGCCGCGCACGGCCTCGGGACGGGTCAGGCTTTGCCACGCATGCTGGCCGTGGATGTCCAGCAGCCGGTCGCCGAGTTCGCGCAACTGGGTGGCCGTGGCCGGGCTGCCGTTGATCCAGCCTCGGCTGCGGCCCTGCAGATCGACCGTCCGGCGCAGCAGCAGGGCCTCGCCCGCGTCGAAGCCGCCCTCGTCCAGCCAGGGGGCCAGGCCGGGGTCGGCATCGAATTCCGCGCTGACGTCCAGGCGCTCGGCGCCTTCGCGCACGGCACCGGCATCGGCGCGATTGCCCAGCGCGAGTTGCAGCGCATCGATCAGGATGGATTTGCCGGCGCCCGTCTCGCCGGTGAGGACCGTGAAGCCCGCGGAGAGATCGAGTTCCAGTGCGCGCACGATCACGAAATCGCGCAGCGCAATGCGTCGCAGTGCCACTTCAGGAACCTCCTTCGTTCCAATGCAGTTTTTTCCGCAGGGTGTCGAAATAGCTCCAGCCGCGGGGGTGCAGGAAGCGCACGCGGAAGTCCGAGCGGCGGACCACGACCTGGTCGCCGATGGCCAACGAGGCGAGCGATTGCATGTCGAAATTGGCGCTGGCGTCCCGTCCGCCCACGAGCTCGATGGAAACTTCCTCGGCGTCCGGCAGCAGGATCGGCCGGTTCGACAGCGTGTGGGGCGCGATGGGTGCGAGCACCCATCCAGGCACTGCCGGATGCAGCAGAGGGCCGCCGGCGGACAGGGCATAGGCGGTCGAGCCGGTGGGCGAGGCGATGATCAGGCCGTCCGCGCGCTGGTTGGCCACGAAATGCCGGCCCACCGACACACGCAGTTCCACCATGCCGGAGGTCGCGCCGCGGTTGACCACCACGTCGTTCATGGCCAGGGCATCGAAGACGCACCCGCCGTCGCGCACCACCTTCGCGTGCATCAGGCTGCGGTGGTCTTCCTCGTACTCGCCGGCCATCATTGGAATCAGCGTCGCCTGGTAGGCGTCGAGCGAGATGTCGGTGATGAAGCCGAGCCGCCCGCGGTTGATGCCGATCAGCGGCACGCCGTATGGCGCAAGCTGGCGACCGATGCCCAGCATGGTGCCGTCGCCGCCGACCACGAGGCCAAGATCGCACTGCTGGCCGATCTCCTGGACCGTGAGCGCCTTGTATCGGCTGGTCTCGACCTCCTCGACGTGCGATTGCTCGACGGACACCTCGCAGCCCTGCGCTTCGAGGAAGGCGCCGATGCCTTCCATCACGTTGTCGAGCGCGCCCGCCTGCGCCCGGGCACCGGAAGCCTGGTATTTACCTATGAGTGCGACGTGCCGAAAGCAGGAGGTCATCTACAAATTACAACATTAAAATAAGTCGATGCTCGACGACCGTGCCAAGTTGCTGCTCAGGGCGCTTGTTGAGCGCTACATCGCCGATGGACAACCGGTCGGGTCCCGCACGCTCTCGCGCGAATCGGGACTCGAGCTCTCTCCCGCGACCATCCGCAACGTCATGTCGGACCTCGAGGCGCTGGGCCTGATCGCCAGCCCGCACACCTCCGCCGGCCGCATTCCGACCGCGCGCGGCTACCGCCTCTTCGTCGACACCATGCTGACGGCGCAGCGCGAGCAGTTCCCCTCGGCCAGCCTGGCGCCGGACCAGCCGCAGAAGGTGATCGCGAACGCGGCCCACCTGCTGTCGAACCTCTCGCAGTTCGTCGGCGTGGTGATGGCACCGCGGCGCACCACGGTATTCCGGCAGATCGAGTTCCTGCGCCTGTCCGATCGCCGGCTGTTGGTGATCATCGTCGCGCCCGACGGCGACGTGCAGAATCGGGTGATCTTCCCAGAGGCCGACTATTCCCAGTCGCAGCTGGTCGAGGCGTCCAACTACATCAACGCGCACTACGCCGGGCTCACCATCGAGCAGGTGCGCGACCGCCTGCAGTCCGAGGTCGAACAACTGCGCGGCGAGATCGCCGCGCTGATGCAGGCGGCCGTCAAGGTGAGTTCGGAGGTCATGACGGAAGCCCAGGATGAGGTCGTGATCGCCGGCGAGCGCAATCTGCTCGCGGTCTCGGATTTCTCCAGCGACATGAGCCACCTGCGCCGTGCTTTCGAGCTCTTCGAGCAGAAGGCGCAGCTGATGCGACTGCTCGACGTGTCGAGCCAGGCGGAGGGAGTGCGCATCTTCATCGGAGGCGAGAGCCAGGTCGTGCCCTTCGAGGACCTGTCCATCGTGAGCACGAACTACGAGGTCGACGGCCAGGTCGTCGGCACGCTGGGCGTCATCGGCCCGACCCGCATGCCTTACGAGCGCATGATCCAGATCGTCGACATCACGTCGAAGCTGGTCACCAACGCGCTGAGCCATCGCAAGTAGCGGGGCCGACGAGGCGGTGGAGCCTCCCGCCCACTAGAATCCGTGGCGCGTGGGCCGTTAGCTCAGTTGGTTAGAGCAGCGGACTCATAATCCGTTGGTCGCTGGTTCAAGCCCAGCACGGCCTACCA
>CBIHOG010000007.1:0-176152 GCA_966211435.1 uncultured Variovorax sp. | reverse complement strand
CGGCCTTGATCTGCGCCAGCGCCGAGCTCATGTCGAGGAACATGAACTGGATCTGCCCGCCCATCAGGTCCTGCACCGCCGGGCCCGCGCCACGGTAGGGCACGTGCGTCACCTTGATGCCCGCGCGGCTCGCGAAGAGCGCGCCGCCCAGGTGGGCCGAGGTGCCGTTGCCGGAGGAGCCGTAGGAGAGCGTGTCGGGCTTGGCCTTGGCCATGGCGACCAGCTCCTGGAGGTTCTTCGCCGGGAAGTCCGGGCGCACCACCACCGCATGCGGGATGAAGCCGACGACCGTGAGCGGCTGGAAGTCGCGCAGCGTGTCGAAGGGGTAGTTGCTCATCAGCGCGGGGTTGGTCACCGCGAGGATGGAGGGGAAGACGAGCGTGTAGCCGTCGGCCGGCTGGCGCTGGACTTCCGTCATGCCGATCACGCCGCCGCCGCCTGGGCGGTTGTCGACGATCACCGGCTGGCCCATGTTGGTCGACATGGTCTTGCCGATGGCGCGCGCCATCAGGTCGGTCGGGCCGCCAGGCGAGAAGGGCACGACGATGCGGATGGGCTTGGACGGAAAGGCCTGCGCGCTGGCCAGCATCGGCACCGTCGACAGTGCGAGGCCGACGCCGAGCGTGGCACCGAAGCGGCGGCGCGAGATGCGCTTGTGTTCCATGATGGTTGTCTCCTTTGTTGTGGATGGGTGGGAGCTCAGCGCGCCAGTATGGCGACACCGTCGGCGGCGCGCACGCCCAGGCCCTGGGGCAGGACGAACACCGGGTTGATCTCCGCCTCGAGCAGCCGGTCGCCGAGCGTCGCGGCCATGCGAGAGAAGGAGACGATGGCCGAGGCCAGCGCATGCACGTCGCATACCGGCCGGCCGCGGAAGCCGCCGAGCAGCGGCCAGGTCTTGAGCTCGCGGACCATCGACATCGCCTCGTCGTGCGTCAGGCCGGTGGGCGGCAGCATGCGCAGCGTGGTGTCTTTCAGCAGCTCGGCCGTGACGCCGCCCATGCCGAGCAGGATGGCACGGCCCAAGGGGTCGCGGTGGAAGCCGAGGATGAGTTCGACCCCGCCGCGCACCATCTCCTGCACGAGGAACTGCTTCGGCCGCGTGCCGGCCTTGGCCTCGACGTCGGCGGCCATCTGCTCCAGCCGCGCGCCGATGGAATCGGCGCTCACGTTGACGGCCACGCCGCCCACGTCGCTCTTGTGCGTGATCTCGGAAGAGAGGATCTTGAGCACCACGGCGCCGCCGAGTTCACGCGCGGCGGCTTCGGCTTGCGCCGCGTCCGACACCACGATCTCGCGCACGCAGGGCACGCCGAAGCGCGCGAAGAGTTGCTTGGCCTGCGCCTCGTCCAGCGAGCCGCCGGGCACGTCGGCGGTGCGTGCGGCGGGCGGCAGGTCCGCGCCGGCCGCGGGTTCGGCCCAGCGCGCGCGCGCGAGCATCGCGGCCATCGCGCTGGTGCAGCTCTCCGGCGCCATGAAGGCCGGCACGCCGCGCTGGTTCAGCAGGCTCGCGATGCCGGGCGCATGCGGGCTCACGTAGACCATCAATGGCTTGTCGCTGCCGGGCAGGCAGTCGTTGATGGCGTCGGCCATCAGGTCCGGCATCGCGAGGCCGGAGGAGCCGACGATGACGACGGCCGCGTCGTAGCCGGGGCTGGCGAGCAGCGCCTTGATCGCGCCGCGCAGCAGCTTGGGCTGGAGGCCCGCGAGCGTCACGTCGATCGGATTGCGGTCCAGCACCGCGTGGTCGCCCGACTGCAAGGCGCGCAGGGCGGCGGCGGTGGCCTCGTCGGGCGGCGGCGTCTCGAAGCCGGCCACGCCGAGGCTGTCGGCCACCAGCGTGCCCGCGCCGCCGGTCGAGGTGAGCACCGCCACGCGCTTGCCGCGCAGCACGCGCGAGCTGGCGAGCGCGGCGGGGATGTCGAGCAGGTCCGCGAAACTCTGCGCGCGGATCACGCCGACCTCGCGGAAGAGCGCGTCGTACATGCTGTCGGCGCCCGCGAGCGCACCGGTGTGGGAGACGGCGGCGCTGGCACCCGCCTCGGAGCGGCCGATCTTGAAGGCCACGACCGGCTTGCCCTTGCGCGCGGCCTTCAGGGCGGCGGCGCGGAACTTGTCGGGATGGCGCAGGCCTTCCATGTAGAGCGCGATGACGGCGGTGGCCTCGTCGTCCGCGAGGTGGTCGACGAAGTCCGCCATGTCGAGGTCGGCCTCGTTGCTGGTGGAGACCAGCTTCGACAAGCCGATGCCGCGCGCCGCCGCGCGCGAGAGCAGCGCCCCCAGGATGCCGCCGCTTTGCGAGACCACGCCGATGCGCCCGGCCTGGAAGCCCTCCATCTCCAGCGCGCCGGTGGCCGAGAGCGTGATGTTGTCGGTGAGGTTGACCAGCCCGATGGTGTTGGGCCCGAGGATGCGCATGCTGCCCGCGGCCTCCAGCAGTTGCCGCTGCCGGCGCGCGCCTTCCTCGCCGACCTCGGTGTAGCCGCTGGCCAGCACGATGGCGGCGGAGGTGCCGCGCGCGGCGAGTTCGCGCACGGCTTCATGCGCGCGCTCCGCGCCCAGCAGCACGATGCCCACGTCCGGCGCCTCGGGAAGGGACTGCACGTCGGGGTAGCTCTTCAGGCCGCCGATCAGCTCGGCACGCGGGTTGACGGGGTAGATCGCGCCGCTGAAGCCGTGCTTGGTCAGGTACGTGACGGGGCGGCCGGCGGTCTTCGTCGGGTCCGCCGACGCGCCGATCACCGCGACGCTGCGCGGCTTCAGCAGGCGCGCGATCGCGTCCTTCGACTTCAAGTCGCTGCTCATGGCTTCACCTTGCTGCTGCTCGCCGCCAGGAAGGCCATCACCGAGTCGCGATGTTCCTGCGTCGTGTAGCAGATGCCTTGCGCCTGGCTGCCCTGCGCGAAGACCTGCTCCGCCGGCAGCTCGAAGCTCTGGTTCAGGATGGTCTTGCCCAGCGCCAGCGCGGCGGCGGAACCTTGCGTCAGCTCGGCCGCCCAGGCCTGCGCATCGGCCAGCAGGGCATCGGCACGGCTCACGCGGTCCGCGATGCCGAGTTGCAGGGCCTCGGCTGCTTCGACCTTGCGGCCGCTGAAGATCAGTTCCTTCGCGCGGGAGAGGCCCACGCGGCGCGGCAGGAAGTACATGCCGCCGCCGTCCGGAATCAGGCCGCGCTTGATGTAGCTCCACGCGAAGCTGGCTTCCTCGGAGGCGATGACGAAGTCGCAGGCCAGCGCCATGTCCGCGCCCAGGCCGTTGGCCGCGCCGTTGACGGCTGCGATCACCGGCTTCGGCAGCGTGTGCAGCAGCGAGACCGAGTGGTGCACGCGCTGCTGCCGCGACCAGCCGTTGAAGCCGACCTGGCCGGCCGGCGCGTCCATGCGCTTCTGCATGCCGGCCACGTCGCCGCCGGCGCAGAAGCCCTTGCCATTGCCCGTGAGGATCAGCGCGCGGATGCTGGCATCGGCCGCGACCTTTTCGAGCGCATGGATGAATTCCGAGCGCATCGCGTCGCTGATGGCGTTGCGCTTCTCGGGCCGGTTGAGCGTCAGCGTGGCAATGCCGGCGTTGACTTGGAGGTCGATGGTGGAGGTGGTGGTGTTCATGAGGGGTTCGCTTCTCTTCAATCCGCGGTGATGTTTCCGTCCTTGACGACCTTGCGCCAGCGCACTTCCTCGGCGCGCACATAGCGGTCCAGTTCCTCGGGCGTGCCGACGTTGACGGCCAGGCCTTCCGACTGGGTCTGCTTGACGAAGGCCTCGGCCTTCACCGCCGTCTTGACGGCGGCGTTGAGTTTGGCGATCACGTCCTTGGGCGTGCCCGCCGCCGCGTAGAGGCCGTACCAGCTCTCCGCCGCATAGCCCGCGACGCCGGCTTCGGCGAGCGTGGGAACGCCGGGATAGGCCGGCGAACGCTGCGCGGTGGTCACGGCCAGCGCGCGCATCTTCCCGGAGCTGACGAAGGGCCGCGCGGCGGCAGCCGTGGCGAACATCATGTCCACCTGGCCGCCCAGCAGGTCGGTCATGGCCGGGCCGGCGCCGCGGTAGGGCACGTGCGAGATGTTCACCTTGGCGAGGGACTTGAACAGCTCGCCCGCCAGGTGCGCCGAGGTGCCGTTGCCCTGCGAGGCGAAGGTCAGCACGCCGGGCCTGGCCTTGGCGGCGGCGATCAGCTCGGCCACGGTCTTGTAGGGCGTCTCGGTGCGCACGACGAGCACGTTGGGTGACACGCCGATCAGCGCGACGGGCGCGAAGGCGCGGTCGGTGTCGTAGGGCAGCTTCGGCTGCAGCGAGGGATTCACCGCATGCGCGAAGGTGGACATCACCAGCGTGTAGCCGTCCGGCGCGCTCTTGGCGACGGCGTCGGTGCCGATGATGGTGCCGGCGCCCGGCTTGTTGTCCACGATCACCGGCTGGCCCAGCGCCTGCGCGAGGCCGATGCCCAGCGAGCGGCTGATGGCGTCGGTGCCGCCGCCGGGCGCGAAGGGCACGATGATGCGGATGGGCTTGTCGGGGAAGGCCGCCAGGGCGGGCTGGAAGTGGAAGGCGAGGCTCGCCACGGCGGCGAGTGCGGCCAGGCCCAGGGCCCGGCGGCGCGTCAGGAATGCTTGCATGCTTGTCTCTTTCTGTGGCTTCGGCGTTGGCAAAGCTTAGGTCGCATACTCCGTGGACGCACCTGTCCAATTCCACGGAATGGAATTGGAGGCTGCGGCAAGGAGAGCGCCCTTGGCGTCCACATCCAACCGATCCCTCGAACGCGGCGTCGAGATCCTGCGGGCCTTCAAGCCTGGCTCCACCCTGCTCGGCAATGGCGAGCTGGCCGAGCGCACGCGACTCTCCCCCGCCACCGTGAGCCGGCTCACGCAGACGCTGGTCGGCGCCGGCCTGCTGGAGCACGACCGCGCCGCGCGCGCCTACCGCCTGGCCGCGCCGGTGCTGAGCCTGGCGCACGCGATGCGCACCGGCTCCGCCGTGTTGCACGTGGCCGCGCCGCTGATGCGCGCGGTGGCGGAGAAGCTGCGAATCAACGTCGGGCTGGCGGTGGCCGACCGCTCGGACATGCTGTACCTCGAATCCATCCGCTACAACCGCCGCGCCTCGCTGCGCAAGGTGGTGAGCGGCCAGCGCGTGCCGATGGAGCTGACCTCGCTCGGCCGCGCCTACCTGGCCGTCGCCCCGCAGGAGCAGCGCATGGCGCTGCTGCAGGAGTTCAAGGCCCGCCGTGGCGACTGGCCGGCCTTGCGCAAGGACATCGACAAGGCCATCGAGAGCGTGCGCCGCCGCGGCTGGTGCGTGGCCTCGTGGCAGCCGGAGATCGTCGCATTGGCGACGCCGTTGATGCTGGAGAACGAGCGTCCGCACGTGCTGAACGTCAGCGTCTCGTCGGAAGAGCCGGTGAACGAGGTGGCGGCCGAGCTGAAGGGCCCGCTGCTGGCCCTGGCCCGGGAGATCGTGCGGGCCTTCGAGGCGCGCGAGCCGGACGTCCACCGCCTGCCCCGGAATATCCCTTCGTCCCCCGAAGGCAGGCGAATCGGGCAAAGTTGACGCATGGTTCCGCTTTCAATCCTCGACCTCTCCCCCATCATCGAAGGCAGCGATGCCGCGCAGTCCTTCCGCAATTCGCTGAGTCTTGCGCAGCATGGGGAAAAGCTGGGCTTCCAGCGTTACTGGCTGGCCGAGCATCACGGCATGCCGGGCATCGCGAGCGCGGCGACGGCGGTGCTGCTGGCCTACATCGGCGCGGGCACGTCGACGATCCGCATCGGCGCGGGGGGCGTGATGCTGCCCAACCATTCGCCGCTGGTGATCGCCGAGCAGTTCGGCACGCTGGAGTCGCTCTACCCTGGCCGCATCGACCTCGGGCTGGGCCGCGCGCCGGGTTCGGACCAGCGCACGGCGCAGGCCTTGCGGCGCGACCTGCAATCGGATTCGGACCAGTTCCCGCAGGACGTGGTGGAGCTGATGGATTTCATGTCGAAGTCGCCACGCCAGCCGGTGATGGCGGTGCCGGGCCGTGGCCTGGAGGTGCCGGTGTGGATTCTGGGCTCCAGCACCTTCGGCGCGCAACTCGCCGCGCACCTGGGCCTGCCCTACGCCTTCGCATCGCACTTCGCGCCGCAGCAGTTGATGCAGGCCATCCGCATCTACCGCGAGACCTTCAAGCCTTCGGCGCAACTGGCCAAGCCGTATGTGATGCTGGGCTTCAACGTGTTTGCCGCGCAGACCGATGAAGAGGCTGCGTTCAAGGCGACATCGTGGCAGCAGGCTTTCGTGAACCTGCGCAGCGGGCGGCCTGGCCGTCTGCCGCCGCCGGTCGCGGGCTATCGCGAGAAGGTGGGGCCGGCGGAGAACGCACTGCTGGATTCGGTGTTGTCCTGCTCCGCGGTCGGGTCGCCGGAGACTGTGCGCGTGAAGCTTCAGGAGTTTGTGCAGCGGACGGGGGCGGATGAGCTGATGATCACCTCGCAGGTGTTTGATCATGCTTCCCGGTTGAAGTCTTACGAGATCCTGGCTGGGTTGCGGGACTGAGGTTTTGTTGCTGGTTCTGTTGTCGCCGTCTTCGGGGGCGGAGGCGGGCGGTGTGCCCACGGCGACCCCGGTGCGCCGGCCCTTCGGGCTTCCCTGCGGTGCTCGCGTCTCGCGGGGTCTCGCTCAAACTCGCTTCGCTCAGACAGTCGCGAGCCCTGATCCGCGAGACGCTGCGCTCCTCGGCGGCGCACAGGGGTCGCCGTGGGCACACCGCCCGCCTCCGTGGACACGCTGTTGTCGTGCTCTCGGTGGCTACAACTGCGTCGCTATACTGCCGCCCGTCACGTCAAAAAAGCGTGATCGGGATTGGACTCCCGCTGCACCTCTGCGACTAAAGCCGCAGTTGATCCGCATGGTCATTGCGGCTTGTCTTTCGTGCCTCCAGTTTTGGCGGCTCGATGGGCGGGCGCAAGCCCGGCCGGGTCTCGCAAGAGGTGCGCGGTAGTCCAACCCGTCGAGTCGCCGCCCCCGTTTGGACTCGGGTGCGGCGGTTGTTGCAAATCGCACCTCTTGGAGGCCAATCATGGCTTGTTGTACCTGCGCGCCCGCGCCGTCCGTCGCTTCGTCTTCATCATTCCTCTGCCGTGCGCGAGACGAAGCATCCAACCTCGACGATGTTCAAAGTGCCTATGCGGGCCTTGAAGTCCTCATCGCACCCATGGGCTCGGGAGACGCCGAAGAGATCCAGGCGTCACGCACTGAACTGAGCGCACTTGTGCGTCTGGTGAACGAAGAATTCGACCGCCGCATTAGGGCTCTCAAGGCAGCGATCAATTCAGCACAACATGCCATCCGCCACCCAGGTTCAGAACCCCTCGTTCCAGAGGAAGAGGACGACTGAACACCCTGGAGCCCGGCATGCGGTGTGCCCGCGGCGACCCCTGTGCGCCGCCGAAGCGCGGAGCTTTTCGCGGATCAGGGCTCACGCTTGTCTGAGCGAAGCGAGTTGCGTGAGACCCCGCGAAAAGCGAGCACTGCAGGGAAGCCCGAAGGGCCGGCGCACCGGGGTCGCCGCGGGCACACCGCATGCCGGGCTCCCCTTCCAGAGTCCAGGACTCAGTTCAAGGCAGTCGCCCGTTTCCCCACGGCCTTGCGAGCCACAGTCTTCCCTCGAACAGCCTTCGCAACAACTTTCTTTGAAGCAACCTTGGACGCCACGACCTTCTTCGCGGCGGGCTTGCGCTTCGCCCTCGCCACGGGCGCAGGGTCATGCGCAGCGACAGGCACTGCCTTCTCGACAGGCGCCACTTCACCCGCCCCGGACATGATCAGGGCGTGTAGCTTCCTGTGCTCCATCACCACGTAGTCTCCGAGGTCCGCCACATCCGGCACCGCGCGCCGGCAAGCCGTGAGCCCGAACTCCAGCGATCCGTTGTAGCTCTGCACCGTCATGTTGAGTGCCAGCCCGTGCCCCGGTATCGACACCGGGAAGTAGGTGGCCAGCTTCGCGCCCGCGAAGTACAACGGGAACGACGGCCCCGGCACATTGGAGATCGCCACGTTCGCCACCGGCGGCAACTTGTCCGCCAACCCTGAACGCCCATAGAGCGACGCCAGCCCCGACATCAACGAAGGCACGCCCAGCGAAGGGAAATCCATCGGTATCGCGGCCTTCACGTTGCCCGTCAGCTTCTTGCCCTCGCTCGACGAGGCATGGATCGCCGACAGCCGCTCCAGCGGATCGGAAATGTCCGTGGCCAGGCTCACCAGCATCATCGACACCTGGTTGTTCAAGTCCGTGTTGCCCTCGCTGCGCAACGACACCGGCACCGCCGCCACCAGCGGCTTCGCGGGCTTGCAGCCGTAGTCCGCCAGATAGCGTCGCAAGGCGCCCGCGCAAATCGCGAGCACCACGTCGTTCAGGCTCGTCCCTGTCGTCTTCGACATCTGCTTGATCTCGGCCAGCGGGATCGAACGCCCCGCGAACGAACGCTGGTTCGTGATCGATACATTCAGCGGCGTCTTCGGCGCCGTCTTCAGCCCTTTCGGCATCTCGAAGCTGCGCTTGCCCGTCGCCTCCGACACCGGCATCAGCACGCTGCCGATCGCCTTCGCCGTGGCCGGAATCGCCTGGATCAGCTTCACGTACTGCTGCACCGTGTTGCTCAGCGCCGCGCTCGCGAGTTCGGCCATGCCCAGCTGCGACGACTGCCGCCGCCGCGTCGGCCGCGGCGCCTTCACCACCGTCGGCGTCTCCGAGATGTCGAACAGCGCCTTGGCCACCGCCACCCCGGCCTGCCCGTCGATCGCCGCGTGGTGCATCTTGCTGTAGAGCGCCACCTGCCCCGTCTGCAGGCCCTCGATGATGTGGATCTCCCACAGCGGCCGGCTGCGGTCCAGCAGCGACGAATGCAGCCGGCCCACCAGCCGCTCCAGCTGCGCCAGCGTGCCGGGCCGCGGCATGATGACGTGGTGGATGTGATGGTCCAGGTCCAGTTCATCGTCATCCACCCAGACCGGGTTCGCGAGATCGAAAGGCATCATCGCCAGCTTGCGCCCGAAGACCGCGGCCAGATGCAGGCGGCCGCTCAGGTATTTCTTCGCGTCCTCCGCGAAATCGCCCTCGTAGCCGGCCGGCAGGTCCAGCAACTGCAGGCTGCCCACGTGCATCGGCGACTCCGGCGTTTCGAGGTGCAGGAAGGATGCGTCCATGCCGCTCAAGTGATCCATTTGCCGTGCTCCTTGTGTGAAGGCCCAGGAAGGAAAGCGAGGAAGGAGGAGCGGGGCGTCAGTCGGGCTTGATTCCCGCCCTGGCGACGATCTCCTTCCAGGTCTTCTGTTGCGCTGCGATGAAGGCGCCGAATTGCTCCGGCGTGTCGCCCACGCCCAGCGCCGAGTCGTGCGCGAAACGCTCCGTCACGGGGCCGGTGCGCAGCGCCTTCAGGCTCTCCTCCTGCAACCGCTTCACGATGGCCGGGGGCGTGGAGGCGGGCGCCAGCAGGCCGTACCACTGCGAGGTCTCGAAGCCCTTGTAGCCGCTCTCGGCGATGGTCGGCACCTCCGGCAGCGCGGCAATGCGCTGCGCCGAGCCTACCGCCAGCGCGCGCAGCTTGCCGGACTTGATGAAGGCCGACACGCTGAGCAGGCCGTTCATCGCCACCTGCGTGCGGCCGGCGAGCAGGTCCGTCATCTGCGGGCCGCTGCCGCGGTAGGGGATGTGCGTCATGAAGAAGCCGGCCGTGAGCTTCAGGTACTCCATGCTCAGGTGGCCGGCGCTGCCGTTGCCGGCGGAGGAGTAGTTGAGCTTGCCGGGGTTCGCCTTGGCGTAGGCGATGAACTCCTTGAAGTCGCGCGCCGGCACGTCGGGATGCACGACCAGCACGTTGGGCACCTTGGCCAGCAGCGTGACGGGCACGAAGTCCCGGTTCACGTCGTAGGGCTGGGCGGGCAGCATGTAGGGGTTGACGGCCAGCGTGCCGACGTGGCCGAGGATCAGGTTGTAGCCGTCGCCGGGCGCCTTGGCGATCTCCTGCATGGCGATGGTGCCGGCCGCGCCGGGCTTGTTCTCGACGTAGACGGCCTGGCCCAGTTGCTTGCCGAGTTCCGCGGCGACGGAGCGCGCCACGACCTCGCTGGAGCCGCCGGGGGCGAAGGGCACGACCAGCCGGATGCTCTTCTGCGGCCAGGCGCCCTGGGCGCGCGCCGCGAAGCCGAGGCCGGCGGCCGGCCACAGCGCGACCGAATGTTGCAGGACGCGCCGGCGGGACAGCGGCGCGGCGCGCGGGTGCGGCCGCGCGGGGGAAATCTCGTTCATCTTCGATGTCTCCTCTGGATGCAGCCCATTGTGGGAGCCCGACCCCCGCGCGGGCAGCCCCGGCTGCTCGGTGATTTCCCGTAGCCGGGCACCGGCTTGCCGGGGCTGGGAGAATGCAGGCCCTATGAAAAAGCAGCGCATCGTGGTCGGCTTGAGCGGCGGAGTGGATTCCGCGGTGACGGCGCACCTGCTCAAGCAGCAGGGCCACGAGGTGGTCGGCATCTTCATGAAGAACTGGGAAGACGATGACGACAGCGAGTACTGCTCGTCGAACATCGATTTCGTCGACGCGGCGAGCGTGGCGGACGTGCTGGGCATCGAGATCGAGCATGTCAACTTCGCGGCCGACTACAAGGACCGCGTCTTCGCCGAGTTCCTGCGCGAGTACCAGGCGGGCCGCACGCCGAACCCGGACGTGCTGTGCAATGCCGAGATCAAGTTCAAGGCCTTCCTCGATCACGCGATGCGGCTGGGCGCCGAGAAGATCGCGACCGGGCACTATGCGCGGGTGCGGCTGAACGATGCGACGAGGCGCCACGAGTTGCTGAAGGGCCTGGATCCGTCGAAGGACCAGAGCTACTTCCTGCACCGTCTCGACCAGCAGCAGTTGTCCAGGACGCTGTTCCCGGTCGGCGAGCTGCACAAGACCGAGGTCCGCCGCATCGCCGCCGAGATCGGCTTGCCGAATGCCAGGAAGAAGGATTCGACGGGCATCTGCTTCATCGGCGAGCGGCCCTTTCGCGAGTTCCTCAACCGCTACATCTCGAAGGAGCCGGGCCCGATCAAGGACGAACGCGGCCGCCGCATCGGCGAGCACCAGGGCTTGAGTTTCTATACGCTGGGCCAGCGCCAGGGGCTGGGCATCGGCGGCATCAAGGCCAAGGGCGCGCAGCGCGGCGGGGGCGATCACGCGCCGTGGTTCGTGGCGCGCAAGGACCTGGAGAACAACACCTTGTGGGTGGTGCAGGGGCATGACCATCCCTGGCTGCTCTCTCCCGTGCTCGAAGCGGACGATGCAAGCTGGATCGCGGGCGAGGCGCCGGCCGCGGGCTCATACGGCGCGAAGTCGCGCTACCGGCAGGCCGATGCGAGTTGTGCCCTGGCCGAAGGGGCGAACGGGGTGTTCCGGCTGGATTTCGCCGAGCCGCAGTGGGCCGTGACGCCTGGTCAATCCGCAGTGTTGTACGACGGCGACGTGTGTCTGGGGGGCGGGGTGATTCTGCGGTAGCCGGATGCAAGTAACTAGCGGCCGCCTTGCGCCGCGACAGATTCATCGAGATGAATCAATTCCAGCGGATACCGCCGCCCCGCAAGATAGTCCTCCACGCACCGCAAGAGCAAGGGACTGCGATGCCGCGCCGCGCTTGCACGAATCTCGTCGGCCGTCATCCACAGCGTCCGCACGATACCTTCGTCCAGCGCACGGCCCTCCTCGAACGCACCCAGCGTGCCGGCGAAGGCGAAGCGCATATAGGTGATGTCTTCGGGTCCCTGTGTGCGTGACATGTAGACGCCGATCAGTGCCGTCGGCGTGAAGTGGTGGGCGGTTTCCTCCAGCGTCTCGCGCGCGCAGCCCTCGGCTGGCGATTCGCCCGGGTCGAGATGGCCGGCCGGCGAATTGAGCCGCAAGCCGTCGGCGGCTTCCTCCTCGACGAGGAGGAAGCGGCCGTCCCGCTCGATCACCGCGGCCACCGTGACGTTGGGCTTCCAGCGTCCGGTCGATGGGGTCGTCATGGCGTCACTCCTTGGAACGCGCCAGCGCGTCGAGCTCGACCGCGTTCGGCTTCGGCAGCACCAGCGTGACAGTGCAGCCCTCATGCGCCGCGCTGTCGATTTCGATCGTCCCGCCATGGCGCTGCACCACCGTGCGCACCAGCAGCAGGCCCAGCCCGACACCATGCACCTCGGGATGGCCCTCGTGATGCAGCCGGTGAAAAGGCTGGAAGAGCTGCGACTGTAGCTCCGCCGGAATGCCGGGGCCCTGGTCCTGCACCCAGACGCGCCAGTAGCGGCCGTACTCGAACACGCCGCAGCGCAGGTCGCGGCCGGGCGGCGAATACTTCAGCGCGTTGCTCAGCACATTGCTCAGCGCGCGCGTGAAGAGGCTGCGGTCCGCGATGCACAGCGCCTCCTCGAGCGTCGTGATCAGCAGCACCCGCACCTGGCGCTTGCGCGCATGCGCCCATGCGTCGTCGATGCCTTGTCGCAACAGCGCCACGAGGTCGAGCACCTCGGCGCGGAAGGGTTCCGCCTCGGCCCGCGCCAGGTTGACGAAGCCGTCGGCCAGTTCGAGCCCGGTCTGCGCATGGCGCTCGATGCGCTCCAGCAGCTTGCCGTCGGCCAGCGCGTCCGGCCGCGTGCGCGCGAGTTCGACGATGGTGAGGATCGCCGCGCTCGGCTCGCGCGCGTCGTGCGAGATGAAGCGCAGCGCCTCGTCGCGCTGGCTCTGGGCGCGACGCGTCTCGGTGACGTCGACCAGCGAGATCATCCAGCCTGCGTGCTCGTTGGCCGCATCGAAGAAAGGCACGCATCGCAGCAGCAGGCTGCGGCCCTGCGCGTCCTCGCCTTCGCCATCGATGGGGTCGAGGCTGCGCATCAGGGCGCCATTGGGCATCATCGGCGCCCCGGTGGTGCGCCAGCGCAGGCCGGCCATCAGGCGGTGCGCGTCCTGGCCCAGGATCGCGGCGGGGCTGCACTGCCAGTAGCGCAGCGCCGCGATGTTGGCGAGCACGACGCTGGCGCTGGTGTTGAGGGTGATGGTCGGGTCCGGCAGGTGGTCGAGGCCGTCGTGCACGAAGCGGTGCACGTCGCGCATGCGCAGCGCGGCGGCCCAGGTCGCGGCCATCTGGCGGTCCAGGAAGTCGCCGACGTGGCGTTGCTGGTTGGACGCCGTGCCGCCGCCGACGTCCTTCCACAGTTCCTGCGTACCGCGCTGGAGGTAGCGCACCGCGGCCGACAGGCGCATCAGGCTCCACAGCGGATACACCAGCAGCAGGCCGGTGGCGCCGGCGGCGGGCGCGAACTGCACGCCGAGCCGACAGCGGGCCAGGTGCATGCAGAGCTGGAGCGCGAGCATCGCCGTGACGAGCGCGACGACGCCCAGCGGGCGCAGCCACAACACGCCGACGAGCGCGACGGTGAGCGGGCCGAGGCTGAACAGGAGGTCCTGCCAGGGCGTGGCCGCCACCAGGGCGCAGCCGCCCAGCACCGACTGCAGGACGTTGGCGAAGATGAAGACGCCGTGGACCAGGCCGCCGTTCTGCGGCGATGAGGTGGCATGGTCGTCACCCAGGCCGGCCGCCGTGGCGCCGACGAGCACATGGCGGCCCCGGAAGGTATCGGCCGGCACGTTGCCGCGCAGCACGTCGATGTAGGAGTAGGTCGGAAAGCGCACCGAGCCGCGCGTGAAGACGATCAGCTCGTGTGCGTCGCGCAGCCAAGGGCGCGCTTCACCCGCCTCGTCCGCTGCGCCGCCGATGCCGGGCTGCGAAAGAGGGGGGCGCCTGCCGGCGTGGGCGTCGGCCGCGTCGCGCAGCGCCACCGTGAAATGCGGCCAGGTGCGCCCGGGCAGGCCCTCCCTCAGGTAGACGCTGCGCGCGATGCCGTCCTTGTCGATGGACAGGTGGGCATGGCCGAGTGCCGAAGCCGCGGCGGCGAGGACGGGAACGGGCAGCAGTTCCTCCTGTGCCGCGGCGGGGCCGGCGCCGCCGTGGCGCAGGGCCATGGGCAGCACGACGCAGCCGCTGTCGAGCATCGCGTCGGCGAGCAGTTCGTCGTCCCCGGGGTGGTTCGCGTCGGGCTCCGTGAGCAGCAGGTCGAGCCCGATGCAGCGCGGTGACTGGGCCGCGATCCGGCGCAGCAGTTCGGCATGCAGCGCGCGCCGCCAGGGCCAGCGGCCGATGGCGGCGAGGCTGGGTTCATCGATCGCGACCACGACGATGTCGGGGGAGGGCTGGGGCGCGAAGGCGCCGCGGGGGATGTCCTGCAGCAGCCGGTCGACGCGCGGCATTGGCTGCCGGAGCGTCAGCACCGTGACGAGCGACACGAGGCCCATCGCGAGCAGCAGCCAGGCGCCGCGGCGCTGCATCCAGTGGGGGGGACGTGGCGGCTCCTCGTGCTCGGGAGTGTCGGTGGACGCTGGCGCGGACATGGGGTTGACGGCGGGGGTGGCGCTGCTATGGATCTCAGCCGCGCACGCTGGCGACCGCGCCGGGCGCGTGGATCTCGAACAGCGGGCCGGGCGTCCCCGGGTCGCGCGCGGGCTCCATCCCGCCCGGCCGCGCGTCGATGACCGTCCGGGCGCGGCCGGTCGTCCGGTTGCGGCGCAGGCGTCGCATTTCGAGGTCGGAGCGAACCCGCACCCGCACGACGGAGCCGTCCGCGAGGCGCAGCTGCAGGCAGCAACCATCGGGTACCGGCGCGGCTTCGTGCGCGCCGGCGATGCCCGCGCAGAGCAGCAGGATGGCGGCCGCGGCGAGCGGCCGGAGCCGCTCGCTCATTCCTGCGGCGTGGCGGCGGGTTCGGACGGAGCGGAAGAAGCGTGGAGGGCCGGCGGCGGCGCCGGGGGCGGCGGCGAGGCCGGGGCCACCTCCGTCGCCGCATAGACGGGCGCGAGCACCTCGCTGTTGATGCTCTCGAGCCGGTAGCCCAGCCCGTAGACGGCGGACAGCAGGAAGCCGTTGGTGGGCACCAGGTCGAGCTTCACGCGCAAGCGCGAGACGTGGGTGTCGAGCGAGCGCGAAGGTGTCTCGACGCCGACGCCCCAGACGGCCTCGCGCAGGTGCTCGCGGGAGAGCAGGCGGCCGAGGTTCTGGAACAGGAAGGCGGCCAGCTCGTACTCGCGGTGGCTCAGCTCCACGGGCTGGTCCCTGATCAGCACGCCGCGCGATGCGGGCAGGAAGCGGTAGATGCCATAGGTCAGCTCCTCGTCCGGCGGGTAGGAGCGGCGCAGCAGCGCATGCACGCGGGCCTGAAGCTCGCCGACGCGGATCGGCTTGACCATGAAGTCGTCGGCGCCGGCCGCGAGGCCTTCGACCATGTCCTTCTCCTCGCGCCGGTTGGTGACGAAGAGAATGGGCAGGCGGCTGTTGAGGTCCTGGCGAATCCACTGCACGACGCGCGGGCCCTGCATGTCGGGAAGCGCCCAGTCCAGGATCAGCAGGTCATAGGTTTGCTGGCGCAGGTCGCGCAGCAGCAGTTTGCCCTCGCCGAAGCCATAGCATTCGTGGCCGATGCCTTCCATCGTGTGCCGGATCAGCTCGATCTGGCTCGCTTCGTCGTCAAGCGCTGCGATTCGCATGTCTCATCTCCCTGAAGATGTTGTTCGCGGCGCCGGCTGTCTGTGGGCCGGTCGCTCGCGGCGCCAGTGTACCCAGGCTCGAATTGTTAACTGGCACGGGCCCGCGGACCGCGTATCTGTTGAAGAGTGCTTCTTCATGTAAGCTCGCGCGAAATTAACGCTGCCCCGAGGAGAACTCCATGCTCATAGGCGTGCCGGCCGAAACCGCGCCAGGCGAGACCCGTGTTGCCGTCACGCCTGAGACGGCCAAGAAACTCACGGCCCAGGGTCACACGGTGCGCATCCAGGCGGGGGCGGGCGTCGCCGCCAGCGCGACCGATGCGGCCTACCAGGCCGCCGGGGCCGAGATCACCGACGCGGCGGGCGCCTTCGGCTGCGAGATCGTGCTGAAGGTGCGCGCGCCCGACGACGGCGAGGCGCAGCGCATGAAGCCCGGCACCGTGGTCGTGGGCATGCTCAACCCGTTCGACGCGGCGGGGCTCCAGCGGCTGGCCGCGGCCGGGCTCACGGCCTTCGCGCTCGAGGCCGCGCCGCGCACCACGCGCGCGCAGAGCATGGACGTGCTGAGCTCGCAGGCGAACATCGCGGGCTACAAGGCCGTGATCATCGCGGCCGACAAGTACCAGCGCTTCTTCCCGATGCTGATGACGGCGGCCGGCACGGTGAAGGCCGCGCGCGTGGTCATCCTCGGCGTGGGCGTGGCCGGGCTGCAGGCGATCGCGACGGCCAAGCGGCTGGGCGCCGTCATCGAGGCCTCGGACGTGCGCCCGAGCGTGAAGGAGCAGGTCGAGTCGCTGGGCGGCAAGTTCATCGACGTGTCCTACGACACCGACGAGGAGAAGGAAGCCGCGCAGGGCGTCGGCGGCTACGCGAAGCCGATGCCCCAGAGCTGGCTGGACCGCCAGAAGGTCGAGGTGGCCAAGCGTGTCGCGGCGGCCGACGTGGTGATCACCACCGCGTTGATCCCGGGGCGTGCCGCGCCGACGCTGGTGACCGAGGACATGGTCAAGTCGATGAAGCCGGGTTCGGTCATCGTCGACATCGCGGCCGGCAAGGGCCCCGGCGGCGTGGGCGGCAACTGCCCGCTGACCGAGGCGGACAAGACGGTGGTGAAGCACGGCGTGACGCTGGTCGGCGAGACGAACCTCGCCGCGCTGGTCGCGGCCGATGCCTCGGCGCTCTACGCGCGCAACGTGCTCGACTTCCTGAAGCTGGTCCTGACCAAGGAAGGCACGCTGAAGATCGATCTCGAGGACGACATCGTCGCCGCCTGCCGCATGGCGCAGGACGGCCAGGTCACGAAGAAATAAACCGAAGCAAGCGAGGGGCAGCAGCCATGGATCCCGTCTCCCATACCGTCATCAACCTCATCATCTTCGTGCTGGCCATCTATGTGGGCTACCACGTGGTCTGGACCGTCACGCCCGCGCTGCACACGCCGCTGATGGCGGTGACCAACGCGATTTCCGCGATCGTGATCGTCGGCGCCATGCTGGCCGCCGCGCTCACCGAGACCGGCCTGGGCAAGACCATGGGCGTGCTGGCCGTCGCGCTCGCGGCGGTCAACGTCTTCGGCGGCTTCCTCGTGACGCGGCGGATGCTGGAGATGTTCAAGAAGAAAGACAAGAAGCCCGCCAAGGCCGAGGAGAAACAACGATGAGCATGAACGTCGTCACGCTGCTGTATCTCGTTGCCAGCGTCTGCTTCATCCAGGCCCTGAAGGGCCTGAGCCACCCCACCACCTCGATCCGCGGCAACCTCTTCGGCATGACCGGCATGGCGATCGCCGTGCTGACGACGGCGGCGCTCATCGTGCAGCTCTCCGGCGGCAAGGCCATCGGCATGTCCTGGGTGCTGCTGGGCCTGGTGGTCGGCGGCGGCTACGGCGCCTACCGGGCGCGCACGGTCGAGATGACGCAGATGCCGGAGCTGGTCGCTTTCTTCCACAGCATGATCGGCCTGGCGGCCGTGTTCATCGCGGTGGCGGCGGTGGTCGAGCCCTGGGCCTTCGGCATCACGGCCGCGCCCGTGCCGACGGTGCTGGGCGCCACGACGCCCGCGGGCACGGTGCTCTTCGATGGCTTCGCGCGGCTGCCCATCCCCACGGGCAACCGGCTGGAGTTGTTCCTGGGTGCGGCCATCGGCGCCATCACCTTCAGCGGTTCGGTGATCGCCTTCGGCAAGCTGTCGGGAAAGTACAAGTTCCGCCTGTTCCAGGGCGCACCGGTGCAGTTCAAGGGCCAGCACATGCTGAACCTGGTGCTGGGCCTGGTGACCATCGCGCTGGGCCTGGTGTTCGTCGCGACGGAGAGCTGGACGGCCTTCTTCGCGATGCTGGCGCTGGCCTTCGTGATGGGTGTGCTGATCATCATCCCGATCGGCGGCGCGGACATGCCGGTGGTGGTGTCGATGCTCAACAGCTACTCCGGCTGGGCGGCGGCGGGCATCGGCTTCTCGCTCAACAACGCGATGCTGATCGTCGCGGGCTCGCTGGTGGGCTCCTCGGGCGCGATCCTGAGCTACATCATGTGCAAGGCGATGAACCGCTCCTTCTTCAACGTGATCCTGGGCGGCTTCGGCGGCGAGGCGGCGACGGCCGCCGCCGGCGGCGCCGTGCAGCGCAACGTGAAGAGCGGCAGCGCCGACGACGCGGCCTTCGTGCTGGGCAATGCCGAGACGGTGATCATCGTCCCGGGCTACGGCCTGGCGGTGGCGCGCGCGCAGCACGCGGTGAAGGAACTCGCCGCGAAGCTCACGGAGAAGGGCGTGACGGTCAAGTACGCGATCCACCCGGTGGCGGGCCGCATGCCCGGCCACATGAACGTGCTGCTGGCCGAGGCCGAGGTGCCTTACGACCAGGTGTTCGAGATGGAAGATATCAACGGCGAGTTCGGCCAGGCCGACGTCGCGATCATCCTGGGTGCCAACGACGTGGTGAATCCCGCCGCGCATACCAAGGGCAGCCCGATCTACGGCATGCCGATCCTGGAAGCCTACAAGGCCAAGACCGTGATCGTGAACAAGCGCTCCATGGCCGCAGGCTACGCGGGGCTGGACAACGAGCTGTTCTACATGGACAAGACCATGATGGTCTTCGGGGACGCGAAGAAGGTCGTGGAGGACATGACCAAGGCGATCGAGTAGGGCGGTCCGGCGCCATCGCCCCGCGCCATGGCGCGCGGAGCCTCGACAGAATCCCGGCCTCAGAGGAGACAACCGAATGACAGACCGTCCCTGGCTCGCCAGCTATCCCGAAGGCGTGCCCGCAGACATCGACGCCTCGCACTATCCGTCGCTGGTCGCGCTGATGGAAGAGAGCTTCACGCGGTACGCGGAGCGCACGGCCTACAGCTTCATGGGCAAGGACATGAGCTACGGCGAGGTCGACCGGCTCAGCCGTTCCTTCGCGGCCTACCTGCAGGGCCTGGGCCTGGCCAAGGGCGAGCGCGTGGCGGTGATGATGCCCAACTGCCCGCAGTACCCGATCTCGGTCGCGGGCATCCTGCGCGCGGGGCTGATCCTGGTCAACGTCAATCCGCTGTATACGCCGCGCGAGCTGGAGCACCAGCTCAAGGACTCGGGCGCCAAGGCGATCGTGATCATGGAGAACTTCGGCACCACGCTTCAGCAGTGCCTGGCGGCCACGCCTGTCAAGCACGTGGTGCTGGGCGCGATGGGCGACCGCCTCGGCTTCGTGAAGGGCGCGCTGGTCAACTACGTGGTGCGCCACGTCAAGAAGCTGGTGCCCGAGTACAGCCTGCCCGGCGCGGTGCGCTTCAACGACGCACTGGACAAGGGCAAGGGCCGTGCGCCGCAGGCGGTGCAGATCGGGCCCGACGACGTGGCGGTGCTGCAGTACACGGGAGGCACGACCGGCGTGTCGAAGGGCGCGGTGCTGCTGCACCGCAACGTGATCGCCAACGTGTTGCAGTCCGAGGCCTGGAACGACCCGGTCATGCGCAAGGTGCCGGCCGGCGAGCAGCCCACGAGCGTGTGCGCCTTGCCGCTCTATCACATCTTCGCCTTCACCGTGAACATGATGCTGAGCATGCGCACCGGCGGGAAGCTGATCCTGATCCCGAATCCGCGCGACATCGCGGGCGTGCTCAAGGAGTTGTCGAAGCACACCTTCCACAGCTTCCCGGCGGTCAACACGCTGTTCAACGGCCTGGCCAACCACCCGGACTTCGCCACCGTCAACTGGAAGAACCTGAAGGTCTCGGTGGGGGGCGGCATGGCGGTGCAGGGCGCGGTCGCCAAGCTGTGGCTGGAGAAGACGGGCTGCCCGATCTGCGAAGGCTACGGCCTCTCGGAGACCTCGCCCTCGGCCACCTGCAACCCGACCACCAGCACGGCCTACACCGGCACCATCGGCCTGCCGCTTCCCAGCACCTGGCTCAAGCTCCTCGACGACGAAGGGCGGGAGGTGCCCATCGGCCAGCCCGGCGAGATCGCCATCAAGGGCCCGCAAGTGATGGCGGGCTACTGGCAGCGGCCGGACGAGACGGCCAAGGTCATGACGGCCGACGGCTATTTCAAGTCCGGCGACATCGGCGTGGTCGACGAGCGCGGCTACTTCAAGATCGTGGACCGCAAGAAGGACATGATCCTGGTGTCGGGCTTCAACGTGTACCCGAACGAGATCGAGGACGTGGTGGCGCAGATTCCCGGCGTGCTGGAATGCGCGGCCGTGGGCATCAGCGACGAGAGGACCGGCGAGGCCGTGAAGCTGGTGATCGTCAGGAAGAATCCGGAGCTCACCGAGGCGCAGGTGAAGGAATACTGCCGCGCCAACCTCACCGGCTACAAGCAGCCGCGGGTGATCGAGTTCCGCACCGAGATGCCGAAGACGCCGGTGGGCAAGATCCTGCGCCGCGAGCTGCGCGACAAGAAGTAAGGCGCGCGCATGGCGGCACCGGTCGCGATCGTCGCCGCCATGCAGGAAGAGCTGGGCGCGCTGCTGGCGGTGATGCCGGACGAGCGGCGCCTGCGCGTCGCGGGGCGCGACTTCTGGGTCGGCCACCTGCATGGCCAGCCGATCGTGGCGGTGCTTTCGCGCATCGGCAAGGTGGCGGCCGCCACCACCGCCACCGTGCTGCTGGAGCGCTTCCAGGCGCGCGCCATCGTCTTCACGGGCGTGGCCGGCGGGCTCGCGCCGGGCGTTCGGGTGGGCGATGTGGTGGTGGCCACCAAGCTGTTGCAGCACGACCTGGACGCCTCGCCGATCTTCCCGAAGTACGAGGTGCCGCTGACCGGCCACGCGCGCTTCGCGGTCGATACCGCCATCGGCGATTCACTGGCGGCGGTGGCGGGCGCGCTGCTGCGCGATCCGGTGGCATTGCTCGGGCGCAAGGTGGTCGACGATTTCGGCCTCGCGACGCCGAAGCTGCACCGGGGGCTGGTGGTGAGCGGCGACCGCTTCGTGTCGACGGCCGCCGAGAGCGAGGCCCTGCGCCGCGACCTGCCGGAGGCGCTGGCGGTCGAGATGGAGGGCGCGGCCGTCGCGCAGGTGTGCCATGACTACGGCGTCCCCTTCGCGGCGGTGCGCACGATCTCGGACCGCGCGGACGATGCGGCGCACACCGACTTCCTGCGTTTCGTCGCGGCGGTCGCGAGCCGCTACAGCCTGGCCGTGATCGATGCCTGGCTGGCCGCGCTGCCGCCGGCGGAGGATCGGGCTACTTGAGCCAGCCGCGCCGGCGGAAGTACCACATCGGCACCAGCGCGCTGGCCGCCATCAGCACCAGCACATAGGGGTAGCCGGCCGGGCCGAGCACGCCGAGTTCGGGGAACTGCATGTTCATGCCGTAGATGCTCGCGATCAGCGTCGGCGGCAGCAGCGCCACGCTGGCCACCGAGAAGATCTTGATGGTCTTGTTCTGGTTGATGTTGATGAAACCGACGGTCGCATCCATCAGGAAGTTGATCTTGTCGAAGAGGAAGGCGGTGTGGTTGTCCAGCGATTCGATGTCGCGCAGGATCTGCCGCGCCTCCTCGAACTGCTCGGCATTGAGCATGCGGCTGCGCATCATGAAGCTCACCGCGCGGCGCGTGTCCATCACGTTGCGGCGGATGCGGCCGTTCAAGTCTTCCTGGCGCGCGATGGCGCCGAGCACCTCGCCGGCCAGCTCGTCGCTCACGTTGCCTTCGAGCACTTTCTTGCCGGCGACCTCGAGCTCGTCGTAGATGTTCTCCAGCGTGTCGGCGGAGTACTCGGCGTCGGCGTCGAAGAGCTTGAGCAGCACTTCCTTCGCGTCCTCGATCAGGCCGGGCGCGCGGCGCGCGCGCATGCGCAGCAGGCGGAAGACGGGCACGTCCTCGTCGTGGATCGAGAAGAGCACGCCACGGCTGCGCAGCTCGGTGTTGTGCTGGTTGAGAATGAACGCGACGCGCACCGAGCGCGGATTCTCGTCGTCGTCGATCAGGAAGTCGCTGCGGATGTGGAGTTCGCCGTTGTCCTCCTCGTAGAAGCGAGCGGACTCCTCGATGTCCTCGTCCATCGCGTCTTCGGGAATGGACAGGCCGTAGTACTGCTTGATCCAGCGCTTTTCTTCGACGGTGGGGGATTCGAGGTCGACCCAGATGGGCTGGAACTGCGAAAGCTCTTCCAGCGCCTCGATCTCTTCCTGGACGAGGCGGCCGTTGGCGAGCGTGAAGATGTTGAGCATGGGCTCACTCCCTTGAAATGTCTGGGCGATGGGCGAAGGGTGGGCGCTTTCAACTCACCAGCCTGTTCGCACCGCTGGGCCGCCCCAGGGTGCGAACGCGGCCGGCGAAGGGCGGCGAGAGCACACGGATTGGCGAGCCTGGGGGAGAGCTCACATTGGAGTTGAAAGCTGCCGAGGCGGGACTGAGTCCATATGAAGCTCCGGTTGCAGCGAGGCGCGATTATGTCACCGCGCCTTGAGCGCGAGCCGCGCGAAGCTCGCGAAATCTGGATGGACATACAGTAAAGTCGAGACCATGGACAGCGTCGCGACACAGGCACCCACGACCCAGGCCGAGCGGCTGGCCGCGGCGCTCGCGAAGCTCAACGACGAGCAGCGCGCGGCGGTCGAGCATGGGGTGGATGCGGCGCTGGACGACCGCCCGCTGCTCGTGATCGCGGGCGCCGGCTCCGGCAAGACGAACACGCTGGCGCACCGCGTGGCCCGCCTGATCGCGCAGGGCACGGACCCGCAGCGCATCCTGCTGCTGACCTTCTCGCGCCGCGCCGCGCAGGAAATGGAGCGCCGCGCCGGCCAGGTGCTCATGCGCGTGCTGGGCCTCGCGTCGCAGGCGCCTCCCGCGCTGCCCTGGGCCGGCACCTTCCACGGCGTCGGCGCCCGCCTGCTGCGCGAGTACGCGGCGCGCATCGGCCTCGACGAGAACTTCACCATCCACGATCGTGGCGATGCCGAGGACCTGATGGGCCTGGTGCGCAACGACATCGGCCTCGCCTCCATGGAGCGGCGCTTCCCACGCAAGGGGACTTGCCTGTCGATCTACTCGCGCGCCGTCAACACCTGCGCGCCGTTGGCCGACGTGCTGAAGCAAGCCTTCCCGTGGTGCGCCGAGTGGGAAGCCGAACTCAGGCGCCTCTTCGGCGCGTACGTGGAAGCCAAGCAGCAGCAGTGCGTGCTCGACTACGACGACCTGCTGCTCTACTGGGCCGAGATGGTGGCGGAGCCATCGCTCGCCGCCGAGGTCAGTGCGCGCTTCGACCACGTGCTGGTCGACGAATACCAGGACACCAACCTGCTGCAGGCCGCCATCCTGCGCGCGCTCAAGCCGGACGGCCGCGGCGTCACGGTGGTGGGCGACGACGCGCAGTCCATCTACTCCTTCCGCGGCGCCACGGTGCGCAACATTCTCGACTTTCCGGCGCACTTCTCGCGGCCGGCGCGCATCGTCACGCTGGAGCGCAACTACCGCTCGACGCAGGCCATCCTCGACGTCTCGAACGCGGTGATCGCGGGCGCGGCCGAGCGCCATGCCAAGACGCTGTGGACGGACAAGCCCTCCGCCGGCCGGCCGCAACTGGTGCTGGTGCCCGACGAGGCGCAGCAGGCGCGCTGGGTGGCCGACCGCGTGCTTGCGCACCGCGAGGGCGGGCTGGCGCTCAAGTCGCAGGCGGTGCTGTTCCGCACCTCCACGCACAGCGCGGCGCTCGAACTGGAGCTGGCGCGGCGCAACATCCCGTTCGTGAAGTACGGCGGGCTCAAGTTCCTCGAGGCATCGCATGTGAAGGACCTGCTGGCGGTGCTGCGCTTCGCCGAGAACCCGCGCGGGCGGATGGCCGGCTTCCGGGTCACGCAACTGATCCCGGGCATCGGGCCGGTCACGTCGACGCGGCTCCTGGAAGCCATGGCGGAGGCGGCCGACCCCGGCGCGGCCCTGCAGTCCTTCGCGGCACCGTCCAGCGCGAAGGAGGAGTGGACGCGGTTCGCGGAAACCTACGCGGCGCTGCGCGACCCCGGTCTCGTCTGGCCGGCTGACGTGGATCTCGCGCTCCAGTGGTACCTGCCGCACCTGGAACGGCTGCACGACGATGCCGGCCTGCGCCGGGGCGACGTGGAGCAACTCGCGCGGCTGGCCTCGGGCTATGCCTCGCGCGAGCGCTTCTTGACCGAACTCACGCTGGACCCGCCCGAGGCCACGAGCGACCGCGCCGGGCCGCCGCTGCTCGACGAGGACTACCTCATCCTCTCGACCATCCATTCGGCCAAGGGGCAGGAATGGAATTCCGTGCACGTGCTCAACGTGGTGGACGGCTGCATCCCGGCCGACGTGGCGCAGGGCGCCAGCGAACTCGAGGAGGAGCGGCGCCTGCTGTATGTCGCCATGACCCGCGCGCGCGATCACCTGCACCTGCTGGTGCCTCAGCGCTTCTACGTGACGCAGCAGGCGGTGCGCGGCGACCGGCATCTCTACGCGGGGCGCACGCGCTTCATCACCGCGGCCGATGCCGAACGCTTCGAGCACCAGACCTGGCCGCCGCCGCCCGAGCGAGCGCCCCACGTGCCGCCGCCGGCGGCCACCATCGACCTTCTCAGCCGCATGCGCGCCGCCTGGCGCTGAGCCCCGCGCAGCGCTCCGACCCTCCTCGCTGTGGGGTTGCAGGGTCGCTGCAAACCCGGGTCGAAATTGGTTCTAAGGACGTGCCGAGAGCCCGTCGCAGCGGTGTGACAAGCTATCAAAAACATAGCAACAAATCAGGCCACCGCCTCGGATTCTGCCGGCCCTGGCACAAGGCCATTGCATTCCGATGACAGCGTGGGCATAGTGAACCCGACCCTTCCTTCTTTCCCTCCCATCCCTTCTCTCCCCTCTCTTCCCCTCTCCCTTTCCTCGCCGGCCATGCCTCATCCCGGGGTGTGGTTTTTTCCCCAACCGTCAATTCCAGGAGGTCATTCATGAATCTGACGATCAGCGGTCATCACCTCGACGTCACCCCCGCCTTGCGAAGCTACGTTACGGGCAAGTTGGACCGGATCACCCGTCACTTCGACCAGGTGGTCGATGTGAAGGTCATCCTCACGGTTGAAAAGCAGAAGGAAAAGGAACGCCGCCAGAGGGCGGAATGCAATATTCACGTCAAGGGCAATGACATGTTCGCCGAGTCGAGCCATGCTGATCTCTACGCCGCCGTCGATGAGCTGGTGGACAAGCTCGACCGTCAGGTGGTGCGGCACAAGGACCGCCTGCAGGACCATCATCACGCCGCGCCGAAACGCGTGATGTAGTAGCCTTCGGGCAAATACTCTTGCGAGCCGCCTTCTGGCGGCTCTTTGCTTTTTGCGGGGCGGGTGCATAATCGCCCCCGCCCCGCACCCAACATGAACCGACTCGCGTCCATCCTGCCGCCCGCTCAAGTACTCGTGAGCGTCGACGCCACCAGTAAAAAGCGTGCCTTCGAAGAAGCCGGCCTGCTTTTCGAGAACCTCCATGGTCTCGGCCGCGCCCTCATCACCGACAGCCTCTTCGCCCGCGAGCGCCTGGGTTCCACCGGCCTGGGGCATGGCGTGGCGATCCCTCACGGACGCATCAAGGGCCTGAAGTCGCCCATGGCGGCGGTGTTCCAGCTCGCGAACGCCATCGGCTTCGACGCGCCGGACGAACAGCCCGTCGTGCTGCTCATCTTCCTGCTGGTGCCTGAAGCGGCCACGCAGAAGCATCTTGAAATACTCTCCGAGATCGCGGAACTGCTGAGCGACGCCAACCTGCGCGAGCAGATCAAATCCAGCACCGACGCGGCACAACTGCACGCTCTCATCGCCGGATGGCAGTCAGCCCAGGTCGCCTGAAGCGAGCGGGTGTGAGAGAGTTCGGCGCATGAAGCCGACCGTCATCAGCGCCGATGCCATGTTCGAGGAGTTCCGCGGGTCCCTCCGCTGGGAGTGGCTCGCCGGCCTCGGCGCCTCGGAGCGGCAGTTCGACCCCGACGTCATCAGCCGGGCCCAGTCGGCCGCCGACCTGGTCGGCTACCTCAACTACATCCATCCCTACCGCGTGCAGATCCTCGGCGCGCGTGAGGTCGCCTACCTGACGCGCGGCACGCAGGAGGACTGCGAGCGGCGCATCGCCCGCATCGTCACGCTGGAGCCGCCCATGCTGGTGCTGGCGGATGGCCAGCCGGCGCCGGATGAGTTGCTGTCCATCTGCGAGCGGGCGCAACTGCCGCTTTTCGCGACGCGCGAATCCTCCGCCTTCGTCATCGACCTGCTGCGCGCCTACCTCTCCAAGCACTTCGCCGAGCGCACCTCGATGCACGGCGTCTTCATGGACATCCTGGGGTTGGGCGTGATGATCACCGGCGAGTCGGGCCTCGGGAAGAGCGAGCTCGGCCTGGAGCTGATCTCGCGCGGCAACGGCCTGGTGGCCGACGACGCGGTGGACCTCTACCGCATCAACCAGACCACGCTGGAGGGCCGCTGCCCCGAACTGTTGCAGAACCTGCTGGAAGTGCGTGGCATCGGCCTGCTGGACATCCGCGCGATCTTCGGCGAGACGGCCGTGCGCCGGAAGATGCGGCTCAAGCTCATCGTGCACCTGGTGCGGCGCGACAGCTTCGAGCGCGACTACGAGCGCATGCCCTCGGCGCCGCTCACGCAGGACGTGCTGGGCATCCCGGTGCGCAAGGTGATCATCCAGGTGGTGGCCGGCCGCAACATCGCCGTGCTGGTCGAGGCCGCCGTGCGCAACTCGATCCTGCAGCTGAGAGGCATCGACACCTATGCCGATTTCGTCGCCCGCCACCACAAGGCGATGGAAAGCGCCCGCGACGAGGACTGATCGGCCTCCGGCCTTCCACGTCGCTCCGCGGCGTGGAAATGCCACTCCCCGAGGGGGGGCTCGGCCATCCAGCGTCTGTTTTAGCCTCGTTCCCGGCTAGTGCCGGCTTGCGCAATCGGCGCAGAGGCCGTAGAGCGACATGGCATGGTCCTGCAGGATCCAGCCCTTGTCCTTGGAAATCATCTGCTGGCGCCGCTCGATCTCCGCGTCGTAGAACTCCTCGACCTTGCCGCAGGACGTGCAGATGAGGTGGTCGTGATGCTTGCCCTCGTTGAGTTCGTAGACGGCCTTGCCGCTCTCGAAGTGGCTGCGCTCCAGGATGCCCGCCTGCTCGAACTGGGTCAGCACGCGGTAGACGGTCGCGAGACCGATGTCGGAATGGTCGTTGAGCAGCACGCGGAAGACATCTTCCGCCGTCATGTGCCGTTGCCCGCCGTTCTGGAAAATCTCCAGGATCTTCAGGCGTGGCAGGGTGGCCTTGAGACCGGTGTTCTTGAGTTCGTCGATGTTGCCCATGGTGGTTCCTCGCCTGGCCGCGCGGGGCGGCCCCCGCCGGGGGCCAGCCGCTACAATGAGCCGGATCATATCGCTACCCCCTTTGCCCATGCCCGCCATTCCACATAGCCGCCTGTGGCTCCTCGTCGGGGCCCTCGCTGCGAGCCTGTGTCTCGGCGCCTGCAGCAACATCGGCACGCGCACCCGCAATGCGCTCGTCGCGGTGACGCCCTACAAGATCGAGATCGTCCAGGGCAACTTCGTGTCCAAGGAGCAGGTCGAGGCGCTCAAGACCGGCATGTCGCGCCAGCAGGTGCGCGAGGTCCTCGGTACCTCGCTGCTGACCGATGTCTTCCATTCCGACCGCTGGGACTACGTGTTCACGATCCGCCGCCAGGGCGTCGATCCCCAGCAGCGCCGCCTGACGCTCTTCTTCAAGGGCGAGGTGCTCGACCGCTTCGAGGGCGACCCGATGCCGAGCGAAGAGGAATTCGTCGCCGCTCTCGACAGCCGCCGCGTGATCGGCAAGGTGCCCAAGCTCGAGGCTTCGGAAGATCAGCTCAAGAAATACGATCCGCCCGCCCCGTCCAAGGACGCGCCGGCCGACACGACCGCTGCCGCGCCGGTGCCGCCGCTGCCTCCCAGCTATCCCCCGCTCGAAGCGGCGCGCTGAGCGCGCGGCCGGCTCCGCCGCGGGGCTGGCGCTTCGGCATTCTTCCGCCGGAATTCTTCAAGGCTGAAACGCGTGACCGACTCTTCCTCCTCCGCTTCCTCACCACGCCGCGTCGCGATCGCCGGTGCTTCCGGCCGCATGGGTCGCATGTTGATCGAGGCCGTCCGCGCGGCCGGCGACTGCCAGCTCGCCGGTGCGCTCGACGTGGCGGGCAGCCCCGCCATCGGCAGTGACGCGGCGGCGTTCCTCGGCTTCACCAGCGGCGTGCCGATCGTGGCCGACCCGCGCGCCGGCCTGAACAACGCGCAGGTGCTCATCGATTTCACCCGGCCGGAGGGCACGATGGCGCATCTCGCGGCCTGCCGCGCACTCGGCGTGCAGCTGGTCATCGGCACCACCGGCTTCAGCGATGCGCAGAAGGCGGAGATCGCCGCCGCCGCGAAGGACATCGCGATCGTGATGGCGCCCAACATGAGCGTGGGCGTCAACGTCACCTTCAAGTTGCTGGAGATGGCAGCGAAGGCGCTTTCCACCGGCTACGACATCGAGATCATCGAAGCCCACCACCGCCACAAGGTCGACGCGCCCTCCGGCACGGCGCTCAAGATGGGCGAGGTGGTCGCCGAGGCGCTCGGCCGCGACCTCAAGGAATGCGCGGTCTACGGGCGCGAAGGCGTGACTGGCGAGCGCGACCCGTCGACCATCGGCTTCGCCACCATCCGCGGCGGCGACATCGTGGGAGACCATACCGTGATGTTCGCGGGCACCGGCGAGCGCGTGGAGATCACGCACAAGTCCGCCAGCCGCTCGAACTACGCACAGGGCAGCCTGCGCGCCGTGCGCTTCCTGGCCGACAGGAAGACCGGCCTGTTCGACATGTTCGACGTGCTGAACCTGCGCTGATCGCGGGCATGAGCGTCCTGGAACTGCTCTCGCATGGCGACGCCGTCAGCCGCGCCGTGGCGGCGCTGCTGCTCGCCATGTCGGTCTCGAGCTGGGTCGTGATCCTCTGGAAGGCCTGGCTGTTGCGCGGCGGCACGCGCGACGTGGTGCGCAGCATCGCGGCTTTCTGGCAGTCGCCGACGCTCGACGATGCCGAGACGCGCCTGCAGGCCTTCGACCGCGCCGCCCTCGTGCGCCCGGCCGTGCGGGCGCTGAAAGGCATCTCCGAGCATTCCGACGACGCGACCCTCGGCGGCGCGGGCCACCTCGCCCAGCGCGTCACCCGGGTCCTGCGCGACGCGCTGCACGCCGCGCTGCGCCGCCTGCAGGCCGGCCAGATCCTGCTCGCCACCGTTGGCGCGACAGCGCCTTTCGTCGGCCTGCTCGGCACCGTCTGGGGCATCTACCGTGCGCTCTCCGGCATCGCGGGCGAGACCGGAGGCTTCACCATCGACAAGGTCGCCGGCCCTGTCGGCGAGGCGCTCATCATGACCGCCTTCGGCCTCGCGGTGGCCATCCCCGCCGTGCTCGCCTACAACGTCTTCGGCCGCGTCGTCGGCCGCATCGAGGCCGAACTCGAAGGCTTCGCGCACGACCTTCTCGGCATGGTCGAGCCCCCGCACCGCCCGCCCCCGCCCGCGCGGCCCATGCCCGTCTAGCGGAAGCGAGGGCGCAGCACCATGGCCTTCGGCCGCACTTCCCTCGGCAGCACCGCCTCCGGCGGCCGCGCCACCGGCGCCGGCGGCCAGCGCCCGATGTCCGACATCAACGTCACCCCACTCGTCGACGTGATGCTCGTGCTCCTGGTGATCTTCATCATCACCGCTCCCCTGATGGCCAGCTCCATCAAGCTCGACCTCCCCCGCACCGAGGCCGGCCAGCCCACCGACACTCCCAAGTTCGTCAGCCTCGCCGTCAACGCCGAAGCCAAGGTCTTCCTGAACGACAAGGAGGTCACCATGGAAGAACTGAGCGCCGGCCTCCAGAAAGCCGCGGCCGACAGCCGCGACACCGAAGTCCAGCTGCGCGCCGACCAGACGATCCCCTACGGCAAGATCGTCGAACTGATGGGCATCGCCAACAAGGCGGGCCTGACCCGCATAGGCTTCGTCACCGAAGCCCCTTCCCCCACAGCCCCCACCCGGTGAACACCGCGGAACCGGCTTTGCCGGGCCGCGGGTGTTGCCCCCTGCAAAAAGGGGGGGCGGCCACACGAAGTGGGCAAGCCTGGGGGTTAGATCTTGACTGGCTTGGTGTGCCAGATCTCGTGCGCATATTCCGCGATCGTGCGGTCCGACGAGAACACCCCCATCCCCGCCACGTTGAGGATCGCCTTGCGAGTCCACGCATCCGCATCCCGGTAGAGCGCGTCCACCTTCTCCTGCGTCTCGATGTAGCTCGCATAGTCCGCCAGCAGGAGGTAGTGGTCGCCCCAGTTCACCAGCGCGTCGAAGATCCCCTGGTAGCGCGCCGGCTCGCCCGGCGAGAACACGCCATCGCGGATCGCGTCCAGCACGCGCTGCAACTGCGGGTTCGATTCATAGATCTCGCGCGGCTGGTAGCCGCCCGCGCGGATCTCCGCCACCTGCGGCGTGGTGTTGCCGAAGATGAAGATGTTGTCCTCGCCCACGTTGTCCCGCATCTCCACGTTCGCGCCGTCCAGCGTGCCGATGGTCAGCGCCCCGTTGAGCGCGAACTTCATGTTGCCCGTGCCCGAGGCCTCGGTCCCGGCGGTTGAAATCTGCTCCGACAGGTCGGCGGCCGGCATGATGATCTCGGCCAGGCTCACGCTGTAGTTCGGCAGGAACACCACCTTCAGCAGCTTGCCCGCGCGCGGGTCGGCGTTGATGACGGACGCCACGTCGTTGATCAGCCGGATCACCTGCTTGGCCACCTGGTAGGCAGAGGCCGCCTTGCCCGCGAAGACGACCACGCGCGGTACCAGGTCGCAGGTGCGGCCCTCCTCGTGCGCTTCCACGATGCGCTGGTAGCGCGTGATCACATGCAGCACATTGAGCAACTGCCGCTTGTACTCGTGGATGCGCTTGACCTGCACGTCGAACATCGCATCCGTGTCGAGATCGATGCGCAGATGCTGCTCCACCCAGTTGGCCAGGCGCAGCTTGTTCTCGCGCTTGGCGTGGCGGAATGCACGCGCGAAGGCGGACTGGTCGGCCATCGGCCGCAGCGCCTCCAGTTGCCCGAGGTCGCGCCGCCAGCCTTTGCCGATGCGGCGGTCCAGCAGCGAGGCCAGCGGCGGATTGGCATGCGCCAGCCAGCGGCGCGGCGTGACGCCGTTGGTCTTGTTGTTGAAGCGCTCGGGAAAGAGCCTGGCGAAGTCCGCGAAGATCGACTGCTTCATCAGCTCGGAGTGCAGGCCCGACACGCCGTTGACCGAGTGGCTCGCGAGCACCGCCACGTAGGCCATGCGCACGCGGCGCTCGCCCGATTCGTCCACCAGCGAAAGTCGGCGCAGCAGCTCCACGTCGTTGCCGAGCTTCTGCGTCACCGTCGTGAGGAAGCGCGCGTTCATGTCGTAGATGATCTGCAGGTGCCGAGGCAGGATGCGGCCGAGCATTTCCACCGGCCAGGTCTCCAGCGCCTCGTGCATCAGCGTGTGGTTGGTGTAGCTGAAGACCTTCTGCGTGTGCGTCCAGGCCGTGTCCCAGCCGAGGCCGTGCTCGTCGATCAGCAGGCGCATCAGCTCGGGCACCGCCAGCACGGGGTGCGTGTCGTTGAGGTGGATGCTGACCTTCTCCGGCAGCTGGTCGAAGTTCTTGTGGTTGCGCAGGTAGCGGCGCAGCAGGTCCTGCACGCTGGCGCTCACGAAGAAGTATTCCTGGTGCAGCCGCAGCTCCCGGCCGGAAGGCGTGGAGTCGTCGGGGTAGAGCACGCGCGAGACGTTCTCCGAGTGGTTCTTGCTCTCGACCGCCGCCATGTAGTTGCCGCGGTTGAAGGCCGAGAGGTCGATCTCCTCGGAGGCGCGGGCGGACCACAGCCGCAGCGTGTTGGTGGCCTGCGTGCCGTAGCCGGGGATGATGGTGTCGTAGGCGACGGCCAGCACGTCGTGCGTGTCGACCCAGTCGGCGGCGCCGGGCTTGCCTTCGCGCTTCTGCACATGTCCGCCGAAGCGCACGCGGTAGGTCACCTCCGGCCGCTGGAATTCCCATGGGTTGCCGCGCGTGAGCCAGTAGTCCGGCGTCTCGACCTGCTGGCCCTCCACGATCTTCTGCCGGAACATGCCGTACTCGTAGCGGATGCCGTAGCCGAAACCCGGCACGCCCAGCGTGGCCATCGAGTCGAGGAAGCAGGCGGCGAGCCGGCCCAGGCCGCCGTTGCCCAGGGCCGCGTCGGGCTCGAGCTCGGCGATGGCGTCCATCTCCACGCCGAAGTCGGCGAGCGCCTCGCGCACCGTGTCATAAAGGTCCACTGCCAGCAGCGCATTGGTGAAGGTGCGGCCGATGAGGAACTCCATCGACATGTAGTAGACGCGCTTCAGGTCCTGCGCATAGTTGGCGCGCGTGGTCGTCATCCAGCGCTCGACCAGCTGGTCGCGCACCGCGAAGGCAGTGGCGTGCAGCCAGTCGTCCTGGCTCGCGGCCACCGGATCCTTGCCGACGGCGTAGATGAGCTTGTTCGCCACCGCGCGCTTGAAGGCCGCGACATCGCGATCGGGATGGTCGTACTTGAAGTCTTCGATGGTCATGATGAACTCGTCGTGGGTGGTTTCGAAGGCCTCAGGCCAGGGCCTGGGCGTAGACGTCGAGATAGCGGGCCGCCGCCGTGCCCCAGTCGGCCGGGCGGGCCATCGCGTTGGCGCGCACCGCTCTCCAGTCGGCCGGCCGGTGATAGAGCGCGAAGGCGCGGCGCAGCGCGCGCCCATAGGCCTCGCCGTTGAAGTCGTCGAAGGTGAAGCCGGTGGCGCTGCCGTTGGCCATGTCTTCCAGGGTGGCGTCCACCACCGTGTCGGCCAGGCCGCCCACGTGGTGCACCAGCGGCAGGCTGCCGTACTTGAGGCCGTACATCTGCGTGAGGCCGCAGGGCTCGAAGAGCGAGGGCACGAGCGTCACGTCGCCGGCCGCGAAGAGCTTGTGCGCGAGCGGCTCGCTGTAGCCGAGCGTGACGCTGACCATCCCCGGCGCATCGGCCGCATGCGCGCGGAAGGCAGCCTCCAGTTGCGCATCGCCGTTGCCGAGCAGCGCAAGCTGGCCGCCTTCGGCGAGCAGCGCATCGAGCCCTGCCAGCACGAGCTGCAGGCCCTTCTGCTCGGTGAGCCGGCTCACGACGATGAAGAGCGGCGCATCGGCGCGCGGCACCAGGCCCAGCTCCGCCTGCATCGCCGCCTTGCACAGTGCCTTGCCGGCCGGCTCGCGCGTGTCGTAGCGATGCGGGATCAGCGCGTCGCTGGCCGGGTTCCAGACCTGGTCGTCGACCGCGTTGAGGATGCCCGTCAGCACATGCGCTCGGCTGCGCAGCATGCCGTCGAGGCCGAAGCCCTGCTCGGGCGTCTGGATTTCGCGCGCGTAGGTCGGGCTCACGGTCGTGATGCGGTCGGCGTAGGCCAGGCCGCCCTTCATGAACGAGAGCTGGCCGTAGTACTCGACGCCGTCCATGCCGAAAGCCTCGACGGGCAGACCGAGTTCGGCGAAGTGCCATGGCGGGAAGAGGCCCTGGTAGGCGAGGTTGTGCACGGTGAACACGCTCGCCACGCGCGGGCGGCCGTCGCGGGGCGCGAAGGCCAGGTAGGCCGGCGCGAGGCCCGCGTGCCAGTCGTGCGCATGCAGCACCTCGGGCTGCCAGCCGGGGTCGAGGCCCTGCGCGAGTTGCGCCGCGGCCCAGCCCAGGAACGCGAAGCGCCTGTGGTTGTCGCCGTAGGGCTGCCGGCTGGCGTCCTCGTAGGGATTGCCCGGGCGGTCGTAGAGCGCGGGCGCGTCGATCACGTACGCGGCGATGCCGGCACCGCCGGGAATCGCGATCCGGCCCGCGAGCACGCGGGCGCGCTCGCCCCAGGGCGCGGTGACTTCCGCGACCGGCTTGGCAGCCGCCACGCCCGCCAGGATGGCGGGAAAGCCCGGCAGCATCACGCGCACATCCTGCCCTGCCGCCATCAGCGCCAACGGCAGCGCCCCGGCGACGTCGGCCAGGCCACCGGTCTTCAACAGGGGGAACAGTTCCGCGCTGACTTGGAGAATCCGCATCAAGCTTCCTGCGGCGCCAGCCGCTTGAGCATCTCGCGGGTGATCAGCACCACGCCGCCTTCGGTGCGCTCGAAGCGCGCCGCATCCGCCGCCGGATCCTCGCCCACCACCATCTCGTCAGGAATCACGCAGGCGCGGTCGATCACCACCTTGCTCAGCCGGCAGCCGCGGCCGACCTGTACGTCGGGCAGCAGCACCGCCTCGTTGATCTCGCAGAAGGAATGGATGCGCACCCCGGAGAACAGCACCGAGCTGCTCACCTTGGAGCCAGAGACGATGCAGCCCCCGGAGACGATGGTGTTCACCGTCATGCCGTGCTTGCCGTCGCGGTCGAGCACGAACTTGGCCGGCGGCAGCTGCCGCTGGTAGGTCCAGATGGGCCAGTCGGTGTCATAGATGTCCAGTTCGGGGGTGATCGAGGCCAGGTCGAGGTTGGCTGCCCAGAATGCATCAATCGTGCCCACGTCGCGCCAGTAGATCTTGGCGTCCGACCCGCGCCGCGCGCGCGTCACGCAGGACATGCTGAAGGGATGCGCAAGCGCCCGGCCCTGCGCCACCGCGCGCGGGATGATGTCCTTGCCGAAATCGTGGCTCGAATCGGGGTTGGCGTTGTCCTCCTCCAGCAGCTGGTACAGATACTCGGAGTCGAAGACGTAGATTCCCATGCTCGCGAGCGCCACGTCCGGGTGGCCGGGCATGGCGGGCGGGTCCGCCGGTTTTTCGAGGAACTCGGTGATCCGGCGCTCCTCGTCGACCGCCATCACGCCGAAGGCCGTGGCCTCCATGCGCGGCACCTCGATGCAGCCGACGGTGCAGCCCAGGCCGCGCTGGACGTGGTCCATCACCATCAGCGAGTAGTCCATCTTGTAGATGTGGTCGCCGGCCAGCACCACCACGTAGTCGTGCGGCGTGGAGCGGGTCTGGATGATGTCCAGGTTCTGGTAGACGGCGTCGGCCGTGCCGCGGTACCAGTGCTCGTCGCCCATGCGTTGCTGGGCGGGCAGCACGTCGACCATCTCGTTGAGCTCGGCGCGCAGGAAGCTCCAGCCCCGCTGCAGGTGGCGCATCAGCGAGTGCGACTTGTACTGCGTCACCACCGCCATGCGCCGGATGCCCGAGTTGAGGCAATTGGACAGCGCGAAATCGATGATGCGGAACTTGCCGCCGAAATAGACCGCCGGCTTGGCCCGTCGGTCGGTCAGCTGCTTGAGGCGGGAGCCCCGGCCTCCGGCCAGCACCAGCGCGATGGTGCGCCGGACGAGCTGGTGCGCCTGCAATGTCGGTTGCTGGATGTTGTCTTCCATCATTTGCCTCCATGGGGTTCTTCCCGTGGATGCCAGCCTAGCATTCCGGCGAGCACTTTGGTTCCTGTGTTCGGGCGATCCACAGGCTCGCGGGTGCGAGGGCCTGGACGGCGTCCACGGCAAGGGCGGGAGTCTCGTCATCCTGCGGGTCGCTGGACAGCTGGCGAATCCAGCGTCCGGGGGGAAGGGTGAATTCGACCGCCTGCGCCTCGGCGTTGACCAGCACCAGCCAGCTTGGCGCGGGCGCGATGGCGTCGAAGAGGATCGCGAGCGCATGCCGGTCGCCGCGTTCCCAGTCGCCCGTGGTCATGGCTTGCGCCTGCGGCGTGAGCCAGCGCAAGGCTGTGCCGCCGCCGGTGGGCGCGGCGGGCCACCAGCTCTCGCGGCGCAGCGGCTCGGCCTCGCGGCGCAGCGCCAGCAGGCGTGCGACGAAGGCCTGCAGCCCGGCGTCGGCGCGGTCCCAGGCAAGCCAGGTGGTCTCGTTGTCCTGGCAGTAGGCGTTGTTGTTGCCGCCTTGCGTGTGGCCGATCTCGTCGCCCGCCAGCAGCATGGGCGTGCCCTGCGAGAGGAGCAGCGTGGCCAGCAGCACCCGCTGCAGCCGCTGGCGCTCCGCGAGCACGGCCGGGTCGCGCGTCTCGCCCTCGACGCCGCAGTTGCGGCTCAGGTTGTGGCCGTGCCCGTCGCGATTGCCTTCGCCGTTCGCGAGGTTGTGGCGCTCGTTGTAGCTCAGCAGGTCGCGCAGCGTGAAGCCATCGTGCGCGGTGACGAAGTTGACGCTGGCCGCCGGCGCGCGCGCGTCGTGCCGGAAGCTGCCGCTCGACGCGGTGAAACGGTGCGCGAAGTCGCCGAGGCCGGTGGCACGATGCAGCCAGAAGCCGCGCTGCGTGTCGCGGTACTTGTCGTTCCATTCGAGCCAGCCGGGCGGGAACTCGCCCAGCCGGTACCCGCCGGGGCCCATGTCCCAGGGCTCGGCGATGAAGAGGGCACGCGCCAGCACCGGGTCCTGCGCGGCGGCAGCGAGGAAGGGCGCGCGCGGATCGAACTCTCCGTCGGCGCGGCGCGCAAGCACCGGCGCGAGGTCGAAGCGGAAGCCGTCGACGCCGAGCTCGGTCACCCAGTGGCGCAGACTGTCCAGCACGAGCTGCACGACGCGCGGCTCGGAGAGATTGAGGCAGTTGCCGCAGCCCGTCCAGTTCTCGTAGAGCGCGCGGTCGTCGGGGCGCAGGTGGTAGTAGAGCGCGTTGTCGATGCCGCGCAGGCTCAGCATCGGCCCCAGCTCGTCGGTCTCGGCGCTGTGGTTGTAGACCACGTCGATCACCAGCTCCATGCCGCGTGCATGGATGGCGTCGGCCATCGCGCGGAACTCGCCTGTGGGCGTGGTGCCGGGCCGGCCGCTCCAGTAGCGCGTCTCGGGCGCGAACCAGCCGATGGAGCTGTAGCCCCAGTAGTTGCTCAGGCCCGTCGCGAGCAGGCGTTGCTCGTCGGCGCGGAAGTGCACCGGCATCAGGCTGAGCGTTGTGACGCCAAGGTGCTGCAAGTAGTCGAGCACCGCCGGCTCGGCCAGGCCGGCGTAGCTGCCGCGCAGTTGCGCCGGGACGCCGGGATGCTGCCTGGTCAGGCCTTTGACGTGCAACTCGTAGATCACCCGCTCGCCCGCGGCGACGCGGTCACGCGGCGCCGCGGCGGCCATCGGCGCAGTCACGCGAGCCTTCAGCGCCAACGCGGCGTTGTCGCGCGCATCCGGCTGGTCGGGCCTCCCTGGCGCGTGGCCGAGGAAGATGTCCTCTCCGCCATAGCGGCCGACCACCTCGCGCGCATACGGGTCGAGCATCACCTTGGCGGGATTGAAGCGCTGGCCCTCGTGCGGTGCCCAGGGCCCATGCACCCGGTAGCCGTAGACCAGCCCCGCGCGTCCCGAAGGCAGGCTCCCGTGCCAGACGCCATCGGTGTTCGCGGTGAGGGCGACGCGCTGCTGCTCGTGTGCGCCGCTGCCGTCGAAGATGCACAGCTCCACGCCCGTTGCGCGCGGCGCCACCAGCGCGAAGTTCACGCCTTGCGGCGTCAGCGTCGCGCCCAGCGGATATGGACTGCTCACGCCTGCACCCACATCAAGGTTGCGAGCGGCGGCACCGAGATCACCACCGATTGCGGCCGACCTTGCCAAGCCACGCCTTCGCTCCCGACCACGCCATTGCCCACCCCGCTGCCGCCGTACACCGCGTTGTCGGTGTTGACGATCTCGCGGTAGGCGCCGGCCGCCGGCACGCCCAGCCGGTAGCCCAGCCGGGGCACGGGCGTGAAGTTGCACACCGCCACCACGAAGCTGCCGTCCTTCGCCCGCCGCACGAAGGCGAAGACCGAATGGTCCGCGTCGTCATGGCAGATCCACTCGAAGCCCTGCGGCTCGCAGTCCAGCTCGTGCAGCGCCGGGAAGTGCCGGTAGACATTGTTCAGGTCGCGCACCAGCCGCAGCACGCCGCGATGCGCGGGGTTGTCCGCCAGGTGCCAGTCCAGGCTGCGGTCGGCATTCCATTCAGACCATTGCGCGAACTCGCTTCCCATGAAGAGCAGCTTCTTTCCCGGATAGGCCCAGAGGTAGCCGTAGAGGTTGCGCAGGCCGGCGAACTTCTGCCAGTTGTCGCCCGGCATGCGACCGATCATCGAGCCCTTGCCGTGCACCACCTCGTCGTGCGAGAGCGGCAGCACGAAGTTCTCGGTGTGCGCGTACATCAGGCCGAAGGTGATCTTCTGATGATGATGCTTGCGGTGGACCGGGTCGATGCCGGCATAGGCCAGCGTGTCGTTCATCCAGCCCATGTTCCACTTGTAGTGGAAGCCGAGGCCGCCATCCTCCGGCGGTCGCGTGACGCCGGGGAAGCTGGTCGACTCCTCGGCGATGGTCGCCGTGCCGGGCCGCTCGGTGCCGACCACCTGGTTCATGCGCCGAAGGAAGGCGATGGCCTCCAGGTTCTCGCGGCCGCCCTGCGCGTTCGGCACCCACTCGCCGGCCTTGCGGCTGTAGTCGCGGTAGAGCATCGAGGCCACCGCGTCCACGCGCAGGCCGTCGACGCCGTAGCGCTCCAGCCAATAGAGCGCGTTGCCCACCAGGTAGTTGCGCACCTCCGTGCGGCCGTAGTTGAAGATCAGCGTCTGCCAGTCGTTGTGAAAGCCCTCGCGCGGGTCGGCGTATTCGTAGAGCGCCGTGCCGTCGAAGCGGCCCAGCCCGTGCGCGTCGGTCGGGAAGTGGGCCGGCACCCAGTCGAGGATCACGCCCAGCCCGGCCTTGTGCGCGGCCTCGACGAAGGCGCGGAAGTCCGATGGAGCGCCGAAGCGCGAGGTGGGCGCGTAGAGGCCGATCGGCTGGTAGCCCCAGGAGCCGTCGAAGGGATGCTCGCTCACCGGCAGCAACTCGATGTGGGTGAAGCCCATGTCCCGCGCGTAAGGCACCAGCGTGTCGGCCAGCTCCCTGTAGTCCAGCCACTCGTGGCCATTCTTGCGCCGCCACGAGCCCAGGTGCACCTCATAGATGCTCAGGGGGGCGCCGCGGGCGTTGGCCTCGGCGCGGCCGGGCGGCACCTTGGCGGGCGGCGGCAGCGGCTGCACGACACTGGCGGTGTCGGGCCGCAGGCGGGCCGAGAAGCCGAAGGGGTCGGCCTTGCGCAGCACCTCGCCCTGCGCGGAGAGGATCTCGAACTCGTAGGCATCCCCGGCCGCGAGGTGCGGCGCGAAGATCTCCCACACGCCGCACCCGCGCCGCAGCCGCATCATGTGGCGCCGGCCGTCCCACTGGTTGAAGTCGCCCACCACCGAGACGCGGCGCGCATTGGGCGCCCACACCGCGAATGCGACGCCGCGCACCCCGTCGAACTCGCGCAGGTGCGCGCCCAGCTTCTCGAAGGGCCGCAGGTGCGTGCCCTCGGCCAGCAGCCAGACGTCCATGTCGCCCAGCACCGGCGCAAAGCGGTACGGGTCCTCCAGCGTCGAAGTGTGGCGGCCCCAGTCGACCTGGAAGCGGTAGCCCAGGCGGGCCTCCGAGGCCGGCACCAGCGCGGCGAAGAGGTCGGAGTGGCCCTGGCGCTCCAGCACCGCCAGCGGCCAGCCCGAGGCCGATTGCATGACCGCCACGCTGCGCGCGCCCGGCAGCAGGGCCCGCACCCAGAGGCCTTCGTCCGTCTGATGCGGCCCGAGCACGGCGAACGGGTCGCCATGTTCGGCCCGCATCAGCGCGCGGACCTCGGCTTCAGGCAGGATCAATCGCTTCTCCGAAGAAAACGCCGAAGGGCGGGAGCGAGAGCAGCCTGCCCTCCAGCCGCGCGCCGGTGAACGGGGTGCCGTCCAGCGGCACGAGCGCCTGCTGCAGTTTCAGGGTCGCGGGCTCGGCACCCAGGTTGAACACCGCCTGCAGCGCGGAGTTCCCGTCGCCGCGCTCGAACCACAGCAACGGCTCGGGGGCGTCGAAGAAAGCCATCATCCCGGTGCGCAGCAGCGGCTGGCCGCGCCGCCAGCGCAGCAGCCGGCGGCTGAACTGCAGCATCGAGCCGGCATCCCCGGCCTGGCGGTCGATGGCGAGCGGGCCGTGCGCCTCGGAAACCGGCAGCCAGGGCATGCCGCTCGTGAAGCCGGCATGTGCCCTGTCCGCGTGCCAGGGCAGGGGCGTGCGGCAGCCGTCGCGGCCCTTGAACTCGGGCCAGAAAGGGCGGCCGTAGGGGTCCTGCAGCAACTCGAAGGGCACCTCGGCCTCGGGCAGGCCCAGTTCCTCGCCCTGGTACACGCTGGCGCTGCCGCGCAGGGAGAGCAGCAGGGCCAGCCACATCCGGTCGCGGCGGGTGTCGGGCGGGCCGCCGGCGCTCCAGCGGGAGGCCACGCGCGGCACGTCGTGGTTGGAGACCGCCCAGCAGGCCCAGCCGTCGGTGCCGGCCAGCGCATGCTCCAGCGCCTCGACCTGGCCGCGCAGGTGGCGGGCGCTGTGCTCGCTGGTCAGCAGGCTGAAGCTGTAGGCCAGATGCAGGCGCTTGCCGCGCTCGGTGTAGCGGGCCATCACGGGCGGCGCGTTCTCGTCGCCCACCTCGCCCAGCCCGACGGCGCCGTACTGGTCGAGCACCGCGCGCAGCTTCTCGAGGAACAGCAGGTTCTCCGGCTGGCTCTTGTCGTACAGGTGCTGCTGCATGGCGTAGGGGTTGTCCGCCCGCACGGTGCTCACCGCGCCGCCGTTCGCCGCCGGGTTGCTGCGCAGCCGCGCGTCGTGGAACTGATGGTTGCAGGCATCGAAGCGAAAGCCGTCCACGCCGCGCTCGCACCAGAAGCGCACCTCGCCCAGCAGCGCGTCCTGCACGGCGGGCGAATGGAAGTTCAGGTCCGGCTGCTCCGGCAGGAAGCTGTGCAGGTAGTACTGGCGCCGGCGCGAATCCCATTGCCAGGCCGGCCCGCCGAACACCGAGAGCCAGTTGTTGGGTGACGTGCCGTCCGGCCGCGGATCGGCCCAGACGTACCAGTCGGCCTTCGGATTGCCCGGGCCGGGCCGAGCCGAGCGGCTGGCCGCGAACCAGGCGTGCTGGTCGGAAGTGTGGGACAGCACCTGGTCGATGATGACCTTCAGGCCCAGGTCGTGCGCGCGCGCCAGCAGGGCATCGAAATCGGCCAGCGTGCCGAAGATCGGGTCGACCTCCCGGTAGTCGGCCACGTCGTAGCCGAAATCCTTCATCGGCGAGCGGAAGAAGGGCGAGACCCAGATCGCGTCCGCCCCCAGCGCGGCCACGTGTTCCAGCCGGGAGGTGATCCCCGGAAGGTCGCCGATGCCGTCGCCGTTGCTGTCCATGAAGCTGCGAGGGTAGATCTGGTAGATCACCGCGCCCCGCCACCAGTCCTTGCCCATGCGTGCCCCTGTCGATTCGAAAATCATTGTGGCATGCGAGAAGTGGGCCATCCCCGTACCCGCGATAATCCGCCTTCCCCTGGCCGCCCGACGCCGGGGCCTGCCCGAAGCCCAATGAACCCCAGCTACAAACCCAGTGAGGTCGAGTCGTCCGCCCAAGCCCATTGGACGGCCGCCGATGCCTACCGCGTGACCGAGGACGCGCGCAAGAAGAAGTACTACGCCTGCTCCATGCTGCCCTACCCCAGCGGCAAGCTGCACATGGGCCACGTGCGCAACTACACCATCAACGACATGCTCACGCGCTACCTGCGCATGAGCGGCTACAACGTGCTGATGCCCATGGGCTGGGACGCCTTCGGCCTGCCGGCCGAGAACGCGGCGCTCAAGAACGGCGTGCCCCCGGCGAAGTGGACCTACGAGAACATCGCCTACATGAAGGGCCAGCTCCAGGCCATGGGACTGGCCATCGACTGGAGCCGCGAGATCGCCACCTGCGACCCGGCCTACTACAAGTGGAACCAGTGGCTGTTCCTGAAGATGCTGGAGAAGGGCATCGCCTACCGCAAGACCCAGGTCGTCAACTGGGACCCCGTCGACCAGACCGTGCTGGCCAACGAGCAGGTGATCGACGGCAAGGGCTGGCGCACCGGCGCCACGGTCGAGCGCCGCGAGATCCCCGGCTACTACCTCAAGATCAGCGACTACGCCGCCGAACTGCTCGAGCACACCCAGCACAAGCTGCCGGGCTGGCCCGAGCGCGTCAAGCTGATGCAGGAGAACTGGATCGGCAAGAGCGAGGGTGTGCGCTTCGCCTTCCCGCACGACATCCAGGACGAGCACGGCAAGCCGATCCAGGGCGGCCGCATGTACGTCTTCACGACGCGCGCCGACACCATCATGGGCGTGACCTTCTGCGCCGTCGCGCCCGAGCATCCGCTCGCGCTGCACGCCGCCAAGAGCGACCCGAAGGTCGCCGCCTTCATCGAGGAATGCAAGAGCGGCGGCACCACCGAGGCCGAACTCGCCACCCAGGAAAAGAAGGGCGTGCCCACGGGCCTGAGCGTCAAGCACCCGCTCACCCTGGAGCAGGTGCCGGTGTGGGTCGGCAATTACGTGCTCATCGGCTACGGCGACGGCGCCGTGATGGGCGTGCCCGCGCATGACGAGCGCGACTTCGCCTTCGCCAACAAATACGGCATCGAGATCATCCAGGTCGTGCTGGTCGACGAAGAGCCGCATTTCGACTACCACCGCTGGCAGGACTGGTACGCCGACAAGACGCGCGGCGTGACCATCAACTCCGACAACTTCAGCGGCATGCACTACGGCGAGGCCGTCAAGGCCGTGGCCCATGCGCTGGAACAGAAGGGCCTGGGCGCCCTTCAGACCACCTGGCGCCTGCGCGACTGGGGCGTGAGCCGCCAGCGCTACTGGGGCACGCCCATCCCCATCATCCATTGCGACGAGCACGGCGCCGTGCCCGTGCCGGAGAAGGACCTGCCGGTCGTGCTGCCCACCGACTGCGTGCCCGACGGATCCGGCAATCCGCTGGCCAAGCATGAAGGCTTCCATGCCGGCGTCGTGTGCCCTGTCTGCGGCAAGCCCGCGCGGCGCGAGACCGACACGATGGACACCTTCGTCGACAGCTCCTGGTACTTCATGCGCTACTGCGACCCGAAGAACGACCAGGCCATGGTCGCCGGCGGCGCGGACTACTGGATGCCGATGGACCAGTACATCGGCGGCATCGAGCATGCCATCCTGCATTTGCTGTACGCGCGCTTCTGGACCAAGGTCATGCGCGACCTCGGCCTGGTGAAGGCCGACGAGCCCTTCAGCAAGCTGCTCACGCAAGGCATGGTGCTCAACCAGATCTTCTACCGGCGCAACGAGAAGGGCGGCAAGGAGTACTTCCCGCCCTCCGAAGTCACGCCCGTGCTCGACGCGCAGGGCCGCATCACCGGCGGCACGATGGCCGATGGCACCCGCGTCGAATACGGCGGCGTCGGCAAGATGGGCAAGAGCGAGCGCAACGGCGTCGACCCGCAGGACCTCATCGAGAAATACGGCGCCGACACCGCACGGCTCTACACCATGTTCACCGCCCCGCCCGAGGCCACGCTGGAGTGGAACGACGCGGCGGTGGAAGGCAGCTACCGCTTCCTGCGCCGGGTGTGGAACTTCGGCGTGGCGCTGCACGGGCGCATGGCCGAAGCCGGCCAGCCGGCCGCCGCGGCCGCCTCGACGGCCATGGGCAAGGATGCCAAGGCCCTGCGCCGCGAGGTGCACACCGTGCTGCGCCAGGTCGACTACGACTACCAGCGCATGCAATACAACACCGTCGTCTCCGGCGCGATGAAGCTGCTGAACGCGCTGGAAGGCTTCAAGGCCGACGCCGCGGATGCGGGCGACCATGCGGCGCTGCGCGAGGGCTTCGGCATCCTGCTGCGCTGCCTCTACCCTGCCACGCCGCACATCACGCACCAGCTCTGGCAGCAGCTCGGCTACGACAAGGACATGGGCGAGTTGCTCGACGCGCCCTGGCCCAGCGTGGACGTCGGCGCGCTCGAACAGGACGAGATCGAACTCATGCTGCAGGTCAACGGCAAGCTGCGCGGCTCGCTGCACGTGCCCGCCACGGCCTCCAAGCAGGAGATCGAGAAGATCGCGCTCGCGAGCGAAGTGCTCGCCAGGCATGCGGAAGGCGCCACGCCCAAGCGCGTGATCGTCGTGCCCGGGCGGCTGGTGAACGTGGTGTTGTAGAAACGGAAAGCATGGTCCACAAGCGCAACCTTCTCCTGCCGCGACGCGGCTTCCTCGCGGGCGGGGCGGCCATGGGCGCGGCCCTGCTGCTCGCCGGCTGCGGCTTCGAGCTGCGCAAGGCGCCGACCTATGCCTTCAAGACGCTGGCGGTGCCCGGCGGCTCTGCGTTCACGAACTACCTGCGGCGCAACATCCGCTCCGGCGGGACCGTGGAGATCGTCCCGCCCGAGAAGCTCGACACCGCCGACGCGGTGCTCGACATCCTCGGGGAAAACCGCGAGAACGCCGTGATCTCGACCAACGCGGCCGGCCAGGTGCGCGAACTCCAGTTGCGCCTGACCCTGCGCTTCCGCCTGCGCACGCCGAAGGGCAAGGAACTGCTGGTGCCGACCGAAATCACCCAGCAGCGCGACATCACCTACAACGAGAACCAGGCACTCGCGAAGGAAGGCGAGACGGAACTGCTCTTCCGCGACATGCAGAACGACATCGCGCAGCAGATCATCCGGCGCCTCGCGGCGGTGAAGGAACTCTGATGCAGCTGGGCTCCGCGCAGCTGGAGGCCCATCTGCAAAAGGGGCTCAAGCCGCTGTACGTCATCCACGGCGACGAGCCCCTGCTGGCGCAGGAGGCGGCCGACGCCATCCGCGCCGCCGCGCGCACCCAGGGCTACACCGAGCGCAGCGTCTACACCGTCGCCGGCGCGCACTTCGACTGGAGCGCGGTGCTCGCGGCCGGCGGCTCGCTCAGCCTCTTCGCCGACCGGCAGATCGTCGAGATCCGCATCCCTTCCGGCAAGCCCGGCAAGGACGGCAGCGCCGCGCTGCAGCAGATCGCCGAGGCGGCGCCGGGCAATGACAGTACGCTCACGCTCGTCATGCTGCCGCGCCTGGACAAGGCCACGCGCACCGGCGCGTGGTTCAGCGCGCTGGAGAACAACGGCGTGGGCCTTCAGGTCGACAGTGTCGAGCGCGCCGCGCTGCCCCAGTGGATCGCGCAGCGCCTCGCGCTGCAGGGCCAGCGCGTGAAGGGCGGCGAGGAAGGCCAGCGCACGCTGCAGTTCTTCGCCGACCGCGTGGAAGGCAACCTGCTCGCCGCGCACCAGGAGATCCAGAAGCTCGCCCTGCTGCACCCGGCGGGCGAACTCGGCTGGGAGCAGGTCGAGGGCGCCGTGAACAACGTCGCGCGCTACGACGTCTTCAAGCTCTCCGATGCGGTGCTCGCCGGCAACCCGCAGCGCGTCGCGCGCATGCTCGACGGGCTGCAGGCCGAAGGCGAGGCCGAGGTGCTGGTGCACTACACCTTGGCCGAGGATATCCGCGCGCTCAAGCGCGTGAAGGACGCGATGAACGCCGGCCGGCCGTTGCCGATGGCGCTGCGCGAGAACCGCATCTGGGGGCCGCGCGAGCGTGCCTTCGAACGCGTGCTGCCGAGGCTGGACGACCGCGCCTTGACGCGCATGCTGCGCGCGGCGCATGTGGTCGACGGGATCGTGAAGGGGCTGAAGCAGCCGGACTGGCCTGCCAGCGGGTGGCAGGCACTGCAGCGCCTGGCGCTCATGCTGTGCCGGGCCTGTGGGCAGGGCGCGCCCGGCAGGCCAGGCCCGAGCCACTGACGGGCGTTTCAGCGCTTCGCTTCAGTAGTAGGGCTCCGGCGCGTATCGGAAATCGACGCTGGCGTCGGTGCTGTAGTTGAAGCTGTCATAGGTCGAATCCGGCCACTCCGGATTGTTGCCGCCATTGATCTCCAGCACGTGCGAGTAGCCGTCGTAGATGATCCTGCCGCCCGCACCATGCCCGTCGGGATAGAAATAGGTGATGGCATGGGCGTCCGGATGGACCTCCGGGAAATACTCGTAGTGTGTCCTCGAGCCATTGTCCTCGTGGATGGTCCGTTGGTCCTTGGTGCCGCCCGGATCGAACCATGTTTCCACGCTGGACCAGATGTGCTCGCCACTCTGGTCGTAGTCGAGCCAGTGGCGCGTGCCGTCGTCGGCCGTCACTTCGATCCAGTCGGTGCGCCCTTGTGCGTCGATATGCGATCCCCACGTGGCGGAGCCGTCCACATTGCCCTGGTCGTAGTCGAGCCAGTTGCGGCTGCCGTCGTCCGCGGTGACGTTGACCCAGTCGGTGCGCCCGTGCGCATCCGTTCCGACTTGGTAGAGGCTGTCGCCCCTGGTGTTGCCCTGGTCGTAGTCCGACCATGTGCTGGAGCCGTCGTCGCCGAACGTGTTCACGTAGTCGATGAGTCCGTTCTCGTCGAGACGCAGCTCGCTGCGTGCCCAATCCAGCGCGCCGGTCTCGTCGTAGTCCACGCGAACGGTGCTCCCGTCTTCCGAGACGGTGGAGGTCCAGTCGACGCGGCCCTGCGAATCGATGTGAGATTCCCATCGGTTCGCGACGTGGGCGTTGGCCTGGTCGTAGTCGACCCAGTTCACAGCGCCCTCGTCGGTCGTCGCCTTGACCCAGTCGACCCGGCCTTCCGCATCGGTGCCGCTCTGCCACAGGCTGTTGCCCGAGGCGCCGGTCTGGTCGAAATCCGAGTAGACGCTGCTGCCATCGTCCATGGTGGCGACCGAGAAGTCCTCACGGCCCTCCGTATCGACATGGGCTTCGAATCGGCTCCAGGGCTGCGTTCCGTCCTGGTCGAGATTGATCACGTCGCGGCTGTCATCGTCGCGCACGGTCTCGATGGCAGCCGCCAAGGGCCACGGCGGCCAGGAGCGCGATGACGCGCGCGGCCTTGCCGGTTGATGGTTTTTTCATGTGGATGCTCCCTGGTCTTGGATCTGTTCTCAGCGCACGCGCAGGCCTTCGCCGAGGCCCTTCTGCAGCGGGTCGAGGATGAAGCGGATGAGCTTGCGTCTGTCGGTCTGGATGTCGGCCTGCAGGCTCATGCCGGCCTGCAGCCTGACGGGTTCGCCGCGCCTGAGCAGCGCGGGGCCGGTGGGCGTGACGTGCACGCGGTAGCTCAGGCCCTGCGCGCGCTGTGCGCCGGGGGCCGGCGCGGAGCCGCTCGATGCGCCGTTCTGAAGTTCGGCGTCGGCGCTGATCCAGCTCACGCGGCCTTCGACGGTGCCGTATTGCGTGAAGGGAAAGCTGTCGAGCTTGAGCTCGACCACCTGGCCGGCCTTCACGTAGCCGATGTCCTGGTTGCTCAGCTGCACTTCGGCGATCAGCGGCATGCCGTCGGGCACGAGGGTCACCAGCGGCTGGTTGGCGGCGACGGCACTGCCGAGGGTGCTGACGCCCAGGCTCTGCACGATGCCGGCCACCGGTGCGAGCAGGGTCTTGGCCGCGTTCATGCGTTCGGCCTTGTCGTACTCGGCTTGCAGCGCATAGCCCTCGCGCGCGGCCTGCTCGGCCTCGGCGAGGATCTGCACGCGTCGCTCCTGCTCCACCATGGTCTGGCGATGCCGCGCCTCGTCGAGCGCCGCCTGCAGCTGGGCCAGGGTCTCGACGTGTGCCGCCAGGTCGTGCTGGAGGCTGAGCACCTCCTGCTGCTGCTTCATGCGCTCGGCCTCGCTGAAGAAGCCTTCCTTGAAGAGCACGAGGTTCTGCGCATAGCGGCGCGAGGCCAGTTCGAGGTTGAGGCGCAGCTTGGTCTCGACGGAGCGGGCGGCGGCGAGGGCGCGGGTTTTCTCCTGCACGGCGGCGCGCGCGGCGGAGAGCGTGGCGGCATGCGCGGCCTCGCGCGCGTCGCGGGTCGCCTGCTGCGTGTCGGAGAGCGAGGCGGCGCCCGGGCGCGCGCCCAGTTCGGCCGCGAGGCGCGCGGCCTGTTCCCGGTTCTGCCGCAGGCGCTGGTGGCTGGAGTCGAGGTCGGCCTGCGCCATCGTGGGATCGAGTTCGAGCAGCAGTTGCCCAGCCTCGACGTGCTGGCCTTCGCGCACGTGGATGGCGCGGACCCAGGCGGGCTCGATGGTTTGCAGCACCTTCACGCGGCCTTCGGGGATCAGCTGGCCCGGCGCGCTGGCGACGATCTCCATCTCGCCGATGCTGGCCCAGGCGATGCCGCCCGCCAGCAAGGCCGCCAGGGCCCGGAGGAGCGCGCCCGCGAAGGGCGCGGCGGGCGTCCCGGCCGTGGCGAGGATGGGCGCGTGGAAGGCCCGCTCGCGGGCGGTGAGCGTCTCCGCGCCGCCGATGCGAGCGGTCGGTGCCGCGGGATCGGTGCGATCGGTGGAATGGCGCTGTGTCATGGCCGACCTCCTGGCGGGCGCGGTGCGCCGGTCTGCATCGACCAAAGGTGGGCGAGCAATCCGCCCTGCGCGATCAGTGCCTTCGGTTCGCCGTCCTCGACGATGCGGCCCGCGTCGAGCGCGACGATGCGGTGCACGGAGCGCAGTGCGGTCAGACGGTGCGCGACGATGAGGACGGTGCGGCCATGGCAGATCCGCGCCATGCGGTCCTGGATGGCGCGCTCGCTTTCCAGGTCCAGCGCGCTGGTGGCTTCGTCGAGGATGAGGACGCGCGGGTCCCCCATCAGCGCCCGCGCGATGGCGACGCGCTGCCGCTGGCCGCCGGAGAGCAGGCCGCCCTGTTCGCCTACTGGCGTGTGGTAGCCCGAAGGCAGGGCGGCGATGAACTCGTGCGCGCCAGCGAGTTGCGCCACCTGCACGATCCGCTCCAGCGGTGCGTCGGGCTGCGCGATGGCGATGTTCTCGGCCACGGTGCCGTTGAATAGGAAGCTGTCTTGCTGCACCACGCCGATGCGGCTGCGCAGCCACAGCGGATCCATGTGCGCGATGTCCTGCCCATCGAGCAGCACCCGGCCGCTGGTCGGCACGTGGAGCCGCTGGACGAGGCGGGCCAACGTCGACTTGCCGCAGCCCGAGCGGCCGATGATGCCGACGATCTCGCCCGGCGCGATGGCGAGCTCGATGTCCCGCAGGACGGGCGCTGCGTCGGCGTCGTATCGGAAGCTCAGGTTCCTGAACTCGATGCGGCCTTCGGGTTCGAGCCTGGCCTGCGGACCGGGGGCGCCGGGCTCGGCGGGCGCATTCATCAGGTCGCCCAGCCGGTCGACGGAGAGCTTCACCTGCGCGAACTGCTGCCAGAGCGCCGCGAGCCGGGTGACGGGTTGCTGCACCTGCCCGGCCAGCATCTGGAAGGCGATAAGGCCGCCGACGGTGAGCTGGTTGTCCATGACCAGCGTGGTGCCGAACCACAGCACGGCCAGCGTCATGCAGCGCTGCACCGCGTTCGACAGGCTCTGCACCACGGTGCCGACCTGCGCCAGGTCGAAGCCGGCGCTGACCTGGCGCGCCGCGAGCAGCTCCCACTTGCGCTGCCACACGGATGCGAGCGCGAGGCTCTTGACGGTGTGGATGCCGTGAACGCTCTCGACCATGAAGCCGCCGGCTTCGGCGCCGCGGTCGAAGCGGGCCTTGAGCGCGCGGTCGAGCGCCGGCTGGGCCAGCAGCGTCACGCCCGCGAGCACAGGCAGACCCGCCAGGGCCACGACGGTCAGCTGCACGCTGTAGAGCAGCATCACGGCGACGAAGACGGCGACGAACAAGCCGTCGAGCAGCGTGGTCAGGGCCGAGCCGGTGAAGAAGCCGCGGATGGTCTCCAGTTCGCGCACGCGCGCCAGCGTGTCGCCGGCCGGTCGCTGCTCGAAGTAGCGCACGGGCAGGCCCAGCATGCGGGAGAAGAGTTCACTGCCCAGGCCCGCGTCGAGCCGGGCCGCCGTGTGCGCGAGCGTGTGGCCCCGCAGCACGCGCGCGACGGCCTCGAACACGATCAGGCCCAGCATGCCGAAGCCCAGCACGTGCAGGGTCGACATGCTCTTGTGCATCAGCACCTTGTCGATGATGACCTGCGAGAACAGCGGCGTCGTGACCGCGATCACCTGCAACAGGAAGGCGGCGAGCAGCACATGCCCCAGCGGCCGGCGATGGCGCCAGAGCACGGGCAGGAACCAGCCGAGGCCGAAGCGGGCGCGGCGGGACATCAGTCCCATGATGCGGGGACCGGTTCGCGCGCGGACAGCGCGCCGCGGGCCGCATGGCGCGGCCCGCCGTTGCATGGACGGCGATATGACATGAATGCTCCCTTGTCCCCGCTTGATGTCGTGCGGTTTGCGGACGCGGCGGAGCTTACATGAGCCCCAACCGCGCCCGGCCGTTGTTCTCCATTTGCGAACGATGCGTTTCCTTCCATGTTCCGGCGCCCCCGCGCCGCGTGGGAAAATGCCGTTCATGAACGCCTTCAACGTCAACGAACACGTGCAGGCCCTCGGCCTGCAGGCCAAGGCTGCCTCCGTCCTCATGGCGCGCGCGCCAGCGGCCACCAAGAACAAGGCGCTCAGGGCGCTGGCGCGGCGCCTGCGCGAGAACGCCGAAGCGCTTGCCCCGGCCAATGCCCGCGACATCGAGCGCGCCACGGCCGCCGGCCTCTCGGCGCCCATGGTCGACCGCCTCAAGCTCACGCCCAAGGTCATCGAGACCGTGGCCCTGGGTTGCGAGCAGCTCGCCGCGATGCCGGACGTGATCGGCGAGGTCATCGGCCTGAAGCAGCAGCCCAGCGGCATCCGCGTGGGTCAGATGCGCGTGCCGATCGGCGTGTTCGGCATGATCTACGAGAGCCGGCCCAACGTGACCATCGAGGCCGCGAGCCTGGCCATCAAGAGCGGCAACGCGGCCATCCTGCGCGGCGGCTCGGAGGCGATCGAGTCGAACAAGGCGCTGGCGCAACTGGTGTCCGACGCGCTGGCCGAGGCGGGCCTGCCGGTGGACGCCGTGCAACTGGTGCAGACCACCGACCGCGAGGCCGTGGGCCAGTTGATCGCGATGCCGCAGTTCGTCGACGTGGTCATCCCGCGTGGCGGCAAGGGGCTGATCGAGCGCATCAGCCGCGAGGCCAAGGTGCCGGTCATCAAGCACCTGGACGGCAACTGCCACGTCTACGTGGACGACACGGCCGAGCTCGACATGGCGCTGAAGATCGTCGACAACGCCAAGACGCAGAAATACAGCCCCTGCAATGCGGCCGAGGGCCTGCTGGTCGCGGCCTCGATGGCGGAGAGCTTCCTGCCGGAGATCGGCGCGATCTTCGCCGAGAAGGGCGTGGAGATGCGCTGCGACCCGGCCGCGGCGGCCATCCTGCGGGCCGAGGGCACGCTGCCCGCGGGCGCGAAGGTGATGGATGCGGTGGAGGCCGATTGGTCGGAGGAATACCTCGCCGCCGTGATCAGCATCAAGGTGGTGGAAGGCGTGGACGAGGCCATCGCTCACATCAACCGCTATTCGAGCCACCACACCGACGCCATCGTCACGCGCGACCACGTGCATGCGCAGCGCTTCCTGCGCGAGGTCGACTCGGCCAGCGTGCTGGTCAACGCGAGCACGCGTTTCGCGGACGGCTTCGAGTTCGGGCTGGGCGCGGAGATCGGCATCAGCACCGACAAGTTCCACGCGCGCGGGCCGGTGGGCATCGAGGGCCTCACCTCCCTCAAGTACGTCGTATTGGGCCAGGGTGAAGTCCGAACCTGATCACGGGGTCAGGGGACGAACGGGGCCTCGCTTGTCATCTGGGCGGCAGACCCCAAATCTACAATTCCAGTCCCCTTCTGTCGCGCAACACGTATAACAAGGCCGCCGCATGGTTCCCCATCTCGTCACCGCCCTGACCGGCCCCATCAACGAACTGGAGCAGCGCGTCCTGGACTCCACCCCCGCCATCGAGCGCTGGTTCCGGCTCGAATGGATGGAGCACACGCCCCCCTTCTACAGCTCGGTCGACATCCGCAATGCAGGCTTCAAGCTGGCGCCGGTCGACACCAACCTCTATCCCGGCGGCTGGAACAACCTCACGCAGGAGATGCTGCCGCTGGCGGTGCAGGCCGCGCAGGCCGCGATCGAGAAGATCTGCCCCGAGGCGCGCAACCTGCTGGTGATCCCCGAGAACCATTCGACGAACACCTTCTACCTGGCCAACGTGGCCCAGCTGGTGCGGATCTTCCACATGGCGGGGCTCAACGTGCGGGTCGGCTCCATCGACCCGGCGATCAAGTCGCCGAAGAAGATCGAGCTGCCGAACGGCGAGACGGTGTGCCTGGAGCCGGTGGTGCGCACCAAGCGTCGGTTGGGGCTGAAGCACTTCGACCCCTGCACGATCCTGCTCAACAACGACCTCGCGGCAGGCACGCCCGGCATCCTGGAAGACCTGCACGAGCAGTACCTGCTGCCGCCGGTGCATGCCGGCTGGTCGGTGCGGCGCAAGAGCAACCACTTCCACAGCTATGAAGAGGTCTCCAAGCGCTTCGGCAAGCTGCTGGGCATCGACCCCTGGCTGATCAACCCGATGTACGCGAAGGCGGCGGACGTGAGTTTCGCGAGCGGCCAGGGCGTGGACGTGCTGACCAGCCACGTGGACGCGCTGCTCACCAAGGTGCGCCGCAAGTACAAGGAATACGGCATCAACGAGAAGCCCTTCGTGGTGGTCAAGGCCGACAACGGCGCCCGCCACATGGGTGTGATGACGGTGCGCGACGCCAAGGAGCTGGAGGCGCTGTGCCGCCGCGGCCGTGGCAAGACGGGCGTGTCCAAGGGCGGGGAAGAGCCCGGCGACCTGATCGTGCAGGAAGGCGTGCTCACCAACGAGCGCGTGCACAACGGCGTGGCGGAGCCGGTGGTCTACATGATGGACCGCTACGTGGTGGGCGGTTTCTACCGCGTGCATGCCGAGCGCAACCCCGACGAGAACCTCAACCTGCCGGGCGCGAGCTTCGTGCCATTGGCTTTTTCGGAGAGTGCGCACTTACCGCAACCCGGCGCCAAGCCCGGTGCGAGCGCGCCCAACCGGTTCTACATGTACGGCGTGATCGGGCGCCTGGCGATGGTGGCGGCCAGCTACGAGCTGGAAGCGACCAATCCGGACGCCGAAATCTACGAATGATTTCGCCCACGGTGTCGCGGGGCGGCCCGGCAACGGCAAAATAGCGGCCCCACAGCAACGCAAACCCAAGGGCGGAGGGCAATGTGGCGGCCGGACTCGGCCGCTGGCGGCCCCGGCGCGCAACATCGCGTTCCCGAGGCCCCTGCACCGACTTCGTGTCTCCTTCCAAATCCTCCTCCGCCGCGCTGATCCTCGCGGCCATCGGCGTTGTCTACGGCGACATCGGCACCAGCGTCCTGTATGCGGTCAAGGAGGTGTTCGGGCACGGCCACGTCCCTTTCACCGTCGAGAACGTCTACGGCATCCTGTCGATGTTCTTCTGGACGCTCACCGTCATCGTCTCCATCAAGTACGTCGTGCTGGTGCTGCGGGCGGACAACGAGGGCGAGGGCGGGCTGGTCGCCATGCTGGCGCTGGCCTCGCAGGCGGTGGTGGACAAGCCGCGCCTGCGCCACGTGCTGCTGGTGGTCGGGATCTTCGGCACCTCGCTCTTCTATGGCGACGGCGTGATCACGCCGGCGATCTCCGTGTTGTCGGCGGTCGAGGGCCTGGAGGTGGTGTCGCCGCACTTCCGCAATTACGTGATCCCGGTCACGCTGGTGGTGCTGTTCTGCCTCTTCGCCGTGCAGAAGCGCGGCACGGCGGGCATCGGGCGCTTCTTCGGGCCGATCACGCTGGCCTGGTTCTTCGCGATCGCGGTACTGGGGGTGTCGCAGATCCTCACCCATCCCGAGATCCTCAAGGCGATCAGCCCGCACTACGCGCTGCGCTTCATGTGGGACAACCCGGGCACCAGCTTCATCATCCTGGGCGCGACGGTGTTGTGCGTGACGGGCGCGGAGGCGCTCTATGCCGACCTGGGCCACTTCGGCAAGCGGCCGATCCGCGTGGCCTGGTTCTCGGTGGTCATGCCCGCGCTCACGCTGAACTACTTCGGCCAGGGCGCGCTCCTGCTGGGCAATCCGCTGGCCGTGAAGAACCCCTTCTTCATGATGGCGCCCGAGTGGGCATTGGTGCCGCTGGTGCTGCTGGCCACGGCCGCGACGGTGATTGCGTCGCAGGCGCTCATCACGGGGGCCTTCAGCGTGACGCGGCAGGTCATCCAGCTGGGCTACCTGCCGCGCCTGAACATCGAGCACACGAGCGTGCGCACGGCGGGGCAGATCTACATTCCCTTCGTGAACTGGGGCCTGTTCGTGGCGATCGTGCTGGCGGTGGTCATGTTCCGTTCGTCGAGCAACCTGGCCGCGGCTTACGGCATCGCCGTGACCACGGACATGCTGATCACCACCGTGCTGACCTTCTTCGTGATCCGTTACGCCTGGAAGTACCCGCTGGCGCTGTGCATCGCCGCGACGGGTGTCTTCTTCGTGGTCGACTTCCTCTTCTTCGCCTCCAACCTGCTCAAGCTCTTCGAGGGCGGCTGGTTCCCGCTCATGATCGGCGGCGCGATCTTCATGCTGATGCTGACCTGGAAGGAGGGCCGGCGGCTCATGGGCAAGATGCAGCTGCAGGAGGCCATCGACCTGCGCGAATTCCTGGCCTCGGTGTTCGTCAGCCCGCCCGCGCGGGTGGACGGGACGGCGGTGTTCATGACGGCCGAGCCGGGCGTGGTGCCCAATGCGCTGCTGCACAACCTCAAGCACAACAAGGTGCTGCATGAACAGAACCTCTTCGTCACCGTGCGCAGCCACGAGGTGCCATGGATCCCGATGGACAAGCGCATCGAGATGGAGGCCCTGGGCCACCATTGCTGGCAGGTGGTCGTGCACTACGGCTTCAAGAACGACGTCGACCTGCCGCGCGCGCTGGAGCATGCGCGCCTGCGCGGCTGCCAGCTGGAGCCGATGGCGACGAGCTACTTCCTGTCGCGCGACGTGGTGATCCCCACGCTTGGCAGCGGCATGGCGCCGTGGCGCGAGAAGCTGTTCGCGCAGATGCACCACAACGCCAGCGGGGCGGCTGACTTCCTGGGATTGCCCAACAATGCGGTGGTCGAGCTCGGCTCGAAGATCGAGATCTGAGTTCGGGCATGCGATTCTTCAAGGACCTGAGCCTCTCGGCCTTCACCGCGGGTTTCGTCGCCGTGCTCGTGGGCTTCACGAGTTCGGTGGCGATCGTGTTCCACGCCGCGCGAGCCTTCGGCGCGACGCCGGAGATGATCAGTTCCTGGATGTGGGCGCTGGGCCTCGGGATGGGGCTGGCGTCGGTGCTGCCTTCGCTCTGGTGGCGCAAGCCGGTGATGATCGCCTGGAGCACGCCGGGCGCCGCGGTGCTGGCCGTGGCCGCCGCGGGCCATGGCATGAACGAGGCGGTGGGCGCCTTCATCGTCTCCGCGGTGCTGATGGTCGTCGCGGGTGCCACCGGATGGTTCGAGCGCGTGATGAACCGGATCCCGATGGCCCTGGCGTCGGCATTGCTGGCAGGCGTGCTGGCGCGCTTCGGGCTGGAGGCCTTTCTTGCGGCGAAGACGGCACTGCCGCTGGTGCTGCTGATGCTCGGCACCTACCTTGCCGCGCGGCGCCTGCTGCCGCGCTACGCGGTACCGCTCACGCTGCTGGTGGCCATCGTCTTCGTCGCCGCGCGCGGCGAGCTGGCCTGGAGCGCGGTGCATTTCAGCGTCGCGGTGCCCGTCTTCATGATGCCGGTCTTCACCTGGCAGGCGGTGGTCAGCCTGGCGCTGCCCTTGTTCGTCGTGACCATGGCCTCGCAGAATCTGCCGGGCGTGGCGGCGATCCGGGCCGCGGGCTACGACCTGCCGGTCTCCAAGCTCATCACCATCAGCGGCCTGACGACGCTGGTGCTGGCGCCCTTCGGCGCCTTCGCGCTCAACCTCAGCGCCATCACCGCGGCCATCTGCATGGGCCGCGAGGCGCACGAGGACCCGGGGCGACGCTACACGGCAGCGGTGAGCTGTGGCGCGATCTACCTCGTGATCGGCTTCTTCGGCGCGGCGGTGACGGGGCTGCTCACGGCCTTTCCGAAAGAACTGGTCGCGGCCATCGCCGGGCTGGCGCTGCTGGGCACCATCGGCGGCGGGCTCGCGGCCGCGCTGCGCGAGGAGCCGCACCGCGAGGCCGCGCTCATCACCTTCCTGGTCACGCTCTCCGGCCTCACCATTGCCGGCGTCGGCTCCGCCTTCTGGGGCGTGGTGGCCGGGGCGGTGGCGCTCGCCATCCAGCGGCTCGGCCGCAAACCCTTCGCCAGCAAGGAAATCGCGCCTGCATGCAAGATCAGGCTGGAGACGCGCGCCGCCGACCAGGCGGCCGCGCCGACATCGCCCACGGCTTCGCGGCCCACCGCCGGAAAGACATCCTGACATGCACATCCTCTTCGTCGCCGATCCGCTCGAGCAGTTCAAGATCTACAAGGACACCACCTTCTCGATGATGCGCGAGGCTCAGCGGCGCGGCCATACGCTGTCGGCCTGCGAGCCGCGCCACCTGGGCTGGCAACGTGGCCAGCCGGTGACGGCGAAGGCGCGCGCGATCACGCTCACCGGCGAGCCGGACGACTGGTTCCGCGAAAAGGCGGCGCATGAGAAGCCGCTGAAGGACTACGACGTGGTGCTGATGCGCAAGGACCCGCCCTTCGATGCCGAGTACATCTACGCCACCCACCTGCTCGAACAGGCGGAGCGCGAGGGCGCGCGCGTGGTGAACAAGCCGCGCGCGCTGCGCGACCATCCGGAAAAGCTCGCGATCATGGAGTTCGCCGAATTCACGACGCCGACGCTGGTGACGCGCGACGCCGCCGCCGTGCGGGCCTTCCATGCCGAGCATCAGGACATCATCCTGAAGCCGCTCGACGGCATGGGCGGCATGGGCATCTTCCGCGTGAAGGCGGATGCGCTGAACCTCGGCTCGATCATCGAGACGCTCATCAAGGACGGCGCCGAGACCATCATGGTGCAGCGCTTCGTGCCCGAGATCTCGCAGGGCGACAAGCGCGTGCTGGTGATCGGCGGGCGGCCCGTGCCCTACAGCCTCGCGCGCATCCCGCAAGGCACGGAGGTGCGCGGCAACCTCGCGGCCGGCGGCAAGGGCGTCGCGCAACCGCTGACCGAACAGGACCGCCGCATCGCCGAGGCCATCGGCCCGGTGTTGAGCGAGCGCGGCCTTCTGCTCATCGGGCTGGATGTGATCGGCGGCTCGCTCACCGAGATCAACGTGACCAGCCCCACCTGCTTCCAGGAGATCACGGAGCAGACCGGCTTCGATGTGCCGGCGATGTTCATCGACGCGCTGGAGGCGCTGCCGCGCTGAGCGCCCGGCCCGGCGCGGGCGCGGCTTCGCGCTGTCGCCGATGCTCTCTCGCGCAACGTTTGAATCAGCGGCGCTGGCCGTCCACGAACACCGCGAGTTCTCCGGGAGAGAAGGGCGTCCAGTCCTCGTTGGTCGTGAGCGGCGCCGTCACCACGACGGCCACGCGGTCCGTCGGCGTGGTGTGCTGGGAGAAGTCGATGCTCAGGTCTTCATCCGACAGCTGCGCCGTGACGAAGGGATGCCGCCGCTCGACGTACCAGAGGTTCGTCGAGGCATGCGCCCACAGCGCCTGTCCATTCGAGAGCATGAAGTTGAAGGTGCCGTGCGCCGCCAGCCGCGGTGTCAGCTCGCGCAGCGTGAGCGTCAACTCCTCCACGCTCGGCACGCCGGCATGCGACTTGGCCAGCTCTTGCATGAGCCAGCAGAAGGCATGCTCGCTGTCGGTGCTGCCGACGGGATGGAAGTTGCCGTGCAGCCGCGGCCTGAAATCCTTCAGGTCGCCGTTGTGGGCGAAGACCCAGTAGCGGCCCCACAGTTCACGCACGAAGGGGTGGCAGTTCTGCAGGTTCACCGCGCCCTGCGTAGCCTTGCGGATATGGGCGACGACGTTGCGGCTCTGGATCGGATAGCGCCGGATCAGCTCGGCCACCGGTGATTCGCTCGCCGGCTGGTGATCCACGAAGTGGCGCAGGCCGCGGTCCTCGAAGAAGGCGATGCCCCAGCCGTCGGCGTGGTGATCGGTGCGGCCGCCACGCTGCGCGAAGCCGCTGAAGCTGAAGGTCACGTCGGTCGGCGTGTTGCAGTTCATTCCGAGCAATTGGCACATGTCTCAAGCCTCCCGTGGTGGCGCGGCGGCCGGCCGGCCTTCGCGCAGCTGCCAGGCGGCGCAGATCGCCAGGGCGCACAGCCCCGCCAGCATCGCGAACACTTCGTCGAAGGCGGCAAGCCGCGCGTCGCTCGTCAACGGATTGGCCAGCGAATCCCCGTGCACGGCGAGCCGCCATTCAAGCACCACCGCGCACAGGCTGACGCCGGCCGCGCCGCCGAGCATCCGCAGGAAGTTGATCGCGCTTGCGCCTTGCGGGATCAGCGACTTCGCCAGCGGCCGCATCGAGCCGAGATTGAGCGAGGGAAGGATGAAGCCCAGCCCCACGCGCCCCACGATCGCGAAGGCCACGAGCAACCAGATCGCGCTGTCGAGCTTCAGCAGCATCATCAGCGCGAAGGAGGCCGCGAGCAGCGCCAGGCCGATGCACACCAGCAGCCAGGTCGGCTGCCGGTCCGCCAGCCGCCCGACCGCCGCGATGGTGAAGGCGAGGATGAAGCCCGCCGGCAGCAGGATGGTGCCGACGTAGGAAGCCGACAGGTGCAGGGCCACCTGCATGTAGACCGGCAGCAGGTAGGTGGAGCCGAAGAGCGCCGTGCCGTAGATGAAGGCCACGATGCTGCCCATCGCGAACTGGCGGTACTGGAAGAGCGCCAGGTTCATCAGCGGCGTGCCGCCCGTGGCCGCGAAGCGCTTCTGCCAGGCGATGAAGGCCGTGAAGGCGGCGCCCGCGCCCGCCAGGAGCAGCGCGGCCTGCAGCGGTGCATCGCCGCGCAGTTCCACCAGCCCGTTGAGCAAGCACAGCGTTCCCACCGTGCCCAGACCCAGCCCGCGCCAGTCCAGCCCGCCGCTGCGCGCGGCCTCCACGCCGCCTGGCGCCGTGGTCGGCACGAACTTGTAGGCCAGCCAGATCGAGGCGATACAGAAAGGCACCACCATGAAGAAGATCGAGCGCCAGCCGAAGAGGTCCACCAGCACCCCGCCGATGCTCGGCCCGATGGCTGGCGCCAGCACCACGCCCATGCCGAAGATGCCGCTCGCGCGGCCCTGCTCGTGCGGCTCGAAGGCCCGCAGGATGATGATGGCCGGGATCGGCTGCACCACGCCCGCCGCCAAGCCTTCGGCGACGCGCGCGGCCAGCACCAGCGGGAAGTGGTTCGCCACCCCGCCGACGATGCCGCCGGCGAGCAGCAGCAGCATCGTGCCCACGTAGGTGCGGCGGTAGCCGTAGCGCGCCAGCAGCCAGGGGGTGGTGAGCATTGACACCGTCATCGCCACCATGAAGCCCGAGCTGACCCATTGCGCGCGCTCCTGGCCGAGCGAGAAGTGGTGGCTCATGCCCGGGATCGCCACGTTGACGATGGTGGAGGACATGATGGAAGCCATCGTGCCGACCATCACCGACAGCAACAGGAACCATCGGTAGCGTGGGCCGTAGCGGCTGCTCAGCGATTGCAGGGGGAGGGGCTGGGTCATCGGAATGGAATGGGCCGGGGTCCGGCCGTCCTACAAGGATATCGGTGTTTCAGCGCCGGACGGCCGCCGTGGGGCGGCTCACAATGAATGCGCTTCCGGCGCCCCAAGAACACACCATGCAATCCCAAGACCAGGCCTCCGGCACCCTCGATGCCTCCCCACCCGAAGCCGAGCGCGAAACCGCGCCCTCGCTTGCCTCCGAACTCCAGGCGCCGACCATCAGCCGCGCCTACCAGTGCCAGTGCGGCCGCCCGGTCTTCCTGGGCAACAGCCAGTGCCTGGCCTGCCAGACGCCATTGGGCTACGTCATCGAGCGCCTCGGCGTGGTGCCGCTCGCGCCGGTCCCCCGGGACGACGCGGAGCAGCCGGACACCTTCACCGTCTTCGGTGACGGCGCGGGCAAGCAATACCACCGCTGCGCCAACTTCATGACGGCCGCTGGCTGCAACTGGATGGTGCCCGCGCCGCGCGAAGGCGACGACGCGGACTTCAACACCGATGGCCTCGCGCCCGGCTTCTGCCTGTCCTGCAGCGTCACGCGCACGATTCCCGATCTCTCGGTGGAGGGCAACGAGGTCCTGTGGCGCAAGCTCGAGCTGGCCAAGCGGCGGCTGATCTCGCAGCTGCTTGCCCTGGGTCTGCCGGTCGTCACGCGAACCACCGACCCGGCGCACGGCCTCGCCTTCGACTTCCTGAGCAACGTGCCCGGCGGCCCGCACGTGCTGACGGGCCACGAGGACGGCGTGATCACGCTCAACGCGGAAGAGGCCGAGGACGCCGTGCGCGAGCGCATCCGCGCCGAGATGCGCGAGCCCTACCGCACCCTCGTCGGCCATTTCCGGCACGAGGTCGGCCACTACTACTGGGACCTGCTGGTCTTCCCGACGCGCTGGATCGAGGACTACCGCCAGCTCTTCGGCGACGAACGCGCCGACTACGCGACCGCATTGCGCAACCACTACGAGAACGGCCCGCCGCCGGACTGGGCCAACCGCTACGTCACGAGCTACGCGAGTTCCCATCCCTGGGAGGACTGGGCCGAGACCTGGGCGCACTACCTGCACATGGCCGACACGGCCGACACGGCGATGAGCTTCGGCGTCGATGCGCAGAACGTCGAACTCACGAGTGATCTCTTCGACACGGCGGACCTGTGGCAACCCGAGCATCCGGACGCCGCGAAGTTCCTGGACTTCATCAACGGCTGGGTGCGCCTCACCAACGTGCTCAACGAGCTGTCGCGAAGCATGGGCCAGCCTGACTACTACCCCTTCGTGCTGCCCCGCGCGGCGGTGGGAAAGCTGCAGTTCATCCACCAGGTGATCACCGAGCAGCGGGAGCGCGGCGCGCTGCCGCCGCCGATGCAGTCCGAACCGGGACGGAAGACGGAACCCGAGGCGCCGGCCGCCGAGGCATCCGCCGAGCCCGCACCTCAGGCCTGAAGGGCTTGCGCAGCCGCGCAGCGCGCGCAGATGCAGGCGAGGCGGCGCTGGGCCGCCGGCACGCGCGCCAGCAGCGCCTCGCTGAAATCCGCCTGCATGCACCAGCATTCGGGTTGCGCGATCCCGCTCTCGCGCTCGACCTCCATCGCGCATCGGTTCAGCTCGCCGCACAATGGGCAGCGCGAGGGATCGAGCCGCGCGGTTGCGTCCATCACGCGATCTCGAAAGCCGGCAGCTTCTTGCTCACGATGGCGTTCTGCAGCGTCACGTAGACGGGCAGCCCCTCGCGGTACGTTGGATAGTCCTCGCCCTGGATCAGCGGCAGCAGGTAGCGCCGGCACTTCTCGGTGATGCCGTAGCCGTCGGGCGAGATGAAGTCGCGCGGCATGAACTTCTCCGTGTTGGCAACCGCGTCCAGCGGCGCGCTGCCGATGCGGTAGGCATAGGGCTCGTCGGACGTCCGCTCGATGGTCGGCATCACCGCGTTGCGCCCCGCCAGCGCCAGCTCGACCGCGCGCTGGCCGAGTTCGTAGGCTTGCCGAACGTCGGTCGCCGAGGCGATGTGGCGGGCCGATCGTTGGAGGTAGTCCGCGACCGCCCAGTGGAACTTGTGGCCCAGCGCCTCCTTCACCATCTGCGCCACCACCGGCGCCGCGCCGCCGAGTTGCGCGTGGCCGAATGCGTCCTTGGTGCCTTGCTCCGCGAGGAAGCTGCCGTCCGGATGGTGGCAGCCTTCCGACACCACCACCGTGCAGTAGCCGTGATGCTTCACGAGCGCATCCACTCGCGCCAGGAAGGCCGGCTGGTCGAAGGGAATCTCCGGGAACAGGATCACGACCGGAATCCCGTGGTCCTCCGCCAGCCCGCCGGCGGCGGCGATCCAGCCCGCATGCCGGCCCATCACCTCGATCACGAACACCTTGGTGGAGGTCGCCGCCATCGAGCGCACGTCCAGCGACGCTTCGAGCGTCGATACCGCGACGTACTTCGCGACCGACCCGAAGCCCGGGCAGCAGTCGGTCAGCGGCAGGTCGTTGTCGATGGTCTTCGGCACGTGGATGGCCTGCAGCGGATAGCCCAGCGACTGCGACAGCTGGCTCACCTTGAAGCAGGTGTCGGCCGAATCGCCGCCGCCGTTGTAGAAGAAGTAGCCGATGCCGTGCGCCTTGAAGACTTCGATCAGCCGCTCATATTCGCGGCGGTTCTTCTCCAGCGACTTGAGCTTGTAGCGGCAGGAGCCGAAGGCACCGGAAGGCGTCGTGCGCAGCGCCGCGATCGCCTCGGCGGATTCGCGGCCGGTGTCGATCAGTTCCTCGGCCAGCGCGCCGAGGATGCCGTTGCGGCCGGCGTAGACCGTGCCGATGCGGTCAGGATGCCGGCGAGCCGTCTCGATCACGCCGCAGGCCGAGGCGTTGATCACGGAGGTGACGCCGCCGGACTGGGCGTAGAAGGCGTTCAGGATGGGCATGCGGCATTCTCCCGCAGCAGCCCCCAGGAAACCAGTGGCGAAGGAGCACCGGGTTCAAAGCCGCTCGACGATGGTCACGTTCGCCATCCCGCCGCCCTCGCACATCGTCTGCAGGCCGTAGCGCATGCCGCGCCGTCCGAGCGCGTTCACCAGCGTGGCCATGAGCCGGGTGCCCGATGCGCCCAGCGGATGCCCGAGCGCGATGGCGCCGCCGTTCACATTGAGCCTTGCCGGGTCCGCGCCGATCGCCTGCAGCCAGGCCAGCGGCACAGGCGCGAAGGCCTCGTTGACTTCATAGAGGTCGATGTCTTCGATCTTCATGCCGGCCTTGCGCAGCGCGCGCTCGGTGGCGGGGAGCGGGGCCTCCAGCATGACCACCGGGTCATGTCCCATCACGCTCATGTGGTGGATGCGCGCGAGCGGCTTCACGCCCAGCGCCCTCAACCCGCGCTCGCTGACCACCAGCACGGCACTCGCGCCGTCGCAGATCTGGCTGGCGGTGGCCGCCGTGCAGCGGCCGCCTTCGGCGATCAGCTTGACGCCGGCGATGCCTTCGAACGTGGCGTCGAAGCGGATGCCTTCATCGACGGTGTGCGTCTCGCCGCTCCCGCTGCCGTCGGCTCGGCGGATCTCGACGGGCACGATCTCTTCATCGAACGCGCCCTCCCGCGTCGCCGCGATCGCGCGCTGGTGGCTGTCGAAGCCGTAGCGGTCGAGTGCGTCCTTCGCGAGGCCGTACTTCACCGCCATCATCTCCGCGCCCGTGAACTGGCTGAACTGCACGCCCGGATAGCGCCGCTGCATCGCCGGGCTCGTGGCGTGGCCCAGCCCCGCCTTCGCCGCCAGCGCGTTGGGTGTGAACATGGGCACGCGCGTCATGCTCTCCACGCCGCCGGCGATCACGGCGTCCATGCTGCCGGACATCACGGCCTGCGCCGCGAAATGCAGCGCCTGCTGCGAGGAGCCGCACTGCCGGTCGACCGAGGTGCCCGGCACCGACTCCGGCAGGCTCGACGCCAGGACCGCGTTGCGCGCGACGTTGCTCGCCTGCTCGCCGGCCTGGCTCACGCAGCCGAGGATGACGTCCTCCACCGCCGCCGGATCGATGCCGCCGCGCGCGACCAGCGCGTCGATGACCTGCGCCGCCAGGTCGACCGGGTGCCAGCCCGCGAGCTTGCCGCCGCGCCGGCCGCCCGCCGTGCGCGCGGTCGCGACGATGAATGCCTCTGCCATGGAAGGTGCCCTTTCTCGCGCCGATGGTTCAACGCGCGGGCCGCCCCGGTCAAGCCGGGGACATCCCGTGGGACCACCGTCGCCAGGAGGCACGTGACCGCCGTTGCGGCGACCCCGCCTTCGTGACCGACAGCCCCTCTGCGCTGAAGCGCACGCACGAAGGCCCCAGCGCCGCGACCAGCGCCCGCCGGTGCGTGTCGCTGCGGAAGCGCTCCCCAGGCTCCAGCACGATGTCGCGCCGATCATGGTCCAGCGTGATCCACAGCGCGCCGCTGCGGCATTCGATGTCGACCTCGTGCGCATCCGGCAGTTCGAAGATGGCCTGGTCCGGCAGGCTGACGCTCAGGCGTTGGGAAGGGCTGTTCATGAGGGCGCTCCTTGCATTCGTCATGGGAATGAATATAGTCAGCGTCCCCGCATGTGTCATGCGGTCATTTGGAACTCGTTGCATGCACCCCAGGAATGCGAGTGCACCTTTGCCCGGTGCCGAGCTGCCGCCGCTGGAGCTCCTGCGCAGCTTCGAGGCAGCCTCGCGCACGCTGAGCTTCACGCAGGCCGCGGCCGAGCTGGCGCTCACGCAATCCGCCGTGAGCCGGCAGATCCAGCAACTGGAGGCCAGCCTGGGCGTGCTGCTGTTCAAGCGCCGCCACCGCGCGCTGGCGCTCACCGAGCCGGGCCGCGTGATGCAGCGCGCGGTGGTCGAGAGCCTGGAGCGCCTGCGCGACGCCACCGCCCGCGTGCGCGCCGCGCCGATGCCGCGCCACGTCGCCATCACCTGCACGCCGGGCTTCGCCTCGCTCTGGCTGATCCCGCGGCTCACCCGCTTCACGGCCGATCATCCGCTCGTCGACGTGCGCCTGTCAGCCACGCTCGATGTGCTCGACCTGGAGCGCACCCGCATCGACGTCGCGGTGCGCTTCGTGCCCATCGTCCGCGGCGTCGGGCCGCCGCTCTTCGAGGAATCGGTCATGCCGCTGTGCGCGCCGCAGGTCGCCGCTTCCCTGCGCGTGCCGGGCGACCTGGTCGAGCAGACGCTGCTCACGGTCGATCTGCCGGACCACGCCGAGGCGCCCACGACCGACTGGGAGCCTTGGTTCGAGGTGATGGGCCTCACCGATCTGCGCATGAAGAACACGCTGCGCTTCACCCAGTACGCCGACGCCGTCTCCGCCGCCGTCGCGGGCCAGGGCGTCGTCATCGGACGTCTGCCGCTCTTGCGCGAACTGGTGCGGAACGGCCGTCTGGTGGCGCCCTTCGGCGAAGGCGCGGCCTCCCGCCGCGGCTACTTCATCGACACCTCGCGCCGCGCCGCGGCCAACCCCGACGCCCAGGATTTCGTGCGCTGGCTGCGCGCCGAAGCCGAGGCCGTTCAGCGCGCCTGAGGGGGTCGGGGGCGGCGGCAGTACAGTTCGGGTCAAGCATTCCGCCAGATCCGAAGATCCCGATGACCGAAACCGATACCGTCCCTGACACGACCACCGCCCCCCAAGAGGGCGGCCGCCCCCGGCGCGGCGCCAGGCCCGGCGAGCCCAAGGGCGCCAGGGCGCCACAGGCCGCCGGCGACCACAAGGCCCCGAAGGGCCAGAAAGCGCCGCGCAAGGTCAACCCCGTGCTGGAGAAGCTCTTCGAGCTCTACCCGAAGATGTTCGGCGCGCGCTTCCTGCCGCTGAAGCTGGGCGTGTTCCACGACCTGCTGGCCCTGCATCCCGAAGAGTTCAAGAAGGAAGAGCTCAAGATCGCGCTCGGCCTGCACGCGCGCTCCACGCGCTACCTCGAGGCCGTGGCGGCCGGCCTGAAGCGCCATGACCTGAACGCGCAACCGGTGGAGGACGTCTCCACCGAGCACGTCCACCACGCCATCCTCGAAGTGTTCCGCCGCCGCCAGGCGCGCAGCCCCGAGGACCTGCGCCCCAAGCTGCGCGCGCGCCTGGTCGAAGCCATCGAGGCCTCGGGCCTGTCGCGCGAGGACTACACGCTGGCCGTGCGCACGCAGGATGAACTCTCGACCGCGGTGCTGGACGAGGCCTTCGCCGAAGTGGGCGCGCGTACCGCCAAACGCGAGGCGCTGCAACGCGCCTTCGAGGCCAGCGGCCGCAGCGTCGCCGAGTTCGCCGAGATGTACGGCATGGACCCGGCCGAGGTCGCCCGGACCCTGAAGCGTCCGGGCCGCGGCTGAGGCCTCAGGCCTCGCCCTTCACCTTCAGTCGCCACGCGTGCAGCAGCGGCTCGGTGTAGCCGCTGGGCTGCTCGATGCCCTTGAACACCAGGTCCTGCGCCGCCTTGTACGCGGCCGAGGTGTCGAAGTTGCCGGCCATCTTCTTGTAGAGCGGGTCGCCCGCGTTCTGCCCGTCGACCACTGCCGCCATGCGCTGGAAGGTCGCGTCGACCTGCGCCTTGGTCACCACGCCGTGCAGCAGCCAGTTGGCGATGTGCTGGCTCGAGATGCGCAGCGTCGCGCGGTCTTCCATCAGGCCGACGTTGTGGATGTCCGGCACCTTGGAGCAACCCACGCCCTGGTCGATCCAGCGCACGACGTAGCCCAGGATGCCTTGCACGTTGTTGTCCAGTTCCTGCTGGCGCTCCGCGTCGGTCCACTTCACCTCGGGCGCCACCGGCACCTTCAGCAGGTCGCCGAGGATGTTGTCGCGCTCGGCGTCGGCGTCGATCTTCTCCAGCTCCTTCTGCACGTCCGCGACGCTGACCTGGTGGTAGTGCAGCGCATGCAGCGTCGCGGCCGTGGGCGAGGGCACCCACGCGGTGTTGGCGCCGGCCTTCGGGTGCGCGATCTTCTGCTCCAGCATCGCGGCCATCAGGTCCGGCATCGCCCACATGCCCTTGCCGATCTGCGCCTTGCCGCGCAGGCCGCAAGAGAGGCCTACCAGCACGTTGTTCCGCTCGTAGGCCTGGATCCAGGGCGTGGTCTTCATGTCGCCCTTGCGCAGCATCGCGCCGGCCTGCATCGCGGTGTGCATCTCGTCGCCGGTGCGGTCGAGGAAGCCCGTGTTGATGAAGGCCACGCGCGCGGCCGCTTCGGCAATGCAGGCCTTGAGGTTGACGCTGGTGCGGCGCTCCTCGTCCATGATGCCCAGCTTCACCGTGTTGGCGGGCAGGCCGAGCAGCTGCTCGACGCGGCCGAAAAGCTCGCTCGCGAAGGCGACCTCGGCCGGGCCGTGCATCTTCGGCTTCACGATGTAGACGCTCCCCGTGCGCGAGTTGCCCTTGCGCTTGAGGTCGACGGTGGCAATGGTGGTGGTGACGACCGCGTCCATGATGCCTTCGGGAATCTCCTTGCCGTCGGCATAGAGGATCGCGGGGTTGGTCATCAGATGCCCCACGTTGCGCAGGAACATGAGCGAGCGGCCGTGCAGCTTCACGGGCTGGCCGTCCGCGCCGGTGTACTCGCGGTCGGGGTTCAGGCCGCGCGTGAAGGTCTTGCCGCCCTTGGCGACCTCCTCCGTCAGCGTGCCTTGGAGGATGCCCAGCCAGTTCGAATACGCGAGCACCTTGTCCTGCGCATCGACCACGGCCACCGAGTCCTCCAGGTCGAGGATGGTGGAGAGCGCGGCTTCCAGCACCACGTCGCTCACGCCGGCCGGGTCGGTCTTGCCGATGGCCGTGCCGCGGTCGATGCGGATGTCGAGGTGGATGCCGTTGTGCTTCAGCAGCACCGACGAGGGCGAGGCCGCATCGCCCTGGTAGCCGATGAACTGGGCCGGGTCGGCCAGGCCGGTGCTGCTGCTTTGCAGCGCGATCACCAGCCTGCCGTCCTTCACGGAATAGCCGGTCGCCTTCTCGTGCGAGCCGTTGTCCAGGGGCGCCGCCTGGTCGAGCACCTGGCGCGCGAACGCGATCACCTTCGCACCGCGCGCCGGGTTGTAGCCCTTGCCCTTCTCGGCGCCGCCGGTCTCGGGAATCGCGTCCGTGCCGTAGAGCGCGTCATACAGCGAGCCCCAGCGCGCGTTCGCGGCGTTGAGGGCGTAGCGCGCGTTCAGGATGGGCACCACCAGCTGCGGGCCGGCCTGCAGCGCGAGCTCGGCATCGACATTGGCGGTGGTCGCCTTCACGTCCTTCGGCTGCGGCAGCAGGTAGCCGATCGATTCCAGGAACCGGCGATAGGCCGGCATGTCGGCGATGGGGCCGGGGTGTGCCTTGTGCCAGCGGTCCATCTCGGACTGCAGCCGGTCGCGCTCGGCCAGCAGCGCGAGGTTCTTGGGCGCCAGTTCGCTGACGATGGCGTCGAAACCCTTCCAGAAGGTGGCGCTGGCCACGCCGGCGGCGGGCAGCACCTTCTCTTCGATGAAGTGATGGAGTTCGGTGGCGACCTGGAGGCCGTGGACGGTGGTGCGGGCGGTCATGGATCTTTCTCCTTTGGGAACGGATGCTGGCAATGACTTTATTCGATACCTGCGTGGCGAGTAAGAGCCGAAATTGGGTTTTATCAGTGACAGAAATAAGCGTAATCAGGAAGGCTTAGCGCTTCGGCTCAAAGGGTAGGCCCCGATAGGAGGCCTGTCCATGCGCCGGATATATTTAACTTCTTAAACAAATCCGCGCCCCCGAAGAGATGATCCACCTGGCCTCCAACGAAAACCCGCTCGGCATGCCCGCGCCGGCACGCCGCGCGGCGGCCGACGCGCTCGAAGGAGCGGCCAACTACCCCGACAGCAACGGCTCGGCGTTGAAGAATGCGCTGGCGGCGCGGCTCGACGTGCCGGCCGACTGGCTCACGCTCGGCAGCGGCTCCAGCGAGATCCTCGAGCTGGCTGCGCAGGTCAGCGTGAAGCCGGGCGAGGGCGTGGTCTATTCGCAATACGGCTTCGTCGTCTACGCGCAGGCCGCCGCGCATGCGCACGCGCACGGCACCGTCGTGCCGGCGCGCGCGTATGGTCATGACCTCGACGCGCTGCGCGCCGCGATCGGCGAGGACACGCGGCTGGTCTTCGTGGCCAACCCGAACAACCCCACGGGCACCTTCCTGCAAGCGGCGCCGCTGCTCGCCTTCCTGCAATCGGTGCCGGCACACGTCACCGTGCTGCTGGACGAGGCCTACACCGAGTACCTCACGCCAGCCGAACGCTACGACAGCATCGCCTGGGTGCGCCGGCTGCCCAACCTGATCGTCGCGCGCACCTTCTCCAAGGCCTTCGGCCTCGCGGGCCTGCGCATCGGCTATGGCGTCTCGCAGCCGGGGCTGTCGTCGCGTATGAACGCGCAGCGGCCGCGCTTCAACATCACCACGCCGGCCCTGGCGGCGGCGCGGGCCGCATTGGCCGATGGCGATTTCCTCGCGCGCAGCTATGCGCTCAACATTGCCGGCCGCGCGCAACTCGCGGCCGGCTTCGCCGAACTCGGCCTGGCCTGCATTCCTTCGTCAGGCAACTTCGTGATGGTGCAGGTCGGTGACGGGCAGGCCGTGAATGCGCGCCTGCTGGCCGCCGGCATCGCTGTCTCGCCGCTGGACAACTATGGCCTGCCGCAATGGCTGCGCATCAGCGTCGGCCTGCCGGAGCAGAACCAAGCCGTGCTCGGCGCGCTGCGCGACGCACTGGGCCACCGCTGAGCCCGCGAAGAACAAAGAACATCGACAACAACACCGAGGAGACAGTCCGATGAAACGCCGCCACTTCGCAGCGCATGCCGCTGCCGTGCCCTTTGCCATTTCCGCCGCCCTGGTGCTGGGTTCGTCCCCGACGCTGGCCCAGGACCGCACGGTCCGCATCCTCGTCGGCTTTCCGCCGGGCGGCTCGGCCGACGTGGTGGCGCGCATGCTTGCCGACAAGATGCGCGTGTCGATGAACCAGAACGTCATCATCGACAACAAGCCCGGCGCCGCGGGCCGCCTCGCGCTGGCCGAGATCAAGCGCTCCGCGCCGGACGGCAGCACGCTGATCTTCTCGCCCAGCGGCGCGATGGTGATCCATCCGTGGATCTACCAGAACCTGCCCTACGACACCGCCAAGGACTTCACGCCGATCTCGCTCGCGAGCACCTTCGACTTCGCCGTGACGGCGGGCCCGGGAGCGCCGGCCGGCGACCTCAAGACCGTGCTGGCCTGGATGAAGGCCAACCCCGGCAAGGCCAACTACGCCACCTCGGGCGCGGGCACGGTGCCGCACTTCGCCGGCCAGCTGCTGGCCCAGGCGGCCGGCGTGCCGATGACGCACGTCGCCTACCGCGGCGGCGCCCCGGCCGCGCAGGACCTGATCGGCGGCCAGGTGCCGCTCATGGTCGACACGGCGTCCGAGACCATCGAGCACCATCGTGCCGGCAAGGTGCGCATCCTGGCCGTGACCGGCGAGCAGCGCAGCAAGGCGCTGCCGGAGGTGCCCACGCTCAAGGAGTCCGGCATCGACATCACGGCCGATGCCTTCTTCGGCCTCTACGGCCCGCCCGGCATGTCGGCCGAGACGGTGCAGCGCATCGATCGCGCTGTGGCCGACGCGCTGCGCTCGCCCGAAGTGCAGGAGAAGATCCATGCGCTGGGGCTGGTGCCCGCCCACGCCGGGCCGGCCCAGCTGGCGGCCATCCAGGCCGCGCACCTCAAGCGCTGGGAAGCGCCGATCAAGGCCACGGGCTTCAAGGCCGAATGAGGCAAGGGGGAGCCCGGGTGCTGCCCCCTTGCCGGCTCTTTCTTCAGTAGGCCTGCCGCAGCAGGTGGAAGTAGTCCGCCTGCACCAGCGGCCGCGGGTTGGTCTTGTGTGCGTTGTCCTGCAGCGCCTCGGCCGCGACCGCCTCGAGGTCCGCCTCGGCCACGCCGATGTCGCGCAGCCGCGCCGGAATGCCGATGGTCGCGTTGAGCCGCGCCAGCGCCTCCGCCGTGTCGGTGCCTTCCGGCCAGCCGGCCTGGCGCCGGATCACGTCCCACTTGTCGCCCAGCCAGCCGCGGTTGTAGGCCAGTACCGGCGGCAGCAGGATGGCGTTGAGCGTGCCGTGGTGGAAGCCGCGCGCGCCCAGCGGATGCGAGAGCGCATGCACCGCGCCCATGCCCTTCTGGAAGCTGATCGCGCCCTCCAGGGAGCCCATCATCATGTCCCAGCGCGCCTGCGGGTCGCTGCCGTGGGTCACCGCGCGCTCGATGCTCGCGAAGATGCGCTGCATGCCGTCGAGCGAGATCGCGTCGGCCGGCGGGTTCACCGCCGGCGAGCAGTAGGTCTCGATGCAATGCGAAAGCGCGTCCATGCCGGTGGCGGCGGTGATGCCGGGCGGCAGGCCGAAAGTCAGCTCCGGGTCGCAGATGGCCGCCGTCACGAGGTCGGGGCAGCGCACGCCGGCCTTGATGCCGTTGTCGAACACGATGACGGCCGAGCGTCCCACTTCGCTGCCGGTGCCGGCCGTGGTGGGCAGCAGGATGAGCGGCGGCGCGCGGTCGATGGGCAGCGGGTTCGCGTGGCGATTGCTGTAGTTCCACAGCGGCGGCGCATGCGTGGCCAGCACGGCCACGGCCTTGGCGAGGTCCAGCGCGGCACCGCCGCCGACGCCGACGACGCCGTCGCAGTTCTCGCTGCGATAGAGCGCGGCGCCGGCGGCCGCGGCCGCCTCGGTCGGGTTGATCGGCACGTCGTCGTGGACCGGCAGCGACTGCGCATCCGCCACGGCCTCGGTCGCCTGGCGGAACACGCCGGCGCGAATCACGCCCTTGTCGGTGACGAAGAGCGGCCGCTTCACGCCGGCCTTGGCCAGCAGCACCGGCAGCTCGCGCCGCATGCCGTGGCCGAAGTGCACGGTGGTCAGGAATTGAAGAACGCTCATGGGAAAACCTTCGTGCCTCGCACTGCGGTGCGAGCTTGCTTGGGGCGGCCCGGCACCGCGCTCATGGCTCGAGGTCCGCGCCGGTGCTGCGCTGCGTGACCGACTTGGTGACGAGGTAGGCGTCCAGCCCTTCCACGCCGCCTTCCGAGCCGTAGCCGCTTTCCTTCATGCCGCCGAAGGGCGACGACGGCGTGGAAACGGTGAAGTGGTTGATGCACACCATGCCGGCCTCCAGCGATTCGCTCATCACCGCCGCGCGGTTCAGCGAGCGCGTCATCGCATAGGCGGCCAGGCCGTAAGGCAGGCGGTTGGCGCGCTGCAGCGCTTCCTCGATGGTGGCGAAGGAACTGATCGGCACGACGGGGCCGAAGGGCTCCTCGTTCATGACGCGCGCCGAGTCCTGCACATCGGCGAGGACGGTCGGCGGGAAGAAGTAGCCCGGCCCCGCCGGCCGCTGGCCGCCGCAGACCAGCCGAGCGCCGCCGGCCAGCGTGTCGGCGACGATGGCTTCCATCGCTTCCACGCGGCGGCTGTTGGCCAGCGGGCCCATCTGCACGCCGGCCGCGAGACCGTCGCCCACGCGCAGCGCGCCGGCCGCTTCCGCGAAGGCCTCGACGAACTTCGCGTAGATGCCCTGCTGCACATAGAAGCGCGTCGGGCTCGTGCACACCTGGCCTGCGTTGCGGAACTTGGCCGTGACCGCCTGACGCGCCGCCTGCACCGGGTCGACGTCGTCGAACACGACCACCGGCGCATGACCGCCCAGCTCCATCGTCGCGCGCTTCACGCCCTGCGCGGCCAGGCCGAGCAGCAGCTTGCCCACCGGCGTGGAGCCGGTGAAGGAAATCTTGCGGATCACCTCGGAGGCGATCAGGTGCTCCGACACCTGGCGCGGCGCACCGTAGACCAGGTTGAGCACGTCCACCGGCAGCCCGGCGTCGATGAAGGCGCGCACGATCTCGGCGGCGGTCAGCGGCGTTTCCTCTGAGGGCTTGAGGATCAGCGAGCAGCCGGCGGCCAGCGCGCCCGCGATCTTGCGCGCGGGCGTGAGCGCCGGGAAGTTCCACGGGCAGAAGGCCGCCACCGGGCCCACCGGTTCGCGGCGCACCACTTGCGAGACGCCGGCCGTGCGCGGCGCCAGCAGGCGGCCGTAGGCGCGCGTGGCCTCCTCGGCCATCCACTCCATGTTGTCCGCGGAGGTCGCCACTTCACCCGCCGCTTCCGCCAGCGGCTTGCCCTGCTCCAGCGTCATGAGGCGGGCGATCTCGTCCTTGCGCGAACGGATGATCGCGACCGCTTCCTTCATCACCGCCGCGCGCTCGTAGCCGCTCTTGCGGCGCCAGGTCTCGAAGCCGCGCGCGGCGGAGGCGAGCGCCGCATCGAGGCCCGCCGCGTCGATCAGCTCGACGTGGCCGATGGCATCGCCGGTGGCGGGGTTGAGGATCGGATGGGCGGTGGTGCCGGCGCTTTCGTACCACTGGCCGGCGACATGGGAGCGCGCTTGATGCATGGGATCGTTCGGGAAAGGAAGAAAGGGATCAGGCCGGCCGCAGGCGGACCAGCTGCTTGCCGACGTTCGCGCCGGCCAGCATGTCGATGAAGGCCTGCGGTGCGTTCTCCAGGCCTTCGGTGATGGTCTCGCGGTAGTGCAGGCGGCCGGCCGCATAGGCCTCGGCCAGCGCGCGCGTGGCTTCGGGCCACAGCGCCTTGTGGTCGGACAGCACGAAGCCGCGCATCGTCACGCGCCGGTTGAAGATCTCGCGCATGTTCTTCACGCCGTAGGGCTCGGTCGCGTTGTATTGCGACACCAGGCCGCAGACGGGAATGCGCGAGAAGTTGTTGAGCAGCGGCAGCACCGTGTCGAGGATCGGGCCGCCCACGTTGTCGAAGTACACGTCCACGCCCTCCGGCACCGCCTTCGCGAGCGCGGCGGCGAAGTCCGGCGACTTGTAGTCCACGCAGTCGTCGAAGCCGTAGGCCTCGCGCACCAGCGCGCACTTGGCCGCGCCGCCGGCGATGCCGACCGCGCGGCAGCCCTGCAGCTTCGCGAGCTGGCCGACCACGCTGCCCACCGCACCCGAGGCCGCCGACACCAGCACCGTCTCGCCCGCCTTCGGCCGGCCGAATTCCATCAGCCCGACCCATGCGGTGATACCCGTCGAGCCGAGCGCGCCGAGGTAGGCCGTGGCCGGCGCGGCATCGACGTCGATCTTCTGCAGCTCGGCGGGTGCGGCCACGCTGTAGTCCTGCCAGCCGAGGCGGCCGACGACCCAGTCGCCCGCCGCGAAGCCCGGCGCCCGGCTTTCGATCACCTGGCCGATGGTGCGGCCGACCAGCACGTCGCCGATCGCCATCACCGGCGCGTAGGAGTCCTTTTCTTCCATCCGCATGCGGATGTACGGGTCCACCGACAGCACGTCGTTGCGCACCAGCACCTGGCCCTCGGCGGGCGGCACCGTCGGCACGGTGGCGAGGCGGAAGCAGGCGGTCGTCGGCGTGCCGTGCGGGCGCTGGGCGTAGACGATCTGGCGTTGGGTGGCGGGCAGGGGGGCGGTGGAGGTCGGCATGAAGGAAGGTGGAGTCAGGAAAGCGTGATGTTCGCGTCGCGGATGAGCTTCTGCAGCACCCCGCGCTGCTTGCCGAGCCAGGCCGCGAACTCCTGCGAGCTGTTGGCCACGAGCACGGTGCCCAGCGGCGCCATGGCGCTCGCCAGGCCCGGGTCGCGCGCGGCCTGGGCCACGGCGGCCTGGATCTTCCGGATCGGCTCGGCCGGCGTGCCGGCGGCCGCGAAAAGGCCGAACCAGTCGTCCATGTCGTAGCCGGGGAAGCCGCTCTCGGCGATGGTCGGCACGTCGGGGTAGGCCTGCAGGCGGGTCGCGCTGGTCACGGCCAGCATGCGGGTCTTGCCGGTGGCCAGCGTGCCGCGCGCCGTGGACGTGGTGATGAGCGCGGCGTCGATCTGCCCGCCCATCACGTCGCGCGCCGCGTCGGCGCCGCCTCGGTAGGGGGTGTGCAGCAGCTTGATGTCGGCGCGCTGCTGCAGCAGGGCCATCGCCAGGTGCGCCATCGCGCCCGAGGGCGGCGTGCCGCAGGAGATGGTGCCGGGCTTGGCGTGAGCCACCTTCAGGAACTCCGCGAAGTTCTGGGCCGGGAAGTCGTGGCGCACCACCAGGGCCTGTGGCGCGCGCACGGCCATGGTGATCGGCACGAAGGCCTTGGCATAGTCGATCTGCAGGTCTTTCACCAGCACCGGGTTGGTCAGCTGGTTCGCCGCATCCCAGATGAAGGTGTAGCCGTCCTTGGGCGCGCCGAGCACCGCGTTGGCCGCCACCACGGCATTGCCGCCGCTGCGGTTCTCGATGGTCATCGGCTGGCCGAGGATGTCGCCGATGCGCTGGCCCACCGCGCGCGCCGAGGTGTCCGCCGCGCCGCCCGCCGAGAAGGGCACGATGATCCGCACCGGGCGCGTGGGCCAGTTCTCTTGCGCCACCGCCTCCCGGGCGAGGAAGGGCGCGGCGGCGCCCAGCGCCAGCAACTGGCGGCGGCGCAGGAGGGACTGGGCGAACGGACGGAGGGGGTCGGACATGGCTTTCCTTCAGAGTCTCTGGATGTAATGTTCTGTAAGATAGAACATCGTTCTGTAAAATTCTATAGGCGAGAGATCGGCGACGGCAAGGGCGCTAAGGGTTTACACGGGGTCAGCCGATGCGGCCGCTGAGGCGCCGCGCGGCGTCCAGCACGGCGGGGATGTAGGCATCGGTGTAGCGGCTCGCGGGCATGGTCAGGGTGACCGCGCCGCCCAGCGCGCCGCTGCCCCGGAAGACCGGCGCCGAGATGCCGGCCACGCCCGGCAGCCGGTCGCCGGTGGCGGCGTAGTAGCCCTGGGCGCGGATGCGCTCGTACAGCGCGCGCTCCGCCTCGTCCTCGTCTGGCGGCGCGTCCTTGCCGGCAAAGGCGGCGAGTACCCTGCCGCCCGAGCCGCGGCCCGCGGGCAGCAGGTCGCCGGCGCGGATGTGGTCGCGGATGGGCTGCGGCGAATCCACGCGGTAGAGGCACAGCCGCGCATCGCCCTGCGGCACGTGGTACGCCGCGCTTTCGCCGGTGCGGTCGACCAGATCCTTGAGCACCGGCAGCACCACGTGCTCCAGCGAGAAAGAGGCCGCATAGACGCCGTGCAGCCGCGCGATCTCCGCGCCCAGCGCGTAGCGGCCGTCCTCCAGCTTCTGCACCAGGCCGCCATGCTCGAGCGAGGCGAGCAGGCGCAGCACCGTGCTCTTGTAGAGCCGCGTGCGTTCGGCCAGCATGGCAAGGCTGAGCGTGCGGTCGCCGGCATGGAATGCGGCCAGCAGCGAGATGGCGCGGTCTACCGCGGCGGCGCCGCCGGGCGCGGCGTCGGAGTCGGCGAGGGATTCGGTCTGGGCTTTGCGGGGCATGGCGGACTTTCCTGGTGGAGGGGCCGGATTGACAAGCCGCGCTGCGGCGGCGATGATTCTATAAGAAGGAATCAGATTCTGTAAGAAGGAATATCATGACGGCAACCCAGTCCCCGCCCCCCGGCGTGCTCATCAGCGAGGTGGGCCCGCGCGACGGCCTCCAGTCGGTCAAGGCCACGATGCCCACGGCCGACAAGCTGCGCTGGATCGACGCGCTTCACGCCGCCGGCGTGCGCGAGATCGAAGTTGCCTCGTTCGTGCCGGCCCGCCTGCTGCCGCAGATGGCGGATGCGGCCGAGGTCGTCCGCCATGCGATCACGCTGCCCGGCCTCACGGTGATGGCACTGGTGCCCAACCGCAGGGGCGCCGAGGCCGCGCTCGCGGCCGGCGTCCACAAGCTCACGATGCCTGTCTCCGCGAGCGCGGCGCATTCGCTCGCGAACGTGCGCAAGACGCGCGAGGAGATGGTCGAGGAAGTGCGCGCCATCTCCGAACTGCGGCGCGAGATCGCCCCGCACGTGAAGCTGGAGGCCGGCATCTCCACCGCCTTCGGCTGCACGCTCCAGGGCGACGTGCCGGAAGACGAGGTCATCCGGCTCGCGGCCCAGTGCATCGCCGCCGGCGCCGATGAGTCGGGCCTCTCCGACACGGTCGGCTACGCCAATCCGGCGCAGGTCCGCCGGCTCTTCCGCCGCCTGCGCGCCGAAATCGGCGACAAGGCCGGCGCGGCCCACATGCACAACACGCGCGGCCTCGGCCTGGCCAACTGCCTGGCGGCCTACGAGGAAGGCGTGCGCACTTTCGACGCCTCGCTCGGCGGCCTGGGCGGCTGCCCCTATGCGCCGGGTGCCTCCGGCAACGTGGTGACCGAGGACCTCGTCTTCATGTTCGAGGCCATGGGCATCGCCACCGGCATCGACCTCGGCCGGCTCATCGCCGCGCGCGAGCCGCTCACGGCCGGCCTGCCCGGCGAGCCCGTCTACGGCATGACGCCCGAGGCCGGCCTGCCCAAGGGCTTCGTCCAGGGAGCGGTGCATGTCTGAGCCGGTATCGCTGCCGTACGCGGGCATCCGCGTCGTCGAGTTCACCCACATGGTGATGGGGCCCACCTGCGGCATGCTGCTGGGCGACCTTGGCGCCGAGGTCATCAAGGTCGAGCCCATCGAGGGCGACAACACGCGCCGCCTGCTGGGCTCCGGCGCCGGCTTCTTCCCGACCTTCAACCGCAACAAGAAGAGCATCGCGCTCGACCTCAAGCAGCCCGAAGGCGTGGAGGCGGCGCTGCGCCTCATCGCCACCGCCGACATCGTGAGCGAGAACTTCAAGCCCGGCACCATGAAGAAGCTGGGCCTGGACTACGACAGCCTGAAGAAACTCAACCCGCGCCTCATCTACGTGAGCCACAAGGGCTTCCTGCCCGGCCCCTACGACCACCGCACCGCGCTCGACGAGGTGGTGCAGATGATGGGCGGCCTGGCCTACATGACCGGCCGCATCGGCGACCCGCTGCGTGCCGGCACCAGCGTCAACGACATCATGGGCGGCATGTTCGGCGCCATCGGCGCGATGGCCGCGCTGCGGCAGCGCGACGCGACGGGCCTCGGCTGCGAGGTGCAGTCGGGCCTGTTCGAGAACAACGTGTTCCTGGTGGCGCAGCACATGATGCAGTTCGCCGCCACGGGCCGCGCCGCCGACCCGATGCCCAGCCGCATCTCGGCCTGGGCCGTGTACGACGTCTTCACCGTGAAGGACGGCGAGCAGATCTTCCTGGCCGTCGTGAGCGACAAGCAGTGGGCCATCTTCTGCAAGGCCTTCGGCCTGGACGAAATGCTGGCCGACCCGCGCCTGAAGTCCAACAATGAGCGCGTGCTGGCACGCGAATGGATGATGCCCATCCTGCGCTCGCACCTGGCCGAGCGCGGCGCGGAAGAACTGAGCGCCATGTTCGAGGAGAACGAGCTTCCTTTCGCGCCCATCACCAAGCCGCAGCAGCTCTTCGACGATCCGCACCTCAACGCCACCGGCGGCCTCGCGCCGGTGCGCATGAACGACGGCAGCCAGTCGAAGGTGCCGCTGATGCCCTTCACGCTCGACGGCGAGCGCCCCGGCATCCGCCTGCAGCCGCCGCTGCTGGGCGAGCACACGAGCGAGCTGTTGAAGGAAGCAGGCTACAGCGAGGCGCAGATCACGGCGCTCAAGAGCCGCAACGCCACGGCGGGCGACTGAGCGCCCGGCCGCCCGGACGGACGGCTCAGGCCAGGTCTTCGTGGAGACAGAGGATGTTGCCTTCCGGGTCCTCGAACCAGGCCGCCTTCTCCGAGCCCAGCACGCAGACGTGGTCGACCGTCTTGAGCCCGGGCAGGTCGTAGTCGGCGAAGCGCACGCCGCGCCCGGCCAGTGCCGCCACGGCCGGCTCGATGCGCTCGACACGGAAGCTCAGGGCCGTGTGCTCCGCCTTCGTCCCCTCAGGCTTGGGGAACAGCGCCAGCTCGGTGTCGCCGCAGCGATAGATGAACTTGCCGTCCGGCTTGGCGCCCAGGGGCTCCAGCCCCAGCGCCTCCTCGTAGAAGCGGCGCGCCCGCGCGAGATCCTTCACCGGCAGCATGCAGGTGACGCGGCTGTGTTCCAGTGGGTTCATGGCGTGCTCCAGGAGGCTTTGCCGGGTTGTAGGCGTCCCGCTCCCACGACGCCATGCGCAGGAATGCGTATGCGCCGCGGCCTCAGGACTTCGCAACGCTCGCGCCGATGCGCGTCTGCAGGAAGTCCAGCAGCGCGCGCAGCGCCGCGCTGTTGTGCCGCCGCTGCAGGTAGGCGGCGAAGAGCCACATGTCGTTGCGCACGTAGTCCTGGAGCACCGGCACCAGCTCGCCATGGTCGATCTGCGACTGCACCGTCAGCACCGGCAGGTAGAGCACGCCGAAGCCCTGCATCGCCACCTGCACCAGCGGCGAGTTGTCGGTCGCGTCCATCCGGCTCTTGACCGCGACATCCAGCGGCTTGCCGTCGACCTCGAAGCGCCATTGCGGATGCGGCCCCGCATTCGTGTGCGTCAGCGCGTCGTGGCCGGAGAGGTCCAAAGGGTGGAGCGGCGTGCCGTGCTTCTTCCAGTAGGTCGGCGAGGCGCACACGGTGAGCTTCATGCGCGCGAGCTTGCGCACGATCAGGTTGTCGTCCTCGATCGGGCCGAAGCGCAGCGCCACGTCCACCGCCTCCTCCGCCATGTCGACCGGGTTGCTGCTCAGCCGCAGGCTGATGCCGACCTCGGGGTAGTAGCCCATGAACTGCCCCAGCAGCCGCGGCAGCACGCCGTGGCCCATGCCCGGCAGCGCCGCGATGCGCAGGCGCCCCGTCGGCCGGCTCGCGTGTTCCTGCAGCTCGGCGGTGGTGTGCTCCACCATTTCCAGCACCGGCCGGCTGCGCTCCAGCAGCAGGTGGCCGGCATCGGTCAGGCTCACCGAGCGCGTGGAGCGGTTCAGCAGGCGCACGCCGAAGCGCGTCTCCAGCTCGGCCACGTACTTGCTCACGGAGGCCTTCGACATGTCGAGCCGCTTGGCGGCGCGGGAGAAGTTGCCTTGCGCGGCGACCTCCACGAAGGTCTTGATCAGGTCGAGGCTGTCCATGTGTCTCCGGCCGGCGGGCGGCCATTGCTTGCAGGGGTCCCAATGTAGCGAAGAAGGAGCGACGCCGTCCGCGCCAGGCCCGCTGGGGATAATCGCCCGCGATGGACCGCCTGAAGCAACTCGAATCCTTCGTCGCGATCGCCACGCGCGGCAGCCTCACCGCCGCGGCCAAGGCCGAAGGCGTCGCGCCCGCCATCATCGGGCGGCGCATCGATGCGCTGGAGGAGCGGCTGGGCGTCAAGCTGCTGCTGCGCACCACGCGCCGCATCACGCTCACGCACGAGGGCAGCGCCTTCCTGGAGGACTGCCAGCGCCTGCTGGTCGAGTTGGCCAATGCGGAGGCCAGCGTCAGCGCCGGCGGCGTGAAGGCCAGCGGCCATCTGCGCGTGACGGCGCCCGCGGGCTTCGGCCGGCGCCACGTCGCGCCGCTGGTGCCGCGCTTCCACGAGCTGCATCCGGAGGTCACGATCTCGCTCAACCTCAGCGACCGGCTGGTCGACATGGCGGGCGAGAGCTTCGACTGCGCCGTGCGCGTGGGCGACCTGCCCGACTCCTCGCTCGTCAGCATGCGCCTGGCGGACAACCGGCGCCGCTGCGTCGCGACGCCCGAGTTCGTGCGCCGGCACGGCGCGCCGCGTCATCCGGGCGAGTTGGCGCGCTTTGCCTGCCTCAGCCTCTCCAGCGATGCGTCGCAGACGCGGGGCTGGGCCTTCCGCGTGCCGGCCGACAACGGCGAGCACGAGGTCATCTACTTGAAGCCCACCGGCCCGCTCGACTGCTCCGACGGCCAGGTGCTGCACGACTGGTGCCTGGCCGGCCACGGCATCGCCTGGCGCAGCACCTGGGAGGTCGAGGCCGAGATCGACGCCGGCCTGCTGGTGCCGCTGCTCGACGACTTCGCCGCGCCGCCCAACGGCATCTACGCCGTCTTCCCGCAGCGCAAGCACCTGCCGCTGCGCGTGCGGCTGTGGCTGGACTTCCTGAAGGCGCAATATGCGCGGCCGGAGTTCTGGGGCGGCACAATCACCCCGCCTCCCGATTCCCGGGACCCGGCCCCCGACGAACTCCAGGACCCAGCACGATGACTCTCGAAGCGATCCTCGCCTACCTTCACATCCTGGCCATCCTCACCATGGTGGTCTTCATCTCCAGCGAAGCCGCGCTGTGCCGCGTGCAGTGGCTCAACGCGGCCGTGGTCGAGGGGCTGGCCAAGGTCGACATGGTCTACGGCATCGCCGCCATCGCGGTGCTCGCCACCGGCGTCGCGCGCACCTGGTGGGGCATCAAGGGCACGACCTGGTACTGGACCAACCCGCTGCTGCACGTGAAGCTCACGCTCTTCATCATCGTCGGCGTGATCTCCATCTTCCCGACGCTCACCTACTTCCGCTGGCGCAAGGCACTGCGCGCCAACGGCACGCTGCCGGACGAGGCGGACATCCGCAAGACGCGCAAGCTGGTGATGATCCAGGCGCACCTGATCGCGCTGATCCCTCTGGTCGCCGTCTTCCTCGCGCGCGGCTTCGGCGCCAAGGGCTAGCCCGGCGATGCGGCCGGCCCATGTCAAGGCGCTATTCGCCGGCACGATCTTCACCAGCGCCTTCCTGCTCTTCCTCGTCCAGCCGCTCATCGCCAAGCAGATCCTGCCCTGGTTCGGCGGCTCGGCCGCCGTGTGGTCGATCTGCATGGTCTTCTTCCAGGTGGTGCTGCTGGCCGGCTATGCGTACTCCGACTGGGTCACGCACCGCCTGGGCGTGCGCACGCAGGCGCGGCTGCACGTCGGACTGCTGCTCGCCAGCCTGGCCTTCCTGCCCATCGTCACCAGCGCGCGCTGGAAGCCCACAGGGGCCGAGGACCCGACGCTGTGGATCCTCGGCCTGCTGCTCGGCACCATCGGCCTGCCGTACTTCCTGCTTTCGACCACGGGGCCGCTGGTGCAGTCTTGGGTCGCGCGCACGCCGTGGGGCGCGCAGGTCTACCGCTACTTCTCCCTCTCCAACCTTGCCTCGCTGGTGTCGCTGCTGTGCTATCCGGTGCTCATCGAGCCGAACAGCCCGCTGCTTCAGCAGGCCTGGGGCTGGTCCGTGGCCTACGGCGTGTTCGTGCTGCTGTGCGCGGGGACGACGGTCCATGTGTCCCGGCACTGGGCCGGCGCAACCCCCTCTGCGGACGCCGCCGGGCCGCCCCAGGGCGGGCGGGCCTCTCCCTCGGCGAATGGCGCATTGCACGCAGCGAAGCGAAGTGAAAAGCCAAGGGGCCGTGACTACCTGGCATGGCTGGCGCTGCCGGCGCTCGGCTCGTGGCTGCTGCTCGCCATCACCAACCACATCACGCAGAACGTCGCGGCCATTCCCTTCCTCTGGGTGCTGCCGCTCTCGGTCTACCTGCTCACCTTCGTGCTGAGCTTCGAGAGCGACCGCTGGTACCGCCGCGCCGTGTTCCTGCCGCTGGCCGCCGCCATGCTGGCGCTGTGCGCCTTCGGCCTGCAGGACAGCCTGGGCTCCGACGTCAAGACCGCGCTGCCGATCTACATCGTCGGCCTCTTCGCGCTGTGCATGTTCCTGCATGGCGAGATGGCGAAGCTGCGGCCCGCGAGCGCCTACCTCACGCGCTTCTACCTGATGCTCTCGCTCGGCGGCGCCCTCGGCGGCGTGAGCGTGGGCCTGGTCGCGCCGCACGTGCTGCCGGCCTACTACGAGCTGGGCGTCGGCCTGGTCCTGTGCGCGCTGGTCGCGGCCCTGCTCTGGCGCGGCCGGCGCCTCGGCGTGGCGGCCTCGCTGGCGCTCGCAGGCTGCTGCGCCTGGTTCCTCGTGCTGCAGGTCGAAGGCGACGCGGGCGGCGCGCGCCGGATGCAGCGCAACTTCTACGGCACGCTGGTCACGCTCGACACCGGCGAAGACGCGAAGACCCGCTCGCGCCAGATGTACCACGGCTCCGTCAAGCATGGCGAGCAGTACCTCGCGCCCGAGCGGCGGCGCGAGCCCACGGCCTACTACGGTCCGCGCTCGGGCATCGGCCGCGCCATTGCCGCCGCGCCGGCCGGGCCGCGCCGCGTCGGGCTCATCGGGCTGGGCGCCGGCACGCTCGCGACCTACGGCAGGGTGGGCGACGACTACCGCGTCTACGAAATCAACCCGCAGGTCTTCGACCTCGCCGACACCGAGTTCAGCTTCCTGGCCGACAGCGCCGCGCGCATCGAGCGCGTGCTCGGCGATGCCCGGCTGGCGCTGGAGCGCGAGGCACCGCAGGGCTTCGACGTGCTGGCCGTCGATGCCTTCTCCGGCGACTCCGTGCCGATCCACCTGATCACCTGCGAGGCGATGGACGTGTACCTGCGCCACATGCGGCCCAGCGGCGTCGTCGCCTTCCACGTGACCAACCGCTTCCTCGCGCTCGCGCCCGTGGTGGAGAAGATCGCGCAGGCCAAGGGCCTGCGTGCGCTGCTCGTGCACGACGAGCCGTCCGAGGACGGCCTGCGCAACACCGACTGGGTGCTGGTCGCGCGCGATCCGGCCGCGTTGGACGCGAGCGGCATCGCGGGCGCGGGCTCGGCCATCGCGCCCATCCCCGGCCTGCGGGCCTGGACCGACGACTTCAACAACCTGTTCGGCGTGCTGAAGTAGCGGTGCCGCAAAGACAAAGGCCCCGCGATGCGGGGCCTTGCGCCGTCGTCCTGGTCAGCCCGGGGTCAGGCCTTGTTGCAGGTCGACAGGTACTTGTTGCGCTCCTCGCCCTTCAGGCCCTTCTCCTTGGCCTCCTTGCTGCAGGCGCCCAGCTTGGCGCCCGGCTTGGCCGGCGTGGCGGCGGTGGTCAGGCCCTTGTTGCAGTCCGACAGGTACTTGTTGCGCTCGTCGCCCTTGAGCCCCTTGCCCGCGGCCTCCTTGCTGCAGGCGCCGAGCTTGCTGCCGGGCTTGGCGGCGGCGGGCGCCGGATCGGCCGCGTGCGCGACGCCGAAGGAGAGGCAGGCGCCGATGGCGATCGCGGAAAGGAGCTTCTTCATGATGTGTGTGTCCTTGCAGAGAGTGGGTTGGGAAGGCCGCCCCGGCCGGCGGGGCCGTTCACACTAACGGGCCTGGGCGTCCGGCGGATGACGACCGGCCCGGGCGCCAGGGTTTGCCCCCGGTAAAATCCCGCGATGCTATTGGTCAAACAGGAGCTGCTCGCGGCGCTCGCGAACACGCTCGAATCCCTCTCCCCCGGCGCCGGCGCGAAGGCTGCGTTCGAGTCGCCCAAGGTCGCCGCGCACGGCGACTTCGCCAGCACGGCCGCCATGCAACTCGCCAAGCCCCTCGGCCGCAAGCCGCGCGAACTGGCCGAGGAGCTCAGCGCCGCGCTGCGCGCCACGCCCGCTTTCTCGCAATGGGTCGAGGCGATCGAGATCGCCGGCCCCGGCTTCCTCAACATCCGCCTGAAGACCGCCGCCAAGCAGCAGGTGGTGCGCGAAGTGCTCGCGGCCGGCGAGGCCTTCGGCCGCCAGCCGGCGCGCGGTGAGCGCGTGCTGGTCGAGTTCGTCTCCGCCAACCCCACCGGCCCGCTGCACGTGGGCCACGGCCGCCAGGCCGCGCTCGGCGACGCCATCTGCAACCTGCTCGCCACGCAGGGCGACAGCGTCTACCGCGAGTTCTACTACAACGACGCGGGCGTGCAGATCCAGACGCTCGCCAACAGCACGCAGCTGCGCGCCAAGGGGCTCAAGCCCGGCGACGCCGGCTGGCCCGAGCAGGCCTACAACGGCGAATACATCGCCGACATCGCCGCGGACTTCAAGGCCGGGAAGACCGTGCGCTCGGACGACCGCGAGTACACCGCGAGCGGCGACATCGAGGACATCGATTCCATCCGCCAGTTCGCCGTCGCCTACCTGCGCCACGAGCAGGACCTGGACCTCAAGGCCTTCCAGGTGAAGTTCGACAACTACTACCTCGAGTCCAGCCTCTACAGCAGCGGCCGGGTCGCGGCCACGGTGCAGAAGCTGGTCGATGCCGGCAAGACCTACGAGCAGGACGGCGCGCTCTGGCTCAAGTCCACCGACTACGGCGACGACAAGGACCGTGTCATGCGCAAGGGCGACGGCAGCTACACCTACTTCGTGCCCGACGTGGCCTACCACATCGCCAAGTGGGAGCGCGGCTTCCACAAGGTCGTGAACATCCAGGGTACCGACCACCACGGAACCATCGCGCGCGTGCGCGCCGGCCTCCAGGCCGCGGGCGTGGGCATTCCGGCGGGCTACCCCGACTACGTGCTCCACACCATGGTGCGCGTGATGCGCGGCGGCGAAGAGGTCAAGATCAGCAAGCGCGCCGGCAGCTACGTCACGCTGCGCGACCTGATCGAATGGACCAGCACCGACGCGGTGCGCTTCTTCCTGCTCAGCCGCAAGCCCGACACCGAATACACCTTCGACGTCGACCTCGCCCTGGCGCAGAACAACGACAACCCGGTCTACTACGTGCAGTACGCCCACGCGCGCATCTGCTCGGTGCTCGCGGCCTGGGGCGGCGACGCGGCCGCGCTGGCCGGGGCTGACCTTTCGCCGCTCCAAAGCCCCGCCGCGCAGGCGCTGATGCTGCTGCTGGCGAAGTATCCGGACATGCTCGCCGCGGCCGCCAAGGACTTCGCGCCGCACGACGTCACCTTCTACCTGCGCGAGCTGGCCGCCAGCTACCACAGCTACTACGACGCCGAGCGCATCCTGGTCGACGAGGAGCCGGTCAAGCGCGCCCGCCTGGCGCTCGTCGCCGCCACCGCGCAGGTGCTGCACAATGGCCTCGCGATCCTCGGCGTGAGCGCGCCGCGGAAGATGTGATTTCCACCCTCACCATGAAACAACGACAAAGCGGCAACATCGTCATCGGGCTGATCATCGGCCTGGTGCTCGGACTCGGCGTGGCGCTCGGCATCGCGGTCTACGTGACCAAGGTGCCGATCCCGTTCATGACCAAGACCCAGCGCGGCGGCGCCGAACAGGACGAGGCCGAGGCCCGCAAGAACCGCGACTGGGACCCGAACGCGCCGCTCGCCGGCAAGGCCAACAGCCAGCGCCCGGCCGCCCCCGCGGCGCCCGTGCAGCCGCCCCAGCCTGCCTCGGCCGGCACGCTCAATCCGCCGAGCGGCCCGGTGCCCGTCGTCGTGGCGCCCGGCGCCCAGCCGGCCACGGCGCCAGCGCCCCGCACGGCCCGCACCGCACCGGTGCCGGCCGAGGCCAACGCGCTGCCCTCGAACGACCCGATCGGCGACCTCGCCCGGTCGCGCTCCGGCAGCGCCGCCGGCACCGTGACCGCGAGTGCCGCGCCCAGCGCGAGCCCTTCCGCCGCCAATGATCCCTTCGTGTATTTCGTCCAGGCCGGCGCCTTCCGCACGCCCGAAGATGCCGAGACCCAGCGCGCCAAGCTGTCGCTGATGGGCGTCGAAGCCCGGGTGACCGAGCGCGAGCAGGCCGGGCGCACCGTCTACCGCGTGCGCGCCGGCCCCTTCAACAAGAAGGACGACGCCGACCGCCTCAAAGAGCGCCTCGATGGCGGCGGGCTGGAGTCCGCGCTGGTGCGCGTTCAACGCTGAGCCTTCTTTTTGGCATACCCTCGCGCGCCGGGAACTTCGGCGCGCGCCGCAGGCTCTTTCAGCCCACACAGGAGGACTACCCTTTATGAACCGTCGTGACTTTTCGCTGGCCGCCGCCTCGCTGGGGCTTCTGCCGCTGGCCAGCCCCTCGCATGCCCAGGCGCGTGCACCCAAGGAAGGCAGCGACTACATCGCGCTGCGCAAGCCCGCTCCCATCGACACGCCCGCCGGCAAGGTCGAGGTGCTCGAATTCTTCTCCTACAACTGCCCGCACTGCGCCGCCTTCGAGCCGCGCCTGGAGGCCTGGGTCAAGCAGCTGCCGGCGCATGTCGCCTTCAAGCGGGTGCCGGTGCCCTTCGTCGGCAACGACGTCGAGCCCAAGCAGCGCCTCTACTACACGCTGGAAGCCATGGGCAAGGTCGACGAGTTCCAGCTCAAGATCTTCCAGGCCATCCACCAGCAGCGCCAGAACCTGACCGGCGACGCCGCCATCCTGGCCTGGTCCGAGAAGCAGCCTGGCCTGGACGCCAAGAAGTTTGCCGACCTGTTCAAGTCCTTCTCCGTGGTGGGCAAGGCCAAGCGCGCCACCCAGCTCACCAACGACTACGCCGTGGCTGGCGTGCCGGCCTTCGGCGTCGCCGGACGCTGGTATTTCGACGGCGACAGCGCCGGCTCGATGGAGAACGCGCTCAAGGTCGGCGACTACCTGATCGGCGAGGCCCGCAAGGCCTGAAGCCCCGGCACGGCACCGGGCCTTCGGGTGCCGGCCCGAATGCCCTACAGTCGACAAGGCCCGCCTCGGCGGGCTTTTTTCATTCGGGCAGCACCAAGGCAGGTCCAACGGACCGCATACAATGGCCCAGCAAGTTTCGTGCCTCTATGACATCGCAAACCTCCTCCATTACCCTAGGCAAATTCGTTAGTGCTTTCGTTCTCGCCCTGGTGATGGCGGGCGCCATGCCGTCCGCCCGGGCGGAGAAGGCCGACCGCGACAAGCCGATGAACATCGACGCCGATGCCATGCGCTACGACGACCTGAAGCAGACCAGCGTCTTCACCGGCAATGTCCAGGTCATCAAGGGCACGATCATCATCCGGGGCGCGCGCATCGACGTGCGGCAGGACCCGGAGGGCTACCAGTACGGCGTCGTCACCGCCGCGCCCGGCAAGCTGGCGTACTACAAGCAGCGGCGCGACGCCGGCACCGACGAGTGGATCGAGGGCGAATCCGAGGTCATCGAGTACGACAGCCGCGCCGACAACGTGAAGTTCATCCGCCGCGCCGTGATGCGCCGGCTGATCGGCACCAAGGTGAACGACGAGAGCACCGGCCCGCTGATCGTCTACGACCAGAGCAACGACACCTTCACCGTCAACGGCTCCGCGCTGCCGCCGAACGCGGGCGTGGACGCCCAGCCCGGCGGCCGCGTGCGCGCCATCCTGACGCCCAAGCCTTCCACCACCGCCCCCGCCACCGGCACCGCGCCGGCGCCCGGCCGGCCGGCCGCGCCTGCGCCCACGCCGGCGCCCGGACCGGGCCTGCGACCGAGTACCATCCTCGAGGGAGGATCGACGAAGTGACGGAAGTTGCGGGCGTGAGCGCGGACACAGCGACGACGGGCAGCCGCCTTGTGGCGCGCGGTCTCAAGAAGAGCTACGGCAGCCGTACCGTGGTGAAAGACGTCTCGCTCGCCGTGCAGAAGGGCGAAGTCGTCGGGCTGCTCGGCCCCAACGGCGCGGGCAAGACCACCTCCTTCTACATGATCGTCGGCCTGGTGCGCGCCGACGCCGGCGACATCACCATCGATGGCGAGCAGATCGCCCACATGCCCATCCACCGCCGCGCGCGCATGGGCCTGAGCTACCTGCCGCAGGAAGCCTCGATCTTCCGCAAGCTGACCGTCGAGGAGAACGTGCGCGCCGTGCTCGAGCTGCAGCGCGAGCCCGATGGCGCCGGCAAGCCGGTGCCGCTGTCGAGGAAGCGCACCGAGGAACGCCTGAGCGAGCTGCTGGCCGACCTGCGCGTCGACCACCTGCGCGATTCGCCCGCGCTGGCCCTGTCGGGCGGCGAGCGCCGCCGCGTCGAGATCGCGCGCGCGCTGGCCACCCAGCCGCGCTTCATCCTGCTGGACGAGCCCTTCGCCGGCATCGATCCGATCGCCGTGATCGAGATCCAGCGGATCATCAGCTTCCTCAAGGAGCGCGGCATCGGTGTGCTCATCACCGACCACAACGTGCGCGAGACGCTGGGCATCTGCGACCACGCCTTCATCATCAGCGACGGGCATGTGCTGGCACAGGGCACGCCTTCGGAGATCGTCGACAACGCGGAGGTCCGCCGTGTGTACCTCGGCGAGCATTTCCGGATGTAGGGAGCCCGATGAAACAAGGCCTCTCGCTTCGCGTTTCGCAGCATCTGGCGTTGACGCCCCAGCTGCAGCAGTCGATCCGGCTGCTGCAACTGTCGACGCTCGAGCTCAGCCAGGAAGTCGAGCAGATGCTCGACGACAACCCCTTCCTGGAACGCACGGCGGAGGAAGCGACGCGCGAGGAATTCGGCATCGAGACGGCCGACGCGCCGGTGCGCGACGACGACCGGCTGGCCGAGAGCGAGGGTGACTTCGGCCCCGCGGCGCCGGTCAGCGCGCCCTCGGAAGCCACCGCCTCCAGCCCCGCCGAAACCGACGCAGCCGCCACCGCGGACAGCACCGACGGCGAACCCGACTGGGAGGGCGACGGCACCGTCGACCTCGCGCCCGACGACAGCGAATGGGGCGGCGACGCACCGGCGCGCACCAACAACCTCGGCGACGACGAACGCACCGACGCCACCGAGCTCGCGCGCAGCCACGAGTCGCTGCAATCCTTCCTGCACCGCCAGGCGCTCGCGTTGCGCCTGAGCGAGACCGACCGCGCCGCCCTGCGTTTCCTGATCGAGTCCCTCAACGACGACGGCTACCTCGAAGACTCGCTGCCCGCGCTCGCCTCCGGCCTGGCCGGCGACGACAACGACCAATTCGACGACCTGGTGCACCACTTCCAGGTCGCGCTCGGCCTGTTGCAGAGCCTGGAACCCGTCGGCGTCGGTGCGCGCAACCTCGCCGAATGCCTTTCCATCCAGTTGCGCGCCCTGGCCCGGCCGGACGAGGACGAGGAGCAGGCCGAGGTGCGCAACACCGCCATCGCCGTGTGCAAGCAGCCGATGGAACTGCTCGCGCGCCGCGACTTCAAGCGCCTGGCCACGCTCACCCGCAGCAACGAGGAGCGCGTGCGCTGCGCCCTGCAACTCATCGCCCGCCTGGAGCCCAAGCCCGGGCGCCGCTTCGTCGACGTCGAGCGCAACGTCATCGTGCCCGACGTCATCGTCACGCGCGTGGGCAACGGCACCAGCGCCCGCTTCCGCGTCATGCTCAATCCCGAAGTCATGCCGCGCCTGCGCGTGCACGACATCTATGCGGGCGCGCTGCGCCAGCACAAGGGCGAAGGCAGCCAGGTGCTGTCGCAGCGCCTGCAGGAGGCGCGCTGGTTCATCAAGAACATCCAGCAGCGCTTCGACACCATCCTTCGCGTCTCCAACGCCATCGTCGAGCGGCAGAAGAGCTTCTTCGTGCACGGCGAACTGGCCATGCGTCCGCTGGTGCTGCGCGAGATCGCCGACGAACTGGGCCTGCACGAATCCACCATCAGCCGCGTGACCACAGCCAAGTACATGGCGACGCCCTACGGCACCGTGGAGCTCAAGTACTTCTTCGGCTCCGCGCTCGGCACCGAGACCGGCGGCAACGCGTCGAGCACGGCGGTGCGCGCGCTCATCAAGCAGTTCGTGAGCGCGGAAGACCTGAAGAAGCCGCTGTCGGACAGCCAGATCTCCGACATGCTCAAGGAGCAGGGCATCGAATGCGCGCGCCGCACCGTGGCCAAGTACCGCGAGGCCCTGCGCATCGCACCCGCCAACCTGCGCAAGGCTCTCTAGAAGACGCCCGCCCATGAGCCGCCTGCCGCCATGGTTGCGCATCGGGTTGGCGTGGATGGCGGCGATGCTGCTGGCCAGCGGCTGCGCCGTGCTGCCGGACCAGTTCGAGCGCACGCCTTCGCAAGCCTTGCCAGCGGCCGCCGCGGCCGAGACCTCGCTCGGCAGGATCGCGAAGGCCTCCGCGCCCGACCCCGACCTCAGTGGCTTCCGCCTGATGCCCGGCGGCGACTTCGCGCTCGACACCCGCCTCGAACTCGCGCGCCGCGCCGAGCGCACGCTCGACGTGCAGTACTACCAGATCGAGAACGACGAGACCGGCCGCTTCCTGCTGCGCGCGCTGCGCGACGCGGCCCTGCGCGGCGTGCGCGTGCGGCTGCTGATGGACGACCTCTACACCTCCGGCGAGGACGAACTCCTGCTCGCCCTGGCTGCCACGCCCAACCTCGAGCTGCGCCTCTTCAACCCCTTCCCCGCCGGCCGGAGCAGCATGCTGCGGCGCTTCTCGGCCTCGCTGTTCGACTTCAGCCGCGTCAACCGGCGCATGCACAACAAGCTCTTCATCGCCGACGGCGCGATGGCCGTCGCGGGCGGGCGCAACATCGGCAACCAGTATTTCCGTCAGACGGCGGGCGCGAACTTCATCGACCTCGACACCTTCGTCGCCGGCGCCCTCATCCCGCGCCTGGGCAGCCTGTTCGACCAGTTCTGGAACAGCCCCTACGTGCGGCCCATCGGCACCGTCGTCGCGCCCGATGCGCCGCCGGAAGAACTGCGACGCCGCTTCGAGGCCCTGACCGGCCCGGACACCACGCCGCCGCCGCGCCCGCCCGCGCCCAACGACCTGCTGGGCTACAGCCCGATCCGTGACGACCTGAAGAGCGGAAAGCTCGACCTCATCTGGACGCTCGCCGAGGCCTATGCCGATTCACCCGAACGCGTGATCGGCAAGACCGCCTCCTACGGCGGCGTGCCGCTGCTGGACGTGGACAGCGTGCGCTACAACGTGGTCGAGCAGATGCGCCGCGGCCGCTCCGACGTGACGCTGGTGTCGCCCTACCTCATCCCCGGCAAGGCCGGCCTGGAGGTGATGCGCGAGATCCGCGGACGCAAGGTGAAGATCAGCGTCGTCACCAATTCCCTTGCCGCCACCGACGAGCCCGTGGTCCACACCGCCTACCGCCGCTATCGGCCGGACATGCTGCGCCTGGACGCCGAGATCTACGAGCTGAGCTCCGCGCGCACGCGCCGCAGCGTGCGTCTCGGCCTCTTCGGCACGCAGGTCGGGCGCCTGCATGCGAAGTCCGCCGTCATCGACGGGCGCGTGCTCTTCGTCGGCTCGATGAACTTCGACCCGCGCTCCGAGGTGCACAACACCGAGATCGGCCTCATCATCTTCAGCCGCGAGATGGCCCTGCAGGTGCTCAAGCTCGTCGACGTGCTCAAGCAGCAGGGTGCCTACCGCGTGCGCTTCACGCCCGGCACCGACAAGCTCGAATGGGTCAGCGAGGAGGGCGGTGTCGAGCAAGTCCTCACCGAGGAGCCCGATGCCGGCTTCTGGGACCACCTGATGCTGGAACTGCTCGCGCCGCTGGCGCCCGAGAGCCTGCTCTAGCCGGCGCGGCTCACTGCACGTTGATGGCTTCGACCTGCACCAACAGCCGCACCTTGTTCTCGAAACCGAAGTTCAGCCCCCAGGTGATGCCCCAGTCGCTGCGCTCCACCGTCGTCTCGAAGTCGCCGCCGCACACCTGCCGGTTGAGCAGCGGGCTCAGATAGCAGCCGAAGCGGTTCGCCTTCAGCTTCACCGGCTTGGTCTGGCCCATCAGCGTGAGGGTGCCGTCCACCTCCGTCACCTTGTCGCCGTTGAAGTCGATCCGCTCCGCCACGAAGCGGCCGGTCGGAAACTCCGCGACGTTGAAGAAATCCTTGCTCAGGACATGGCGGTTGAGCAGGTCGACGCCGGTGTTGATGGAACTGATGTCCATCGTGATGTCGACCTTGCCGCCCTTGCCGCTGCCGTCGATCTTGACCGAGCCGTCCTTGGTGCTGAAGCGCCCGCGGTTGGTGGTGGTGCCGTAGTGGCCCATCTCGTACATCACGAAGGTGTGCGTCGGGTCCACCACATAGTTCGCACCCTTGACCGGGCCGCCCGCCGGCTTGGCCGCCATCTCCGGCGCCTGCTGCGCGAAGGACAGGGCGCAGGCGGCGGCCAGCGTGGCGGCGGTGATCGACTTCTTCATGGCGAGCTTTCGGGAATGCATTGGGGTGGGAGAGGAGAGGAGGCGGTGTTCAAAGCGGGCCCAGCCCCGTCAGCACGAGCCTGAAGCGGACCTGCACGTCGTTGCCCACCATCGAAGTGTCCGTCCACTCGCCGTCGCCGATCCTGAAGGCGAGGCGCTGGAGGGTGAAGCTGCCGGTGGCCACCGACTGGCCCTGGGACTGCGTGATCTCGACCGGCACGACCACTTCCTGCGTCGTGCCCTTGATGCCCAGCCTGCCGGCCACCTCGAAGCGGCCCGCGCCCAGGCGCCGGATCGCGCTCGACTGGAACACGGCGCGCGGGAAGCGCGCCGTGTCGAACCAGGCCGGCTTCGGCAGCTCGGCATCGGTCTGCGGCAGGCCCAGCGTGGCGCTGCCTACATCGATCTGCAGCCCGACCGTGCCGCTCTCGGGCTTGCGCGGGTCGAAGGCGATCTGCGCGTCGAACTTCCTGAACGCGCCCTCGACCGGCACGCCCATCTGCTTCGTGACGAACACGATCTGGCCTTCGCCCGCGACCAGCTTCGCCATCGGCTGCGCGCCTGCGCCGGGCAGGGCGAAGGCGGTCAGTGCGGCGGCGCACAACGCGCGCCATGCGAGACGAAGGCTCATCGGGTTTCCTGTCGTGAAGCCGGCCACATGCGGGCCAGCAGTCCGTCGCGGTCGACGAAATGATGCTTCAGCGCCGCGGCCGCATGCAAGGCCACCACGCCCGCGAGCACGAAGGCGCTGCCCTGGTGCAGCGGCTTCAGCACGGCTTCCGCGAAGGCCTTGTCCACCGGCACGAAGTCCGGCAGCGGCAGCAGGCCGAACCACACCACCGGGAAGCCCAGCGCCGAGCTGTACGCCCAGCCCAGCAGCGGCACCGCGAAGAAGAGCAGGTACAGCAGGAAGTGCGTGCCCCGGTGCGCCACCAGCTGCCAGCCGGGCATGCCCTCCACGATGCGTGCCGGCAGCGGCGGCGGGCGGTGCGACAGCCGCCACAGCAGCCGCAGCGCCGACAGCGTGAGGATGGTGATGCCCGCCCACTTGTGCCAGTTGAAGAGCCGCAGGCGCAGCGGCGAAAAGCCCAGCCCCGACATGTAGATGCCGAGGCTGAGCGACGCGAGGATGAGCACCGCCAGCACCCAGTGCAGCGTGATCGCCACGGCGCCATAGCGCGCGCCGGCGGGTCGGGGATTCTTCAGCGGCGCGGCGGGCATGCGCAAAGCATAAGCCGCGAATCAGCCCGCCGCCCGCGCCAGCACCGCGCGCAGTGCCGCCGGCTGCACCGGCTTGCGCAAGGCGTGCCAGCCCCGCTCGCGGGCCAGTTGCCGCGTCGTGTCGTCGATGTCCGCCGACACCAGCGCGATCGTCAGCGCCGGCCGCTGCCGCTGCAGCTCGGCGGCCAGCGCGATGCCGTCCATGTCGCCGGGCAGGCGGATGTCGCACAGCGCCAGGTCGATGGCCTGCAGGTCGGCCAGCGCCAGCGCCTCCGCGGCGCCGGCATACACGCGCGGCCGGGCCTCCCATTGGCGCAGCAGCGCGGCGATGCTGTCGGCCACCACCGCGTTGTCCTCGACCACCAGCACGGCGAGGCCGGGCCGCGGCGCCGCCGGCTCCTCCGCCAGCGCCGCGCCCTTCGCCGCGATGTTCGATGCCGCCACCGCATCCGCCGGCGCTGCCGGCAACGTGAAGCCGAAGACCGAGCCTCGCCCCGGCGCCGAGCGCAGCGTGACCTGCAAGTCCAGCCGCTGTGCCAGCCGCCGCACGATCGCCAGGCCGAGCCCGTGGCCGTGCCGCAGGTTGCGCTCCACGTTGCCCACCTGCTCGAAGTCACCGAACACGCGCTCCTGCGCATCGGGCGCGATGCCGACGCCCGCATCGCGCACCTCCACGCGCCAGCCCTCGCCGCGCCGGCGGCAGGCCAGCAACACGCGGCCGCGCGGCGTGAACTTGAGCGCGTTGTCCAGCAGGTTGCCGAGAATTCGCCGCAGCGCCACGGCATCCGTCCACGCCGCCGCGCCCGCGGGGCAACGCACGCGCACGCGGCCGCCGCCGGCCTGGCGCGCGAGCTCGTGCAGCAGCAGCCCGAGCGCCACCGCCGCCGGCGTGATCGGGTCGGCGGCGGCCTCGATGCGGCCGACCTCCAGCAGCTGGTTCGTCAGCCCCTCCAGTGCCTGCTGCGCGCGCGAGAGCGCGGCGACGGTGCCTTGCACCGTCGCCATGCTCTCCCCGGCGTTCAGCTGCTGGCGCAGCACCTCGGCATGCAGGCCCATCGCCATCACCGGCTGGCGCAGGTCGTGGTTGGCCGCCGAGAAGAAGCGCAGCCGCTCGGCCTGCGCCCGCTGCGATTCCCGCAGGCCGGCCAGCGCCTGCTCGCGCAGCGTGCTCTCGTTGTGTCGCAGGCCGATGTTCTCCTCGAGCTGGCGCGAGCGCTCCGACACCAGCTTCCACACCATCGCGAGCAGCCCGAGGCCCAGCGCCGCCAGTGCCATCATCGGCGGCTGCCCGAAGAGCAGCCCCATCGCGATCACCGGCGCCAGCAGCAGCGTGATGGCCAGTTGCATCGCGGGCGTGTAGTAGGAGACGGAGAAGGCCGAGGACAGCGTCATCCCCATGATCACCACCCCCAGCAGCAACTGCGCCGTGGCGTCCGCCGGGTTGAACAACATCACGCCCGCCAGCCCGTGCGCCGCCTCGTGCAGCGCGATGCGCAGCGTGTGCAGGCGCAGCGCGGGCTGCAGGTTCTCCGGCGTCAGCGTCGCGGGCAGGTGCTGCGGATAGAAGCCGCGGTAGGCGGTGGTGAGCGCGATGAGTGCGATCCACGCGATCGCATGCGGCACCGAATACTGCCAGGCGAAGAGCGCCGCCACGCCGCAGTCGAGCAGGAACTGCACGAACAGCACCGGCCCGCTGGGCTGGGCGCTGAGGCGGAGCACCTCGCAGCGGACGGCGAACCCGTCGGCCGGGAGCAGGCCGGGATGGGCGGGGGCGGGGAGGGAGCGCATCGGCCGGGCCACTATAGAGCAGGCGCATGTCAGTCGCTGGCGGGCCCAGCGGCGACAATCGACGGGTGAACGACCTCTCGCTCTTCCTCCCTTGTGCCGCCGGCGTCGAAGACTTCCTCGCCCAGGAAGTGCACGCCCTGACCGGCCGCGTCGGCCAGGACCTGCTGACCCTGCGCGGCGGCGTGCGCGTGCGCGCCGGCTGGCGCGACGCCATGAAGCTCAACCTGCACAGCCGTCTCTCGCAGCGCGTGCTCATCGAGCTGGCCCACGCGCCCTACCGCAGCGAGCACGACCTCTACGCCATCGCCAGCGGCGTCGCGTGGGAGATCTGGTTCACGCCGAAGCAGACCTTCAAGATCGAGACCACCGCGCAGCACAGCCCGCTGCAGAGCCTCAACTTCGCCACCCTGCGCATCAAGGACGCCATCGCCGACCGCTTCCGCGCCAAGGCCGGCGGCGTGCGCCCGAGCATCGAGACACAGTGGCCCGACACGCGCGTCTTCGCGCACCTGACCACCGACACCTGCACCCTCTACATCGACACCTCCGGCGAGCCGCTCTTCAAGCGCGGCTGGCGCCAGGACAAGGGCGATGCGCCGCTGAAGGAGACGCTGGCCGCCGCGATGCTCGCCGCGAGCGGCTGGTGGAACCCCGAGACCGGAGAAGTCGCGGGCCAGCCGCTCTACGACCCCTGCTGCGGCAGCGGCACCATTGCCATCGAGGCGGCGCAGATCGCGCGCGGCATCGCCGCCGGGTCGCTGCGGCGCTTCGGCTTCGAGAAGCTGCTGCCCTTCCAGCCGCACGTGTGGTCTGCGCTCCAGGCCGAAGCGCGGACCCCCGCGCCGTCCGCTGGCGCGGCGCCCGCCATCTTCGGCTCCGATGTCTCTCACCGCATGGTCGACTTCGCCGAGCGCAACGCCGAGCGCGCGGGCGTGGCCGACGCGGTGCAGTTCCGCGGCGGCGATGCCCTGCAGCGCATGCCGCCGGCGGAAGCCGGCGTCATCGTGCTGAACCCGCCCTACGGCGAGCGCATCGAGGTGGGTGGCGTGGCCCGCGCCCCGGCGCGCGAAGAAGCGCAGACCGAGGACGGCGGCGAATTCTTCGTGCAACTCGCCAGCCACTGGAAGAAGAACTACGCCGGCTGGACCGCCTGGGTACTCACGCCCGACCTCCAGCTCCCCAGGCGCATGCGGCTGAAGGAGTCGCGCCGCGTGCCGATGTGGAACGGGCCGATCGAGTGCCGCCTCTTCAAGTTCGAGATGATCGCCGGCTCCGCGCGCGGGCGCACCTGAAGACGCCGGTGCCTCAGTAGCTCATCCGCCGCTGCACGATGGGCTCCGGCGACGCATGCCGCTGCCGGGCCCGCGGCCGGTCGCCATCCATGCGCGCGCGCTGCTCCAGGAAGATGGCCGTCAGGAAGTAGCCCTTGAACCCGCCGAAGATGGCGGAGGCCGCCGTCCGCATCGCGGCCTCCTCGGCCGTCGGCGGCCCGGCGCGGGTCGAATAGCCCTGCAGCCCGGCGGCCAGATCCATCAGCGCCGGCACCGTGCTGCTCGCCAGCGCGGCGAACAGGCGCGTGACCGATTCGCCGTCGTGCGGCCGCAGGCGGTTGGGCTGCGCCAGCCGGTCCGGATTGGGCACGCTCACGCGCCTGTAGACGCGCGGCCTGTGCTCCGGATTCCGCAGCAGGATGATCGACTGCGAGACCATCCCCGAAATGAAACTCCCGCTGATATCGATCGCATAGCGGCGCCCCGCGTTCGCCGCCGAGGTGCCACGCAGCGACGGAAAGAGGGCGCCCTTGGCGGCCCCCACGCATCCCGCGACCAGCTTCTGGATCTGCGCCTGGTCCTCGCGCGCGTTGCGATACGCGTGTCCGCCCGTGTAGTCCACGCCGCTGAAGCGCCCCGGCGGCAGCACGCCCTCCACCTCCGGCGAACCCAGGCGCCTGCGTGCCTGGATGAGCGTGCCCTCCACGAAGCGATGGACGATGCCCAGCGACGGCGCGACGAGGGCCGTGACGGCCACGCTGCCAATGACGCCGTAGAGCCGCCTCAGCTCCTCCCTGTTGACCACCGTCGGGTCCTCGCCCCACAGGCGGTCGAACAGAAGCTCTCCGCCCATCTGACCGAACTGCGAGAGCTTCGCCACCGCCCCCGAGGTGACGAGGCTCGCGATGCCCTGCTGCAGGATGTCCGCGGCCATCGACCTGCGCTGCTGCGCGGCGCTCAGCCTGGGGCCGGGGTCGGGCGCCGGCACCCGCTCCTGGATGCGCAACTGGAAGCTGTCCCCCAGATGCATCCGCACCACCGGCTGCGGCGGCGCCGCGCCGAGCCCGTCGAGCACGCAATACCGGCCTTCGTGGCCGGCATTCGGCGCCGCCCCCGATCTCGCGTCAGCCGGAGTTGCGGAAGGCGGCGGACGCGAAAGCGAACTCGGCAGGATGAAAGAAATGGGCACGGCAGCACACGATAGGCAGCCGCGCCGCGCCGCGCCCGCGCCGATGCGAACCGACCGGCGCCCAGCCGAAGCCGCGCGTCAGTTGAAGCTGACGCGCGCCGCCTGCAGCACGCCGTTGATGACGTAGTCGCCTTCGACCGTGATCTTCGCTCCGGCGCGCAAGTCCGCCGCCGACCCGTTGACGAACACGACCCCCGGCCCGCTCGCGTCGACCGGCTGCCCGCGCACCCGGAAGCTGGCCGCCGACCCGAAATTCCCCACCGTGCCGATCAGCAGGAAGGAAGAGGGCCCGCCCGTGCCCGGCACATGCCTGAGCTTGAGCTTCGTCGCCCTGAGCACGCCGCCGGAGAAGCTTCCGCCGACTTCCACCTTCACGCCATTGCCGACCGAGCCCGCCGGGCCGCCGGTCACCTGCGCGCCCGAGCCGTCCACTGGCACGCCCAGCACGCGCAGCGACGACGGGCCCGCGTAGTCCGTCACCACCCCTGCCAATTGCGCGACCGTGTTGTCGGCCATCGGCACCGGGTACCACCACTGCACGACGGTGGCCGTCAACACGCCCGCCGTGGCGGGCGCGGCGGCGCGCACGCGAACGATCGAACCGTTCGCCAGCGGGCGCGCGTCGATCGCACCGGTGATCGTGGCCGTGCCGTAGTTCACCGAAAGGCCGCCGAGCGTGAAGCTGCGCGCGCTCGCGTCGAGGTTCTGCACCGTGCCCGTCACGATCGGCGCCGACGCCGCGCGCTGCTCGACCCGCGTGGCCAGCAGCACGCCGGGCGTGGCCGGCAGGCCCCAGACCTGAAGCGTCGCGCCGGGCACCAGCGACGCGAGGCCTGCCGAATCGCCCCACACCGTGGCGCCGTCCGTGGCCACCGTGGTGCCCATGACCACGAAGCGCCCGTTCGCGAGGTCGATCGAGGCCACCGGGCCGCGCAGTTCGGCGGCCGACTCGATCCGCCGCGCCGTGCCGCTCGTGAAGTCGGCGTTGACCGGGCCGGACACCTTCGCGCTCATGCCCAGCAGCAGCCCCGGGGCGTCCTCGATGGCCAGCACGGCGTTGTCCGTGTTGTAGCGAAGGCCGTTGACGATGACGCTGCCCGCGCCGTCCGCCGCGCCTACACCCGATGCATCGGCGGAGGTCGCGCCGGTGCCCCCCGAGCCGACGCCGCCGGAGCCGTCGTCCCCGCCCGCGGAGGCCGAGGCCGTGCCGCCGCCCGCGCTCGACGCGCCGCCGGCCGAGCCGCCCGGCCCGCCAGCGGATCCGCTCGCCGCGAAGTCGGGATCGGTCAGGAAATTGCCTGAACTCAGCACCGGCGAGCCGCCCGCCGCCACCACGCCGCCGGCACCCCCGTCGCCACCGCCACCGCCGCCGCAGGACAGCAAGACCGCGAGGCATGGCGCCAGGCCCAGCGCCCGCAGGATGCGATGCGCGCGGACCGAAATTCGATGCTTCATCAAGGTTCTTTCCTTGGAGACGGCGCGTCGCCCGGCACGGGCGCCTTGCTGTCTTCGTAATAGGTGTAGATGCCGACGCGGATGCGCCCGCCGGCCGCCGCGCCGGCGGCATCCACCGCGCGTGCCATCTCGTGTGCCAACTCGTGGTGCAGCACGTCCCAGCGCTGCCGCGCGAGCTGCTGGATCCGCTCGCACTCCTCCAGCGTCAACCCCTTGGCGAACACCGCGCGCTCCAGCATCCGCGGCTTCTCGCCCGTCACGTTGGCAACGCCGGCGAGCAGGTGATCGCGCCCGTTGTCGCCCAGGAAGGCCAGCATGCCGCGCAGGTCTTCCACCGGCACGAAGCCCGTGGCGCTGAGCTCCACGCGGCCGCCTTCTTCCCTCGCCATGTTCAGGCGCACCAGTTCGTCGAGGATCGTGCGGTGATGCACGTTGCCGCGGCTTGCCTGCCGGGCCATCGCTTCGAAAGAGGGTGTGCCGTCATCCGGCGCGCTGACCGGCAGCGACCTCGAGGCCGGATCTTCCGCGAGCATCTGCAGCCACAGGGTCAGCGTCTTGGCCGCCGCCGACATCTCGGTCTGGGGCAGCGGGTCCAAGGGCTCCCGCACCTTCACCGCCACCGCCTTGCGGCTGAGCCCCGTCGTCACCGACAACTGGCTGATGTTCGGCTCGATGCCCTCCGCGGACCATGCGCGCCGCGCCTCGTCCAGCAGCAAGTCGCGCAACAGGTCTTCCAGGTGCGGATGCTTGAGACCCATCGCCAGCGCAAGCCGCACCACCGGCCGCAGGATGCGGGCACAGGCGGCGAGCGCCCAGACGAAGCGGTCCTCCATCAAGGCGGGCAAGCTCCTCGTACGGGGCCGCGCGCGGCGCGCGCCTTCAGGCGTGGCCAGCCGCCGTGCTCAGGCCTGGCGCTCTTCGATCCAGTGGGTGGCTTGGCCATAGAGGGAATTCGCCAGTTCGATGGCGCGCGACAGCCGCTCGCGGTTGCGCGGCGTGTCCGGCACCCAGAGCCCGCCACGGCTGTCTCCAAGGTCCTCTTGCGGCACCTCGTCCGACCAGCGCAGCCGGATCTCCGTCATCACGCGCAGCTTTCGATGCAACACATCTTCTCCCGCACGTGGCGTCCGCGAAGGGATTACGCCCGGTTACCAACTGGACAACGACACCCGCCGTTGTCCGACAGGAAAGCACTGTCAGTGCTACGACAAGAGTACTACAGATGTGAAAGTTTCACATTAATTTGTGATGGAGTTAAAGATGCCGAAACCCTTCTTCATCGTCATAGGCACGCTGGTCTTCCTTGGCCTGCCGGGCGAACTTTCCCTGCTGCTCCTGCTGGCCTGCGTCGCCCTGTCCGTCGGAGTGCTCGTGCTGTCCGAGCCCCAGCCGGGAGTGAAAGAAACCCACCAGGCGCTGGCGCGAACGCGTACCGTGCTGGGGGAGCTGGAAGCAAGCGCGCCACCGGCGCACAGTGCGTGAGTCTGTTCTTTCCGAGCGTTCTTTTCTCAAGGAGAGTCACGATGATTGCCATCTCTGCGGCCTGCCCTGATTACTCGAACCGCGCCCCCGTTGCCTTCGTCAGCCTGCTGGACTTCGCCAGGTTCAGGATCGACCGCTCCGAGGCCGAACTCTGCGAAGCCTGCAACACCATCAACTCCGACGCCGCCAGATTCTGCAAGGGCTGCAACTGCAAGCTGCCGGCCTACTACGCTACGACGACGGCCAGCGAGCCTTCCACCGAGCATGCGCGCGTGGGCTACCCTCTCGCCCGGCAGGCGCGCGGCTTCGTGCTGACGATGCTATGGGTCGTTCCCATGATCGCGATGCTTCTCGTCGCTGGGGGACTCTGGCTGGCCGGCCCGACCTCCGCCGGCGCGCTCGCGGTGCGCACGGCGCAGCCCTTCCAGGCTCTCCAGCCGCTCGCCGCGATCGTCTCTGCCGCGCAGCCCGCGGCCGCGGAAGTGCGCACCGTCGTCGTCGAGCCGGGGCCGGGCGACGAACTCGCGGCGTTCAGGACCGATGCGGCGGCGGAGACGGACCCCTTCGCCACCCCGGCTGAAACCAGGGCGGCGCGGCGCGCGTCGCCCCCGCAAGGCCGGACGGCGTCCCCCCGGACGGGCATGTCGAGCCCGCAGGCCAGCTGTGGTGGCCTGAACTTCCTTTCGCACGCGATCTGCATGAACTCGGCCTGCGCGCAACCGGGCATGAGCCGCAGCGCGCAATGCGCCGACGCGCTGCGCCAGCGCAAGCTCGACGAAGCGCGGCGCAACCCGACGCTCGTCGGCTGAGCACCGCGCGGCATCAACCCAGCTCGAAACTCGTGATGCCGTACACCCGCTCCAACTCGCAAGCGGGCGCGGGGCCGGCGTACATGCGCGCCGTCTCGAACACATTGCGCAGCCCCTGCGCCCGCGCGAGCGCCAGTGCATCGGCGTGGCTCACGGGCACGTCGACGAACACGGCATCACCCGCCGGCACCTCGCCGCACAGCGCGCCATAGAGCGCGCTTGCAATGCGCGCGTCGTCGGCCACCAGCGGGCCGATCTTGTGGCCCTCGCGGCAGCGGCGGACCACGCCCCATCCGGCGAGCCGGCCCTGGTCCATCCACGCGAGCGCGCTGCTGTCGGGCATCGCGGTCCAGCAGCGGAGAAAGGCTTCGCGCGGCGCGGGAAAAACGCGGAGGTCGTCGGCGCAAAGGGCCGGGAACGCGACATGCGACAGCGGCACGATCTGCGCCGGCCGCGGCTCGACGGCGTGCCGCGCGCTGCCCGCGAAGCGCGCGTTCCGCCACGCCGTCTCGAAGCCCTTGCGGCGGTAGTAGGCCTGCTGCGCCGGCACACCGTCCAGCCCGACGACGTGGCCCGCGAGGCGCGCCATGCCCGCGTCCCACAGCATGCGGCCCACACCCTGGCCACGCCACGGCGGCGCGACGATGAAGAGGCCGATGAAGCCGAAGCCGCCGGGGTAGGAGACCGCCGCGATGCAGCCCGCCGCCTTGCCGTCATCCTCCGCGAGGAAGAAGCCATCGGGATCGGCGGCATGGAAGCACGCGGCATCGTGCAGGCCGGGGTTCCAGCCTTCGAGGGCGGCGAAGTCGATGGCGAGCGCGACTTCGTCACGGCGCATGGGGCGGAGGGTGATGGCCATGCGGCGGATTCTCGCGCCGCGGCCGGCATTGCGAAGCCCGCGGCCTTGCGGCAGCGACGCGAGATGGGTGCCGGGCCGACGACCCCGGCAGCGCCCCCCCCCCTTGATCACCGCCGCCGCGCGCGGGATATCTCCTTCTAGGATGAATCGCCATGCTGGGAATGCTGGTGACGGCCGCGCAAGCGCGAGCCTGAAGCTCGTTGCGAGAATTCTCGAGATTCTCTTCCCGCCAACCGCGCAAGAATCGCCGGACTTTTGATCGGGGACGGTTGGCGCATGCAAGAGGAGCTTGTAGAAGACGATCGAGGACGGCCGCCTTCGGCGGCCTGGCACTCGCCACGAGAAATCACGGGCGCACTGGTGGCGAGCACCGTGGTCCACCTGCTGATGCTGGTCCCCACGCTGGTCACGCTGCAGGTCTACGACCGGGTGCTGAGCAGCCGGCGCGGCGAGACCCTGCTCATGCTGCTGGCCGCGGCCGTGCTGTCGCTGGCGGCATGGTGGATCGCCGACACCTCGCGCGCACGCTGGCACGCGGCCCGTGCGGCGGGCATGGAAGAGCGGCTCACGAAGGAACTGCTGCCGTTGATGCTCCATGGCCCCGCATCGCGCGCGGGCGCGACAGCGCATCAGCTGTGGCGCGACATGGCGGCATTGCGCGGGTTCGTCGGCGGCCCCTCGCTCCTGGCCGTCATCGACCTGCCATGGTGCCTGGTCTACCTGCTCGTCCTCACGGCCTTCCACCCGTTGCTCGGCGCCGTTGCGCTCGCGGGCATGCTCATGCTCGTCGGCCTGGCATGGCTCACCGAGTGGCGATTGCGCGCCGACGTGACCGCGGCCGAGCAGGCTCACGCGAAGGCACAACACAGGACGGGCGAGATCGCCGCCTTCGCCGAAGTCCTTCAGGCGCATGGCCAGCAAGACCAGGTGGGCGCCGCGCTGGCCGCCATCAAGCGCGATGCATCGGATGCGCAACTGGCGATCGAGCTTCCGGGCCACAGCCTGCGGAACTGGGGCAAGCTGCTGCGCCAGGTCTTGCAACTGGCCATGCTCGCGACCGGCGCCTGGCTGGTCCTCGCGGGCGAGGCCACGGGCGGCGTGATGATCGCGGGCAGCATCCTCCTGGGCAAGGCCTTGATGCCCCTGGAGATCCTGATCGGCGGCTGGAAGCAGCAAATCGAAGCCCGCAAGGCATGGGCCCGCCTGCGTCGGGCCCTGGCCTCGCAGGCCCGTTCCGCCGGGCAGTTGCCGGAGACCGTGCTTCCGCCCGCCAAGGGCGATCTTCGCGTGTCGCACCTTGGCGTCAGGCCCACGCCGGGCGACACCGGAATCCTGCACAACATCAGCTTCGAACTGCCCGCGGGTGCGCTGCTCGCCGTGCTCGGGGGAAGCGGCAGCGGCAAGAGCACCCTGGCGCGTGTGCTGGCGGGCGTGCAGACGCCGACGCAAGGCGAGGTGACGCTCGACGGCGCCGCGCTGCACCAGTACGGCCCGCGGGCTCGCGGCGAGGCCACCGGCTACCTCCCGCAGGACGTGCTGCTGCACAGCGGCAGCGTGGCTCACAACATCGCGCGCCTGTGGCAACCGGCCGAGGCCCTCTCACCGGAGCAGAGCGATGCCGTGGTCCAGGCGGCGCGGCGCGCCGGCGCGCACGAGATCATCACCGCGCTGCCCAGGGGCTACGACACGCTCCTGGGCGACGAGCCCGGTGCGCAGCGCCTCTCGGGCGGGCAGCGCCAGCGCATTGCGCTGGCCCGTGCGATCTACGCCGCCCCGGGCAGGCCAGGGCCAAGCCTCGTGGTGCTGGACGAGCCCAACAGCCAACTCGACACCGAGGGCGAGGCAGCCCTCGAACGCTGCCTGCACGGCCTGCACGAGCAAGGCCGCACCGTGGTGGTCGTGACCCACCGCGTGCACCTCATCACGCTCGCGAGCCATGTGCTGATGCTGAGCCAGGGCAGGGTCGAGCAGTTCGGCCCGCGCGAGCAGGTGCGGCAATCGATCGTCAGGCGCAATCCGGGCACGTTCGCGAGGCCGGGGCCCCAGGCATGAGCGGCCTTCACGAACGCTCGCGGCCGTGGCGGCGGGAAGTGCGCCGCGCGCTCCGCGCCGGCCTGTGCGGCACCTCGCTCGGCGTCCTGGCGCTGATCGCCTGGGCGGCCCTGGCGCCGCTGGCCGCCGCCGTCATTGCCGAAGGCACCGTCAAATCGGCGGGCAACCGCAAGACCGTGCAGCATGCCGAAGGCGGCATCGTCGCCGCGATCCATGTGAAGGACGGCGACCGCGTCATGCAGGGCCAGCCCTTGGTCACCCTGGCCGACGAGCGCGTGGCCGCCGGTGCGCAATCGCTGCAAGAGCAATGGATGGCGAGCACGCTCAAGGCCCAGCGCCTGGGCGCCGAAACCAGGGGCGTGCCTTTCGTGCCCGAACTCGGTGCCTTCGAACACGCGGTCGACGAGACGCGCGGCAAGCCGCTGTCGGCCTCGCTGGCGCAGCGCGAGCGGGAACTGTTCGCCGCGCGCGCCCGCCAGCAGGCCGAACAGAGCCGATGGCTGAGCGAGCATCAGCGGCCGCACCGCCTGGTCATCCGCCGGCCGCTTCACAGCGGCGGCGGCAACTTCCCTTGCGTCCGCTGCGCCTGCTCCCACACCTGGAGCCGCCTTTCCAGGTCCTCCGGGCAACTCGCCTCCGCCAGAAAGCGCGCCCGCTCCGTCTCCGTCGCGTTGCCGCCGACGATGCGGCGCGCGGCGTCCACGGCCTGCCGCAATCTCTCGGCGAAGTTCGGCGGCTCGGGTTCGAGGTGGCGCGAGTCGTCGATCTCGACGTTGAAGGGGTCGTAGTCCGGGGGTTTCGGGGTCATGCAGGTCGTCCTCTCAGTGAGCTTCCTGCGAAAACTGGCTGCCCAGCCAGCGCCGCAGCGCCAGCAAGGCCCTCGGCGCGGCGCCCTGCGGCGCGCGTGGCGCGACCTCGCGCTCCATCCGCAGCACCGAGCCCTCGCCCACGCGCTCGCAGACCACGAAGCCCATGCGCTGCATGAAGCGGATCATCCGGGCGTTGGCGGAGGGCACCTCGCAGAACAGGCAGCGCAGTCCGGCGTCGCGCGCCGCGTCGAGCAGATGGGCGAGCAGTTCGTCGGCCAGTCCCTGGCCCTGGCAGGTGTCGGCCACGGCGATGGCCAACTCCGCGCAGTCGGTGTCCACGTCCACGCAGTAGCGCGCCTCCCCGAGCACCTCCTCGCCCGCGGCGCCCAGGTGCGCCGGCCGGGTGGCGATGGAGCAGACGTGGTTCACGCCGTCCACGTGCACCAGTTCCTGCAGCAGCCCCGGCGCGCACGGGCTCACGCCGCCCTGGAAGCGCCACCCGCGCGAGGCCGTCGACAGCTTGCAGATGAACTCGCCGAAGCAGCGCACGTCGGCCGGCCGGACCGGCCGGATGTGCACGGGCACCCCGTTGCGCAGCCGCGTCCGGTGGGTCAAACCGGCCGCGCGTCGCGACGCGGCGATGGCGGCGGCGGGGTCGTTGTACGGTGTGTTCATGGCGGCGTCCGTGGCGGGTGGAGGAGGCCGCATCGTTCCGCGCCGCGTGTTTTTCGTCCTTAAGTCGTACTGAAGCGTGCTGAAGGCTGCGTTCAGCCGCTCCCGGCCCCCTCCGGGCCGCCCGGATTCAGAACGTTTAAGGGCCTCATTCATAAAAACCGGCCGGGCTTCGCCGATATTCGATGCACGGGCACGTCCGTGTGTCCGCCTGAACCCAATTCCTGAAACCATGGCCCCGAAAGCTCCGCGTTACGTCTGCCTGTCCGACCTGCACCTCGGCGCGGCGAACAGCACCCTGACCGACACCAGCGCCGAAGGCCGGCCCGACCCCAGCCGGGCCAGCGGCACCCTGGCCGCCTTCGGCGCCGCGCTGCGCCAGCTCCTGGCCGCGATGGGCGAGGGCCCGCCGCCCACGCTGGTCCTGATGGGCGACGTGCTGGACATGGGCCTGTCGCCCATGGGCAGCGTGGCGCAGGCCTTCCGCTGCTTCATCGAGACGGTGATGCTCGACGAGGCCGGCAAGCCGGTCTTCGCGCCGCGCGTGCTCTGCGTGCCGGGCAACCACGACCACCACCTCTGGCGCATCGCGCAGGACCAGCATTTCCACGAGCAGCTCTTCCGGGGCCGCATCGATCGCGACCTGATCGAGCACACCGCGCTGTTCGAGCGGGCGGACGGGACGGCCGAGCCCGACGTGCCGCGCGTCGACGCTCCCATGATCACGCGGCTGATGGCTGGCTACCCGGCCCTGGCCGGCGCGCATGCCGACATCGCCTACCCGAACCTCGGCCTGCTCGACGCCTCGCGCCGTCGCTGCGTGGTGCTGCACCATGGCCACTACATCGACCCGATCTACCGCCTGATGTCCACCCTCAACGCCCAGGCGCCAGGCCATCCCCCTGTGCGCAACCGCGGCCCGCTCACGGTCGCCGAGCTGGAGTCGCAGAACGGAGCCTGGGTCGACTTCATGTGGTCCGACCTGGGCAGCTCCGGCCTCACCGGCACCCGCGCCGGCACGCTGTACGAGGTCATGCTCGACGCCGGCGCCTCGCACGACTTCTGCCAGCGCCTCTCCGAGATGCTGGTGTCCCGGCTGGACCGGGACTTCGGCATGAGCGGCAGCATGCCGGTGGTGTCGGGCGTCACCGTGCGCCAGCTGGTGCTCGGCGCGCTCGACGCCACGCTGGGCCGGGGCGCCGAGTCGCAGCGCGGCGGCTACCTGCAGGTGATGAGCGATGCCGACGTGGAGGACCTGCGCTGGTATCTCGCAGGCGCGGTGAAGCTGCAGCTCGAAAGCGCCGGCCTCGACGCCCGCGGGCTGGACTTGTCCTTCGTCTTCGGCCACACGCACAAGCCCTTCGAGGACGAACTGCCGGTGGAAGGCTTCGACCGTCCCGTCGGCGTCTTCAACACCGGCGGCTGGGTGATGGACCAGCCCACGCTCGCCAGCACGCAGGGCGCGGCGGCGGTGTTCATCGACGAGGCGCTGAACGTCGCCTCGCTGCGGCTCTTCAACGATCCGGTCAATGGGTCCATCACGCCGGTGCAGGCGCGCGGCGTCGGCGGCTTCCGCGACAGGGACAACGCCATGCTGGCCGCGCTCGCCGCCGGCATCGAGCGCACGGCGCCGGCCTGGGAGATTTTCTCGCGCAGCGCGCAGGCGGCCACGGAGACGCGCGCCACGCGGCTGCTGGACGAGTTCTTCGACGCCTCCGTCCAGGTCATCGAGCAGGCGCGGGAAGAGATGAAGGCCAGGCAGCAGGCCGGCGCCGACGTGCGCGCGGGCGCGGGGGCGGGGGCATGACGATGAAACGCATCGCCCGCGCGCTGGAGGAGATGGCCGCGCACTACACGGTGGTCGTGGTGGGGTCCGGCTACGGCGCCGGCGTCGCGGCCTCGCGCCTCGCGCGCGCCGGCCAGTCGGTGTGCGTGCTGGAGCGCGGCCGCGAGATCCTGCCCGGCGAGTTCCCGGACGACATCGGCATGGCGCGCGCCGACATGCAGATCGACGGGGCGCGCGGCAAGCTCGGCGCACCCGACGGCCTCTACAACCTGCACCTGAACGAGGACATGCTCGCCATGGTCGGCTGCGGGCTCGGCGGCACCTCGCTCATCAACGCCAACGTGGCGCTGGAGATCGACCCGCGCCTCTTCGACACCACGCCCTGGCCGGCCGAGTTCCGCCACGACCCGACGGTGCTGGAGCCCTACATCGCGCGGGCGCGGCAGATGCTGGACCCCTCGCCCTATCCGGAGGGCACGCCCGGCTTCCCGCCGCTGAACAAGCTGCAGGCCTTGCAGAAGTCCGCGGCGGTCATGAAGAAGCCCTTCAAGCGTCCGCCCATCGCGGTGAATTTCTCGGACCAGGTGAACCCCTTCGGCGTGACGCAGCCGCGCTGCAACCTGTGCGGCGACTGCACCAGCGGCTGCAACGTGGGCGCGAAGAACACCACGCGCATGAACTACCTGCCCGACGCGCACAACCATGGCGCCGAGATCTTCACTGGCGCGCGGGTCAGCCACGTCGAGCGCGACGGTGAACGCTGGCGCGTGTTCTTCGACCCGGTCGCGCTGCGGGGCGCCGACGCGCCGGCCGGCGCGCGGCGCAGCGTCAGCGCCGACATCGTGGTGCTCGGCGCCGGCACGCTCGGCTCGACCGAGATCCTGCTGCGCTCGAAGGAGCGCGGCCTTGCCACCTCCGACCGCGTCGGCCAGCGCTTCTCCGGCAACGGCGACGTGCTCGCGCTCGGCTACGACAACTACTGGCAGTCCCGCACCGATGCGAATGGCCGGACGGTGCGCAGCAACATCAACGGCGTGGGCACCGGCCGCAACAAGGTGGCCGCGGCCGACCTGCCCGGCCCGTGCATCACCGGCGTGATCGACATGCGCCAGGCCCCCGACGTGGCCGACGGCCTGGTGATCGAGGAGGGCGTGATCCCCGGCGCGCTGGCGCCCCTGCTCACGCCCGCGCTCTTCTTCGCCGACGCGATGCTGGGCGGCGAGTTCGAGTACGGTGCCGACGAGGCCAAGGACCGCCTGCTCGATGCGCAGGTGCTGGGCGACGCGGTGCAGAACGACCCCGGCGCGTTGAGCGGCCTGGCCTACAGCGGCGCGGTCGCGCGCACGCAGACCTATCTCGTGATGAGCGTGGACGACTCCGCCGGCCGCCTGCGGCTGCAGGACGACCGGCTGCGCATCGACTGGCCCCAGGCCGGCTCCAGCCCCGTGATGGAGCGCGACAACGCCTGGCTCCAGGCCGCCAACGAGGCGGTGCATGGCCAGTTCATTCCCAACCCGCTGTCGAGCGATGCGCTCGGGCGCAAGCTGATCACCGTGCATCCGCTGGGCGGCTGCGGCATGGGCGACACGGCGCAGGAAGGCGTGGTCAACCACCAGGGCCAGGTCTTCTCGGGCACTCAGGGCACGGCCGTGCACGAAGGCCTGTATGTCTGCGACGGCGCGGCCGTGCCGGGGGCGGCGGGTGTGAACCCGCTGCTCACCATCACCGCGCTGGCCGAGCGCGCCTGCCAGAACCTGTGCGATGCGCGCGGCTGGAGCATCGACTTCGGCATGGCGCGGCGCGAGATGCTGCCGCACCGCGCGGCGGCCCTGCCGCCGCCGCCCCTGCCCAAGGCGCCTGCCCACGAGCCCGGCCTGATGGAGCGCCTGGAGCGCGAGGCCTCGGCGCTGGTGCACGGCGCCGAATCGCTCTTCAAGCGCGTGGCCGGCCACATCGAGGACGGCGCCATCGAACTGGCCAAGGAGGCGATCCGCGAGCTCATCGACAAGGATCCGGCGCTGCTCAGCCCGAGTTTCCAGTTCACCGAGACCATGGAAGGCTGGGTGAGCACCGAGGCCGTGGTGCCGCGCGCCGACGCGGCCCGCCGCATGGCCAGCGACTACGAGGTCGCCGCCGCCTGGGGCCGCGTGCAAGGCCAGACGATGCGCTTCGACCTGACCATCCACACCGACGACCTGCACCAGATGGTGTCGGACCCGACGCACCCCGCGCGCATCACGGGCACCGTGGACTGCCCGGCGTTGTGGCACGAGCCGATGCCCGTGGTCAGCGGCATCTTCCACCTGCTGCCCGCGGATGCGCAGCGCGTGGAGACCTGGACCATGACCTACGAGATGATGCTGCGGCGCGGTGACGCGCGGCTGCGCTTCAAGGGCCACAAGGTGCTGCACGAGCGGCCCGGCTCCTCGCCCTGGACCGACACCACCACGCTCTTCGTGCGCGTGCATGACGACGTCGGCGGGCAGCTCGTGGCGCAGGGCATCCTCACGCTCGGCATGGAAGACCTGCTGTGGCAAGGCGCGACCATCAAGCTCGAGCCGCCCGCGAACCTGGCGGGCGACATCGAGCGCCTGGTGCCGGCCGCGCGCGACGCCATCTCGGCCGCCTACCTCGCCAGGTTCGGCGGCCTCTTCGGCACCACGCTGTTCCGCGCCTACGGCGGGCTGCTGGCCAACCTCAACAACTTCCCCGCGCTGGACCTGCCCTCGATGCCGCGCCGCGCCCTGCGCGCGCCCGCGCCCGTGCCGCACAGCGTGGACGTGGGCGACGGCTTCCGGATCAAGCTCACGCGCTATGCCGGCGGCGCGCGCGGGCCGGTGGTGCTGGCGCCCGGCTTCTCGGTGCGCGCCTCTTCCTTCGCGACCGACACGGTGGAGCAGAACCTGGTGGAGGCGCTCTGCGCGCGCGGCTACGACGTGTGGCTCTTCGACTACCGCGCGAGCCCCGACTCCGGCAGCCCGATCGCGCCCTACACCATCGACGACATCGCCCGCATCGACTGGCCGGCGGCGGTGCGCTTCATCCTGGAGGCCACCGCAGCGCCCGACCTGCAGGCCATCGCGCACTGCGTCGGCTCCATGAGCCTGCTGATGGCGCTGCTGGACGGCATGAGCGGCGTGCGCTCCATCGTCTCCTCGCAGCTCACGCTGCATCCCATCACCGGCTGGCTTAACAACACCAAGGCCGACATGGGCCTGGCCCGGCTGATGGAAGCCTACGCCCCGCTGGAAGACCGCTTCGACTGCGTCTCAGGCACCAGCGACCTCGACCGCGAGATCGACACGCTGGCCTACAAGGTGCCCGTGCCGGTGGGCGAGCATTGCAAGAACCCGGTGTGCCACCGCGTGTTCTCCATCTTCGGCGCCTCCTACACGCATGCGCAGCTCAACAACGCCACGCACACCGCGCTGGCGGAGATGTTCGGCAAGGTGTCGCTGCGGCCCTTCGAGCAGCTCACGCTGATGATGCAGCGCTCCAAGGCCGTCGACGCCGAAGGCCGCGACGTGTACGTGGTGCCGGAGAAAGCCGCGCGGCTGGCGCTGCCCATCAGCTTCGTGGCGGGCGCGAAGAACCAGCTCTTCTTCCCGGAGACCTGCATCCGCACGCAGACCTGGCTGTCGGCCTACAACGATCCGGCGCTCTACACGCGCCACGTCTTCGAGGACTATGCCCACATGGACCTCTTCATCGGCCGCGACGCGGCGCGCGACGTCTTCCCCTACCTGATCAGGCAGCTTGAGCGTACCGGGGCGTCATCGAGAAGCTGAGGTCGTCGTGGCCGGCCAGCAGCGCGGCCACCGCATCCTCGTCGAGCCCGGTGCCTTCGAGGCGCCAGGCGTCGACCTGCGCCGGCGGGTGCGCGGCGCCGATCAGCGACAGCGTGCCCGCGAGCGTGCGCCGGTCCGTGGGCGTGCGCATCTCGCCGCGCCGCTCCCGGGCGGCGTCGTCGCAGCCGATCAGCAGTGCCGCCTCCCGCAGCCGTCCCTGGCGCGCGAACAGCAGGGCCAGCATGCCGGCGAAGTGGCGCAGGCCCACCGAGCGGCGGCAGTGCGGCAGGCTCAGCATCACCTGCGCCTCGGCCTTGTCGAGTTCGCCCAGGCTGGTGAGCGCGTGGGCGTACCAGTTCAGCGCGAAGGCCATCATCTGCGCATCGGTCAGCGGCGAGCGCTGGAGATGGTCGATCACGCCGCGGAACTGGCTCGCCGCCTCATCGAGATGGCCCAGCTCGTGGTGCATCGCGGCCAGGTTGTTGAGCACGTAGAAGAGCACGCGCGCGTTGCCGCCGCCGCGCACCAGCGGCAGTGCCTGGTTGAAGGCGGTCAGCGCGTCGTCCGGCCGGTCCTGGTAGCGCCGCACCATGCCCATGATGTAGAGCCACAGCCCCTTGAAGCCGCGCATCGCGGGGATCTCGACCAGCGCGCGATATTGCGTCAGGCGGCGCTCGGCCTTCTCGAAATCCCCGCTCACCGCGGCGACGTAGGCGCTCATGCAGCCGGCCATGGCTTGCGCGGGCTGGGGCGGCTGCTGGTCGAAGGTCTCCAGCGCCTGGTCCAGCAGCAGCGTGCGCTGGTGGGCGCTGATGCCGCCGTGCAGGCCCGCGGCCGCCATGCCGAGGCGGAACTCGGCCACCACCTGGGCCGGCGTGTCCTCGCCGATGAGCGGCTCGGCCGCCTGCATCCAGCGCAGGCATTCGGGGTAGCGGCCGGCCTGGTACATCAGCACGGAGGCGATGTTCACCAGGCTCAGCGCCAGCGTGCGGTCGCCCGCCGGGCCGCAGGCCCATTCGATGGCGCTGCCCAGGTTGTCGATCTCGGGGCTGCAGGCCAGCAGCCATTGGTCTTCCGACTCCGGGCCCAGGCGCGCGTAGCGCGCGCGGCGGTCGATGGCCGCCTGCATGCAGCGCGCATGCCATCGCCGCAGCCTCTCCCACTCGCCGGCCGCCTCCGACTGCTCGCGCGCGTAGGCGCGCGCGGATTCGAGCAGGCGGTAGCGCGGCACCGGGCCGGCCTCGGCCACGACGATGGATTTGTCGATCAGGTTGCCCAGCAGGTCCAGCACGGCCCAGGCGTCGATGTGCTCGTCGGCCGCCACCTGTTGCGCGAGCTCCAGGCCGAAGCCGCCGACGAACACGCCGAGGCGGCGGAACACCGTCTGCTCCTGCGGGCTCAGCAGGGCATGGCTCCAGTCCAGCGTGGCGCGCAGCGTGCGGTGGCGCGAGGGCGCGTCGCGCGTGCCGCTGCTCAGGATGCGCAGCCGCTGCGACAGGTGCTGGCGCGCGCCCTGCACGCCCAGCAGGGGCACGCGCGCGGCGGCGAGTTCCAGCGCCAGGGGCATGCCGTCGAGTTCGCGGCAGATCTCCACGACCGCGCCCAGGTTGCCTTCGTCGAGCCGGAAGCCCGGCTGCACGGCGCGCACGCGGGCGACGAAGAGCGCCACCGCGCCGTGCGCGGCGGCATCGGCCAGGGGCGCGTGGCTGTCGCTCGGCACGGCCAGCGCGTCCAGGCGCATCGGTTGCTCGGCCGCCAGCCGCAGCGGCTCCTGGCTGGTGACGAGGATGTGCAGATGGGGCAGCGCGTCGAGCAGCCGCGCCACGAGCGCCGCGACCGGCTCCACCAGGTGCTCGCAGTTGTCGAGCACCAGGAGTTCGCGCCCGCGCAGGCGCTCGGCCAGCGCGGCGCCGGCATCCGCCTGGGCCGGCAGGCTGATGTTCAGGGCCAGCGCCACCGCGCCGGGCAGGGCCGCCGGGTCGGAGACGGTGGCGAGCTCGACCAGCCACGCGCCGTCGCGGAATTCATGCGCCAGCTGCCGGGCCACGGCCTTCGCCAGGCTGGTCTTGCCGATGCCGCCAGGGCCGAGGACGCTCACCAGCCGGTGCGCGCGCACCAGGTCGCGCAGCGCCGCCTGCTCCGTGTCGCGGCCCAGCAGCGGGGCCAGCAGGGCGGGCAGGTTGCCGGTGTCGGCGCGCAGCGCCTGGGCGGCCACGGCAGGCTGGGGTGCGGCGGCCGGGGCGGCGGGCGCGGCGTTGTCCGGCGCCGAAGCCTCCAGCGTGGCGGCGAAGCGGTAGCCCCGGCCCGGGATGGTCACGATGGCCTTCGCGCCCAGCAGCTTGCGCAGCGAACTCACGTGCACCTGGAGATTGTTCTCCTCGACCACGAGGTTCGGCCACACCATCTCCAGCAGCTCGTTCTTGGTCAGCATGCGGTCGCGGTGGGCGATCAGGGCCAGCAGCACGTCGAAGGCGCGCGCACCGATGCTCGCGGGGTTGCCGTCCACCAGCAACTGCCGGCTGGCGGTTTGCACCTCGATGTTGTCGAAGCGGTAGGGCGATTCAGGTTGCGGCACGTGCGGCCTCGATCCTGTGCCGCACGGCGCCGCGCGGGTGCGTACCGCCGGTGTGCGCCCGTGCGCGGCGCGGCTGCCCATGGCCGCGGGCCTCTTCACGTCTGACTGTCATTCCTCGCTCCTGTAGGGGCGGCCGAAAGCTCGCCCAGCCGGGTTTGTAACTCATTGCGACTGCTTTGGGGAGTCGGCTCATGTTGCACCGGAGGCCCGCCCTGCGCGAAGGCGGCTACCAAATGTCTGCGGAAACCCTCCGGGACGCCATTTCGCCACGCCACGCATGCCGCGGTCCCGGCTGCGTGCACGCGCCCGGCGCGGGGGATTTTGCCTTCAACTCCCGCGAAGCGGGTTCCAGCACCTGGATGTCGAGCGCTTCGGTATCCTTGGCGGCCTTCCCCGCGCGCGCCCGCGCGTCTGCGTCTTCCAGGATTCCCCATGACGGCCCCCGACAAGCTCCAGATCGCCACCGTGAACCCGGACGGCTCCTACGGCCCGCCGCCCGGCGCGGACGAGGCGCGCGCCGAGGCCGAGGCGCGGGTCGAGGCCATGGCGGAGCAGCTCGATGCGCTGAACGAGATCCTCGCGAAGCCGCTCACCGAGATCCTGGCCGAGCGCGACCAGTTCAAGGAAGCGGCGGCCGCGTGGGACGCCTTCGGCGCCATGTGGATGCTCTCGCAGCGCGCGATGAAGCGCGTGGCGCTGGACCTCGCCGCCGCGCAGGGCCTGGGCGAGCAGGAGGTGGTGGCGCGCGCGCTCACCCTCGCCAACGAGGTGCTCAACGGCGACGGCAACGACCTCGGCGGGACCATCGCGCAGGCGCAGATGGCGCACATCGCGCGGCACAAGGCCTTGCTGCGCAAGCAGTTCCGGCAGGGTTGATCGACGGTGCGGGCCGTCGTCATCGACACCAACGTCGCGCTCGACCTCCTCGTGTTCGACGACCCCGCCTGCGCGCCGCTCGCCGCGGCGCTGGCCGCGGGCGAGCTGCGCTGGATCGCCACCGCCGCGATGCGCGGCGAACTGGAGCGCGTGCTCGGCTATCCGCTGATCGCCGCGCGCCTGGCCGCGTCCGGGCGTGACGCGCAAGGCGTGCTCTCCGCCTTCGACGCCCGCGTGCAGCGCATCGATGCCGTGCCGGCCCGCGCGGCCTGCGTGTGCAGCGACCCTGACGACCAGGTCTTCATCGACCTCGCCGTCGCCCACCGCGCGCGCCTGTTGAGCAAGGACCGCGCGGTGCTCGCCCTGCGCAAGCGCCTCGCGGCCTGGGGCGTCGAAATGACGTGAGGGCGGAGTTTCCGGGATCTGCCGCTTGCCGGCAGCGGACGAATGTTCAACGGGGCTGCGGATTCGACAAGACCGCGGGCGGCTTCGCAAGCACCATCCCCGCGAACTTCCGCACCCCTCTGAAAGGATCCGCCATGCCCATCACCGCCACCCCCACGCCCGGCGCCAAGCTGCTGACGCCCAAGGACCACACGCTGATCATGATCGACTTCCAGTCGCAGATGGCCTTCGCCACGCACTCGATCGACGCGGTCACGCTGCGCCAGAACGCGGCCCTGGTCGCCCATGCGGCGGCCGGCTTCGGCGCCTCCACCATCCTCACGACGGTGGCCGAGAAGAGCTTCTCCGGCCCGATGTTCGAAGAGATCACCACCGCCTTCCCCGGCCAGGCCATGCTCGACCGCACCTCCATGAACACCTGGGAAGACGCCGCCGTCATCCGCAAGGTCAACGAGATCGGCAAGACCCGGCTGGTGCTCGCCGGCCTCTGGACGGGCGTATGCATCGTCGGCCCGGCGCTGTCGGCCATCGACCAGGGCTTCGAGGTCTACGTGATCGCCGACGCCTGCGGCGACGTGTCGGTGGAGGCGCACAACCGCGCCATGGACCGCATGGTGCAGGCCGGCGCGCGGCCGATGACCTCGCTGCAGTACCTGCTGGAGATGCAGCGCGACTGGGCGCGCACCGAGACCTACGACATGACCACCGGCATCGCGAAGAAGTTCGGCGGCGCCTATGGCCTGGGCATCATCTATGCCAAGACCATGTTCGGCGCGCACGAAGGCTGAACGCGAGCGTCGCCGGCCATGAAGCCCTACATCGTCTCCCTCGCGGTCGGCCTGCTGGTCGGCGTCATCTACGCGCTGTTCCAGGTGCGCTCGCCGGCCCCGCCGGTGATCGCGCTGGTCGGCCTGCTCGGCATCCTGGTGGGCGAGCAGCTGCCGCCTCTGGTCAAGCAGGTGTTCGACAAGACGCCGGCCGCCAGCTCCTGGCTTCGCCACCAGGTCAAGCCGCACATGTTCGGCGAGCTGCCCAAGTGCGACCCGAAGATGGCGAAGAGCGCGCCCACGCCCGGGGAAGGCCGCAATGGCTGAGGCGCCCGAGCTCATCCTGCACAGCGGCCGCTTCACCACCCTGGACCGCGCGAACCCGACGGCCAGCGCCGTCGCCGTCCGCGGCGGGCGCTTCACCCATGTCGGGCGCGACGAGGACATCCTGCCGCTGGCCGGTGCCGGCACCCAGGTCATCAACCTGCTGGGCAAGTGCGTGCTGCCGGGGCTGATCGACAACCACACGCACGTGATCCGCGGCGGGCTCAACTACAACATGGAGCTGCGCTGGGACGGCGTGCGCAGCCTGGCCGACGCGATGGACATGCTGCGGCGCCAGGTGGCCGTCACGCCCGCGCCGCAATGGGTGCGCGTGGTCGGCGGCTTCACCGAGCACCAGTTCGCCGAGAAGCGCCTGCCGACGCTGGCCGAGCTCAACGCGGTGGCGCCCGACACGCCGGTCTTCATCCTCCACCTTTACGACCGCGCGCTGCTCAACGGCGCGGCCCTGCGCGCCGTCGGCTACACGAAGGACACGCCCGCGCCGCCCGGCGGCGAGATCGTGCGCGACGCGGCGGGCAACCCCAGCGGCCTGCTGCTGGCCAGGCCCAACGCGGCCATCCTCTACGCGACGCTGGCCAAGGGACCGAAGCTGCCCGTCGAGTACCAGCTCAATTCCACGCGCCACTTCATGCGCGAGCTCAACCGCCTGGGCGTGACCGGCGTCATCGACGCGGGCGGCGGCTTCCAGAACTATCCCGAGGACTACCAGGTCATCCAGCAGCTGGCCGACGCCGGCCAGATGACCATCCGCCTGGCCTACAACCTCTTCACCCAGAAGGCGAAGCAGGAGAAACAGGACTTCCTGAACTGGACCGCCAGCTCGAAGTACAAGCAAGGCGACGACTACTTCCGCCACAACGGCGCGGGCGAGATGCTGGTCTTCTCGGCCGCCGACTTCGAGGACTTCCGTCAGCCGCGCCCCGACATGGCGCCGGAAATGGAAGGCGAGCTGGAAGACGTGGTGCGCATCCTCGCGCAGAACCGCTGGCCCTGGCGCATGCACGCGACCTACGACGAGACCATCGCGCGCGCGCTGGATGTCTTCGAGAAAGTGGACGAGGAGATTCCGCTGAAGGGGTTGAACTGGTTCTTCGACCATGCCGAGACCATCTCCGAGCGCTCCATCGACCGCATCGCCGCGCTGGGCGGCGGCATCGCGGTGCAGCACCGCATGGCCTACCAGGGCGAGTACTTCGTCGAGCGCTACGGCCCGGGCGCCGCCGAGGCCACGCCGCCGGTCCGGCGCATGCTGGAGAAAGGCGTGAAAGTCTCGGCCGGCACGGACGCCACGCGCGTCGCCTCGTACAACCCGTGGGTCTCGCTCGCCTGGCTGGTCACCGGCCGCACCGTGGGCGGCCTGCAACTTTATCCGCGGCGCAACTGCGTGGACCGCGAGACGGCGCTGCGCATGTGGACCGAGAACGTCACCTGGTTCTCCAACGAGGTCGGCAAGAAGGGCCGCATCGAGGTGGGCCAGTTCGCCGACCTGGTGGTGCCGGACCGCGACTTCCTCGGCTGCCCCGAGTCCGAGATCGCGGACACCACGGCGCTGCTCACGATGGTGGGCGGCAAGGTGGTCTATGCGGCGGGCGCGTTCGCGATGCACGACGAGGGCACGCCGCCGCCGGCCATGCCGGACTGGGCCCCTGGACGCCGCTTCGGCGGCCACGGCGCCTGGGGCGACAAGGAGGGCAGGCCGCTGCAGCAAGCCGTGAACCGCGCCGCGATGGCCTGCGGCTGCGCCAACGACTGCAACGTCCACGGCCACCGGCACGCGACGGCCTGGAGCAGCAAGCTGCCGGTTTCGGACCTCAAGGGTTTCTGGGGCGCGCTGGGCTGCGCGTGCTGGGCGGTGTGATGGCGGGCGTGCATCGGCTTTTCACCGCGCCCTGGGTGCGCTGGCTCGCGCTGCTCTTCCTGTGCGCGGCCTACCTCCAGGGGGCCTTCAACAAGGCGACGGATTTCGCCGGCGCGCTGGCGGAGATGCATCACTTCGGCCTCGCGCCGGCCGCGCCGCTCGCCGTTGCCACCATCGTCTTCGAGTTCGGCGCCTCGCTGATGATCCTCTGCGGCTTCTACCGCTGGCTGGGCGCGCTCGGCCTCGCGGGCTTCACGCTCATGGCCACCTTCGTGGCCAACCGCTTCTGGGAGATGGCGCCGCCGGAGCGCTTCATGGCGGCCAATTCCTTCTTCGAGCACTGGGGCCTGATCGGCGGCTTCCTGCTGGTGGCATGGCACGACCTGCACCGGCGCGAGAATGCGCCGACGCCATGAGCACGCCTTCACCCGCCGCCACTCCCCCGGCCGCCGCCGGCAGCTTCGCGCCGCTGCGCCAGCCCGTGTTCGCCGTGCTGTGGGCAGCCACGGTGCTCGGCAACATCGGCAGCTTCATGCGCGACGTGGCCAGTTCCTGGATGGTCACCGAGCTCTCGGCCAGCCCGACGGCCGTGGCCCTGATCCAGACCGCCGCGACGCTGCCCGTCTTCCTGCTCGCGATCCCGGCGGGCGTGCTCTCCGACATCCTCGACCGGCGCCGCTTCCTGATCGGCGTGCAGGTCCTGCTGGCCGCGGTCAGCGGCACGCTGCTCGTGCTGGCGCACACCGGCACCCTCACCGTGAGCTACCTGATCGTGCTGACCTTCGTCGGCGGCATCGGCGCCGCGCTGATGGGGCCGACCTGGCAGTCGATCGTGCCGGAGCTGGTGCCGCGCGCCGAACTCAAGAACGCCGTGGCGCTGAACTCACTGGGCATCAACATCTCGCGCGCCATCGGGCCGGCCGCCGGCGGCCTGCTGCTCGCGAGCTTCGGCGCCGCCGTGACCTACGGGCTCGACGTGCTGAGCTATGTCTTCGTCGTCGCGGCGCTGCTGTGGTGGCGTCGGCCGGCGACGCCGGAGAGCGGGCTGTCGGAGCACTTCCTCGGCGCCTTCAAGGCCGGCGTGCGCTACACGCGCGCCAGCCGCGAGCTGCACGTGGTGCTGCTGCGCGCGGCGGTGTTCTTCCTCTTCGCGAGTTCGGTCTGGGCCCTGCTGCCGCTGGTCGCGCGGCGGATGCTCGGCGGCAGCGCGGGCTTCTACGGCATCCTGCTGGGCGCCGTCGGCGCGGGTGCCATCCTCGGCGCGGTGCTGCTGCCGCGCCTGCGCGCGCGGCTCGATGCCGACGGCCTCGTGCTGCTGGCCTCGCTCATCACGGCGGGCGTCATGGCCGCGCTGGTGGCCGCGCCGCCGCAGTGGGTGGCGGTGCTGCTGCTCCTGCTGCTGGGCGTGGGCTGGATCATCGCGCTCACCACGCTCAACGGCGTCGCGCAGTCCATCCTGCCGAACTGGGTGCGCGGGCGCGGACTCGCCGTCTACCTCACCGTCTTCAACGGCGCGATGGCGGCCGGCAGCCTGGGCTGGGGCCTCATCGCGCAGGAAATCGGCGTGCCCATGGCGCTGCTGGCCGGCGCCATCGGGCTGGTGCTGGTGGCGGCGGCCTTCCACCGCGTGAAGCTGCCGGCAGGCGAGGCCGACCTGCAACCCTCCAACCACTGGCCCGAACCGCTGGTGGCGCAGCCGGTGTCGAACGATCGCGGGCCGGTGATGGTGCAGGTCCAGTACCGCGTTCGCCAGGAAGACCGCGCCGCCTTCGTGCGGGCGATGCAGGTGCTCTCCGCCGAGCGCCGCCGCGATGGCGCCTACGCCTGGGGCCTCACCGAGCACACGGGCGAGCCCGAATGCCTCATGGAGTGGTTCCTGGTCGAGTCATGGGCCGAGCACATGCGCCAGCACCAGCGCGTGTCGAAGGCGGACGCCGATATCCAGGCCGAGGCCCTGCGCTTCCACGTCGGGCCTCGGCCGCCGGTGGTGCATCACTTCCTCGCGCTGGACGGCAGCTCACATTGACGGCCGCTCGTGCGGGCGCAGGTCGAACACCAGCACCTCGGCGCCATCGCCCCTGGCGAAACGCAGGCGGCGCTCATTGCGCAGGCGCGCGCCGTCGCCTTCGGACAGCCGCTCGCCATTGAGCTCCACGCTGCCGCGCGCCACGTGGACGTAGGCATGGCGGTCGGGCGCCAGATCCAGCGTCGCCGTCTCCGCGCCGTCGAAGAGGCCGGCATAGACCCGCGCGTCCTGATGCACCGCGAGCGAACCCTCGCGCGCATCGGGCGAGAGAATGAGCCGCAGCCGCCCGCGCTTGCTTGCCTCGTCGAAGCGGACCTGCTGGTAGCCCGGCACGCCGCCGCGCGTGCGCGGCACGATCCAGACCTGCAGGAAGCGCACCGGCTCCGTCGCCGAGGCGTTGAACTCGCTGTGCCGCACGCCGCTGCCCGCGCTCATCAGCTGCACGTCGCCGGGGCGGATCACCGAGCCGGTGCCCATCGAGTCCCGGTGCTCCAGCGCGCCTTCGAGCACGTACGAAAAGATCTCCATGTCGCGGTGCGGATGCGTGCCGAAGCCGCGTCCCGGGTCCACCCGGTCGTCGTTGATCACGAGCAGGTCCGAGAAACCCTGCTGGTTCGCATCGTGGTAGTGGCCGAAGGAGAAGGTGTGGCGCGAGCGCAGCCAGCCGTGGTTGGCGACGCCGCGATGGTCGGCCTTGCGAAGTTCCAGCATGAGGGGCTCCTGGCGGTTCGTCTTTCGACGGAATTCACGATGAATGCAACGCCGGCTTCCCGGCTGCCGGAGCCTTCTCATAGAGGGAGAATCTCGTGGCGTGCCGGAAGTATCCGGCGCCGCAATGCCGTCGATGTTGAAAGAATCGACCCTTCATCATCGAAAAAATCGAACATCGTCCCGGACGTCCGCCCATGCTGAAACTCACCCTGGAAGCCATCGAGATCGTGGACGCCATTGCCCGCCACGGCTCCTTCGCCGCCGCCTCGGAGCGCCTGCACAAGGTGCCCTCCACCATCTCCTACACCGTCGGCAAGCTGGAGGCGCAACTCGGCATCGCCCTCTTCAAGCGCCAGGGCCCGCGGGTGAGCCTCACGCCGGCGGGCCAGGAGATGCTGAAGGAGGGCCGGTGGCTGATCGCCGCGGCCGGCGAACTCGAATCCCGCATGCGGCAGATCGCCACCGGCTTCGAGGCGGAGCTGCGCCTGGTGCATGACTCGCTCATCCCCACCAGCGCCTTCACCGAGGACATCCGAGCGTTCGAGGACTTGAACTGCGGCACGCGCCTGCGCATCGCCTGCGAGACGATGACCGGCAGCTGGGAGGCATTGCGCGACGGCCGTGCCGACCTCATCGTCGCCGCCAGCGACGGGCCGGCCGGCGGCGGCTACAAGGCCGTGCCGGTGGGCAGCATCGCGTTCGCCTTCTGCGTCGCGCCCACGCACCCGCTGGCGATGCTGGGCCGCCCGCTCACGCGCGGTGACCTGCTGCAGCACACGGCGGTGGTCGTCGGCGACGGCGCGCGGCAGATGTCCGACCGCACCATCGGCCTGCTGGCCGGGCAGAAGCGCATCACGGTGCCCTCGATGGCCGCCAAGATCGCCTGCCAGGTGGCGGGCCTGGGCCACGGCTTCCTGCCGCGCGCCTGCGTGCGCGCCGAACTCGCGCAAGGCACCCTCGTCGAGCTGGCCGCCGAGGAATCGCGCGCCGACGAAAGCTTCTGGCTGGCCTGGAAGCCCGGCAACCTCGGCGAAGCACTCAAGTGGTGGCTGGCCCGCCTGCAACGCCCGCTGCTGCCGGACATCCTGCCGCGCTGAGCGCCCCCTTCAGCCCGGTGCATCACGACGCCGCGCATCTTCCCCGCCGGAAAATCCGCCGCGCCACGCCACGCCGCGCTCAAGCCCGGAAACCCCGCGGATCCGGCCGCGCCGGTGCGCGAGGGCAACCTTGGAGGCGTTCACATGCTTTTTCGCCACTGCGCCGGCGTAGCGCCGACGTGGCGGCCGAACACGCGCGTGAGATGGCTCTGGTCCGCGAAGCCGCAGGCCAGCGCGATCTCCGCCAGCGAGGCGCCGGTCTGCTGCAGCATCCGCTGCGCCGCACCCACGCGCTGCGTCACCAGCCACGCGTGCGGCGACTGGCCGGTGGTCTCCTTGAATGCCTTGCTGAAGTGCCCGCGCGAGAGCTTGCAGGCGCCAGCCACCTCGGCCAGCGGCACGTCGCGCTTCAGCTCCTCGGTCAGAAGCTCCTTCGCGCGCCGCTCCTGCCAGGGCGCCAGCCCGCCGCGCCGCTCGGCCACGGGAATGCGCGCGCCGCCATAGGCCTGGGTCACGTGCGCATACAGTGCCAGCGCGACGTGGTCGAGGAAGAGCGCGCTCGTCTCCTGCGGCCGCAGCAGGGCGGGCAGCACGGCGGCGGCCAGGCCGGCGAGCACCGGGTCCGGCGTGCCGGGCGCGCAATGCAGGCGGCCGACCGGGCCGGCGCCGGCCTCCCGCGCGAAGGCCTCGATGCCCGAACGCGGCATGTGGAAGAGCACCGAGTGGAAGGGGCTGCAGACATAGGCGAAGGGCTGCTCCGACAGGTCGGCGATGTGGATGGCGCCCGGCTCCATGCCCTCCAGGCTGGTGCAGGCGCGCTGTCCGAAGAAGCGCCGGCTGCCGGCACGGGCCAGTTCCACGCCGAGCACGAAGGCGTCTTCCGCCGGCAGCGGCGGCAGCACGAAGAGATGCGGCAGCCCGTAGTGCATGCGGGCCATGTCCAGCGGCGAGGCGGTCGCCGACGCGCTCGACGACTGCACCTCGTCGAGGCCGTACTGGTGCGCCAGCCGGCGCCCGAAGTTCTGCGGCGGCGCGGCGGCTGGTTCGATGCGGGGGATCATGCCGACTCCGTTTCTCCAAGCGCCCCGAATGTAAGGCCGGCGCGCGGCCTCGGTGTGAACGGCGCGTCCCGACCCGCCGGCCGTCAGGCGCTTCGCGCTTCCTTGCCGTACCAGCGCCCCAGCAGCCGCGCCGCCGCGCGCAGCCGCTGCGTGTCCCGCCCCCAGCGCCGGCTGGCCGGCAGGTGGTGCAGCCAGCGCATGCGCCGCGCGGCCAGCGCGATCTTCTCGCGCACTTCGTCGCTTGCGTCCGCGATCACCGCGTGCCAGTGCAGCGCGGCCGCCTGCGGCGACGCCGCGTCGAGCAGCATGCCGGTGGACAGCAGGTAGCTCAGCCAGTCGCGCGTCTGGCACTCGGCCAGCGACAGCGTCTCGCCCGGGTCGTCCTCGAAGTCGATGTAGCCGATCACGCCGTCCGGGCACTTGACGAGGTTGCGGTCGAAAGCCTGGCTCAGGTAGGCGCCGCGCGAATGCGCGATGCCGATGGCCTCGAGCCCTTCGCGCCAGGTGGCCAGCAACGGCACCGGGCCGCTGACCGCCGCGTGCTCCAGCCGCTCGCGGTGCACCACGGCCGGGCGGCCGCTTTCGCCCAGGTCGGAAATCAGGAGGCCGTCGGCCTGCTGCGCCAGCACCATCGGCACGCGCAGGCCGGCGGCGGCCAGCGCCCGCAGGCGCCGCGCCTCGATCTCGATCGCCGCCTCGCCGCCCGGGTTGGGCACCGGCACCAGCATCTCCAGCCGCAGCAGGCCGGCCAGCAGGCCCATGATCCGGTAACCCAGCTTGCCGTGGCGCGGGCCGGCCTTCTTGAGCCAGACGCGCTCGTGGCCAAGGCGATGGCTCGCGACCCCCGCCTTCTGCTGCGGGAGTTCGATGCGGAGGAATTCCGCGTAGTCGCCGGGTTGCGGCGGCGCGACCGCCTCCAGCGGCGCCGGGCCGGAGGCCAGGCTCTTGCGCATCTGCACGCGCGTGGAAGCGCTGCCTCGTCTGCCAGGATTCATCAGGCAGGCATCATAGGGCCAGCGCGCGCGGGGCAAGGGCCGTGCCGAGACCACGCGCGCGGCTCACCGGGCCATCGCCAGCGGCTGGAAGCTGTGCGCGCTCGCCAGCGGCCAGTAGGTGCGAAACACCGTGTGCTGCCCGTCCAGCGGCCCCAGCAGCGCGCCCGGCTTCACCTGCATGACCAGGTTGCTCAGCAGGCGCACCTCGGTGTCGGAGATGCGCCGCACGATGTGGTGGGCCGTGATGCGGCTCGGGTGGTCCAGCCCCGCGGCCTGCACCAGCTCCTTCAGCGCATGCAGGGTGCTGCGGTGGAAGTTGCGCACGCGGTCGGCCTTGGCCGGCACCACCAGCGCCTGCTGGCGCACCGGGTCCTGCGTGGTCACGCCGGTCGGGCAGTGGCCGGTGTGGCAGCTCTGTGCCTGGATGCAGCCCAGCGCCATCATGAAGCCGCGCGCCGCGTTGCACCAGTCGGCGCCCAGCGCCATCATCCGCGCCACGTCGAAGGCCGTGATCACCTTGCCCGCGCAGCCGATCTTGATGCGGTCGCGCAGGCCCACGCCGACCAGCGTGTTGTGCACCAGCAGCAGGCCTTCCTGCAGCGGCGCGCCCACATGGTCGGTGAACTCGACCGGTGCCGCGCCGGTGCCGCCCTCGGCGCCGTCGACCACGATGAAGTCCGGCGTGAGCCCGGTCTCCTGCATCGCCTTCACGATGCCGAACCATTCCCACGGATGGCCGAGGCAGAACTTGAAGCCCACCGGCTTGCCGCCCGAGAGCACCCGCAGCCGCGCGACGAAATGCATCATCTCCACCGGCGTCGAGAAGGCGCTGTGCGCCGATGGCGAGATGCAGTCCACGCCGGTCGGCACGCCGCGCGCGGCCGCGATCTCGGTCGTCACCTTCGGCGCCGGCAGCACGCCGCCGTGCCCGGGCTTGGCGCCCTGGCTCAGCTTGATCTCGATCATCTTCACCTGCGGGTCGAGCGCGTTCTCGACGAAGCGCCGCTCGTCGAAGCCGCCGTCCTCGTCGCGGCAGCCGAAGTAGCCCGAGCCGATCTCCCAGATCAGGTCGCCGCCGTGCACCCGGTGGTGCTGCGAGATCGAGCCCTCGCCCGTGTCGTGCGCGAAGCTGCCCAGCTTCGCGCCCTGGTTGAGCGCCATGATCGCGTTGGCCGACAGCGCGCCGAAGCTCATCGCGGAGATGTTGAACACGCTCGCGTTGTAGGGCTGCGTGCAGACCTGGCCGGCCGGCGAGGCGGGGTTCGAGGTGCCGCCGATGACGATGCGGAAATCGTGGTCCGCCAGCTTCGTCGGCTGCATCGAGTGGTTGATCCACTCGTAGCCCGCGAGGCTCACGTCCAGCTGCGTGCCGAAGGGCCGGTTGTCCGGCTCGCCCTTGCTGCGCTGGTACACCAGCGAGCGCTGCGCGCGCGAAAAGGGCGCGGCTTCCGAATCGCTCTCGATGAAGTACTGCCGCATCTCCGGCCGGATGAACTCCAGCAGGAAGCGCAGGTGGCCGATGACGGGGTAGTTGCGCAGGATGGCGTGCGGCGTCTGCCGCAAGTCGTGCACGCCCGTGCCGCTCAGCACGCCGAAGACCACGACGCCGATCCACGCGAGCCACAGATGCGGCGAGACAAGCACGACCGCCAGGCTGGCGGCAAGGCCCACGACGCAGAGGGCGAACGCGAAATAGCGGGCGGGCAGGAGGGCCGGCGGCCGGGCCGGCCGTGGCGAATTCATCAGGGTAGAAATGGCAATCTCCGGAAGCCTTGCTGCATCATAGAGGGCTGCCTACGCAATGACATGACAACCCAGCCCGACACCACGCCCCCCGCCAGCGCCGACGAACCGGCCCTCGGCCCCGATGATTTCGACGCCCTCGACCATGCCCTGGACGCCATGCGCGAACAGGACGAGGAGACCCCCCAGTGGGAGTTCTGCGAAGGCTTCCTGGCCGCGCTGGTCTGCACCCGCCGGCCCATCGAGCCCTCCGAATACTGGCCGGTGCTGCTGGGCGAGGGCTTCGTGCCCGCGCGGCACATGGAATTCGTCTGGCGCTGGAAGCGGCGCTGGCGCGAGATCGAGGCCGGCCTCGACGCCGACGTGCAGTCGCTCGACGACGAGCGCACCTGGCAGCCCGAAGTGCTCGACACGCGCGGCGCCGTTGCCGCCCTGCCCGACGAAGAGCGCGCCGGCATGGAAGGCGAGGCCATTCCCTCCTTCGCCCAGGTCTGGGCGCTGGGCTTCATGTACGCCGTCGAGAACTGGCCCGAAGACTGGGCCGCGCCGCGCGACAAGGAGGCCGCGCGGATGCTCGACGACGCGCTCGACAACATCGTGACGCTGACCGAGGACGACACCGGCAAGCCCGTGCTCTCGATGTACAGCGAGGACGGGCCGCCCAGCGTGAGCCAGCAGCGCGTGGACGACTTCGGCGCCGCCATCTGGGCCGTGTACGACCTGCGCCAGCTCTGGAAGAGCATGGGCCCGCGCGTGGAGACCCTCCGGAAGGAAGCCACGCCCGGCCGCAACGATCCCTGCCCTTGCGGCAGCGGCAAGAAATACAAGAAGTGTCACGGGGCCTGAAGGCCGCCTGATGGCTCCGGCGCGGCGCGCAGATGCCGCCCCTCGCGCACCGCGCGCCTGAGCGTGCGGAAGTTGATCTGCTCGAGCAGCGCGACACCGCGCAGGAAGTCGTTGTCCAGGCGCGCGCCCTGCGCGGCCAGCGCGCCGAGGTTCCGCAGCAAGCTCCAGGTGAGCTTGCGGGTGCTCTGTCCTGCGATCCGGCACCGCTCCGCGTCGATGATCGACTGCCCGGTCTCCGAGACCGACCCGTTCCGATGGAAGGCGAGGCGCAGCCTCCCGAGGCGCACGTTGTTTTCCAGCGCAAAGGCGATCACCGCGTCGTCGGAGGCCCCGGTCGAGGCGTTGCCCGGCTGGGCGATCCGGTGTTCGAACGCACGCATCCGGGCGGCGTCGCACGGGGCCAGCGGGGTGTCCGTCTTCCAATGCTTCCATCGCTGCAACAGCGCGCACCCCAGCGCGTTCAGCCGCCCGTCGAGCGCGATCCACGATGTCACGAGGTGCGGCTGCACACCATGCTTGCGGGCGGTGGCCCGTACCTGGTCGTCATGGCGCGCGGCCTCGCCCGTCCGCGCGCCGTGCTCGGCCAGGGCCATCAGTTCGAGCAGCACCCGCGCCTTGCGGTCGAGCTGCCGATACGCCGGGCCGGGCGGCCGCGGCGAGGGCGTGGCCAGCAGCGGCTCCAGCTCGCCAAGGGTCAGCCCCTTCGGCGGGGTCACCGTGACCGCGCGCGCTGCCCGCGCCTCCAGGCGGGGCCGCTTCGGCGGCCCGCCGAGCAGCGCGCGAAGCGCCGGTGCGTCGCGGACGGCCGCGCCCTCGGCGTTCGCGCTTGGCCGCGCCGGCTGCTGCGGTGCCGTGAGCGGACGAAGAAAGCTCTCGATGGGCGGCAGCGCCGCGAACGCGACGGAACGTGTCATGGCGTCCACCGTCCCGCGCCGTCCGCCTGCGTGTCCGGCCCGGCCATGTGCATCTGCGGGACTGCCACGCCCGCGGCCTGGAGGAACCTCTGGCCGGCCCTGGTGAGCATCCTGTCCTTGGTGACATACGATCTCAGCGTTCCGAAAGGCGCATCGCTCTCGCACGCCAGGTCCCAGACCTCCACGCTCGAGAGCGGACCCTTGCCGGGTCCGAGCAGCCTCATGAGCACCTCCGGCCTCACGTGCAACGCGGGGAGGCCGAGGGCATCTCGTCTTTCGACGCGCTGCTTCTCGAGTGCGGGGATGCGGAGCTCGCCGCTCACGGTGACCAGCGCCCTGAGGTGATTGCATGAGATGCCTTGCTGCGCGGCGGCCTCGTCGTGCGTCGCGCCGGCGCGCAACGCGTTGCGCGCGACTTCCAGGCGGGCCATCGTGAGGGGCACGAAGATGTGCCTCCCTTGTCCCGGGCCGCCCTGGGTTTCGCCGATGCCGCGGGGGTGGCGGTGAAGCATCTCGAGGTGGACGAGGCGGTGTCCTCGGTGCGAGAGCGTGCCATCTAGATTGATGAGGGCGCGCAGGTACGTGATCGGAATGGCGCGCGGCATGCAGTATTCGAGGATGGCATCGTCCGAAAGCAGTCGGGTCGAGCCGTCGGGCAGGCGGGCCCACGCGCGCACGTCGTCCAGCACCGCCGCGGTGACGGCCATCAGGGGGTTGCCCTGCTCATGCGCGAATCGCTGCAGGAGCGCGCTGCCACTCAAGCGCAACGTGCCGTCGGGGCGGACAAGGTCCTTCAACCTGCGCACCGGTATGTCGTGCGCCGTGGCCACCTCCGCGACGGTGGCGTGGTCGTGAAATTTCGGAACCCGGTCGTCGTCCCGTTTCATGCGCAGCGTCTGGATCCGCTGCTGCAGTTCACGCAACGCGAAGATCTCTTTCGTCGTGTTCGCCTTGGCCGCAGCGCTCAGCTTCCGGACGCGGCCCCTGCGGGGCGCCGACGGCAACGGCAACGGCAACACCGGCTCCTGTGCCAGCTTCGCCAGGTCCACCCATTCGGCAATGCCGGGATCCGTCTCCACCAGACGGGCCAGGTTCTCGCGGATCGCCTCGGCGGGGCGGCCGGGCGTGGCGCCGGCCAGCGCCTGCGCGATGGCCGGGCCCGCGGCCAGGACGAGGGCATCGAAGAAGCAGTTGCCCTGTCGAGGCACGTCCTCGGTGGACAGCTCCGGTCCCCTCAGCGCCTGGTAGTGGTCTCCCACGAGCAGAAGTCGCACGGGCGTCTTCCCGGGCCCCTCGGCGAAGCCGTAGGGCTCGAATTGCCGATCGCTGAAGACCTGCAGGAAGTGATCGCGCGGCCAGCCGGGAAGCCGGGTGACGAGCTGCGCGGCCAGGTCGCCGGCTTCATGGTTCCAACCACCGTCTTGCCTCATCTGCGCGGCGAGGACCGCGCGGCCGGCCAGGCATGCCGGATCCATCCCTGTGGCCGGCGGAATCGCCGGCGCCATCAGGCGCCTCAGCGCGTCGACCGGCGCGGCGCCCGCGTCGAACGCTTCCATGACGAGCGGCCTGCGCGGCAGCTCCGCGAAGGCACAGGAAGGAGGCGGCGCCTCCCAAGAAGGCAAGGGCTCCGGGCTGTTTGGTGCCGTGTCGAGAGACGGCGGGCCCGAAAGATACTCGTCTTCGAAGGAGGGCGGCCAATGGCTGGAATGGAGGCTTTGCATGACGGCGACCATGCTGCGCTCCCGGCCGCCGCGCCCCCGACGCAAGTGCGACGCCATGGACGGCGCCGCGAAGCCGCGTTCAGATCTTGAACGCGCGCAACATGTCCTCGCGCACGAGGTCGGCGTACTCGCGGTGCTTGCGGATGTAGCCGGCGATGAACTGGCACACCGGGATCACGTGCAGCCCCTTCGCCCGCGCCTCGCCCAGCACATGCCGCGCGAGCGCGGAGCCCACGCCCAGGCCTTCATGCTCGGGCAGCACCTCGGTGTGCGTGAACATGATGGCCTCGCGCAGCAGGTTGTATTCGCAGAAGCCCGCGAGCTGGCCGCCGATGGTGGCCTCGTAGCGGTGCTTCTCCGGGTGGTTGGTGATCGCGACGTCGGTCATGGCGTGTGGGTCCTCCGGATGTCAGGGGTTGCGTGCGAGGTAGGCGGCGAGGTTGGCGGCGGCCGTGGCGCGAACCTTCTTGCGCAGCATCGGCGTCCAGCCCAGCAGCAGGCCCGGCGCACCCAGCGCCTGCCGCGACCAGCGCCAGAAATCGAAGCTGTCGTGCTGCGTGGCGATCAGGCCCTGCGGCGTGAAGGTGAAGCGGGAGTCGATCGCGTTGTCGACCGTGCGGCCGGTGGCGCTGAAGAGGTAGTGCGCATCCCAGTGCGCCTGGCCGCTCGATGCATCGGCCCGCACGTCGCGGTAGCTGAGCTTCCAGATGGCGGCACCCTTGGCCTTGGTGCCGGTGCACAGCATCTTCCACATGCCGCCGATCTCGCGCGCGCCGCGCAGCGAGAAGGCCTCGTCGTCGAAACTCGCGTCGGGCGCGTAGCAGGCGGCCATGGTGTCGGCGTCGAGCGCCGCGAAGGCGTCGTAGAAGCGGCGGAGGGTCTGTTCGTGGGTCATGCGCGGGCGGCTGGTTCCTTGGGACGGGTCGATTGTGAGGCCTCGCCGCCGGCGCGAAGGCTACGCGCTCAGTTCCACCAGCACCCGCAGCGCGTGCCGCACCGTCGCCGCGCGCACCGCCGCGCGGTCGCCGTCGAAGCGCCGGCGCTCCACGCGCACCTGCCCCGCGACGCACCAGCCGAACCACACCGTGCCCACCGGCTTGCCCGGCGAGCCGCCGCCCGGCCCCGCGACACCGGTGACCGCGACCGAGGCCTGCGCCCGGGAGTGCGACACCGCGCCCAGCGCCATCGCGCGCGCGACCTCTTCGCTCACCGCGCCGTGCGCCGCGATCAAGGCCGCGTCGACGCCGAGCAGTTCCGTCTTCGCGTCGTTCGAATAGGTGACGAAGCCGCGCTCGAACCACAGGCTCGACCCCGCGAGATCGGTGCACGCCCCCGCGATCAGCCCGCCGGTGCAACTCTCCGCCGTGGCGAGCATCCAGCCCTTGCGCTGCAAGCGCGCGGCCAGGGCCTCCACCAGCGCGGGCACGTCCATGGCATCGTTCACCATGCGCGCCACCCCGCGATCACCAGCAGCGTGCAGAAGGCGGCCACCAGGTCGTCGAAGATGATCCCGAAGCCCGCGCGCCGCCACCGCGTCGCGTCCGACATCGCCTCGCTCGACTTCATGCAGCGGTCGGCCCAGCCCACCGGTCCCGGCTTCAGCGCATCGAAGACGCGGAACAGCACGAAGGCGACGGCCTGCGCCAGCAGCCCGGCCGGCGTCACCAGCCACAGCACGATCCAGAAGGCGATCACCTCGTCCCACACGATGCTGCCCGGGTCCGCCACGTTCATGTGCCGCGCCGTCACCGTGCAAGCCCAGAAGCCGACCGGCAGCGAGGCCAGGATCACCCAGCCGATCGTGGCCGGCGACAACCACTGCTGCATCGCGACGAAGGCCGCCCAGGCCCACAGCGTGCCCACCGTGCCCGGCGCGCGGCGCGGCAACCCCGAGCCGAAGCCCAGCGCGATCAGGTGCGCCGGGTGCGCGAACAGGAAGCGCAGCGTCGGCCGGCGCATCGATGGCGCCGCCAGGGCGCCGGAAGTAGGAGCAGCTTGCATGAGCCCCCAGTGTCGCGCATCTTCGCCATCGACAGCACGGCGCGCACGACCGCCGCGCTGCGGTCCAACCGGGGAAGAGCTCTAGCCCCCGCGCAGCTGCGCCACCAGCTCGGCCGCCTGCGCCGGCACGCGGTCGCCGCGCCAGGCCACGTGCTGGTCGGCGCGGCAAAGCACCAGGCGGTGCCGGTAGGCGCGCGGGATCTCCGGCGCATCCACGTCCACCACCGCGAGCGGCATGCCGCAGGCGCGCGCCGCTTCTTCCAGCGCCGCGACCTCGCTGCGGCGGTCGAAGCGCAGCAGCGTGTAGCCCGGCCCGAACGCGTCGTAGAGCGAGCGCCCGTCCGCCAGCCACAAGTGCGGCGCGCGGCAGCCCGGCACGGTGGAGGGCGTGAAGCCGCCCATCGTGTAGGCCGGCGGCTCCTCGCCGTCGGTGGCGATGATGGGCGAGCCCTTGTAGAAGTAGCCGAAGTTGAGCCCGCCGCAGCAGAACTGCTGCACGTTCAGCTCGTAGGCCTCGCGGCCGATCTCGGCGCGCAACGCATCGCCCTGCGGCCCCGGCGCCTCGATATCGGGCGGCACCGCGCGTCGGGCGCGGATCATCTTCTGCGCATGGTCCATCGCGAACTGCGACACCTGTTCCGTGATCGGCTGGCGCTCCGCCTCGTAGGCATCGAGGATGCCCTCGTCCGCCCAGCCGTTCACGCGCGCGGCAAGCAGCCACGAGAGATTGACCGCATCCGCGATGCCCGCGTTCATGCCGTAGCCCGCGTACGGCACCCAGAGGTGCGCGGCATCGCCCGCGATGAACACGCGGCGGTCGCGGAAGCGGTTGGCCACCAGCCGGCGCCCGACCCAGTCCTCCTTGCTGATCACCTCATAGGTGAAGTCCGCGCCCACGCCGAGGATCTCGCGGATCGAGCGGTCGCGGTCCACCGAGTCGAACTCCGGCTCCTCCGCGTTCAGGTGGTTGTGCACCAGCCAGGTCTCGTGCCCGTCGATGGCGAACATCGTGCCGCAGCGGCGCGGGTTCACCGAGTAGTAGGACCACGCCGGCTTGCCCGGGATCATCGCGCGCAGCTGCGGCGCGCGGATGAAAGTCGACTGCACGCGCTGGATCACCGCCGTGCCTTCGAGCTTCGCGCCGATCTGCTTGCGCACGCCCGAGCTGCCGCCGTCGCAACCCACCATGTAGCGGGCGCGGACGGTGCGCGTCGTGCCGTCATCGAGGTTCGCCGCGGTCGCCACCACGCCTTCGTCGTCCTGCGTGAACTCCGTCACCTGCGTGCGATTGAGCAGCGTCACGCCGGGCTGCGCGGCCGCATGCTCCAGCAGCACCGGCTCCAGGAAGATCTGGTTGATGCGGTGCGGCGGCTCCGGCGTCGGCCACCAGGCATCGGGGCCCTCGGTCTCGGTGTAGCGGTCGCGCCGGCACGGGATGGGAATGCGCGTCAACTCGATGCCCGTCACGCTGGTGCGGAACACCACGTCGTTCGGATGGTCCGCGGGCAGCCCCGTGTCGCGCAGCTTCCGTGCCACGCCGAGACGGCGGAACACCTCCATCGTGCGCGCCGAGACGTGGTTGCACTTCACGTTCGGTGGCTCCGCGTAGCGGCGGATCTCGGCGATCACCACGCGCACGCCGCGCGAGGCCAGGTCCATCGCCAGCGTCAGGCCCACGGGGCCGGCGCCGACGACGAGCACGTCGGCATTCAGTTCGTTGTTCTCTGTCATGTACGGGAGGGGATCGGTCGATTCAATCGGTTCAAGAGCTTCAGCGGATTCATTCGAGCTTGATGTGCGCTGTCTGGATGACCTTGGCCCACTTCTTCGTCTCGGAGCGGATGTAGGCGTCGAAGCTCTTCGACGTGCCCGGCGCCGGCTCCACGCCCAGGTTGCGCATGGCGGTCTGCACCTGCGGGTCCTTCAGCGCGGTGTTGAGCGCGTCGTTCAACTTGGCGACGATCGCGTCCGGCGTCTCCGCCGGCGCCACCACGCCGAACCACCCGGTCGAGTCATAGCCCGGCAGCCCGGCCTCGGCCACGGTCGGCACGTCCGGCAGCATCGGCAGGCGCTGCGGGCTCGTCACCGCATAGGCCACCAGCTTGCCGGCCTTGATCTGCTGCAGTGCCGAGGGCAGGTCCACCACCGCCAGCGGGATCTGGCCCGCCATCGCGTCCAGCGCCGCCGGGCCCGAGCCGCGATAGGGCACCTCGACCAGCTTCACGTCCGCCATCTGGCTGAACAGCGCGGCCGACAGGTGCATCGCCGTGCCGTTGCCGCCGTGGCCGATCGAGAGCTTGCCCGGCTCCGCCTTGGCCAGCGCGATCAGCTCGCGCTGCGTCTTCGCGGCGGTGGAGGGGTGGCCCACGATCACGAAGGGAATGGCGGCCAGCATGCCCACCGGCTTCAGGTCCTTCAGCGGATCGAAAGGCATCTGCGCATACAGGCTCACGTTGGCCGACAGCGCGCCGGCCGCGCCCACGCCCAGCGTGTAGCCGTCGCCCGGCGCCTTCGCCACCTGCGCGAGGCCCACGTTGCCGCCCGCGCCGGGCCGGTTGTCAGGCACCATCGCCTGGCCCAGCTTCTCGTTGAGCTTGGGCACCAGCATGCGCACCACCGCGTCGGCGCTCCCGCCGGGCGGGAAGGTGATGATCACGCGCACCGGCTTGTTGGGGTAGTCGGCGGCGGTCTGCGCCTGCGCGCCGGCCGCGAGCAGCGAACACGCGGCCGCCGTGACGGCAGCGAACATGCCGAGGGCGCGAACGATGGTCTTCATGTGATTCCTTTTCCGTGGTCTTGCCGTTGCCGGCGAGTTGTCTCCAGCGGCCATTGGAAGCCACGGCGATTCATTCGTAAATCAATAAATTTCGAATGAAATATGATGTTTGCTGATGAATCAGAAGTTCAGCCCCACCATCCGCCAGCTGCGCGCCTTCCTCGCCGTGCACCAGTTGCGCAAGCTCAGCGCGGCGGCCGAGAAGCTCTTCGTCACCCAGTCCGCCGTGAGCATGCTCATCCGACAGCTTGAAGAAGGCCTGGGCGCGCGCCTCTTCGACCGCACCACGCGCTCGCTGCAGCCCACGGCCGCCGCGGCCGAGATGCTGGCCACGGCCGAGCGCATCCTGCGCGACGTCGATTCGCTCAGCGACGGCTTTCGCGAACTCTCCGAACTGCAGCGCGGCCGCGTGTGCCTGGCCATCACGCCCACGCTGGCCTCCTTCGTGATGCCCGCGGCCATCCGCCGCTTCGGCCAGGCGCATCCGCAGGTGCGCGTCATCGTGGACGACTGCGCCCCGGACCAGTTCGTCCAGCGCATCGTCGGCGAGCACGTGGATTTCGGCATCGGCACGCCCGAGCGCATCGGCACCGAAATCGAGGCGCGCACGCTCCTGCGCGACCACCTGAGCCTGGTGTGCCGCCGCGACCACCCGCTGGCCGCGAACGCGAAGAAGGCCGTGCGCTGGACCGAGCTGGCCGAGCACCCGGTGATCACGGTGCGGCCCGGCTACGGCATCCGCCCGCTCATCGACGGCACGGCGGCGCGCGCGGGCACGGTGCTCAACGTCGTCAACGAGGTGTCTTTTCTCTCGACCGCGCTGTGGATGACGGCCAGCGGCATGGGCGTGTCGATCATGCCCTCGGCCTTCGCGAAGGCGGCCAACGATCCGGCGCTGGTGGTGCGCCCCTTCACCGCGCCCCGCGTCTCGCGCGACATCTCGGTCGTCACCAAGCGCGGCCGCTCGCTCTCCGCCGCGAGCCGCAGCTTCATCGACACGCTGCGGCGCGCGCTGAAGGAAGAGTCGCCGGTGTGAAGAATGCCACGCGGCGCGTGGCGCCGATCAGACGGGCTGGTAGTGCTGCGCGATGCGCTGGGCCACGGCCTTCGGGTCGCGGCGCAGGATCTCGGTGTTGCACGAGCCCAGGAACATGCCTTCGAAGTTGACCTCGACACTCGGGAAGTAGCTGCCCAGCGAGGCGCCGGCATCGAAGAGGCAGCGCTCCAGGGACTCGAACGCATTCTCCGACGCCTGCGCGTCGTTACCGTCTGCACTGATGCGGTAGGCGTAGGTGTCCGATCCGATGCGGTGGATCTCTATCAACGGCTTCATTCAGGAAAAGAGTAGGAAAGTTCGAAGGAGTCGGGGTGTGGAGTCTTTGGATGTTCGCGCCCCCGGACCCCGGCGTAAATAGTCCGTTTGGACCGGTTGGACATCGCGCAGAATGTCCGCGTCATGCTCCCCGCCAAGATCCTTCTCGTCGACGACCACGCCCTGTTCCGCTGCGGCCTGCGCATGGTGCTCGCCGCCGGCATCGAAGGCCTGGAGATCGCCGAGGCCGCCTCGCTGGAGGAGGCCATGCGCACGGCCATGGACTCGCCCGCGCTCGTGCTGCTCGACATCCAGCTCCACGGCCTCAACGGCCTGGAGGGCATCGCGCTCGTCAAGCGCCGCTGGCCGCAGGCGGCCGTCGTCATCCTTTCGTCCGACGTCGCGCCGCGCAACGTGCGCCTGGCGATGGAGCGCGGCGCGGCGGCCTTCGTCTCCAAGGCCGAGCAGGCCGACAAGATCCTCGCCGTCATCGAGCAGCTGCGCCTGGGCCTGCCCGTCTCGGCCGCGGCCCAGCCGCCCGCGCAGGCGCCGCGGGGCGAGGCCTCGCCGCAACTGCTCACCCCGCGCCAGAGCGAGGTGCTCGACCTCATGTGCCAGGGCCTGTCGAACAAGGTCATCGGCCGCCGGCTCAACCTCTCGGAGAACACCGTGCGCGGCCATGTGCAGGCCGTGCTCGCGGCACTGCGCGTGTCCAGCCGCTCCGAGGCCGGCTTCGCCGCGCGCCGCATGGGCCTGGTCGCCTGATGCAGAACGACGGCTCGCGGCTGCCGGAAGGGCGCATGCTCGTCGAGCAGCTGCGCCTGCAACTGGGCAACGTCGGCAGCTCCGTCATCCCGACCATCCTGGTGGCGCTGCTGCTGGTGTGGATCCTCTCCAACGACGCCAACGCCTTCGGAATGCGCGCCTGGTGCGTGGCGGTGATCCTGCTCAAGCTCTACCTCGCCTGGGATGCGCGGCGGCTGCTGGCCTCCGAGATCACGCCTGAATACGCGCGCCAACTCCTGCGCCGCAAGATCGCGCTCAACGCCATCGACGGCGCCGTGTGGGGCGCGCTGGCCTGGGCCGCGCTCGGCACCACCACCGTGGCGGGCAGCATCCTCGTCATCGCCGTCCTCGCGGGCGTGGCGGGCAGCTCGATGTCCTCGCTGGCGCCGGTGTTCCGGCTCTTCGTCGTCTTCGGCTGCGCGGAACTGATCGTGCTGGGCAGCAAGCTGCTGCTGCTGCAGGACCCGGCCTTCAACGCCCTTGGCGCCGCCGCGCTGCTCTACACCGCCGCGCTCCTCGGCCAGGCCCGCAACGGCTCGCGCGCCGCGCGCGCGGCCATCGCGCTGCGCTTCGAGAACCTCGACCTCATCGAGCGCCTGCGCGTCGAGACCGAGCACGCGCAGGCCGCGCACCAGAAGGCCGAGGAAGCCAACCTCGCCAAGTCGAAATTCCTCGCCGCCGCGAGCCACGACCTGCGCCAGCCCATCCACGCGCAAGGCCTCTTCCTCGAAGTGCTCGCGCGCACCAAGCTCTCCGCCGCGCAGTACGACGCGCTCGCCAACGCGCGCGCCACCTGGCAGGCCTCGGCCGAGATGCTCGACACGCTGCTCGATTTCTCCCGCATCGAGGCCGGCGTGGTCGAGCCGCAGATGCAGGTCTTCCACCTGCAGCCGCTGCTCAACCGCATCGAGAACGAACTCGCGCCGCAGGCCGACGCCAAGGCCATCGTCTACCGCTCGCGCGAAACGCACGCGGCCGTGCGCTCCGACCCGGCGCTCATCGCGCTCATCCTGCGCAACCTCGTCTCCAACGCCATCCGCTACACCGAGGCGGGCGGCGTGCTCGTGGGCTGCCGCGTGCGCGGCGGCCAGGCGCTGCTGGAAGTGTGGGACACCGGCATCGGCATCGAGCCCACGCAGCACCACGAGATCTTTCGCGAGTTCCACCAGCTCGGCAACGCCGAGCGCGACCGCCGCAAGGGCCTGGGCCTCGGCCTGGCCATCGCGCAGGGCCTGGCGCGCGCGCTGGGGCACGAGCTCACGCTGTCTTCCGTGCCGGGGCGCGGCAGCGTGTTCCGCCTCGCGCTGCCGCTGTCGGAAGTGGGCGTGGCCAGCGATGCGCTCGACACCGTCGACGGACCCACCCGCGTGTTCGACGTGCGCGTGCTGGTCATCGACGACGACGAGGCCGTGCGCTCCGGCATGCGCCAGCTGCTCGGCGCCTGGGGCTGCCGTTGTGACGTGGCCGACTCCATCGAGGACGCGCTCGCACTGGCGCGCGCAAACCCGCCGGGCCTCGTCATCAGCGACTACCGGCTGCGCGAACTGCGAACCGGCGCCGAGGCCATCGCGGCCCTGCGCGCGGAATTCGACCCGCGCCTGCCCGCGCTGCTGATCACGGGCGACACCGCGCCGCAACGCCTGCGCGAGGCGCGCGCGAGCGGCGTGCCGCTGCTGCACAAGCCGGTGTCGCCGAGCCAGCTCTACCACGGCCTCACGCGCGTGCTCAACGGCGCGGACCTCGACTCCTCCTTCGCGGTGCTGGAGCCCGCCGGGCACTAGGGCCGGGCGGCCGGATAATGCCGCTCCTGCGATCCGCAGGCCCTGCCGACCCGACCATGACCCCCTCCGCCCGAGCCAGCGCATGCGAATTCAAGAACTGAAGCGGCGGCTGCGCGAAGCCGGCGCGGGCCCCCTCCACGAGCACCGGGTCTTGCGCCTGTGGTCCCACGCCCTGCCGCGAGAAAGCGGCAGGCGCCTGCCTTCGAGCTTCTTCCCCGCGTCACTGCTGGCCGCGCTGCCGTCCATCGAAGCCGAGCTGGCGGGACTGGCCCGCATCCACTCGGTCCATCCCGGCGCCGACGACTCCGAGCGGCTGCTCGTCGCCCTGGCGGACGGCCAGACCGTGGAAAGCGTCCTGTTGCCGCGCGACGGCCTCTGCGTTTCGTCGCAAATCGGCTGCGCCGTCGGATGCCGGTTCTGCATGACGGGCCGCGACGGCCTGCTGCGCCAGCTGGGGAGCGCCGAGATCATTGCCCAGGTCGCCCTTGCGCGGCAGCGGCGGCCGGTGCGCAAGGTGGTGTTCATGGGCATGGGCGAGCCGGCCCACAACCTCGACAACGTGATGGAGGCCATCGAGCTGCTCGGCACGGCGGGCGGCATCGGCCACAAGAACCTCGTGTTCTCCACCGTGGGCGACCCGCGCGCGTTCGAGCGGCTGCGCCAGGGCGGCGGCGTCCGGCCCGCGCTGGCCCTCTCGCTGCACACGAGCCGGGCGGCGCTGCGCAGGACGCTGCTGCCCCGCGCGCCCGACATGACGCCCGAAGAACTCGTGGCCGAAGGCGAAGGCTACGCCCGCGCCACGGGCTATCCGATCCAGTACCAATGGGCGCTGATGGAAGGCGTCAACGATGGCGAGGAGGAAATCGAAGGCATCGTCCGCCTGCTCTCCGGCAAGTTCGGCGTGCTGAACCTCATTCCCTTCAACGCGGTGGAGGGCGTGGCCTTCAGCCGTCCGTCGTGGTCGCGCTGCGAGCAGATGGCGCGCACCTTGCACCAGCGCGGCATCCTCGCGAAGCTGCGCCAATCGGCGGGCCAGGACGTGGATGGCGGGTGCGGCCAGTTGCGCGCACGTGCCATCCGAAGTGCAGCCGCCGGCATCGCCTGAGCACCCAAGCGCCCACGCGCCCTCGGCCGGCGGGCCGGCGCCCTTCCGGCGTCGCCATCCAAGCCTTCGCCTACATCGAATGGTGCCGGGCCCCCACACCGCCCGCGCCGGGCGGGTCTAGCGTCGCGCTTCCCCCTCGTTCAGAGGCTTGTCATGGCGATCAATTGAACTGGAAGCCCATCTCATGGAAACGACTTCACCCGACCTGAACCCGCAAGACGTCGCGGCGCTCGATTCGACAACCGCGGGCGTGTCCCTCCCGGAGAGCCCGGAAGCGCCGCCCCCGGGGTGGTATGCGGATGCCGCCGCGTATGTGTCGACCCATGCGCTGTCCTCCATGCTCGTCGCGGCCGTGGCCGGCGGTGCGATGACGGCACTGCTGATGCGCGCGGCCGGCGCGGGCCAGGGCCGCTAGCGGCCATTCGCCGCCTGGCGGATTGCCCACCCCGCGCGGACGCGCGGGGTCAGTGGAAGAACAACGCAATCAGGATGATGATCGGAATCGGCACGCCGAGAAACAGAAGCAGAAGTGAGCGCATGAGGATTCTCCTTGTGTAGTGGGGATCAGAGGTCGCGCCGGCGGCCGCCGTAGGTCGCGGCGAAGCTGGCGACGAAGGCGCCGATCAGCATCGAGATGACCAGCCACAGCGATGCGTAGGCTGAAGACTTGCGCGCGGCGTCCGCGGCCTGCTGGGCCTTGGTCTTCGCTTCGTCCAGCGTGGCCTTCGCCTTGGCGAAGGTGTCCGACACGCGCTTCTCCGCGTCCTGCTGGCTCAGGCCCGTTCGCTGCGCGACCAGTTGGCCGACGTACCGGGTGTCTTCCGGCGGAAGCGCGCCGGTGCGCAGGCTGTTGACGAAGATGCGGCTGACCTCCGAAGAAGAGCCGGCGTTCGAGCGCTCGGGCGCCGCGGCGGGCGTGGGCGCGGTGCCATCGGCCGCGACCCCGCCGGCGGCAGGTGCCGCGACCGGCATGCCCGGATCCTTGCGGAACAGCGCGTCGGTGAAATAGGCGACCGAGCCCGAGGAAGGCTCCCCATTGGCCGCGGCGCCCGCGGCCGCGGCGGATCCGCCTGCCGTGAGTGCCGTCGTCGCCGCGCCAGCCACGCCCCCGGCGGCGGATGCGCCCGCGCCGAGGATCGAGCCCACCGCCGAGGTCAGCAGCGCGGCGGTCAGCAGCGTGGCGACCGCCCAGGCCAGGAAGCCGTGCGCGGTGTCGCGGAAGTACACCTCGTCGGTATGCACGCCCGCCCATTTCGTGCGAAGCCGGCCGGCCAGGTAGCCACCGAGTCCCGACGCCGCCAGCTGCGTGAAAGTGAGCCACAGAATCGTCGCGATGCCGATCGCCGTGGCGCTCACGCCCTGGTTCGTCCAGGGGCTGACCGATGAAAGGCCCAGCCCGGTGCCCAGCAGCAGGAGGACGAGGGACAACGACGCCGCGCCCGCGGCGCCCGCGAAGATCGCGCCCCACGAAACGCCGCTGCCGCTGGATGTGATCTCGCGGCGCGCGGGCTCCGCGAAGACCCCGGCGCGCGCATCAGCGGCTGCCGGATTGACCATGTATTCATTCATTGCTTGCTCCTCGAATTGGGGTGGCTGCAATGTCCTGTCACACGCATTCGCGCATGGTCATCCTGTCTCCCTTCGGCGAGTAGGCAATAGGCTCGACGGCGATGCGAAGAGCGTGCGATGCCCAGGCGAAATTCACGCGCGCTTTTCCTACAACTGCGCCAAGAGACGCCGCCTAGCCTCGCGCTTCCCCAACCGAGACCCCCATGGCCAAAAAACCCCCCACCCCTTCAGCCGAGCTCGACGCCGCACGCGCGGCCGCGAGAAACACCGACAGCGGACCCGCACAACCCGCGCCGCCTGCCGCTGGCAAAGGCGACCTGCCGGCGCAGAAAGCCATCGACACGCAGACGCTCGCGGGCGGCATGCCGTCGAACGAGAACAAGCCGCTGGAATACGGTGAAGCCAACGCCGCCGCCACGCCCGCCGGCGCCACCGTCAACCCGCCGTCGCGCCTGCCCACGGCCAGCACGCTGTCCGAACGGAACGCGTCCGCGAAGACAGGCACCGTCGCGCGCGAAGGCGTCAACGCCACCATCGACACGCTCGACCGCGTCCGCGTCGACTCCGGCGGCCAGACCCTCACCACCAACCAGGGCGTCGCCGTCGCGGACAACCAGAACTCCCTGAAAGCCGGCGCACGCGGCCCCGCGCTGCTCGAAGACTTCATCCTGCGCGAGAAGATCACCCACTTCGACCACGAGCGCATCCCCGAGCGCATCGTCCATGCGCGCGGCTCCGGCGCGCATGGCTTCTTCGAGGCCTACGAGCCCTTGACGCAATTCACCAAGGCCGCGCCCTTCAAGGAAGCCGGCAAGATCACGCCCGTGTTCGTGCGCTTCTCCACCGTTGCCGGCGAACGCGGCTCGAAAGACACCGCGCGCGACGTGCGCGGCTTCGCCGTCAAGTTCTACACCGACGAAGGCAACTGGGACCTGGTGGGCAACAACATGCCCGTCTTCTTCATCCAGGACGCGATGAAGTTCCCGGACCTCGTGCACGCGGTCAAGCCCGAGCCGCACCACCAGATGCCGCAGGCCGCCAGCGCGCACGACACCTTCTGGGACTTCGTCTCGCTGATGCCCGAGTCCACCCACATGCTGATGTGGCAGATGTCCGACCGCGCCATCCCGCGCAGCTACCGGATGATGCAGGGCTTCGGCGTCCACACCTTCCGCCTCGTCAACGACGCCGGCGAGTCGGTGCTCGTCAAGTTCCATTGGCAGCCCAAGCTCGGCACGCATTCGCTCGTGTGGGAAGAAGCGGTCAAGATCTCCGGCGCCGACCCGGACTACCACCGCCGCGACCTGTGGGAAGCGATCGAGGCCGGCGAGTACCCGGAGTGGGAACTCGGCCTGCAGATCTTCACGGAAGAGCAGGCGGAGCAGTTCAGCTTCGACATCCTCGACGCGACGAAGATCGTTCCCGAAGAACTCGTGCCGATCAAGATCGTCGGCCGCATGGTGCTCAACCGGAACCCCGACAACTTCTTCGCCGAGACCGAGCAAGTCGCCTTCTGCACCGCGCACATCGTGCCCGGGCTCGACTTCACGAACGACCCGCTGCTGGCAGGCCGCATCCATTCCTACGTCGACACGCAGATCAGCCGGCTCGGCGGCCCGAACTTCCACGAGCTGCCCATCAATGCGCCCATCGCGCAAGTGCACAACAACCAGCGCGACGGCATGCACCGCCAGGCCATCCACCGGGGCCGCGTCGCCTACGAGCCCAACTCGCTCGCCGGCGGCTGCCCCTTCCAGGCTGGCGCGGGACAAGGCTTCGTCAGCGTTGCGCGGCGCATCGATGCCAAGGAAAGCGCCGACAAGCTGCGCATCAAGCCTGAGAAATTTGCCGACCACTACACGCAGGCCCGCCTGTTCTTCGAGAGCCAGACCGAAGTCGAGAAAGCGCACATCGGCAACGCCTTCCGCTTCGAGCTGTCGAAGGTGACCGTGCCCGCCATCCGCGAACGCGTGGTCGCGAGCCTGCGCAACGCCGCGCCCGACCTGGCCGCCCGCCTCGCGCAAGACCTGGGCATGGACCTGCCGGCGGCATTGCCCAAGGCGCTGGAGAACCCCGCGACGCCGGAAGTCGAGACCTCCCCGGCCCTGTCGCTCATGGCACGCCCCGGCGACGGCGGCATCCGCACGCGCAAGGTCGCGATCCTCGTGGCCAACGGCGTCGAAGGCGCCTCGCTCGGCGCGCTCGTCTCCTCGCTCGTCGCGGCGGGCGCGGTGCCTCGCCTCATCGGCACGCGGCTCGGCACCTATGTCGGCGCCGCCGGCGAGAAGTTCGCGGCCGACGCGACGATGGAGAACTCGCCCGGATTCCTGTTCGACGCGCTGGTCCTGCCCGACGGAGCCGACGCCGTGGCGGCCCTGGATGCCGATGCCCATACGCTCGAATTCCTCCGGGACCAGTACTGGCACTGCAAGACCATCCTGGCCTTCGGCGCGTCGCAGGCGCTGCTGGCGGAGGCCCAGATCCCGATGACGCTGCCGGACGGCTCGCCCGACACCGGCTTGATCCTCGCGGACGCGGCGAGCGCGCCGGACGCCATCACGGACTTCATTGCCGCGCTGGCCCTGCATCGCCACTTCGGGCGCGAAAACGATCCGCCGGCGGCCGAGTGAGAGGGCGGTGGGGCCCGCAAGCAATGAACGCCTCAGGGCATCAGCTTCGCGCCCCACCGCCGCAGGCGGCTCCACCATTTCGCTTCTTCCCGGATGTCGCGCGAGCGGTCGAGGCGCGCGGCCGCCAAGGCATGCTCCACGATCCGCACGGTCTCCGGCGTGCGCCGCCACGTCGCGACGATGGTGAAGTTCCCGTCGATGCGCCCCCCCGCGCCGGGCGCGGTGCTGACCAGCTCCGCGCCCATGCTGTTCAAGAAACGCGCCCTCGCGTTCGCGAGCGCGATGCCGTTGAGGTCGGCGACCGCGTGCGAGAACACATACGAAAGCGTGGTCACGCGCGGGAAGGTGGTCAGCAGGTAGGCCGTGATTTCCAGCACCGCCAGCTTCCTCAGCGTGATCAGCACCTGCGCGGGCGACACGTTGTAGTTGAACCGCTCCAGCGACACATGACTGCCGTCGCTCATTACCCGGACACGGTGCACCGTGCCGACGTGCACCTCGCCCTCCCACAGCCACAGTGCGTGCCCGAGGGCGTAGGGCGAGCGGTCGGGCCCGGTCACGGAGAAGCTCGGGTAGCGAAGCGAATTGGAGTCCACTGCCCAGTGTGCACACGAGGCGGCGGCCGGCCGCGTCGGACAACCGCCCATTGCGGCGCAGAAATAAGAGAGCAACGGACCCGCTTCAATCCGCACATCGTGAATTGCAATTGTCAAAAATTGTCTTGCATTCAATGGCGACCGAGGTCCAATCAACACACGTTTCAAATTACTTCGAACTGCATTTATTGTTCGGAGAAATCGGAAAATCCAACTAATATTTACGTGCCCGCGCAACGCGACACCCGCAGAGCAGGGCATCAACGAAGAAAGGAAGAGGAGGCGCCGTGTCACAGGGCGCAAGCCGCACGGACCGTGGCTTGATCTGGGGCAAAAGAAGGCGACAGCCGGAGGTCTGCAAACCCCCGACTGTCTAACCACCGATGTGTCTTACCGTTTACGCAACCACACACCAATGGCTACTCGCAAGTCTACTCGCGGGTCTGCTGGGGTGACTTCGTCGCTCCCAGGCCCACCTGCCTCTCCTGTCCCTGCTGCGCTCTTGCGGCCTCCTGCCGGCTCCGTGCCTTTGGAGGACATGGGGCCGCATGTACCTTTTCCCGTGCTGGAATGTCTGCGCTGTCTCGACGAGATCGGCGAGCAGGTCAACATGATCGCCCCGCACGTGAAGGGTCATGATGGCGAGGACGTGATGCTGCAAATCGCCGCCTACCGTGTCCGTGCCATCGTGGCGATGCTTCGCGGCTTCTTCGAGCGCGATCCTGATGTCTCGATGCTGAAGGTCTACAGCCTGCTCGCGGAGTACCAGCGCCGCCTGCCCATCCAGGAGCTGTTCGGCTCGCGCAACGAGCGCGGCGCGGTGCCGTAGGCCGCGCGGCCGCGTGGGCTCAAGGCGCTTGTGATCCGGGCGCGTTGTTGCGGTAGCCCAGCAGCATGGCGGCCTGCGTGAACTGCTTGGCTGGGGTGATGAAGCGCCCCATATCCCACTGGGGCACCCTGTTCGCCTTGCAGAACGCGGCGATCTGCGCGTTGGAAAGCCGCGCGGGATCGGGCCATTGCGGCAGCTTGTCGCGATCGAGAAGATTGAGCCCGCGCACGGTGAGCACGTCGTTGTCCAGCACGTATCTGCGAACCGTGGGGACGGAAAGACCCATTCTTTCGCAGATGCGCGACATCGGCTCCCGCGCGCGCCGCGCGGCCAGCACTTGCTGCAGCTTGCTGGGCGAGAGCGGGTCGGAACGCGGCATCTCGCCGGACATGACCCTGCGTGCGCCCGCGCTCAGCTGGCCGCTGACCGTTATCGAGTTGAAGAGCGTGCTGACACGGACGTTCCATTCGCGAGCGCGGTTCGCGAGGACCTTCATGTTGAGTTGCTTCTGGCTCGCCAGCGCCTGGAGTTCCGCCAGCATCCAGGGTTGGAGCTTCACCGGCGGCTTGCGCGATGTTTCACGCGCGTTCCGGTCGACGAAGCTCATGCCGATCGGCGAGAGATTGCCCCGTGCGTCGATGAGATTGCGCAGGTGCTTCACCGACACCTGCTCGGCCAGCGCCCGTTCGGCGATGACCTCCGTGGTGAGCCACTTGGGGCTGACCGGGTCGTTGGCTTCGGCACGCAGCCTGGTCAGCATTTCCGGGGTCGGCCGCTTGAAGGCGATGCCAAGTCGCTGGTGCCTCTCCAACTGCATGAGCGCGTGGCCTTCGAGCGTGAAGTGGCCACGCAGCGTGAGCCATGCCGAGGGATCATCCATGAACCCGCGCGACCTGGCGCGCTCCTTCAGGTCCTCGCGTGTGGGCCGTGGGAGTCTCCCGCTCTCGTCCAATGCCCGGAGCTCCCGCCGCAGCTCGTGCAGGAGGGCCACGGGTGCGGTGAGCGGCGAGCTCATCGGCGCGATGGGGACATGCGCGGCGGGGATGTGCGTGGCGGGGATGTGCGTGGCGGGTACGTCCGTGGTGGCGGGTGTGGTCGAGGGCGTTCGCGCGATCCTCGGCAGGTCGACCCAGTTCGCGATCTCACGCGGGTGCGTCCGCATGAAGTCGGCCGCCGCCGCGCGCAAGGGGGCCGCCATGTGAGCGCCCAGGCCGGCGGCCAGGGCGACGGCGTGGAAGAAGCAGTTGCCGTCGCGCGGGACTTCGTGCGCCTCGCCACCCGCCCATGCCGAATAGTGCTGGCCCTCCCGCAGCACCTGCACGGGAAGCAGGCCGGCCTCGGTGTGTCCGAAGCGATGGATGCGTGCATCCTCCCCGCACACTTCCAGGCCCCGGCCCGCGGGCCAGCACGCCAGGCGAACGACCAGCGGCGGCGCCAGGTCGCCGGCCTCGCTGTCCCAGTGACCGTCTTCGCGCATCCTGGCGACCAGGATCTCCAGGCCTCTGCGGGATTCCGCGTCCAGCGGCTCGTCGGGCGCGAGAGGTGCGACAACCTCGGGCGCGACAACCGAGGGCGCGACAACCGAGGGCGCGACGTTCATCGCCCGCTCCAGGCAGGCCGTCAGCGCGCCGGTCAATTGCATGCCCATCGAACCGTGCCCGATGCCTGGCGGCGGCACCCACGCCGCGCAGGCGTGGAGCTCCTGCGCGAGCGCTTCCATGAAACCCTCGTCGCCTTCCCAGGACGGCGGAAGCGCCGGCCGAGGCGTTGCCATCAGCAGCTGGCCGCTGTAGTAGCGCGCGCCGTCGAACCACACGCGGATGGGGTCCACCCCCGGCATCTCCGGCGTGCCGGCGATCTTCCGCAGTGAAGCGACGTCGAGCAGTTCGAAAGGTCTCGCCTCTTCTCCTCGCGGCCAGCCGTCGAGCATCGGCAGGAGCTCGGCCACCAGCGCGGGAGTCCATCGCCCGGTGCGGGGCGGGTCCGGCAGCGTGGCGGCCAAGGCGCCGGATGCCTGCACCGGCGTGTCGCGGCGTTGCGGAAAGCCGGCGAGTTCGGGCGACAGGGGCAGCGCCGCAGGGGCCGGGCCTTGCGGCGAGCGGGCCAGTCTCGCCGTCGATGGCGAGGTCGGCCACGAGGACGAATCGCTGGAGGACACGGTGCGTTCGGTGCGCGAATTCGAAAGGTGGATGAGGCTTGGCATGGCGGTCTAAACGATGGATGCCGCGCATGCTGCCGGGCATCGCGCGGGCCGGCGCGCGCAAGCGCGATGACAGCGCCGCCCGCGCGAAAAGCAGGTCTCGCCGGCCTTGTCGTCGGCCGCCGGAAGGGGAACGCGTTCATGCCGTGGCCCGCCCCGGCGGGCGCGGCTACACGTGCCAGCTCGCGCCGCTCACCGCGTGCGTGATGTCGCGCGCCGCGCGGATCAGCGCCGGCCCGAGTTCGTCGTAGAGGAAGGCGCCGCGCAGATGGTTCGTCGGCCCGCCGATGGTGAGGCCGAAGGGCTCCTTGCCCGCGCCGATCTCCACCGGCACGCCGATGGCCGCGATGTCGCTTTCCCAATCGGAGATGGAGTCGACGAAGCCGCGTTCGCGGTAGAGCGCGGCGGACTTCGCCAGGCCCGCGCGCACCGCGGGCCAGCGTTGCGGGTCCTCGGCCTGCATCAGGCGCGAGAGGCGCTCGCGCTCCGCATCCGGCGCGGTGCAGAGCACGGCGCGGCCCATGGCCGTGGTCGCGATCGGCAGGCGCGTGCCGACGTCCAGGCCCAGCGTGAGCCGCGCGGCGCTGCGGCAATGCGCGACGTAGACCATCGACAGCTCGTGCCGCGCGCCGAGCGACACGGCCGCCTGCGCGTGGTCGGCCAGCGCCTGCATGATGGGCCGCGCGGCGCGGCCGATGTCGAAGGTGCTGAGCATGCTGAAGCCCAGTGCGAGCACGGCCGGGCTCAGCGAATACTCGCCGGCGGCGGGCCGGTGGCGCAGGTAGCCCAGCGCCGCGAGCGTGAAGGTCAGGCGCGAGACGGTGGCGTGCGGCAGGCCGGTGCGTCGCACGAGTTCCTGGTGCGGCAGCCATCGGTCCTGCGGCTTGAAGCAATGCAGCACTTCGAGGCCGCGTGCCACGGCGGTGACGAAGCGGCGATCGTTGCGCGGGTTCACGACCGCCGAGGCGGCGCGCATGCGGCTCATCTTTTGTCTCCTTCGTTTTCTTGCTTTCCGCTGTGCGGATTAAGCAGGCTTCTCGTATTCCCTGAAGCGGCACGCTGTCGCATTTACAAGGCCGGACCTCGTTCGTAGACTTGCGCCGCCCATGGAGAGCCCAGTATTTCGCGCAGCGGAGTATGGGTCAAGGAGACCGAGACGCACAGGCGTCCGCAACAACACAGGAGACACAAGACATGCATTCCATCCACCGGCGATTCGCGCCCGGTTTCTTCGTGCTCGCCGCCGCCGCGCTCGCGGCCTGCGGCGGTGGTGGCGGCGGCGACGCGCCGCCCGCCAATGCACCGGCGCAGGTCCGCGCCGTTTCCAACCGCGCCGACTTCGTGAGCGGCGGCGACGCGCTCATCGAGGTCGTGTTGCCGGCAGGCGCCTCCACCGCCGGCCTCAAGGTGCAGGCCGGCAGCCGCGACGTGAGTTCGGCCTTCGCGCTGCGCGCCGATGGCCGCGTGACCGGCCTCGTGACGGGCCTGCCCGCGGGTGACACGGTCATCACCGCGCAGGCCGACAAGGCCGCCGCCGCGCGGCTGACGGTGACCAACTCGGACCGCGGCGGCCCCGTCTACTCCGGCGCGCAGATCACGCCCTTCTACTGCGCCACGCCCGTTCCGCAGGGCGCGACCAGCACCACGCCGGCCACGAACGGGAGCGGCCTCTCGACCGCCGCGACCGACGACAAGTGCAACATCGCGAGCGAGTTCAAGCTCTACTACCGCACGACGGCCGCCGGCTGCAGCGCCGCGCTGCCCGACCCGAGCCCGACGGTGGCCTTCAACAACCCGACGCCGGCGACCACCGCGACGCCGCCGGCCAACGCCTGCTTCAAGCCCTACGACCCGGCGGCCGCCGCGCCGGCCGACATGGCGACCACGACGACGGACACCGGCGCCACCGTGCCCTTCGTGGTGCGCGTGGAGCGTGGCACGATGAACCGCGGCATCTACGACATCGCGGTGCTGGTGGACGCGAAGAAGCCGTGGGAGGCCACCGCGCCGCAAGCGCAGTGGAACGGCAAGGTGTATTACCAGTTCGGCTCCAGCACCGGCCAGCCGCGCCGGCAGGCGCGGCCGCAGGCCGCGTGGTCCGGCTCCAACGCACAGCTCGCGCTGGGCTACATGGTGGTCGCCAACAGCATGACGGACTCCGCCATCAACTCCAACCGCGTCATGATGGCCGAGACGGTGATGATGATGAAGGAGCACATCGCGGACCATTACGGCCCGATCAAGTTCACGATGGGCACGGGCTGCTCGGGCGGCTCGATCAACTCCAACATGAACGCCTCCATCGCCCCGGGGCAGCTGGACGGCTTCACCATCTCCTGCGCGTACCCGGATTCGGAGACCACCACCATCGAAGTCAACGACTGCGTGGTGCTGGCCGAGGCCTACCAGAGGACGGAGTGGGCGACGCTGATGACCAACGGCGGCTTCACGCAGGCGCAGGCCAACGCGAAGAAGGCGGCGATCAACGGCCATCCGGACCAGACCGGTTGCCACGGCTGGTACAACGCCTTCGGCAGCAACGGCAAGGCGGGCAACTACGTGCAGCGGCTGGTGACGGACAACACGACCGGCGCCATCACCGCGCCCGGCGCGCTGACCAACAACTGCCAGATGCCCACCGCGCTGGTGTGGGACCCGGTGACCAACCCGACCGGCGCGCGTTGCAGCGCCTGGGACTGGGCCGCCTCCATCTGGGGCAAGGCCGCCGACGGCATCCGTGCCCGCGACACGCGCGACAACACCGGCGTGCAGTACGGCCTGAAGGCGTTGCTGAGCAACGCCATCACCGGCGAGGAGTTCGTGACGCTCAACGAGATCGTCGGCGGCGTGGACAAGGACTCCAACCTGCAGGCCGCGCGCTCGGTGGCCGATGCGGACGCGCTCGCCATCGCCTACCGCTCGGGCATCGTGCTCGACGGCCGGCAGCTCGCGAAGACGCCGGTGATCGACATGCGCGGCTGGGACGACAGCGGGCTCATCACGCAGCCCGGCACGGCGAGCCCCTCGACCATCCCGATCCACTACGTGTGGCGCAGCTTCTCGATCCGCAACCGGCTGGACACGCAGTTCGGCGACCACGGCAACCAGGTGATGTGGCGCTTCGGCCGCGGCGGCCTGACCTCGCCGGTGCTCGCGCCGGACGCGTTCACGGCCATGGACACCTGGCTCACCAGCCTGAAGGCCGACACGAGCACGAAGACGATCGAGCAGAAGGTGCGCGCGAGCAAGCCGGCCTCGGCCTACGACTTCTGCGTGCTGTCCACCGACGCCGCGCAGACGACGCGGATCACCGACGCGGCGGTGTGCGACGCGGATCCGTTCCTGAAGCCTTCGTCCTCGCCGCGCCAGGTGGCGGGCGGGCCGCTGGCGGAGAACATCATCAAGTGCCAGCTGCGGCCGATCAACGCCTCCGAGTACGGCGGTCGCCTGGACGCGGGCCAGCTCACGCGGATGGCGGCGGTGTTCCCGGGCGGCGTGTGCGACTGGAGCAAGCCCGGCGTGGGCCAGCAGGCGGCCGAGGGCAACCTGACGTTCAAGGCCGGGCCTGGCGGCGCGAGCATCCCCGCCGCGCCGGTGTCGCGGCCGCTCTGAGCGCGCTGATCGCCTTGTGACGAAGACTCCCCTTCACCGGGGAGTTTTTCATTGGGGCGGGCCGCTGCTTCGCTTTCGCGCACATGGCATCGCGCATGCGCGTCTGGTGGCCGGGGCTGGCGTGCACCATGCGGCGACCGCATCGGTCCATTCTTCATGCCAAGCCCCATCCCTGCTTCGAGGCCGCGCGCCGAGCCGCGCATCGCATCCACCAACGTGCCGGTCGCGCGCGCGGGCGGTGTCTCCGGAACGCGCACCGAAGTCCCGGGCGATCCCGGCCCGCCGCTGCCGGAGCTTCTGCGCAACTTGCCGGGAGCGCGGCCGGCGTCGCCGACCTTGAACCCGGCGGAGATCGTCGCGGCCTTGAAGCACCTGCCTGGCTGGCCCGAGGACAGGATTCTTCAGGTGAACGGGGCGGATGGCGAGGTGCGCTTCGCCACCGGCAATATGCTGGATCCGGCGCCCTACGGCGTCTGGTGCTACGGCGATGTCTTCTACAGCGCGAAGGCCGCCGAAGACGAGTCGGCGCCGCTGACGCCGCACACGGGCCGCCTGGCGCTGCTGGAGGCGCTGGCGCAGGAGCTGGAGCTTCGCGGCATATGGCTGCCCCTGCCGCAGGGTGCCGTGCCGAGGACGAAGGGCGAGCAACTGCGGGATGCATTGGCGCCCTGGCTGCGAAGCGCCACGCCGCCGCGCGCGGAGCCCGTGGCGGTCGACCTGCCGTCGATCGCGCTGGCGTCCTCGCCCCTTGGCCGCGAGTGGCCTGCTTCCGATGCTGCGGGCCCATCGGCCGGCGAGCCGGCGCCCGCGCCGGAATGCGGGACAGGGCAAAAGGCGAAGGCCTATCGGCAGATCACGGCCGAGCTGCTGAAGGAAGTGGAGCGCGAGATGCGCCGAAGGGACGCCACGCTCGAGGAAATCTGCGAGCAGAAAGGGGTCTCGCGATGGTCGCTGCGCGACCACATCACGGAAGAGGGCGTTCTCACCGTGATCGGCGAAAACCTCCTCTACCTCGCCGAACGCAGGAAGAAAGGGTTCCCGCCGCCGCGCGCCCACACGCGGGCGCTGTTCGCGCTCCGGAAGATCGCCGAGACCCGATCTCTCACGCACAGGGTGATCTTCGATTTCTGCAAGGAGAACAACGCGCCCTTCAGGAGCATGAGGAACTACATCCACCGGAACGGCTCGCTCACGCAGCGCGGCATCGCGTTCCTCCGGACCCACGGCGTGCCGAACCCCGAGGCGCGGTGAGCCGCCTCAGCCGGACGCCGCCCCGGCCCGGTGCCCGCTGACGCGCGCGCCGGCATCGCGCGGCAGGCTGATCGCGTCGGCCAGCGCGAGCAGGGCCAGCACGGTCACGAGTCCGAAGGCAATGCGGAAATCCGCCACGCCGGGTGCGCCCGCGTGGCCGGTGAACTGCTCGGCGACGTGCAGCGCGACGGCACCGAAGGCGATGCCGATGCCCGCGCCCATCTGCTGGCACATGCTGAAGAGCGTGGTGGCGCTGCTGGTCTGTGCAGGCGTGGTGTCGCAGAAGCCCAGGCTCGCGTAGGCGGTGAACTGCATCGAGCGGCACATGCCGCTCAACACCATCACCGCGACCATGACCGCGAGCGGCGTGTCGGGCGACAAGGCCGCGCAAGCGACGAAGCCCAGCACCACGATCCAGCCGTTGATGAGCAGCGTGCCCCGGAAACCCAGGGTGCGCAGCACCCAGGTGGTGACGGCCTTCATGCCGAGGTTGCCCGCGAAGAGGGCGAGCATGAGGAAGCCGGATTCGATCATGCTCATGCCGAAGGCGAGCTGGAACATCAGCGGCAACAGGAAGGGCGCGCTGCCGATGGCGATGCGGAACAGCGAACCGCCCTGCACCGAGGCGCGGAAGGTCCGCACGCGGAAGACGCCGAGGTTGAGCAGCGGGTGCGCCGCGCGGCGCATGTGCCACAGCGCGTAGCCGAGCGAGCAGGCACCGGCCGCGGCCAGCGCGCCGGCCAGTAGCCAGTCGACGGGCGAGTGGCTCATCAGGTCGAGCCCGTACATCAGCGCCGCCAGGCCGGCGCCGCTGGCGATGAAGCCGGTCCAGTCGAAGGGCCGGCGGCCGCCGGGCGCACCGTCGATCCAGCGCAGCGCGAAGAAGATGGCGACGGCGCCCAGCGGCACGTTGAGGAAGAAGATCCAGTGCCAGCTCCAGGTGCTCGCGATCCACCCGCCCAGCGGCGGCCCGAGCACGGGCGCGGCGAGGCCGGGCCAGGTGATGGTGGCCAGCGCCTTCACCAGCCCGCTCTTCGAGGTGCTGCGCAGCACCACGAGGCGGCCCACCGGCACCATCAGCGCGCCCCCGATGCCTTGCGCCACGCGCGCGGCCACGAAGGCCGGCAAGGTCTCGGCGAAGCCGCAGGCCACCGAGGCGAGGGTGAAGACGAGGATGGCCGAGGCGAAGACCGGGCGCGGCCCGAAGCGGTCGGCCACCCAGCCGCTCACCGGAATGAAGACCGCCAAAGCCAGCAGGTAGGCGCTGATGCCGGTCGACAGCGACACCGGCGCGACGCCGAAGCTCCTGGCCATCGCGGGCACCGCCGTCGTGATGACGGTGGCATCGAGGTTCTCCATGAAGAAGGCGGCAGCCACGAGGAAGGGAATCCAGCGGGCCTTGGGCGATTCAGGGGAGGGCTCGGGTGGCGCGGGGGCGCGGGTGTCGGCGGGGGATGTCGGCGTCATGCAACGGGTTCGGAACTTGCTTCATCCTCCGGACCGCATTCGTGAGGTATTCACGGCGAGGAGGATTGAGTAGTACTTTTTCAGTGTATCTTGGCAGTGCTTTTTTTCAGGCCGGCCATCACGCTGCGGTGCGCCAGCCTCCATGGATTGTTGACGCAATCCTTTTTTCCTCCTCAGCCTAACCGCAGCGAATGAAGATCTATACGGCCATGGTAGTGCTGGTGGTGCTCACCGCCAGCCTTCTCTACCTGATCCGGCGCATGCGCCCCGGGATTCCCGGACTGCCCCGCACTCCATTCACCGCACCGGTCGAGGACGGCTGGCGCCTGTGGCTCGTGTTCCTGTTGAGCGGCCTGCTGGTGAGCGCCGTCATCACGATGCTGGCTGGGGCGCCGCGTGAAAGCACGCTCGGCTACCTGCGCATCGCGCTGTCCACCTATGCGGGCGAGGATTCGTGGATGCCGATGCTGCAGGCGTCGCTGCACCTGGAAACGCATCCGGAGCTGCCGGTGTACCAGACGGTCTTCTTCCAGCACCACGTCAAGTTCCAGTACCCGCTCACCGCGCTGCTTTTCATCGACGTGCCGCGCGAGCTGTTCGGCGTGCACGCGGTGTCGGTGGTGACGGCTTTCAAGATCCTGTCGCGCCTGTCGCTGGTGCTGATCGGCTGGGTCTTCTTCAAGCTCTTCATGGGCGCGCTGCGGGAGGCGAATGGCGGGCATGAGGTCGCGCTCTCACGCCTTTCCACGGCTGTGCTGGCGGGATTCAGCGTGCTCGGCGTGGTGCTGTTCTATCCCGTGATCCGCTCCGAATACCACGGCCAGATCCAGACCGCGATGACGCTGGCCGCGGCGCTGGCGCTGCTGGCCTGGCAGCGCCGCCAGGTCCGGCTGGCGGGCGTGCTGGTCGGCCTGTGCTGCCTGATCAAGCCGCAATGGGGCGTCGTCATCCTGTGGGCGGTGTTCCGGCGCGAGTGGAAGTTCGCGGTGTCGGCCTCGGTGACGGGCGCGCTCTTCCTCCTGCTGGCCGTGTGCATGTACGGCTTCGACAACGTGGTCGACTACCTGCCGGTGCTGTCTTTCCTGGGCAAGCACGGCGAGAGCTACTACATCAACCAGTCGGTCAACGGGCTGATGCACCGGCTGTTCAACAACGGCGTCAACCTCGACGGCGCGGGCAAGCTGTGGTCGGGCACGGATTTCCCGCCCTTCCATCCGGTGGTCTACATGGCGACGAACATCAGTTCCGCGGTGCTGCTGTGCCTGGCGATGTTCTGGCGCATGGCCAAGCGGCCCACGGCCATCGACCTCTCGCTGGTGATGCTGAGCATGACGATGGGTTCGCCCATCGCGTGGGACCACCACTACGGCGTGCTGCTGCCGATCTTCGCGGTCGTCTTCCCGGCGGCGCTGCGCTTCAAGCCCTGGGGCGCGTGGACGCTGCCCTTCCTGTGGATCGCGTTCACGCTGACGGGCCAGTCCTTTTCGGCGGCCACGAACCTGCTGGCGGGGACGCATCTCAACTTCCTCCAGTCCTACCTGTTCTTCGGCGCGCTGATGGTGCTGGCGATGCTCTACCGGCTGTCATGGCAGGAGGAGCGCGCGGGCTCGGAGGCCCGCGCGTGGAGCGGGGACGTCTTGCCCGCGAAGGCATCGGCGTCCTAGCCGTCGCGTTCCTCGGCCCGCACGGCCCGTTCGGCCCTTCATCGGGCGCCCGGGCTTTCGACGCAGAGACCGGTCGCTCAGTCGAGGAGGCTGAGTTGAAGGTAGCCGCCGGTGGTCGGGTTGGATGCGCCGACGACTGTGTAGAGCTTCGTGTTGTAGGTGAAGAAGTAGGTCTCGCCGGTGGCGATGTCGGTGAGCGTCCGCATGCCGAGCGGCCCGATGGCGGCCATGGGATGAAGGTTGTTGAAGGCCTGCGAGCTCGTGCCGTCCGGAAGGAAGGCCGTGCGCGAGGACGTCGTGTCCGTCACGGTGACGGCGCCCCAGTTGCCCTTCGTCGAGCCGCCGTAGCCCGCGCCGGAGCCCCAGGTGGGGGTGTCCTGCACGCCGAGCCGCCACACGAGCATGCCGGGTGTCGCGGGCGTCATGCCGGCAGAGAGGTAGACCTTCTGGTCGCCGATGAGCGCCATCGCGAAACGGCCGCTGTCGTTCGGATTGGCGTTGTTGACGATGCTCCAGACGCCGGGGATTTCCGTCGCGGCGATCGTGGAAGTCGTCACCGAGCCCGGCGGGCAGTTCGCGATGCTGTAAATGGTGTTGTCGTAGCACAGGCGCGATACGGTGCCGCCGGCCGAGATTTGTGTCTGCGTGATCTGCGAGGTCTCCGCGCTCGCCGTCCTCTGGATTCCCAGGCGGTTGTACGTGCCAACGAGGTCGGCCTGGTTCGTGACCAGCTTGCGCGCGCCGATGAAAGGCTTGACCGCGTAGCTGCCCGCCGCGAAGGGATCGACGAAGGGGAAGGCGCCGACCACCACGTCGGTTCCCACGCGGAAGCGGGACATGTTCGCGACCGAACTGACGCGGTCTGTCTTGAAGAAGAAGCTGCCGGGCTCGGCGCTGTCCGTGCCGAAGGTATCGGAGACGGGCGTGCTGCCGTCCTGGTTCACGAATGTGTATGCGTTCACGTTGAAGTCCAGCGAGAGCTGGTACTGCAGTGAATTGGTCGCGTAGACGCGGTAGGTCCCGTTGCGGGCATCACCTGCCGAGACGTTCAGCACCGCGGCCCTGGCGAGGGACGGGTTGGCGCTGGCCTTCGCCGTGACGGTGTAGGTGGCGGCGCTGGCGGTCGAGTTGAGAATCTGAGCGGACCATCTGGCGGCTGAGATGCTGGGGTTGCGCAAGTTCACCCCACCGCCGCTGGTCGCCCAGTCGGCGCCCTGGCTGGGCGTGATCTCCACCGTGTCGCCCGGCTTGACGGCGTACTGGCCGTTCGCGCTGGCGGCTGCGGGGCTGCCGTTGATGGACACGGTCATGTTCAGGGATGAAGCCGAGTCGCCTCCGCCGCCACCGCCGCACGCGGTCAAACCCGCCGCCAGCGCAACCGCGCAGGCGAGCGAAAACAGGAATTTCATGTGGTCCTCTTTGTTGTGGTTATCGGGGTAGCCGGAAGTGGCCTCCACCGCCCGGCGCGAAAGATACAAAGAGTTTCTTAAAAAAGCAACACTTTGTTTTAGCCCAAGGAAACCCTGTAAGTCGGCGATCTGCTCCGCTCGCCGCGCCCGCCACTGCTGCTCATTTGCTCATCGAGTGGCGCACAGTGAAGCCTTCTCCCGTGAGGAAAACCCAATGTCCAAGTTCCTGCGTTACTTGCGTGCCGTGCTCTGGGGCCTGGTCGGCCTGGGCGGCCGGCAGGCCGATGCGGCGACCCGCGTCGACGAAGCCGGCGTGGTGCCGGTGCTCGCGATCGCGCTCGTGCTGGTGCTGCTCTTCGTGGGCGGCCTGATCACGCTGGCCAGGTTCGTGGCCGGCGCCTGATCAGCGGTCGCGGCCGAGCGCGGCCAGCAGGTTGCTGTAGTCGTCGGTCCACAGCCTCGCGGCGCCGCCGTCGATCGCCTGGCCGCGCGCGCGCACGCGCGGCTCCGCAAGCCATGCCTCGCTCGCCGTCACGAGCACGTAGTCCGAGGAATGCTCGATGTACGAGCCCAGCGGCGGCTCGTCGGTGATGAGCCGCGCCTGCATGCCGGCATCGTCGGCCAGCCGCTTCACCACCGGCGCCAGTTCGAGATGCCGGTTGCTCACATGGAAGGCGATCACGCCCTGCGGCTTCAGGTGGCGGCGGTAGATGGCGAGCGCCTCGCGCGTCATCAGGTGGACCGGGATGGCGTCGCCCGAGAAGGCGTCGACCACGATCACGTCGAAGTCCTGCGCGGCGCCGGCCTCCAGCTCCTGCTGCATCAGCAGCCGCGCGTCGCCCTGCGCGATCTCGATCGTGGCGGCGGAATCCGAGAGGTAGGTGAAGTAGTCGTGCGCGGCGGTGATGACGAGCGGGTTGATCTCGTAGAAGCGCAGCGTGTCCCCCGCGCGGCCGTAGGCCGCGACCGTTCCCACGCCCAGGCCGATGATGCCCACGCGCCGCGGCGCGAGGCCTCGCGGCGCCATCACCACGCCCGCGCCGGACTCGCGCCCGTAGTAGCTCACCGGCTCGCGCCGCTTGTCGGCCGGCACGGCCTGCTCGCCATGCGAGATCACGCCGTTCATGAGCCGGCGCGACGCGTTGGGCGAGCGGTCGGAGCCGAACTGCTCCACGCGCAGCGTGCCGTGGAAATTGCGCGCGCTCGACAGGGTGTTCTCGTCGGTCTCGCGAATGTCGGCGATGGTGAGCCAGGCCACCGCGACCGACGCGGCCAGGCCCAGCGCGCCGGCCCGGCGCAGCCAGCCGCGCGCGGCCCACGCCAGCCACGACACGAGCAGGCCCGGGATCGCAAGGCCCAGCGGCAGCTCCCAGTTGCCATTGAAGATGCGCGGCGCCGCCACGCCCGCGAAGAGCCCGCCGAGGGCGCCGCCGAGCGCCATCATCAGGTAGTAGCGGGTGAGATGCGCGGGCGCCGGCCGCGCCTTCGCGAGCTCGCCGTGGCAGAACATGCACATCACGAACAGCCCGCCGCAGAAGAGCGCGATGGCGCTGGTGATCGGTACCTCGGTGTGCGTCGTGACCAGGTACCAGGCGAGCAGGGGTGTCACCGCGAGCACCGCGGGCCAGAAGACCAGGCGGCGGTACCAGGCGCCGCTGTCGAAGCACAGCACGAAGGTCAGCAGGTAGAGCGCCAGTGGCAGGATCCACAACAGCGGGACCGAGGCGATGTCCTGCGTGATGTGGGCCGAGAACGAGAGCAGCGCGAGCGTGCCGAGCGCGGACAGCAGCAGCCACAGCGCGTGCAGGCGCCATCCCGGCGGCGCCTGCGCGTCGGCGTGCGCGGCCTCGATGCCGGCCTCGGCCAGGCCCTGCCGCGCGAGGTAGCGCTCCGACGCCCATGCCGAGGCGATGGCGAGCAGCGCGAAGAGGCCGAAGCCGGCGGACCATCCGAAGGCCTGCGCATGCAGCGCGAAGGCCGGCTCCAGCACGAAGGGGTAGAGCACCAGCGCCGCCAGCGCGGCGAGGTTCGACAGCGCGAACAGCCGGTACACCCGCGCCTGCCGCCGCGCATCGCCCGCGTTCAGCCGTGCCACCCAGCTCTGCACCAGCGGCCCGGTGGTGCACACCGCGAGGTAGGGCAACCCGATCGTCACGGCCAGCACGCCCAGCACGCCGCGCACCGGGTCGGCATCGCCCGCCGGCCGCCATGCCGCGTCCGGGATGATCGGCAGCAGCGCGCAGGCGCCGAGCAGCAGCAGCGTGTGTGCCACGGCCTGCGCGCGCAGCGGCAGCCGCGACATGCGGTCAGCATAGAGATAGCCGAGCAGCAGCACGACCTGGAAGAAGACCAGGCACAAGGTCCACACCGCCGCCGAGCCGCCGAACCACGGCAGGATCTGCCGTGCGATGAGCGGCTGCACGAGAAAGAGCAGGAAGGCGGAGACGAAGATCGTCGAGGCACCGAGCGCGATGGCGCCGGCGCGGCCCGAGGCGCGCTCATTTGGAATGGGAGGTGGCATCGGGCCGCATCATCCCAGACGCGGCCGCGCCGCCCGCGCGAAGCCCGACGGGACGAGTGGACACTGGGCTGCGACAGAATGCGAAGCGATGAGTGAAAGCAAAGAACCTCTCGCGGCCGCCGTCGCGCTGCTGCGCGACGCCCGCCGGATCGGCGTCTTCTCCGGTGCGGGCCTGTCCAAGGCCTCCGGCATCCCGACCTACCGCGACGCGGACGGCTTGTGGATGAGCCAGGATGCGGTGCGCTTCTCGCACGCCGAGGATCTGCGGCGCGACCCGGCCGGCTTCTCCAGATTCTGGGCGCGGCGGCTCGCCGTCGCCGAGGCGGCGGCGCCGAACCCGGGCCATCTCGCGCTGGTGCGGCTGCAGCGGCTGAGGCCGGCCACGCGGCTGATCACGCAGAACGTCGACGGCTTGCTCTCCATCGCGGGCGCGCAGGACGTGCTGGAACTGCACGGCTCGCTGCGGCGCTGGCGCTGCGACCATTGCGGCAACCGCAGCGGGCCCTGGCCGCTGCACCGCTGCCTGCGTTGCGGCGCGCGTGCCCGGCCGGACGTGGTGATGTTCGGCGAGATGCTCAACGACGGCGTGCTGATGGCCGCGCAGGAGGCGGCGAGCGAGTCCGACGTCTTCCTGGTGGTCGGCACGACGGCGGTGGTGTATCCGGCCGCCGAGCTGCCGCAGCGGGCGCTGGCACATGGCGGCAGCGTCATCACGTTGAACGTGGAGCCTTCGCACCTCGACGAATCAGCCGCCGCCGTGCTGCGCGGACCGGCGGAGGACTTGCTGCCGCGGCTCGTTGCGGGACTCGCGCCGCCGCGCTAGGCACTGAAGCCGGACGCCGGGCGGCTCGCCTCACTCCAGATCGCCAGGCACGCTTTCCCAGATCGCTTCCCGTTCGCTCTTGACTCTTTCGATCAGCTTCGTCTTCAGCTTCTGGCGGTTCGCGGGCACATTGGCCGACTGTTCGGCGATGTCGGTCGGGTCCAGCGAGATGCAGTCGACCTCGCGCACGTAGCCATACCAGGTGTCGAGCGCGAAGTGCGCATTGAATTCGTCGATCAGGTCGGCGGGATGCTCGCCGTCCGCGAAAAGATAGACCATGCTCTTTCCCTGCTGCATCGCATCGCAATACTCGGCGTAGCAGTAGTTGTGATCGAGCGGAAAGCGCTTGCTGAACATGTCGTTCTGCACCAGTTGAACGAAAACCAGCGAGCGTTGCATTGCCTTCTTCAGCTTCTCGCTCACCCGGGCCGAGTCGTCCTCGTGCTCGGGGAAGAAGAAGCCGCGCAACTCGTCGGCGTGAAGCGCGCGGTGGAGCATCAGCGCCAGTTCGTTGCTGGCGCTGTCCTTCGGGTCGGGTATGCCGTAGCTCTGGATCAGATAGCGATGGCGCCTGTTGACCGGGTTGCTGGCGCCTTCGTCATGACGCTGCGTGAAGGACAGAAAGTAGTCCTGGCTGTCGCGAAGCCGAACCGTGGCCGCATCGAAATAGCTCCTTTGCGTCGCCGTCCAGCCGGCGTCGTAGGCACGTTTGGTCAATCGCACGCAGATCTCATCGGCCTGGGCCTCCGAGCCCAGCAGCCGCTGAAACAGCCGCAGCGCGTACTTGACCCGTTTCTGGGCCGATTGCTGGATCTCCACGGTCTGCTCGAGCTTGCGCTTCAAGTCCTCGACGAGGTGGCGTTGATGATGGAAGAGCAGGTTGTTGTCGTTGCTCTGGCACAGCTGCTGATAGTCGGCATCGTTCTGGACGGCGGCCAGCGGTTGCCGGCCGTAGATCTCGATCAGCTGCACCAGCGTGTCCATCATGCGCTCCCGGCCTGCTGCTTCAACTGGTCTTCCAGCGACTCGATCTTCGCCTCCAGCTCGAAGATGCGGTCGCGGTCCGAAACCCGCTCGACCCTCAGTTCGGCGGCGCGGTTGATCATGTTCTCCTCGCGGATCAAGCGCGGAAGCTCGAAGCGTTCCAGCTCGGTCGGGTCCGGCTTCTTTTCCAGTTCCGAGATTCGCTCCTGGTGCGAGAAGCCGGAAGTCGCACGGCTCGCGGATTGAAGGTAGCCCTCGTCCAGCGACTCGACGCCGAAGATGACCTTGTAGATCTCGTCGACCGGCGTCGCGAGAAAGTCGCGTTCCAGTTGCTCGATGACGAAGCCGTCGCTGCCTTTGCGCAGCACCGCGGCTTCGCCTACCCAGCAGCCCGCGACCACCAGCGGGCTGTGGGCCGTGAGGACGAACTGCACGTTCGGAAAGTTCCTGCGCAACATGCCGGTCAAGCGCTGTTGCCAGAGCGGGTGCAGGTGCGCGTCGAGTTCGTCGATCAGCACGATGGCCGGCCGCGCCAGCATCTCATGCTCGGGCGCGCCCGGCGAGAGAGACTTCAGGTACGAACGGATGATGCCGACGACACCCAGCACCGACAGCGTGCCTTGCGAGACGTACTGGATCGGCACCGGCGTCTCGTTGCCCTCCGTCACGACCATCAGGCGAAACGCGTTCCTGCCGACGCGCTCCACCGAATGGAACTCGAAGGTGTCGCCGGTCAGCTCCTGGATCGCGCCGCGCAGGATCTCGAAGCCCGGCTGGTCGAAGGACCTGTTCTTCTCGTAGAAGTCGAAGCACAGCTCATTGAAGAGAGCCCGCATCATCTCGCCGTAGGGCAGGCCGTCGAGGAAATGGCGTGCGCCATCGGCGCGCAGATCGAGTGCATCGTCCTTCGGCGCCTCGATCGCCGTGTCGGCGCGGCTGACGAATCGCGAGTCCGGGATCGCGAGGATGGGGATCTTGCCCGGTGACTCCGTGAATCGTTGCGTCTCGCGGCGAATCCGCACCAGGCCGTCGCCGCGCTCGACGCTCAGCTGGGCATATCCCTGGCCGCCGGCGGTCGATGCCGCGAGGTCGCGCGATGCATCCTCGTTGCGCTGCAGCAGCGCGGCCATCATGCGCAGCACGAGGCTCTTGCCATAGCCGTTGCGCCCGAGCAGAACGTTGACGCCGGGGCGCAGGTTCCAGCGGCAGGTCCCGAAGAAATCGAGTCCCTCGATCTCGAGCGATCGGACGATGAAGGGCGTCGCGAGGTTGCGTTCGAAATCCGACTGGTCCTTGGCGCGACGGATCTGCTTGATCTCCTCGAATCGCTCGAAGTCGCCTTCCTTGATGTTGCCGAGTTCGACGCTGCGGATCTCTTCGATCGTGGTTTCGTAGACGCGCAGGAAATAGCGCCGCGCCTGCTGGATGGCGACCGCCAGGATGATGGGCACGAGGCTGCCGACCGAGTAGAGGATTCCCCGGGCCAGAAAGTCGGACGCCTTGGAGCCGATGGCTCGCCAGTCGACGAGACTCTGAACGCCGATCGCCAGCAGCGCCATCGACAGGAGCAGCAGCACGACACTGACGAGGAGATAGAGCCAGCGAAACTCGGGTGAGAAGAGCATGCCCTTCGCCGCCGGAGTCGGCTCGACACGCGCAGTCTGCTCGCCGCTCTCGATTCGCATGGGTGGCGCTCCGTGTTGCAAGAAGCTCAGCTATCGGTGAGTATCAGCGAAATGACGGCTGCCGGGAATAGCGCGGCCCAACGAGGAGAGCGCCATGGGTTTGCACGCGGCTGCGCGATGGATGTGCATGGGCCTTTGCGCGCTGTGCCTCGATGCATTCGCCGAGGATCCAAGCCCGCCATCGCCCGACTGGCACGGCCCGGCAAGTGCGTGGTGCGCCAAGGCGCTGGCCGTCCCGAGCAGCGCCACGACGACCGCGTCCTTCGTCGTGCCGTCGGCGGAGCAGGCGACGGCGTCGGATGGTCCGAAGCCGGCATCCCGCGAACTGGTGATGTCGCTGTCACTCTCGGGCGGCGGCTACCGCGCGATGCTCTTCCACGTCGGAGTCCTGCGTCGGCTCAATGACGCGGGCATGTTGCCGCGCATGGCGGTGATCTCCAGCGTGTCGGGCGGCAGCGTGGTCTCGGCATACCTCGCCTATCGCTGGAATGCGCTCGCTTTCGACAGCGAGGATCGCGCGACCAACTTCGTGGAGATCGTCGAGGCGCCGTTGCGCGCGCTCGCGCACGACACGCTCGACATCCCTTCGGTGCTGGCCGGCCTGCTGCCGTTCACGTCGGCGGCCGGGCGGCAGGTCAGCCAATACGACGACCGGCTGTTCCACGGCGCGTTGCTCTCCGACATCCCGCAGGGCGGCGCGAGCGCGGGCAGCGCGCGGCCGCGGCCGCTGTTCATCTTCAATTCGACCAGTCTGCAGACGGGTGAGCTGTGGCAATTCAGGGCTTCCGCCATGGGTGGTCCGATCACGTTCTGGACGGACCCGGGCGACACGCGGCTTTCGCAGGCCGTCGCCGCGTCCAGCGGCTTTCCGCCTTTCCTGTCGCCGCTGCTGCTGCGTCCTTCCGGCGCGAGCGATGCGCGCAGATGGCACGACTGCAACGACTATCGGGACAATCCTTACGGCGTCGCCTACGCCAATGAACCCGGCCGGGTGCTGCCCGAGGCCGAGCGGGACAACTACCGGCAAGCGGTCTATCTGATCGACGGCGGCGTACGCGACAACCTCGGCATTGCCGCGGTCGAGGAGATCAATCGGCTTCGGCGATTGCAGGGCCTGTCGCGCGCCACGGTCACGTTGATCTCCGACGGCGGCGCCACGACCAGCCTTGACGCCAGCCCGTCGACGAACTGGGCGGGACAGGGCATGCGCGTGCTGAACCTGCTGTCGGACCAGCCGGACGAGGTGCGCGTGGGAAACATCATCCGCACGGGCAGTGCCCGCCTGCGGGCCTTCGGTTGGTACGCCGGCGCGACCTTGCCGGACTGCGTGGCGCAACAGCCGCCGCGGGATCTGCGGTTGGCGCGTCGTCGTGCCGCATTGTCCGAGGATGCCGATGCCTACGCCTACTGGAGCATCCGGCGGCGCCCCAAGTTCCACCTGGGTTTCGAATGCCCTCCGGCGAGCCGGGAGTGGATGGTCGAGGAAGTTCGCGCGCTGTCCTTGATTCCGACCGCGTTTCGCGCCATGCCGGATGCCGAGCAGGCCCGCCTCATCAATTGGGGGTATCTCGCGGCACACCATGGCCTTCCCTACGTGGACTTCGCATGGCCGGATGCGGCGTTGCGCGCCAAGTGGCTCGCGCCCTGCGCCTTGCCCCATGGCCCCGACGTCACCGATCCATCCCGAGAGACGCCTTCGGCGCGCGACGCGCGTTGCTTGCGTCTCGACGCGCCGGAGACAGGCGAGTGAGGCCCGGGCACCCATTGCGCCGCGAGCGACCTGCCTTTTAAGATGGCCCGCATTCATCATGGGGAGGACGAGCATGGCCGGTGATGACTTGAAGACGGAGCCCGTGCGACCGTGGGCGGGCGATCATCCGGCCTTCCTTGCGCACATGAACATGTTGCAGGCCATCGTCACGCGGCTTGCAACCAGCAGCGCATCGTGCAAGACCTGGTGCATGGGGCTCGTCACCGCGCTGCTCAGCCTGGCCGGCTCGATGCATGCACCCGGCCTGCTTTCTCTCGCGGTGGTGCCGGTCGCCGTCTTCGCGTTCCTCGATGCCAACTACCTGTCCCAGGAACGATGGTTTCGCAGCCAGTTCGGCGCGCTCGCGGAGAAGGCCGGGCGGAACGGCTATGCGCACACCGACCTGTTCGCGATTCAGTCCCTCGGCCTTGTCGCGACCATCCAGGGTTTCGTGCTCGCCCTCTTTTCATGGTCCATCTGGCCCGTGTACGGAGGACTTGTCGCGGCCTATCTCTGGGCCTGCAAGGCCGGCTTGCTCGACTTGCTGCTTGCCGCCGCACCAGGGGGATGATTTCAACGTGCCGAGCACGCAGGAGAGTCCGATGCGCATCGAAGTTCATGGCAATCCCCAGGGGCAGCGCGGGCCGTTCCAGTCCGCTCTGCAACACCAATGCAATGAGTTGATGATCCAGCTGGACCTGGTGGACGGAAATCTGGGTGGCCAGGTCGCGGAGCCCGCGGTCGCGGTCATGTTTCCCAGCACCGGCACGGCATGGACGGCCGCCGACACCGGCGGCTTCGCGCAGATGGCGAACGCCGGCTATCCCGTGGTCCCGGTGATCGCGGATGCGCCGGAGGCTGCGCTGCTGCCCAGCGCGCTGGCGCGCTTCAACGCCTTCCAGACCGGCATCTGGAGCACCGCGTGGTCCGACGGCCTGGTCGATGAAGTGCTGAGCCTCGGCTGGCAGCGCCGGCGGGAGCGACGCGTCTTCATCAGCTACAAGCGCATCGACAGCGGGCCGGTCGCCCGGCAGCTGTATGACGAACTGACGCGACGGGGCTACCTTGCCTTCCTCGACGATGTCTCCATCGACAAGGGGGTCGACTTCCAGCGCGAACTCAAATGGTGGCTGAACGATGCCGATGTCGTGCTGGTCCTGATCACACCCAACTTCGAGAATTCGGATTGGTGCATGCAGGAAATCAACTTCGCGCAATCGAGCATCGTCGGCCTGCTCGGCCTTGAATGGCCTCTCTCGGTGTTCGGCAATGCGCGCACGCGCGCCTTTCCCCCCGCGCCGCCGCCCTCCGGTGCGCCCGTGGCCGCCGGCATCGATGCCGACCAGCGCCTGAGGCTCGACGACAAGGACTTCACGGGGACGATGAGCGATCCGCTGTGCGAGCAGGAGCTGACGGCGGCCGGCCTGGCCAAGGTGCTGGCGCATTGCGCGCGCCAGCGCGCGCTGGCCATTCGCCTGCGGCTGGAGAACCTGCTTCCCCTCGCCGAGAAGGTCTTGGAGCCCAATGGCGGTCTTCACGCCACCGGCACGCCGGGCGACTTCACATTCCTCGATGACGCCGGCGAAGATCATTTCGTTCGCATACTGCCCTTCAGGCCGGATGCCCGGTCTGTCCATGACACCTTTCTGAGCGCAGGCAGTCAGCGCAACGTCGGATGCCTCTATTGCGAGTCCGACACGAGCGATCCGCGAGCTTCGGCGATGCGCTGGCTGGCGGCTGGACGCCACGACGCGGCGCCGACGCCTCGGCGGACACGGATCTGGACATGCCTGGGCGACAAGGTGATCCCATGAACCACGTTCCTTTTGTCCTGCCTCCGGCGGTGGGCAGCGTGTCGAACATGCGTGCCCGGCCGTCGATCGTGTTGTCGGCCAGCGTGCCCGAGGTGCGCGACCCCGCGGCGTTCGAGCCGGCGGATCGGCAACGCGTGGCGGAGATCAATCGGGACTATGCGCAAGACGCGCGTCCCGAACGCATCCGCGCCGCGGTTGCGGCGCTGACGCGCGTGGCGCTCAATCGCGGGGTGCGGCTCGTGTTCGGCGCGCATCCGACGATCAGTCCGATGATGCTGCAGGCCGCGCGCGACATGAAGGCGGACGAGGAGAGCATCCTCGTGTTCCAGTCCGACGCCTACCGCCCCATCCTGCCCCAGTCGACGCTCTCGCTCGCGAACTGGTCGAGGGGACGCTTGATCCTCATCCAGGCGCTGCCGGAGGCGCCTTTCGTGCCGACACCGGGGCCGCAAGCGCTGAGGCGCCTCGATCCCTTCCCGAACAGTCTTCGCTTCATGCGCGAGCTGATGATCAGCGTGCCGGGGGTGCTCGGCGCGGTCTTCATCGGCGGCATGAACGGCGTCGAGGACGAAGCCGATCTGTTCGCGCAGAGGCATCCGTCGCTGCCTCGCTATGCGCTCGGGTCCACGGGCTCCGCCGCCGCGCGCCTGCTTCAGCGATACCCGGCCCGGTTCCACGGCAACCTGCCGGATCCGGTGGCCTTCCATTCGATGCCTTCCTATACGGTGGCGGCAAGCATGATCCTCGACGAACTCGTGCCGCCAGCGGCCGGCCATCCCTGACCGCCGACATCCAGCGCCCGCGCCTCGGGGTGGCAAGAGAACCTAAGTCCACAGGAAGAGGGAGCGCGAGGCACAAATGGAAGTCGGCCTACAAGCTGAAAAGCACGACCGTTCCTTAGACTGCTCCGGCCGGTGCGCGCATCGCGTCGCGGCCCGGTGTTCACTTCATCCGGAGACCACGAGACATCACATGAAAAAATCACTCTTCGCCACGGCGCTCGCCGCCACGCTCGCATCCGGCGCCGCCATGGCCCAGACCACGGGCGACTGGGTCGTCGGCGCCGGCTGGCTGCATTTCGCGCCGCAGGATTCGAGCCGGCCGCTGACCTTCACCTCGCCGATCCAGGCGCAGATCCCGGGCTCCGGCGCGGGCATCGGCAACGCGGACACGCTCGGGCTGAGCGCGCAGTACTTCTTCGACAGCAACTGGTCCGTCGAAGGCGTGTTCGGCATCCCGCCCAAGTTCGAGCTCGACGGCGAAGGCTCGCTCGCGCCGCTGGGCAAGCTCGGCGAGGCCAAGCAGTGGAGCCCCACCTTGCTGGCGCGCTACAACTTCGGGAACGGCAACGACACGCTGCGGCCTTTCGTCGGCCTGGGCGGCACCTACGTCTGGTACAGCGACGTGAACCTCACGCCGGCCCTCCAGAACGCGCTGGGCGCGCGGCTGGGTGCGCCGCCCGGCTTCACCAGCACCACGGCGAAGCTCGACAAGTCCTTCGCGCCGGTCGTCAACGCGGGGCTCGCATGGCAGTTCGACAAGCACTGGGGTCTTTCCTTCTCGGTGTCGTACATCCGGTTGAAGACCACCGCCAAGCTGACCACGCGCGGCCCGACGGGCGCGACGCTGGCCACCAGCGAGTCGCGCCTGAAGGTCGATCCGATCGTGACCTTCCTTCAGGCCACGTACCGGTTCTAGGCCTCACTCGTCCTTCGGGAAATCCGTCGACGCGGCGAGCGCCTGCCACGCGGCGGTTTCCTTCTCGACGAAGGCATGCTTGTCGCGGATGACCTGCAGCGTATCGGTGCCCAGCGGCAGGCGCACGGGCGGCACGGGCGCTTCGACGAGGGTGACGATCGCCTTGGCGAGCCGCACCGGGTCGCCCGGCTGGTTGTGGTTGATCTGCTTCGCGGCCTCGCGCACCCGGCCCGCGCTCTCGGCGTAGTCGGCGATCACGCGCGGCGAGACACTGAGCGAGGTGTTGTCGAGGAAGTCGGTGCGGAAGTAGCCCGGCTCCACCACCGTCGCGTGGATGCCCAGCGGCGCGAGTTCGGCATGCAGGCCTTCGGTCAGCGCCTCGACCGCGAACTTGGTCGAGCAGTACACGCCGAAGCCCGCGGCGGAGCGGTAGCCGCCCAGCGAGGAGATGTTGATGACGTGGCCCTTGCGCTTCGCGCGCATCGCCGGCAGCACGGCGCGCGTCACGTTCAGCAGGCCGAAGACGTTGGTCTCGTAGAGCTTGCGCACTTCTTCGCCGGTCGCCTCCTCGATCGCGCCGAGCAGGCCGAAGCCGGCGTTGTTGACCAGCACGTCGATGCGGCCGAAGCGCGCGATGGCGGCTTCGACGGCGGCGGCGGCCTGGGCCTCGTTCGTCACGTCGAGCGCCACGGCCAGCAGCGCGGGTCTGGCGCCGAAGCGCTTCGTGACGGTGGCCGCGTCTCGCGCCGCGGCCACCACGGCATCGCCGTTGGCGAGAGCGGCTTCGGCGATCTGCGCGCCGATGCCGCGGGATGCGCCGGTGATGAGCCAGACGCGCTTGAAGTCCTGGGTTGCAGTCATGTGGAGTTCCTCGGGTTGAAAAGCGGTTGAAAGAAGCGTTGCGATGACTGCAATGTAGGTTTGCGATTGCCTCGGAACTAGCCCTCGATCGCCTGTATCACTCGCAAGGAAATCGTGATAATCCGCGCATGGCCTTCAACGAACTCCGCGCCATTGCCACCTTCGTCAAGGCAGCCGAACTCGGCAGCCTGCGGCAGGCGGCCGCCGCGCAGGCGATCACCCCGCAGGCGGCGAGCCAGGCGCTGACGCAACTCGAGTCGCACCTGGGCGCGCGGCTCTTCCACCGCACCACGCGACGGCTCAGCCTCACGCAGGAGGGCAGCCAGTTCCTCGAGGCGGCGCAGCCGGGGCTCGCTGCCTTGCAGCGCGCCTTGCATGGCGCGCGGCGCGGGCGCGAGGAGATCGCCGGGCCGCTGCGCATCGTCGCGCCGCGCGCGGCGATGCTGCAGATCCTCTGGCCGGTGGTCGACGAGTTCGTGCGCCTGCATCCCGAGGTCGAGCCCGAAGTCCTGCTGGACGACCGGGTGGGCAACTGGGTCGAGGATCGCGTCGACGTCGGCTTGCGCTACGGCGCGGCGCCGCAGGAGGGGCTCATCGCGCGGCGGCTGATGCCGGTCCAGCTGGTGGTGTGCGCGGCGCCCGGCTACCTGGCCCGCCACGGCATGCCCGCCACGATCGAGGACCTCTCGCGTCACCGCTGCAGCTGCTTCCGGCACGCGACGACGGGCAAGGTGATGGCGTGGGATTTCAAAGTGGGCGAAGAGGTCGTCTCGCGCACCATCGCGCCGGCGCTGTGCACGAACGACATCGACTTCGAGGCGCAGGCCGTGGTGGACGGTCATGTCATCGGCCAACTCGTGGGGCCGACCGCCGCGCCGCTGGTGCGCGCGGGCCGGCTCGTGCCGCTGCTCGCCGCGCATGTGACGGACCATCTCGGCCTCTACGTCTACTACGGCAGCCGCGTCGCGCAACCCGCGCGGGTGCGCGCCTTCATCGACCTCGCGGTGCAGCGGCTGGCGGGCAACGACGCGTTCTTCCTGCATCCGCACGAGCTGGCGCCACCGGCCCGGCAGCGAAGGCGCGCGGCTGCCCGGTGAGCGGCGGCCTCAGTGCTGCGCGCTGGCGATCGCCGCCGGCACCGCCTGCCGCATCGCCTCCATGAAGCGCCTGAGCTTCGCGGGATAGAAGGCCGCGTAGGGATACACCAGGAACATGGGCAGCGGCGCCGCCTGCCATTGCGGCACCAACTGCACCAGGCGGCCCTGCGCGATGTCCTCCGCGACCATCCAGGACGAGGCCACGCACACGCCCAGCCCCAGCAGCGCCGCGCTGCGCAAGGCGTAGAGGCTGTCGGTGCTCAGCCGCGGACGGATGAGCACGCGGCAGGTCTCGCCGCTCGACAGATGCGCGAGCGGAATTTCCGTGCGGTAATAAGTGCGCAAGGCCAGCCAGGGCAGCGCGGCCAGTTCCGAGGCATGGCCGAGCGGTGCGACGCCCTCCAGTACCGAAGGCGCGGCGACCACGATGCGCGGCACTTCCGAGAGCTTCAGCGCCACCGCGCCCGGGTCGTCCACCTCGCCGACCTGGATCGCGCAATCGATGCCTTCGGCGATGAAGTCCGGCCGCCGGTCGTGCAAGAGCCATTCGACCGTGACGCGCGGATGGCGCCGCAGGTAGTCGGCCACGAGGCTCACGAGCAGCTCCTGCCCGAAGGCATGCGGCGCGATCACGCGCAAGGTGCCTTCGGGCTCGTCGCCCGCGCCGCGCAGGTCGGCTTCGAAGGATTCCCAGCTCGCCAGCAGTTCCTTCGCGCGCTCGAAGCAGCGCTGGCCGTCCTCGGTCAGCTTCATCGCATGCGTGGAGCGACTCAGCAGCCGCAGGCCCAGTGATCGCTCCAGCGTCTGAAGCCGCCGGCTGACGGTCGGCTGGCTCGCGCCCAGCTGCGCCGCGGCGGCCGAGAGGCTGCCGGCCTCGACGATGCGCACGAAGGTCTGCATCAGTTCGATGCGGTCGGAGGTGGTGGTGGACACGGCGGGTTCCCATGCGTTCTTTGTATGCATCAAGCGTATAGCCATTGTGCGGCGGCTGCCACTACCGGGCACGGTCCTCACCCTGCACACTCCAGGCATGCTTCCAGAACCAAGGGTTAACACCATGTCTTCCATTCATCCTGCGCATGCCGCCGCGAACGGTGCGCCCGCCGTTGCCGCCCAGCCGGCGCTCCCCGCTTCACTGGTACTGCTGCTCGCCGGAGGCGCCGGCCTCGCGGTGGCCTCGCTCTACTACGCCCAGCCCATGCTCGGCGTGCTGGCCGGCGACATCGGCGCCTCCACCCGCGCGGCCGGCTTCGTGCCGACGCTCACGCAGCTGGGCTATGCGCTGGGCATCCTGCTGCTCGCGCCGCTGGGCGACCGCTACGACCGTCGCCGCATCATCCTGGCGAAGGCGGTCGCGTTGTGCGCGGCGCTGCTGCTCGCGGGCGCGGCGCCCTCCATTGGCATGCTGCTGGCGGCCAGCCTCTTCATCGGCCTCGCGGCCACGCTGGCGCAGGACATCGTGCCGGCCGCCGCCGCGCTCGCGCCGGAGGCGAGCCGCGGCAAGACTGTCGGCACGGTGATGACGGGACTGCTGCTCGGCATCCTGCTGTCGCGGGTGGTGAGCGGCTTCGTGGCCGAGCACTTCGGCTGGCGCTCCATGTTCGTGGCCGCCGCCGGGAGCATCGCCTTGATCGGCGCCGCCGCCTGGCTGCGGCTGCCGCGCTTCAAGCCGACGACGCATCTGGCCTATGGCGCGCTCATCCGCTCGCTCGGCCATCTGTGGCGGCGGCATGGCGCGCTGCGCCGCGCGGCGTGGTCGCAGGGGCTGCTGTCGGTCGGCTTCAGCGCCTTCTGGTCGACGCTCGCCGTCATGCTGCATGGCGAGCCCTTCCACCTCGGCAGCGCGGCGGCCGGGGCCTTCGGCCTGGCCGGCGCGGCCGGCGCCCTGATCGCGCCTGTCGCGGGGCGGCTTGCGGACCGGCATGGCCCCGAACTGGTCACGCGCCTGGGCGCCGGGCTCGTGGTCGTGTCCTTCGGCGTGATGGCGCTCGCGCCGCTGATGCTGCCGCACGCGCAGCTGTGGGTGCTCGTCGCAAGCGTCATCGGCTTCGACCTCGGCATCCAGGCCGCGTTGATCGCCCACCAGACCATCGTCTACGGCATCGAGCCTGGCGCGCGCAGCCGGCTCAACGCGGTGCTGTTCACGGCGATGTTCATCGGCATGGCGGTCGGGTCGGCCAGTGGCGCGCTGCTGCTTGCGCAGTGGGGCTGGGCGGCGGTGACGGGGCTGGCCATCGTGTCCTCGGCGGCGGCGCTGGGTGTGCGCCTGTGGGCAGGCAAGCAGGCGAAGTCGGCTCAGCTCCCCAGCGAAGGCGCCTGAGTGAATGCCGGTTCTCCGGGCGTCGCTATGCCGTGCGCAATCCGGGCGGCCTGCTCGGGATGCCGCGCCGCCCAGCGCTGAAGCTGGCCCCCGTGCATGGCGCGCTCGACGATGCCGTCGACGCGCCGCTGATAGGCCCGCGCCAGGGCGTCGGCGTCGTCGAACGGCGTCACCCCAGGGAAGAACAGGCGCGCGATCGCGGCATCCGGATGCGCCCTGCCTCGCGCGAACATCGCTCGGGCGAACCGGTGGATGCAGTCGCGCGGGAGTCGGGAAAGATGCCATGCCACTTCGAGAGCCTCGTCCGGCGCCGCGCCGCTCTCGCGCTCCGCACGGATGACCGGCGCGAGAAAGCGCGCGAACGCCGCCGACCTCGGGAGCTGGCCCACCACGCCGAAGGTGCGCGACACCGCCTCGAAGCGCATGTCCTCTTGCCAGAGCAGGGGGCGCGCGGCGCCGGCCGATGCGTCCGGTCCGGGCTCGCGCAGGTAGGGGTCGTCGATCCGCGCCGGCAGTCGCGCGGCCGCCAGGCTCGCGGCCTTCGACTGGCCGCCGAAGCCGATCGGCCCGCTGTTGCCGAAGTCGACGGTGTGCGCTCGCACGATGCCATTCTTCACCGTGAAACCGGTGTTGGCCCGCGCGTGATTCATGAAGTCCCAGTTGGCGACGATCTCGCAGACATAGAAGGCCCGCAGCAACTCGCGGCCGAACGCGGGCGGCAGCAGCTCGAACATCCGGTCCTGCGCTTGCAGCGCCCGCCGGTAGCAGTCGCGAAGCGGCTGCAGGGTGGCGTGCTGCCGCGCCGTGAGCCGGTCGACGCCGCCCTTCGGCCAGCCCTCGACCAGCGACCGCACGGCGGGCGTCTCGAGGAGCGACGCTGCCTCGCGGGTAGCGTCACGGCAGCGCGCGGCATGGGCCCGGTAGCGGTCTTTCAGTGAAGGATCGACGTGCTCCACGCCCGAGCGGGTCAGGAAGACCCCGGCGTCCTCGAAGCCCTCCAGCGCCTGCGAGGCGATCCAGATATCGCCGGGCCCCGCGCCCATCGTGCCGGCGGAATGGCTGACCAGCGCGGCCCTGGGCGCGCAGGAGAAGCCGATCGCGTTGAGCAGCTGGGACGCGAAGACCTCGTGGAAACTGACGCCCGGGCGACCGGCATTGAGCTTGAGGCGGTAGTGCCTGCCGTCGGCATCGGCCCGGTAGTGCGCGGCGCACGTCGATGAGCCTTCCATCGCGCTGCTTCCGTCCACAAGATGAAGATCGCCGAGGTCGAGGATGAACTCGCCGGGCCGCGCCCCGGCGTGCGGCCCGGGTGTCGCTGAATCCCGCGCGGCCAGCGACGCTGGCGAAAAGGCGGCCCCGCGCGGTGTGAGGCCGTCGAGGCACGGCGGGCGCGGCAGCGATTCGCGCGCATGCCCGGTCGCCTCGGCGGCGGTCGATCCGGGGTGGTCGGACGGGGCGCGTGCGCCGCCCGGGGGGACTGGCAATGGGTGGGCTGGAATTCCTCGCATGACGCAGGAGTGGACCGCGCATGCGCGGCGAGGGAGCCGCGGAAAACCGAAACGATGGACGGGATGCCGAATCGCGCGCGCCCGCGCCTTGCGCTCAGACGGAACCGGCGGCAATGGGCTCCTGGGCCTTGTCCGGCGCCTGCCCCTGCGGCGCCCCATAGCCGCCGCCCGCCGGCGTTTGCACCACGAACACGTCGCCGGCCTGCATCTCGACCATGCCGATATGGCCGAGTTCCTCGATCGTGCCGTCACGGCGCAGCACCTGGTTGCGGCCCGGCGCACCCGGCTCGCCGCCGGCGAGGCCGAAGGCGGGATGGCGCCGGCCGTTCGACAGCACGGAGGCTGTCATCGGCTCGAGGAAGCGAATCGCGCGGCGGCCTCCGTCGCCGCCGCTCCAGCGTCCGGCCCCGCCGGAGCCCGCGACGATCTCATAGCTTTCCAGCAGGACCGGGAAGCGGAACTCCAGCACCTCGGGATCGGTGAGCCGTGAATTGGTCATGTGGGTCTGCACCACGCTGGTCCCCGCGAAACCTCCGCCGGCGTCCGGCCCCGCGCCCGAGCCGCCGGAGATGGTCTCGTAGTACTGGAATGCGTCGTTGCCGAAGGTGAAGTTGTTCATCGTGGGCTGGCTCCCGGCCAGCATGCCGAGTGCCCCGTAGAGCGCGTTGGTGATGCAGCTCGATGTCTCGACATTGCCGGCAACCACGGCGGCGGGCCATCTCGGATTGAGCATCGAACCTTCGGGCACGATCACCTCGATGGGCTTGAGGCAGCCGGCGTTCAGCGGGATGTCGTCGGCCACCAGCGTGCGGAACACGTAGAGGACGGCGGCCGTGGTCACCGAGCGCGGGGCGTTGAAGTTGTTGGCGAGCTGCGCCGAGGTGCCGGTGAAATCGACGACGGCCGAGCGCCTTTCGCGGTCGACGCGCACCGCGACTTCGATCTTCGCGCCGTTGTCCAGCGGCAGCGTGAAGCGGCCGCCCTCCGCCAGCGCCACGGGCAGGCCGGCAATGGCGAGCCGCACGCTTTCTTCCGCGTTGTCCTGCACGTGGCCCATGTAGGCCCGCACGGTCTCCAGGCCGAACTGCGCCACCATCGCGTGCAGCTCCTGCACGCCCTTCTCGTTGGCCGCGACCTGGGCGCGCAGGTCGGCCATGTTCTGCCCCGGACTGCGCGCCGGGTACCGGCCGCCGGTGAGCAAGGCGACGGTCTCGGCCTCGCGCATGGTGCCTCGCTCGACCAGCTTCACGCTGTCCAGCAGCACGCCCTCTTCGTCGATGTGGGTCGAGAAGGGAGGCATGGAGCCCGGCGTGATGCCGCCCACGTCCGAATGATGGGCGCGGGAGGCGACGTAGAAGAGAACCCGCGCCGCTTCGTCGCCGGCGGCGTCGTCCGGCGCGAACACGGGCGTGACCACCGTGATGTCGGGCAGGTGCGTGCCGCCGTTGTAGGGGTTGTTGAGCATGTAGACGTCGCCGCGTTCCATCCGCGGGTGGCGCGCGATGACCGTCTTGATCGAATCGCTCATCGACCCCAGGTGCACGGGCATGTGCGGCGCGTTCGCGATCAGGTTGCCGTCGTGGTCGAACAGGGCGCAGGAGAAATCCAGCCGCTCCTTGATGGTCACCGAATAGGCGGTGTTCTGCAGCCGCAGGCCCATCTGCTCGGCGATGTTCATGAACAGGTTGTTGAAGACTTCGAGCATCACCGGCTCGGCCTCGGTGCCCAGCGCGGACCGCGCGGGCCGCGCGACGCTGCGTCGCAACAGCAGGTGATTGCGCCCTGTGAGCTCGGCACGCCAGCCCTGTTCGAGCACTGTCGTCGCATTGCGCTCCGCGATGATCGCCGGTCCGTCGATGCAGGCTCCGGGCACGAGCTCCTCGCGCAGGTACAGGCCGGCATCGCGCCATGCGCCTTCGGCGTGGAAGCGGACGGTGTCCGCGGCGCGCGGCGTGTACGCATGGGCAGGCGATTGCGCCTCTGAAGGATGCTCGCCGGGCCCGATGGCTTCGACGGAGACGGCCTCGATCACGAGCGCCTTGCCGGGCATGAGAAAGGAGAAGCGCTTGCGGTAGGCCGTCTCGAAGCCGGACTGGATCGCGGCGAGCGCGACGGCGTCCACATGCTTCGACAGCCGCACCTGCAGGGCGGTGTCCGTTCCTTCATAGCGCAGGTGCAGGCTGGCGACGACGTGCACGGCGCCGCGCTCGAAGCCCTGCAGCTCGATCTCGCGCGCGGCCGCCTCGCCGAGCTGGTCGGCCAGCGTGCGCGCCTGCGCCAGCCCCTGGATGTCGAAGCGCGCCTCGACCGAGGCCTGCCGCATCGCGATCTGGTCCGCCAGGCCCATGCCATAGGCCGAGAGGACACCGGCCAGAGGATGCACCAGCACGGTCTCCATGCCGAGCGCATCCGCCACCAGGCAGGCGTGCTGGCCACCGGCGCCCCCGAAGCACTGCAGCGCATAGCGGCTCACGTCGTAGCCGCGCGCGATGGAGATCTTCTTGATCGCGTTGGCCATGCCCGTCACCGCGATCTGGATGAAGCCCGCCGCGAGATCCTCGGGGCGCGTCTCGCGCCCGGTGCGCAGCGAGACCTCCCGCGCGAGCGCCGCGAAGCGGCGGGGGGGCCCCGCCATGGGGGGCGGGGCGGGGGCCCGGGGGGCGGCCCCCCATGGGGGGGTGGGCCGGGGGCGCGGTGC
>CBIHOG010000006.1:0-188928 GCA_966211435.1 uncultured Variovorax sp. | reverse complement strand
AGACGCGCTTCACGTAGAGCTTCACGCCCGCGCTCTTCTCGCGGTTCCACAGGTCCATCGGCGCCTTGGAAGGGATGTAGAGCAGCTGCGTGTACTCCGTGTTGCCCTCCACCCGGTTGTGGCTCCAGGCGAGCGGCGCCTCGTAGTCGTGGCTGATGTTCTTGTAGAACTCGACGTACTGCTCTTCCGTCACGTCCTTCTTGGGACGGCTCCACAGCGCGTTCGCCTGGTTGACCGGCTCCCATTCGCCGGTCTTGACCATCTCGCCGCCCTTGTTGTCCTCGCCTTCCTTCCACTCCTCCTTCTCCATGAGGATGGGCAGCGAGATGTGGTCGGAGTACTTGCCGATGATGGACTTGAGCTTCCAGGCGTTGAGGTATTCGCCGGCATCGTCGCGCAGGTGCAGCGTCACGCTGGTGCCGCGCTGCGGCCGCGTGATGGTGTCGACCTCGAAGTCGCCCGCGCCCGCGCTGACCCAGCGCACGCCCTCTTCTGGCGGCAGCCCCGCGCGGCGCGACTCGACGGTGATCTTGTCCGCCACGATGAAGCCCGAGTAGAAGCCCACGCCGAACTGCCCGATGAGCTGAGCGTCGGCCTTCTGGTCGCCGGAGAGCTTGCTCATGAACTCCTTGGTGCCGCTCTTGGCGATGGTGCCGAGGTTGTCGATCGCTTCCTGCTCGCTCAGGCCGATGCCACTGTCGGCGATCGTGAGCGTCTTGGCGTCCTTGTCGAAGGACACCCGCACCTCCAGCTTCGGCTGGTCTTCGTACAGCGCCGGCTGGTCGATGGCTTCGAAGCGCAGCTTGTCGCAGGCATCCGACGCGTTGGAGATCAGCTCCCGCAGGAAGATTTCCTTGTTGGAGTAGAGCGAATGCGTGACCAGGTGAAGCAGTTGGGCGACTTCGGCCTGGAAAGGAAGTTTTGTCTTTGAAGTGGTCATGGCACGAGAGCAATCGAGAAGGAAAAAGCCGCATCTAGGGCGAACCGGCAACTTTACAAGACCCCGCCCCGGGAAGCCATTGCCGCGCGGCGCCGCCTCCGCGCTCGGTCAGCGCGCCTCGAACTGGCCGATCTTGTCCAGCCACAGGTCGATGTCACGCTGGTGGATCGGCTGCGTCGCGCTGAAGGTGAAGACCAGCGTGCTGCGCTCCGCAGTATGCGCCGCCACCTGGAGTTGCTCCACCGTCTGCGCGTCCTGCTCGAAGCGCGTGTGGACGGCGACGGCTGGCCAGCGCTTGGAGCCGACCATGAGCTCCCCCTGGCTGAGCCGCACGAAGCGCTTGACCTGCCGCTCCAGCGAGAGCAGCTGGCGCTCGATGTTCTGCCGCAGCGACTCCACGCCCTGCAACTGGTCGCGCGTGATGACGACCTGCACCGGCCCGCTGTCCGGCGTCTTGAGGCTCAGCAGGTTGAGGCTGCGGTCCTGGAAGGGCAGGCCCAGGTTCAAGGTGCCCTCGTTGATGTGGTATGCCACTGTCGCTCCCTTTTGTGATGTGCTGGCAATCGCAATGCAACGGGAGATTTCACCTCAAGACTGCGCCTCGCGTAACTACCAGAAATGGTAGTCATGACGCCTTCATTTGCGCCCTCCATAATTCGCCGCCGGAGTGACCGGCAGCGGGAAATCGTCTCTTCAATTCTGACTAATTCTCGCCATTCACCGCAATTCATTCAGGGAAAAACAATGGAACACAGCATGTCCAAAAAACTCGCCGCCGAATTCATCGGCACCTTCTGGCTGGTCCTCGGGGGCTGCGGCAGCGCCGTGCTGGCGGCCGCCTTTCCGGGGCTGGGCATCGGCTTCGCCGGCGTGGCGCTGGCCTTCGGCCTCACCGTGCTGACGGGAGCGTATGCGCTCGGGCCGATCTCGGGCGGGCACTTCAATCCCGCGGTCTCGGTCGGCCTGGCGTGCGCCGGCCGCTTCAAGGCATCGCAACTGCCGGGCTATGTCATTGCGCAGGTTCTCGGCGCCATCGCGGCGGCCGGCGTGCTCTATCTCATCGCCACCGGCAAGCCCGGCGCCGACATCGGCGGCTTCGCCACCAATGGCTATGGCGAGCACTCGCCCGGCAAGTACGGGCTCGCCGCCGCGCTCCTCTGCGAAGTGGTGATGACGGCCCTGTTCCTGGTCGTCATCCTCGGCGCCACCGCAAGGAATGCGGCCGCCGGCTTCGGCGGTCTCGCGATCGGCCTGTGCCTCACGCTGATCCACCTCATCTCCATCCCGGTCACCAACACCTCGGTCAACCCGGCGCGCAGCACAGGCCCGGCACTGTTCGGCCCGTCGTACGCGCTGTCCGAGCTGTGGCTGTTCTGGGCCGCGCCGATCGCCGGCGCGGTCATCGGCGCCCTGCTCTACAGGCTGCTGCTCGCCGAGGACTGAAGCTCCCCCCAGGCTACCCTCGCTGCGCGAGGTCCGCCTTCCCCCTCGCCGGGGGCAACCCCTGCGGACCGGCGGAGCCGGTTCCGCGGGGTTTCTGGGTTGGGCGTGCCGGTTTTCTGGGGCGCGGGCGAGCAGTGCGATGAACCGCTGAACTACTGGCCCGAGCGCACCGTCGGCAGCGCCGTCGACGAACCGACCACCTCGGTGCTCACCGGGTGCGCGGCGGCCACGGCGCCGGCGTAGACCTCGTCGCTCGATGCGGTCGACTTGAAGGGCATGCTGGTCGACGAGCCGATCGACTCCGTGCCCGTCGGATGCGCCGCCGCGATGGCTGCCGCGTCGATGTCCGGGTTGGCTGGCGAATTCATCTGCATCGGGTGGTAATCGGAACCGTCCATCTTCTCGGCACTGGCGGTGACTGAACCCAGCGCGGCGAGGGCGGCGAAGGCGCCGATGGCGAGGACTTTGGCGGTAGCTTGCATGAGGTCTCCTGGAAACGGATGAAGGTCGGGTGCCGGATCTCGCGCCCGGCCGCGGACATGCGGCAGGGCGGACCCGGCGCGACTCTAGGCAGGCCGAATGAGCCGTCGATGAGCCGAGACTTAGCCCTGCGTGAGCACGCTCGTGGACCCGGCCGGCAGGTGCACGCGCGCTACCAGGCCGTGACCGTCCTCGCGGTTGAAAAGCACGACGCGCAGGCCGTGGCGCAGCGCCGCCGCCTGCGCGATCGCCAGGCCCAGCCCGCTGCCGCCTGCCGGCGCTCCCGACACGCGGAAGAAGCGGTCGAAGACCCGCTCCAGCAGCTCAGGTGGAATCCCCGGCCCGTTGTCCACCACGTCGACCACCGCATGGCCTTCGACCTCGTGCAGCCGCACATCGACCACGCCACCCTCCGGCGCGTAGCGCACGGCGTTGTCGATCAGGTTGTCGAACACGCTGCGAAGATCCGCCGCCGGCGCGGCGAGCAGCGGCATGATCGAACCGTCGAAACCGACGTCGATGTGGCGCTGGTCCGCCAGCACCATCAGCTGTCCCACGCTGTCGCGCAACAGCGCCGCGAGGTCGACCGTCCCGCGCATCCCGAGCAACGGCGCCCCCGGCCGCGAGAGGCGCAGCAGTTGCTCGATCAGGTGCTGCGCGCGCCGTACGCCGCCCTCCAGCTGCGCGAAGCGCTCGGTCGCATCGCCGGGCGGGACATGCGCGCGCAAGTTGTCGATCTGCAGGCCGATCGCCGTCATCGGCGTGCGCAACTCATGCGCCGCGTCCTGCATGAAGCGCCGCTGCGCCGCGAAGGCTTCGCGCAGTCGCGTGAGCAGGCTGTTGAAGGCGCTCACCAGCGGCGCGATCTCTTCCGGCACGCGCGCGAGCGACAGCTCCGAGAGCGTGCTCTCGTCCTGCGCCGCGACGTCTCGCGCCACCGCGCGCAGCGAGCGCGAAGCAGCCGACACGATCGCCCACAGCAGCAGCAGCGCGACCGGCAGCAACAGCAGGATCGGCAGCCCTTCCAGCAAGGCACGCCGCACGATGCGGTTCTCGCGGAAGCCCTTGTTCTGCACTACCTGCACGCGCGGCTGCTCCGGGTCCGTGCCGCGGGCCGCGGTATAGACGCGCCACACGTCGTCTTCCTTGTCGCCGAGGCGCACCTCCCCGAAGCCCGCCTCGGCCTGCTGCGATCGCTGCAAGGCCACGGCCACGCCGGGCCAGGACGTCGCCATCAAGGTATTGCCGTCGGGCTTCCACACCTGCACGACAAAGGCGCCGCGGCGCACCGCGTCATCGCCCGTCACCGGCTGGAGCGCCGGCGCGTGCCGGTGCGTCGCATGGGATTCGGCCACCAGCCGCATCTGGTCGTCCATGAAGTTGTTGACCAGCTTGCCGTAGGCCACGTAGGAAAACCAGGCCGTCGCCGCGATCGCCACCAGATGCAGCGCGACCAGCCAAACCAGGAGCTGGCTGCGCAGCGAACGCAACTGCAGCCAGCCCCCCTTCATGCGGGCGCCACACGCCAGCCGAGACCGCGCACGTTGCGGATCGCCTCCGCGCCGAGCTTGCGCCGCATGCCGTGGATCAGCACATCCACCGCATTGCTGGTGACCTCTTCCCCCCAGCCGTAGATGCGGTTCTCCAGTTGCTCGCGCGACAGGATCGCGCCGGGCCGCTCGAGCAAGGCATGCAGCAGCGCGAACTCTCGCGCGGTGAGCGTCTCGCGCCCACCATTCCACTGCACCTCGCGCGTGGTCAGGTCCAGCTGCATCGCAGCCGTGCCGATGACCGAGTGCGCGGCGCCATCGCGGCGGCGCACCACGGCACGCATGCGCGCCAGCAATTCGCGGAACTCGAAAGGCTTCAGCAGATAGTCGTCGGCGCCCAGGTCGAGGGCATGGATGCGATCCTCCACGCCGTCGCGCGCGGTGAGCACCACCACCGGCGTCGGGTCGCCGCGCTCGCGCGCGCGGCGCAGCACCTCCGTGCCGTCCTGCCGCGGCAGGCCCAGGTCCAGCAACACGCAGGTGTAGCCGCCATCGTCGAAGGCGCTCTGCGCCAGCGCGCCGTCGCGCACCCAGTCGACCGACCAGCCCGCGCCTTCGAGGCCCTGCGACAGGCTGTGCCCGATCATCTCGTCATCTTCCACCAGCAGTGCGCGCACGGCGTCTCCTTGTCCGATGCCGGCCCCAATACCGGCACCCTGACGCTACGCGGCGATTCTTAGACGAACCTGATCTGTACCTGAGTGGACTGCCCCGCCCCCGTTGCGGTGCGCGTCGACGGGGGCCTCAAAAGGAAAAGGAGGCGCCGTGTCACAGGGCGCAAGCCGCACAGACCGTGGCTTGATCTGGGGCAAAAGAAGGCGACAGCCAGGGGTCTGCAAACCCCTGACTGTCTAACCACCGATGTGTTTTCACTATTCACGGCTCCACACACCAATGGCTACTCGCAAGTCTACTCGCGGGTCTGCTGGGGTGACTTCGTCGCTCCCAGGCCCACCTGCCTCTCCTGCCTCTCCTGCCCCTGCTGCGCTCTTGCGGCGTCCTAGAAGCGCTCCTGCGTCCCCAGGTAGCGCCACTGGCCCGCCGGCAGGTTGCCGAGCACCACGTTGCCGATGCGGATGCGCTTGAGCCCCACGACCTTGAGCCCGACCAGCTCGCACATGCGGCGGATCTGCCGCTTCTTGCCTTCGGTCAGCACGAAGCGCAGCTGCTCCGGGTTCTGCCACTCCACCCGCGCGGGCTTGAGCGGCTGGCCGTCCAGGCTCAGCCCGTGGCGCAGGCGCGCGAGTTCTTCGCGCGGGAAGGCCGCCTGCGAGTTCTGCGCGACCGGGCCGTAGGACACGCGCACCAGGTATTCCTTCTCGATGCCCGAGTCCTCGCCGATCAGCTGGCGCGCGACGCGTCCGTCCTGCGTGAACACCAGCAGGCCCACCGAGTCGATGTCCAGCCGCCCCGCCGGCGCGAGCCCGCGCAGTTGCGGCGGCGAGAAGCGGTTGCGGCTCGGGTCCTCGCGCCAATGCGTGCGCGGGTTGATGAGCACCACCGCCGGCTCGTGCCCGTCCTCCGCCTGGCCGCTGACATAGCCCATGGGCTTGTGCAGCAGTATGGTGACCTGTTGCTGCTGCTGGTTCTGCGCCCGCTTGTCGACCTCGATGCGGTCGTCCGGCCTCACCTTGACGCCCATCTCGGCCACCCGGCCGTTGACCTTGACCCAGCCCTGCGCGATCCAGTCGTCCGCTTCGCGGCGCGAGCACAGGCCCAGCTCGGCCATGCGTTTGTTGAGGCGTGAAGTTGCGGCGGCGTCTGTCATGCGGCCATTGTCGCGCGAGGCCGCGGGCCGCCGCCGTGGCATACGATCCAGCCTTGGGCCGGCGCGGGGCGCCGGGCGCAAGACAACACAAGGAACAGACATGGGCGCACAGTGGAAGGCAAAGCACAAGGATGCAGCCGCGAATGCCAAGGGCCGGCTCTTCGGCAAGCTGGCCAAGGAAATCATGATCGCCGCGCGCGGCGGCGCCGACCCGGCCTCCAACGCGCGGCTGCGCCTCGTGGTCGAGCAGGCGCGCAAGGTCTCCATGCCCAAGGACACCCTGGACCGTGCCATCAAGAAGGGCGCCGGCCTCACGGGCGAGGCCGTGAACTTCGAGCACGTGATCTACGAGGGCTTCGCGCCGCACCGCGTGCCCGTGATGGTCGAGTGCCTGACGGACAACGTGAACCGCACCGCGCCCGAGATGCGGGTGCTGTTCCGCAAGGGCCAGCTGGGCACCTCGGGTTCGGTGGCCTGGGACTTCGACCACCTGGGCATGATCGAGGCCGAGCCCGCGGCGGCCGGCGCCGACCCCGAGCTGGCGGCCATCGAGGCCGGTGCGCAAGACTTCGAGGCCGCCGGGGACGATGGCGTCACGATGTTCCTGACCGACCCCGCCGACCTGGACGTCGTCAGCCGCGCGCTGCCGGCCCAGGGCTTCACCGTCCTGTCCGCGAAGCTGGGCTACAAGGCGAAGAACCCCGTCGATCCGGCGACGCTCAGCGCCGAGCACCTGGAGGAGGTCGAGGCCTTCCTCGCGGCGCTCGACGCCAACGACGACGTGCAGAACGTGTTCGCGGGCCTGGCGGGTTGAGCCGAAGGGCCCGGGCGATCCGCCCGCCGCGAAGCGTTCAGGCCACCAGCCGGTACCCCACCGCCGTCTCCGTCAGCAGGTGCCGTGGCTGCGCCGGGTCGCTCTCCAGCTTCTGCCGCAAGTGGCCCATGTAGATGCGCAGGTAGTGGCTCTGCTCCGAATGCGAAGGGCCCCACACCTCGCGCAACAGCTGGCGCTGCGTGAGCACGCGGCCCGCGTTCGCGATCAGCACCGACAGCAGCCGGTACTCCGTCGGCGTGAGGTGCACCTCCGCGCCGCCGCGCCGCACCAGCCGCGCCGTGCGGTCGACCTCGACCTCGCCGAAGCGGAACACCGCCTCCGGCTCTTCGGCGCCGCTGGCCGTGCGCGGGCGCCGCAGGTTGGCACGCACGCGGGCCAGCAGCTCGCCGGTGCCGAAGGGCTTGGTAAGGTAGTCGTCGGCACCGGCGTCCAGCGCGGCGATCTTGTCGGCCTCGTCGGTGCGCGCCGAAAGCACGATGATGGGCACGGCCGACCAGCCGCGCACATCGCGGATCAGTGCCACGCCGTCGCCGTCGGGCAGCCCCAGGTCGAGCACGACCAGGTCCGGCTGCCGCGTGCCGGCTGCCGCCAGCCCGTCGCGCCATGTGCCGGCCTCGTGCACCAGCCAGCCCTCCGCCTCCAGCGCGCCGCGCACGAAGCGACGGATCTGCGGCTCATCCTCGATCACGATGGCGGTGGGGCTGTTGCTGGGCATGGCTTCAGGTGGCGAGTTCGCTCGATTCGGCCGGCGCTGGCGGTGGCCGGCGCGGCAGGGTGACGGTGAATTCTGCGCCACCGTCCTCGGCGTTGGCGGCGGAGATTTCGCCGCCGTGCGCGTCAACCACCGCCTTGCAGATCGCGAGGCCCAGGCCCACGCCCGGTGTGGCCGATTCCGACTGGCCGCGCGTGAACTTGTCGAAGAGCGTGTGCTCCCGGCCATGGAGCGCGGGCGGCAGGCCGGGCCCATGGTCGCGCACGCTCAGCACCAGCGCGCGCTCGGTCGCGCGCGCGCCGACCACGATGGGCGGCGCACCGTACTTGCCGGCGTTCTCCAGCAGGTTCACCAGCACGCGCTCGATCAGCACCGAGTCGAACTCGGCCAGCGGCAGGTCCGCCGGCAAGGCGGTCTGCACCGTCATGTCGCCCAGCGCCGGGCGTGCGGCACGGATGGCGGAGCCGACCACCTCTTCCACGGACTGCCACTCACGTCGCAGGTTGACCGCGCCGCCCGCAATGCCGCTTTCCAGCCGCGCCATGTCCAGCAGATTGCTGACGAGCGCATGCAGCTGGTGCGCCTGCGCGACGATCGCGCGCGCGATGTCGCGATAGCCGCCGGGCGCATCGGCCTCCGGGCCATCCTGGCGCGGCAACGCCTGGAGCGATTCGGCCAGCACGATCAGCGCCGTCAGCGGCGTGCGCACGTCGTGCGAGATGGCGCCCAGCAGCGCGTTGCGCAGCCGCTCCGACTCCATCTCGACCACCGCGCGCTGCGCCACCTCCACGTAGTGCACCCGCTCCAGCGCGATGGCGATCTGCCGCGCCAGCGTGTCGAGCTGCCGCGCCTGCTCCGGGATCAACAGCCAGCGCGGCTGCGCCGGCTCCAGCGCGAGCACGCCGCGCACGCGCATCGGCGCCTTCAGCGGCACGTAGTGCCAGGGCTGCGCCGCCAGCGTGGCGGTCGCGAGCCCGGCCGGCTGGCCCTGGCGGAAGGCCCAGTCGGCCACGCTGGGATCGAAGCCGGGCGGCGCTTCCTCAGGCATCACCAGCCGGTCGGAGGCATCGGTCACCAGCACCAGCGCGTGGCCGCCGAAATGCCCCTGCACCGCCGCCGCGCCCAGCGCGACGACCTGCGTGCTTTCCAGCGCGGCGGAGAGTTCGCGCGTGAGCTCGAAGAGCGACTGCGCCCGCCGCTCTCGGCTGGTCGACACGCCGGCCGCGAAACGCAGGCCGGCCGTGAGCTGCCCGACCAGAAGGCCGACCCCCAGCATCACGCCGAAGGTCAGCACATACTGCACGTCGCCCACCGCGAAGGACAGCTTGGGGGAGACAAAGAAGAAATCGAAGGCCGCCACATTGAGCAGCGCCGCCAGCGCCGCCGGCCCGCGCCCCAGCCGCATCGCGACGATGACCACGCCGAGCAGGAACAGCATCACGATGTTGGCCAGCTCCAGCACACCCACGAGCGGCGTCGTGAGCAGCGTGATGACGACGCTGGCGGCCGCCGCCCAGGCGTAGCCGGGCCAGCGGGCGCTCGGCCGGTCGGTGTCCTCCACGTCCGGATCGGCCCGCCGCTCGGGCTGCGCGCGCGCCAGCCGGCGCGAGCTGTCGGCCCGCGCCACCTCGACGATGTCGACGCCCGGCGCATGGCGCGCGAGTTCGCGCGTCAGCACCGGCGATGGCCACCAGCGCATCCAGCCCTCCGGCGGCTCTGCGCGGCCGACCACCAGGGTCGCGCAATTGAGCCGCTGCGCCTGCAACGCAAGCTCGGCCGCAACGTCCACGCCGGTGAGCACGGCCGTCTCCGCGCCAAGTTCTTCCGCCAGCTTCAGCACCGCCAGGATGCGGTCTCGCTGCGACGCTTCGAGCCGCTGCAGGCGCGGCGTCTCGACATAGGCCGCATGCCAGCGCACGTTGAGCTGACCGGCGAGGCGCGCGGCCGTGCGCACGGTCTGGCCCGCGCCCTCGTGCGGACCGACGCAGGCCAGGATCGCGCCGGAGGTGTTCCAGGCCTGCGGCCCGGCAGCGCCCTGCGGGCCGGACTGCTCGATGCGCCAGCCCCGCACGTCGTCCTCCACGTGTTCGGCCGTGCGGCGCAGGGCGATCTCGCGCAACGCGATGAGGTTTCCCTTGCGGAAGAAGTTCTGCGCCGCGCGTTCGGCCTGATGCGGCAGATAGACCTTGCCCGCCGCCAGCCGCGCGGTGAGTTCGTCGGCCGTCACGTCGACCAGGATCACCTCGTCGGCCTCGTCCAGCACCGTATCCGGCACGGTCTCGTGCACGCGGATGCCGGTGATGGCACCGACCGTGCCGTTGAGGCTCTCCAGGTGCTGCACGTTGAGCGCAGACCACACTTCGATGCCGGCAGCGAGCAGCTCCTGCACGTCCTGCCAGCGCTTGGCGTGGCGCGAGCCGGGCGCATTGGAATGGGCCAGCTCATCGACCAGCAGCACCGCCGGCTTGCGCGCCAGGGCGGCGTCGAGGTCGAACTCGGTCAGCGTGTTGCCGCGGTAGGCGATCTCGCGCAGCGGCAGCGTGTCCAGCCCGGCCAGCAGCGCGGCCGTCTCGCTGCGGCCATGCGTCTCGACCACGCCGATCAGCACGTCCCGCCCAGCCGCGCGCTCGCGCTGCGCGGCGCTCAGCATGGCCCAGGTCTTGCCGACGCCGGCACTGGCACCGAAGTAGATGCGCAGCTTGCCGCGCCGGGCGCGCTCGTCCTCCGCGCGCAACTGGGCGAGCAAGGCGTCGGGGTCTGGGCGGGCGTCTTCGGACATGAGAGGCAAGGCGCCGCAGGTTATCTCATCGGCCGGTCCTTGCGCCGGCCGTGGGTGTGACGGCGTGCGGTGCGCGACACCACGAACCATGCGAAACCGAGGGGGATGAAGAGGGCCGCGAGCGCGCAGAGGGCGTGGAGTATGTCACCGCTCATGGCGCAACCCGCAGCGGTGGAGGTGGTCCCGCCAGGTGACGAGGCGCCCGACCTCGCCGGAAGGCACGGCCTCGATCAGGCAGTGCAGCACCTGGGCGTAGCTGCCGAACGGCAGGCGGACCATGAGCCGCACGCGGGGCGCGTCGCTTTCCTGCGAACTTCGCTCGTGCAGCAGGGGCTCGCAGCGCACCACCCCGGCATCGGGGCAGCGGGCGATGGCCTGGCGCACGCGCAGTGCGTCGGCGCAGGTGACGGTGACGTCGAGCACGTGGAACGACGTCGCGCTGGATATTCGGCTCACCGAAGGATGTTCACGGTAGGCGGCATAGGCCATGGCAAGCGCTCCTCACTTCGCGGCGTCGAGCGCCATGTTGAGGGCGAGCACGTTCACCCGCGATTCGCCGAGGAAGCCCAGCAGCGGGGTCTCGGTGTGGTCGTCGATCAACTGGTCGACGCGGTCCGGCTGCAGGCCGCGCAGGCGGGCGATGCGCGACGCCTGGTAGTGAGCCGCCGCCGGGCTGATGTGCGGGTCCAGCCCGCTGGCCGAGGCCGTGACCAGGTCGACCGGCACCGGGGAAGTGTTGCCCGGGTCTGCCGCACGCAGCGCCTCGACGCGGCTCTTGACTGCATCGGTGAGCGCCGGGTTCAGCGGGCCTTGGTTGGAGCCGCTGGATGCGCCTGCGTTGTAGGCCATCGGGGAAGTGGCCGAGGGGCGGCCCCAGAAGTGCTTCGGGTCGCTGAAGTTCTGGCCGATCAGCGTGGAGCCGACGACGGTGCCGTCGGCGCGCACGACCAGGCTGCCCGCGGCCTGCGCCGGGAAGACCGCCTGCGCGGCACCCGTCACGGCCAGGGGGTAGATGACGCCCGTGACGATGCTCAGCAGGATGAAGAGCACGAACGCGGGGCGGAGAATGTTTTTCATGATGATGTCCTCGGACTGTCTTCAGACGAGATGCACGGCAGCCAGCAGCCAGTCGATGAGCTTGATGCCGATGAAGGGCACGATCAGCCCGCCCAGCCCGTAGATCGCGAGATTGCGGCGCAGCAGGGCCGCGGCGCCGACGGGCCGGTAGCGCACGCCCTTCAATGCCAGCGGGATCAGGAACACGATCACCAGCGCGTTGAAGATGACCGCGGACAGGATGGCCGACGAGGGGCTCGCGAGCCGCATGACGTTGAGCGCGCTCAACTGGGGATAGGTGGAGACGAAGATCGCAGGAATGATCGCGAAGTACTTCGCCACGTCGTTGGCGATCGAGAAGGTGGTGAGCGAGCCGCGCGTCATCAGCAGCGCCTTGCCGGTCTCCACCACTTCCAGCAACTTGGTCGGGTTGGAATCCAGGTCGACCATGTTCCCGGCCTCCTTCGCGGCCTGCGTGCCGCTGCCCATGGCAACCGCCACGTCGGCCTGCGCGAGCGCCGGCGCGTCGTTGGTGCCGTCGCCGGTCATGGCCACCAGGCGGCCTTCGGCCTGGTACTTGCGGATGAGCGCCAGCTTGTCCTCCGGCGTGGCCTCGGCCAGGAAGTCGTCCACGCCGGCTTCGGCCGCGATGGCCGCGGCCGTCAGCTTGTTGTCGCCGGTGATCATCACCGTCTTGATGCCCATGCGGCGCAGTTCGGCGAAGCGATCCTTGATGCCGGTCTTGACGATGTCCTTGAGCTCGACCACGCCGAGCACGCGCTTGCCCTCGGCCACTGCCAGCGGCGTGCTGCCGCGGCGCGCGACTTCGTCGGCGGCGCGCAACACCTCGGCCGGCATCGCGCCGCCCATCGACTCCACGTGCCTGCGCACTGCATCCACCGCGCCCTTGCGCAGCGCGAGCGGATCGGCGTCCAGGTTGTTCGGCGCCGGCGGCAGGTCGACACCGCTCATGCGAGTCTGCGCGGTGAAGGGCACGAAGCGCGCACCCGCAACGTCCGCGTCATCGGAGCCGCCGCGGCGGGCCAGTTCCACGATGCTGCGGCCTTCGGGCGTCTCGTCGGCCAGCGACGAGAGCAACGCCGCGCGGGCCAGCCGGCCTTGCGGCACGCCGGGCGCGGCGAGAAAGGCGCTGGCCTGGCGATTGCCGTGCGTGATGGTGCCGGTCTTGTCCAGCAGCAGCACGTCCACGTCGCCCGCGGCTTCCACCGCACGGCCGGAGGTCGCGATCACGTTGGCCTGCATCATGCGGCTCATGCCCGCCACGCCGACGGCCGAGAGCAGGCCGCCGATGGTGGTCGGGATCAGGCACACCAGCAGCGCGACCAGCGCCGTGAGCGACACCACCGTGCCGGCGCCGGCCGCCGCGACGCTGAACACCGAGTACGGCAGCAGCGTGACGGTGACCATCAGGAACACCAGCGTCAGTGCCACCAGCAGGATCGTCAGCGCGATCTCGTTCGGCGTCTTCTGCCGCTTGGCGGCCTCGACCATGCCGATCATGCGGTCCAGGAAGGACTCGCCGGGGTTGACCGTGATGCGGACCACCAGCCAGTCCGACAGCACGCGCGTGCCGCCGGTGACGGCCGAGAAGTCGCCGCCCGACTCGCGCACCACGGGCGCGGATTCGCCGGTGATGGCGCTTTCGTCCACCGAGGCGACGCCTTCGATCACCTCCCCATCCAGCGGAATCACGTCGCCGGTCTCGACCATCACCACATCGCCGCGGCGCAGCTCGGGCGCCTGCAGCGGCAGCCACTTGCCGCCGTGGAAGGGCTCGACCATCTTCTTGGCCCAGGTGTCCTTGCGCAGGCCGCGCAGGGATGCTGCCTGCGCCTTGCTGCGGCCTTCGGCCAGCGCCTCCGCGAAGTTGGCAAAGAGCACGGTGAACCACAGCCAGATGGACACAGCCAGCACGAAGACGGGCGGCATGCCGGTGTCGCCCGGGAAGGTCAGCGAATGCACCCACAGCAGCGTCGTCAGGATGCTGCCGATGTAGACGATGAACATCACCGGGTTGCGCCACTGGACCCGCGGGCTCAGCTTGGCGACGGACGACCACAGCGCGGGCTTGACCAGCGCGGCGTCGAACAACGAGAGAGAAGATTTGGTTTGCATGTCAGTTCACCCGGAGGGTTACTTCCAGAGCATCAAGTGCTCGACGATCGGGCCGAGGGCGAGGGCCGGCACGTAGTTCAGCAAGCCCACCAGGAGAACGGTGCCGATCAGAAGCGTCACGAACAATGGGCCGTGCGTCGGCATGGTCCCGGCCGTGACCGGCAGCCGCTTCTTGGCCGCGAGCGCGCCGGCAATGGCCAGCACCGGCACGATCACGCCGAAGCGGCCGAACCACATCACGACGCCGAGCAGCGCGTTGTAGAAGGGCGTGTTGGCCGACAGGCCGGCGAAGGCGCTGCCGTTGTTGTTGCCAGCCGAGGTGAGCGCATACAGGATCTCGGAGAAGCCATGCGCGCCCGGATTGGCGATGCCCGCCTTGCCCCCGGCCGTCGCGACCGCGATTGCCGTGCCCACCAGCACGAGGATGGGGGTGACCAGGATCGCGATCGAGGTGAGCTTCATCTCGTAGATCTCGATCTTCTTGCCGAGGTACTCCGGCGTGCGGCCGATCATCAGCCCCGCGATGAACACGGCCAGCACCGCGAAGATCAGCATGCTGTAGAGGCCCGTTCCGACGCCGCCGAACACCACCTCGCCCAGCTGCATCAGCACCATCGGCACCATGCCGCCCAGCGGCGTGAGCGAGTCGTGCATCGCGATGACGGCGCCGCAGGAGGCGGCGGTCGTGATCGCGGCGAAGAGCGACGACGCATTGATGCCGAAGCGCACGTCCTTGCCTTCCATGTTGCCGCCAGACTGCATCGCCGACGCGGCCTGGTCGACGCCCAGGGGCGACAACAGCGGGTTGCCCGCCTGCTCCGCCGGCGTGAGCACGACCACGGCCACGACGAACATCACCGTCATCGCGGCCAGGATGGCCCACCCCTGGCGCTGGTCCCCCACGACCCGACCGAAGGTGAAGCACAGCGCGGCCGGAATCAGGAAGATCGCCAGCATCTGCACGAGGTTCGCGAGCGCGGTCGGATTCTCGTAGGGGTGGGCCGAGTTGGCGTTGAAGAAGCCGCCGCCGTTGGTGCCGACCATCTTGATCGCCTCTTGCGATGCGACGGGGCCCATGGCGATGGTTTGCGTGGCGGTGCTGGCGTCCTCCATCACCGGGGCGCCGGCCGCGTCCTTCAGCGGCTGGCCGTCCTTGTCGAGCTTGGGCTGCTGGTAGGCAGTGGCTTCGATCGTGGTCACCGACTTGTAGGTGTCGAAGTTCTGGATCGCGCCCTGGCCGACAAAGAAGATCGCCAGCACGAAGGAGATCGGCAGCAGCACCCAGAGCGCGATGCGCGTCACGTCGGCCCAGAAGTTGCCGACGAAACCCTGGCCGTCCGTGCGGCGGGCGGCGAATCCTCGCGCGAGCGCGAATGCCACCGCGATGCCGGTGGCCGCGGAGAAGAAGTTCTGCACCGTGAGGCCGAGCATCTGGGTGAGATAGCTCATCGTCGACTCGCCGGCATAGCCCTGCCAGTTGGTGTTGGTGACGAAGCTCACCGCGGTGTTGAAAGACGAGTCCGGCGACACGGCCGCCATGCCCGCCGGATTGAGCGGCAACATGGCTTGCATCCGTTGCAGGCCGTAGACAACCAAGGCACCGAGCGCGTTGAAGGCGAGCAGCGCGAAGGCATAGGTGCGCCAGTGCATCGAGGTGCCGGGCGAGACGCCCGCGAGCTTGTAGAGCGGCGCTTCCGCGCGCTGCATCCAGCGCGGCAGCCGCTCGTCGCAGAGCGCCGCCAGGAAACGGCCGAGCGGCCAGGCGAGCAGGCCCAGCAACACAAGGAAAAGGGCCAGCAGGCCCCAGGCGGAAGAGCTCATGTCAGAACTCCTCGGCGCAGATGAGCGCGAACACGAGGTACGCGAACAGGAGCACGGCGATCAGCCCGCCGAACCCGTAGAGGATTTCGAGGCTGATCACGAGCGCTGCTCCTTCGGCGAGTCGAGCTTGTGCAGGCCGACCACGGCCTCGCACATGGCGACCCAGAAAACTGCCATCAAGGCGATCCAAACGATGTCCATCTACCACTCCTGCATACGAGACAACTCAAGGCCTTCAGTCTCGGCAAGGGTGCGTAAAAAGGGGAAACAGACTCGGGAGGGGGCCGTAAAGAAAGCGTAAAGACGCCGCGCGCTCACTCGCTGCGCGCGGGCTCGCGCAGCGCCAGGACCCGAGGTTGGGCGGTCTCCTCCACAGGCCCCAGGTCGCAGCGCTCGGGCGGCGGGTTGGAGCGGCATGACGTGACAGCCAGCAGCGTTACGACAACGCAGAAGACGAATGACTCGGTACCGATGCGGAGATCCATGGGGCAAGTGAAGATGAAGACCCGTGGGAATCTAGTGACGCATCGGGAACGCCACAACCCTGCGATTTCAGTGGTTTGCCCCCAAGGTCCGGACGGCATCGCGCGCGCGCCGCCATCTTCTTGCTAAATTCAGGGCAGACCTCGCGGGCCCGCTGCCTGTCACGACTCTTCGCCAAGGCTTCCATGCCCGCCGGCGATGAGCGCAGCACCCGCGATGGCAGAAGCGGCCCCGGAGAGGGCCGCAGTCCTCAAAAAGCAAAACGCAGGAAGGTGAGGTTTCGATGATCGATGTTCTCCTCGTGGAGGATCAGCCGCTCGTGTCCGAAGCGGCTTCGTACAAGATTTCCCTGAACCCCCGGGTCGCCTCGGTGCAGGTTTGCAACACGGCCGAGAAGGCCATGCAGGCACTGTGCGCCGAGGGCGAGCGCTGGGGATTGATCTTCCTCGACCTGGGCGTGCCCGGCGCCGAAGGTCTTTCGCTGGCGACGGAGATCCGGCGCCTCGGCAAGGCGTCCATCACCTGCATCCTCACCGGCGAGCGCCGCAGCGACTACATCGCCAAGGTGGCGGCCGGCGGATTCAGGGGCTACATCCTGAAGGCGGTGGAGACCCAGGATCTCATGCGGGCCATGAACCGCGTCATCGCGGGCGAATACGTCTTTCCGCCGGACGACCCGCTCAACATCCTGCCGCCCGTGCCCAAGCTGACCGTGCGCCAGCGGGAATGCCTGCAGTTCGTCAGCGAGGGCAAGAGCACCAAGCAGATCGCGCAGATGCTGGGCTTGCATCCGGGCACGGTGAATTCGCACATCGATTTCGCGATGGATGCGCTGGGCGTGCGCACGCGGCCGCATGCCGTGCAGCAGGCACTCCGGCATGGCCTTCTGAGCACCGAGACGGGAGGCTGCGCATGATGGCCTCCCTGTCATCCAGCCATCAGGGCGCGTCTCGGCTGCTTCTCACGGTCAGCCCGGCGCACAAGCATCTGGCGATGCGCCAGTTCGCCATGCAACAGGTCGCGACCTGGATCACGGTGATCGGGTTGAGCATCGCGCACGCCCACGAGCCCTTCCTGCCACCGGAAGTGATCTCGAGCTGGGCGCTGACCTTCCTGGCCACCTGGCTGCTGAGAATGTTGATGTTCTCGCCGCTCTACCGGCTCCCTCCTGCCAAGATCGCGGCTTCTCGCTTCTTCGCGAGCCTGCCCTTCCTGAGCGGCATCGTGGGCAGTGCGTTCTGGATATGGACCATCGAGCTCTTCACCGGCCCGACACTGACGATGCGGGAGTTGATCATGTGCATCGGCTTCCTGTCGATATCGATCTCGATGACGGGCATGTGGCCGGTGACGCCCTTGACCTCGATGGCCTACTACCTCGTGCCCTGGGCCGCGTTCTCCCACAGCCTCTGGCGGCAGGAGGCCGCCACGCTGCAGACCCTGCTGGCATTCAACGTCATCATCGCCGTCATCCTGTGGCTCAACGTCTACGCCTCGATCCTTCAGGTACGGGCGCAGATCGCGCGCGCCGACGAACTCGACAAGGCCTTGGGCAAGGAGATCGAGACCAACGAGGAACTCGAAGCCCTGCGGCAGGCGGCCTGCGAGGCGCTCGAAACAAGATCCAAGTTCTTCGCGGAAGCAAGCCACGATTTCCGGCAGCGACTCCACGCCACGAAGCTGTGGGTGGCATCGGTCATGCACGACACACGGCACGTCAAGGCCGTGCAGTGGCCGCTTGCGAGGCTCAGCCAGGAGGTCGACCTGTTGCAGGTCTACGTCAACGACGTGCTCGAGTTCGCCCGCATGGAATCGGTCGATACCGAGGTGCACCTCGCCTCGACCGAGCTTCAGTCCCTGTTTCAGAAGCTGGCGCTGAACTTCGAGAACATCGCCGGCCAGCACGGCACCCATCTGCGCATCCGGCGCACCCAGGCAGTCATCGAGACGGATGCGGCGATGCTTCTCCGCATACTGGAGAACCTGGTCTCCAACGCGCTCAAGTACACAAGGAAGGGAGCGCTGGTGTGCGCCCGCCGGCGCGGCGAGTTCCTGTCCCTGGAGGTCTGGGACCAGGGCCCCGGCATCTGGCGGGGCGCTCATCAGCGGATCTTCGAGGCGTTTCACCGGGAGCTGGACCATGGCGACACGTCGAAACGCAAAGGCGTGGGCCTGGGTCTCGCCATCGTGAAGCGATTCGCCGACCGTCTGGGCTACGCCGTCGAGATTCAATCGACGGTCGGCAAGGGCGCCACCTTCAAGGTACTGGTCCCGGCCGCGCGGATCAATGAAGACGGGACTTCGCGCTGATCCCCGCAAGGCGGCAGGTCGTCGAGGCGCGTGCGAAGACACTGTCGTCGGGGCCGAACAGGGTGGCCTCGGCGAACGCCTCGCGATCCTTGATCCCGACGACCTTCGCTTCGGCCCGCACCCGCTCGGTCCTGAGCGTGAGGAACTTCTGGTACTTGACGTCCAGGCTGACCGTTGCGTAAGCCGTGTCCTTGGGAAGCGCTGACAGGATGGCGCAGCCCAAGGCGGAGTCAAGGATCGAGCTGATCCAGCCGCCATGGATCGTTCCCATGGGATTGAGTTGGCTGCGAACCGTGTTCCCCTGAAAGAGGGCGTATCCCAAGGATGCCCTGATCGCATAGAAGCCCAATGACTTCGCGCACTCCGCGTAGGGCAGCTCGCCGCTCATCATTGCATCCAGGATCTGAATGCCGGCTTTTCCCTTGAGTTGTTCAGGGTGCGCGAGACCGGCTCCGGGGCCGCGCTCCAGCAAATCGAGGGCTGCTTTTTCTTCGACCATCCAGAGATCGAGCTTTTGTTCCGGCGTCAGTTGACGATCGGTCGTTTGATTGGGTGTCATAGGCTTTGAGATTCGGTGCAGTGTTGATGAATCCAATTGAATCGGATCAACCGGTTTCCAAGGTGCAGGAGGGCCTCCCGGCGTCGCGAGTTTAGGCATCGGATTCCGCACTCCACGCGAAACACCCTTCATTTCTCGTGGAATATCTTTTGAAAATCAACTGGATCTGCTAATAAATAAAAGGCTGATTCTTTTAATTAAGTACCACCAATTCAATACGAATCTTGTCGAGTATTTTTTAACTAACACCAAACATTTAGGAAATAGGCGGCCGACACCGATGCACTGGCGCCGAAGCGCCGCCCCGTGCGCATTTGCACACAAGCCTTCCTTTTCTGCTCGCGCGCCCGCTTCGCGTGACTTCCGCACTCACCCTCGGCCCTTCCCATGCGTACAACCGAGCTGCACGTCAATCGACGACGAGAGGAGAAGAGCCATGGACCCCGAAGCAATCGCACTGGTGGTGGACGAACCGATCGCAGGCCACTTCTATTGGGTGCTGCAGAAGCAGGACGGCCGCGACTGCCGCCCGGTGGACGCGGCCGAAGGCCCGATGCCGACCTACGGGGCGGCCATGATGGCGGGCATCGCGGCGCTGCAGCGGCGCACCGAGTCGCGCGCGCATGGCATGCGCGGGGTGCCGATCGTGCCGGCCTACGTGAACCGCGGCGAGGCACTGGGGCCGCCGACGATCCACTGATCCCCCTCCCGCGCGCCGCGGGAGATCGCGATCCGAGAGGCCGGCCATCTCGAATTGCGAACACCAGGGTTCTCTCGTTCCGGCACACTCCCCGGCCCATCGCGCGCACCATTCAGGCTGCGCCTGAAACCGAAGAGACATCCCCATGATCCGCAAGCTGCTTTCCTCCATCGCCCTGGCGCTGGCGTTCGTTGCCGCGCACGCGCAGCCCTATCCCGTGAAGCCCGTCCGGCTGATCGTGCCCTTCCCGCCCGGCGGCGGCACGGACATCCTCTCGCGGCTTGTCTCCACGAAGCTGACCGAGATCAGCAAGTGGACGGTGGTGGCGGACAACCGGGCCGGCGCCGGCGGCACGATCGGCATCACCGAGGCTGCGCGCGCCGCGCCGACGGGCTACGACATGGTGATGGGCCAGAAGGACAACATGGTCGTCGCGCCCTGGCTCTACAAGAACCTGAGCTACGACCCGACGAAGGACCTGGTGGCGGTGGCGCACGTGGCTTACACGCCGGTGGTGATCGTCACGCGCGCCGAGTCGAAGTTCAAGACGCTGGCCGACGTGGTGAACGCCGCCAGGCTGGCGCCGGACACGATCACCTACGGCTCGCCGGGCAACGGCACGACCATCCACCTGGCGGGCGAGATTTTCAAGACGGCCGCGAACATCAAGATCCGGCACGTGCCGTACAAGGGCTCGAACCCCGCGATGATGGACGTGCTGGCGGGCAACGTGGACCTGATGGTGTCCTCCCTGCCTTCGGCGATGGGGCAGATCAAGTCCGGCAAGCTGCGCCCGCTCGCCGTGACCTCCGCCAAGCGCAGCAGCTCGCTGCCCGAGGTGCCGACGGTGGCCGAGCTGGGCTACAAGGACTTCGACGTGGCGACCTGGTACGGGCTTTTCATGCCCGCCGGCACCCCGAAGGAGATCGTGACGACGGTGAACGCCGAGGTGAACAAGCTGCTCGCGACGCCGGAAATGAAGGCCGCGATCATCGGCCAGGGCGCCGAGCCGCAGGCGATGACGCCGGAGCAGTTCGGCACGCTGCTGAAGAACGACTACCAGAAGTGGAAAGGCATCGTCCAGGCTTCCGGCGCGACGATCGAGTAGGCGTCGCAGAATCGCGGTTTCCAAGAACAAGCGCCGGGTGACCGGCAGGAGACCGTGATGAGAGACAAGACGAACCCCGTGTTCCTGCGCCTCCTCGGCGCGGCAGTGCTGGCAGCGGCGCTGGCGCCGGCGGCAGCGGAACCCGCCATCTCCGAGGCCACCGTCAAGGCGCACGTCGAGGCGGCGACGCAGGCCGCCGGCCCGGATCTCAAGGCATTGCTGGGGCTGTGCAAGCCCGCCCCCGCCGTGAAACCGCCGCAGGCCGAAACGGACAAGGGCATCGCGGCGCTCATCGCCAAGCCCGCCCCGCCCCCGGGGCAGGCCTTCGACAACCTCTACTACGTGGGTGCGAACTGGGTCAGCGCCTGGGCGCTGAAAACTTCCGACGGCATCATCCTCATCGACGCGCTGAACAACGAGGCCGAGGCCGCCGCGCTGATCGAGGGGGGCATGCGCAAGCTGGGCCTGGACCCGGCGCAGATCAGGTTCGTGATCGTCACGCACGGCCATGGCGACCACTACGGCGGCGCGCAATACCTGGCGCAGAAGTACAAGTCACGCATCGTGATGAGCGAGCGGGATTGGAGGATGACGGAAACGCGGCTCGAGTTCACGACGCCGCTGTGGGGTGCGCCTCCGAAACGCGACATCGCCGTCAACGACGGCGACACCGTCTCGCTGGGCGACACGACAGTGACGCTCTATCTCACGCCGGGGCACACGCTGGGCACGATCACGCCGGTGTTCGATGTGACAACCGGCGGCCGCCAGGTGCGCGCCATGCTGTGGGGCGGGACGGCCTTCAATTTCGGGAAGGACATCCCGCGCCTGGGCAGCTACATCGAGGCCACGCGGCGCATGGGCGGGGTCGCGAAGGAACAGCAGGTGGAGGTGCTGCTGTCCAACCACGCGGGTTACGACGGCGCCATCGCCAAGCTGGCCGCGCTGCGCGAGCAGCCCGGCCTACAGCCCAACCCCTTCGTCATGGGCAACGAGGGCGTGCTGCGCGCCTTGGGCGTGATGGGCGAGTGCGCGCAGGCCACGCGCGACCGCTTTGCATTGCAGTAACCGCGCGAGGCGAGCTTCGGGCTCAGTCCCGGACGTCGGCGATGGGGTTGCTGCCGAAGTCCTCGCGGGCGAGGTAGGCCAGCACCTTCGCAGCGGCGGATTCGGGCGTGTCGAGCTTGCCCTCGGCCTTCAGGCGCTCGAAGCGACCGCGGTCGGGGAACATGTCCGCCTCGCTGCCACGCAATTCGACCTGCATGTCGGTATCGACCACGCCCGGGGCGAGCGAGACGATCTTCGCGGCGCCGGCGCCCTGCTCTTCGAGCGCGACGGCGCGGGTGAAGTGGTCCATGCCGGCCTTGGCGGCGCAATAGGAGGCCTGGCTGGCCATTGCGTTGCGGCCCATGCCGGAGGAAATGTTGAGCACCTTGCGCTCGCCGCGCCAACCCTTGGTGGCGCCGAGGAAGGCGGCGCTCAGCAGCAGCGGCGCCTCCAGGCCCACGCGCAGGGCCTGGGAAAGATCCGAAGCCAGCGCCTCCGACAGGGGGCGGGCGCGGCCGATGGTGCCTGCGTTGTTGATCAGGGTGACGCTGTCGAAGGCCTTGGCGTCCAGTCCCTCCAGCCAAGTCCTCAGGCGCACCGCGGCAGCCGACGGATCGGCCAGGTCCTGCTGCCACTGCTCCAGCTCGGCGCCGGCCTCGCGCGCCCGGGCGGCGAGCATATCGTCGCTCTGGCGAGAAATGCACAGCAAACGGCGCCCGGGCTGCAATAATTGCAGGGCCATGGCACGGCCCAGGCCTCGAGAAGCACCGGTGATCACGGTGAGATGGGAAGAAGTCATTAGGGGTTCTCGTGAAATGGTTCATCGGCGGCCTCGCGCCGTCGCCCAGCGATGCTAACGGCGAGTTGACGAAACTCGACCGCGCTTCTTAAAGTCCCGGCATGCCGATTCAATACCAACCCACCCGCGAGCAGCGGCACTATGCGCGCTTCGGGCTCGTGTGCCCGCCGCAGGCAGCGATGGTTCGGCCCGGCGAGCAAGGCCTCTTCATCCGCCAGCCGCGCGGCGACCGTGAGCTCAGCGTGCGGGCCGCCGCGCGCTTCGAGGCGGCCCCGGGCCGCTGGGGCCTGATTCCCCTGTTCTCCAAGGACCCGGACGTTCCCTACACGCACGAAGCGCGCGGCGAAACCGCGGCCGGCGAGCGCAACTTCTACCAGCCATGGAAGCGCGGGCACCGCTGCGTGATCCTGGTCGACGCGATCTATCGCCGCGGCAAGACGGATGAGACCATGGTGCGCGTCTGCCGCGAGGATGGCGAGCCGGTGGCGCTGGCGGGCCTGTGGAACGGCTGGCGCTCGCCCACGGGCGAATGCGTGGAAAGCTTCGCCCTGCTGACGCTGGCAGCGCAGGAGGACCCGGCGGAGCGCCGGGCCGTCTTCCTGCGCGAGGCCTGGATCGACGACTGGCTCTATTGCCCGGTGGAGGAAACCTCGGCGTACCTGAGGCCCTATGACCTCAACAAGCTGGTGCGCGACGTCATTCCGCGCGACGAATCCGTCCCGTTGCCGGCGACCGCGCCGGCCATCTGAGGCGCAGTTGAAGCGACGGGCCTAGGCGCCCCGCTTTGCCGCCGGGTCCGCGGCCACCGCGCCGCCACGCAGCGCCGCGAGGTCGATCACCCGCAATCCGCCGTATTCGACCTGGATGGTGCCCTGCCGCTCCAGCATGCGCAGCGCCTCGTTCACGCGCTGGCGCGACAGGCCGATGAGGTAGGCCAGTTCCTGTTGCGTGATGCGCAGCAGTTCGCCCACGCCGGGGAAGAGCACCGGGTTGAAGAGTGCAGCGAGATTGCGCGCCACGCGCACGTCTGGATTGTTGAGCCGGTCGGCTTCGCGCGCGGCGATGAATTGGCCGAGCCGCTCATTGAGCTGGTTCATCACGAAGCGGTTGAAGCCGATGGAGTGGTCGAGCAGCCAGTGGAAGTCGTCCACAGGCAGCCCCGCCACCACGCTGCGGCGCAGCGCCTGGATGTTGTAGCGGTAGGGCTCGCGCTTGAGCGCCGTGCCTTCGCCGAACCAGCCGCCCGGTGGCAGGCCGCTGTAGGTCATCGAGGTGCCATCGGCGTTGTCGTTGCTCATCTTGAGCAGGCCCTGCACCACGCCGAACCAGTAGGTCGGCGGCCGCCCGATGCGGCAGACCAGGTCGCCCGGCTCGGCATCGCCGACCACCACGGCGGCCTCGGCGCGGCGGCGCTCGGCGGGCGTGAGTGTGTGCAGCCAGGGGATATTGGCGAGTTCCTCTTCGCTGGCGGGCCGCACGCGGTCGCGTATCGATGAAGGGCCGCCTGCGCTCACGATGCTCATCGGGAAACTCCGGGGAGGGGTGTCCCTAGGATTGTCGTTGTAACGACAAGCCGGCGTCAAAGTCGGTCCTACAGTCCGCTCCATCGTGCAGACTCAAGCCAACACCTTTCCCCGCTTGCTGCTCGCCCACGCGCAGCACCAGCCCGACGCGCCGGCCGTGCGCGAGAAGGATCTCGGCATCTGGCAGACCTGGCGCTGGGCCGACGTCGCGCGCGAGGTGCGCGAGATCGCCTGCGGGCTCGCGAGCCTGGGCTTCCGGCCCGGCGACAACCTGGCGATCGTGGGCGCCAACCGGCCGCATCTCTACATGGCGGTGGTCGCGGCGCAGAGCCTGCGCGGGGTGCCGGTGCCGCTCTACCAGGATGCCGTGGCGAGCGAGATGGTGTTCATGCTGCAGGACGCCTCGGTGGACTTCGTGATCGCGGAGGACCAGGAGCAGGTCGACAAGCTGCTCGAATGCCGCGAGCTGATGACGCAAGGCGGCGCGGCGCTGCGCCATATCGTCTACGACGACCCGCGCGGCCTGCGCAACTACGGCCAGCCCGGCCTGATCGGCTATGACGCGCTGCGCGAACTGGGCCGCGCTCACGACGCCGCGCATCCGGATTTCTTCGATCGCAGCGTGGCCAGCGGCGAGCCGGAGGACGTGGGCGTGATCCTCTACACCTCGGGTACGACCGGCAGGCCCAAGGGCGTGTGCCAGACGCACGCGAGCTTCATCGCGGCCGGGCGCGGCGGCGTGGAGACGGACAAGCTCGGCCCCGGCGACAACATCATGAGCTACCTGCCGATGGCCTGGGTCGGCGACCACCTGTTCTCGGTGGCGCAGTGGCTGGTTGGCGGCTTCACGCTGAACTGCCCGGAGTCCGCGGAGACGGTGATGAACGACATGCGCGAGATCGGGCCGAGCTACTACTTCGGGCCGCCGCGCACCTTCGAAGGGCTGCTCACCGCGGTGTCGATCCGCATGGAGGATGCGGCGGCGCCCAAGCGCTGGCTCTATGCGAAGTTCATGGCGCTCGCGCGGCGCGTGGGCGCGGACATCCTCAACGGTGCAACGGTGGGCTTCGGCGACCGGGTGATGTACGCGATCGGCAACGCGCTCATCTACGGGCCCTTGCGCAACGTGCTGGGCATGAGCCGCATCCGCGTGGCCTACACGGCGGGTGCCGCGATCGGGCCGGACCTGTTCCGCTTCTACCGCTCCATCGGCGTGAACCTGAAGCAGTTCTACGGCCAGACGGAGACCTGCGCCTATGTCTGCCTGCAGCAGGACGGCAAGGTCAAGTTGCAGACCGTGGGCAGCGCGGCGCCGGGCATCGAGCTGCGCATCGCGGACGACGGCGAGGTTCTGGTGCGCGGCGTGTCGGTGCTGCAGGGCTACTACAAGCGGCCGGACGCGACGGCCGAGGTGCTGGATGCGGACGGCTACTTCCACACCGGCGATGCGGGCGTGCTCGATGCGGAAGGCCACCTGCGCATCATCGACCGCGCGAAGGACGTGGGGCGGCTGTCGAGCGGCGCGATCTTCGCGCCCAACTACATCGAGAACAAGCTCAAGTTCTTCCCGCAGATCAAGGAAGCGGTGTGCTTCGGCAGCGCGCGCGACGAGGTCTGCGCGGCGATCAACATCGACTATGAGGCGGTGGGCAACTGGGCCGAACGGCGCGGCCTTGCCTACGGCGGCTACGTGGACCTCGCCGGCAAGCCGGAGGTGCTGGCGCTGGTGGGCGAATGCATCGCCAAGGTCAACGCGGACCTGGCTGGAGAGGAAGGCATGGGCGAGACGCAGATCGCCCGCTTCCTGGTGCTGCACAAGGAGCTGGACCCGGACGACGACGAGTTGACCCGTACGCGCAAGGTGCGGCGCGGCTTCATCGCGCAGAAATACCAGGTGCTGGTGGATGCGCTGTATGGCGGCAAGCACGAGCAGTACATCGAGACACAGGTCAAGTTCGAGGACGGGCGCACGGGCGTGGTGAACGCGACGCTCAGGATCGTCGAGGCGAAGACCTATCCGATCGTGAAGGCGGCGGCATGAGCGGCCGCAAGATCGGCGAGATCGTCCTCGATGTGCAGAACATCTCGCTCAGCTTTGGCGGCGTCAAGGCGCTGACGGACATCAGCTTCGACGTCCGAGAGCACGAGGTGCGCGCGATCATCGGCCCCAACGGCGCGGGGAAGAGTTCCATGCTCAACTGCATCAATGGCGTCTACCAACCACAGCAAGGCTCCATCACCTTCCGCGGCCGGCACTTCAAGCACATGAACTCGCGCCAGGTGGCCGAGATGGGCGTTGCACGCACCTTCCAGAATCTCGCGCTCTTCAAGGGCATGAGCGTGCTCGACAACATCATGACGGGCCGCAACCTCAAGATGAAGAGCGGCCTGCTGGCCCAGGCACTGCGCTGGGGCCCGGCCGAGCGCGAGGAGCTCGCGCAGCGCGCGTTCGTGGAACGCATCATCGACTTCCTGGAGATCCAGCTGCACCGCAAGACGCCGGTGGGCCGCCTGCCCTACGGCCTGCAAAAGCGTGTCGACCTCGGCCGCGCGCTGGCGATGGAGCCGCAGGTGCTGCTGCTGGACGAGCCGATGGCCGGCATGAACGTGGAGGAGAAGCAGGACATGAGCCGCTTCATCCTGGATGTGAACGACGAGTTCGGCACCACCATCGTGCTGATCGAGCACGACATGGGCGTCGTGATGGACATCTCCGACCGCGTGGTGGTGCTCGACTACGGCAAGAAGATCGGCGACGGCACGCCCAGCGATGTACGCAACAACGAGGACGTCATCCGGGCTTACCTGGGGACGGAACATTAGGATGAATCACCCCCGAAGCACCTGCGGCGCCTCCCCCTCGAGGGGGCGCACCCAGCGGCCCGGCAAAGCCGGTTCCGCGGGGGCCCGTGAACAGGCCTCGCCGCGCCGGCCCTCTGGTTTCATGCGTCGCGGGTCGCGCGGCCGAGCGGTGGGTCACTGAAATGGGATTCTTCCTCGAGACGCTTTTTGGCGGCCTGATGGTCGGCATGCTGTATTCGCTGATCGCCATCGGCTTCGTGCTGATCTACAAGGCCTCCGGCGTCTTCAACTTCGCGCAGGGCGCGATGGTGCTCTTCGCGGCGCTGGCCATGGCGCGCTTCGCGGAGTGGTTCCCGCGCTGGTTCGGCTTCGAGAGCCTGGTGCTCGCGAACATCCTGGCCTTCATCGCGGCGATGGCGGTGATGGTGGTCGTGGCCTGGCTGATCGAGCGGCTGGCTCTGAGCAAGCTGGTCAACCAGGAAGGCATCACGCTGCTGATGGCGACGCTGGGCATCGCCTACTTCCTCGACGGGCTGGGGCAGACGCTCTTCGGCAACGATATCTACAAGATCGACGTCGGCATGCCGAAGGAGCCGATGATGGTGCTGGAAAGCACCTTCCAGGGCGGACTGCTGCTCAGCCGCGAGGACCTGGTCGCGGCGCTGGTGTCCGCCGCGCTGGTGGTGGTGCTGGCGCTCTTCTTCCAGAAGACGGCCACGGGGCGCGCACTGCGCGCCGTGGCGGACGACCACCAGGCGGCGCAGTCCATCGGCATCCCGCTCAGCCGCATCTGGGTCATCGTGTGGTCGGTGGCGGGCTTCGCGGCGCTGGTGGCCGGGATCATCTGGGGCTCCAAGCTGGGCGTGCAGTTCTCGCTCTCGCTGGTGGCACTGAAGGCGCTGCCGGTGGTGATCCTGGGCGGCCTGACCTCGATACCGGGCGCGATCATCGGCGGGCTGCTGATCGGCGTCGGCGAGAAGCTGTCGGAGATCTACCTCGGGCCGATGCTGGGCGGCGGCATCGAGATCTGGTTCGCCTATGTGCTGGCGCTGGTGTTCCTGCTGGTTCGCCCGCAAGGCTTGTTCGGCGAAAAAATCATCGATCGGGTCTGAAGATGTTCTACCGCGAGAACGGCCAGTTCAAGTCAAGCTACCGTGCCGACCAGCAGATCTTTCCGATCCTGCAGGACCGCGTGCTCATGCTGGCGCTACTGGCCTTCGCCTTCGCCGTCGTGCCGCTCACGGCGCCGGAGTACTGGTTCCGGGCGATCCTGATCCCTTTCCTGATCCTTTCGCTGGCGGCACTGGGGCTCAACATCCTGGTGGGTTACTGCGGGCAGATTTCGCTGGGCACGGGCGCTTTCATGGCGGTGGGGGCCTACGCGGCCTACAACTTCCACGTGCGCATCGAGGGCATGCCGCTCGTCCTGTCGCTGCTGCTGGGCGGGCTGTGCTCGACGGTCATCGGCGTGCTCTTCGGCATTCCGAGCCTGCGCATCAAGGGGCTGTACCTCGCGGTGGCAACGCTGGCGGCGCAGTTCTTCGTCGACTGGGCCTTCCTGCGCATCAACTGGTTCACCAACAACTCCTCCTCGGGCTCGGTGAGCGTGGCCGGGCTCAACGTGTTCGGGCTGCCGATCGAGAGCCCAGTGCAGAAGTACCTGCTGTGCCTGAGCTTCGTCGTGCTGTTCTCGCTGATGGCGAAGAACCTGGTGCGCAGCGCCATCGGCCGCGAATGGATGGCGATGCGCGACATGGACGTGGCGGCGGCGGTGATCGGCATCCGGCCGGTTTACGCAAAGCTCACGGCCTTCGCGGTGAGCAGCTTCATCGTCGGCGTGGCAGGCGCGCTGTGGGGCTTCGTGCATCTGGGCGCGTGGGAGCCGGCGGCCTTCAGCATCGACCGATCGTTCCAGCTGCTCTTCATGGTGATCATCGGCGGGCTGGGCTCGATCATGGGCAGCTTCTTCGGAGCGGCCTTCATCGTGCTGCTGCCGCTGCTGCTGAACCAGCTGCCCGGGTGGCTGGGCTTCTCGATCTCGACGGCACTGGCCTCGCACCTCGAATTCATGATCTTCGGCGCGCTCATCGTGTTCTTCCTCATCGTCGAACCCCACGGCCTCGCGCGCCTGTGGTCCACGGCCAAGGAGAAATTGCGCCTGTGGCCTTTCCCGCATTGAGTTCCAACCTGCACCTTCGCGTGCCCATTCCAAGGAGACAACCATGAAGCTGAAATCACTCGCACTGGCGCTTGCCGCGGTCTCGGCCCTGGCGGGTACCGCGCCGGCATTCGCGCAGGCCAAGGAGCAGTTCTTCCCGCTGCTCGTCTACCGCACCGGCCCCTATGCGCCCAACGGCACGCCATGGGCCAACGGCAAGCAGGACTACATCAAGCTGGTCAACGCGACCGGCGGCATCAACGGCGTGAAGATCGCCTTCGAGGAATGCGAGACGGGTTACGCCACCGACAAGGGCGTCGAATGCTATGAGCGGCTGAAGGGCCGCCCGGGGGTGGCACTTTTCGATCCGCAGGCCACCGGCATCACCTTCGCGCTGACCGACAAGGTGCCGACCGACAAGATTCCGCTGATCACGTTGGGCTATGGCCTCTCCGCCTCGCAGGACGGCGGCGTGTTCAAGTGGAACTTCCCGCTGATGGGCTCCTACTGGACGGCGGCCGACATCCTGATCCAGCACATCGGGAAGAAGGAAGGCGGAATGGACAAGCTCAAGGGCAAGAAGATCGCGCTGGTCTACCACGACTCGCCCTTCGGCAAGGAGCCGATCCCGCTGCTGCAGGAGCGCGCGAAGATGAACGGGTTCGAGCTGTCGCTGATCCCGGTGACGGCGCCCGGCATCGAGCAGAAGTCCGCCTGGCTGCAAGTTCGCCAGTCGCGCCCCGACTACGTGCTGCTGTGGGGCTGGGGCGTGATGAACTCGACCGCGCTGAAGGAGGCGGTGGCCACCGGCTACCCGCGCGAGAAGATGTACGGCGTGTGGTGGGCCGGCGCGGAGCCGGACGTGAAGGACGTTGGCGCGAACGCCAAGGGCTACAACGCGCTGGCGCTCAACACCTCGGGCACGCAGCCGAAGGTGATCCAGGACATCCTGAAGAATGTGCACGACAAGGGCGAGGGCACGGGGCCGAGAGACGAGGTGGGCTCGGTGCTTTACACGCGCGGCGTGATCATCCAGATGCTGAGCGTGGAAGCGGTGAAACGCGCGCAGGAGCGCTTCGGCAAGGGCAAGGTGATGACGGGCGAACAGGTGCGCTGGGGCTTCGAGAACCTGGCGCTGGACCAGAAGAAGCTGGACGCGCTGGGCTTCTCGGGCGTGATGCGGCCGATCAGCACGTCCTGCCAGGATCACATGGGCTCGACCTGGGCGCGCGTGCACACCTGGGACGGCGCGAAGTGGGGCGGCATGTCCGACTGGTACGAGGCAGACGAGCAGATCATCAAGCCGATGGTGAAGGCCTCCGGCGAGAAGTACGCGGGGGAGAAGAAGCTCAACCGCCGCGACGGCGCCGACTGCCAGCTCTGAACCCGGCGCCATGAGCCTCCTCAACGTCAACGGCATCGAGGTCATCTACAACCACGTGATCCTGGTGCTGAAGGGTGTGTCGCTCACGGTGCCGGAGGGCGGCATCGTGGCGCTGCTCGGCGGCAACGGCGCGGGCAAGACGACCACGCTGCGCGCGGTGTCGAACCTGCTCGCCGGCGAGCGCGGCGCGGTGACCAAGGGCACCATCGAGCTGCGCGGGGAGCGCATCGAGGCGCTGACGCCCTCCGAGCTGGTGAAGCGCGGGCTGATCCAGGTGATGGAGGGGCGGCACTGCTTCGCGCACCTCACGATCGAGGACAACCTGATGACGGGCGCCTACACGCGCACGGACGGCAAGGCGGCGGTGGCGGCGACGCTGGAGAAGGTCTATGCCTACTTCCCGCGCCTGAAGACGCGGCGCGGCTCGCAGGCAGCCTACACCTCGGGCGGCGAGCAGCAGATGTGCGCCATCGGCCGCGCGCTGATGGCGAACCCGAGCATGGTGCTGCTGGACGAACCCTCGATGGGCCTGGCCCCGCAGATCGTGGAGGAAGTCTTCGGCATCGTGAAGGATCTGAACGAGAAGGAACGCGTGACCTTCCTGCTCGCGGAGCAGAACACCAACATGGCGCTGCGCTACGCGGACTATGGCTACATCCTGGAAAACGGCCGCATCGTGATGGACGGCGAGGCGAAGAGCCTGCGGGAGAACGAGGACGTGAAGGAGTTCTACCTGGGCGTGGGTGGAGCGGACCGCAGAAGTTTCCGTGATGTGAAGAGCTACAAGCGCCGCAAGAGGTGGCTGGCATGAGATGGGTGCACCCCCTGGCAGGGGGCAATGCCAGCAGCCTGGCGGAGCCGGCTCCGCGGCATTCACCGGAGGGGGTTCCATGGAGGGAGGGATGAGATGACTGAGTTCTATGACAGGCTGGAAGTGCGCGACCCCGCCGAGCGCGAGCGGGACCTTCTGGCGGCCCTGCCCCGGCAGGTGATGCAGGCGCAAACGGCGGCACCGGCCTTCGGCAAGATCCTCGACGGGATCAGGCCGGGCGACATCGACAGCCGCGAGGCCTTGGCGAAGCTGCCCGTGACGCGCAAGTCCGAGCTACTGGCCTTGCAGCAGGCGCAGCGCGCGCGCGACGCCTTCGGCGGCTTCGCGGCGCTCCGCTTCGGCGCGCGCATGCCGCGCGTGTTCGCGAGCCCGGGCCCGATCTACGAGCCGGAGGGGGAAGCGCCCGACTACTGGCGCACGGCGCGCGCGCTGCATGCGGCGGGCTTCCGCGGCGGGGAACTGGTGCACAACTGCTTCAGCTACCACATGACGCCGGCCGGCTCGATCATGGAAAGCGGCGCACGTGCGCTGGGTTGCACCATGTTCGCGGGCGGCACGGGGCAGACGGAACAGCAGGTGGAAGCCATCGCCGACCTGAAGCCCGCCGGCTACGTGGGCACGCCGAGCTTCCTGAAGATCATCCTGGAGAAGGCGGCGGAGAGGAACATCGCCCTGCCCTCCATGACCAAGGCACTGGTGTCGGGCGAGGCCTTCCCGCCCAGCCTGCGCGACTGGATCGCCGAACGCGGCGTGGTCGGGACGCAGTGCTACGCGACGGCCGACCTGGGCCTGATCGCCTACGAGACGCCGGCGCGCGAAGGCCTGGTGCTGGACGAGGGCGTGATCGTCGAGATCGTGCGGCCCGGCACGGGCGACCCGGTGGTGGAGGGCGAGGTCGGCGAGATCGTGGTCACCACGCTGAACCCCGACTATCCCTTGATCCGCTTCGGCACGGGCGACCTCTCGGCCGTGCTGCCGGGCGCCTGCCCGACCGGCCGCACCAACACGCGCATCAAGGGATGGATGGGGCGCGCGGACCAGACCACCAAGGTGCGCGGCATGTTCGTCCATCCGGGCCAGGTGGCCGAGGTCGCGCGGCGCTTTCCCGAGGTCGGACGCGCGCGGCTGGTGGTCGAGGGCGAGATGGGGGATGACCGCATGACGCTCAGGCTGGAATGCGCGGCCCCGGCCGAAGGTTTGGCCGAGCGCGCGGCCGAGGCCGTGCGCGAGGTGACGAAGTTGCGCGGCGTGATCGAGATCGTCGCGCCCGGCAGCTTGCCCAACGACGGCAAGGTCATCGACGACGCGCGCAGCTACCGCTAGCCGCCCCCGTGGCAAAGGCGGCGCGCGCGGGCGCGTGCCTTCGAAGCGCTGTTGCGGCATGCTCCTTGCGTCGCCGCTGGCCCCCTTCGAGAACGACGATGACCCATTCCTTCTTCCAGCCCCCCGAGGCCCCGCGTTTCGCGCTTCGCAACCTGCGCGCACCCAGCAGCCTGCTGCCTCCCGGATTGCCGATGCGGCCTGAGGACGAACTCACGGCCATCGACCTGCTGGTCGACGACGGCCGCATTGCCGCCATCGCGCGGGCCGGCACGATGCCGGCCGAGTCCGGGCCGGACCTCGACGCATCGATGGTGCTGCCCGGCATGCTGGACTGCCACACGCACCTGGACAAGGGCCACATCTGGCCGCGCCAGCCCAACCCGACCGGCGACGGCGCGGGCGCCTCGATGGCGACGCAGGCCGACCGGCGCGCGAACTGGAACGCGCAGGACGTGCGCCGCCGCATGGAGTTCGGGCTGGCCACGGCCTATGCCAAGGGCGTGGTCGCGATTCGCACGCACCTCGATTCGCTCGCGCCACAGGCCGCCATCTCCTTCCCGATGTTCCGCGAGGTGCGCGAGCGCTGGGCCGGGCGCGTGGACCTGCAGGTGTCCTCGATCGCGCCGCTCGACGTCTTCCTGACGGACGAGGGGCGCCAGCTCGCCGACATCGTGGCGGAGAGTGGCGGGCAGCTCGGCTGCGTGACGCGCTCCACGAACCATCCCGGCGACCCCCTGCCACCGGACACGGACGATGCGCTCGCCCGCGTCTTCAGGCTCGCCGCCGAGCGCGGGCTCGACGTGGACCTGCATGTCGACGAGTCGACCGACCCACGCGCCCGCGCGCTGATCCGCGTCGCGCGCACGGCCATCGCGCAGGACTTCCAGGGCCGCATCCTGTGCGGCCACTGCACCGCGCTCGCCTTGCAGACCGACGAGTTCATCGAGGAGACCATCGCCGCCTGCAAGGAGGCGGGCGTCGATATCGTCAGCCTGCCCACGGTCAACATGTACCTGCAGGACCGCAGCCCGGAGGCACGCACGCCGCGCTGGCGCGGCGTGACGGTGCTGCACGAGATGAAGGCGCGCGGCCTGCGCGTGGCGGTGGCGGGCGACAACTGCCGCGACCCCTTCTATGCCTACGGCGATCACGACATGCTCGACACCTTCACGCAGGCGGTGCAGATCCTGCACCTCGACCACCCGCTGGGCGACTGGATCCGCGCCGCGACCGAGACGCCGGCCGCGATCATGGGCATGGACCGCGGCGTGCTGAAGGCCGGCGCCGCGGCGGATCTGCTGGTGCTCAAGGCGCGCAGCTATTCGGAGATGCTGGCGCGCACGCAGTTCGACCGCACGGTGCTGCGCAATGGCCGCGCGATCGACACGCGCCTGCCGGACTACCGCCTGCTGGACGACCTGATGAGCGCCTGAGGCGGCGCAAGGAACAAGCAAGAGGGCGGGCAAAAAAAAGCCCGCCGAGGCGGGCCGAATGATTGCACTTCGAGCAATCCCCTAAGAGAAACTGAGCGCCCAGTGTGAACCTAAACGTGGCACGGAAGGTGTGAAAAAGTTGGCACAAATCATGACCAATCGATGGCCTGCCTCGTTTGGGTGATCCCCTTTAGTACGCATTCTGTGGCAGGAGTAGTGCTATAGATATAGACGATTGGAGCGATCAGACGAGCCCGGCGGGCATCGTCTCGACGTTCCATTCGACGCGCATCGCGGACATCATTTCCGCGGCTTCCGCGTTCTCGCGCACGCGAGAGGCGTGGAGCAGGCGCAGCGCGGTGGCACCGATGCGCAAGGCCGTGCTGTGCGTGGGCAGCGGGCCGCGCGCATAGTCCACCACCTGCGGGAGCTGGCCGAGCTGGCCGTGGCGGACGATGGTCCAGTAGAAGTGCGAAGGGATGGGTTCGTCCACGACCAGTTCCAGATCCTTGTTCATCATCATGTGCCGCTTGAAGTAATCACGAAGTACTGCATTGGGCGCCCGAGGATGCCTCGGCGCAAAGGACCGATTTCACGGCCGGCGGCGAATCGTGGCGGGCACCTCGGCACGTGCGGTCATAGGTCCGAAAGCGGCCAGCATCGAGACCGCGGCTCGCTCATCATCGGCTTCGTGAAATCCACCCTTCCCCTCTCCTTCAAGTTCCTGGCAGGGGCCAATCTCGCGGCGCAGTCGGCCGAGCAACTGAGCCTTGCCGCCGTGCCGCTGGTCGCGGTGCTGATGCTGGGCGCTGGTGCCGGAGAGATCGGCGTGCTGGCGGCCGTGCAGACACTGCCTTTCCTGCTGCTGTCGATACCGCTGGGACTGCTGGCCGATCGCGGTTCGCGGCGGCGCTTGATGGTGGGCGCGGAAGCCTTGCGCGCGCTCTCGCTGCTGGCCTTGCTCGCGGGCGTGCTGTCCGCGCGGCTGTCGATCGAATGGCTCGCGTTCTGGGGTTTCGTCGGTGCGGTCGGCACGGTGGGTTTCAGCGTCGCGGCACCGGCCATGGTGCCCTCGCTCGTGCCGCGCGATGCGCTCGCTGCGGCGAATGGAAGGCTCGAACTGGCCCGCAGCGCCGCGTTCGCCGCCGGGCCGGCGCTGGCCGGCGCGCTGGTCTCATGGGCTGGCTCGCCGGCGGCCTTCGTGCTCGCGGCCGTGCTGTCCGCCTCGGCCGTCACCTTGCTGCTGCGGCTGGTGGAGACGCCGCGCGCGCCGTTGCCGCCGCGGCATCCGTTGCGCGAGCTCCAGGACGGCGCGCGCCTGGTCTGGGGCCACGAGATGCTGCGGCCGATCCTGTTGACGGGCGCGGCGTGGAACATCGCCTGGTTCGTGCTGCAGGCAGGCTACGTGCCGTATGCGGTGCGGGTGCTGGGCCTCGGCGCCGGGCTGGTGGGCTTGACGCTGGCGAGCTTCGGCGCGGGGATGGTGGCCGGTGCGCTCCTGGCGCCGCGTGCCGTCGCGGCGATGCCCTTCGGCCGTGCAATCCAGCTCGGGCCCGCCGTTTCCGTGCTGGCCGCCCTCGCGATGGCGGCCACGATGGTGTTGCCGCACGCTGCCTTGGCTGCCTTCGCTTTTTTCCTCTTCGGCGCGGGGCCGATGGTGTGGACCATCACCTCGACCACGCTGCGCCAGAGCGTCACGCCCGGCGCGATGCTGGGCCGCGTGTCCGCGCTCTTCCTGACAGTCAACACGGGCGCCCGTCCGCTGGGCGCCGCGCTCGGCGCGGCGGTGGGGAGTGCGTGGGGCGAGGCCGCCTGCCTGTGGCTGGCGCTCGCCGGCTTCGTGCTGCAGGCCTGCGTGATCTTCGGGTCTCGCCTGCACCGGCTGCGGACGCTGCCGATGGCCACGGCTTGAAGACGCGGCCTACGCGCTGCGGCGGTAGAAGGCCAGCGAGCCGGCCAGTGCGAGCAGCGCGCCGCCGCGACAGCGGTCCAGCCACAGCACGGCGCGGCGGCGCAGCAGATTCACGGCACGCGCGCCGATGACGGCGCAGGCCAGCATCACGGAGAAATCGAGACCCGCGAACACGAGCGCGATCGCGACGTACTGCGGCCATTGCGGCGTGATGGGGTCGATGAACTGCGGCATCAGCGCCGAGCAGAATAGGTAGCCCTTGGGGTTGGTCACCTCGACCAGGAAGGACTTGGCGAAGATGCCGCGCGAGGTGGCGCCGTCGCCCGCCGCGCGACCATCGCGAACAGAAGCAGGGTGGCCGTGCTCACTTGTCCAACCCGGCCAGGCAGACGTACTTGATCTCCAGGAAATCGTCGAGACCGTACTTCGAGCCTTCGCGGCCGAGGCCGGACTGCTTCACGCCGCCGAAGGGTGCCTCCGCGGTCGAGACCAGGCCGGTATTGACGCCCACGATGCCCGTCTCCAGCGCCTCGGCCACACGCATGATGCGGCCGATGTCGCGGCTGTAGAAGTACGAGGCGAGGCCGAACTCGGTGTCGTTGGCCTGCGCGATGGCCTCGTCCTCCGTATCGAAGGCGAAGATGGGCGCGAGCGGGCCGAAGGTCTCCTCATGCGCGACCAGCATGTCGGCCGTGGCGCCGCCGATGACGGTGGGCTGGTAGAAGTTGCCGCCGAGCGCGTGGCGCTTGCCGCCGGCGAGCACCTTGCCGCCCTTGGCGATGGCGTCGGCCACGTGCTCCTCGATCTTGGCCACGGCCTTGCCGTCGATCAGCGGCCCCTGGCTGACGCCGTCCTGGGTGCCGTCGCCGACCTTGAGTGCATTGACCTTGTCGACCAGCTTGCGCGTGAAGGCATCGAGCACGCCGCGCTGCACGTAGATGCGGTTGGCGCACACGCAGGTCTGGCCGGTGTTGCGGTACTTGGAGACCATCGCGCCCTCCACCGCCGCGTCGATGTCGGCGTCGTCGAACACGATGAAGGGCGCGTTGCCGCCGAGTTCGAGCGAGAGCTTCTTGATGGTCTCGGCCGACTGCTTCATCAGCGTGCGGCCCACTTCGGTCGAGCCGGTGAAAGTGAGCTTGCGCACGATGGGGCTGCGCGTCATCTCGCCGCCGATCTTCGAGGCGGAGCCGGTGAGCACCGAGAGCAGGCCCTTGGGCAGGCCGGCGCGGTCGGCAAGTTCGGCGAAGGCGAGCGCCGAGAAGGGCGTCTGCGTCGCCGGCTTGACCACCATCGAGCAGCCCGTGGCCAGCGCCGGACCGGCCTTGCGCGTGAGCATGGCGGTCGGGAAGTTCCACGGCGTGATGGCGGCGGTGACGCCCACCGGTTGCTTGAGCGCGAGGATGCGGCGGTCGGCCTGCGGTGCCGGGATGGTGTCGCCGTACACGCGACGCGCTTCCTCGGCGAACCACTCGATGAAGGAGGCGGCGTAGGCGATCTCGCCGCGGCTCTCGGCCATGGGCTTGCCCTGCTCGGTGGTCATGATGAGGGCCAGGTCTTCCTGGTGGGCGAGCATCAGGTCGTTGAGCTTGCGCAGGATGGCCGAGCGCTCCTTGGCAGGCCGCCGGGCCCAGGCGCGCTGCGCGATCTCGGCCGCGGCGATGGCACGCGCGGTCTCGGCGGTGCCGCACATCGGCACGGTGCCGATCTGCTCGCCGTTGGCGGGGTTGGTGACCGGGATGGTCTCGCGGCTGTCCGCATCAACCCATTCACCGGCGATGAAAACCTGCTGCCGCAGCAGGGTCGGATCCTTCAATTTCAGCATTCGGGGGCTCCATGTCTCTGGTTCGAGCGGACACGATACCCGTGTTGGCGCGCACACACACCGGCCGGCGGCAAAGCCGGGGTTGGGCAGGCATCCACTTTTTTCCCGGCTGGTCAGTATCCCTTAAGGGCAACTCGGTATAGGGCGTGCCGGAGGCAGCCGATAAGATCGCGGCGATTTCAACTCGGAGAGACTATGAAGAAACTGCTCGCTCTGGCGGCGATCGCCGCCGCCGCGTTCGGCGTTCACGCCCAGGAATTCCCGGGCAGCAAGCCCATCAGCATCGTGGTGCCTTTCGCGGCGGGCGGTCCCACCGATCGCGTGGCGCGCGACCTGGCGGAAGCACTGCGCAAGCCGCTGGGTGGCGTCAGCATCGTGATCGACAACGTGCCCGGCGCGGGCAGCTCGATCGGCGCCGCCAAGGTGGCACGCGCCGCGCCGGACGGCTACACGCTGCTGCTGAACCACATCGGCATGTCGACCATCCCCACTCTGGTGCGCAACGTGCCGTTCAAGGTGGAGTCGGACTTCGAATACCTGGGCATCGTCAATGACGTCCCGATGACGCTGATCGCCAAGCCGAGCATGCCCGCGAAGGACTACAAGGAACTCACCGCCTGGATCGCGGCCAACAAGGGCAAGATCAACCTTGGCAACGCCGGCGTGGGCTCGGCCTCGCACCTTTGCGGACTGCTCTACCAGAGCGCCATGAAGACCGAGATGACGCCTGTTCCGTACAAGGGCACGGCGCCCGCCATCACCGACCTGATCGGCGGCACGATCGACCTGCTTTGCGACCAGACCACCAACACCTCGCCGCAGATCGAAGGCAAGAAGGTCAAGGCCTACGCCGTGACCACGCCCAAGCGCCTGACGACGCCGCTGCTGAAGGACCTGCCGACGCTCCAGGAAACGGGCCTGAAGGACTTCGAGGTCACGATCTGGCACGGCCTGTATGCGCCCAAGGGCACGCCCGCGGCCATCACGAAGAAGCTCAACGACGCGCTCAAGGTCGCGTTGAAGGATCCGGACTTCGTCAAGAAGGAAGAAGCGCTGGGCGCGGTGGTGGCGAGCGACGGCCGCGTGGAACCTGACGGCCACAAGAAGTTCGTGGCCGCCGAGATCGCGAAGTGGAGCCCGATCATCAAGGCCGCTGGCGTCTACGCCGACTGAAGCCGCACGCTACCCTGGCGAAAGCCGCCGAGGCCGTTGAGGCCCGGCGGCTTTTTTCGTTGCGGCGCGGGCCGCTACGATGCGTGCTCGGCCTGTGCCTTGCCCTGCGGCCGTTTGCCGGCAATGATCATCCCGAGCACTTCGTCCTCGCTCACGTCCGCCGTGCGGTAGGTGCCCACCAGGCGGCCGTTCTTCATCACTGCGAGCCGGTCGCTCAGCCCGAAGACGTCAGGCATGTCGTGGGTGATGAGGAAGATGCCGACGCCGTCGGCCTTGAGTTGCTTCACCAGCGCGCCGACCATCGCCGTCTCTTCCGGCCCGAGTGCGGCGCAGGGTTCGTCCATGATCAGGATGCGCGCATTGAAGTACAGCGCGCGCGAGATCGCCACCACCTGCCGCTGGCCGCCCGACAGCCGCCGCACGGGCACGCGGATGTTGGTGAAGTTCCTGTTAAGGCGCTGGAAGACCTTGCGCGCCTGGTTCTCCATGAAGTGGTCGTCCAGCGTTCGCCATGGCGTGAGCTTCTCGCGGCCGAGGAAGAGATTGGCCACGGCGTCGAGGTTGTCGGCCAATGCAAGTGTCTGGTAGATGGTCTCGATGCCCTGGCCCTGCGCCTCCGAGGGCGTGCGGATGCTGACCTTCTGGCCGGCAATGAGCGTCTCGCCGGAATCCACCGGGTACGCGCCGGCCAGCATCTTCATGAGCGTGGATTTGCCCGCGCCGTTGTGGCCCAGCACGGCGACGACTTCGCCGGGGTAGAGGTTGATGCTGACGCCGTCCACGGCCTTCACGCCACCGAAGGACTTGCGGATGTCGCGCAGTTCGACGAGGGGCGTGCCCATCTCAACGCTCTCCGGTGTATTTTCGGTAGAGAACGTCGAACACCACAGCGACGATGAGCACCTGTCCGATGATGACCATGCGCTTGCCAATGGCCACGTCGAGCAGCAACATGCCGCTATCGAGAGACTGCATGATCAGCGCGCCGAGCACGGAGCCGAAGATGGAGCCGGTGCCGCCCGCCAGCGCGGTGCCGCCGATGACGGCCGCCGCGATCACGTAGAGCTCCATGCCGGAGCCAAGCGAATTGGTGCCGGCATTGAGCCGCGCGATGGAGACGATGGCCGCGACGGTCACGAGTACCGCGAGCAGCGCGAAGAGCATCAGCGTCACGCGCTTGACCGGGATGCCCACCAGCGCGGCCGCGTCGGGGTTGCCGCCCATGGCGAAGACGTAGCGGCCGAAGCGCGTGCGGTGGACGATGAAGGACAGCACCACCGCCACCACGGCCCAGATCAGCACCGGGATGGGGATGCCTTGCGCATCGGTCTTGGAGGAGATCTGGTAGTTGTTCATGGTGGCGGCAAAGGCCAGCACCACGGTGACCGGAACGGCCGTGAGCAGCAGCTCCACCCACAGCGGCTCGACCGGCATCTCGTGGCGCAGCCGCGCGCGCCGCTTCTGGAGCATGCGCGCGAAGAGCGCGATGCCCACGAGCGCCGCCAGCACCCACGTCGCCGTGGTCCCGATGCCGCCGTCATAGCCGCCGCCCAGGCGCTGGAAGAACTCGTCGTTGACGGGCTGCGTCTTGCCGTCCGCGACCAGAAAGGCCGCGCCGCGGAACGACATGAGCCCGCCCAGCGTGACGACGAAGGAAGGCACGCCCAGCACGGCCGTGAGCCCGCCCTGGTAGAGCGACACCAGCAGCGCCACCGCGAGACCCGCGAGGCAGGAAGCGGGCCAGGACCAGCCCGCCGTGTATTGCAGGTAGGCGACCAGCACGCCGACGAAGCCCATGACGGAACCGACGGAGAGATCGATGTGCCGCGCGACGATGACCAGCACCATCACGGTCGACACGATGCCGACCACCGCCGTCTGCTGCGCGATGTTGTAGAGGTTCTCGGGCGACAGGAAGATGCCGCCGGACATCACGTTGAAGACGAGCGCCATCACGACCAGCAGCAGGCACATGAGGGCCAGCCGCAGGTCGACGCCGGTTCGGCGCCACAGGCCGGGAGACGAAGCCATCGGCCCTTACTTGCAGGCGGCCGGGGCCTTGTCGGCGGGGACGCCCTTGCAGAGCTCTTCCTTCTTGATCCAGCCGTTCTTGACCACGACGTCGAGGTTGTCTCGCGTGATGGCGATGGGCGTGAGGAAGCGAGAGGAGATCGACAGCTTCTTCTCGCCACCATTCCACGGCGCGGCCTTGTCCGCCGGCTTGCCCTGCGCGAGCGCGACGGCGGCGCTGGCGGCTTCGCGGCCGAGTTCGCGCGAGTCCTTCCACACCGAGACCGTCTGCGTGCCGAGCGCGACGCGGTTGAGCGCGGCGAAATCCGCGTCCTGGCCCGACACCGGGATGCCGCGGATGCCCTTGGCCGTGAGGGCGGCAACGGCACCGCCGGCCGTGCCGTCATTGGATGCGACGACGGCGTCGACCTTGTTGCCGACCTTGGTGAGGATCTGCTCCATGTTCTTCTGCGCGACCTCGGGCTTCCAGCCCTCGGTGTATTCGTCGCCGACGATCTTGATGTCGCCCTTCTTCACCGCATCGGCGATCACCTCCTGCTGCCCCGCGCGCAGGAAGTTGGCGTTCGGGTCGGTGGGCGAGCCCTTGATCATCACGTAGTTGCCCTTGGGCTGGACCTTGTAGACGGCGCGCGCCTGCAAGCGGCCGACCTCGGTGTTGTCGAAGGTGATGTAGAAGACGCCGGGCGTCTCGATGAGGCGGTCGTAGGCCACCACGGGCACCTTCTGCCGGGAAGCCTTGGTCACGGCGGGGAGGATGGCGTCCTTGTCCATCGCAAGCACGATGAGCGCCTTGGCGCCCTTCGACATGAGGCCCTCGATGTCGCCGAGCTGCTTCTCGGGCGAGCCGCCGGCGTCGGCGCTGATGTACCTGGCGCCGAGCTTCTCGAGCTGCGCCTTGATGGCGGCCTCGTCGGTCTTCCAGCGCTCTTCCTGGAAGTTGGACCAGCTGACGCCGACCACGACCTGGGCACAGGCGCCGAGGGCGCTCAGGCCGAGGACGGCCGAGGAGATCAGGGTGCGGGCAAGCTTCATGAGGTTCTCCGGGGATCTGGGGGTTGTTATCGGAAGCACTGGCGCGCGCGGGCGGCCGGGTTCCGCGAATTGACTATGTCAGCCGGGCCCCGGCCATGGCATCCGGACTATCCCTGCGGGTAAATGCACTACAAAGCCCCCCGCGCCAATGGATAGGATCGCGCTTCAAAACAACGGAGACCCCATGGATTCGTCGATTACCGCGGCCGGGCGCCTGGCGCTCTACCGCACGATGGCGCGCATCCGCGCGTTCGAGAATGCCGCCGAGGCGGCAAGCCAGGGCGGCGTGAGCGCCTATGGACAGGAGGCGGGCGGCGCCGCGAAGGTGCGCGGGCCGCTTCATCTCTCGACAGGGCAGGAGGCCGTGCCGGCCGGCGTCTGCGCGCATCTCGCGCCGGCCGACTACCTGACCTCCACCCATCGCGGCCACGGGCACACGCTGGCCAAGGGCGCCGACCTGGTGCGCATGATGTGCGAGCTCTTCGGCAAGGCCACCGGCTTCAATGGGGGCAAGGGCGGCTCGATGCACATCGCGGATTTCTCGGTGGGCATGCTGGGCGCCAACGGCGTGGTCGCGGCGGGGCTGCCGATCGCCGTGGGCGCGGCGCACGCGCAGAAACTGCAGAAGAGGGACGCGATCACGGTGTGCTTCTTCGGCGACGGTGCGATCAACCGCGGGCCTTTCCTGGAATCGCTCAACTGGGCGCGTGTGTATGGGCTGCCGGTTCTGTTCGTCTGCGAGGACAACCGATGGAGCGCAACGACCGCGAGCGGACCCATGACGGCCGGGGACGGCGCCTCCGCGCGGGCGGAGTCGATGGACATCGCGTCGACGCAGGTCGATGGGAACGATGTGTTCGCGGTGCATGCGGCGGCAGGACGGCTGGTGGCCGAAGTGCGTGCCGGCGGCGGGCCGCGGCTCCTGCATGCGCTGACCTATCGCGTGAAGGGACACGTGTCGGTGGACCCGGCGGCGTACCGCGACGCGGACGAGCTGGCAGCCGCGCTGGAAACCGACCCTATCGCTCGCGCGCGTGCGCTGCTGCTTGCGGGCGGCACGGAGGCTTCCGCGCTGGACGCGGTCGAGCGCGAGGCACACGCGGAAGTGGAAGCCGCGCTGGTCGCCGCCGACGCCGCGCCCTGGCCGGACGCCAGCGCCGCGTTCACTGACGTGCAGACCACCGGAGCGGGCCAATGGACATGACGACAGGCACGACGGAAGGTGCCGGACGCAGGACGCGGGCGGCGACACAGGAATTGAGCTATGCGGAGGCCGCCGTGCTCGCGGTGCAGCGCGAGATGGAAGCCGACGCGCGCGTGGTCGTGCTGGGCGAAGACGTGGGACGCGGTGGCATCTTCGGCCAGTACAAGGGCCTGCAGCAGCGCTTCGGCGAGGAGCGCGTGATCGACACGCCGATCTCCGAGGCCGCGATCATGGGCGCGGGCGTGGGCATGGCACTTGCCGGCCTGCGCCCGGTGGTCGAGATGCGGGTGGTGGATTTCGCGCTCTGCGGGATGGACGAGCTGGTGAATCAGGCCGCGAAGAACCGCTTCATGTTCGGCGGCCAGGGGCGCGTTCCGCTGGTGGCGCGGATGCCTGGCGGGATCTGGGACGCATCGGCTGCGCAGCACTCGCAATCGCTCGAAGCATGGTTCGCGCACCTGCCCGGCGTGCTGGTGGTATGCCCATCGACGCCGCAGGACAACTACTCGCTGCTGCGTTCGGCCATGCGCTGCGGAGACCCGGTGGTCTACATCGAGCACAAGACGCTGTGGGGCGTGCGCGGCGCGGTCGACGAACGGCTGGACTTGCCGCTGGGCCGCGCGGCGCATCTGCGGCGAGGCGATGCGCTGACGATGGTGAGCTGGGGCCGGCAGCTGCAGGTGTGTGCGGCTGCCTGCGATGCGCTCGCGGCGGAAGGCGTGAGCGTGGACCTGATCGACCTGCGCACCTTGTGGCCCTGGGACCGCGAGACGGTGCTCGCCTCGTGCGGACGCACCGGCCGGCTCCTGGCGGTCCACGAGGCGGTGCAGGCCGCGGGCTTCGGTGCCGAGATCGCGGCGGCCGCCGCCGAAGCCACGGGCTGCCGCATCGCGCGGCTCGGTGCCCCGCGCATACCCGTCGGCTACGCACCGGTGCTGGAAGCGCAGTCGCGAGTGGGCGTGCAGCAGATCGTCAACGCCGCGAAGATGCTGCGGGGATAGCGGCACGGATCAGGCCGATAAGCCACCGTCGATGCCGAGGCTCGCGCCGGTCACGAAGCTGCCAGGCGTTGCACGATAGCGGCACCGATGACGCGAGCCGCCCGTGACGAAGGCGCCCTTGCCGGCCGGGACGGGTCGGAGGGATACGGATCGGGACATGGGTTGCTCCAGGGGGATCGGGTGGATGGTCGCAGTGTGGCGCCCTCATTGCATTCCGGGTAGCCAGGGATGCGGTTATCAAATTCAACTGCGGGTTGAAAATGGCAGCCTGCAGCCCTTGAGCCATCTCGAATCCTTCGTGCGCAGCGCCGAGGCCCGCAGCTTCTCGGCCGCGGCCCGCCAGCTGGGCCTGACGCCGGCCGCCGTGAGCAAGAACGTGGCGCGGCTGGAAGCCGGCCTGGGTATGCGGCTGCTGCCCGGCTGGTATGCGGAGGGCGGCTCGGTGTCGCTCTACTATCCGAGCATGAAACTGCTTCAAGCGAAGACGCGCGGCTTCGTCGACTTCCGGGTCGAGCAGTTTCGCAGCCGGGATTTCTCGATGCAGGTGCGGGGCGCATGAGCGCCCCGCACAGCCGGGAGTGGCAAGCTAGTCCACGAGCGCCGACGCAAGCTGCTCGACGCGGGCCGGGTCGAGTTTCACCGCCTTGGCAAGCGCGCGCCCATAGTCGCCATCGGCCTTGTGGAAGTACGACAGCATCGTGTACTTCGTGTTCTCGCTCTTCACGGCACCGAGGTCCTTCGACAGATTGGCGATCAGGCTGGCCTGCTCCTTTGCCGAGAGCGAGCGGTAGAACTCGCCGGCCTGCCGGAAGTTCAGGGTCTTCGCGGGACGGGCCTGCTGCGTGGTGCCGCGCAGCGCGAGGCGGCTGGCCTTGTGCGCGGCATCCTGCGGTCGGGGCTCGACGTGCGAGGGCTCATAGTTGACGGTGCTGGTGCGCAGGCCGCTGTTGGCCGCGCCGTCCTGGTTGTTGTTGTTCACCGCGACCTTCGGCGCGTTGATGGGCAATTGCTGGACGTTCGTTCCCACCCGGTGCAGCTGGGTGTCGCTGTACGCGAAGAGTCGACCTTGCAGCAGGCGGTCCTCCGAGGGCTCGATGCCGGGGACGAGGTTGGCGGGCGCGAAAGCGCTCTGCTCGGACTCCTGGAACACGTTGGCGGGATTGCGGTTCAAGCTGAGCGTGCCGACCTTCGCCTCCTTCACGCCGGTCCAGACCTTGGTGGCGTCGAGCACGTCGAAGTCGAATTCGCCGAACTGTTCGGGCTTCAGCATCTGCACGTACAAGTCCCATCGGGGGAAGTCGCCCGCCTCGATGGCGCCAACCAGGTCTTCGGTGAGGTTGTTGAAGGTCTTGCCCTGTACCGAGGAGGCCTCGACCGCGCTCAGGTTCTTCTGGCCTTGCAGGCTCTTCCAGCGGAACTTGACATAGTGGACCTGGCCCTGCGCGTTGACGAACTTGTAGGCATGCACGCCATTGCCATCCATCATGCGATAGCTCGCGGGAATGCCGTAGTCGGAGTAGACGCGGCTCAGCATGTGCGTCGCCTCGGGCACGTTCGAGAAGAAGTCGAAGAAGCGGTTCGGGTCCTGCAGGTTGGTGGCGGGATCGGGCTTGAGGCTGTGGACCATGTCCGGGAATTTCATCGCATCACGGATGAAGAAGACCGGAAGGTTGTTGCTCACAAGATCCCAGTTGCCCTCGGCCGTATAGAACTTGGTCGCGAAGCCGCGTGGGTCGCGCAGCGTCTCGGGCGAATGGTTGCCATGGACCACCGTGGAGAAGCGGACGAAGACCGGCGTCGTGGCGCCCTGCGTGAAGACCTTGGCCCGCGTGTAGGGCGAAAGGTCGGCCGTCGCGGTGAAGACGCCGTGCGCGCCGGTACCGCGCGCGTGCACCACGCGTTCAGGCACGCGCTCGCGGCTGAAGCGCTGCAGCTTCTGGATGAGATGAACATCCTGCAGCAGCACCGGGCCGTCCGGCCCCGCGGTCTGGGAGTTCTGGTTGTCGCCGACGGGCGCTCCGTTGTCGAGCGTGAGAGGCTTGGCTTGGAGGCCGATGGAGAGGAAGGCGCCGGCGAGCAGGCTCGCGCAACGCGCCGTTGTGACAGCGTTGAAGATCAAGAAAACCACCCTGGTTTGTTTTGGAGCCTCGAAGGCTACCGGGCCCGCCTTCGGCGCGGAAGTTGATTCCGCCAAAGCCATTGATTGGAAACTTCAATGCCCTCGCCAGCAGGGCGTGCGCGCGATTTGCCGGGGTTTTCACCCGCGACGAACAGGGTGTTTCACCTGTAAAAACTGGGGCTTTCGAGCCGGCAACGGCGCGCTCATCTTCACAGGAACACAGCATGACTTCTACTCTTCGCCTGCGCCGCCGCGCCGCGCTGACCACCACGGCCATGGCGGTGCTCGCATTCGCCGCGGGAGGCGCCACGGCCCAGGGGGCCTGGCCGACCAAGCCGGTGCGAATCGTCGTGCCCTTCGCGCCAGGGGGCACCACCGACATCCTCGCGCGGGCGGTCGCACCGGAACTGTCGAAGGCCTTCGGCCAGCAGTTCATCGTCGACAACCGCGCGGGCGCGGGCGGCAATGTCGGCGCCGAGATCGTGGCTCGGGCGCCGAATGACGGCTACACGCTGCTGATGGGCACGGTGGGCACGCACGGCATCAACAGAGCGCTCTATCCGAAGCTGCCCTACGACCCGATCAAGGATTTCGCGCCGATCACGCTGGTGGCGGCAGTGCCGAACGTGATGGAGATGAATGTCGAGAAGGCCAAGGCGCTGAACATCAACAATGTCGCGGACTTCATCAAGTATGCGAAGGCGAATCCGGGCAAGCTCAACATGGCGTCGAGCGGCAGCGGCACATCCATTCACCTGGCCGGCGAGCTCTTCAAGAGCATGACGGGCAGCTTCATGACGCACATTCCTTACCGTGGTTCCGGCCCGGCGCTGATGGACATGGTGGCCGGCAACGCGGACGTGATGTTCGACAATCTTCCTTCGTCGATGCAGCAGATCAAGGGCGGCAAGCTCAAGGCCCTGGCCGTGACGAGCTCGCAGCGTTCACCGGCGTTGCCGGACGTGCCGACGGTCGAGGAAGCGGGCGGGCCCTCGCTGAAGGGCTTCGAAGCGAGTTCGTGGTTCGGCCTGCTGGCTCCGGCCGGCACCTCGCCGGAGATCGTCAACCGCATCCAGCAAGAGGTTGCCAAGTCGCTGGGAACGGCGGCGATCAAGGAGAAGATGCTGGCTCAGGGCGCGATCCCGAGCGGCAACACGCCGGCCGAGTTCGCCAAGCTGATCGACAGCGAGCACACCAAGTGGGCGAAGGTGGTCAAGGCCTCCGGCGCGAAGGTGGACTGAAGAGAGGCAAGGCCTGAGAGTGCGGCGGCGGGCGCGCCCCCCTTCGGGGGTGGCGAACTACCCGCGGCGCAGCGAACTGAAAAGCCGGGGTGCAGACACCGTCAGACGCCCCACACGACGTCCTTGCCCTCTGCCTGGGAACGCTTGAGCATGTGGATGAGGGGCGCGGCACGCTGGTGGAGGCCGACGTGCTGACGCTCCGCGTCATCCGCATGGTTCTCCACCGCGAAGGCATCGTGGTTGTGTTGATTCTGCGCGGCGTCATTGCTGATGGCGGATTCCAGCGCCGAGACGGCGGCCGGGATCTGGTCGGCGGTGATGATGCCCTTGGGACCGGATGGCTTGCCCACGATCTCCAGCAGCTGGCGGGCATTGGCTTCGAGCATCACGACATCGGCAGTCGCTTGCGATTTGAATCGGTAGAGCATGTCAGGTCACTTGTTGTAGATGTAGTCTCGGGCAAAAGGGTACACCGATTGTGACCCGCGCAAGGGATGCCGCTCCACGATGCCGTCGGGCTTGGTGGCGAGCATCTGGTGCAGAGAGATCCATCCCTGCTCGAAGCTCATCGCGGAGCCCGCCAGATAGAGACGGTAGGCGCGCAGGATGCGCTCGGCGTTCTCGCCCTGCCGGCCGCCGCTGCGCTTAAGCACTTCCCGTGCTTCATCGAGCCGGGCCTCCAGCGCGTCAGACCACGCCCACAGCGTGCGTGCATAGTGCGGTCGCAGGTTTTCCGTGTCCACCATCTCGAGCCCGGAGGCTGCCATCTCGCGCAGCACATGTGTGACGTGCAGCAATTCGCCACCCGGGAAGATGTACTTCTCGATGAAGTCGCCCATGCCGGCGCCGAGCTGGCGGTAGTCGAGCTGGCCGGAGGTGATGCCGTGGTTCATGACCAGGCCGCCCGGCGCGAGCAGGGAGTGGATCTTCTTGAAGTAGGTCGGCATGTTGGCACTGCCGACGTGTTCGAACATCCCGACGGAGGAGATCTTGTCGAAGGGCCGGTCGGCCGCGAGTTCGCGGTAGTCGCGCAGTTCGACCCGCACCCGGCCCTGGAGCCCTTTTTCCTCGATCAGCTTCTGGACGTGGGCGTGCTGGTTCCGGGAGAGCGTGATACCGGTCGCGTCGACGCCGTAGTGCTCGGCGGCCCACATCAGGAGCGCGCCCCAGCCGGAGCCGATGTCCAGGAAGCGCTCACCGGGCTGGAGCATCAGCTTGCGGCAGATGTGGTCCAGCTTGGCTTCCTGCGCCTGGTCGAGCGTGAGCGCGGGATCGCGGTAGTAGGCGCAGGAGTAGACCCGGCGCGGGTCGAGCCAGAGGGCGTAGAAGTCGTCCGAGACGTCGTAGTGAAACTCGATCTGCGCCGCATCCTTGCCCAGGGAGTGCGAGCCGCGCGACTTGGCGAGCCGGTGCAGGCGACTCCACCAGCCGGTGTTGGTCTCGGCGGGGTTGCCTGGCAGAAGGCCGACGGCGGCGTCGGTGAGGTCGCGCATCGCCCCCTCGATCTGGACTCGGCCCTCGACATAGGCCTCGCCGATGGCGCCGATCTGGCGGGCGGCCAGCTTGGCCAGCGCCGACCATTCGGTGAATGCGAGGGTGATGCGAGACCCCGGCTTGGCGACCCTGCGCCCGTCGGGCAATTGCAGCGTGATGGGCACGCGCAGGGTGGAAAGCTGCGATTCGATTTTCGGTATCAGGCTTTGCATATGTTTCATTTTTCCCAGCGCGGGCAGCCCCGTCAACTGACCCCCTGAATTGACCACCGTCGGAGAGGCCCCGTTGACACGATATTGTTTAAGCCTAAACTATTGATCCATGAATAGCTCCCGAAGCGATCCTTTTTCGAGACCGGCCGGGCAACCCGTGCCGGAGCACTGATGGACCTCGAGGCCAGGGCGCACAGCGAGCATCCGGAGTCACTGCGCCTGTGGCTTCGGCTGCTGACTTGCACCCAGCTGATCGAGAAACAGGTGCGCACTGAGTTGCGCGAGCGCTTCGCCACCACCCTGCCACGTTTCGACCTGATGTCCCAACTGGAGCGCGCGCCCGATGGGCTCAAGATGAACGAGCTGTCTCGGCGCATGATGGTCACGGGCGGCAATGTCACCGGCATCACCGACCAGTTGGTGACCGAGGGGCTGGTCGAGCGCGTCGACGTGGCGGGCGATCGGCGGGCCTGGCGCGTGCGGCTCACGACGCGCGGCCGCAAGCTTTTCAACGACATGGCCCAGCAGCACGAGGCCTGGATCGTCGATGCCTTCGCCGCGCTGAGCGCCAAGGAGATCTCGCAGCTCCACCGGCTGCTCGGCAAGGTCAAGCAACACAGTCATCAACCGACAGCGGAGTTCACATGAAGCACTACATCGGCGCCGGCAACCCCATGCGCGCGCAGTTCGAGCCCAAGGCAGGCTATGCGGCGGAGCACTTCTCCTGGGCCTTCGACGCAGGCGTCGGCACGGTCACGCTGAACCGGCCGGATCGCAAGAATCCCCTGACCTTCGACTCCTATGCGGAGCTGCGGGACCTGTTCCGGGCGCTGAACTTCGCCACGGACGTGAAGGCGATCGTCGTGACCGGCGCGGGTGGCAACTTCTGCTCGGGCGGCGACGTTCACGAGATCATCGGGCCGCTCACGCGGATGCGGATGCCGGAGTTGCTGGAGTTCACGCGCATGACGGGGGACCTGGTGAAGGCGATCCGCCATTGCCCGCAGCCGATCGTGGGCGCGATCGATGGCGTCTGCGCGGGCGCCGGCGCAATGATCGCGCTGGCCTGCGACCTGCGCTATGGCACGCCCTCCACTCGCACGGCGTTCCTGTTCACCCGCGTCGGGCTCGCGGGGGCGGACATGGGGGCCTGCGCCCTTCTGCCGCGCATGATCGGGCAGGGGCGCGCCTCGGAGCTTCTCTTCACGGGACGGGCCATGACCGCGCAGGAGGGCCATGCCTGGGGCTTTTTCAATGCGCTGCACGAGAGCGACGCGCTGCTCGACGCGGCAACCACGGTTGCCCGCGAGCTCACGGAAGGGCCGAATTTCGCACATGGCATGACGAAAACCATGCTGTCGCAGGAATGGTCGATGACGATCGACCAGGCAATCGAGGCCGAGGCTCAGGCGCAGGCGATCTGCATGCAGACCGAGGATTTCAAGCGTGCCTACGAGGCCTTCGCGGCCAAACGCAAGCCGGTCTTCGGGGGAGACTGACCGATGACAAGCCTTGATTTCTCCCCTTCGACGGCGCACCTGGCACTGCCTTTCTTCGACGAGGCGCATCGCGCGCTTTCAAGCGCTCTGTTGCCCTGGGCCGCGGCGCAGTCCGTGGACGAGCACGACGATCGCGCCGCCTGCCGTGACTGGGTCCGGCGCCTGGGCGACGGCGGGTGGCTGCGCTATTGCGTACCGGCGGCCTCGGGCGGTGCCCTGGAGCGTCTCGATTCGCGTGCGCTGGTTCTCCTGCGCGAGACCCTGGCCTTCCATTCGCCTTTGGCCGATTTCGCCTTCGCGATGCAGGGCCTCGGCAGCGGCGCCATCACGCTGGCGGGCAGCGCATCTCAGCACGGCGACTATCTGGGCGCGGTGGCGCGCGGCGACAAGATCGCGGCCTTTGCGCTGAGTGAACCCGAGGCCGGCTCGGATGTAGGCGCGATGTCGATGCGCGCCGAGGCGACATCTGGCGGGTGGCGGCTCACCGGCGAGAAGACCTGGATCAGCAATGGCGGCATCGCGGATTTCTATTGTGTCTTCGCGAAGACCAATCCGGGCGCGGGATCGCGTGGAATCACGGCCTTCATCGTGGATGCCGCGACGCCGGGCCTGGATACCTCCGACCACATCGAGGTGATGGCGCCCCACCCGCTGGCGACGCTTCGTTTCGACGGCTGCACGGTTCCCGCATCGGCGCAGCTCGGAGAACTGAACGGCGGCTTCAAGCTCGCCATGCGCACGCTGGACATCTTCCGCGCATCGGTGGCTGGCGCAGCGCTCGGCATGGCGCGGCGCGCGCTCGCGGAGGCGGTCCATCACGCGCAGACGCGGCGCATGTTCGGCCAGACGCTCGCGGACTTCCAGCTCACGCAAGCCAAGCTCGGCGAAATGGCGGCACTGATCGACAGCGCGGCGCTGCTGACCTACCGCGCAGCCTGGATGCGCGACGACAACGAGCGGCGCGGCATGCCGGCCGTCGGTGACCTGACCGCGGCGGCGGCGATGGCCAAGATGTGCGCCACCGAGAATGCCAGCCGCGTCATCGACATGGCCTTGCAGATGCACGGCGGGCTCGGCGTGAAGGTCGGAACGAAGGTGGAGAGTCTCTACCGCGACATCCGCTCCCTGCGTATCTACGAAGGCGCGACGGAGGTCCAGCAATTGATCATCGGCAAGGCCGTCTTGAGGAGCACGTGAGGATGAGCGCACAGATCGACCGTTTCGTGCATGACCGGCTGCCGCCGCCGGAGCAGTTGCCCATGTTCCGCTACGACTTGCCGGAGTTGCGGCTGCCGGACCAGTTGAATCTGGTGGAGGAGCTTCTCGACAAGGCTGCCAGCAAGGGGTTCGCGAACAATCCCATGTTGAGATCATCCAGCCGGACGCTTAGCTATGCGGAGGCGGCCGTGGAGGTCAACCGCATCGCGCAGGTGCTCACGGAGGACCTGGCACTGGTCCCGGGAAATCGCGTGCTGTTGCGCGGTGGCAATACGATCGGCATGGCACTCGCGTGGCTCGCCGTGGTCAAGGCCGGGCTCATCGCGGTGGCTACCATGCCGCTGCTGCGCGCCAAGGAACTGGGCGAGATCATCGAGAAATGCCGCCCGACTGTCGCGCTGTGCGATGCGAGCCTGCTCGACGAGCTTCGGAGCGCACAGCAGGCGCATCCGGCGCTGAAGACAGTCGTTGCGTTCAACCAGCCCGAAGGGACGGATTCCCTGGAGACGCGCGCGGCCCGAAAATCCGGCGTGTTCAAGGCCTGCCCGACAGCCGCGGACGACATTGCGTTGCTGGCTTTCACCTCCGGCACCACTGGCAAGCCCAAGGCCCCGGTGACCACGCATCGCGATGTGCTCGCCATGTGCGAGACCTGGCCGCGCCACGTGCTCAAGCCGCGAAGCGACGACGTCACGATTGGATCCTCGCCGCTGGCTTTCACTTTCGGCCTGGGTGGCATGTTGATCTTTCCCATGTGGGCGGGCGGGTCGACCTATTTTCACGACCGCCCATTCACTCCGGAGACGATGGTCCAGGTCATCCGCGATGTGGGCGCGACGATCTGCTACACGGCGCCGACGTTCTATCGGCAGATGGCGGCATTCGCGAAGGCATCGGGCCTCCCCAAACTGCGCATCAGCGTGAGCGCCGGCGAGGCCCTTCCGGACGCCACGCGGCAGCTCTGGAAGCAGGCGACCGGCATCGAGATCCTCGACGGGATCGGCGGCACGGAGGTATTCCACATCTACATATCGGCCGCCGGAGATGACGTCCGGCGCGGTGCCGTCGGCAAGGCCGTGCCGGGGTTTACGGCCAAGGTGGTCGACGAGAACGGAAACGAGGTGCCGCGCGGCACGGTCGGGAAGCTCGCGATTGTCGGCCCGGTGGGTTGCCGGTATCTGGACGACGAACGGCAGACCAGCTACGTGCGAAATGGGTGGAACTACCCGGGCGATGCGTTCGTGGAGGACGAGGACGGATACTTTTTCTACCAGTCGCGCGCCGACGACATGATCATCACGGCGGGCTACAACGTGGGCGGACCGGAAGTCGAGGACGCGCTCCTGAAGCATCCCGCGGTGGCCGAATGCGGAGTGATCGGCAAGCCCGACGAGGAGCGCGGGATGATAGTCAAGGCCTTCTGCGTGCTCAAGCCCGGGCATGTGGGTGATGCAGAACTCGTCAAGGCCTTGCAGGAACATGTAAAGGCGACCATCGCACCCTTCAAGTATCCGCGCGAGATCGAGTTCGTCACAACCCTGCCGCGCACGGAGACCGGCAAACTTCAACGATTCAAACTAAGGCAGACCACATCATGATCAAGTTACTTCAGCCGCCCGGTTGGGCACCGCCGAAGGGCTACGCCAATGGTGTCGCCGCCCGTGGCACGACGATTTTCGTTGGCGGCCAGATCGGCTGGAATGCGCAGCAGCAGTTCGAGTCCGACGATTTCATCGAGCAGACGGGGCAGGCGTTGCGCAACATCGTCGAGGTGTTGCACGAGGCCGGCGCCGGGCCCGAACACATGGTGCGGATGACCTGGTACATCGTCGACAGAGACGAATACAACCAGCGGCTGCGCGAGCTCGGCCCCGTCTATCGCGAGGCGATGGGCAGAAACTTTCCCGCGATGACTTGCGTGCAGGTCGCGGCGCTGGTTGAAGCGCGCGCGAAAGTCGAGATCGAGGTGACAGCCGTATTGCCGGATTGAGTGGGCGCCGGCCAGAAACAAAAAAGCCCGCTTTCCAGCGGGCTTTCTTGTTCAACGATGACCTGTAGAGCCATCGGAAATTTGGTTGCGCGAGCAAGATTTGAACTTGCGACCTTTGGGTTATGAGCCCAACGAGCTACCAGGCTGCTCCATCGCGCGGCAAGATGGAATTATAACTTATTCTTCGGCGCCCTGCTCGTCGGCAGTTGCTTCAGTGATCTCGGGGCGGTCGACCAATTCAACGAGTGCCATCGGCGCGTTGTCGCCCACGCGGAAACCCATCTTCAGGATGCGCGTGTAGCCGCCCGGGCGCGCTTGGTAGCGCGGACCGAGTTCGGCGAAGAGCTTGACCACGCTGTCGCGGTCGCGCAGGCGATCGAAGGCGAGACGCTTGTTGGCAACCGTGGGCTTCTTGGCCAGCGTGATCATCGGCTCGATGACGCGGCGCAGTTCCTTGGCCTTGGGGACCGTGGTCTTGATGACTTCATGCTCGATGAGCGAGTTCATCATGTTCTGCAACATCGCGAGGCGGTGCGAGCTGGTGCGGTTGAGTTTGCGGAGTCCGTGTCCGTGACGCATGGTGCTTTCCTTTACTTTATAAAAACAGGCAGCCGTGCCAGGTACTGCCCGGTGCACTGGCCCTCTTCTTCAGGGCCGACATTATCAACGCTTGTCGAGACCGGCCGGCGGCCAGCTTTCAAGCTTCATACCCAAGGTGAGCCCGCGCGAGGCTAGCACTTCCTTGATTTCGTTGAGCGACTTGCGACCCAGGTTCGGGGTCTTCAGCAGTTCGTTCTCGGTGCGCTGGATCAGGTCACCGATGTAGTAGATGTTCTCGGCCTTCAGGCAATTCGCAGAACGAACCGTGAGTTCGAGCTCGTCAACCGGGCGAAGCAGGATCGGATCGAACTGCTGGGCGCTGCGCGGCGCGGGCGCGTCGAAGGCCGCGAGCTCGCCGCCTTCGAGTTGCGCGAACACAGCCAATTGCTCGACCAGGATCTTCGCCGAGGCGCGAACCGCGTCCTCCGCCGTGATGGCACCGTTGGTCTCAATCTCGACGAGAAGCTTGTCGAGATCCGTACGCTGCTCGACGCGAGCGCTTTCCACGGTGTAGCTCACACGCTTGACGGGCGAGAACGAAGCATCGAGCACGATCCGGCCGATCGACTTGGTCGGCTCGTCGGCGTAGCGGCGCATCGTGCCGGGGACATAGCCGCGCCCCTTCTCGACCTTGATCTGCATGTCGAGCTTGCCGCCTTGCGACAGGTGCGCGATCACGTGGTCAGGGTTGATGATCTCGACATCGTGCGGCGTCTGGATGTCGGAAGCAGTCACGGGACCTTCGCCGTCCTTGCGCAGGCTCAGCGTGACTTCGTCGCGGTTGTGAAGCTTGAACACCACGCCCTTCAGGTTCAACAGGATGTTGACGACATCTTCCTGCACGCCATCGATGGAGGAGTACTCATGCAGCACGCCCGCGATCGTGACTTCGGTGGCGGCGTAGCCGACCATCGACGAAAGCAGAACGCGGCGCAGCGCATTGCCGAGCGTGTGGCCATAGCCGCGCTCGAACGGCTCGAGCGTGACCTTCGCCTTGTTGGGCGCAAGTTGCTCGACCTGAATGGTCTTGGGTTTCAGCAGGGTGGTTTGCATGCAGACTTCCTCTCAATACCCCCGGCTCGTTACACCGGTAAGGCTGGTGAAGCACCTGACCCGCAGCGACGCGCGGGCCAGGAACGTGGACAAAAACGGACCGCCCGCACTTGGAGGCGCAGGCAGCAAAATCAACGCGAATACAGTTCGACGATCAGCGATTCGTTGATGTCGGCGGCGAATTCGTCGCGATCCGGAACCTTCTTGAAGGTGCCTTCTGCCTTGTCGGCATTCACTTCGACCCACGCAGGGATGCCGACTTGCTGCGCCAGCTGGAGCGCTTCGGCAATGCGGGTCTGCTTCTTCGACTTGTCGCGCACCGCGATCACGTCGCCGGTCTTGACCAGGTACGACGGGATGTTGACCGATTGACCATTGACGGTGATCGCCTTGTGCGACACGAGCTGGCGCGCTTCGGCGCGCGTCGAGCCGAAGCCCATGCGGTACACGACATTGTCGAGGCGCGATTCGAGGATGAACAGCAGATTGGCGCCCGTGTTGCCACGGCGGCGATCGGCTTCCTCGAAGTAGCGGCGGAACTGCTTCTCGAGCACGCCGTACATGCGCTTGACCTTCTGCTTTTCACGCAGCTGCAGGCCGAAATCGGAGGTGCGCTGGCCAGAGGTGCGGCCATGCTGACCGGGCTTCGAATCGAACTTGGCCTTGTCCTGGATCGAGCGGCGGGCACTCTTCAGAAACAGGTCGGTGCCTTCGCGGCGGGAAAGTTTGGCCTTGGGGCCGAGATAGCGTGCCACTTGATCTTCCTTTGTGTCATCTGCCGCAGTTGGATGCGGGAGCCATCAGCGGCGTGCCGATGGCGGTGGGCTTGTTGAAAAACAAAACGCGCAGCCGCCGCGAAGCAGGCTGCGCAGAACGTCGAACGCTCAGATGCGACGGCGCTTTTGCGGCCGGCAGCCGTTGTGCGGCACCGGAGTCACGTCGGCAATGGAGTTGATCCGGATGCCGAGCGCGGCCAGCGCGCGCACTGACGATTCGCGACCAGGACCAGGGCCCTTGATCTCGACGTCGAGGTTCTTGATACCTTGCTCGACCGCAGCGCGGCCGGCAACTTCGGAAGCGACCTGCGCTGCGAACGGTGTCGACTTGCGCGAGCCCTTGAAGCCCTGACCACCCGAAGACGCCCACGACAGTGCGTTGCCTTGGCGATCGGTGATCGTGATGATCGTGTTGTTGAACGACGCGTGCACGTGCGCGATACCATCCGCGACGTTCTTGCGAACCTTCTTGCGAACGCGCTGCGCGGCGTTGTTGGCAGGAGCTTTAGCCATGCTGTTCTATCCTTATTTCTTCAGGGACTGCGCAGCCTTGCGCGGACCCTTGCGGGTGCGGGCATTGGTACGCGTGCGCTGGCCGCGCATCGGCAGGCCGCGACGATGACGGAAGCCGCGGTAGCAGCCGATGTCCATCAAGCGCTTGATGTTCATCGTCGTTTCGCGACGCAGGTCACCTTCGATGGTGAAGAGAGCGATCTGGTCGCGGATCTTCTCGAGATCGGCGTCGGTCAGATCCTTGATCTTCTTCGAATACTCGATGCCGCTCGCTTCGCAGATCTTGCGGGCGCGGGTGCGACCGATGCCGAAGATGGCGGTGAGGCCAATTTCAGCGTGCTTGTGCGGCGGAATGTTGATGCCAGCAATACGTGCCATGTGCGTCCTCTAATACTCGTTCAATCAACCCTGGCGCTGCTTGTGGCGCGGGTCGGTACAGATCACGCGCACCACACCCTTGCGGCGGATGATCTTGCAATTACGGCAAATGGTTTTGACCGAAGCCGAAACTCTCATTTCATTCTCCTAAAACTCTGTTCAACCCGGCGACTCACTTCGCCCGAAACACAATACGCGCCCGGCTCAAGTCGTAGGGCGTCAGCTCGACGGTGACCTTGTCACCTGGAAGGATACGGATGTAGTGCATCCGCATCTTTCCGGAAATATGTCCCAGCACGATGTGTCCATTTTCCAGTTTGACCCGGAAGGTGGCGTTCGGGAGGTTCTCCAGAACCTCCCCCTGCATCTGGATGACATCGTCCTTCGACATCTGTCTTTGTCACCTACTAAGATGTCTTGAAATTTGCTTTCTTCAGCAGCGACTCATACTGCTGCGACATCATGTAGTTCTGTACCTGGGCCATGAAGTCCATCGTGACAACCACGATGATCAACAGGGAGGTGCCGCCAAAATAGAACGGCACGTTGTATTTCAGAATCAGGAACTCCGGCAGCAGGCAGACGAAGGTGATGTACACCGCGCCAGCCAACGTCAGGCGAACCAGGATCTTGTCGATATATCGTGCGGTTTGATCACCCGGGCGAATCCCTGGGATGAACGCACCGCTCTTCTTCAGGTTGTCCGCCGTTTCGCGGCTGTTGAACACCAGCGCTGTGTAGAAGAAGCAGAAGAAAACGATCGCCGTCGCATATAGCAGCACGTAGATAGGCTGCCCCGGGGTCAACGCGCTCGCGATGTCCTTGATCCAGCGCATGCTCTCGCCGGTGCTGAACCAGCCCACGACGGTGGTCGGCAACAGGATGATCGACGACGCGAAGATCGGCGGGATCACGCCAGCCATGTTGAGCTTCAGCGGCAGATGGGAGGACTGGCCTCCATAGACCTTGTTGCCAACCTGTCGACGCGCGTAGTTCACCAGGATCTTGCGCTGGCCACGTTCGACGAACACCACGAAGTAGGTCACCAGGATGACCACGGCGACGATGAACAATGCCACGAGCACGTTCATTGCACCGGTCCGCACCAGTTCAAGCAATCCGCCCACCGCACTCGGGAGCCCGGCGGCGATACCTGCGAAGATCAAGATCGAGATGCCATTGCCCAGACCGCGCTCCGTGATCTGCTCGCCGAGCCACATCAGGAACATCGAACCCGCCGTGAGGCTGACCATCGCGGTGATGCGGAAGCCAAAACCGGGCGAGATCACCAGGCCCGCGGAGGATTCCAGCGCAACTGCAATACTGAACGACTGGAACAGTGCAAGTGCGAGCGTGCCATAGCGGGTGTATTGCGTGATCTTCCTGCGGCCGGCCTCGCCTTCCTTCTTCAACTGCTCGAAGGTGGGCACGACGTAGGTCATCAATTGCATGATGATCGACGCCGAGATGTACGGCATGATGCCCAACGCGAACACGGTGAAGCGCGACAGCGCACCGCCCGAGAACATGTTGAACAGACTCAGGATGCCGCCCTGCTGGCCTTGGAACAGCTGCGCCAACTGGTCTGGGTTGATGCCCGGCACCGGGATGTGCGCCCCGATGCGATAGACCACGAGCGCGAGCAGCAAAAAGACGAGCCGGCGACGCAGGTCACCGAACTTGCCTGTTTTTGCGAGCGTTGCCGCGTTGGTTGCCACGAAGAACTTCTTTCAGTCCGCTCAGGCGACGCTGCCGCCGGCTGCTTCGATTGCAGCCTTGGCGCCTGCCGTCGCACCGATGCCAGTCAACTTGACGGCCTTGGTGAGTTCGCCCGACTTGATGATCTTGACCACTTTCGCCAGCTGGCCGACCAGGCCCGCTTGCTTGAGCGCGAGCAGGTCAACTTCAGCCAGCCCAAGCTTCTCGAGCGAGCTCAGCGTCACTTCGGCATTGAACTTGAGCAGATGCGACTTGAAGCCACGCTTCGGCAGGCGGCGCTGCAGCGGCATTTGACCGCCCTCGAAGCCCACCTTGTGAAAACCACCCGCACGCGACTTCTGACCCTTGTGGCCGCGGCCCGCGGTCTTGCCGAGGCCGGAACCGATACCACGGCCCACTCGGCGCTTGTAGTGCTTGGCGCCGTCGGCCGGCTTGATGCCATTGAGTTCCATATGCGTCTCTCTTAGAGCACTTTGACCAGATAACTGATCTTGTTGATCATGCCGCGCACCGCGGGCGTGTCCTGCAGTTCGCTCACGCTGTTGAGCTTGCGCAGACCCAGGCCACGCACGGTGGCACGATGCGATTCCTTGGTGCCAATCGGGCTTTTGACCAATTGCACCTTGAGCGTTTGTTGTTGCGTCGTCATGTCGATGCTCCAGATCAGGAGAAGAGTTCTTCGACGGTCAAGCCGCGCTTGGCAGCCACTTCGGAAGCCGTCGTCGAGTTCTTCAGGCCGTCCAGGGTGGCACGAACCATGTTGTAGGGATTCGACGAGCCATGGCTCTTGGCCACGATGTCGGTGATACCCATGACTTCGAACACGGCGCGCATCGGACCACCGGCGATGATGCCGGTACCCTTCGGCGCCGGAATCATGACCACCGAGGCGGCGCCATGATGACCCGTCACACGGTGATGCAGCGTGCCATTCTTGATGGAGATCTTCGCCAGGTTGCGGCGGGCCTCTTCCATCGCCTTCTGCACGGCTGCGGGCACTTCCTTCGACTTGCCCTTGCCCATGCCGACGCGGCCGTCGCCGTCACCCACCACGGTGAGTGCTGCGAAACCGAGAATACGACCACCCTTCACCACCTTGGTGACACGGTTGATCGCGATCATCTTCTCGCGCAGACCGTCCTCGGGGCCTTCGTTCTGCGTTCTTGCCTGAATCTTTGCCATTTTGAATCTCGTGTCCGGTTAGAACTGCAGGCCAGCTTCGCGAGCGGCGTCAGCCAGCGCCTTGACGCGGCCGTGGTAGGCGAAACCTGCACGGTCGAATGCGACCTTCTCGATGCCGGCCGCCTTCGCCTTTTCAGCGATGCGCTTGCCGATGGCGATGGCCGCGGCGGCATTGCCACCCTTGCCCGAACCACCGAGCGAGGCGCGCACTTCGGCTTCCGCCGTCGATGCGGTGGCAATCACCTTGGTGCCGTCGTCGGAGATGACGGTGGCATAGATGTGCAGGTTGGTGCGGTTCACCGTGAGACGCGCCACGCCTTGCGTCGCAATGCGGATACGGGTCTGACGCGAACGGCGGAGACGCTGTGCTTTCTTGGTCAACATCATTTTGCTGCCCCTTATTTCTTCTTGGTCTCTTTGATCACGATCTTCTCGTCCGAATAACGGATGCCCTTGCCCTTGTAAGGCTCAGGCGGACGAATAGCACGGATCTCAGCGGCCACTTGGCCGACGCGTTGGCGGTCGGCACCCTTGATCACGATCTCGGTCGCCGTCGGCGTCGCTACCGTGATGCCTTGCGGCATGTCGATGTTGACGGGATGCGAATAACCGACTTGCAGGTTCAGCTTGGCGCCTTGCGCCGCGGCCTTGAAGCCGACGCCGACCAGGTTCAGCTTCTTCTCGAAACCCTTGGTCACGCCGACAACCATGTTGTTCACCAGCTGGCGCACGGTGCCGCTCATCGCATTGGCTTCACGCGAATCGTTGGCCGGCGCGAAACTCAGCTTGCCGTCCTTGTTGGCGACGGTCACCAGTGCATTGCGCTGCAGGCCGAGCGTACCGCCCGCGCCCTTCACGCTGATCTGATCTTCCTTGATCGACACATCCACGCCTGCGGGGATCTCGATCGGCATTTTTCCTACTCGGGACATTTCAGTTTCTCCTCGATGTCTCGGTTAGGCGACGTAGCACAAGACTTCGCCACCGACACCGGTTGCGCGCGCCTTGCGGTCGGTCATCACGCCCTTCGGGGTCGTGACGATGGCAACACCAAGGCCGTTCTGCACCTGCGGAATGGCGGCGCTGGCCTTGTAGACGCGCAGGCCAGGGCGGCTCACGCGCTCGATGCGCTCGATCACGGGGCGACCGGCGTAATACTTCAGGGCGATCTCGAGCTCGCTCTTGCCAGCTTCGGTCTTGACCTGGAAGCCGTCGATATAGCCCTCGTCCTTCAGCACCTGCGCGATCGCGATCTTCACCTTGGAAGACGGGACCGAGACGGTGGGCTTCGCCACCATCTGCGCGTTACGGATACGCGTCAGCAGGTCGGCAATGGGATCACTCATGCTCATGTTGTTTGCTCCTGCCCGGCTTACCAGCTGGCCTTGGTGACACCAGGGATGTCGCCGTTGAAAGCCAGTTCACGGATCTTGGCGCGAGCCAGACCGAATTGACGGAAGGTGCCGCGCGGGCGGCCGGTGATTTCGCAGCGATTGCGCTGGCGCGTCGGATTGGCGTTGCGCGGGAGCTTTTGCAGGCCCAGGCGGGCAGCCGCACGCTCTTCATCGCTCTTCTTCGCGTCGTTCGCGATCGCCTTCAGTTCCGCGTGCTTCGCAGCGTACTTGGCAACCAGGTTGTCGCGCTTGAGTTCGCGCTGGATCAAAGATGCTTTAGCCACACGTCACCTCAGTTCTTGAACGGGAAACGGAAGCCAGCGAGAAGCGCCTTGGCTTCCTCATCGGTCTTGGCCGTCGTCGTGATGCTGATATTGAGACCGCGCAGGGCATCGACCTTGTCGTATTCGATCTCAGGAAAAATGATCTGCTCTTTCACGCCGATGTTGTAGTTGCCACGGCCATCGAACGCGCGGCCGGAGATGCCGCGGAAGTCGCGAACGCGCGGCAAGGCCACGGTCACGAAGCGATCCAGGAACTCATACATCTGCACGCCGCGCAGCGTGACCATGCAGCCGATCGGCTGGTTTTCGCGGATCTTGAAACCCGCGATGGCCTTCTTCGACTTGGTGACGACAGGCTTCTGGCCGGCGATCTTGGTCAGGTCGGCAACGGCGTTGTCGAGCACCTTCTTGTCGGCGACAGCCTCGCCCACGCCCATGTTGAGCGTGATCTTGGTGAGGCGCGGGACCTGCATCGGCGAGGTGTAGCCGAACTTCTCAGTCAGGTCCTTCGCGATCTTTTCGCGATAGTGTTGTTGGAGACGTGCCATGTGAGTACTCCTTAGGCGATCTTGATTTCTTCGCCGCTGGACTTGAAGACGCGCACGCGCTTGCCGTCCGTGATCTTGATGCCCACGCGATCGGCCTTGCCGGTCGCGGCATTGAAGATCGCCACGTTGGATTGGTGAATCGGCATGGCCTTCTCGACGATGCCGCCGGTCGTGCCCTTGAGCGGGTTCGGCTTGGTGTGCTTCTTGACCAGGTTGATGCCGTCGACGATCAGGTGCGAGTCGTCCTTGCGCAGCGACACCGTGCCGCGCTTGCCCTTGTCGCGCCCGGCCAACACGATGACCTGGTCGCCTTTGCGAATCTTGTTCATGGCGTTGTTGTCCTTAGAGAACTTCGGGTGCCAGCGACACGATCTTCATGAACTTCTCGGTGCGCAGTTCGCGCGTGACCGGTCCGAAGATGCGGGTGCCGATGGGCTCCAGCTTGGCGTTGAGCAGCACGGCTGCGTTGCCATCGAATTTGACGAGCGAACCGTCGGCGCGACGGATGCCCTTGGCGGTGCGAACCACCACTGCGCTGTAGATCTCGCCCTTCTTGACGCGACCACGCGGAGCGGCTTCCTTGATGCTGACCTTGATGACGTCGCCCACGCTGGCATAACGCCGCTTGGAGCCGCCGAGCACCTTGATACACAGGACGGATTTCGCGCCCGTGTTGTCGGCCACATCGAGCCGGGATTCAGTTTGGATCATTTCGTGATATTCCCAACTTGTACCGATCACCACCTTTCGGCAGCTTTGCGGTCAGTCTTGGGCCCGTCGTCCACGCACCGAAACCACTTCGATGCGCTTCCGCTGGGCAGAAGCTTTCGCCTTTTCAAGCGAAGCCTGCGATTGTTGCACGGTCGACCTGCCCTGTCAACCCTCTCTTTTTCGCCGCTTTCATCCGGCTAGACTGCCCGACGTGCAGATTGCAAGCCCTCGCCTCACCCGTCGCAGCCTGTTGCTCGCCGCCGCGGGCCTTGCGGCCGGTGTCGCGAGTTGTTCGAGCGACCCGGAGGTCTCGCGGTCCTCGAAGCGTCTGCGCCTGGTCGCGGAAGCTCGCCTGCCCCATAGGCCCGGATTCCTGGGAACGACCATCGGCGGGCTCTCCGGTATCGACTACGACGGCGCGAAAGGTGAGTACCTGCTTCTCAGCGACGATCGATCAGAACTCGGCCCTGCTCGTTTTTACCGCATGCGCTGGTCGACGTCCGGCGAAGGCAGTCAGCCCGAGCCCCTGGAGGTGATCTCGCTCAAGCAGGGCGATGGGTCGACTTGGCCTCCGCGACGGCGAGCGCAGTCCGGTGTGCCTGTTCCGGACCCCGAGGCGCTCCGGTGGCGTCCGGACACTCGCACGGTCCTCTGGACGAGTGAAGGCGACGAGGCGAGGGGCTTCGGGCCGGCGCTCTACGAATCCGGCCGTGACGGCACGTTGATTCGCGAGTTTCCCATCCCCGCCATGTTCCGGCCGGAGCCCGATCTCCAACGCGGTGCCCGCGACAATCTTGCTTTCGAGGGCCTCGCCTTGACCTCCGGCGCCCGCCATGCCTGGGTCGCGATGGAGAACGCACTGCGCCAGGACGGGCCTGTTCCCACCTTCGCGGCGCCCGGTGGGCCTTGCCGTTTCACCCAGTTCAACCTGGCGACCGGCGAGGCCGTGCGCCAACTTGCCTACATCCCGGACGCCATCCCCGTGCGCCCGCTCGTGCCCGGCACCCATGCAGACAACGGCGTGAGCGAAATCCTGATGCTCGACGCCCACCGCATGTTGGTGCTGGAGCGCGCCTACGCGGCCGGCACGGGCAATTCACTGCGGCTCTATGAAATCGACACCCGCCTGGGCAGCGACACCCTGGCCCTGGATGCCTTGGCGCCGGACAATCACACGGTCGCGCCAAAGAAGCTCGTCGCCGATTTCGCCAACCTGGGTCTTTCGCGCCTCGACAACACGGAAGGCATGTGCTGGGGTCCGGACCTGCCGAGCGGCAGCCGCATGCTGGTGGTGGTGAGCGACGACAATTTCAACCCGCTGCAGATCACCCAGTTCGCAGCCTTCGAATTCACGGACACGCCATGAACATCGCCGTCACCTTCCTGCCCCGCCGGGAGCCCACGCCCCTGCCGCCCATCGGCTTCATCGGGGGCGGCAACATGGCCAGCGCCATCATCGGCGGCCTCATCAAGCAGGATGTGCCCGCCGAGACCTTCGAGGTGGTCGAGCCTTTCGCAGAGGCGCGTACGCGGCTCGAACACGACTTCGGCATCGCCGCGCAGGCCGAAGCCGGGCCCGCGCTCGCACGCTGCGAGGTCGTGGTCTGGGCTGTCAAGCCGCAGACTTTCGCGCAAGCGGCGGCGCCCGTGCGTGGCTTCGCAGCCGACGCACTGCACCTGAGCGTCGCCGCCGGCATCCCCTCCGAGAGCATCGCCCGCTGGCTCGGCACGCAGCGCGTGGTGCGAGCGATGCCGAACACGCCCGCGCTCGTGGGCCAGGGCATGACCGGCCTCTACGCCCGCGAAGCCGTCGACAGCGCCGGACGCAAGCTCGTCGAGCAGGTCCTGGCGGCCACGGGCGAACTCCTGTGGGTCGAGACCGAGGACGCGCTCGATGCGGTCACCGCCGTTTCCGGGTCCGGCCCCGCCTACGTTTTCTATTTCATCGAAGCCATGACGGAAGCCGGCGTCGAGCTCGGCCTGTCGCCTGACCAGGCGCATCGCCTGGCCGTCGGCACTTTCGTCGGCGCGTCAACGCTCGCGAGCGATGCGACGGACGCGCCTTCAGTGCTGCGCCAGCGCGTCACGTCCAAGGGCGGCACGACCTACGCCGCCATCACCTCGATGGAAGGCGCCGACATCAAGGCGAAGTTCAAGGATGCCATCCGTGCCGCTCACCACCGCGCCGGCGAACTCGCCCGGGAGTTCGGCCGCGATAGAGAATCCCGGCTCCCCGCTCCCGGCTCCCGGCTCCCGGTCTCAGCGCAGCGCGTAGCCGCCTGCGACCCCGGCGAAGACGGCGAAACCGAGCCAGTGATTGAGGCGAAAAGCCTTGAAGCACCCTTCCCGCGTGCGCTCGCGGATCAGCCGCCAATGCCACAGCGCCTGCGCCGCGCCCGCCCCGATGCCGAGGAAGAAGACAGGCCCCAAGCCTTTGCCAGCACCGATCGCGCTCCAGGCGCCCAGGAAGATCGCATAGCTCGCCATCACGATCGCCACGTCCAGCCGGCCGAAGGTGATGGCCGATGTCTTCATGCCGATCTTGAGATCGTCATCGCGATCGACCATCGCATATTCGGTGTCGTAGGCCAGCACCCAGAACAGGTTCCCCGCGAGCAGCCACCAGCCCAGAGGGGGCACGCCGCCGGTCACGGCGGCGAAGGCCATCGGGATGCCGAAGCTGAATGCAATGCCAAGCACCGCCTGCGGGATGGACACGAAGCGCTTGGCAAAAGGATAGAGCAGCGTGATGGCCAGTGCCGCGAAAGACCACAGCACGGTGGCCCGGTTGGTCGTCAGCACCAGGCCGAAAGCCGCCAGCGCAAGCGCCGCGCCAACCGCCAGCGCCTCCTTGACCGAGATGGCCCCGCTGGTGACGGGGCGCTGCGCCGTGCGCTTGACGTGCCGGTCGAAGTCGCGGTCCGCCACGTCGTTGACGCAGCAGCCGGCGCTGCGCATCAGGAACGTGCCGAGCGTGAACACCGCCACCAGGTGCCAGCCCGGCCAGCCTTCGGCCGCGAACCACAGCGCGCCGAGCGTCGGCCAGAGCAGCAGCAGCCAGCCTGCCGGACGGTTCCAGCGGATCAGATCGAGGTACAACGCAAAACGCCCGCGATGCGGCGCGGGCGCGGGTTGGGCGGGCCCGCTGGCGGGCCGCTGGACTGCGTCAGTCTTCAAGCAGCGAGCGCAGCATCCAGGCCGTCTGGTCGTGCACCGTGCAGCGCGCAGTCAGCATGTCGGCCGTCGGGTCGTCTCCAGCTTCCTCGGCCACGGGGATGAATTCGCGCGCGATGCGCGAGACGGTTTCGTGGCCCTTGACCAGGATGCGCACCATCTCCATCGCCTTGGGCGGGTTCTGCGGCACGTCGGGCACCGTCGCGATCTTGCTGAACTCGGCATACGAGCCTGGCGCGTAGTGCCCCAGCGCGCGGATGCGCTCGGCAATGATGTCGGTTGAACCCCACAACTCGGTGTACTGGGTCATGAACATCGCATGCAGCGAGTTGAAATGCGGACCCGTCACGTTCCAGTGGAAGTTGTGGGTCGTGAGGTAGAGCGTGTAGGTGTCGGCCAACACGCGGCTCAGGCCTTCGGCGATGGCGGCGCGGTCCTGGCGCTCGATGCCGATGTTGATGATCGGCGCGTTGCGGCTGCCGGACTCCTGCGCGACCACGGCGCCGCCCTTCTTCGGAACCTTCCCGGCGGATGCGGCGGGCGAGGCGGAGATGGGTGATTTTGCTTTTTTCACGACTTTGGCCATGGCGAAGTTTCTTTCCTGAGGGTGATGGACGGGTAAAACTCTAGAAGCAAGAAGCCTGCTTCGCAACAGCCGCACTCTATCTCAGCGATGGAATCCGACCTGCGGCCGCCGCGTAGGCCGAGCGCGCGAAGTGCTATGACAGACGCTTGACGCCGGGCAGTTCGCAGGCATAGATGGCATTGCGCAGCGCCGCGATCGCCTCATAGCGGGTGAAGCTGCGGCGCCAGGCCAGCACGACGCGGCGCATCGGCGGCTCGCCGCCATGCAAGTCGCGCACGGGCAGGTAGCGGACGATCTGATCCGCATCCTTGCGCCCCTTGGCGCGCGGCTTGAGCGCGTCGGCCGGGACGGAGAGGCGCGGCACCAGCGTCACGCCCATCCCCGAAGCCACCATGTGCTTGATGGTCTCGAGCGACGAGCCCTCGAAGCTCTTGCGAATGCCTTCCGCGTTGCTCGAGAAACGCGCGAACTCAGGGCAGACTTCCAGCACGTGGTCGCGGAAGCAGTGCCCGGTGCCCAGCAGCAGCATGGTTTCCTTCTTCAGTTCGTCGGAAGTCACGGATTCGCGCTCGGCCAGCGGATGGTTTGCCGGCACGGCCGCCATGAAGGGCTCGTCGTAGAGCGCGGCCATCGCCAGGCCCGTGTCCGGGAAGGGTTCCGCCATGATCGCGCAATCGATTTCGCCCGCGCGCAGCATCTCGAGCAGCTTCACGGTGAAGTTCTCCTGCAGCACCAGCGGCATCTGCGGCGTGCGCGCGATGTTCTGGCGCACCAGGTCCGGCAGCAGGTAGGGCCCGATCGTATAAATCACGCCCAGGTTCAGCGGGCCCGAAAGCGGGTCCTTCCCGCGCTTGGCGATTTCCTTGATGCTCGCGGCCTGGTCGAGCACGCTCTGCGCCTGCTGCACGATCTGCTCGCCCAGCGGCGTGACCGAGACCTCGCCCGCGCTGCGCTCGAACAGCTTGACCTCGAGTTCGTCTTCCAGCTTCTTGATCGCCACCGAGAGGGTGGGCTGCGACACGTAGCAGGCCTCGGCCGCCTTGCCGAAGTGCCGCTCCCGGGCGACCGCGACAATGTATTTGAGTTCGGTGAGGGTCATAGTTTTCGTCAATTATGCGTGGCGCGGACGACCCGCGCCCGCCCTCAGGCTTTGAGGTACTCGGCCTTGCTGCCCAGCCAGCGATCGACGTGTTTCTGCGCCAGCGCGGGATGCCGGTCGAGCATCCGCGGCGCCAGTTCACGGGCCCAGTCGAGCAACAGGAGGTCCGTGCTCAGGTCGGCGAAGCGCAGTAGCGGCGCGCCCGACTGCCGTGCGCCGAGGAACTCGCCTGGCCCGCGGATGTCCAGGTCGCGCCGGGCGATCTCGAACCCGTCGCCCGTTTCGGCCATGGCCTTCAGCCGCGCGCGCGCCGCCTCGCCAACCCGGCCGCCCTCGTTGGGCGCGTACAGCAGCACGCAGGCCGAGGCCGCCGCGCCCCGCCCCACCCGCCCGCGCAGTTGATGCAATTGCGAAAGACCGAAGCGCTCCGCGTGCTCGATCACCATCAAGGACGCATTGGGCACGTCCACGCCGACCTCGATCACCGTGGTGCTGACCAGCACCTGCAGCCGGTTGGCCGTGAAGCTCTCCATCACCGCCTGCTTCTCCGCCGTCGGCATGCGCGAATGCAGGAGGCCGACGCTGACCTGCTCGCCAAGCGCATCGGCCAGTTCGTCGCGCGTCGCGGTTGCGTTGCGCAGGTCGACCGCCTCGCTTTCCTCGATCAGTGGGCACACCCAATAGACCTGGCGCCCCTGCGCCAGCTGCGAGCGAATGCGGTCGATGACCTCGTCGCGCCGGTGCTCCGCCACCAGCTTGGTGACGATCGGCGTGCGGCCGGGCGGCAGCTCGTCCAGGGTCGAGACGTCGAGGTCGGCGTAGTAGCTCATCGCCAGCGTGCGCGGGATCGGCGTGGCGCTCATCATCAGCAGATGCGGCTCGAGCTCGCCGCCGGCCTTGCCGCGCAGCGCCAGACGCTGCGCGACGCCGAAGCGGTGCTGCTCGTCGATGATCGCGAGCGCGAGCCGCTTGAAACGAACCTTCTCCGAAATGACGGCATGCGTGCCGATCACCAGCGCCGCCTCGCCGCTCTCGGCCGCGGCGGCCATGGCATCCCGCTCCTTCTTCTTCTGGCTGCCGGTGAGCCAGGCGACGCGCAGGCCCCGGCGGGCCAACAACGGATCGAGCCAGCCGACCAGCTTGCCGAAGTGCTGGGCCGCGAGAATCTCCGTCGGCGCCATCAGCGCGCATTGATGGCCCGCGTCGATGCAGCGCGCCGCGGCAAGCGCCGCCACCACGGTCTTCCCCGAACCCACGTCACCTTGCAGCAACCGGTGCATCGGGATGGATCGCGCCAGGTCGCGCGTGATCTCGGCGCCCACCCGCTGCTGCGCACCTGTCAGGGCGAAAGGAAGCGCGGCCAGCAATTCCTGGTGCAAGGCAGCGCCCGAAGCGTTCATGTCGAGCACCGGGGCACGCTGCGCCGCCCGCTCGCGTCGCGCCTGGAGCTGGGAGAGCTGCTGCGCCAGCAACTCGTCCGCCTTGAGCCGCTGCCACGCCGGGTGGCTGTGGTCCTCCAGCGTGGCGATCGCGACATCGGGCGCCGGGTAGTGCAGGAAATGAAGTGACTCCCGCAGATCCCACATGCCGTGCGGCCTCGCGCCGGGGGGCAGGATCTCGTCGAGCGCCGCCCGCGCCAGGCCGGAGCGCACCTCGCGACGCAGCACCGGCTGCGCGAGCCCTGCAATCGTCGAATAGACCGGTGTCAGCGCCTCCGGCAGCGCCGTGCCCGCCGCCTTGACCGTCGGATGCATCATCTGCCGCCCGAGGAAACCGCCGCGCAACTCGCCCCGCACCCGCACCCGCGCGCCGACCTCCAGCTGCTTCTGCTGCGAGGGATAGAAATTGAAGAAGCGCAACTGGCAGGTGTCGCTGCCGTCGTCCACCGTCACGATCAGTTGACGGCGCGGGCGAAATACCACCTCGCTCTGAATCACCACCGCCTCGATCTGCGCCGTGTCGCCGTCCCGCGTATCGGCCAGCCGCACCACGCGCGTCTCATCCTCGTAGCGCATCGGAAGGTAGAGCGCGAAGTCGATGTCCCGCAGAAGGCCGAGCTTGCGCAGCGCCCGCTGCACGGCGCTCAGCCCCGTACCCGGCGCCGGTGCGGCGGCCACAGGCACGGGTGCGGGTGCGGGCTTTTCGCGTGGCGAGGACTTGGCGGCGGCGGGCATGGGACAATTCTGCCCTCCCCGGCCATCTTGGAACGGGCCCGTCCGGCCCTCAAGCACATGCGCGTCTTCACGCTTTCCGATTTCGACTTCGACTTGCCACCCGAACTGGTGGCCCAGCACCCCGCCGACGAACGCAGCGCTTCACGTCTGCTCGACGGGACCGCGTCCGCGCCCGTGGACCGCATCTTCCGCTCGCTCCCGAGCCTGCTGCGCGAGGGCGACCTCCTCGTGTTCAACGACACCCAGGTCGTCAAGGCCCGGCTCTTCGGCGAGAAACCCACCGGCGGCAAACTGGAACTGCTGGTGGAGCGCGTGTTGCAAGGCAACGAGGTCGTCGCCCACATGAAGGTCAGCAAGAAGCCGCCGGCCGGCACCGCACTCGCGATGACCGGCGACTTCAGCGCGACGCTGCTCGGCCGCTGGCCGGACGAGAACGGCGCCCTCTTCCGCTTCCGTTTCGACAGCGCGGCCGGCGAAGACCCGTATGCGCTCATGGACCGCTGCGGCCACGTGCCGCTGCCGCCCTACATCACGCACTCCGACTCGGCCGAGGACGAACGCCGCTATCAGACGGTGTTCGCGCGCGTGCCGGGCGCGGTTGCCGCGCCCACCGCCGCGCTGCACTTCGACGAAGCCCTGCTGGCACAACTCGAGGCGCGCGGCATCCGCCGGGCCAGCGTGACGCTGCACGTCGGCGCCGGGACATTCCAACCCGTCAAGACAGAGAACATCGCCGAGCACACGATGCATGCCGAGCGCTACGAGGTGCCTGAGGCCACGCAGCGCGCCATCGCCGAGACCCAGGCCCACGGCGGCCGCATCGTGGCCGTCGGCACGACGACCGTGCGCACGCTGGAATCGTGGGCGAAGAGCGGCGAAGCCTCGGGCGACACGCGCATCTTCATCACACCGGGCTTCGTCTTCGCGCACGTCGACCTGCTACTCACCAACTTCCACCTGCCCAAGAGCACGCTCATGATGCTGGTGAGCGCCTTCGCGGGCTACGACCACGTGATGGCCCTCTACGCCCACGCGATCCGCGAGCGCTACCGCTTCTTCAGCTATGGCGACGCCATGCTGCTGGCCAGAACCTCCGCGCAGGAAGGAGCCCCCACATGCTGAACTTCGAACTCCTCGCCACCGATCCCGCCACCCACGCGCGCCGCGGCACGCTCACACTGAACCACGGCGTCGTGCAGACCCCCATCTTCATGCCTGTAGGCACCTACGGCACCGTCAAGGGCGTGATGCCGCGCAGCCTTGACGAGATGGGCGCGCAAATCATCCTGGGCAACACCTTCCACTTGTGGATGCGCCCCGGCCTGGACGTGATGGCCGCCTTCGGCGGACTCCACCCGTTCGAGAAGTGGGACAAGCCCATCCTCACCGACTCGGGCGGCTTCCAGGTCTGGTCGCTGGGCGCGATGCGCAAGATCAGCGAGGAAGGCGTGAAGTTCGCCTCGCCCGTCAACGGCGACAAGCTCTTCCTCACGCCCGAGGTCTCGATGCAGATCCAGACCATCCTCAACAGCGACATCGTCATGCAGTTCGACGAATGCACGCCCTACGACACCAAGGGCCACGTGACGACCGAGGCCGAGGCACGCATCTCGATGGAACTCAGCCTGCGCTGGGCGAAGCGCTGCCAGGCTGAGTTCGCGCGGCTGGAAAACCCCAACGCCCTCTTCGGCATCGTGCAGGGCGGCATGTTCGAGAACCTGCGGGAAGAATCCCTCGCGCAACTGGTGGAGATGGACTTCCCCGGCTACGCGGTCGGCGGCGTGAGCGTCGGCGAGCCGAAGGACGAGATGCTGCGCATCATGGCCCACACCCCGCACAGGCTGCCGGCGCATAAGCCGCGCTACCTCATGGGCGTCGGCACACCGGAAGACCTGGTCGAAGGCGTGGCCCAGGGCGTTGACATGTTCGACTGCGTGATGCCGACCCGCAACGCGCGCAACGGCACGCTGTTCACGCGCTTCGGGGACCTCAAGATGCGCAACGCGCGCCACAAGAGCGACCCGCAGCCGATCGACCCCAGCTGCACCTGCCACGCGTGCGCCGGCGCGTCCGGCATCGCGTGGAACGAGGGAGGCCGCGAGGGTTTCAGCCGTGCCTACCTGCATCACCTCGACCGCTGCGGCGAGATGCTGGGCCCGATGCTCACGACCATCCACAACCTGCACTACTACCTGAACCTGATGCGCGAGATCCGTGAGTCGCTCGACACGGGGCGCTTCACGGAATTCCGCGCGGCCTTCAAGGCCGACAGGGCGCGCGGCGTCTAGCCCGCGCCTATTGCAGCATGGCCATCTGCGCGCAGGAAATGACGCTCAGCGCCGACAGGAAGGCGATGGTGACCGACGCGATGTAGAGGCCGGCGGCGGCGTGACGGCGGAGGAGTTTGCGGGACATGCGCGTGCTCTGGATCAAAGCCGTGAAGCGTAGTCAGTGGCCTCGCATCCGTGAACTCGCCGGAAGCCATACGCCGCACGCGAGGCGCCGCTCAGAGGTCCGGCCGCAGCGTCCAGCGCCCCGTGAGCGATGCGCCCGCCGCGAGCACGGCCCCGCCTATCTCCTTCGGTCCATGGCGACCCGCCAGGTTGATCTCGTCGGTGCATTGGCTCACCGGCTCGGCGCAGAAATGATCGCCGCCGCGCGGGCAGTAGAGCACGAAGAAGTCGAGCGGCGGCTCCGCCGTCATCTGCATCGAGCGCCCTTGCGTCGGCCATGCGATGCGTGCCTCGTGCTGCCAGCCCGCGAAGTTGTTGTCCAGGTCTAGTTCGGCAAGCCGCACGCCTTCGCGCAGGCGCCTGACCTCGTCGGTCTGCTCCAGCGCGACCGGCATCACCTCGGCGTCGCCGCGCCACATGGCCTCCGTTTCGGCCGTGAGGCGCGTGCCGGCGCGATGCGGAAAGTAGGGGTGGTGCCCGATGCCCGCCGGCATCGCGGCGGTGTCACGGTTGGTCAGCGTGAGCGTGCACCGGAGTTCGTCCGGATCGAGTTCGTACAGCTGCGAAGCCTCGAAGCGCCACGGCCATTGCGCGTCCGCGTCGACCACCAGGTTGAGCAGCGCATGCGTGGGCGAGACTTCAACGGTCCGCCAGGGTCGAAGCCACCCGAGGCCGTGGAGCGGGTGATGGCCCGACGGCTGCGCCGGATGCCCCGCCGCGATCGCGATCTCGCGGCCGCCGAAGTGCGCGCGGCCGTCGCGGATGCGGTTGCACCAGGGCAGCAGCGGGAAACTGGCCATCGCGAACATGTCGCGCCGCTCCAGGGCCTCGTTGTCGGCGGGCCGGAGCCAGTCGAAGCGTTCACCGGCCTGCTCGTCGTAGAAGGCGGCCACCGCGCCTCCTGCCGAGGGCGCGAGAAGCAGGCGAAGCGAGCCCGCCGCGAGGCCGGTCAAGGGTGTCTTGTTCTCGTTCATCCGATGCGAGCCAAGGGACATTGCGAACGCACATTCTCGTTCACACGGGGGACAGGCGGCGCCGCGCGCGTTGAAAATCGTGCGGCCGGCCGCGGTTCGCGGCAACCCATTGCACGGAGTGCTCCCATGACAGCCTCTCCCTCCTCCACGGCCTCCGCCCGCTACCCCTCGCTCGCCGGCCGCACCGTCTTCATCTCCGGCGGCGCGACCGGCATCGGAGAGGCCCTCGTGCGCGCGTTCCACGCGCAGCATGCGCGCGTAGGCTTCTGCGACGTGGACGTGCCCTCGGGCCAGGCGCTGGCGGCCGAACTGGGCGCCACGGGCGACGTGCTGTTCGTTGAATGCGACGTAACCGATGCCGCCGCGCTCGGCGGCGCGATCAACTCCGTGCGCGAGCACTTCGGCCCCATCGGCGTGCTGCTCAACAACGCCGCGAACGACCGGCGTCACGAGATGGCCGACGTCACCAGCGAGGACTTCGACCGCCTGGTCGCGGTGAATTTCAAGCACCAGTTCTTCGCCGCCCAGGCCGTGGCGCAGGACATGCGCGACCTCGGTGGCGGGTCGATCATCAACTTCGGATCGATCAGCTGGATGATCAAGGGCGCCGGCTATCCGGTCTACCAGGCCTGCAAGGCGGCGGCGCGGGGGCTCACGCGTTCCCTGGCACGCGACCTCGGCAAGCAGAACATCCGCGTGAATTCGATCGTGCCCGGCTGGGTGATGACCGAGCGCCAACTGCGCCTGTGGGTCAAACCCGAGTCGGCGGCGCAGATCGACGCCGCGCAATGCCTTCCCGGGCGCGTGATGGCCGGGGACATCGCCAGCATGGCACTCTTCCTCGCCGCCGACGATTCGAGGATGTGCACCGCTCAGGACTACGTGGTGGACGCCGGCTGGACCTGAGGCGCCATCGGCGGCACCGGCTCCGCGGTCGAGGCCGAATTGCCGCAGGCATGGCAGAACTTGGAGAAGGCGCTCTTGCGCGCATCGCACACGCGGCAATGGTCGAACAAGCCGATGCCGCAGTGCGGGCAGAAATCGATCTCGGTGTTCTTCAGGTCCACCGGACGCTCGCAGCCGGGGCACACGCTCTTCGCGAGCCGCGCGAGCGCGGTGTCGTAGCTCAACTCGTTGCGCCGCACGGTGTCGGGCTGCGCCTCCGCCAGCTTCTGGCGCGCGAGATAACGGTTGAGCGCAACGATCGCGTAGCGCCCGACGAGCACCGTCACGATGATGCCGACGACGTAGCGCACATAGCCGCCATAGCTCGGCAGGTAAGGCACCAGCTCCACGAAGAAGGCGAAGAGCGCGAAGTAGATGAAGCCCCAGACGAAGGGCCACCAGGTGCTCTTGCGCTTCTTCGCGAACAGCCAACCCGCGATCGCCAGCAGCGGCAAGGTAAGCGCGAGCCGGTAGCCGAACACGCGCAACTCGACACGCCGGTTCTCCGCATCCAGCCGGATGCGCGCGCGCTCCTCCAGCACCGCCAGCTGCCCCGATGCGCGCTGGCCGGCCTGGCGTGCGTCCAGCGTGACCTGGCGCTGGGCGCCCACCGCGCGGGCGGCCTCGTCCTCCTTCTGCTTGAGCGCATCGAGCGCCCTGGTGCGCGCGATCAGTTCCGTGTCCTGGTCGGGCTGCGCGGTGGCACGCCGCGTCGCGATCCAGTTCGCGAAAGTCTCGCGCGCCGCGTTGCTCGCCTGCCGCGCGGCCGAGAGCTTGAGTTCCGCCTGCTCGCGTTCGCGCGCGGACTGCAATTCGACGCGCTCGGATTCGGCGATGGTCGCGCGCAGCGGCTCGGCCGCGGGCTTGTCGATGAAATCGTCCAGCTCAAGGGTGCGCTCCACCTGCGGCAGGTCGCCGACGATGGTGCTCCCCAGGCCGATCAGGAAGCTCGCGAACACCAGCGCCACGAGCCACAGCCCTCGGCGAAACCACTTCTCGGACAGACGCAGTGCCTTGCTCATCTCGTTCTTTCTTCTTGTTGCGCGGTTCTCGCGACCATGCGATTTTGGTCTAGAGCTTCAGCACCACCGGTGCGGCACCGAGCCCGGCCTGCGACAGCCACGCGAACACCGAGTCGACGGTGACGGTTTCGATACGGTCGGAGAAGCGCTTGTCGCCGGGATGGTCGTCGAACGCCACGTTGGCCGAGCCCACGCGTCCACCCAGGCGCGTGAGAGGACCGAGCTTCAGCGTGGTCGGCTCGTAGCCCTTGAACCGCAGCCAGGCCTGGGCCTGGTCGCGGTTGCGGATCGTCGCGGGTTCCATGGCGCCGGCCAGCGTCTCGATGGCCCACTGGTTCGACTGCTGGTACTTGAGGCCCCAGGCATAGCTCACGATGCTGTAGGGGGCGGAGTGAAGGCGCGTGATGCGGGCCGGCGGCTCGTTCAGCGCCGCCAGCAATTGCACCTGCACGGCCGGTGCCGGCACGGCCCAGGCCGCTTCATAGCGCCAGAGATCGTCCAGGAAGAATTCACCCAGGCCCTGCCGGTAGATCGCCGCCACCGCGGTGCCGCAGTGGTTGAGCTTGTGCACCACGCGCCAGTTCCCGTCGTCCGTCTTGTAGGCGATGCCGAGATGCGAGTAGCGCAGGCCGTATTTGCTCAGGTCCTGCCCGGCCCGTGCCAGCAGCACCACGCGCGCCCCGCTGGCGTCGAGCGCCCGCGCCGTTTGCTCGGCGAGCTGCATTCCTTTCATGACCGCCGCCGGGACCGGCCTGGCCTGCTCGCAGGAGCGGCCGGCATGCGCGTGCATCGGGAACAGGAAGAGGCCGGCCAGCGTGACGGCCAGCGCCGTCAGCAAGGCCTGCACGATACCGCGCAGCAGGCGCCGCCTGCGCGGCGCGGGGGCCGGATGCTCGTCGTCGTAGGCCCCGAAGTTGGTAGGCGTGCGTTTCATGACAGCTTCTCGTTGTAGAGCAGCGCGCGACCCACCGCGTTGGGCACGAAGGCCAGCACTTCGCCCGCCGCCGACAGCACAACGCCGGTGCCGATCACGCTGACGACGACCGTGGCGCCCACCACGACCGAGGCGCCGTTGACCACGCGGCCGGTCAGCTTCACGCTGGCCCGCGCGCCGTCGGAGGCACGCTCCAGGATGTAGACCGTGCCATCGACCGAGGCCTCCACCGCGACCACCGAAAGCGTGGCCCCGCCGACCGACAGCGCAGCCGGCAAGGCGGCCACCGCGCTCGCGGCCGTGCCCGCCACCGAGGCGGCCCCCACGGCCGAGGCGAGCGGCAGCATCGAGAGCGCGGCCGAGGCCTCGCTCTGCGCATGCGCCCGCGGCGGAGCGGCAATCCCACCCCACGCGACGCAAGCCGCGACGAGGAAGGCGACGAGTGACTTCTTCATGATGTGCTTTCTTGATGTCATGGACAGGCGAAAGGAACGCCCTCAGGTGTTATCGGCAGCTTCGGCCCGTGCTTCACGCCGGCCCTGCAGGCGTGCCTCGGCGATGTCGGCTTCATGGCGGTCGCGCAGCGTCTTGGCCAGCGTGAAGGCGGAGCTGATGAGGAACAGCCAGCTCACGCCGAGGAAGGCCTTGTAGGTCTCGTTGATCTCCATGCGCAGCAGGCCCCAGCCCGTCAGCGCCATCGCGGTGAAGAAGCCGCCCCAGACGACCAGCTTCCACATCGGCGTGTCGCCGGCGCCGGGCGTGGCGCCGCGCTGGTTGTCACGCACGAACTTGGCGAGCACGAAGGCCGCCGAGAGGCAGAAGACATAGCCCATCACCATGAAGGCGCGATCCAGCGCCTGCCCGGGCAACCATCCCAACCCGGTCGCGCAGAGGAAGACGGCGATCCCGAAGGAAAGCCACACCTGCATTTGCCAGGCACGCGTGTCGCGCGGGAGGGAGGCGTTGGAAGACAAGGGTTGCATGTGTGCCTCGCGGCGTAGTGAAGATGCGCGAATGATGTTTCGCACCTTGGGCTCCCGAGGCGAATAAATGCACCGGTGGCGGCTTGAGGGGCCGCGGGTATCTTTATTCGATACCTTGGTGCACCGCGCGGCGCGCGAGCAGGTCCGCCCGGGTGTAGGGCTGGTCGATGCCGGCCAGCCGCACCGCGATCACCTCCAGCGCGCCCTGCGTCGGCGCCGGGTTGCCCGGCCGCAGGAAGAACAGCGGGGTCGCCAGGCTCAGCACCACCAGCGTCCAGTTCAGCCGCGGATGCGGGCGGCTGTGTTGCTGCCAGAGAAACAGGCCACTGACGGCCATGCCCAGCCCGAAGCCCGCCGCCACTTCCGACTTGGAATGGGCATAGATGGCGAGCCGCGAAAAGCCGATGAAGGCGGCGAACAGCAAGCCGGCGAGCGCCGCTGCCACCCGCACGCGGTGCTCCCAGCGCGAAACCGTCAGCCAGCAGGCGACCGGCCACACGCTGGCCGACAGCGCCGTATGCCCGCTGAAGCCGGTGAAGTTGAGGGTGGCGCTGCCGACGCCCCAGCCCATGAAGGCGATCTTGGAGACGGCGATCAGGAAGCCGCCGGCCCCGAAAAGCAGCACCCAGAGGAAGGCGACCGGCCGCGTGGCGCTGCGCACACCCAGCCAGACGGCGATCCAGAGTGCCGCGGGCAGCAGGAAGCCGCTGTCACCGAACCAGGTGATCGCATGCCAGAAGGCTGCGGAGAACGGAAGATCCATCAGGCGGATTGCATCACGTCCCGAGCAAGCCGCTCACGCGCCGCTGCAGCGCCTCGGGCTGCACATCGGCGCGGGGCATCGCGCTGCCAACGTGGAGACCCACCCGGCTGAAGAAGCCGCGCCTGAATGGCCGCGCCATGGCGACATTCGAACCGTCGCGCACCTCGACCCGGCTGAAGTACGACCCCCACAGGTTGATCAATGCCATCGGGATCACCGGCGGTTCGATGCCCTCGGCCCGCGCCGTCTCCAGGATCTTCATGATGCCGCCCTTGAAGGGCTGCAGCGTGCCGTCGCGCGTGATCGCGCCTTCGGGAAAGATCGCCAGAAGATCCCCTTCGCGCAGCACCTGCGCCGCCTGGGCGAAGGCGCGTTCGTAGGCGGCCGGGTCCTCCTTCTGCGGCGCGATCGGGATCGCCTTCGCCAGCTTGAAGAGCCAGCCCAGCACCGGCACTCGGAAGATGCGGTGGTCCATGATGAAGCGGATCGGACGCGGGCTGGCCGCCATCAGCAGCACGGCATCGATGAAACTCACGTGGTTGCACACAAGCACCGCCGGCCCGTCGACGGGGATGTGCTCCTCGCCCCGCACGTCGAAACGGTAGACAAAGCGAGACAGCATCCAGGCAACGAAGCGCAGCAGGTACTCCGGCACCAGCATGAAGATGTAGAACGCGACGACCGCGTTGGCAATCCCGGTGAAGAGGAAGATCTGCGGAATGGTGAAGCCGCTCTTCAGAAGCGCGCCGGCGATCACCGCGCTGGCGATCATGAACAGCGCATTGAGGATGTTGTTGGCCGCGATGATGCGGGCACGGTGCGTGGGCTGGCTGCGCAGCTGGATCAGCGCGTACATCGGCACGCTGTAGAGTCCCGCGAACAGCGAGAGCAGGCCCAGGTCCGCCATCACGCGCCAGTGCGCGGGCTGGCCCACGAACGCGCCGAGCCCCATCTCCGCGACCGGCGGCAGCGCGTGCGCGGCGAAGTACAGGTCGATGGCGAACACGCTCATCCCGATCGCCCCCAGCGGCACCAGCCCGATCTCCACCTGGCGGCGGCTGAGCGTCTCGCACAGCAGCGAGCCGATGCCGATGCCGACCGAGAACACCACCAGCAACAGCGAGGCCACTTGCTCGTTGCCGTGCAGCACCTCCTTCGCGAAGCTCGGGAACTGGCTGAGAAACACCGCGCCGAAAAACCACATCCACGAGATGCCCAGCAGCGAGCGGAACACGACGAGGTTGCCATGCGCCAGCCGGAGATTGCGCCACGTCTCGCTGAACGGGTTCCAGTTGATCACGAGGCCGGGGTCGGTCGCCGGCGCGGGCGGGATCGCCTGCGCCACGCCCCGCCCGACGAGCGCGAGCAGCACGCAGGCGACCGCCACGGCCGTGTGGCCGATCTCCGGCACCGCCACCAGCAGCCCGCCGGCCACCTGCCCCAGCAGGATGGCGACGAAGGTGCCCATCTCCACCATGCCGTTGCCGCCGGTGAGCTCGCGCGCATCCAGCACCTGGGGCAGGTAGGCGAACTTGACCGGGCCGAAGAGCGTGGAATGCAGCCCCATCAGGAACACGCAGCCCAGCAGCACCGCGGCATCCGCGCGCAGAAAGCCCCATGCCGCGATCAGCATGATCGCGATCTCCAGGTTCTTGACGAAGCGGATCATCCGCGTCTTGTCGAACTTGTCGGTGAGCTGCCCCGCCGTGGCCGAGAACAGCAGGAAAGGCAGGATGAAGAGCGCCCCGATCGCCAGCCCCGCCATGGCCGGCGGCATCCAGCCCACCTGGAGCTGGTAAGTCACCATCACGGTGAAGGCGAACTTGAACAGGTTGTCATTCGCCGCCCCCGCGAACTGCGTCCAGAAGAAGGGCGCGAAACGGCGCTGCCGCAGCAGGACGAACTGGTTGGCGTGCGCGGGCGCGTCCTGTGCGATGGCGGGTGAGGCGTCGGCCGATGTTGTCATTCGAATGCCCTGGCGGGTTCCTCAGGCCGTCACGGCGGCCGCGCCCGGATTGTGCCGCAGCGCCTGGCGCCCGACGGCCTGCAGCGCGTGGAGAACCGGCAGGCCGGCCAGCGCCGCCGCAAGGTGCTTGAGCGTGTGGCCCGATACCAGCTGCTGCGTCGCTTCGTAGATCGCCTGGTCGGACAACTCGAAGAGCTTGGCCAGGCCGTAGAAGAAGATCACCCAGCCCAGCTTCAGCCCGACCGCGCCCTTCATGGGCCGGGCGAGCGCCAGCACCAGCACCAGCGCCATGCCTCCGAACTGGACCAGCGCCCAGGGCACGAGGTTGCCGGTGCGCTGGGAGATGGCCACCGCCAGCAGCCCCGAGGCCAGCACGAACCAGGCGGCCGGCCACCCCGCACGCGCGCTCACCCGCTCGCAGACGGCGAAGCCGATCAGGCCCGCGAAAGCCACTGTTATGCCCGCCCGGTCCGCCGCCAGGCGCATGTCCTCGGGCTGAAGGTGATAGAAGGCCGAGCCCACGGCCGTGACGACCAGCCCCGCGAAGAACATCCAGGCGCAATCCAGGGCATTGACCGGCGGATGGACCGCGGAGGCGGGCACCGGAACGGCGTCCAGCACCTGCTCGTGCGTACGGTCCAGCCAGTGCAGCCAGCGCAACCCCCAGAGCCCGAGGGCCAGGAACGGGAGGTTGCTGAGGACGTCCATCGCATTCGGCAGGCCTTGCCACGCGTGGGTGTCCGCGAAGACCGGCATCGGGAATGCGCTGGCCGGGACGACCGGCGCGATGAACGCGATCAGCGTCAGCAGCGCGAAGAGCGACACCAGGCCGCGTTCGCGACGGGAGAGGGAGGGCAGAGGTGACATGGCGGACTCCGAGAGATGGCGTGCGGCGGAATTTAGGTTGCCAGCCCCTCTACAGGCATCGAAAATCGATACGGAGCACTTTTTCACGACTTCCGGTATCGAAAGGCAATACTCCTTCCCATGAGCACCACCGTCGACCTGGTCCAGGCCCTCAAGAACGAACTCAAGAACGCCCGCATGACCTACGCGGACCTCGCCAAATCCCTGGACATGGCCGAATCCAGCGTCAAGCGAATGCTGGCCAAGGGCGACATGCCGCTCACCCGGGTCGACGCCATCTGCCGGGCCCTGAAGATCGACTTCGCCGAACTTGCCCGTCGCGTGGCGGACGACCAGCCGCTCCTGAAGGAACTGACACTCGAACAGGAGAAGGCGGTGGTCAAGGACAAGAAGCTCCTGCTGCTGGCGATCTGCGTGCTGAGCCAGTGGACGATGGAGCAGATCGTCGCCGCCTACCGAATCACCGACGCCGAGTGCATCGGCTACATGGCGCAGCTGGACCGCATCGGCATCATCGAGCTGCGCCCCCTGAACCGCTATCGGCTCAAGCTCGCGAAGACCTTCCGCTGGCGACCCCACGGCCCGGTGATGGACTTCTTCCGCGAGAACGTCGTTCTGGACTACTACCGGGGCGGCTTCGACGGCCCGGCCGAGGGCTTGCTGCTGGTGCACGGCTCCATCAGCCGCTCGCTGGCGCCCGCCTTCCTCGAGCGGCTGCAGCGGGTGGCACAGGACTTCGCCCAGCAGCACCAGACCGACCAGAAACTCTCACCCAAGGAGCGCGAGGGCTACACGCTGCTGTTGGGCATGCGCAACTGGGAATTCGAGCTCTTCACCCGCCTGCGGCGAGCTTGAGCGGCGAAACCGGCTTCTAAGGTAAACTACCTATTGCAGAAAAGCGGATGATCCTATTCATCCCACCGGTGGCGCAAACTCCCATGAACGCTCAGGTGAATCGCTCCTCGCGATTCGGTTACTGCGTTCCATGATCAATCGCCGTCTGGAGAGCCATCACGCCATGTGATGCACCGAAGGAGCAAGCCGCTGCAGGTCGCAGCCGGTGAATCTCTCAGGTACCGAGGACAGGGGGAGCGGCACATCTGAACCCCGGGCCAGGGCCGCTCATACCAGAGCGCCGGCGCCCGCCGTTCATGTCATCCCAAAAGGATCAGGACATGCGCGTGGTTGTACTCGGCGCCGGCTTGCTGGGCGTCACTTCCGCCTATTACCTCCAGCAACTGGGGCATGAAGTCACCGTGGTCGACCGGCATGCGACCCCTGCGGCCAAGGCACGCGGAAGCGCGCCGCCGAAGGCCGCCGGGCTGGAGCGTTCCGGCCTCTCCGCATCGGGCCCGGTCTCGCTGCGCTCCCGGTGGACCCGGTTGTCCCAACGCCTGTGGCAACGCTTTGGCGGCCTGGTCGACCGGACCGTCGGCGCGCACCTGAAATCCGACCCCGCCGAGCATCTCGTCCGCCTGGCCGCCTACAGCCGCAGGAGCGTGCGCGCCCTGAGCGACGAAGCCGGGATGCCGCAAGGCGGCCGGACGGCGGGCCTGCTCAACGTCTTCACCGACGCGGACATGTTCAAGGACCGGACCCGGCGCAACCCTTACTGGCGCAAGCTCGGCTGCGAGGAGAAGCTGCTGAGCGCCGAAGAGGCGATCCGCCTGGAGCCGGCGCTGGAAGCGATTCGCGGCGAACTCGCAGGCGCCGCCTTCGCGCAGGAAGACCCTGCGCGCGACCCGGCGCAGTTCGCGGCCAGCCTGGTGTTCCTCTGCCGGGCGGCCGGCGTGCGCTTCCTGATGAAGCACACCGTGGTCTCGCTCGAGGAAAAGGACGGACGCATCGACCACGTCCGGCTGACCGATGCCGAAGGCCGCGCACGCACCCTGCGCGCGCAGGCCTTTGTGCTCGCGCTCGGCACCGCCAGCGTGCCTCACGCGGAGCGCCTGAACATCGCGATGCCGCTGCGCTTCGTGCGCGAGTACATCGCGACGATGCCCGTGAAGAATCCTGCCCTTGCGCCGCGGATCACGCTGCGCGACCGGCAGTGCAAGCTGCGCATCACCCGCATCGAGACGCCGCAAGGCGAGCGCCTGCGCGTGTCCGGCACGGCGTACTGCAGCCGCGATGATGAGGGCGAGCCCGACTCCGACCGCTTCGACGCGATGCTGCGCAGGGTCGAGAAGCTGTTCCCCGGCGCGGTCGACACTTCGCAGGCCGAACTCGAGACCGCCGTGCACGCCGCCAGCGTGAACCGCCTGCCGCTGATCGGCAAGACGCGCATCCGCAACCTCTTCCTCAACACCGCCCCCGGCGCGCAGGGTTGGGCCCACGCCTGCGGCGCGGGCAAGTCGATCGCGCGCATCGTGAGCGGCCTCAGGCCCGAGCTCGAGTTCGCCTTCACGGGGTTGTAGCGCACCCACACGCGCTGGCGCGACGCCGCCTTGCCGCCTACAATCGCGGCACTGCAGGAGAGCGGGCCGCGCGAGCGGCTCCACCGAAGGCGCAAACTCCCATAAACGCTCAGGTCGGCTCACGTGATGAGCCTGTACTGCACCAACTGTCAGAGCCGTCTGGAGAGCCATCGCACCGCGCAAGCCGCGTGCGATGCACCGAAGGAGCAAACCCACCGCGGGCGCGGCGGGTGAATCTCTCAGGTACCGAGGACAGGGGGAGCGGCAACTTGGACGATGGTCCGGTTGCTTTTTCTTTTCCCACAGCATCCGTTCCTTCGTTCAAGCGCTGCAACCTTCGAAGGTGCTTCTCATGCGCGTGATCGTTCTCGGCGCCGGCCTGCTCGGCGTGACCTCGGCTTACTACCTCCAGCAACTCGGCCACGAAGTGACCGTGATCGACCGGCAGGCCACACCGGCCGCCGAAACCAGCTTCGCCAACGGCGGCCAGATCTCGGTCAGCCACGCGGAGCCGTGGGCCAACCCGGGTGCGCCGCTGAAGGTGCTGCAGTGGCTCGGCAAGGAAGATGCCCCCCTGCTCTTCCGCATCCGCGCGGACATGCGCCAGTGGCTCTGGGGCCTGCAGTTCCTGCGCGAATGCACGCCCGCGCGCACCCGTCACAACATCGAGCAGATCGTCCGCCTGGGCACCTACAGCCGCGACACGCTGCAGCAACTGCGGCGCGACACCGGACTCAGCTATGACCAGCGCACGCAAGGCATCCTGCACTTCTACACGACGCAGAAGGAGTTCGATGCCGCGCTGAAACCAGCCGAGCAGATGCGCGCCTTGGGTTGCGACCGGCAGGTGATCTCGGCCGACGAGGCCGTGCGCCTCGAACCCGCGCTCGCACACGTCCGGCCGCAACTGGCCGGCGCGACCTACACGGCGGAAGATGAATCGGGCGACGCCAACCGCTTCGCGCGCGAACTCGTCAAGCTCGCCGCCGCAGCAGGCGTGCGCTTCCTCATGAGCCACACCGTGACCGCTTTGCGCGAGGCAGGCGGCCGGATCGACCACGTGGAAGCGACCGACAGCGAAGGTCGCTTCCAGCGCCTCCGCGGCGACGCCTTCGTGCTGGCGATGGGCTCGCTCAGCCCGCTCTACGCCGCGCCGCTTGGCATCCGCCTGCCGATCTACCCGGCCAAGGGCTACTCCGTCACCATGCCGGTGAAGGATGCCTCGAAGGCGCACCAGGTTTCGCTGACCGACGACGAGTTCAAGCTCGTGTTCTCGCGCTACACGTCGGATGCCGGCGACCGCCTCCGCATCGCAGGCACGGCCGAACTCAACGGCTACGACCGCGATCTCAACCGGGTGCGCTGCGAAGCCATCGTGCGGCGCGTGGAGCAGTTGTTTCCCGGCGCGGGCGACGCGAGCCAGGCGCAGTTCTGGACCGGCCTGCGTCCCGCGACGCCGAGCAACGTGCCGCTGATCGGCGGCACCCAGCTGCCGAACCTGTTCCTGAACACCGGCCACGGCACGCTGGGCTGGACGCACGCCTGCGGCTCGGGCAAGTCGATCGCCCGCATCGTGAGCGGGCTCGCGCCCGAAGTGGACTTCGCCTTCACCGGCGTGAAGGGCGCACCGGCTCAGTCGTCGCTGGTGAAGACGGTCAGGACGCCGGTATAGCCGTAGAGGTGGTCGCGGGCGATCTCGCCCGCGGCGAAGAAGCCGACCAGCGGAACGTCGCCCAGCGCGTGCCGCACGATCTGCAATTCGGCGCCCGGCGCGCCGAAGTGCGGCCCGCCACGACCCGAGCAACTGACATAGACGGCGCCCGCGATGCGGCGCGCAGGATGCGGCGCGGCCTCGGCCTCGCCGGCGGCGACCGAGCGCGCGGTGGCGGCCGTCTGCTCCTGCGGCTCCAGTTCCTCGCGGATCTCGGCGCACACGCGCATCAGGTCGGCACGAGCCGCCTGCGCATTGCGGCGACAGAAGCTCATGCGCATGCCGGCTTGCGCGTTGTCGGCGATCGCCACGCCGCGGCGCGTCGGGTCGAGCCCGATGATGTGGCGCACCAGCACGTCGGCGCCCAGGTCGCGCGTGCGGCGCACGCTGTCGCTGCCCGCGTCCGCCAGGCCGACGAGCGTGGCGCGAACGGCCTCGATGGCCTGTTCCGGCTGGTCGAGCGACACGTGGAGATCGGCCAGCAGCACGTCCAGCGCGGGCTTGCCGTCGAGCGTGAGCAGCAGGTTGCCGTCGGCCTCGGTGATCTCGCGCTCCGGCGACACCGGCTGGCAGCCCTGCGTGACGCGCGACACCAGCCGCACGCCCTCGCCGAAGACCACGCCCGACATGCCGCCCGAGAAGACGCCGCCCACTGCCCCGTGCCCGCGGATGTTTCCGTTGCCGCCGATGGCGAACTGCAGCGACCCCGCGCGCCCGGAAGACAGGCCTCCGAAGAGATAGCCCGTGTCGGTGCGGTCCGCCATCTCGGCGATGAGTTCGCCGAGCTCGGGCGTCCTCGGGTCCGCGTGCACCAGCGCCGTGTGCGCGGAAAAACCGCTCATCTCCGTGTTGCCCAGGGGCGCCACGCCGGAGAACACGCGGTACTGGTCGCTCGGCAGCTCGCACAGCATGAGACTCAAGGCCGGCTCGTCGAAGTATTCGGCATTGTTGGCCGAGACGCCCACGCCCACCGTGCCGGACCAGTCGGTGACCTCCGGCAGTTCAGCGCCGAGATGGTCGAGGATGTCCTGCGCGTCGGCCGCGTAGTGGTCGGTGATGTAGAGGATGCCCAGCGTGGGCGAATGCGCATAGTCGGGCAACGCCATCTGCGCGCGCAACTGCGCGAGCACGAGGCCGGCCGCCATGCGCCACTGCGGATGGGTCGCGTGCCCTGAGGGAAACAGCTTCATGGCGCGATTCTCTCTCTGCCGGCCGCGGCTGAATGCTCAGCGCGCGCGAGTCCGCTTTCGCGGCGGGGCCTTGGCGGGCGATGCCTTCTTCCGGGCCGCCGTGCCGGCCTTGCGCGCGGCCCTGGCCGGCGGCGCACCCATCGCCTTGCCGACGGCATCCGCCATCGGCTGCGCCACGGCGGGCATCTTCAACTGCGACGCATCCTGCAGCGCGGAGGAGGCGATCTGCTGGAACTGCTGCGTCAGCGCACCCCACCATTGCAGAGGGTCGACGACACCGCCGGCGCCGTTCGCCGACGCGGCATCGCCACCTGTCTTCCTTCGATGGCCGGAGTTCGGCGCGGCGGCGGGCGCGGCTTCCGCCTCAGGCTCTTCCTTCGGCTCCGGCTGCGCCGCCGCGGCCGGTGATTCCGAACGGAACATGGAAGCCGCCGCGGGGGCGGGCGCGGGAGTCGGTGGCGAAGCCTGCCGCGTGAAGGCGCTTGCCAGGTCTTCCATGCGCAGGTTCATGCCGCGCAGCGTGGAAAGCGTCATCTTCTGCACCTCCAGTGCCTGGATGGTGGCCTTGAGCGCATGGCCGTTCTGCTCCAGCCAGTACTGCACGGTCTTCAGTTCCTGGATGCGCTTGTCCACCTCCTCGACGCTGAGGGTCGGCGCCACCCAGTTCGACAGGCTCGGCATGCCTGGCACCGCGCCGGCCGTGCTGGCAGCCGCACCGCCCGCCAGGTTCTTGAGGAAGTCGAAGCCTGGAACGAACTGGCTGAAGGCGAAGGGCGTGTTCGCGTCGCTCATGGCGGTCTCCTGGGGAGTGTTTTATGCGGCCAGCTTACTCCATGGGAACCCCGTCCCGGCACCGGGTCGGATCAGTGCTTGTGCTCGCCGCCGGCGGGCGCGGCGGCGCCCGCGAGCACCGGCACCTGCACTTCGAGTGCGCTCTTCTGGCCCTTTGCATCCTCGAACTGCAGCGTCAGGGGCACGGTGCTGCCCTTGGCCAGCGGCTGCTTCAGGTCCATCAGCATCACGTGGTAGCCGCCGGGCTTCAGCTCGATCGTCTGCCGGGCCGGCAGATCGATCGGGCCGGCCGCCCGCATGCGCATCGTGTCGCCGTCCATCTTCATCTCGTGCACCTCGGCCACGCCCGCGGCGGGCGTCGAGGCCCCGATGAGCCGCGCGCCCGCAGGCGCGCTGAGCTTCATGAAGGCGCCGGTGCCGCTCTGCCCCGGCACGGAGGCACGGATCCACGCGTCACGCACATCGACTGCCGCGACACCCGGCGCCAACACGTCGAGGCGGGCTGCGGGAAGCGCGAGGCCCTCGGTCGACGTACCGCTGGCCGGCACCTGCGCCCAGTCGGCGCTGCCGCTGTCGCAGGTCTGCAGCACCTTGAACCACATCACGCCCGGCGCCGCCGGCAGTTTGCCGCGCACCAGGAACTCGGCGCGCTCCTTGGCGGGCAACGCGGCCTGCGGCGTCTCGGCCGTCCAACGCACCTCGCCGGCGGCCTTCTGCACTTCGAGCTTCCACCCCTTGCGCGCCTGCGCGTCGGTGAGCGCGAAGCCCTTGGGCAGCCGCACGGTGATGCCGGTGGTACTGCTGGCGCCTTCGCAGGCATGGCCGACGCGGAAGGCCGCCTCGTAGTCGCTGCCGGCGCTCGCGCCGCCCGGCGGCAGGGTCACGTGCGCGAAAGCGGCGCCGGCGCCCGCCAGCAGCAGGCCGGCGGCCAAGGTCTTGAGGACGAAGGGGAAGTTCATGAGGTTGTTCCTTTGCAATCGGTGGGAATCAGAGATCGACGCGGAGTTCAGCCGTATACGTGCGCTGCGGATAGGGATGGAAGTTCCAGTACTGGTAGTTGTTGGCGTTGTCGATGCCCAGGGCCGCAGACCAGTGCTTGTCGATCCGGTAGCGCACCCGCCAGTCGACGGTGAAGTACTTGCTCGCCGCCGTGTAGGCGAAGCCGTTGATGTCGCTGTTGTCGAGCGTCGAGTACTGCTTGCCGCTGTAACGCGCGGCCACGGTCACGGCCCAGCGCGCGTCCGGCCGCCAGGTGGCGACCGCCGTCGCGCGCAAGGCCGGCACGCGCGGCTGCTGCTTGCCCACGCTCGCGGGAAAGGCGGCGTTGGCCGCGATGCGCGAATCGGCATAAGTCAGGCTGCCGCCCAAGTCCACGCCCTTGATGAAGACATCGTTGCCCTGGTAGGCCAGCTCCACGCCGGTGGTGCGCATCCGGTCGATGTTCTGCACCCGCGAGACGGTGGTAGAGCCCGGGATCAGCTGCGAATACAGGGCATCGCGCGTGGTCTCGTGGAAGAGCGTGGCGCGCGCGAACGCATTGCCCAGGTCCTTCTCGGCCGTGAGTTCTGACGTCCACGAACGCTCGGGCCGCAGGTTCGGGTCGTTGATGAAGGACAGCGCGCCGCCGGATGTCGCGCCGTAGAGTTCGCCCACCGTCGGCATCCGCACCGCGCGCCCGGCCGAGGCCTTGAGCACGGTGTCGTCGAGCCACTGGTAGGCGAGGGCCACCTTCGGCGAGACATGCGACTCGTGCCGCTCGCCGTAGCCGAGGCGTGCGGCGCCACTCGCGCTGAAGCCCTGCTCCGCGCGCCAGTCCTCGAAGCGAAGGCCCAGCACGCTCTTCCATTTCGGCGCGAAGGCCCAGCTGTCCTGCGCCCACAGGCTGCGCAGCTCGGAGCGCCCGCCCACGTCCGTCGCGGGCGTGCCGGGCGGACCGTCCTGCCAGTCGCCGACGACGTTGGACTTCAGGATGCGGAGCTTGTAGGCATCGCGCTGCACGCCGAAGTCGACGACATGCGCGCTGCCCTGCGGCCGCCAGGTGCCGCGCGCGGCCAGCGTGTTCCAGCCGGTGCCGTCCTGATCCTGCAAGGTACCGGCGCCGCCACTGGCCGCCAGCGGCAGCGCGATGGTCGGCACGCGCATCTTGTCGTTCGCGTAGTCGAACAGGCTGGCCGTGACTTCCCAGTCCCATTCGCCGCGTGTGTTGCTCTTGACCGAGAGCCCGTGCATCACTTGTGTCTGCGTCTCGTTGCTGAGGTTGTAGTCGCTGGGCGAAAGGTTGAAGCTGCGTCCGCCGATGTTGACCAGCCCGCTGTAGACCGGCTGCCCCGCCGCGTTGCGCAGGTAGGTGTCGGGACGGCCTTCGGAGCTGTTCTGCCACCAGCCGAGCGTGTAGGTCGCGCGCACCGTCGGCGAGAAATCGTAGGCCAGCTTGAGCTTGGCATGGTCCTGCACGGTGTGGTATTCGGTCGCGGTCCCCAGGATGTACCAGGGGTTGTTCCCGCGGTCCAGCGCGGCGACGGCGCCCGTCACCGGCGTGCCCGCGCTGCCCGGCGTGCCCGCGCTCAGCAGGCGCGTGGGGAAGGTCAGCGGCTGACCGCGACTGTCGGTGCGGTTGACGTCGATCCACCACGACCAGTCGCCGCTCTTGCTGCCGATGGACGCACTGCTCTGCCAGCCGTCGAAGGTCTTGTGCGTGTTGTAGAGGTCGAAGGGCTGCGAGAAGTAGCCCGCCTTCACATGGGCCTCGAGCTGCGTCGGCATCCGGGTCACGTAGTCGACGATCGCGCCGGCCGAGTTGCCGGGGTAGGCCGCCGAGAAGGGGCCGTACATCACGTCCACCCGCTCGATCTCCTCCGGTGTCACCAGGCCCCAGCGCGGGGCGAAGTTGCTGCCGTTGGCGATGCCGTTGCCAAGGTAGTTCGACAGCAGGATGCCATCCGCGTACACCGCCGAGCGCGCGCTGTTGCCGGTGCCCGAGGCACGGCTGGAGAGGATGGCGTGGTTGTAGTCGCCGATGTAGCGCTTGCGCACCAGCAGGCTCGGCAGGTATTTGAGCGCGTCCTCGCTGTCGGTCGCGTTGATGGTGTCCTGGACCTGCTCGCCGGTGATGCCCTCGATGGTGGTGGGAATCTGCGTGGGCAGAGAGGTGGGACGGCCGCTGTTGACGGTCACCACGCCGAGCGACTTGGCGAGTTCGGGCGCGTCCTGCGCCAGGGCCGGCGCCGCGCCCCATGGGAAAGCCGCGCTCAAGGCGAGCGCGGGCAAGCTTCTCTTCACTGAATTTTCTCCTCGGCCCATGGCCGGCCATGACTGCAATGGCACCGCACCCGGCGGACGGGCGCGGCACCGCGAAAACGGCAGCGTCAGAGGAGAGAGGGAGGCCCGCGCGCCGGCAAGGGCGCGGCAGTGGCCGCGGCGAGGCGCGCGGCGGGAATGGGCTGGAGCGCATGGCCCAGCGGGAGGACGGCAGGCAGCGAGACCACGGGTGCCGGCGGCGGCGCGGCGCCCAGCATGCACAGCGGGCAGTCCAGGTGGCCCATGCCCATTTCCTGCGCGCCATCGTCCGTGTGGACGATCACCTTGACGGCACCGGCCGCCGAGCAGACCAGTTCCATCGCCTGTGGGTGCACGACCGGCGAGGCGACCGCGATGCCCAGCGACGCCACGAAGCACAGCAGCACGAAGCTGCAGAGCCGGCGGAGGTGGCGCAGGGGGGACATGAGACCGTGATTATCAGCGCAGTCCGCGCCCGGCAGATAATTTGCCGCCATGCCAAGCATCTTCCATCTCGCCTTCCACGTCCGCGACCTCGACGAAGCCCGCCGCTTCTATGGCGGCGTGCTCGGCTGCGCCGAAGGCCGCAGCACCGACACCTGGGTCGATTTCGACTTCTTCGGCCACCAGATCTCGCTCCACCTGGGCGAGCCCTTCCCCACCGCGCGCACCGGCCGCGTAGGCGACACGATGGTGCCGATGCCGCACTTCGGGATCGTGCTCGAACTCGGCGACTGGCAGGCCATGGCGGATCGTCTGCGCGCGGCCGGAACCGACTTCGTGCTCGCGCCGCAGGTCCGCTTCGAGGGCCTGCCGGGCGAGCAATGGACGATGTTCTTTCGCGATCCCTCCGGCAACCCGATCGAGGCGAAAGGCTTCCGGTCGCTCGAAACCGTCTACTCGGCATGAGCGCCGCGCCGGGCCGGCCCAAGCAAGCTCGCATCGCGGTGCGCAGCGCGGAGCTTGCCTTATGAGCGCCGCCCCGCCCTTCTTGCGCTCACCGCGCGTCGCGGCGCTGGCGGCGGCGCTGCTGCTCTGCGGCACCGCCGCGCAGGCCGTGCAGGACTGCGAACTCAACGGCCAGGGCGTGAACCCCGCCAACGGCAGCACGACCGCCGGAAAAACGGGCCTCATGCGCTGCAAGGACCGCGACAGCGGCGTGCTGGTGCGCGAGCAGCAGATCCAGAACGGCGCCTTCATGGGCATCGTGCGCTACTACGACAAGGGCAAGCTCACGAAGGAGCACAGCGTCAATGCGCGCGGCAACATGGAAGGCCAGGCGCGCGAGTTCTCGCCCACCGGCCAGGTGCTGCGCGACGCCATCTACGACGACGGCCGCGAGACGGGCCTGGTGCGCAGCTTCCACGCCGACGGCAAGCTGCGCCGCGCGACCTTCTACGCCGAGCAGGGCGGAGAGAAGGCCTCGGTCGAGTTCAGCGAACGCGGCCAGCTGTCGGCGCTGCGCTGCGCGGACAAGTCCGTGCTCTCACCGGCCGTCGACGACGCGCGCCTGTGCGGATTCATCAGCGGTCCTTCGCAGGTCGAGCTCTTCGACGGCAAGGGCCAGCTGCGCACGCGGCTGTCCTTCAAGGACGGCAAGCGCGTGCGCAGCGAGGAGCTCTACGACAACGGCAAGCCTGCGTCGCAGGACGAAGTCTCCGGCAACCAGCGCACCGAGCGGCGCTTTTCATCCGAAGGCATCAAGCGCCGCGAAGTGGTGTCGCTGCTGGTCGACCGCGGCGCGATCCGCCAGCGCGAACAGGAGTTTTCGGAGAAGGGTTCGCTGGTGCGCGAGCAGCGCTGGAACGCCGCCGGCGAGCCCGTCAGCGACGAGAGCTACTACCTCAACGGGCAGCCGAAGACGAAGACGAGCTACGGCGTGGGTGGCGATGCGCGCCTGCTGGAAGCCGTCGAGTTCCACGACAACGGCCAGCGCGCCGCCGCCGGACGCTACACGGCCATCGACCGCTACCGGCGCACCCCTGTCGGCACGCACCAGCGCTTCGACGACAAGGGAATGCTGATGGCGGAATCGGTCTACGACGACAAGGGCCGCGTGACACGCGAACGAACCTGGGACGCCAGCGGCAAGCCGGAGCGCGACGACGAGGTCTTCGAGGACGGCTCCCGCAAGGCCTACGCGAAGTAGCTCGCGGCCTCAATCGAGTTTGATGCCGGCGGCCTTGATGATGGGGCCCCAGCGCTGGGATTCCGCACGGGACAAGGCGGCGAACTGCTGAGGCGTCCCCGGCATCGCCTCCATCCCGAAATCGCTGAATCGCTTCTGCACCGCCGGCGTTCCGAAGGCGCGGTTCAGGTCGCCGTTGAGCTTCGCAACCACCGCCGGCGGCAGGCCGGCCGGCCCCAGGATGCCCTGGAACGCGAACACCTCGGTGTTGGGCACGCCCACTTCCGCCAGCGTCGGCACGTCCGGCAGCAGCTTCGAGCGCGCGCCCGAGCCGATGGCCAGCACGCGCACCTTGTTGCCCTGCATGATCGACAGGCCCGAGGCGAGGTCCAGGAACATGCACGGCACCTGGCCGCCCATCACGTCGGCCATTGCCGGAGCCGCGCCACGGTAGGGAATGTGCGTGATGAAGGTCCCGGTGCGGTTCTTGAACATCTCCATCGCCAGGTGATGCGGCGAGCCGTTGCCGGGCGAGGCGTAGTTGACCTTGCCGGGATTGGCCTTCACGTAGGCGAGGAAAGACTTGAAGTCCTTCGCCGGGAAGTCCGGATGCACGACCAGCGCGAGCGGGAACTTGCCGATGGCGCCGATGTACGTGAAGTCCTTCTCCGGATTGAAGGGCAGCTTGCTGAAGAGATGCTCGTTGAAGGCCAGCACCGCGTTGTCGGCGGAGAGCACGGTGTAGCCGTCCGGCTTGGACTTCGCGACCAGGTCGGCGCCGATGTTGGTCGATGCGCCGGGGCGGTTGTCGACGACGATCTGCTGGCCGAGCGTCTGCCGCATGGCCTCGGCCAGCGTGCGCGCGATCACGTCGGTGCCGCCGCCCGCAGGATAGGGCACGACCCAGCGGATGAGTTGTTCGGGATAGTTCTGCGCGCGCGCCCATGGGGCGGCGCCGGCGGCCGCGGTGGCGGCCAGGGTCGTGAGCAGGGTTCTGCGGTCCATCGGTCAAGTCTCCTGTTTTTTCAGAGTTGGGATCAAAGGCTCAGGGTGCCGCGGACAGCGACGGCACCGGCAAATCACGCAACGCATCCGCCAGGGCAGCCCGGCACCGCGCTTCGTCGCCGAGTTGCTCGAACAGCAGCAATGCAAGCCGCGCGAGGAAGAGGGATTCTCGCTCCACGCCGGCCTCGCCGATGGCGCGCGCGCATTCGGCATAGAGGCGGTCGCGTGCATCGGGGGTCAGTGCGGTCATGCGGGCTCCTTCACCGAGAGCGCGGACGCACGCGCGAGCGCACCGTGCAATGCGCCGGGCGGCACGCGCCGCCAGCGTGCGGCCACATGGCCGTCGGGCCGCAGCAGGTAGACGGCGCCCTCCCCTGCGCCCAGTGCCTCGAACACAGGCGCGTGCGCGGGCTCCGGCGGAAGTTCGCGCAGCACCGGTCGCAGCGGGCCGGCCTGCGCCGCTGCGAGTTCTTCGGCGAACGCGGCGTCGATGCGGTCGATGTTCAGCACCAGCACGGTGAAGACGGGCCCCAGCCAATCGGTGAGATGCAGCGCCGGCGCCAGTCGCTGCTCCGGCATCGCCTCGCCGGGCTTCGGGCCGCGCGGCAGTTCGTCGCTGTCGCTCGACAACACGGATGCCTCGTAGCGCACGGCCTGCGTCTGTCGGGGGTTGATGAGGTTCGCGATCTCGCGGTGCGCGCCGGACAGCGACAGCGCCGCCTCGCGCAGCAGGTCGAAACCACGCGAGGGTGGCGACATGAACTCGGTGCTGCGCATCGCGCTCTCGGCGTTGATGTGAAAGGCCGCGATGCGCTCCTCAGAGTAGCTGTCAAGCAGCGCCGCATCCGACACGCCGCGCGCCACCAGCGCGAGCTTCCACGCGAGGTTGTCGGCATCATCGAAGCCGGAGTTGAGCCCGCGCACGCCGAAGATGGGCATGGCATGCGCCGCGTTGCCCGCGAAGAGCACGCGGCCGTGGCGATAGCTGTCGAGCGTCATGGCGCCCGCGCGGTAGACGGAGGTCCAGACCGTCTTCCACGGAAGATGTCCCTCGCCGATCGCCTCCAGGTGGCGCTGCACGAAGGCCTTCACGGCGTCGGGTTGCAGCGCCTCTTCGGTACTTTGCCCCGCGCGCAACTGGTAGTCGATGCGCCAGATGTCGTCCGGCTGGCGGTGCATGAGCACGGTCGAGCCGGGGTTCCACGGCGGGTCGAACCATGCCCGCCGCTCGGTCGGGTGCGTGCTGTGCAGCTCGATGTCGATGATCACGTAGCGCCCCTCGTAGGCCGTGCCCTCGAGGCTGAGGCCGAGCGTCTTGCGCACGAAGCTCTGGCCGCCGTCGCACGCGGCCAGCCACTGCGCGCGCAGGGCGTGGGCGCCGAGCGCGTTGCGGGCCCGCAGCGTGAGGCCCGCCTCGTCTTCCACGAAGCCCGTGAGCTCCGTGCCCCAGCGGATGTCGATCAGCCCGGGCGCGGCTTCATTGCGGCGGAAGATCTCGTCCAGCAGGTACTGCTCGATGTAGTACTGCTCCAGGTTGATCATCGGCGGCAGCTTCTGCCGCTCGTCGTGCGGCATCTCGAAGCGGAATACTTCCTCGGTCTTGTAGAAACTGCGCCCGCCCGTCCAGGGCAGGCCCTTGGCCATGAAGGCCGGCAAGGCGCCCAGGCGCTCGACGATCTCCAGGCTGCGGCGCGAAACGCAGGCCGCGCGGCTGCCCACGCACACCGTGTCGTCGGCCTCCAGGATCACGCTGCGCACGCCGTGGTTCGCCAGCCCCAATGCCAGCGACATGCCCACCGGCCCGCCGCCCGCGATCACCACGGGATGACGACCGGGCTCCACGCCCTCCTCCAGCGGCGGCAGCCAAGGCTTGAAGCGCACGTAGTCGAAAGCGCCAACGGAGGGCGGCAACTCGCCGGCGGCCGGTGGCAAGGGGCCGCTGGCGGCATCGCCTGCGCGCGCTGCGGGTGGGGTCACGACGGCGGAGTTCATGCGGAGGGATTGTCCCGATGGCTTCGCGATGCCGATGTCGTAACTTCGTACGAAGTGTTAACCCTTGGAACCCGCATGAAGCGCTGGCCCGTCCGTCCCGCGGAACACGCCCTGTCGTCGGCCGTCGTCAGCGATGTGCTCGCCGGTATCGGCACCCCGCACCTGGCGGCGAGCTACCTGGCCGCGATGCACCGCGTGCTGCCGGTCACCTTCTGCACCGTCTTCGCGGTCGGCGCGAGCGGCCGCATCGAGACCGTCTCCGCCGCCAGCACCTACGGCAACACGGCGGAGCGCACGGCCGAGCGCTATGTGGCACGGCGCTTCGACCTGCTGGACCCCAACATGGTGTGGCTCTCGGCGCGCAAGCTGCCGAAACGGCAGCAGTTGTGGCTGGGGCATCAGCACGCCGAGGAGGTGGCCGACCCGGCTTACCGCGCGGCCTGCTACGGCGACGTCGGGATCCGCGAGCGCACCTCGATCCTCTTGCTGCTGCCGACAGGCCTGCGCGCGGCAGTGAGCTTCTACCGCAGCCTGGCACAGCCGGATTTCGGCCCGGCGGACTTCGCGCTGCTCGAATCCCACGCCGCCTTGCTGGCGGAAGCGGCCGTCGCGCATGGCCGAAGTGCCGTCGCCGCGCGCGAAGCCGCGGAGCCGGCGCTGACTTCGCGGCTGCTGGCACTGAGCCTCCGGGAGCGGGAGGTGATCGGACATTTGCTGGCTGGCAAGACCGCCAAAGAAGCGGCGCGCGAGATCGGCGTCGAGTTGACGACGGTGCGAACCCACCAGTACCGCGCCTTCCGGCGGCTGGGAATCAGGAACCTGAAGGAACTGCTGCGCGGCCCCCACAGGTCGCTGAAACCGAAAGACGATGACACCTCATCCGCTCAGGTCGCCGCCAGCGACATGAGTCCATGACGTGTCGTCAAGCCAAGGCCTCTAGCTGGCCGCCCCCGGCGCCACCACCTCCTGGTCGATCGCCCCGAAGATGGACAGCCCGTCCTTGCCCTTCATCTCGATCTTGATGGTGTCGCCGTACTTCATGAACTCGGTGCTCGGCTGCCCGTCCTGGATGGTCTCGATGCAACGCTTCTCCGCGATGCAGCTGTAGCCCTTGGGCCAGTCGGTGCGGCCGTCCGGCTTCTCGATGCCCTTGTTGCTCACGGTGCCGCTGCCGACGATGCTGCCGGCGCGCACGTTGCGGGTCTTCGCGATGTGCGCGATGAGCTGGCCGAAGTGGAAGGTCATCTCCTCGCCCGCGTCGCACATGCCGACCTTGCGGCCGTTCCAGGTGCTCTGCAGCGTCTGGTGCACGCGCCCCCCCTTCCAGGCTTCGCCAAGCTCATCAGGCGTGACAGCCACGGGGCTGAAGGCGGTGGCGGGCTTGCTCTGGAAGAAGCCGAAGCCCTTGGCGAGTTCGGCGGGGATCAGGTTGCGCAGGCTGACGTCGTTGGCCAGCATCACGAGGCGGATGCCGTCGAGCGCCTGATCGGGCGTGGCGCCCATCCGCACGTCGCCGGTGATGACCGCGATCTCGGCCTCGAAATCGATGCCGAAGGCCTCGCTGGCCGCGACGATGGGGTCGCGCGGACCGATGAAGTCGTCGCTGCCACCCTGGTACATCAGGGGGTCGGTGTAGAAGCTCTCCGGCACTTCCGCGTTGCGGGCCTTGCGGACCAGTTCCACATGGTTGAGATAGGCCGAGCCGTCGGCCCACTGGTAGGCGCGCGGCAGGGGCGCCATGCATTGGGCGGGGTCGAAGGGGAAGGCGTGGCGGGCGCGGCCGGCGTTGAGCGCATCCGAGAGGTCCTGCAGCTGCGGGCTCATGAAGCCCCAGTCGTCGAGCACCTGCTGCAGCCGGCTGGCGATCCCGGTCGCATAGTGGGCGTGGCCAAGGTCGCGCGAGACGACGACCAGCTGGCCGTCGCGCGAACCGTCCTTGAGAGTGGCAAGTTTCATGGGGGTGCGGCGATGCTGTCGCAGCATCGCTACTAAACTGGTTGAACGGGCGGCAGTGTACCGAGCGGAACCTCGGGACCGGCGCTCGTTCCCATATCCTGATGCCGACGCTTTCCGCTTCCGCCCCCTTCAATGCGCCCCGCCCACCCTGGCGCGGCCTCGCCTTGCTGACGGCGGCGGTGGTGATGGTGCACCTGGCCTTGCTCGGCGTCGCGCCGGTGGCGGTCGGCCCCGCGCCCTCGCCGCTGGCGGACAAGTTCATCACCCGCACGATCGTCATCGCGCCGCCGCCGGCTGCCGAGCCGCCCCCGCAGCCGACTCCGACACCCGAGGCCACGCCGGCGCCCGCGCGGCCCAAGCCCGTCCGGCCGCGGGCCGTGGCGCCACCGTCGCCCCCGGCGCCCGAGCCGGCCCCCGCGCCGGAAGCCGAGAACGCAACGCCGTCCGTCGAGCCCGGCCGCGACCTCATCGCGGAGGCCACCATCGATGCCGGACTGGACACCCCGGCGCCTGCGGAAGCAGCCGCGGCCAGCGAGCCCGCACCCGTCGCGCAGCCTGAGCCAGACGCCGCGGCCCAGGCCGCGGACAACGCCGCCGCCAACCTGCCGGGCAGCGTGCCGATCCGCATCCCGGGCTCCGTGCGCCTCAGCTTCGCGGCCACGGCCCAGCAGGGCGCATCGCCGCTGCAAGGTGTCTTCGGCGAACTCATCTGGCTGCAGGACGGCCAGAAATACGATGCCCGCCTGGCCTTCACCTTCCTCTTCAAGACGCTCCGCAGCCAGCACAGCACCGGCGCGATCGGCAGCACCGGCATCGAGCCGGACCGCTTCTCGGACACGCGCAAGACCGAGGTCGCCTCTCATTTCGTACGCGACAAGGGCACCGTCGTCTTCAGCAACAACACCCCCAGCGTGCCCCTGCTGCCCGGCGCCCAAGACCGCCTGAGCGTCGTGATGCAGCTGAGCGCGCTGCTGGCCGGCGACCCTTCCCGCTATCCGGCGGGCGCCATCGTCGCGGTGCAGACCGTCGGGCCGCGAGATGGCGAGATCTGGACCTTCCACGTGGACGAAGAAGAGAAACTGAGCCTGCCGGCCGGCGAATTCAACGCCCGCAAGTTCACCCGCAACCCGCGCAAGCCCTTCGACGACAAGGTGGAACTCTGGATCTCGCCCGATGCCGGCTACCTGCCGGTGCGCATCAAGCTGACCCAGCCCAACGGCGATTTCGCCGACCTGCAACTGCGCGGCATCCACGCCCCGGGCTGAAAAAATCACGGAAACGGCCGGCCTGCACCTACAGAACGACGGCTCTTCTTGAAACTGGCGCGTTGATTGCTATCTAACGATCATGAACGCCATCGACATCCTCACAGGACCCGCCATGCACATGCTCTACGACTCCGACTCCTTTGTCGTCGTGCACGTGCAGCCCACGGAAGGCGAAGAATCCGTGGCGCCCCACGTGCCGGTGCTGGCACGCCATGGCTTCGAGATCGTGGACAAGCGCTCCGGCAAGGAGGTCTACCTCGACGGCTCCTGGGCGGAACTCTTCCAGCAGCAGATCGCCGCGTGGCAGCTCAATACGCCCACGCAGGAAGAGGTCGAAGACACGCTGGAAGGCTACGCCGAACTCGCGCACACCCCCGTGCTCGTGCATTGAGCGCCGCCGGGGCCGCTCAAGCCTTGCGGCCGCGACTGTAAAGCCAGGAATACATCGGGCCGACGACCAGCAGCACCGCCAGCAGGCGGCATACCTGGAATGCCGTCACCACCGGAACGCCGAGCTGCAGCACCTTCGCGGTGATCGACATCTCCGCGATCCCGCCGGGCGAAGTGCCCAGGATCATCGTGGCGGGATGCAGCCCCGTCCCCCACGCCAGCACCCAGGCGAATGCGCCGCACAGGGCGATCATCCCCATCGTTCCCAGCGCCACCATCGCGATCCAGCGCGGCGCCGTGTGCAGGAACTCCCGGCTGAAGCGGACGCCCAGGCTCACCGCGATCACCAATTGGGCCGCATTGGACATCCACTGCGGGATCGCCGACAACTGCTGGCCCGCGACGGTGAAGCCCATCGCGACCAGCATCGGCCCCATGAACCACGGGTTGGTCCGGCCGGCAGCGCGCATCGCGAGCCCGCCGGCCGCGCCCACGGCGGCCAGCAACGCGAGCCCGCCCCAGCGCACCTCGCGCACGCTGCCCGGGTTGATGTCCAGGCCATGCTGGCCGCTCCACTGCATCGCGAACGGGACGGAAATCGTGACCATGACAATCCGCAGGCTGTGGGCGGCGGCGACGAGGTCGGTGCGCGCGCCGAGGCGTTCCGCCATCAGCGTCATCTCGGACGCACCGCCGATGGCACCCGCGAAGTAAGTCGTGGCTCTCAGAGAATTCGCCGGCACGTGGGGCATGCGCGCCTCATGCACCCATTGCAGCCAGCGCCCGAAGGCCCAGCCCAGCAGCAGCGCCCAGACGATGGCCAGCGCGATCGCCCACCAGATGCCAGCCACCAGCGCCACGACCTGCGGCGTGAAGTAGAGGCCCAGCGCCATGCCGATCACCGCCTGCCCCGTATTGCGCAGGGGCGTGTGGCTCGCGGTCGCTGCGCCGCCGATCGAGGCGAGCGACACGGCCAGCAACGGCCCGATCATCCAAGGCAGCGGCGTGTGCAGGGCAAGGCAGGTGACGGCCGCCACGAGCGCGAGCAACAGCGTGGCAAGGACGCGAACCAGGAAGGGGAAAGGCACGGACAGCAGAAAGCGGTGGAGGACGGCGCCGCGGCGCGACAAGCGTCGCATAGTATCTCCCGATGCCGTGTCACCGCCTCTCCACGCTCGCCGCGACAGCGCTGCTCGCCGCCGCGCTGCTCGCCGGGTGCACCGGCTTCGCGCCGAATCCCGCCGGTGCCGATGCGCCCCTGAGCCGCCGCGTCGCCGCGCTGTTGCCCGCCGATGCCCTCCTTGTCGGCGAACAGCACGACGCGCCGGAGCACCATGAAATGGAGCGCGAGATCGTGGAGGCCCTGGCCGAGCGCGGCCGGCTCGCCGCCGTCGCGATCGAGATGGCGGAGGAAGGCAGCACGACCGCCCACCTGCCGAAAGACGCCAGCGAAGCCCAGGTGCGGGCCGCGCTGAACTGGGACGAGAAGGGCTGGCCCTGGAGCGCCTACGGCCCCGCCCTGATGGCGGCGGTGCACGCTGGCGTCCCGGTGATCGGCGCCAACCTGCCACGCGCACGCATGAAGGACGCGATGGCGGACGTATCGCTGGACGCCCAGCTCGGCAACGACGCCCGCGCCGCGCAGCAGGACGCTGTGCGCAGCGGCCATTGCAACCTGCTGCCCGAATCTCAGATCGTCCCCATGACCCGTATCCAGATCGCCCGCGACCGCGCGATGGCGCAGGCCATCATCAAGGCCCGCGTGCCGGGCAAGACGGTGCTGCTGCTGAGCGGCGCCGGCCACACCACCAAGGCCCTCGGCGTGCCGCAGCACCTGCCGACCGACGTGATGTTGAAGGCCGTGCAGTTGCAGGCCGGCCCGCCGCGCGAGGGCGCGAACGGCGCCGCCTTCGACGCGGTCTGGGAAACGCCGGCCCTGCCGGAGAAGGACTACTGCGCGACGCTCAGGCGTGCTTCCTGATCGAATCCGCCAGCGTGTTGACCAGCGTGTCGATGTGCGACTTCTCCACGATGTAGGGCGGCGCGATCACCACCACGTCGCCGGCCGGGCGCACCAGCGCGCCCTTGTGATAGCAGTCCAGGAACACGTCGTAGGCCCGCTTGCCCGGTGAGCCGGCGACGGGTGCCAGCTCCACCGCCGCGGCCAGGCCGAGGCTGCGGATGCCGATCACGTTCGGCAGGCCCTTGAAGGTGGCGTGGAAGGCATCGCCCAGCACCTTGCCCATTTCGCCCGCGCGCGGGAAGAGCTGCTCCTTCTTGAACAGGTCCAGCGTCGCGATCGCCGCGGCGCACGCCACCGGATGGCCCGAGTAGGTGTAGCCGTGGAAGAACTCCACCACATGCTCCGGCGCCGAGGTCTTCATCATCTCGTCGTAGAGCTTGTCGCGGCAGATCACGCCGCCCATCGGGATGACGCCGTTGGTCACGCACTTGGCGAAGTTCAGCATGTCCGGCACCACGCCGTAGTAGTCCGCCGCGAAGTTGGTGCCCATGCGGCCGAAGCCGGTGATGACCTCGTCGAAGATCAGCAGGATGCCGTGCTTGTCGCAGATCTCGCGCAGCTTCTGCAGGTAGCCCTTGGGCGGCAGGTACCAGCCGGCCGAACCCGCCACCGGCTCCACGATGATCGCGGCCACGTTGCTCGGGTCGTGCAGCGGCAGGATGCGCTGCTCGAGCTCGGCCAGCGGGTCCTCCGCCCACACCGGCTCCTGGTTGTGGATATAGGCGTGGTTCACCGGGTCGTGGATGAAGCGCATGTGGTCCACGCGCGGCAGGAAGGCCGAGCCGAACACCTTGCGGTTGCCCGGGATGCCGCCGACCGACATGCCGCCGAAGCCCACGCCGTGGTAGCCCTTCTCTCGGCCGATGAAGAGGTTGCGGTGACCCTCGCCGCGCGCGCGGTGGTAAGCCAGCGCGACCTTCAGCGAGGTGTCGGCAGCCTCGCTGCCCGAGTTGCAGAACAGCACCTTGTTGAGGTCGCCCGGCGCCATGGCGGCGATCATCTCGGCGGCCTTGAAGGCCTTGTCGTTGCTTACCTGGAAGGCGGTGGCGTAGTCCAGCGTGTCGAGCTGCTTCTTGATCGCCTCGTTGATGGGCTTGCGGTTGTGGCCCGCGCCCACGCACCACAGCGAGGAGATGCCGTCGATCACCTTGCGCCCGTCGTGGGTGGTGAATTCCATCCCGTCGGCCGCCACGAAGACCCGCGGGTCCTTCTTGAAGTGGCGGTTGGGCGTGAAGGGCAACCACTGGTTGTCCATGTTGAAGTCGTTGTAGGCCATGAATCACTCCTCGGAGGTACGCGCGGACGGGAAAGAGGGGCATTTTGGCACCGCCCGGCCATTCCGGCAGCCCTGCGACAATGGCCGCCCTTATGAATCCCGCGTACATCCTCACCCTCTCCTGCCCCGACCGCACCGGCATCGTGCACGCCGTCTCCGGCTTCCTGCTCGAACGCGGCGGCAACATCGAAGAAGCGGCGCAGTACAACGACCACGGCACCGGCCTGTTCTTCATGCGCGTGCGCTTCGCCTGCGGCAGCCACAGCGAAGTCGCGCTGCGCGAGCAGATCGCCGACCTGGCGCGCGGCTTCGGCATGACGTGGAAGCTCCATCCGGCCGCCGAGCCGATGAAGACCGTCATCCTGGTGAGCAAGGAAGGCCACTGCCTGAACGACCTGCTGTTCCGCTGGAAGAGCGGCCTGCTGGCCATCGACGTGCGCGCCATCATCTCGAACCACCGCGAGTTCTACCAGCTGGCGGCGAGCTACAACGTACCCTTCCACCACATCCCGGTGACGGCCGCGACCAAGGCGCAGGGCGAGGCAAGACAGCTGGAGATCATCGAGGCCGAGGGCGCCGACCTGGTCGTGCTCGCGCGCTACATGCAGATCCTGAGCAACGACCTGTGCGTCAAGCTCGCCGGCCGTGCGATCAACATCCACCACTCCTTCCTGCCCAGCTTTAAGGGCGCGAAGCCCTACTACCAGGCGCACGACCGCGGCGTGAAGCTCATCGGCGCCACCGCCCACTACGTGACGGCGGACCTCGACGAGGGCCCGATCATCGAGCAGGACGTGGAGCGCGCCGACCACACCGACACGGTCGAGGACCTCACGGCGCGCGGCCGCGACACCGAAAGCCAGGTGCTGGCGCGCGCGGTGAAGTGGCACAGCGAGCACCGCGTGCTGCTCAACGGCCACCGCACGGTGGTCTTCAAGTAGCCGGGCCGCGGCCGTTCAGTCGGCCTTGATGCCGTTCGTCTGGATGACGGTGCGGTAGAGCGCGTACTGCTTGCGCAGCGCGTCGCCGAACTCCTTGGGCGAACTGCCCCGCACCGTGATGCCGAGCGCGACGAGTTTGTCGCGCGTCTCGGGATCGTCGAGCGACTTGCGCATGGCCGCGTGCAACCGGTCCACGATCTCCTTCGGCGTGCCCTTGGGCGCGACCATCGCGAACCAGGAGTTGAAGAAGAAATCGGGCAGCCCCGCCTCGGCCACCGTGGGCACGTCGGGGTACTGCGGCAGGCGCTTGGGCGTCGACACCGCAAGCAGGCGCAGCTTGCCGCCCTGCACCAGCGAGGTCACCGTGCCCAGGCCCTGGAACTCCGCGTCGACCTCGCCGCCCGCCAGCCCCACCGCGGCCGGCGTCGCGCCCTTGTAAGGCACGTGCGTCATCTCGATGCCCGCGCGCGAGGCGAACATGGCCATCGCGATGTGCTGCGGACTGCCGCTGCCGCCGGAGCCGTAGTTCAGCTTGCCGGGCGCGGCCTTCGCGGCCTTGATGAAGTCGTCCACCGTGCGGTAGGGCGAATCGGGCTTCACCAGCAGGCCCCATTCGATGGTGCCGACCAGCGAGATGGGCACGAAGTCCGTCAATGCATCCCACGGCGCCTTTGGATAGATGTGCGGAATCATCGTCAGCACGCTGTCGTTGAAGCCGCCGATGGTGTAGCCGTCGGGCACGCCATGCGCGACGCGGTCGGCACCGATCAGGCCGGAGGAGCCGGGGAGGTTCTCCAGCACGAAGGGCTGGCCCAGCTCGGTGCCCATCCTCTGCGTGAGCACGCGCGCGCCGTTGTCCACCGCGCTGCCGGCGGCCAGCGGGATGACCATGCGGATCGGCTTGTTCGGGTAGGGCGCCGTCTGCGCGAAGGCGGCCAGCGCGGCGCCGGCCAGGCAAGTGGCAGGAAGCAGGCGGTGGAAGAGTCTCATGGTCTTGTCTCCTTTTCTTGTTCGGGGCGCCGAGTCTCTCAGCCAGGCGCCTGGCGCAACGGTGGCATGCCAAGCCGCATCGCGAGCTGGTCCAGGTCATCCACCAGCGCCGCCGCGACGGGCGCACCGGCACGGGCGTATTCGGCGCGTCGGCGATGGCTTTGCTCGCCGGGCAGCCAGATGCGCTCCACGCCCGGCAATCGCTCGCTGCCGCGGATATCGCGCACAAGTGCATCCACCGCCGCCTTGAAGGGCCCGGCTCCGCCGAAGGCGGCGAGGTCGATCACGAGGATCGCCTGACCGGTGTTGGTCGGCGTCACGTGGTCGGCGTTGAAGTCGACCACGTCGCGGCCCATCGCACCACCCTGCAGCATGCCTGCGAGCAGGCCGACGACCAGCGCCAGGCCGTAGCCCTTGTGGCCACCGATGGGCATGAGGAAGCCTTCGTTCGCACGCTTCGGGTCCGTCAGCGGCCGGCCCTGGCGGTCGATCATCCAGCCCTCGGGCATCGGCTCGCCGAGCTTGGCCTTGGCCTTCACCTTGCCGTAGGCGGCCACCGTGGTCGCCATGTCCAGCACCACCGGTGGCTCCTCGCCGGCGGGAATGCCGGCCGCGATCGGGTTGGTGGACAGCAGCATCTCCATGCCGCCCCAGGGCGGCAGGTGGTTGGCGTTGCCGACCGCGAAGTACAGGCCGATCATGTCGTGCGCCACCGGCATGCGCGCATAGAGCGAGGCCGGCCCGGCATGGTTGCTGGCCCGCGCGCCCACCCAGGCCACGCCCGCGCCGCGTGCCTTCTCGATCGCGAGTTCGACGGCGCGCGAGACCACGAGGTGACCCATGCCGTTGTCGCCATCGACCACCGCCATCGCGGCGCGCTCCATCACCACGCGAATGTCGGGGCGGACGTTGATGCCGCCGGATTGGATACGCTGCACGTACTGCGGCAGCCGAATGATGCCGTGGCCGTCCGAGCCCTGCAGGTCGGCCTCGGCCATGAGGCCGCCGACCTTCACCGCGTCGGCGGCCGGCAGGCCGACCCGCGTCAGGGCTTCGGCAATGAAAGCACGCAGGCGCTCGCCCGCGATCCATACATACTTGTTATCTGTCGCCATTTCCGGGGCAGTCTAGGAAGGCACCGCCGCGACGTCCAATACAGAATGCGTCGCCAGCCATATCATTCCGCTATGGCCTCGCCCCATTTCACGCCGTGAACCTGCGCACCCTGCGCTACTTCGTCGCCATCGCCGACGCAGGCAGCCTGAGCGCCGCGGCGGTGTCGCTGTCCATCGCCCAGCCAGCCCTCAGCCGCCAGTTGCGCGAGCTGGAGACGGACCTCGGCATGCAACTGCTGCAGCGCTCGTCGCGCGGCGTACGGCTCACGCCGGGCGGCGTGACGCTGTATGAATCCGCGCGCCGCATGCTCGCCGAGTCGGCCCGCGTGCGCCAGCTGCTCGCCGGCCAGGACCAGGGCAGCGCGTCCTCGATCACCTTGGGCGCCTCGCCCACGCTGGCGCGCGTGCTGCTGCCGGGCGTGTTCGAGCGCTGCCACCGTGAACTGGCGGGCATCCGCCTGGTCGTGCGCGAGGCCTTCACGCCCGCCCTGCTCGACGGGCTGGAGCGCGGACGCATCGACATCGCGGTCGTGACCAACCCGGAGCCGGGCCGCGCGCTCGCGCTCAGCCCCTTGCTGGGCGAGCCATTCGCGCTGGTCACGCACGTCGACCAGCGGCTGGACCCTGTCGTGTCGCTGGCGCAGCTCGCGCGCATCCCACTGTTGATGACGAACCTGCATCGCGGCCTGGTCGAGCGGCAGCTGGCGCCGCTGGGCGCGCGGCTCGACCTGCGCGCCGAGATCGACTCGGTCGACACCATCCGCGAACTGGTGTTGCAAGGCCGCTGGGCGACCGTGATGCCGGTCTCGGTCTTCAAGGAACCGCATGCCGCGCGCCAGGTGCGTCTGTCGGAGGTCTCGGGCGTGCAGCTCAGCCGGCTGCTGGTGCTGGCCTGCCGTTCGGGACAGCCGGCTCTCCAGGCGGCGCAGGCGATGGACGGAATGGTGCGGGCCGAGTGCGAGCGCCTTGCGGCCGAGGGGATTTTCAGCTTCGCGTCCCGCCCGCCGGCGCAAGCGGCCTCGACTCGCCGTACAGTTGCCCCATGAGCACCGCCAACGCCATCGCCGAGCGCCACCTTCCCGCCGCGGCACCGTCCGCCGCGCAACCGACCGCCGCGTCCCAGTCGCGCGTCGTGGAGGCGCTGCGCTCGCAACTGCCCGCGCACGCGCTGATCTGGCAGGACGAGGACACCATCCCCTACGAATGCGACGGCCTCACGGCCTACCGCCAGAGGCCGCTCGCCGTCGCCCTGCCGGAGACCGAGGCGCAGGTGCAGGCCGTGCTGCGTACCTGCCATGCGCTCGGCGTGCCGGTGGTGGCACGCGGCGCAGGCACCGGCCTCTCGGGTGGCGCGATGCCGAACGCGGCGGGGGTCACGCTCTCGCTCGCCAAGTTCAACCGCATCCTCAAGGTCGATGCGTCGAGCCGCACGGCGGTCGTCCAGTGCGGCGTGCGCAACCTCGCGATCAGCGAAGCGGCCGCGCCCTTCAACCTCTACTACGCGCCCGACCCCTCCAGCCAGATCGCCTGCACCATCGGCGGCAACGTGGCCGAGAACTCGGGCGGCGTGCATTGCCTCAAGTACGGGCTCACGCTGCACAACGTGCTGCGCGTGCGGGGCTTCACGGCCGAAGGCGAGCCGGTCGAATTCGGCGGCGAGGCGCTGGACAGCGCGGGCCTCGACCTGCTGGCGCTCGTCATCGGCAGCGAAGGCATGCTGGCCGTGACCACCGAGGTCACGGTCAAGCTGGTGCCCAAGCCGCAACTCGCGCGTTGCATCATGGCGAGCTTCGACGACGTGCGCAAAGCCGGCGACGCCGTCGCGGCCGTGATCGCCGCCGGCATCATCCCGGCCGGGCTGGAGATGATGGACAAGCCCATGACCGCCGCCGTCGAGGACTTCGTGCGCGCGGGCTACGACCTGGAGGCCGCCGCCATCCTGCTGTGCGAATCCGACGGCACGGCGGAGGAAGTCGAGGAAGAGATCGGCCGCATGACCGAGGTGCTGCGCGCCTCCGGCGCCACCGCCATCGCGGTGAGCACGAGCGAGGAGGAACGCCTCAAGTTCTGGAGCGGCCGCAAGAACGCCTTCCCCGCCTCGGGCCGCATCAGCCCCGACTACATGTGCCTGGATTCGACCATCCCGCGCAAGCGCCTGGCCGACATCCTGCTCGCCATCCAGGAGATGGAAAAGAAATACGGCCTGCGCTGCTGCAACGTCTTCCACGCGGGCGATGGCAACCTGCACCCGCTCGTGCTCTTCGACGCCAACGACCCGGACGAGCTGCACCGCTGCGAACTCTTCGGCGCCGACATCCTGGAGACCAGCGTCGCGATGGGCGGCACGGTGTCGGGCGAGCACGGCGTAGGTGTCGAGAAGCTCAACAGCATGTGCGTGCAGTTCACGGCCGAGGAGAACGAGCAGATGTTCGGCGTGAAGCGCGCCTTCGATCCCCAGGGCCTGCTGAACCCCGGCAAGGTGATCCCCACGCTGCAGCGCTGCGCCGAGTACGGCAAGCAGGTCGTGCGCGGCGGGCGGCTGCCGCATTCGGACCTTCCGCGCTTCTGAGCGAAGGCGACGCGCGATGAACGGCTTGCGCGGCCTGGCCTGGCTGCTGGTGTTCCAGTCGATCGGCGAGCTGCTGTCGCGCGGCTTCTCGCTGCCGCTGCCCGGCCCGGTGCTCGGGCTCATGCTGCTGCTCGCGGGCCTGCGCCTCGCCGTCGTGCGCGAGCCTGTCGCGGAATGCGCGAACTTCATCCTCGCGCATCTGTCTCTGCTCTTCGTGCCGGTGGGCGTGGGTGTGATGACGCACCTCGCGCTGCTGAGCACCTACGGCGGGCGCATGCTCTTCGTCATCGTGCTGTCGACCTGGCTCGGACTGGCCGTGACGGTGCTGGTGCTGTACTGGCCGGACCGCAAGAAGAAGGCGTAGCCCGATGCCGCGCTTCGTCGAACTCTGGATCTATCTCTCCGCCACGCCGCTCTTCGGCCTCACGGCCACGCTGGTGGTGTACCTGCTGGCGCAGGCAGCTTATGCGCGGCTGGGCAGCGCGCCCTGGGCCAACCCGGTGCTGTGGTCGGTCGTCGTGCTCGCCAGCGCGCTGCTCGCCACGGGCGTGAGCTACCAGACCTACTTCGCCGGCGCGCAGTTCATCCATTTCCTGCTCGGGCCGGCGGTGGTCGCGCTGGCCTGGCCACTGTGGCAGCGGCGCGCCGAGTTGCGGGAGCGCTTCGGCCGCATCCTGCTCGCGGCGCTGCTCGGGGGTGCGGCGGCGGCCGGCTCGGCCGTGGCGCTGGGCTGGGCGGTGGGGCTTCCGCACGACGTGGTGCTCTCGCTCGCGCCGAAGTCGGTGACCGCGCCGGTCGCGATGGGCATCTCGGAGAAGATCGGCGGCATTCCGGCATTGTCGGCCGTGTTCGCCGTGCTCACCGGCATGGTCGGCGCGCTGTCGGGCAAGTATCTTTTCGACGCGCTGGGCATCGCCACGGATGCCAGGGGCTATGCGGCACGCGGCTTCGCCTTGGGCACCTCAGCGCATGGGATCGGCGCGGCGCGCGCGCTGCATGTCGACCCGAATGCCGGTGCCTACGCGGGCCTCGCGCTCGGCCTGCAGGTGGTGCTGGCCGCGTTGCTGATGCCGCTGGCCTTCCGGCTTCTCTGAAAGCAAGACGCCCGCCGGATCAGGGCGGGCGTCGTGGCGTTCTTCAACGCATCGCGTCAGTTGCGGTGGGGATTGTTCGGCCGGCGGTCGTAGCGGTTTGGCACGCCGTCGCCATCGCGGTCCCAGCCGCCGCGGTTGTATTCCCAGCGGCCGTCGCGCTCGCGCCATGCGGGCGCGCGGTAGGCATAGCCGGGACGTGCACGCTCCCAGTAGCCGCCCACCCACACGTGGCGCCCGCCGCGCCACTCATAGTGGCCCGGCGCCCACACGTAGCCGCGGCGCGGCGGCGGCACGCGCTCGAAGCGCGGCGGCGGTGGAGCGGTCTGGATGACGATGGCCTGCGCCTGCGCCACCGTCGGCACAGTCATCGCACCCAGCGACAGGAGCGACGCCGCGCCCACGGCCAATGTGACTGCTAGTTTTTTCATGGGGTTGTCCTCATGAGTTGTTGGAGGCTTCATGCTGCCCGGCGTATGTGAATTTCTTGTAATCCGTACACGCCGTCTTGTGTAAAGCTGTGTCGCCTCTTTCGGCTGCCACGGTCACGGGCGCAGGCACAGGGTTATCGATAGGATGGGGCGGCTTGCCTTGCGCGTGGCGCACCCGAACAATCCTACCGATGGGTAGAACAACAGCCACACACCTCCCGCAGGGCACGGGCCGGCAGCGCGCGGCCACGGCGGCGACCGACATCCAGCGCGAGCGCATCCTCCAGGCCGCCGCGCAACTCTTCGCCCGGCAAGGCTACGCCAACACGACGATGGCACAGATCGTCCGTGCGCTGGACGTCACCAAGCCCTTCGTTTACTACTACTTTCGTGACAAGCAGGAGATCTTCGAGGCGCTGTCGTGGCGCCCCGCCGTCGACTGCTTCACCTCGCTGGATTTCGCGCGGGACGACCCGCGCCCCGCCGTCGAGAAGGTGAAGGAAGGCATCGAGCGGCTGATCCGCGCCACCATCGCGCACCATCCCTGCGCCTTCTTCGCCTACCGCGAGCCGCAGGTCTACCGGCCCGAATACATCGCCGCGCAGAAGAAGCTCGCGCATCACTTCTACGGCCAGCTGTGTCCGCTGCTCGAGGAAGCGCGCGGCGACGGCGATCTCGACTTCGGCGACACCAAGATCACCGCGCTCGCCGCCTGCAGCCTGCCGGGCTTCCTCTACACCTGGTATCGGCCCGACGGCCGGCATTCGCCCGAGGCCGTGACGGCGGAGCTGTCGCGCCTCGCATGGCGCATGCTGGGCCTGCGCGACGCTAAGGGATAGCCCTGCCCGCCGCGCCGGGCGGCGTCGGGATACTGCGGTGTCGCAAACCTTCGGCCCACCCGAGGCACCAGACCATGGCAGGCAAGAACGCGCTTCATCCGATCCCGCATCCGGCGAAGAAGCCTTTCGTGGGCAACATCCTGTCGATCGGGTCCGACTCGCCGGTGCTGGACATGTGGAAGATCGCGCGCGACCTGGGCCCCATCTACTGGCTCGACATGCCGGGCATGCCGGTGATCGTTGTCTCCTCGGCCGCGCTGGTCGACGAGCTGTGCGACGAGAAGCGATTCGACAAGAGCACCAAAGGCACGCTGCGCAGGCTTCGCGCGCTGTCGCATGGGCTCTTCACTTCCGACACGCACGAGTCGACCTGGTCGAAGCCGCACAACATCCTGCTGGCCAACTTCAGCCAGCGCGCGATGCAGGCCTACCACCCGATGATGCTGGACATCGCCGAGCAGCTAGTCACCAAGTGGGAGCGGTTGAACTTCGACGAGGAGGTGGACGTGGTGCGCGACATGACCGCGCTCACGCTCGACACCATCGGCCTGTGCGGCTTCGGCTACCGTTTCAATTCCTTCTACCGCGAGGGCTTCCACCCCTTCGTCGACGCGATGGTGCGCACGCTGGAGACCGTGCAGAACCGGCGCGGCATCCCGCTGGAGGAGTTCATGCTCAAGAAGGAGCTGGCCCAGCAGCGCAAGGACGTGCGCTATATGCACAAGATGGTGGAGGACATCGTGCGCGAGCGGCGCGAGAGCGGCGCCGACATCGCGACCAAGCCCGACCTGCTGAGCTACATGATCGCGGGCGTCGACAAGAAGACAGGGGAGCGGCTGGACGACCGGCAGATCCGCGACGAATGCATCGAGTTCCTGATCGCGGGGCACGAGACCACGAGCGGGCTGCTGTCCTTCGCGATCTACTTCCTGCTCAACAACCCCGAGGCGATGGCGAAGGCCCAGGCCGAGGTGGACCACGTTCTCGGCCCCGACCCGTCGGTGAAGCCGACCTACGCGCAGGTCAACCGCCTGGGCTACGTGCTGCAGGTGCTGAAGGAATCGCTGCGCATGTTCCCGACCGCGCCGGCCATCGCGATGGCCGCGAAGGAGGACACGACCATCGGCGGGCAGTACACGATCAAGAAGCGCAACATGGTCATCATGCACGCGCTCGCGTTGCACCGCGACAAGTCGGTCTGGGGCGACGACGCGGACCGCTTCAACCCCGATCACTTCAGCCGCGAGGCGGAGCGCGAGCGGCCGGCGAATGCCTTCAAGCCCTTCGGCAACGGGCAGCGCGCATGCATCGGGCGGCAGTTCGCGCTTCAGGAGGCGGTGCTCACGCTCGGGATGATCCTGCAGCGCTTCACGCTGGTGGACCACACGGCCTACCAGCTCAAGATCAAGGAGGCGCTCACGATCAAGCCCGAGGGCTTCAGGATCAAGGCACTTCCGCGCGACCCCGCGACGCGCGCGCGCGTCGACGGCAGCCCGCAGCCCGCTCAGGCCGCACGGGAACGCCCGGCTGCGGCCCGGCCGCAGGCCGCTCGCCACGGCACCTCGCTGCTGGTGCTGCAAGGCTCGAACCTCGGCACGGCCGAAGAACTCGCACGGCAGCTCGCCGAGGCCGGCGAGATGCGCGGCTTCTCGACCCAGCTCGCCTCGCTCGACGACTACGCGCAGCGCCTGCCCGCCAGCGGCGCGGTCGCCATCGTCTGCGCCTCGTACAACGGCGCCGCGCCGGACAACGCGGCCGAGTTCCATCACTGGCTCGACAAGGCCGACGACTCGCTCAATGGCGTGCGCTTCAGCGTCTTCGGCTGCGGCAACAGCGACTGGGCCTCGACGTACCAGGCCGTTCCGCGCCGCATCGACGAACGTCTCGCCGCGCTGGGCGCCACGCGCGTCCACGCGCGTGGCGAGGGCGACGCGCGGGAGGACATGGACGGCGCCTTCCAGGACTGGAGCGATGCGCTGTGGCCGACGCTGGTCGCGGCCTTCGAGCTGAAGACCGGCGCCGACGCGCCATTGCAGGGCGAGCCGCTCTACACGCTGGAGGAACTGCCGCCGCCGCAGAAGAACGCGATGCTCGACGCGCTCGGCGCGGTGGCGATGCGCGTGCTGGAGAACCGCGAGCTGCAAGGCGGCGCCGCGGGCGCCGACGCACGCTCGACTCGGCACGTCGAGCTTCAGCTGCCCGAGGGCGTGAGCTACCGCGCCGGGGACCACCTGAGCGTGGTGCCGCGCAACGGCCCCGCGCAGGTGGAGCGCGCGATGGCGCGCTTCGGCTTCGAGCGCAGCACGCACCTGCGGCTGCATGCCGCCGCCGGACGCAAGGCCGCGCTGCCGGTGGACGAAGTGATCGCGGTCGACCGCCTGCTCGGCGACTACGTCGAGCTGCAGGACGTGGCGACGCGCAAGCAGATCGCGCAGATGGCCTCGCACACGCAGTGCCCCGCCACACGGCCGAAGCTGGATGCGCTCTCGGGTGGCGAAGAAGCCTCGGCCACGCTCTACAAGGGCGAGGTGCTGCTCAAGCGCAAGTCGGTGCTCGACCTGCTGGAGGAATTCCCGGCCTGCCAGCTCCCCTTCGCGAACTTCCTGGAGATGTTGGCGCCGCTCACGCCGCGCTACTACTCGATCTCTTCCTCGCCGGCGGTCGACGCGGCGCGCTGCAGTGTCACGGTGGGCGTGGTGGCGGGGCCTGCGCGCTCGGGCCTGGGCCGCTTCGAAGGCGTGTGCTCCAGCCATCTCGCGCGCACGGAGGTGGGCGAGACGGTGCATGGCGTGGTCCGCGAAACCACGGCGGAGGGTTTCCGCCTGCCCGACGATCCGAAGCGGCCGCTGATCATGATCGGCCCCGGCACCGGCCTCGCGCCCTTCCGTGGTTTCCTGCAGGAACGCGCGGTGCAGATCGCGCGCGGCGCGATGCCGGGCGAGGCCATGCTCTTCTTTGGCTGCCGGCATCCGGAGCAGGATTTCATCTACGCGGAAGAGTTGCACGGCTGGGCGGCGCGCGGCGTGGCGCAGCTGCACACCGCCTTCTCGCGCGCTGGCGAGCGCAAGGTCTACGTGCAGGACCTGGTCCGCGCGCAGGCGGCGCAGGTCTGGCGGCTGCTGGGCGAGGGCGCCATCGTCTACGTGTGCGGCGACGGCTCGCGCATGGAGCCTGACGTGCGGCGCACGCTGTCGGACATCGCGCGCGAGCATGGCGAGGACGCCGGCTGGATGGACCGCATGATCGCGGACCGGCGCTACGTGCTCGACGTCTGGGCCGGGGCCTGAGGGCTAGTGGCGCGCCGGGTCGGGATAGGCCAGCGGGCCGAAGGATGAGCGCTTGAACGGCTTCCACTGGCCCTCCGGCTGCGCCAGCCGGTCCGCGATCGCATAGAGCACCGCCGGATGCGCGCCGAGCCCCAGGTGGCTGGCGATGACCTCGATGTTCTCCGCCTGCGGCCCCGCGTCCTCCACGCTGCATCGCCATGCCACCACGCCGTCGCTGCGGCTGTAGATGGAAGTGGTCGGCACCGGCGGCGTGGGCATCACATGCGCCATTCGCCGCGGGTCCTCGGAGCTCTGCCCGCTCACGCCTTCATACACGCGCCAGGCGTGCGTGGCACGCGCGCTGCCCTTGAACGGGCTGCCCAGCGTGATCACGCCGCGCACCAGCTCCGGCTTGCGCGCGGCGAGCAGGCGCGCATAGACGCCGCCCAGGCTCCAGCCGACGAGGCTCACCTTCCGGGCGCTGCGTTCGTGCAGCGATGCGAGTTTCTCCAGCATGCCCTCCTCGATGCCGCGGCGCGGCCCGAGGTTGCGCCCCAGGCCCCAGCCGTGTGCGTCGTAGCCACGGCTTCGCAGGTAGCTCCGCAGCACGGTGGTCGAGCCGTCGCCCGCCACCAGCCCCGGCAGCACCAGCACCGGATGGCCGTCGCCGCGCGGCGCAAGTTGCAGCAGCGGCCAGAGCGCCATGGACGAGCCCAGTTCCCAAAGGGCGCGGCCCTCGGCGAGAAGAAGCAGGCGCGACGGCGGGGCGATGGTTTCGTGGGCGGCGGTCATCCCCCGTTTATGCAGGCGATCGGGGCCCGGGGTAATCGAGACAAGCCCTCGGCTGACAGGAACACGCGCATCCGCGGCGGCGATCTCCGTAAACTGCGCCCATGACCGCCACCCTTCAACTCATCGGCGCCCCGACCGACATCGGCGCCAGCGTGCGAGGCGCCGGCATGGGGCCGGATGCCCTGCGTGTGGCCGACATCGCCGGAATCCTGGGCCGGCAAGGCTTCTCCGTGCTCGACCGCGGCAACCTGGCCGGTCCGGCGACGCCCTGGCGCGCGCCGCTGGACGGCCTGCGCCACCTCGACGAGGTGGTTGCCTGGAACCGCGCGGTCTACGACGCGGTCGACCAGGCCCTCGGCCAGCGCCACCTTCCGATCCTGCTGGGCGGCGACCATTGCCTGGCCATCGGCTCCATCAGCGCCATCGCCTGGCACGTGCGCCAGCGGCGACAGAAGCTGCGCGTGATCTGGCTCGATGCCCATTCCGACGTCAACACCGAAGCGACGAGCCCCAGCGGCAACATCCACGGCATGCCGGTGGCCTGCCTGCTGGGCCATGGGCCGGCGGCGCTCACCGGCTGGAGCGGCGAGCGCGCCGCGCTGGAGCACGACGCGATCCGTTTCATCGGCATCCGCAGCGTCGACGCCGAGGAGAAATCCGCCATCCGCGCCCTGGGGCTGCACGTGTTCGACATGCGCCACATCGACGAGCACGGCATGCGCACCACCATGACCGAGGCGCTGCAGGACATCGACGAGGACACGCACCTGCACGTGAGCTTCGACCTCGATTGCCTCGACCCGGACTACGCGCCCGGCGTGGGCACCGGCGTGCGAGGGGGGCCGACCTGGCGCGAGATGCAGCTGTGCATGGAGATGATCGCCGACACCGGCCGGCTGGGCTCGCTCGACGTGGTGGAGCTCAATCCCGCCCTCGACGTGCGCAACCACACGGCCGAGGTCGCCGTGGAACTCATCGAGAGCCTGTTCGGCAAGTCGACGCTCGCGCGCTGAAGGTCCCGGCCGCCTCAGCAGGGTAAAAGGAAGCTTCCTACGCAAGAATGTGCCATTGTGGAACGCCGCTGGGCGCGCTGGCTGCGTACATTGAGATCTTTAACGGACAACAATGATGGCAAGCATCCCGCACGGAACCACCGGCGAAGGCCAGAAGAAAATGCTTCGCGTGCTGGTGGTGGAAGACGATCCCGACACCCTCGGCACCATGGTGGAGATGCTTCAATTGATGGGCCACTGGGCCACCGGCGTGAAAAGCGCCGAGATCGCGAAGGACCGCTTCTTCGAAGGCGCCTTCGACGTGCTGATGACCGATGTCGGACTGCCAGCGTTGTCGGGGCTGGACCTGGCGGAGATCCTCCGCGCACGGCACTCGGTCGAGATCATCTTCGTGACGGGGCGGCCGCTGCCGGAGACGCCGATCCCGGGAACCCTCTGGCTCCAGAAGCCGCTCAAGATGGACCGCCTGGAGGCGGCGTTGCGGGACATCGCCAACCGCTTGCCCGCCGGCTGAGCCATCGCTCAGCCCCGGGAAGGGGAAGGAGGCACGGGCACCGGCTCAGGCTGCGGCGCAAGGGGCACGACGGGGGACGGCACGCGGATGACAGGCGGCTTGACGGGCGTGCTGACCGGTCCCGCGGACGCAGGCGGGTCGGCAGGCACGCTTGCGGCAGCCTCCGGCAGGAACCGGTCGATGAGAGCGAAGAACCTGTCGTAGAAGCGGTCGTCGGTGAGCGTCTCGCTCGCGACCTTCACCAGCGCATCGTCGCTTGACGAGAAGGGCAGCGACAGCGACCCGAACGCGCCCACGCCCACGCTGGCGGAGTTGTTGACCTTCTTGATGCCGTAGCGGTCCTGCAGCGCGCTCGCGAAGGCGATGGTGCTGCGCGGCATGTTGCCGCTCTTGCTCTCGCGAGCGCAGACGACGCGGAACTCGACTTCCACATGCACCTCGTTGGTGGGCTGGAAACTCTTGCGCCCAGTCACCAGGTCGGCATTGCCGGTGGTGATCATGTAGCCCTGGCTCAGCAGGGCACGGCGCGCGGCCTCGCAGGTCTGGGCTTCGCTTGCCGGATAGCTGCGGGTATGGGTGGTCGTGGAATCGAACTCTTCCGGTTCGTAGGACGTGCGCTTTGGCTCCGTTCCGCAGCCGGCCAGGAGGAGCGGCAACAGCAGGACGGCGGCGGTGTGCGGGATCGAAAGGCGCATGGCGGGCATGGAGTTGTCGAAGTCGGAATGCTAGCGGCATGCAGCCGGCCATCGGCCGACTGCAGCGCTTGGACAACCCGGGCGCCCGCGCGTTCCCCGCCTCAGGGGTAAAGCCCGCGCTCCTGCCGCGCCATGAGGATGCGCTCGCAGGCCACGGCGAAGGTGGCGGTGCGCAGGCTGATCTTGTGCTTGTCGGCGGTGTCCCAGATGTTGTTGAGCGCGTTCATCATGATGCGATCGAGCCGCACGTTGATCTCGTCCTCGTCCCAGAAGAAGGACGAGAAGTCCTGCACCCACTCGAAGTAGCTCACCGTCACGCCGCCGGCGTTGCAGATCACGTCAGGCACCACCAGCACGCCTCGCTCGGCGAGGATGTCGTCGGCCGTCGGCACGGTCGGGCCGTTGGCGCCTTCGAGCACGAGCTTGGCCTTGGTCTTCTGCGCGCGCTCGGCCGTCACCTGGCCTTCCAGCGCGGCGGGGATGAGGATGTCGCAGGCGACATCCCAGAACGCCTCGTTGTCGATCCGGTCGCCGCCCTTGAAGCCGGCGACGCCCTCGGCGCGGGACAGCGGCACCAGCGTCGCCAGGTCGAGCCCGCCCTCGTTGACGACGGTGCCCGTGTGGTCCTGCACCGCGACGATCTTCGCGCCGGCCTCCGCGAACAGCTCCGCCGCCACCGAGCCCACGTTGCCGAAGCCCTGCACCGCCACGCGCGCGCCGCGCAGGTCGAGGCCCAGGCGCCGCGCGGCTTCGCGGCCGGTGACAAACACGCCGCGACCCGTCGCCTTGACGCGGCCGAGCGAGCCGCCCAGGTGCAGCGGCTTGCCGGTGACCACGCCGGTGGCCGTGCCGCCGACGTTCATCGAGTAGGTGTCCATCATCCACGCCATGATCTGCGCGTTGGTGTTGACGTCGGGCGCGGGAATGTCGGTGTGCGGGCCGATGATGATCCCGATCTCGCTGGTGTAGCGGCGTGTCACGCGCTCCAGCTCCTTGTGCGAGAGCTTCTTGGGATCCAGGCGGATGCCGCCCTTGGCGCCGCCGTAGGGCAGGTTCACCGCCGCGGTCTTCACCGTCATCCAGGCCGAGAGCGCCATGACCTCCTCCAGCGTCACGTCGGGGTGGAAGCGCACGCCGCCCTTGCCCGGGCCGCGGGAGAGGTTGTGCTGCACGCGGTAGCCCTCGAAGTGCGCGATCGAGCCGTCGTCCATCTCGATCGGCACGTCGACGATCAGCGCGCGTTTGGGGCGCTTGAGCGTCTCGACCCAGCGGGCCAGTTCGCCCAGGTAGGGCACGACGCGATCGACTTGCGAAAGGTAGGTGCCCCAGGGGCTGTTGGCGGTCGGATGGACGTAGGACAGTTCGAAGCTCATGGCGTTTCCTCTCTGTTGTTGAAGGAACCGGACGATAGCGCCGCGCCGCCCTTTGCGCCATGGCCCATGCGCGAAGCGTTGGCCGTTATGCGCTTGCGGCAAGCAGTGCCGCGTTGCCGCCCGCGGCCGTGGTGTTGATGGTCAGCGTCTGCTCGGCGCAGAAGCGCAGCAGGTAATGGGGCCCGCCCGCCTTCGGCCCGGTGCCGCTCAGGCCCTCGCCGCCGAAGGGCTGCACGCCGACCACCGCGCCGATGATGTTGCGGTTGACGTAGACATTGCCCACGTGCGCGCGCGCGGCCATCGCCTGGGCGCGGCTGTCGATGCGGGTCTGGATGCCCAGCGTGAGGCCGAAGCCGAGGCGGTTGACGGCGTCGATCACTGCCTGCGGATCGCCCGACCAGCGGACCACGTGCAGCACGGGGCCGAAGATCTCGGTCTGGACGCGGTCGATCGAGGGGAGCTCGAAGGCCTGCGGCGCGATCAGGTTCGGCACGGCTTGCGCCGCGGCCTGCGATGCCACGAGCACCTTGGCTTCGGCCTTCAGGCGCGCAAGGTGGCGTTGTATGCCCTCGAAGGCTTCGCCGTCGATGACCGGCCCCACGTCCGTCGCGAGGAGCGACGGATCGCCCACGCTCAGTTCCTTCGCCGCGCCGCGGATCATCTCGATCACCGTGTCGGCGATGCCTTCGTGAAGCAGCAGGAGGCGCAACGCCGAGCAGCGCTGGCCGGCGGAGCGAAAGGCGCTCTGCACGACCGCGTCGACGACTTGTTCGGGCAGCGCGCTGGAGTCGACCACCATGGCGTTGATGCCGCCGGTCTCGGCAATCAGCGGGACGATGGGCCCGTCCTTCGCGGCCAGGGCGCGGTGGATGGTCTTGGCGACCTGCGTCGAGCCTGTGAAGACGACGCCGGCCACCCCCGGCGCGGCCACGAGGGCTGCGCCGACGGTTTCGCCCGGCCCGTGCAGCAGTTGCACCGCGTCGGCCGGCACACCCGCCGCATGCAGCAGGGCCACGGCCTCCGAAGCCACGGCCGGCGTCTGCTCGGCCGGCTTCGCGAGCACGGTGTTGCCGGTCGCGAGGGCGGCCGCCACCTGGCCCAGGAAGATGGCAAGCGGGAAATTCCACGGGCTGATGCAGACCCACGGACCACGGCCGGTGAGGCGCAGCTCGTTGCTCTCGCCAGTCGGACCGGGCAGCGCGACGGGACGCATCACGCGCTCGGCCTCATCGGCGTAGTAGCGAAGGAAGTCGACCGCCTCGCGCACCTCGGCCACCGCGTCGCCCCAGGTCTTGAAGGCTTCCTTGACCAGCAGCGCGCAGAAGCGCGGAAGGCTGGCCTCCAGTGCGTCGGCTGCATGCCTCAGCATGGCCGCGCGCCGCGCGACCGGCGTGCGCGTCCAGGTGCAATGGCTTGCGGCCGCGAGCGCGACGGCCTCGGCCGCGCGCCCCGCGTCGAACCCGGCGATTCGGGGAACGACGCTCCGCGCATGCGCCGCCAGCAGCGGTGCGCGCATCGACTCGACCGCGAGATCCACGCCCGCGCTGTTGCGGCGCGCGGGCGGCGGTCCATAGAGCGCATGCGGCATCGGCAGCGAGGCCTTCGTCTCCAGCCACAGCGGCGAGACCAGCAGTTCGTCCATTCCGATCGATTCGTCGCCCAGCTGGTTGACGAAGGAGGAGTTCGCGCCGTTCTCCAGCAGCCTGCGCACCAGGTAGGCCAGCAGGTCCTTGTGCTGGCCCACCGGCGCATAGACGCGCACCGGCACCGCCGCGTGCTTCATGACCTCGCGGTACACGCCCTCGCCCATGCCATGCAGGCGCTGGAGCTCGAAAGGCGTGCCGCCCGCCATCCGCAGGATCGCGGCGATGGTGCCAGCGTTGTGGGTCGCGAACTGCGGATAGATCGCGTCGGGCGCGGCCAGCATGGCGCGCGCGCAGGCGAGGTAGCTCACGTCGCTGTGGTGCTTGTGCGTGAACACGGGGTAGTGCGGCAAACCGAGTTCCTGGGCGCGCTTGATCTCGGCGTCCCAGTAGGCGCCCTTCACCAGCCGGCACATCAGCCGAAGCCGATGCTGGCGCGCGATGGCGGCGACGTGCTCGACCAGTTCCAGCGCACGGGTCTGGTAGGCCTGCATCGCGAGGCCGAAGCCGCGCCAGCCGGGCCGCTCGGCCGCGACGCGGCCGGCGAGCGTCTCGAAGACGTCGAGCGACAGTTCGAGCCGATCGACTTCCTCGGCGTCGATGGTGAGGTTCAGGTTCGCATCGGCCGCGAGCGCGCAGAGCTGCCAGACGCGCGGAACCAGTTCGCGCATCACGCGCTCGTGCTGCGCATCTTCATAGCGCGGATGCAATGCACTGAGCTTGATGGAGATGCCGTCGTTGTACTCGGGCGCGGCCGACGCATCCGCCTGCGCGGCGATGGACCGGATGGCGTTGACGTAGCTGTCGAGGTAGCGCAGCGCGTCCGCGTCGGTGCGTGCGCCCTCGCCCAGCATGTCGTAGCTGAAGCGCAGGGCGGCGTGCTTCCGGTGCGCCGAGCGCGCCTCGTCCATCGCCTCGTCGATGGTCTGGCCCAGCACGAATTGGCGGCCCAGCAGTTGTACCGCGCGCAGCGTCGCGGCCACGACGGTGCGCGCGCCCAGCCTGGCCATGAGGCCAGGCTGCGCCTGCGCCGGAGCGCCGTCGGCCGTGGCATGGGGGAGGAATTTCTTCGACAGCGCGATGGCCGATGAGGACAGGCGCGAGAGCGTCGAGTCCGGGCTGCCGTCGAAATCCGCGCGGTCGAGCTGATCGGCGGTGAACGCGACCGCGGTCTCGACATCGGGCACGCGCAGCAGCGCCTCGGCCAGGCGCATGAGCGCGAGGCCTTCGGCGCTGGAGATGGGGTACTCGCGCAACAGGCTTTCCATGGCCCAGAAAGGCGGCGGCCGCTCGCGCACGGCGCGGACCCAGGGAGTCGCGGCGGCGGCGACGTTCACCCAATCCAGCGCGCCCTTCAGGGAGGCAAGGCGCTGCGAGACGATGTCGGCTTCGGGTCGGTAGGGCGTGGGAAGGCGCATGGCGAGGGTTCGGAAGGACGAATCAAGAAGACGATGCTCCGCCTTTTACGGCAGAGTTATTCACCAAATATTGATCCATGCGCCGGATAATTTGCTACTCATGAGCAGCTCAACCCCTGATCTCGATCGAATCGACATGAAGCTCCTGAAGATTCTTCAGGAAGACGGCCGGATTTCCAACCTCAAGCTGGCCGAGACCGTTTCGCTTTCACCCACGGCCGTGCTGGCCCGCGTGCAGCGGCTCACCCGCGAAGGCTTCATCCAGGGCTACGAGGCCCGGCTGGACCCGCACAAGCTGGGGCGGGGCTTCACGGTGTTCGTGGAGGTGCTGCTCGACCGCACCACGCCCAACGTCTTCGACGAATTCAAGGCCGCGGTGCAGGTGCGCGACGAGATCATGGAATGCCACATGGTGGCCGGCGGCTTCGACTACCTGCTCAAGACCCGCATGGCCGACATGGCCGCGTACCGCGAATTCGCCGGCACCGTGCTGTGGCAACTGCCCGGCGTGCGCGAGACGCGGACCTACGCGGTGATGGAAGAGGTCAAGAGCAGCGCCCGGATTCCGCTCGGCGCGTAAAGAGGAGGAATACCGGGGATACCGCGGACCTGGCTTCGCCGGCCCGCAGGTATGGCCCCCCTGCACGGGGGTAGGCGAAGCGACACGAAGTGCGCGCAGCCTGGGGGTGGGTTCATCGCTCACCGAAGATGGCGGTCCCGATGCGGACCATGGTGCTGCCGGCGGCGATCGCTGCCTCAAGGTCCGCGGACATGCCCAGCGACAGAGTGTCCACCGCGATCCCTGCTTCCTGCATCCGCTGGTAAACCTCGGCCGCGCGAAGGAAAAGCGCGCGTTGGGCCTCGAAATCCGCCGCCGGTTCAGGGATCGCCATGAGCCCGCGCAGGCGCAAACGTGGCAAGGACGCCACGGCTTGCGCCAGGGCCAAGGCCTCTTCGACGGCGACGCCCGACTTGTTCGCGCCGCCGTCCACATTGACCTGCAGGCAGACCTGCAAGGCCGGCAAATGCCCCGGCCGCTGTTCGGCAAGACGCTCGGCGATCTTCAACCGGTCGATGCTGTGCACCCAGTCGAAGTGGGCCGCGACCACCCGCGTCTTGTTGCTCTGCAGCGGGCCGATGCAGTGCCATTCGAGCTTGTCGCGCAGGTCGTCCAGTGCCACGATCTTGGCGACGCCCTCCTGCACGTAGTTCTCGCCGAAGGCCGGCTGGCCGGCCGCGTGGGCTTCGCGCACGGCTTCCGCGGGGAAGGTCTTGGATACCGCAAGCAAGCGCACGCTCGCCGGATCGCGTCCGGCGGCCGCGCAGGCCGTCACGATCCGGGTCCGAACTTGCTGGAGGTTGTCGCCAATCATCGTCATAATCGTCAAAAGCGTATCAAAACGTCACCGAGGAACCGCGTGGACATCACCCAACTGCTGGCCTTCAGCGTCAAGAACAAGGCATCCGACCTGCATCTGTCGTCGGGCCTGCCGCCCATGATCCGGGTGCACGGCGACGTGCGGCGCATCAACGTCGACGCGCTGGACCACAAGGCCGTGCACGCCATGGTGTACGACATCATGAGCGACACGCATCGCAAGCACTACGAAGAGTTCCTGGAGGTCGACTTCTCCTTCGAGATCGACGGCCTCGCGCGCTTCCGCGTCAACGCATTCAACCAGTCGCGCGGCGCGGCGGCGGTGTTCCGGACGATTCCGTCCAAGATCCTGACGCTCGAGCAGCTCAACGCGCCGAAGATTTTCGGCGACCTGGCGCTCAAGCCGCGCGGCCTGGTCTTGGTGACCGGCCCGACCGGCTCCGGCAAGTCGACCACGCTCGCGGCGATGATCAACTACCTCAACGAGACCGAGTACGGCCACATCCTGACGGTGGAAGACCCGATCGAGTTCGTGCACGACTCCAAGAAATGCCTGATCAACCAGCGCGAGGTCGGGCCGATGACGCTGTCCTTCGCGAACGCGCTGCGCTCCGCGCTGCGCGAGGACCCGGACGCGATCCTGGTCGGCGAAATGCGCGACCTGGAAACCATCCGCCTGGCCATGACGGCCGCCGAGACCGGCCACCTGGTCTTCGGCACGCTGCACACCTCCTCGGCCGCCAAGACCATCGACCGGATCATCGACGTGTTCCCGGGCGAGGAAAAGGAAATGATCCGCGCGATGCTGTCGGAGTCCCTCCAGGCCGTGATTTCGCAGACACTGTGCAAGACCAAGGACGGCCAGGGCCGGGTCGCGGCGCACGAGATCATGCTGGGCACGCCCGCCATCCGGAACCTGATCCGCGAGGGCAAGGTGGCGCAGATGTATTCCTCCATCCAGACCGGCAGCGGCCAGGGGATGCAGACGCTGGACCAGAACCTGACCGACCTTGTCCGCCGCAGCGTCATTTCCGCCGCCGAGGCCCGGGGCAAGGCCAAGATCCCCGAGAATTTCCCCGGCTGAACCAGGAGCCTTCATGGAACGCGATCAAGCCAGCCAGTTCATCAACGACCTGCTCAAGCTCATGGTGAGCCGCAATGGCAGCGACTTGTTCATCACGGCCGACTTCCCGCCGGCGATCAAGGTCGACGGCAAGGTCACGAAGGTGTCGCAGCAGGCGCTCGGCGCGCAGCACACGCTGGCCCTCACGCGCTCCATCATGAACGACCGGCAGACGGCCGAGTTCGAACGCACGAAGGAATGCAACTTCGCCATCTCGCCGACCGGCATCGGGCGCTTCCGCGTCAATGCCTTCGTGCAGCAGGGTAAGGTCGGCATGGTGCTGCGGACCATCCCGGCCAAGCTGCCGACCATCGACGGCCTGGGCATGCCGCAGGTGCTGAAGGACGTGGCGATGACCAAGCGCGGCCTCACCATCCTCGTGGGCGCGACGGGCTCGGGCAAGTCGACCACGCTGGCGGCCATGATCGACTGGCGCAACGAGAACTCCTACGGCCACATCGTGACGGTGGAAGACCCGGTCGAGTTCGTGCATCCGCACAAGAACTGCGTGGTGACGCAGCGCGAGGTCGGCATCGACACCGACAGCTGGGAAGCCGCCCTCAAGAACACCCTGCGCCAGGCGCCGGACGTGATCCTGATGGGCGAGATCCGCGACCGCGAGACCATGGAGCATGCCGTGGCCTTCGCCGAGACCGGCCACCTGTGCATGGCCACGCTGCACGCCAACAGCGCCAACCAGGCGCTGGACCGGATCATCAACTTCTTCCCCGAAGAGCGACGCGCGCAACTGCTGATGGACTTGTCGCTGAACCTCCGCTCGCTGGTCTCGCAGCGCCTGATCCCGACCGAGGACGGGCATGGCCGCATCGCTGCGGTGGAGATCCTGCTGAACACGCCGCTGATCTCCGACATGATCTTCAAGGGCGAAGTGGGCGAGATCAAGGAGATCATGAAGAAGAGCCGCAACCTGGGCATGCAGACCTTCGACCAGGCGCTGTTCGACCTGTTCGAGGGCAACGCCATCTCCTTCGAGGACGCGATCCGCAATGCCGATTCGGCCAACGACCTGCGCCTGCAGATCAAGCTGAACAGCCAGCGCGCGCGCACGACCGACCTCTCCGCCGGAACCGAGCACTTCGCGATCGTCTGATCGCGCGGGTGCGGCTGTCGCGGCCTCGCGCTAAGCTCGGGGGATGAGCAGCCTCACCCCCAAAACCTACGACTCCGTCCCTCCGCAAAAGGTCGCCTTCCTCGGCCTTGGCGTGATGGGCTACCCCATGGCAGGCCACCTCGCGTTGGCGGGCCACAGCGTGACGGTCTACAACCGCAGCGCGCAGAAGGCCGATGCCTGGCAGAAGGAACTCGGGCCGCAGGCCAAGGGCACCCTCTCCCACTCCGCGACGCCGCACGGCGCCGCCTCCAACGCGGACATCGTCTTTTGCTGCGTCGGCAACGACGACGACCTGCGCTCCGTGGTGCTGGGCGAGAACGGCGCGTTCGCCGGCATGACCCAGGGTTCGGTCTTCGTCGACCACACCACGGCATCGGCCGACGTGGCGCGCGAACTGTCGAAGGCTGCCATCGAGCGCGGCCTGCAGTTCATCGACGCCCCCGTCTCCGGCGGCCAGGCCGGCGCGCAGAACGGCGTGCTGACGGTCATGTGCGGCGGCGACAAGGCCACCTTCGAGCGCGTGAAGCCGGTGATCGGCGCCTTCGCGCGCGCCTGCACCCTCCTCGGCGAGAGCGGCGCGGGCCAGTTGGCGAAGATGGTCAACCAGATCGCCATCGCCGGCCTGGTGCAGGGCCTGTCCGAGGCCATCGCCTTCGGCATGCGCGCCGGGCTGGACATGAACGAGGTGTTGGCCGTCATCGGCAAGGGCGCGGCCCAGAGCTGGCAGATGGACAACCGCGGCAAGACCATGATCGAAGGCAAGTTCGACTACGGCTTCGCGGTCGACTGGATGCGCAAGGACCTGGGACTGGTGCTGGACGAGGCCAAGCGCAACGGCGCCCGCCTGCCGGTGACGGCCCTGGTCGACCAGTTCTATGCCGACGTGCAGCAGGCCGGTGGCAGGCGCTTCGATACCTCCAGCCTGATCACGCGGTTGAAGTAAGCCCAAGGCCCCCGTGGGGGCCGAAGCTCAGCGGATCGGCGTCGTGACCGGTCCGCCGCTGGCCGGCGCCACCGGCGTCCCCGGGGGCGGCAGCGGCTCCATCGGAGGCAGGGGGACGTTGGAGCGGGAGGCCGGCGCGGACCCGGTGCCGCCCGCCTGGGCCTGGGATTGATTCGCCAGGTCGGCCTCGCTGACGACCTCGACCACGCGCACCACCTTCTGCACGCCGGCGACGCCCCGTGCGATGTCGGTCGCGCGATCGGTCTCGCGCCGCGTGGCCAGGCCCATCAGGTAGACCACGCCGCGCTCGGTCACGACCTTGAACGAGTTGGCGAAGATGTCCTTGGCGTCCAGCAGCGAGGCCTTGACCTTGCCGCTGATGAACAGGTCGTTGGAACGCTCCTGGAAGGTGGTCGCCGGACCGACCGTGAGCTCGTTGACGACGGAGCGCACGTTCTCGACGCGCTGCATCACCTCTTCCACGCGGCGGCGGTCGGCCTCGGTGCCGACGGTGCCGGTCAGCAGCACCTGGCGGTTGAAGCTGGTGATGCTCACGTACATCTGGTCATTGCTGATCTCGCGCACGCGTGCGCCGCCGCGCAACTCGATGCCCTGATCGTCGATCTGCGCGCCGGAGCTGCGCCGATCGGTCGCGACCATCCCGACGCCCATGGCCGCCGCGCCGCCCACCACCAGAGGCACGCAACCCGAGAGGCCCGCGACCAGCGCGGCGCCCGCGGTCAGTGCAATCGCGATGCGTTGGGTGGATGTCTTCATGGATGAGCTTCCTGTGGTTGTGCAGCGGTGCCGCAGCGCGGAGCGCTGGGTTGCGGCGAGTTTAGCCCAGCGATTTCACAGGGCCGTGTCCTGGTCGCCGAGCAACTGGGCGTCCACGCCGTCGCACAGGCAGTGCAGGATGAGCAGGTGGACTTCATGGATCCGCGCGGCGCGCTCGTGCGGCACGCCGATCTGGACGTCGGTCTCGCGCAATGCGCGCCCCACCGCGCCGCCCGGGCTGCCGCTCGGACCGCCGCCGGCCGCATTGCCGAGCAGGGCGACCACCGTCATGTCGCGTGCGTGGGCTGCCTCGACCGCGGCCAGCACCGCGGCGGACTGGCCGCTGGTGCTGATGACAAGCAGCACGTCGCCGGTCTGGCCGAGCGCGCGAACCTGGCGCGCGAAGCGGTCCGCGTCGATCGCGTCCGGCGTGTCGGCGGCCGGGTCGGTCGTGTCGCCGGGCAGCACGATGGCGCCCAGCTCCGGCCGGTCGCGTTCGAAGCGACCGACGAACTGCGCGGCGAACTGCGCGGCCAGGAGACCCGAGACACCCGCGCCGCAGGCAAGGATCTTGCCGCCGCTGGTCACGCAGGCCAGCAGCGCCTGCATGGCCTGCGCGATGGGTTTGCCTAGAAGCGGGCCTGCCTGGTACTTGAGGTCCGCGCTGTCGATGAAGTGCTGCTGAATCCGTTGCTCGAGCATGGGCGGGGATGATAACGGGGCGTGATGCAACAAAAGGTAGGCGATCAGCCTGCGTCGAAGGCCCCCTGCAGCCATTCGATGCGCGCTTCGAGCAGGACGACGTCGAAGCGGCAAGGCGGCGGCACGCGCAGGCGGCTGATGTAATGCCTCGCCGCGAAGACGATGCGGCGCCGCTTGGCGCCGGTGATGCTGCCACCCGCGCCGCCGTGACGGCCGCCCGCGCGCTGCCGGACCTCGACGAACACCAGCGTGCCGTCGCGCGGATCGCGCATGATGAGGTCGATCTCGCCGCCCCCGCGCCCTGGGGTTCGATAATTGCGCGCGACCAGGGCCAGGCCCGCCGCGCAAAGATGGTCGAGCGCGGCGTCTTCCGCCGCGTCGCCCCGCTGCTTGGTTGTGATCGTCACCTGACACGGCCTCCCTGCCGACTTGTTGTTCTGGAGAAACCCCTTGAGCTCTCTCGCCCCCGCCTCGTTCGGCGCGGCCCTGCAGGCCGCAAGCGATGCCGCGGGTGCGCAGCATTATCCGCAGGCGACGCTCTACGTCGTCGCCACGCCCATCGGCAACCTGGCCGACATCACGCTGCGTGCGCTGCACGTGCTGCGCATCGTCGACGCGGTCGCCTGCGAGGACACGCGCCACACGCAAAGCCTGCTGCGCGCCTACGGGCTCGACCGGCCCTCCGGCCAGTTGCTGGCCCTGCACCAGCACAACGAGGCCGAGGCCGCGCAAGGGGTGGTGGCACGGCTCGCGGCCGGTGAACGCATCGCCTACGTCAGCGACGCCGGCACGCCCGGCGTGAGCGACCCGGGCGCGCGCCTGGTGGCCGCCGTGCGCGAGGCCGGCCACCGCGTGCTGCCGCTGCCCGGCGCGAGCAGCGTGACCACGCTGGTCGGCGCGGCGGGTCTGGTGGCCGCGGACGACGACGGCGGCGGCTTCGTTTTCGCCGGCTTCCTGCCCAGCAAGGCGGGCGAGCGCGATGCCGCCGTGCAGGCGCTGGCAGTGCAGGCCCGCAGCGTCGTGCTGCTCGAAGCACCGCATCGGATCGAGGCCCTGGCGCGTGCCCTGGCCGTGCTGGGCGAGCGACCTGTCACGGTGGGCCGCGAACTCACCAAGCAGTTCGAGGAGATCGCGACTGTCGCCTGCGCCGCCCTGCCCGCCTGGTTCTCGGCCGGCCGCGACCGCACGCGCGGCGAGTTCGCGCTGGTGCTGCATCCCAAGCCCGTGGCAAAGGACGATGGTGCCGAGGGCGAACGGGTGTTGCGCCTGCTGCTGGAAGAGCTGCCGCTCAAGAGCGCCGTGCGCCTGGCGGCCGAAATCAGCGGCGCGCCCCGCAACGCCCTCTATGACGCGGCGCTGCGCCTGCGCGACGAAGAGCCCAACGACTAGCTCAGGCGTCCAACTCGGGATAACAGCGGAAAATGCCGTCCTCGTTGAAGGGGATGCGGCGCGGGCTGTTCAGATAGTCCCGCACGAGCTGCCTGCGGCCCACGTTGAGATGCAGCCTGGCCACCGCCGGCGTCCGCGCCAGCGCGCGCGCCGTCGCCTTCGGGAAGGCATAGCGCAGCCCCGCGACCAACTGGAACAGCGACAGGTCCGCGTACGTCAGCACATCGCCGACAAGATGCAGGTCGCCGGCGGGATTGCGCTCCAGCACCCGCTCGAACCAGTCGAGGAACTTCGGGATGCGCTCCTCTCGAAAGGCCTTCGCGCGCGCCTGCGCCGCCGCGCGCTGGTCGTCGTAGTACAGGTTGGTGGAGAGCGGGTGGTGCGTGTCATGCGCTTCAGCCACCGCGTCGGCGATGGTGAGCTGCAACTGGTGCGTCCACAACCCGTCGGACTCGCCAACACCGGCCAGCCCCAGCCGCGGGCCGAGGTACAGGAGGATCGCCGCCGTCTGCCCGACGCACACGTCGCCATCGATCAGGAAGGGCGGCGCGAAGGCGGCGCGCGGGTTGCCGGGGTCGTCCAGCCGCTTGCCCAGCGCGGACTCGCCGCCGCCCCTGGAAGGCGGCTCGCGCGCCACGTCGACATAGGAAGCGCCCGCAGCCTCGAGGGCCAGGCGCACGAATTCGCCGCGGCCCTGGATCGTGGGCCAGTAGTGAAGCTGGTAAGTCAACGGATGATCTCCTTGCCGGAAGCTTGAGCGTGGATGGCCATCGTCGTTCACGACCGCAACGGGGCGTGACGGCCAATGCCCCGGATGCTGGCCGGAACGCATGCCCCTCGCCCGCGCCGGGGCACTGGCGGCGCCGCGCCGGCGCGCATGCAGAATCCCGCCCTTCGATTTCCCTCGCCCATGATTTCCCCTGAAGACACGGCCGCGCGCGCTTGCGGCCCGCTGCGGAGCAACACCCTCCCCGCCTGCACCGCCATCGGCGCCACGCTCCTGGCACTCATCATCCTCGGGCACGACGGCCGTCGCATCGCGCAGGTCGCGGCGCTTGCCGCGCCCTTGCTGACCTGGATGGCGTGGCCCGTGCGGCGGGCATGGGTGCATCGCCTGCGCGCCGGCATTGTCTGGCTCTGGGCCATGACCTTCGCGCTCGACAGCGTCACGCGCGCGTACCTGCTCGACGCCTACCAGAGCGCGCCCAACGGCGCGATGGTGCTCGGCGCGTTGGCGAACACGAATGCGCGGGAGACAGGCGAATACCTCTCGATGCATTGGCGCTCCGCCGCCCTCTGGTTCACGGCGCTCGCCGCCGCGGGCGTGGTGGTGGCGCGGTCCGTGCGATGGGGTGCAAGGCCGGCGGCCGGCCCCTCCTCGCCCTGGCCGCGCTGGGCGATCGGAATGATGTGCCTGCTGCTGCTCGTGGGCAGCATCGCCTACGCGAGCAAGCCCTGGCGGCGCCTGCACCCGATCGCCTTCTGGACCGACTGGACCCGCTCCGTGCTCGAACTGAAGGCCGGATGGAGCGACCAGCAACGGCTGCGCGACCTGGCGCTGGAGCGCGCGCGCGCCGCCGCGCCCGTCATCACGGCGCAGGGGCCGGCCACCATCGTGCTGGTCGTCACCGACAGCATCAACCGCGACAACATGGGCCTCTACGGCTACGGGCGGGAGACCACGCCGCACCTCGCGATCCAGAAGGCGCAGCTGGGCGACGACCTGCTCGTGCTGCGCCACGCCTGGTCCTCCGACGCGAGCACCGTGCCGGCGCTGCGCAACATGTTCAACTTCGGCACGCCGCCGCGGGACAACCCGCACCACGTGCTCGCGCTCGCGCGCGCCGCCGGCTACAAGACCTGGTGGATCAGCAACCACGACGACATCGCGATCGAGCAGGAACATGCGCGGCACGCGGACGTGGTCGACATGGTGAACCGCACGCCCGGCCGCTCCAGCGTCTCGCTGGACGGCGAGGTGCTGGACTGCACGCAGGAGGCGCTCGACGATCCGGCGCCGCGCAAGTTGATCGTGGTGCACCTCATGGGCGCGCATCCGCACTACAGCCTGCGCTACCCTGAAGGCGCCAATCCCTTCGACGACGAAGCCGACGCGGTCGAGAACGACATGCAGAAGGCCGGGCGCTCGGCATGGGTGCGGCACTTCCGGCAGGAGTACGACGCGGCCATGCTGTACCACGACTTCGTCGTTGCCCGGCTCCTGGAACTCACGCGGCTGCACGGAAGCGGAAGCGGATACCGGGCGTGGATGTACCTGTCCGACCACGGGCAGGAGGTCGGGCATGGCGGCGACCGCGCGGGGCACAGCCCGTCAACGGCTTCGGGCTACCGCATCCCGGCCATGATCTGGAGCAACCGGGCGGTGACGCCAGTGCCGTCGCACGTGGCGCGGCAGCCCTTCCGGGCGGACTGGACGGGGTGGGCGCTGGGAGACCTGCTCGACTTGCAGTGGCAGGGCAATGATCCGAGCCGGAATGTGCTGCACGCCGACTATCAATGGCGCGCGCCGGACATCCCGGTGGCGATCGGGTCGTTCAGCGAGTAGCTTCGTCTTCCAATTCGTTCTCGAACTCGGGTTCCGGGCCTTCATCGAGTTGCGCGCGTCCGCGTTCTCGCATCTCGTCGCGAAGTGTCCGGACTGCGAGGTCGATCGCCTCGACGCGGCGGTCAAGGCCCTCGTTCAACATCCGCAGCAGTGCGGCAAGTTCACCCCGGCTGGCATGGACTTCGCCGCTCTCGTGGCCACAGACGGGAGAGATGAGCATTTCGAGGCCCGCGTAGGCGAGTTGCACGTCGTGCAGGTTCTCGAATCCGTCGGCGGCGCGGGCGACGAGGTGCGTGAGCTTGTTTGATCCAGGCGCCGACAAGGCGCCACCCGGATCGTCGGCGGACGCGGGATCGAGGGATGCGGGGCTTGCGCTGGATTGCGCGCGGGTATGGAAAGAGTCAGCCATCCATGGCCTCCAAGGGTGCAGTTGCCAAATGCGCCGCCTCTCCTCGCGCCAGATAGACGAGAGGATTGCGACGCGCGTCGCAGAGGTGCAATTGAGGCTTCCAAACCCCGTCACGCTTTCACCGCATGACGGGCCGCAGTATAGCCATGCCATCCCGCCGGGCGGCGGGAAAACCGCTTCTCCGCGATGGCCGCGCCGGTGACAGACCGAACTGGACTGCATGTGATCGGCGTGGTTTGCTTGGACGCCAAGCTGAAGGGATGCTTCTCCTCCAAGGAGATTTCCCAACTGGTCATCGGGGCTTGCGGCGGTATCGCGAAATACGTAGGAGTGCGTTGTGGCTGACCAGGGAAGCAGTGGTGCCGACAAGACAGCGGTCGAGCAGACGGTCATCTCGAAGAAAGGCGCCGTCATGAAGGTCACACGTCCGAGCTTGCTCGCCAAGGCACGGACGCTGCTGCGTTCGAACAGTTCCGGAATCGTCACCAGGAGAGACGAGAAAACGGGACCCAGCCAAGAGGCAACGGCCCACGCCTGATACGCGCCTCTTTCCATGCAGAGCCCGCTGAACGCGGGCTTTTTCTTGTCTGCATCTTCCGGGGCGTCGACGCAGACCAAAGAAAAACCCGCACGCCTTGCAGCGTGCGGGTTTCGATGTTCTGGTCCCGCCGCCAGGAATCGAACCTGGATCTCAGCCTTCGGAGGGCCGAATTCTATCCGTTGAAATACAGCGAGAGGGTTGCTCCCGAGCGCGCCGGGAGCCCGTCATTATCGCCTATCAGGCAGCGCTCGCCAGCGGCCGCGCAAAGCCCAGGCCCGCGAGGTAGACGCGGAAGCTGCGCCGCCCGGTCGTCACGAGGTCGAAGGCCTCGGGGTCCAGCAGCCAGTTCTGGATCAATCCGCTCACCAGCGCATGCAGCCCCTGTGCAGCGACGGCCGCCGGGATCGGCAGGCGAAAGCCGGCGCGGCGCGCGCCATGGCTCATCGCGTTCTCGAAGTCGGTCACGCAGGCGTTGCGCGCCGCCAGGTGGCGCTGCTGCACCGACTCCATGTCGTGCGTGTACTCGACCTTGTGCGTCGCCACCTCGAACACGCGGCGGATCTGCGGATCAGTGGTCATGAGCCGCAACGCCTCGACCATCACGCGCTCCACCTCGTCCATCGGGTCGGCGTCGGCATCGGCATCCGCGGTGGCGGCCTGCACGGCGGCCTCCAGCGGCAGGGTGACGCGCTCCATCATCGCGTTGAAGAGGTCGGCCTTGTCCTTGAAGTGCCAGTAGATCGCGCCGCGCGTGGCGCCGGCCTGCTGCGCGATTTGTTGCAGCGAGGTCTGCGAAACGCCTTGCGCCTGGAACAGCACTTCGGCGGCATCGAGCAGGCGATGCCGCGTTTCCAGCGCTTCTTCCTTGGTACGTCGAGCCACCCTGGTCTCCTTTTTTAAAATCACTTCGTCGCGAGAGGTTGTCACTATACATGCATGAATGTATGTAAACTACGGGCCTTTCCGATGGCCCGGCTCGCAGTGCTGCTTTAGGCACCTTTCGCGACCGAGCGCCGTCCCCCGTCTTCGCTTCAAAGGAATCGCATGCCCGTCCTGCATGTCTCGCGTCATTCGTTCTTTTCGCCGCGGCTTGCGGCCGTTGCCGCTTCCACGATCCTGGTGCTGGCCCTCTCGGCCTGCGGCAAGGGCGAGGCGCCGGCCGCCCAGGGCGGAGGCGGCGGTGCCGCGCCGCCCCCGCCCGAGGTGGGCGTGGTGGTCGCGACGCCGACGGACGTGGGCCTGATCACCGAGCTGCCGGGCCGGCTGGAGGCCACCCGCGTGGCCGAGGTCCGCGCCCGCGCGGCCGGCATCCTGCAGGAGCGGCTGTTCCGTGAAGGCAGCGATGTGAAGGCCGGCCAGCCGCTGTTCCGCATCGATCCCGCGCCCTACGCCGCCGCCTCGCAGAGCGCGCTGGCGAGCCTGGCGCGCGCCGAGGCGAACGCGGTGCAGGCAAAGGCGCTGGCCGACCGCTACAAGCCGCTGGTCGAAGCCAACGCCGTGAGCAAGCAGGAATACGCCAACGCCGTCGCCGCGCAGAAGGCCGCCGAGGCCGACGTGGCCGTGGGCCGCGCCGCCGTGCAGACCGCGAAGATCAACCTGGGCTATGCGAGCGTGACGGCGCCCATCTCCGGCCGCATCGGCCGCGCGCTGGTCACCGAAGGCGCGCTGGTCGGCCAGGGCGACGCGACCGCGCTGGCGGTGGTGCAGCAGATCAACCCGCTCTACGTGAACTTCACGCAGTCGGCCAACGAGGTGCTGAAGCTGCGTCGCGCGATGGCCGACGGCAAGTTCAAGCGCGCCGATGGCAACGAGGCCGCCAGCGTGCGCGTGCTGCTGGAAGACGGCAGCGAATACCCGCTGCCCGGCAAGCTGCTGTTTTCCGACCTGACGGTCGACTCCACCACCGGCCAGATCACGCTGCGCGCCGAGGTGCCGAACCCGAAGGGCGAGCTGCTGCCTGGCCTCTACGTGCGCGTGCGCGTGGAGCAGGCGCAGGCCGCCAACGCCATCACGGTGCCGCAGCAGGCCGTCACGCGCACCCAGCAGGGCGACACGCTGACGGTGGTCGGCCCCGACGGCAAGATGAGCAAGCGCAACGTGAAGATCAGCGCCGCCCAGAACAACCAGTGGGTGGTGCTGGAAGGCCTGAAGGCCGGCGAGCAGGTGATGGTCGACGGCTTCCAGAAGTTGCAGATGATGCCGCCGGGCATTGCCGTGAAGGCGGTGCCGTGGAAGGCGCCCGCACCCGCCAGCGCCGCCGCGCCGGCGCCCGCTCCCGCCGCCTCGGCGGCTGCTCCGGCCGCGGCCGCGAAGCAGTAAGGAGCGCGCCCGCATGGCCAAGTTCTTCATCGATCGTCCGATCTTCGCGTGGGTCATCGCGCTGTTCATCATCGTGATGGGCAGCGTGGCGATCACGCAGCTGCCGATCGCCCAGTACCCGCCGGTGGCGCCGCCCGCCATCGTCATCAATGCCGCCTATCCCGGCGCCTCCGCCCAGACGCTGGAGGACAGCGTGCTGTCCGTGATCGAGCGCGAGATGAACGGCTCGCCCGGGCTCATCTACATGGAGTCGGTCGCGCAGGCGGACGGCACCGGCACCATCACGATCAGCTTCGAGACCGGCACCGACCCCGACCTCGCGCAGGTCGACGTGCAGAACCGGCTGTCGCGCGCGACGCCGCGCCTGCCGGCCGCGGTGACGCAGCAGGGCGTGCGCGTGGACAAGTCGCGCAACAACTTCCTGCTGTTCACCATCCTGTCTTCGGACAATCCGGCGATCGACCCGATCGCGCTGGGCGACTACGCCTCGCGCAACGTGGTGCCCGAACTGCAACGCGTGGCCGGCATCGGCCAGGCGCAGCTCTTCGGCACCGAGCGCGCCATGCGCATCTGGATCGACCCGGCCAAGCTGCAGGGCTACAACCTGTCGCCGGCGGACGTGAACGCGGCCATCCGCGCGCAGAACGCGCAGGTGTCCTCCGGCACCATCGGCGACCTGCCGAACGTGCCGGGCCAGGCCATCGCCGCGACGGTGGTGGTCACGGGCCAGCTCTCCACCGTGGAGCAGTTCGGCGGCATCATCCTGCGCGCCAACACCGACGGCTCGGCCGTGCGGCTGCGCGACGTGGCACGCATCGAGCTCGGCGGCCAGGCCTACTCGACCTCGGCGCGGCTGAACGGCCAGCCGGCGGTGGGCATCGGCGTCCAGCTGGCGCCCAGCGGCAACGCGCTGGCCTCGGCCAAGGCGATCCGCGCCAAGATGACCGAGCTCGCGCGCTACTTCCCGCAGGGCGTGAAGTGGACCATCCCCTACGACAGTTCGCGCTTCGTGAGCATCTCCATCACGGAAGTGGTGAAGACGCTGTTCGAGGCGGTGGCGCTGGTGTTCCTGGTGATGTTCCTGTTCCTGCAGAACTGGCGCTACACCATCATCCCGACCATCGTGGTGCCGATCGCGCTGCTGGGCACCTTCGCGACGCTGCTGGCGCTGGGCTTCTCGATCAACGTGCTGACGATGTTCGGCATGGTGCTGGTGATCGGCATCGTGGTGGACGACGCGATCGTGGTGGTCGAGAACGTCGAGCGCATCATGGGCGAGGAGGGGCTGTCGCCGCTCGAAGCCACGCGCAAGGCGATGCGCCAGATCTCCGGCGCCATCATCGGCGTGACGGTGGTGCTGATCTCGGTGTTCGTGCCGCTGGCCTTCTTCGCCGGCTCCACCGGCAACATCTACCGTCAGTTCTCGGCGGTGATGGTGGCGTCGATCGGCTTCTCGGCCTTCATGGCGCTGTCGCTGACGCCCGCGCTGTGCGCCACGCTGCTCAAGCCGGTGGATCCCGACCACCACGAGAAGCGCGGCTTCTTCGGCTGGTTCAACCGCAGCTTCTCGCGCACCGCCAAGGGCTACGAGAGCGTCGTGGCGCGGCTTCTCAAGCGCGCCGCACGCTACCTCGTGATCTACGTGGCGATCATCGGCGCGGTCGTGCTGGTCTACCGCCAGCTGCCCTCCTCCTTCCTGCCGCAGGAAGACCAGGGCAACATCATCATCAACGTGCAATTGCCGCCGGGCGCGACGCAGGAGCGCATGCTGTCGGTGATCCAGCAGGTCGAGGGCTACATCCTCAAGCAGCCCGAGGTGCAGAGCATGGTGGGCGTGCTGGGCTTCAGCTTCTCGGGCCAGGGCCAGAACGCCGGCCTGGCCTTCGTGACCCTGAAGGACTGGGACGAACGCAAGCACGCCGAGCACTCGGCCGACGCGCTGGCGGGCCGCGCCTTCGGTGCGCTCTCCGGCATCCGCGACGCGTTCATCTACCCGCTGAGCCCGCCGCCCATTCCCGAACTCGGCAACGCGAGCGGCATCACCTTCCGCCTGCAGGACCGCGCGGGCGCGGGCCACGAAGCGCTGATCAATGCGCGCAACCAGCTGCTGGGCATGGCCTCGAAGAGCAAGATCCTCACGCAGACACGTCCGGACGGTCTTGAGGACGCACCGCAGTTGCAGATCGAGATCGACCGCGACAAGGCGAACGCGCTGGGCGTGAGCTTCGACGCGATCAACACGACGCTGTCGACCGCGCTGGGCTCGACCTACGTGAACGACTTCCCGAACCAGGGCCGCCTGCAGCGGGTGGTGGTGCAGGCCGATGCGCCCGCGCGCATGCAGCCGGAAGACCTGCTGAAGCTCAACGCGAGCAACTCGCAGGGCAAGCCGGTGCCGCTGGCGACCTTCGCGACCACGAAGTGGATCGTCGGCGCGACGCAGACGGTGCGCTACAACGGCTACCCGGCGATCCGCATCAGCGCCAGCGCGGCGCCCGGCTACAGCACGGGCGCGGCGATGGCGGAGATGGAGTCGCTGGCGACCAAGCTGCCGCCGGGCTTCGGCTATGAATGGACGGGACAGTCGCGCGAGGAAAAGCTCGCCGGCTCGCAGGCCATCATCCTCTACGGCTTCGCGATCCTGGCGGTGTTCCTGTGCCTGGCCGCGCTGTACGAGAGCTGGTCGATCCCGCTGGCGGTGATCCTGGTGGTGCCGCTGGGCGTGCTGGGGGTGCTGTTGGCGACGATGCTGCGTTCGTACTCGAACGACGTGTACTTCCAGGTGGGCCTGATCACCATCATCGGCCTGTCGGCGAAGAACGCGATTCTGATCATCGAGTTCGCGAAGGACCTGCAGGCGCAGGGCAAGGGTGTGATCGAGTCGGCCCTGGCCGCCGCGCACCTGCGGTTCCGGCCCATCGTGATGACTTCGCTGGCCTTCGGGCTGGGCGTGCTGCCGCTGGTGATCGCCTCGGGCGCGGGCTCCGCGAGCCAGCGCGCCATCGGCACCGGCGTGCTGGGCGGCATGGTGACGGGCACGGCGCTGGCGGTGTTTTTCGTGCCGGTGTTTTTCGTGGTCGTGCGCAGCCTGTTCAAGGGCAGCGAGCGGCAGCACGAGGCCGACAAGCGCCATGCGCAGGCCGCGGGCATCGAGGAAAGCCATGACTGACAAGAAAACACGATCCGCCGCGCTGGCGGCCCCCTCCGCGATCCTGGCGGCGATGCTGATGGCCGGGTGCTCCTTCATCCCCGCCTATGAACGGCCCGCCGCGCCGGTGCCGGCCACCTACCCTGGCGCGCAACCTTCGAGCGCGGGCCAGCCGATGGCCTCCACGATCGCGTGGCAGTCCTTCTTCACCGATCCGCGGCTCGCGAAGCTGATCGACACGGCACTGGCCAACAACCGCGACCTGCGCGTCGCCGTGCTCAACATCGAGCAGGCGCGCGCGCAGTTCCAGATCCAGCGCGCGGACCTGTTCCCGGCGCTCGACGCCTCGGCCAGCAGCACGCGCCAGCGGCCTTCGCTGGTGGGTCCGGGCGTGAGCCAGGTCTACAGCGTGGGCGTGGGTGTCACGGCCTGGGAGCTTGACTTCTTCGGCCGCATCCGCAGCCTGAAGGACGCGGCGCTCGCGCAGTTCCTCGCCACCGAGGAGTCGCGCAAGGCCACGCAGATCAGCCTGGTGGCCGCCGTCGCCAACGGCTGGCTCACGCTGCTGGCCGATGACGAGCTGCTGGAACTCACGCGCCAGACGCTGGCCACGCGCGAGGAGTCGTACAAGCTCACGCGCATGCGCTTCGACAGCGGCGTGGCCTCGGAGATCGACTTCCGGCTGGCCGAGTCGCTGGCCGAGACGGCGCGCGCGTCCTACGCCCAGCAGCGGCGCCTGCGCATGCAGGACGAGAACGCGCTGGCCCTGCTGCTGGGCGCACCGGTGCCGGCGGAGGCCACCGAGGGCGGCACGCGCGGCGGACTGGAAACCGCGCAGCCCATGCCAGACGTGCCGGCCGGCCTGCCGTCCGACCTGCTGGGCGAACGCCCCGATGTCCGCGCGGCCGAGCAGCAGTTGATCTCCGCCAATGCCAACATCGGCGCCGCACGGGCGAACTTCTTCCCGCGCGTCTCGCTGACCGGCTCTTTCGGCACCGCGAGCAGCGAATTCTCGAACCTGTTCGAAAGCGGCACCAAGGCCTGGAGCTTCGCGCCGCAGATCACGCTGCCGATCTTCGATGCGGGCCGCAACCAGGCGAACCTGGAATCCGCCCGCGCGGGCCGCGAGATCGCGGTGGCGCAGTACGAGAAGTCGGTCCAGACGGCTTTCCGCGAGGTCGCCGACGCCCTGGCCGGGCGGGCGACGCTGGGCGAGGAAGTGCGCGCCCTGCGGGCCCAGGCGGACGCCGAGGCCGTGCGCTTCAAGCTCTCCGACCTGCGCTACCGCAACGGCATCGCCAGCGCGCTGGACCTGCTCGATTCGCAGCGCTCGCTGTATTCGGCGCAGCAGGCGGCGGTGCAGACGCGGCTTCTGCAGTTGCAGAACCAGGTCGGACTCTACAAGGCGCTGGGTGGCGGCTGGGCAACGCGCTGAGCGTTGCCGGCCCGTCCCCGGCGGCACCGTGGAGGGGCGCATCCGTGCGTCTCTCTATAATCGCCGGTTGATTTCAAAAAGCCCCCGAAGAAGCCCCCGATACTGAGGACGCAATGAGCGACGACCCGCACTACCAGGCCACAGAAGACGCCCACACCGGACCGATCAAGAACCCGAAGCAGCTGCTCCTCGCGGTATTTTTCTCGTTCATTGCACCCATCCTGATCATCGTGGGCCTCGTGTCGTACGTGGTTTCGGGCACGCACCCCTCGGGCTCGGCGGAAGGCGACAACATGTCGCTCTACGGCGTTTCCAAGGAAACGCGCGACCGAGAGGTGGCCGAGCGGCTCCAGAAGGTGGGCTCCATCGAGATTCGCGACGCCAACCGGCCGCTGGCCACCGGCGAAGCGGTGTTCAAGGCCCAGTGCGTGGCCTGCCATGGCGCACCGGGCATTCCGGGCGCACCGCACTACAGCGACGCCGCGGCCTGGGGCCCGCGCATCGGCCAGGGCTACGCGACGCTGCTGGAGCATGCGCTGAAGGGCAAGGGCGCGATGCCTCCCCAGGGCGGCGGGGACTTCGAGGACACGGAAATCGGCCGAGCAGTGGTCTACATGGCCAACGCAGGGGGTGCGAGCTTCCCGGTGCCGGAGCGCCCGGCTGCCGCGGCAGCGGCGGCGCCTGAAGGGGCGGCGTCGGCTTCGGCGGCTGCAAAGTAAGCCTCCGAGCCCGCACGAAAAAGAGCCCGCGACGCGGGCTCTTTTGTTTTGGGGAGGCCGCGGGGGCGGCGTCGGCAAGCTCAGCCTGACGAACGGGAACCTGGTGCGGCTGCCGCCGTGGCGTGTGACGGGTGCGCCGCGACGGGGCTCATGACGTGGCCGAAGCGCGAGGGCAGGTCCTTCACGCTGACATCCACCGGGGACCAGCGCCCCTGCTCGATGGCCTCGGCGGCGGCCGCGACGTCCTGCGTATGTACCAGGCCGAGCCCGATGGACGCCGCGAAGTAGAGCTTGCCGTCCTCGTCCAGCAGGCACTCCGAGGGCTGGACCTCAAGCCCGGTATGCGAGCGGACGGAAAAATCCTCGGCCACCCGCCAGATCCAGGGCGCGGCTTCAAGTTCGACGTAGACGCGCTGCGGCCCGTTCTGGAAGAACCACTGCCCCTGCTCGTCGTGCTCGTAATTGCGCTGGATGAAGTCGATCAGCTTGTCGTGCTTCAGCAGCGAGCCCTTGGCGACGGCAAACGGCCCCATGGCCTGGGTCCGGTCGTCCCGCATGTACCAGTTGCCGCGCGCATCCAGCCCCAGCCAGCCGTAGCAATGCGGGACGTTGGGCCACTTGGCGAGCGCCTGCTTGACGATGTCATCCATGGAGCCATTTTGCTCCCTGGCGGAACGCCGCTAGCGGTGCTGCCGCAGCCAACCCCCGACGCGCTCTGGCATGCCGAGGACGTGCCCGGGCGGTGGCCCCAGGGGGAATCCGACGTGGCCGCCATGCGCGGGCTGCCACAGGGTGACGTGCGGGCCGACCTCCTCCTGGCGTGGCAGGCTCGTGGCGGGCACGAACGGATCATTGGTCGCGTTGACCACCAGCGCCGGGATGCGGATCGCGTGCAGGTGCGGCTTGGCCGAGCCGCGCGTCCAGTAATCATCGGTGTCTCTAAAGCCGTGCAGCGGCGCGGTGAAGACATTGTCGAAGGCGTAGAGATCGCGCGCGGCGATCAAGCGCTCGCGGTCGAAGAGACCCGGGTGCTGGGCCAGCTTGGCCAGCGCCTTGGGTTTCATCGTCGACAGGAACATGCGCGTATAGACCAGCCGGTTGAAGCCGCGCCCGATCGCCGCGCCGCCGGCCGCGAGGTCCAGCGGCGCCGAGATGGAGGCCACGGCATTCACCAGCCGGGAGGCCTCGCTGCCCGCCTCCTGCGCCCAGCGCAACAGCGCGTTCCCGCCCAGGGAGACACCCGCGGCCAGGATGGGGCCGCCGCCGGCCGCTTCGCGTCGCGCCTTGAAGGTGCCCAGCACCCAGCCGATTTCCTCGAAGTCGCCCGAGTGGTAAGCCCGCGGAGCGAGGTTGATCTCGCCGCTGCAGCCGCGGAAATGGGGCACGGCGTAGTCCCAGCCCTGGGAAACGGCGAAGGCCGCGAAGGCTTCCGCATAGTGGCTGCGCGAGGAACCCTCGAGCCCGTGGAAGAGCACCAGCAGCGGCTTCGGGCCCGCCACCGCCGCGTCGGCGAAATCGACGTCGATGAAGTCGCCGTCCGGCGTCTTCCAGCGCTCGCGCCGGTAGGCGGGCAGATCTCCATCCACGCGCTTCGCGTAGAGCGCAGGCCAGATGGTTTGCAGGTTGCCGCCCGGCAACCAGCGGGGCGCGACGTAGTGCATCAATGGAGCGTCTGGGGCGCCTCGCTCGCGTCGCCCCCTTCGTGCATCGTGCCGGGACTCGCGTGGTGCGCGACCATGCGCCAGCCCTGAGGGGTCTTGTGATAGACGTTGGTGGCCAGCACGAAGGCGTGGCGCGCGCCTTCGGCGGTGAGCACCTCGATGCGCTCCAGCACGTTGTGCACCGCGCTCGCGAGCGATTCGACCTTGCGCACGCGCGCCGGCGTGGCGTGGATGGCGCCGTTGGAGAACATGTGCTCGAAGGCGGCGCGAATGGCCTCGGCGCCGACGAGCCGCGGTCCGCCGGGGTGCACGCAGAAGACTTCCTCCTCGTCGGCCCAGCAGGCCATCAGCGCGTCGATATCGCCGCCCTGCAGCGCTTCGTAGAAGGCCGTCTCGACTTCGTCGGCGGTGCCGCCGAGGGTGGCGGCGCGGAGTTTGGTCTTGGTGGACATGAGGGATGCTGGCGGAGGTGTGCGCTGATTTTGCATCGATGTTCGCTAGGCGATGTGTCAGGAAGGCGCGGCCGCCAGCCAGCGCTCCGCCACCGCGCGCAACTCGCCCTGGGACGCCTGCCAGACCAGTTCGGGCGCCGCCACGTGCACGCCCGGCGGCGCGATGCGCAAGGCCAGGTCGACCAGTTCCGCCACCTTCGAGGGACGCACCGGCTGCTCGCTCGTGGGCACCATGAAGCGCGTGATGGAGAGCATCCACGCCGCCAGTCGCTCGCCCGGGTTGGCGAAGCGGCGCTTTGCCGGCTTTTGGGCCGAGCGCACGAGGATCACGCGCTCGAAGCCCTGGGCAACGACGGCCTGTTCGTCAAGGTTGGCAAGCCCGCGTTTCAGCGCCTCGGGCAGGCTGCCCTGCGCGTGCGGCTGAACAACGGCCAGCGTGCGCACACCGCAGGCGCGCAGCCATGCGGCCAGCGCCGGCAGTTGCGCCGGCTCGGGCGTCCACAGCGCGCGCTCGCGGTCGTAGTAGAGGCGCGGCGGCTCGAAGGAGAGCAGTGCGGTGCCGGCCTCCGCGAGCGGCCATTGCGCGATCGGACCGGCGGGCGCCAGCAGCGTCTCGACGCTGCTCAGGCCGTCGCGGATGGGTTCGCGCGCCAGCACGCGCGTGTGCGCGTAGCGGTGCCGCCCCGCCATGCGCCGCACCAGTTCCTGGCCCAATGCGCCGGTGGCGCCGGCAATCAGCAACGTGCCCGCCTGCGCCGCGCCCGATGCCGCGGGCGGCGGACGGTTCGCGGCTTGCAGCGCCTGGAGTGGATCGACGGCCATGCGACTATGCTACCTTCGCCCACTTCGCACGGAGGATCTTCGACATGTTGAAACGCTGGCTCCTGGTCATCTTCGCGGCGCTCTCGCTCGCGGGCTGCGGCTACAACGATTTCCAGCGGCTGGACGAAGCCAGCAAGTCGGCGTGGAGCGAAGTGCTCAACCAGTACCAGCGGCGCGCGGACCTGGTGCCGAACATCGTCGCGACCGTCAAAGGCGAGGCCAATTTCGAGCAGGAGACGTTGACCAAGGTGATCGAGGCGCGCGCCAAGGCCACCTCCATCCAGGTCACGCCCGAGACGCTGAACAATCCCGAGGCCTTCAACAAGTTCCAGCAGGCGCAGGGCGAGCTCTCCAGCGCGCTGTCGCGGCTGCTGGTGGTGTCGGAGCAGTATCCCAACCTCAAGGCCAACCAGGCCTTCCGCGACCTGCGCGTGACGCTCGAAGGCACGGAGAACCGCATCACCGTGGCGCGCAACCGCTACATCCAGACCGTGCAGGAGTACAACGTGCTGGCGCGCAGCTTCCCGACCAACGTCACGGCCAAGGTCTTCAGCTACCAACCCAAGCCGAACTTCAGCGTGCAGAACGAGGCCCAGATCTCCACGCCGCCGACGGTCGACTTCGGTGCGCCGAAGAAGTAAGGCGCGACTCTCCTCATGGCCGCTGCCTGCATCCGGCGTGCGCTGACGGCCTTCATGCTGGTGATGGCCGCGCTCTTCGGGGCGCACGCGCAGGGCCTGCTGCCGGTGCCGGCACTGGACGCGCGGGTGATCGACCAGACCGGCACGCTCGACGCCACCCAGCGGCAGGCGCTGGACGCGAAGCTGCAGGCTTTCGAGCAGAAGAAGGGTTCGCAGATCGTGGTGCTGATGATCGCGACCACGCAGCCCGAGGACATCGCGAGCTACGCCAACCGGATCGGCAACGCCTGGAAGATCGGGCGCAAGGCGGTCGGCGACGGCATCCTCGTGGTCGTCGCCAAGAACGACCGCAAGATGCGCATCGAAGTCGCGAAGGCGCTCGAAGGCGCGGTGCCCGACCTCGCGGCGGCGCACATCATCGACGACGTGATGAAGCCGCGCTTCCGCCAGAACGATTTCGCGGGCGGGCTCGACGCGGCGGTCGACCAGCTCATCGCGCGCGTCAACGGCGAGGCGCTGCCGGAGGTCGACGCGCGCGGCGGCGATTTCAGCGAAGGGCCTGGCAAGAGCGGCTTCGACTGGGGCGACCTTGCGGTCTTCCTCTTCGTCGGCGTGTTCATCGTCGGGCCGATCGCGCGCGCCGTCCTGGGCAAGATCCCGGGCTCGCTGGCGCTCGGCGGGGTGACCGGCGTGGTCGCGATGGTGCTCACCTCCAGCCTCGTCATCGCGGTGCTGGCGGGGCTCGGCGCCTTGCTCGTCACGCTGCTGTCGACGGCGCTCGGTGCCGGCGCGGGACGGCGCGGCGGGGGCGGGTACGGCGGGTGGAGCAGCGGCGGGGGCGGGGGTGGCTGGAGCGGCGGCTCGTCCTCCGGCGGCGGCGGCTTCAGCTCCGGCGGCGGCGGTGATTTCGGGGGCGGTGGCGCCTCGGGGGACTGGTAGCCGTGGCCACGCTGTTCTCGCGTCTTGCGCGCCTCTGGCGCCACCGCTGGGTCGACGAAGCCGACGTGCGCCGGGCGCTGCCGCCGGAGATGCTCGAACGGCTCACGCGCCGCGTGGCCGCGAGCGAGCGCCGGCACAGCGGTGAGCTGCGCATCTGCGTGGAGGCCGGCCTGCCTTGGTCCTACCTGTGGCGCGATGCGCCGGCGCGCGAACGCGCCGTCATGCTCTTCGGCAAGCTGCGCGTGTGGGACACGGAGCACAACAACGGCGTGCTGATCTACCTGCTGCTCGCCGAGCACGCCATCGAGATCGTGGCGGACCGCGGCATCGATGCGCGCGTCGATGACGCGGCCTGGGCCGCGATGGCGCGGCGCATGGGCGCTGCCTTCCGCGAGGGACGCTTCGAGGACGGGCTCACGCAGGCGCTGGAGGAGATGTCGGCGCTGCTGGTCGAGCACTTCCCGCTGGCCGAAGGCGAAGCGGACCGCAACGAGCTGCCCGACGCGCCCGTCGTGCTCTGAGCGGCCCGCCCGCCTCAGGCGCCGCTGGCGTCGAGCAGGCGACGGTTTACCGAGTGCGCCGCGTCCAGCTCCGACCGCAGGGCGCGCGTGACCTGCGACAACGTGCGCAGTCTGCGGTTGCTCTCGCGCAGGCGCTCGGCCAGCCCCTTCGAGACGCCCAGCATCAGGCGCGCGGCGGCGGCCGGATGAGACGCCACCAGGCCGACCAGCGCCTCGCGCGACAGCACGCCGAGCTTCACGTCGGTCAGCGCCGTGCAACTCGCGGAACGCGGCCCGCCATCGATCACCCCCATCTCACCCAGAAGGCTGCCGGGGCCGATGACGGAGATCACCATCTCCTCGCCCGGCAGGCCCGTGTTGCCGACGGCGCGCAACTGGCCTTCGAGCACGAGGACCATGTAGTCGTTGTCCACCGCGTCCCCCTCCTCGAACAGCAGGGTGCCGGCCAGGAGTTGCACCGGCCGCATCGCGTCGACGATCACGCACGCCTCGTCCGGCGTCATGCCGGCCAGCGCGGCGGCATCGGCCAGAAGGACCATGGCGTGGGCGCGCAAGTCCGCGCCGGAGGAAGGATCACCGGGATTTCGCATGCGGCATTGTCATCGCGCGGGCCTGCGCCGCGAGAATCTTCCAGATTTGAAAACGAACGAATACATATACTCCCGGCGCGGCCGAGGCCCCTCGGACATGTTCCGAGGCCCTTGCCGGCACCCTTCGATCAGGTTCGACGGGTGCGCCGCGTTTCTCAAATGAATCAGGGAGTCTAGAAAATGAAGTTCTTTCACGGAGCCCGCGCGACACTGCTCGCGGCGGCTGCAACGGGTGCCTGCGCCTTCGGGCACGCGGCCATGCCCACCACGTCCACGCCTTTGGGCCACCTCAAGACCTACTTCGCGGTCAAGTGCGTCGCCGTGGCCGCTGACGCCGTCGCGCCGGGCGTGCAGGCGCTGCAAAGGCCTTGCGACGAGGGTGCGACCAGCCAGATGCGCTTTGCATCCAAGGGCAATGGCTACTTCGAGATCCGCATCGGATCTTCCGACATGTGCCTGGGCGTCTCGCAAGCCTCGCATGCCTCGAACGCGCTGGTCGTGCAGGAGCACTGCGGAGGCACGCACACGGAGTGGCGGCCGACGCGGCCGTTGACCTTTGCGTCCTTCGCCGAGCGCGATCGCCCGTTCAAGTTGCAGGCCCGACACAGTGGCCTGTGCCTGGACCTGCAATACGGCAACCGCGGCGACGACGTGCCGCTGCTGCAGTTCTCGTGCGACGAGCCGGGCGCCGCGCAGTATTTCAGCTTCCGCGAGGACGCCAACCTCGCCCCGCCGCCGGCGCCCGTTTCCATCGCCTCGGTGCTGACCGGGCAGTGCATCAGCGCGGAAAACGCCAATGCACAGACACCGGAGTGGGTGACGGCCCAGGCCTGCGACGCCCAGACCGCCCAGGGCGGCAGAAAGCAGCAATGGCGACTCAAACCCCACGGCGGCCGCGCCGACGTCGTCCAGATCGTGTCGACCGACAACGGCAGTTGCCTGGACGTGATGCACGGATCGACCAGTGCGGGCGCACCCGTCCTCCAGCATCGCTGCCACGGCGAGCTCAACCAGCTCTGGGCCTTGATCGGCCATGGCGCGATCCACCAATTGAAATCGGTCGCAAGCGGAAAATGCCTGGTGCCGGCGCTGGGGAACATGGACCAGGCCGGAGCCCAATGGGGGACGCGACTCATCCAGATCGAGTGCACGGACGACGCCACCAACCAGAATGCGCTGTGGTCGGTGAGGTCGGGCGCAACCTCCGTCAACTGAGCGCGAGGGATCAGAGGGCCCACACGCCGTCGCCGCCGACGGCGTAGAAGGCCCGGCCAGGGGCGGGCCCGACCAGCCATCCGCCGGTGAACTCGCCGAAGGCGGGCAGGATCGCCTGCCCGCCTTCGCGCACGAAGCACGGCAGGCGCAGGTTGTCGCGGCCCATCCCTCGCAGCAAGCATGCGGGATGCACATGCCCGGCCAGCACGAAATGCGTCGGATGCCGCTGGGGATGGTGACAGCAGGCGAAGGGGCCGGCGAGATGGGGTTCGTCGACGACCGCGAAGTCCAGGAACGCTGGCGGGTCGCCGGCTCGGTTGTCGTGATTGCCGCGCACCAGCGTGCACGCCAGCGCCGCGTGACGCGCGCGCCAGCCGCCGAGCGCGCGCAGGACCGAAGGCGTCCTTGCCTTCGCGGCATGCAGGAAATCACCAAGAAAGACCAGCGCCCGCGCGGCGTGGCGCTGGAGCAGTCCGTCCAGGCGCGCGAGATTCTCCTGCGTGGTACCCGCGGGCACGGGTTGGCCGAGCGCCCGGAAGCTGGCCGCCTTGCCCAAGTGCAGGTCGGCGACGAACAAAGTCTCGCCGGCCGGCCACCAGAGGGCGCGCTCCGGCAGCAGGTGAAGCAGCTCGCCCGCCCAGCGCACCTCACGGGCTCCAGGCCCGGACGCAGGGAACGACGGCGGTGACGACGGCAAGGACATGCCGCTAGTGTCCTCGCGGCGCGCGCGCCTGGCGGGTCCGGCGCGGTGCCGCGGTCGGCGGCGCCTCGGAACCGAAGGACAACGTCGCGCGGACCGTGTCCGCATGCCCCACCTCCGCATTCGCGCCAGCGGCCTTCTCGAGTTGGGCCACCATCCGCGCGATGCGGTCCGCAACGCGCTCGTTCGACAATTTCTCGCGGAAGAGCTCGACCATCAGCGGGAAGGAAAAGGGCGTCGGCCGCACGAGCGGGCACAGCACCAGGCGCTGCATGTTCATGCGCGCGAGGCTCGCGCGCAGGCGCCCGATCTCCAGTTCCTGCGCGAGCAGCTCCTGCTCGGCCTGGGACAGCAGACGATTGCCGGGGTCGTACTTGCGGAACACCTCGTAGAACAGCGAGGACGATGCCTGCAACTGCTTGCCGCTGCGCCGCTCGCCCGGATAGCCCTGGAACACCAGACCCGAGACCCGCGCGATCTCCCGGAAGCGCCGCCGCGTGAGTTCGGTCGCGTTCAGGCTCGCCAGCACCTCATGAAGCAGGGCGGTATCTCCTGCATGCAGCACCTCGGGCAGGAGGGCCGGCCAATCGACCTCGACGGCGCTCAGCAGTTCGAAGCCGTAGTCGTTGACCGCGATCGAGAAGGTCCGCGGATGCCGCTGCGCGACGCGCCACGCAATGAGGTTCGCGAGCCCCAGGTGCACTTGCCGGCCGGCGAAGGGGTAGAGGAAAAGATGCCATCCTTCGCGCGTCTTCAGCACCTCGGCCAGCAGCGTGCGCGGCGTCGGCAGCGCCGACCAGCGCTTCTGGATGTCGAGCAACGGCCGCACGCATTGCAGTTCGGGCGTCTCGAAGCGGCCCTCGTCGGCCAGCGCGAGCTGCTGCACGACGGCATCGGCCAGCGTCGTGGACAGCGGCATGCGCCCGCCGTTCCAGCGCGGGACCGCCGGGCGCTTGCCGCTCGCGCGCCGCACCCAGGCCGTGAGCTCGTGGATGCGCACCAGCTCCAGCAGCCGGCCGCCGAAGAGGAAGCAGTCGCCCGGCTTCATGCGGGCGACGAAGCTTTCCTCCACGCTGCCGATCTTCGCGCCGCCCAGGAACTGCACGGACATGCTCGCGTCACTGACGATGGTGCCGATGTTCATGCGATGCCGCCGCGCGAGCCGGGTGTCGGGTACGCGCCAGACCCCCGCCTCGTCCGGTACGGCACGCCGGTAGTCCGGGTAAGCCGCAAGCGAAGGTCCGCCCCGCGAGATGAACTGCAGGCACCAATCCCAGCTCTCGCGCGACAGCTGCGCATAGGCCGTGGTCGCGCGCACCTCCTCATAGAACGCGTCGGGCAGGAACCCGCCGCCCAGCGCCACCGTGACCATGTGCTGCACCAGCACGTCCAGCGGCTGCGCGGGCGAGCTGCGCGCTTCGATGTGGCCGGCCTGGATGGCCGCCCGGGCGGCCGCGCCTTCGACCATCTCGATGCTGTGCGTGGGCACGAGCGTGACGCGGGAGGGCCGCCCCGGCGCGTGGCCTGAGCGCCCGGCTCGCTGCAGCAAGCGCGCCACGCCCTTGGGCGAGCCGATCTGCAGCACGCGCTCGACCGGCAGAAAGTCCACGCCGAGGTCCAGGCTGGAGGTGCAGACCACCGCCCTGAGCTCGCCGCTCTTCAAGCCTGATTCGACCCATTCGCGCACCGCGCGGTCCAGCGAACCATGGTGCAGCGCGATGAGGCCGGCCCATTCGGGCCGCGCTTCCAGCATCGCCTGGTACCAGATCTCGGCCTGCGAGCGCGTGTTGGTGAAGACCAGCGTGGTGCTGCTGGCGGCAATCTCCTCGATGACCTGGGGCAACATCGTGAGGCCCAGGTGGCCGCCCCAGGGAAAGCGCTCGGCCCGGCCGGGCAGCAGCGAATCGACGACGAGCGTCTTCGGCACCTCGCCCTGGACCAGGACACCCTCCTGCCCGGCCAGCAACGTCCGCATGGCTTCCTCGAGGTTCCCGAGCGTGGCGGACATGCCCCACACGCACAACGCCGGGCTCCAGCGGCGCAAACGCGCCAGCGCCAGCTGCACCTGCACGCCGCGCTTGTTGCCCAGCAGCTCGTGCCACTCGTCGACCACCACCATCCGCAGCGTGCCCAGCACCTCGCTGGCGTCGGCGCGCGCGAGCAGGAGCGAGAGGCTTTCGGGCGTGGTCACCAGCACGGTCGGCAGGCGCTGGTTCTGCGCGTTGCGTTCGGCCGAGCCCGTATCGCCGCTGCGCGCGCCGGCGCTCCAGGGATGCACTTCGCCGCCGAGTTCCGCCAGAGGCTGCCGCAGGGCGCGCAAGGTGTCCGTTGCCAGCGCGCGCATGGGGGTGAGCCACAACACGGTCAGCGCAGGCGGCTGTCCGCGGCGTGCCGGCGTGGCCGCCGTGAAGGCCTGCAGCGCGCCGAGCCAGACCGCATAGGTCTTGCCGGCGCCGGTGGTGGCGTGAAGCAAGCCGGAGCGCCCTTCGGCGATGGCCTTCCAGACTTCGCGCTGGAACTTGAAGGGCTTCCATCCGCGCGAGGCGAACCAGGCGTCGAAGACTTTCTTCATGACGGGAGCAAGGCGGCGAGCGTCTGCAGGGTATCGGCCTCCGCCACCGGCTTGTCCTCCCGCCAGCGCAGCATGCGCGGGAAGCGCACGGCGATGCCGCTCTTGTGCCGTGGGCTTCGCGCGATGCCCTCGAAGCCGAGTTCGAACACCAGCGTGGGGCTGACACTGCGCACCGGGCCGAAGCTCTCGATGGTGGTCTTGCGGACGATGGCGTCGACGCGCGCCATCTCGCCATCCGTCAGGCCGGAATAGGCCTTGGCGAAGGGCACGAGCTTCCGGTCCGCCGCATCGGGCGGACCATCCCACACGGCGAAGGTGTAGTCGCTGTAGAGGCTCGCCCGACGGCCGTGGCCGCGCTGCGCGTAGATCAGCACCGCGTCGACCGAGAGCGGATCGATCTTCCACTTCCACCACACGCCGACATCCTTGGTGCGACCGACGCCGTAACGCGCATCGCGCTGCTTGAGCATCATGCCTTCGACGCCCATGGCGCGTGCCGCCTGCCGCTGGTGTGCCAGATCCTCCCAGCTTTCGCCGTGCAGCATCGGGCTGGCGATGAGGCACGGGTGCCGCACCGCGACGAGCAGTTCGTCGAGCAGGGCGCGGCGTTCCGCCTGCGGCAGCGCGCGCAGGTCGCGGCCTTGCCATTCGAGCAGGTCGTAGGCCAGCAGCACGACGGGAATCTCGCGCAACAGCTTCGCGCCGAGGGTCTTGCGACCGATGCGCTTCTGCAGTTCAGCGAATGGCTGCGCGCGGTCCTCGCGCCAGACGACGACCTCGCCATCGAGCACCGTGCCCTCGGGCAGGGCCTCGCCCATGGTGGCGAGTTCGGGAAAGCGGTCGGTCACCAGTTCCTCGCCGCGCGACCACAGCCAGACCTGGCCGGCGCGCTTGACGAGCTGGGCGCGGATGCCGTCCCATTTCCATTCGACGAGCCACTGCGATGTCGGCCCCAGCACCGCGTCGAACTGGTCGAGCGGGATGCTGAAGGGATGCGCAAGGAAGAAGGGATAGGGCTGGCCGCTGGTTTGCGGGCGCAGTTCGCCTTCGCTTTCCGGTGCGATGAGAGCCGCGTAGTCCGCCTTCGTCGGCTGGCCGCCGATGTGCGTGTAGCCCATCAGCCGTTGCGCCACGCGCTTCGGATCGAGGGCGCCCACGGCCGCGAGCGCCTGCGTGACCTGCAGCCGCGACACGCCGACGCGGAAGGCGCCGGTGATGAGCTTGAAGTAGACCAGGCGCTCCTCCGGTGCCAATTGCCGCCACTGCGCACGCAGTTCGTCGGCCAGCGCGTCGGGGGGCATCTTGCGCAAGGGCAGCAGGCGCTGAACCACCCAGGCCGCGAGCCCGAGATCGTGCACCTCGGCCGGCGGCGGCAGCAGGAGAGAGATGGTCTCGGCCAGGTCGCCCACCGCTTCGTAGCTCTCGACGAAGAGCCACTCCGGCAGGCCCGCGGCCTCCTGCGCCAGGAGCCGCAGCAGCTTGGCAGGCACCAGCTGGCGCGGCTTCCCGCCAGCGAGGAAATACACCGCCCAGGCCGCGTCCTCCGGTACCGCGCTGCGCAGGTAGTGCTGCAATGCCGCCTGTTTGGCGAGACTCGACGTGGTGGCGTCGAGTTGCCGGTACAGCGCGGCGAACTGTTTCATGCCGCTGCCGGGGCCGCGTCGGGCGAGGCGTCGTCCTCGTCGCCGTATTCCGTCTTGAAGCCTTGCGCATCCAGTCCGCTCTCCGTGAGCCAGCGCACCATCACCGCGACGCTGCCGTGCGTCACGAACACGCGCTCGGCGCCAGTGCCGGCGATGGCCTGCTGCAGCCCCGGCCAGTCGGCGTGGTCCGACATCACGAATCCGCGGTCCACGCCGCGGCGGCGGCGCGTGCCGCGCAACTGCATCCATCCGCTCGCGAAGGCATCGGCATAGTTGCCGAAGCGGCGCATCCACGGCGTGCCGTGGGCCGAAGGCGGGGCGAGCACCAGCGCCCGTTTGAGCATGGCCGCGTCCACGCCCGGGTCGGTCACGCGCACGGTCGGCGGCAGCGCGACGCCGGCCGCGCGATAGACGGCATTGAGCGGCTCGACCGCGCCGTGCACCACGATCGGCCCGATGCGCGCGTCCACGCCGTGCAGGATGCGCTGCGCCTTGCCGAAGGCATAGCACAGCAGCACGGAGGCCCGCCCCTCTTCCGCGTTGGCGCGCCACCAGTCATTGATCTCGGCGAGAAGGACCGATTGCGCCGGCCAGTGATAGATCGGCAGCCCGAAGGTCGACTCGGTGATGAAGGTGTCGCAGGGCACGGGTTCGAAGGGCGTGCAAGTGCCGTCGGCCTCGGTCTTGTAATCGCCCGACGCGACCCAGACACGCCCGCCGTGTTCGAGGCGGACCTGCGCCGAGCCCAGCACGTGGCCGGCCGGGTGCAGTGAGACGCGGACGCCATGGTGCTCGATCGCGTCGCCGTAGGGGAGCGTCTGCAGGGTGATGTCCTCGCCGAGGCGCGCGCGCAGCGTGCCAGCGCTGTCGGCGTGGGCGAGGTAATGGCCATGGCCCACACGCGCGTGGTCGGAATGCGCATGCGTGATGACGGCGCGGTCGACCGGCCGCCACGGGTCGATGTAGAAGTCGCCGGGCGGACAGTAGAGGCCTTCGGGGCGCGCGACGACGAGGTCGCCGGCGCTGGACAGGGAGGGCTGTGGCGTCATGAGGTCGAGCGCAATGCTAGAACTTTGCGTGGCCGCGCGTGATGCCCGGCGGGCGCGAGGCGCTGTCGTCGGCGGCCTACGCACTGACGGACGACGACTTCGCATCGGCGCGCAAGGCTTCGCGGACGGAATTGGCACCACGCCAGCGAGGCGCCAAAGTCACCGAGGACCGTCCGCCATCCACAATCTTTTTACAACGGAGTCAAGCACATGAACATTTCCGGTTCTTCCTCGCCAGACATTTCCCGCCTGCATGCTGTCCACATGGCCGCCCGAGGGGCTGCCCCGTTGGCCGAAACGGAGTCCGCCGCGTCGACGCCGATCGATGGAGGCATCGAGCTGCGAGGGTTGTTGGGACAAGGCCCCCGTCGGCAATCCGCGCCCTCCGGCGCGCGAGAGATCGCAATGGCGCTGCGGGACGCCGTTGCCGCGATGCCGGACCATGCGGAGATCGATCTCCCCGGAATCGGCGAACCCTTCAGGAACATCAACGACACGGAAGGCATGCGCGCCGACCCGCAACTTCGTACGACAAGGGATTGCCTGGACTTCGTCTTCGGCTGCATTCGAAACGGCAGCAATGCCCGGGAACTCGACGCGCTCGCGGCCCGGCAGGACAAGATCCTCCATGAGGAAGGCATCACGACCAAGGACAAGCTCTGCGACTTGTCGAAGGCGGCGAAGCGCTGGGACCTCGTCACCGGCGCGGCCCACGGGATGGCCTCCGGGATGGCATTCAACATGGGCAGTGCGGCGATCAACGAGATGGGCGCCGAGATGCTCGTCAATTCCGTCGGCGGCACCGATGTTCATCACATGGCTGCCGTCGGCGCAGGCGCGGGGTTCGGGCTCTCGGTTGCCGACGTCGCCAGCGAGCCGGCGGTCAAGGCGAGCTTTCTCAACGCCTACTACACGAGGCCATCGGACGAGGTGCTGCCCGAGTGCCTGAGGGATGCCAGGCCGCCGCTCGCCATCGCCGAATTCCGCGGGACGCTGTCCAAGGGCTTCGTCATGACCTACGGAGGTCGCAACGTGCTGCGCTATCTGATGGAAGTCACCAACACGAAGCTGGCCGGCATGGGCGTGGCCCAGACCGTCGACAAAGCCATGGACGTTGGCGGTGGACTGATCGCCGCCGGGGCGTTCAGGCTGTACAGGAATGCCCGCGACGAAGGCGTGGGGCGCACGGGCCTCCACCATTTGCTGGCGCGCGCGGATCTTCGCGAGTGCGTCAGGGCCTTGAACGCACCGGCCCAGGACCAGGCCTTGAGCGTGGCGAAGCGTTTCGCGGCGTATGGCGTGAACGTCGTCAGGAAACTTCCGGAAGGGCTTCGCAACGCGTTCGCCACCACCGAAGGATGGGCATCCCATCTGATCCTCACGGGCGGATTCGCCAGCGTGCTTGCATTGGGCGCGGGCATCAGGAACGCTGTCTCGCCCGCGAGCGAGGCGGCATCCGGACTGTCGACGGCCTCCGGCATGGGCCAGACCGCCTCGACGGTCGTGGACATGACCACCTCCGCGATCGAAGAGGTTGCGCAAGGCCTGACGGCGGACCAGAGGGCCGTGCTCGCGGCCGACGGCGTGACCAAGCTGGCCAGTCTTCCGCTGTTGTACGGGCTCTACGGTCAGGCCATGGCCTTCATCGGCCTCGGTGGCGCAGATACGAACTGGCCCTACCCTGACTTCACGCCCGAACGGCTCGCCGAGGCGGCGACGGCCGAGATCGAGGCGAGGCGGGGCTCGCCCGTGGTCATCGAGATGCCTGACATCCTCGATCCGCGGCCGCGCTCGACCACGATCTGAACGCTACCAAGGTGTCCATTTCGAGGCGCTCCGCGCGGAAGCCACCGTGCGCTCGATGAAGCGCACGCCGCGCGCCCCGTCCTCCACGCGCGGATAGTCGGCGGCCAGCGGGTCGGCCGCCACGCCCGCGATGCGTGCACGAATGTCCGCGGCCACGCCGGCGTAGACATTCGCAAAGGCCTCGATGAAGCCTTCCGGATGGCCGCTCGGGAGCCGGCTCGCGCGCCGTGCGGACTCGCACAGCCAGGGCGCGCCGCGCGTGAGGATGCGCTTGGCGCCGTCATGCGGAAAATGCACCAGCTCGCTCGGCTGCTCCTGCCGCCACACAAGCGTGCCGAGCGTTCCGGACACGCGCAGGCGCAGGTCGTTCTCCAGCCCTGCATTGACCTGCGACGCGACCAGCACACCGCGCGCGCCGCCGCGAAAGCGCAGCAGCACGCTGCCGTCATCGTCCAGCGGGCGCCCCGGCACGAGCGAGCTGAGATCGGCGCAGAGACTCTCGATCTCCAGCCCCGTGACGGTCGCGACCAGGTTCTCCGCATGCGAGCCGATGTCGCCGATGGCGCCCGCCGCGCCGCTGCGCGCGGGATCGCTGCGCCAGGCCGCCTGCTTGTTGCCTTCGCCCTCCAGCCGCGTCGCGAGCCAGCCCTGGTTGTATTCGACCACCACCTTGCGCACCTCGCCCAGCACGCCCGCGCGCACCATCTCGCGCGCCTGCCGGACCATCGGGTAGCCGGTGTAGTTGTAGGTGACGCCGAAGACGATGCCCTGCGCGCCCACGGCCGCGACCAGGCTGTCGGCCTGCTCGCGCGTGTGGACCAGCGGCTTGTCGCACACCACATGAAAGCCCGCGTCGACGAAGGCCCGCGCCACCGGGAAGTGCACGTGATTCGGCGTGACGACCGACACGAAGTCGATGCGCTCATGCGCCGGCCGCTTCAGCTCATCTTCCAGCAGGCGCTCCCAGCTGGCGTGGTTGCGGTCCTCGGCCAGGAACAAGTCGCGCCCTGAAGCCAGCGCCTTCTCCGCGCTGGACGACAGCGCCCCGGCGACGAGTTCCGTCTGCCCATCGAGCGCGATGGCCTTGCGATGCACGGCGCCGATGAAGGCATCGCGCCCCCCGCCCACCATGGCGTAGCGCAGTTTGCGGGGCGGGGCATCGTTCATCAATGTGCGTTGTTGCACAGTCATATCAACTCCATGGATGGCGGGCGCGGCGGCGCCTCGCCCCCTTCGCGGGACACCGCGGAACTGGCTCCGCCAGTGCGCCGGTGTCGCCCCCTGCAAGGGTGAAGGCGAAGCGACACGAAGTGCGAGAAGCCTGGGGGGTGGGCTCTAGAACGGCGAGTCGGGGTGGTAGAAGTCCTTGGCGTTGTCCTTCGTGATCAGCACCGAGGGGATGATGGTCGTCGCCGGCAGCTTCTCGCCCTTCAGCCGCGCCTCGGCCGTGAGCTTGATCGCGTCGTAGATGAACTTGGGCGAGTAGCTCACGTCCGCGTCGATGCGCTTGTCCTTGCCGTCGATGATGGTCTTGACCATGCCCTTGGCGCCCGCGCCACCGAAGACGATCTTGATGTCGTCGCGCTTGGCCTGCTCGATGGCCTTCAGCACGCCGACCGCCATGTCATCGTCGGCGGCCCAGATGGCATCGATGTTCTTGAAGCGCGTGAGGTAGTCCTGCGTCACCTTGAAGGCGTCGTCACGGTTCCAGTTGGCGTACTTGGCATCGAGCAGCTTGATGTCGGGGTAGTTCTTGAGCACGCCGTTGAAGGCGTCCATGCGCTCGTTGTCCAGCGTGGTCGCGATGCCGCGCAGCGCCACGACGTTGCCCTTGCCGTTGAGCTTCTTCGCGATGTACTCGGCCGGGATCTTCCCGAAGGCGGTGTTGTCGCCGGCGACGTACGCGTCCTGCGCGCTGGTGTCGGTGAGGCCGCGGTCGACCACCGTGACGTAGGTGCCCTTGGCCTTCACCTGCGCGACCGGCTTGGTGAGGGCTGCGGATTCGAAGGGGAAGATGACCAGCGCGTTGATCTTGGTGACGGTCGAGAGGTCCTGCAGCTGGTTGGCCTGCTCCGGCGCGTTGGCCGCCGTCTTGATCGTGATCTTCAGGTCCTTGTGCTGCTTTTCCAGGTCCTTCTTGGCCTGGTTGGCCCAGTAGTTGATGCCACCCATGAAGCTGTGCGTGGCGGCGGGAATGGAAACGCCGAGGTTGACCTGCTCGGCCGCCACGGCGGGAAGGGCCGCGAACGCGGCGGCGGCGACGGCGCCCAGTGCGAAGCGTCGGGTGAGGTTTTTCATGCTGCTTGTCTCCTGTGGTTGGAACGGAACGGGAACGGTTGGGACCGCGCCTAGCGGCGGCCTCTTTGAAGGAAAGCGACGACGATGATCACGATGCCCTGCACGGCGGCATTCAGGTACACGCTGATGATGCTGGTGAGGTTGAGGATGTTGCTGATGACCGACAGCAGGATGGCGCCGATCACCGTGCCGGTGATGCTGCCCGCGCCGCCCTTGAGCGCGGTGCCGCCGACGATCACCGCGGCGATGGCTTCCAGCTCCCACAGCAGGCCGGTGGTGGGCGAGGCCGAGCCGAGGCGCGGCACGTAGAGCAGCGTGGCAATGCCGACGCACACGCCCAGCAGCACGTAGGTCATGATCTTCACGCCATCCACGCCGACCGCCGCGTAGCGCGCGACCTGCTCGTTCGAGCCGATGGCCTGCACGTAGCGGCCATAGGCGGTGCGGTTGAGGATCAGCCCGCCGATGAGCGCGACGACGAGGAAGACCCACACCGGGATCGGGATGCCCAGCAGGCTCGCGTAGTAGACCGGTGCGTACAGGTCGGAGAGATCGTTGTCGAGCGTGAGCGCGCCGCCGTCGGCGAAGTAGGTGAGGTAGGCGCGGAAGATGCCTAGCGTGCCGAGCGTCACGATGAAGGGCTCGATGCGCCCCTTGGTGATGAGCAGTCCGTGCGCCAACCCGAAGACCGCGCCGAGCACGACGGCGAGCACCGCGCCCAGCACCACCGCGAGCAGCGGCGAGCCCAGCGCCGGGCCCATGGCGTTGATGAACATGATCACGCAGCCCGCGATGAGCGCCGCCATCGAGCCGACCGAGAGATCGATGCCGCCCGAGATGATGACGAAGCACATGCCGACGGCGATGATGCCGATGAAGGCGGTGCGGGTGAGCACGTTCATCGCGTTGTCGAGGGTCGCGAAATCGCCGTTGAGCAGGGTGCCGGCGATGCACAGCAGCACCAGGCCGATGACCGGGCCGAGGCCATGCAGGCGCTCGGCCCAGCGCGGCCGGGCCTCGCCGCGATGGGCTGGTGCCGCCTCAGGCGATGCTGGCGGCGCTGCTTGCTGTTCCGGTGGCATGAGCGATGAGCTCCTCTTCGGTGAGATGGTCCGCGTCCAGCGTGGTGACGAGTTGACCGCCGCGCATCACCGCGACGCGGTGACACAGTCCGATCAGCTCCATCAGCTCGGACGAGACGACGATCACGGCCAGGCCCTCGCGGGCCAGTCGCTGGATCAGGAAATAGATGTCGCGCTTGGCGCCGACGTCGACACCGCGCGTCGGCTCGTCGAGCACCACGACCTTGGGCCGCGGCTGCAGCACCTTGGCCAGCGCCAGCTTCTGCTGGTTTCCGCCTGAGAGCGACGATGCACGCGCGTCGAGGTCGCCGGTGCGGATGCCGTAGTCCTTCACCGCTTCGGCCAGCGCGCCGCGCTCGGCCTCGGGCTTGAGCCAGGGCGTGGCATAGCGATCCAGCGCCATCAGCGTGAGGTTCTGGCGCAGGCCGAGGTACACGTGCAGGCCTTTGCCCTTGCGGTCTTCGCTGAGGTAGGTGAAGCCGTGGCGTGCGGCGTCGCGCGGGTTGCGCAGCTGGACGGCCTTGCCCAGGATCTCGACGGCGCCACTCGCCGGACGCAGGCCCATGAGACCCTCGAAAAGTTCCGTGCGGCCAGCGCCGACCAGGCCGGCGAAGCCGAGGATTTCGCCGGGCCGCACCTCGAAGCTCACATTCCGGGCCCAGCCGGGCACGCTGAAGTCGCGCACGCGCATGGCAGGGGCCGCTTCGGTCACGACGGCATCGCGCGGCGGGTAAAGATCGGCAAGCTCGCGCCCCACCATCAGATTGGCCATCTGGTGGCGCGTGACCTCCGACGTGGGCGCGCGCGCCACGAAGCGGCCGTCACGCATCACGATCACCTCGTCGGTCACGCGCTCCACCTCGTCGAGCTTGTGCGAGATGTAGACGATGGTCACGCCGTCGGCGCGCAGCTGGGCGATCAGCTTGAAGAGGCGCTCCGTCTCGCCGGGCGTGAGCGTGGCGGTAGGCTCGTCCATGATGAGCAAGCGCGCATGGCGCGAGATGGCCTTGGCGATCTCGACGAGTTGCTTCTCCGCGACGATGAGCCGGCGCACCTTGGTGCGCGGATCGACCTTCAGGCCCACCTGGGCGAGCGCAGTGGCCGCCTCTCGCTCCATGGCGGCGTCGTCGAGCAGCCAGCCTCTCTTCTTCTCGTGGCCGAGGAAGATGTTCTGCGCGACGCTCAGGTCCTCCGCCAGGTTGAACTCCTGGTGGATCAGCACGATGCCCAGCGCCTCTGCGTCGCGCGAGCCGCCGAACTGGCGCGGCTCGCCGTTGACCTTGACGCTCCCGCCGCTGGGGGCCTCGTACCCGGCGAGTATCTTCATCAGCGTCGACTTGCCCGCGCCGTTCTCGCCCAGAAGGCCGTAGACACGGCCGGGCGCGAGCGCGAAGCTCACGCCGTGCAGCACCTGCACGGGGCCGAAGGCCTTCACGACCTGCTCGAACTCGACGGAAACGCTCCCTTTCGGATTCATGAGGCAACCTTCGTGCCGCGCACCGCGGTGCGCGCTTGCCTCGGGCGGCCCAACACATCGAAATCACCACCCAGGGTTGACACCGGATGTCTCATGGCGCCACCCCGCGGGCCTTGAGGGTCTCGTGCATGGCCAGCACGCCGGCACCGATGAGGCCGGCCTGCGTGCCCAGCGGCGTGTACTGGATCTCCAGGTGCCGCGTCGACAGGGCCAGCGAACGCTGGTAGACGCTCTGACGCACGGCCGCGAGGAACAGCGGCCCGATGTGCGTGATGCCGCCGCCGATGAAGATATGCGAGGGATTGAAGAAGTTGACGATGGAGGCCAGCATCTGGCCGATGAGGCTGCCCGCGCGCTGCACGATGGCATTGGCCGCCGCGTCGCCGGCCCGGCTCGCCTGGCCCACGTCGATCGCTTCGATGCGGCCCTGGGCGCGCAGTCGCTCAGCCAGCGCGCTGCTTTCGCCGGCCTCGGCCGCCTGCACCGCCATGCGCGTGATCGCCGGGCCGGCGGCCATGGCCTCGACGCAGCCGAGATTGCCGCAGTGGCAACGGGGGCCTTCCTGATCCACGCAGATGTGGCCGACGTCCCCCGCCGATCCCGCGGCGCCCCTGTACACCTCGCCATGGCACACGATGCCGCAGCCGATGCCGGTGCCGACCTTGATGACGAGGAAGTTCGGGAGCGCGCGCTTCAGGCGCCACAGTTCCCCCAGCGCCATCAGATTCACGTCGTTGTCGACGAAGACTGGCGCGGCATAGTCCTCGCGCAGGTAGTCGCGGATCGAGAAGCTGTCCCATGCCGGCATCAGCGGCGGGTTCACAAGCTGCCCGGTCGCGAAATTCACGGGGCCCGGAACGCCGATGCCGATGCCGAGCACCTGCCTCGCCTGGAGGCCGCAACGGCCGAGCAGTTCGCGGATCAATTCACGGACGCGGGCCAGCACGACACCGGGGCCTTGACGGACGTCCGCCGGCTCGGCGTGCTGGGCAAGCACCGTCATGCCGGAGCGCAGGACCGCGACGTCCAGACTGGTGGCGCCGATGTCCACGCCGACAAGCACGCCCAGCCCGTCGTGGAGCTGGAGGGTCTCCGGACGACGACCGCCCGACGAAGGCCGCAAGCCGGCTTCTTCGAGCAGCCCCTGCTCGACGAGTCCGGCGATCAACCCGTTCGTCTTGCTCTTGGAGAATCCAAGCCGCTGCGCCATGCCGTGGCGAGACCCGCCCGCCGACCAGAAGGCGGTCTCGAGCAAGTGCATCTCATCGGCGGTGAGCCGGCCCCAGGGTGCCAAGTGCTTGTCTCCAGTCTCTTGTTCGAGCCAGCTTTTGCCGAGCCAGCTTGCGCGAATACTAGGAGGAGCACTTCAGCCGGGCAAGACTTAACTTTGACCAAAATCAGACCAAAGAGGGCTGGCGGCCCATGGGTGCCCAAGAGCCGCTTGTATGCCTCGTCAGAGGAATGGATTTCCCTCAGGGCGCGGGCGCCGCGGGAGGAGTGATCGTGAGGTCCAGGGCGTAAGCGCCGGCAGGTGCAGGGAGGCCTGCCTTGTTCAGGACCTGGACCAGGAAGTTGTTGGAGGGCTTGTGCAAGCCGTAGTGAGTACTGCTGTGGGCTTCATTTCGCGCAGCGTATTCTTCCAGGCCACGAGACAGCGTCACACTGTGCGCGGTGAGGTCCAGCGTCGAGCCCTCGTGATAAGGCGCGGCCACTTCGAGGTGCGAATGCCGGCCCCGGGCTGCGTCTCTGCCGAAATAGTATTGGTCAGTGTGGATCCCTGAAAGGTTGTTGTGGAGCGGGGATCATAGAAATCCTGTTCTGGACCTCGGACGAATTGCGACTATTGAATAGTTCCCGGCGTATTCCGGTCAGGCGACGCCAACGAAAAGGCCGCCCGTGGGCGGCCTTTTCCAGGAACAGCGCTTCGCGCTTATTTCTTCTGCCGGTACTTGCGCAACGCGGCGATCTGGGCAGCCATCACGGCCAGCTCCGACTGCGCCATCGCGATATCAATGTCGCTCTTCGCGTTCTTCAGCGCTTCCTCGGCGGCGGCCTTGGCCACGTTGGCCTTCTCGTCGTCGAGGTCCTTGCCACGGATGGCGGTGTCGGACAGCACGGTCACGGCGTTGGGCTGCACTTCCAGGATGCCACCAGCCACGAAGACGAATTCCTCGCCACCGTCGGCTGTTTCGATGCGCACCGCGCCGGGACGGATGCGCGTGATCAGCGGCGTGTGGCGCGGGTAGATGCCGAGCTCGCCGGCTTCACCGGGCAGCGCGACGAACTTGGCCTCGCCCGAGAAGATGGACTCCTCGGCGCTGACCACGTCCACGTGAATAGTGCCTGCCATGGGAACTCCTTAAGCGACCTTCTTGGCCTTTTCGAACGCCTCGTCGATGCCGCCCACCATGTAGAACGCTTGTTCCGGCAGGTGGTCGGCTTCACCGTTGACGATCATCTTGAAGCCGCGGATGGTCTCGGCCAGCGGGACGTACTTGCCGGGCGAGCCGGTGAACACTTCGGCGACATGGAAGGGCTGTGACAGGAAGCGCTGGATCTTCCGGGCGCGGGCCACGGCGAGCTTGTCGTCAGGGGCCAGTTCGTCCATGCCCAGGATCGCGATGATGTCGCGCAGTTCCTTGTAGCGCTGGAGCGTGCCCTGCACTGCGCGGGCGACGTTGTAGTGCTCTTCGCCGACGACGTTCGGGTCGAGCTGGCGGGAAGTCGAGTCCAGCGGGTCCACGGCAGGGTAGATACCCAGCGAGGCGATGTCGCGCGAGAGCACCACGGTGGAGTCCAGGTGGGCGAAGGTCGTCGCGGGGGACGGGTCGGTCAAGTCATCCGCCGGGACGTACACGGCCTGGATGGAGGTGATCGAGCCGACCTTGGTCGACGTGATCCGCTCCTGCAGGCGGCCCATTTCCTCGGCCAGCGTCGGCTGGTAGCCCACGGCGGAAGGCATGCGGCCCAGCAGCGCGGACACTTCGGTGCCGGCCAGGGTGTAGCGGTAGATGTTGTCCACGAAGAAGAGCACGTCACGGCCTTCGTCGCGGAAGGATTCCGCAATGGTCAGGCCGGTCAGCGCCACGCGCAGGCGGTTGCCCGGGGGCTCGTTCATCTGGCCGTAGACCATGGCCACTTTCGACTCGGCAAGGTTCTCCAGGTTCACGACGCCGGAGTCCGCCATCTCGTGATAGAAGTCGTTGCCTTCACGGGTCCGCTCACCGACGCCTGCGAACACGGACAAGCCCGAGTGCGCCTTGGCGATGTTGTTGATGAGCTCCATCATGTTCACGGTCTTGCCCACGCCGGCACCACCGAACAGGCCCACCTTGCCGCCCTTGGCGAAGGGGCAGACCAGGTCGATCACCTTGATGCCGGTTTCCAGCAGGTCGGTCGAGGGCGAGAGTTCGTCATAGGCGGGCGCCTTGCGGTGGATGGAAGCGGTCAGCTCCTGGCCCACATCGCCGCGCTCGTCGATCGGGCGGCCCAGCACGTCCATGATGCGGCCCAGCGTGGCCTTGCCCACGGGCACCGTGATCGGCGCCCCGGTGTTGGTGACGATCAGGCCGCGGCGCAGGCCGTCCGAGGAGCCGAGCGCAATGGTACGCACCACGCCGTCGCCGAGCTGCTGCTGCACTTCGAGCGTCAGCTTGCCGCCGTCGTACTGCAGGGCGTCGTACACCTTGGGCATGTGGTCGCGCGGGAATTCCACGTCGACCACGGCACCGATACATTGAACGATCTTGCCTTGAACTGAATTTGCTTGAGCCATCATCTGCTCCGGTAAAAATTAAATCTGGTTGACGTCGGTCGGGTCTGTCGGCAGGGCCGGCTCAGACGCCGGCGGCCGCCGCGGCGCCCGAAACGATTTCCGACAGCTCTTTGGTGATGCCGGCCTGGCGGGTCTTGTTGTAGACCAGCTTCAGCTCGTTGATCACGTTGCCCGCGTTGTCGGTGGCCGACTTCATGGCGACCATGCGCGCAGACTGCTCCGACGCCATGTTCTCGGCCACGGCCTGGTAGACCAGCGACTCCACGTAGCGCACCAGCAGTTCGTCGATCACGCTCTGCGCATCGGGCTCGTAGATGTAGTCCCACGAGTGCTGGCCCTTCTCGACCTTCAGCGAATCGGCGGCCAGGGGCAGCAATTGCTCCACCACCGACTCCTGGCGCATCGTGTTGATGAACTTGGTGTAGCAGAGGTACACCGCGCCCAGCTTGCCTTCGGCGTACGCGTCGAGCAGGACCTTGACGGGGCCGATCAGCTTGTCGAGGTGCGGCGTATCGCCCAGCTGGGTGACATGCGAGACCACGCGCGCACCGATGCGGTTGAGGAAGCCCAGGCCCTTGTTGCCGATCGCGACCGCCTCGATGCCGACACCGGCCGACTGCTGCTCGCGCAGCTTGGTCGTCACGGCGCGCAGCACGTTGGTGTTCATGCCGCCGCACAGACCCTTGTCGGTCGTCACGACGATGAAGCCTGCGGCCTTCGCCTCGTTCGTCTTCATGAACGCGTGCGTGTACTCCGGGTTCGCCTGGCCGAGGTTCGCCGCGATGTTGCGGATCTTCTCGCTGTAGGGGCGGGCGGCGCGCATGCGTTCCTGCGCCTTGCGCATCTTCGACGCGGCCACCATTTCCATGGCCTTGGTGATCTTCTTGGTGTTCTCCACCGATTTGATCTTGCCGCGGATTTCCTTACCAGCTGCCATTGGGATTCCTTGCTTGGCCGATCAGGCGAACGACTTCTTGAACGAGGTGACGGCCGTGGTCAGCTCGGCCTCGGCATCCTTGTCGAGCGCCTTGGCCTGTTCGATCTTGTCGAGCAGCGCACCGTGGCTGGACTTCAGGAACTGGTGCAGGCCGTGTTCGAAGGGCAGAACCTTCTTCACGTCCAGGTCGTCCATGAAGCCCTTGTTCACGGCGAACAGCGACGCGGCCATCAGCGAGATGGGGAGCGGGCTGTACTGGGCCTGCTTCAGCAGTTCGGTCACCCGCGCACCGCGGTCGAGCTGCTTGCGGGTGGCTTCGTCGAGGTCGGAAGCGAACTGCGCGAAGGCCGCGAGTTCACGGTACTGGGCCAGGTCGGTACGAATACCGCCGGAGAGGCCCTTGATGACCTTGGTCTGCGCCGACGAACCCACGCGCGACACCGAGATGCCCGCGTTGATGGCGGGCCGGATGCCGGCGTTGAACAGGTTGGTTTCCAGGAAGATCTGGCCGTCGGTGATCGAGATCACGTTGGTCGGCACGAAGGCGGACACGTCGCCGGCCTGCGTCTCGATGATCGGCAGCGCGGTCAGCGAGCCGGTCTTGCCCTTGACTTCACCCTTGGTGAAGGCCTCGACGTAATCGGCGTTCACGCGGGCCGCGCGTTCGAGCAGGCGGCTGTGGAGATAGAACACGTCGCCGGGGTAGGCTTCGCGGCCCGGCGGGCGGCGCAGCAGCAGCGAGACCTGACGGTACGCGACGGCCTGCTTGGACAGGTCGTCATAGACGATCAGCGCGTCCTGGCCGCGGTCGCGGAAGTATTCGCCCATCGTGCAGCCCGAATACGCGCTCACGTACTGCATGGCGGCGGATTCGGAAGCAGAGGCCGCGACCACGATGGTGTATTCCATCGCGCCGGCCTGTTCGAGCGCGCGCACCACGTTCTTGATCGACGAAGCCTTCTGGCCGATCGCGACGTAGACGCAGGTCATGTTCTGACCCTTCTGGTTGATGATCGCGTCGATCGCCACCGCCGTCTTGCCGGTCTGGCGGTCGCCGATGATCAGCTCGCGCTGGCCGCGACCGATCGGCACCATGGAGTCGATGGACTTCAGGCCGGTCTGCATCGGCTGGTCGACGGACTTCCGTGCGATCACGCCTGGTGCGACCTTTTCGATCACGTCGGTCATCTTGGCGTTGACCGGACCCTTGCCGTCGATCGGCTGGCCCAGGGCGTTCACCACGCGCCCGATGAGTTCGGGGCCGACGGGGACTTCCAGGATGCGGCCCGTGCATTTCACGGTGTCGCCTTCGGAGATGTGCTCGTACTCGCCCAGGATCACGGCGCCGACGGAATCGCGCTCCAGGTTCAGCGCAAGGCCGAAGGAAGGCGTGCCGTCCGCGCTGGGCGGGAACTCGAGCATTTCGCCCTGCATCGCATCCGACAGCCCGTGCACGCGCACGATGCCGTCGGTCACGGACACGACGGTGCCCTCGTTGCGGATGTTCGCGCTGACGCCGAGACCCTCGATGCGGCTCTTGATCAGTTCGGAAATTTCTGCGGGATTGAGTTGCATGACTCTTTCCTTCTTTCTTTAAGGGGGCTGGAGGCCTCAGGCCGCCAGCGCAACTTTCATTTGTTCAAGGCGCGCTTTGACGGAGGTGTCGAGCACCTCGTCACCCACCACCACACGAATGCCGCCGATGAGCGACGGATCCTGCTGCACAGTCACCTGCAGCTTGCGGCCGAAGCGCTTTTCGAGCGCCGCCGAAACGCCGCCCAGCGCGGACGCGTCGATCGGGAACGCACTGTAGACCACCGCGTCCGACGAGCCGCTCTTCGCGTTCGCCAGGGTGCGGTATTGCCTCGCGATTTCCGGCAGCGCGGTGAAGCGGCCGTTTTCCAGCAGAGCCGTGAGGAAGTTGTTCGCCGTGGACGAGAGCGGCGAACCGTAGGCGCCGGCGATCACGCCCAGCACCTGCTCCGGCGTGGCCTTGGGGTTGTCCGCGAACTGCTGGAGCTCGGGATTGCCGGCGATGACGGCAATCTTGTCGAGCCAGGCGCTGGTGCCGGCCAGGTCCGGTGCAGAAGCCTTGAACAGCGCTTCGGCGTAGGGGCGTGCGATGGTGGCGAGTTCAGCCATGGCTCGATCAGAGTTCGGTCTGCAGGCGGGCCAGCAAATCGGCGTGGACGGCCGGATTCACTTCCTTGCGCAGGATCTGCTCGGCGCCCTTGACGGCCAGCGCGGCAACTTGCTCGCGCAGTGCCTCGCGCGCCTTCAGCGCCTGCTGTTCGGCTTCCACGCGGGCTGCCGCAACGATCTTGTTGCCTTCTTCCGTGGCGCGGGCCTTGGCCTCTTCAACGATGGCCTGCGCGCGGCGTTCGGCATCGGCAAGACGCTGGGCGGACTCATTGCGCGCCTGGCCGAGCTCGACTTCCACGCGCTTGTTGGCGGCGGACAGTTCGGACTTGGCCTTGTCGGCGGCTGCGAGGCCTTCGGCGATCTTCTGGGCACGGTCGTCCAGCGCCTTCGCGATCGGCGGCCACACAAACTTCATCGTGAACCCGACAAGAATCAGGAACACGATCATCTGGACGATCAGGGTACCGGTAATGCTCACTTTTCACCCTCTCTTTGGGATTGAATCCGAAGCCATTCCAAGACTCAAGACTGGACGGGAACGACGTGGAATCGACGAGAAAGCCTGGACTCGATTACTTCGGCAGGTTGGCGATTTGCGAGAGGAACGGGTTGGCCGTGGCGAACCACAGGGCGATACCGGTGCCGATAATGAAGGCGGCGTCGATCAGGCCGGCCAGCAGGAACATCTTGGTTTGCAGTTCGCCCATCAATTCGGGTTGGCGAGCGGCCGACTCGAGGTACTTGCTGCCCATGATGCCGATACCGATACAAGCGCCGACAGCGCCCAGGCCGATGATCAGGCCGGCGGCCAGTGCGACAAAGCTAATAACTTCCATGATGACTCCTAGAGGACTTTGGTTGAAGAGAAACGAAAACTGAAATGCGAAAGGGGATCAGTGGTGATCGTGGGCCTGGCCGATGTACACCAGCGCCAGCATCATGAACACGAAGGCTTGCAGCGTGATGATCAGGATGTGGAAGATGGCCCAGGCGGTGCCCGCGACGATGTGGCCGAGCGCAAGGAAGATGCCGGTGGCCGACAACGTCCAGGCGCCGCCCATCAGCGCGATCAGCAGGAAGATCAGTTCGCCGGCATACATGTTGCCGAACAGCCGCATGCCGTGCGAGACCGTCTTCGCGACGAACTCGATCATCTGCATCGCGAAGTTGAAGGGGTAGAGTGCCCAGTGATTGCCGAAGGGAGCGGTGAAGAGTTCATGGATCCAGCCGCCCAGCCCCTTGATCTTGACGTTGTAGTACAGGCAGATCAGCAGCACCGAGACCGACATGCCCATGGCGACCGAGAGGTCGGCGGTAGGAACGACGCGAAGGTAGGCGTGGTGCGGATCGCCGCCGGCCGCGCCGAAGATCCAGCCCCAGATGGCGGGGAACAGGTCGACGGGGAACAGGTCCATCGCGTTCAGCAGGAAGATCCACACAAAGATGGTGAGAGCGAGCGGCGCGACGAATTTGCGGCTGGTCGCGTTGTGCACGATGCCCTTGGCCTGCTGGTCGACCACCTCGACCAGGATCTCCACCGCGGCCTGGAAGCGGCCCGGCACGCCGGACGTGGCCTTTCGGGCGCCGAGCCAGAGCAGCCAGCATCCGATGACGCCCAGCAGGATCGAGAAGAAGAGGGAGTCGAAATTGAAGACGGAAAAGTCGGCGACGCCCGCCGGCTTGGAACTTTGAAGATGGGTCAAGTGGTGAACGATGTATTCACCAGCGGTCTGACCATGTTCCGCAGCGTTTTCAGCAGCCATCCGTTACTCGTCTTTAAGTTTCATGCGCCCGGGGGCCAGCATCACCGCCACCCACGCCGCCTTCATTGTCACCACCAGGCCCACCAGCATCGCCGGCCAGCTCAGCGCCGTAATCAGCCTTGGCGCCGCAAGCAGCATCGCCAGCGACAAGGCCATCTTGACCATTTCCCACAAGAAGAACCCGAACACCGCAGTGCCCGGATTCAGGGAGGCGAATCGCCCGGTCAGCCCTCGTGCGAACACCGCAGCTGGAACAACCACTGCCAGTGCGCCGTACCCGGCGGACCATCCTTGATTTTGCCTCCCCGTCAGACCCCAGGCGACCAAGGCCACCAGCAGCCCCGCGACGGCCTGGACCGCGATCACCCGCCAGGGCGAGAGTTGCGGCTTCAGGTCGCGCAGCCGCTGCGCCTCCTCGGCACTCAGCGGCTTGAAGTCGTCATTCGGACCGTCAGCGTCCTCGCGGACATCCCTCTCGGCAGCACGGGCGATTGTTTTCATTTTGAATGAAGCCCGGATGACGACCCAAATTTCACAAAGCCATTGATTATAAAGAAAAACTCATCGCATCCCGCCAAGTTCCAGGCCCCCGGTCGGAAATGTGCCTTGACTTCCGCGGCGAGTATGCCCGGTTGGAAAGCGGCGAAGCGCCCCCACCATAATCTCTCATGCACCCGATCGCCGACGCCCTCCCCGAGTCCCTCTGCTATCTCGATGGGCGCTATACGCCGCTGCGCGACGCCAAGGTCAGCGTGCTCGACCGCGGCTTCATCTTCGGCGACGGCGTGTACGACGTGGTGCCGTTCTACGCGGGCGTGCCTTTCTGCTTCGAGGAGCACATGGCACGGCTGGAACGTTCACTCGCCGAGCTGCGGATCCCGAATCCGCACAGCCGCGCGCAATGGCTCGCGATCGCGATGCATCTCGTCGAGAAGTCCGGCGTCGACGCTCGCGCCGGCAACCAGACTGTCTATATCCAGGTCACGCGCGGCGTCGCGCCGCGCGACCACGCGATGCCGATCGGTCTCGTGCCCACGGTGTTCGCGATGATCAATCCGATGAGGCCGGTCCCCGAGGCGGCGCGGGCCAACGGCGTCGCCTGCGTCAGCGCGCAGGACTTCCGATGGCAGAAGGCCCACATCAAGACCACCAGCCTGCTGGGCGCCGTGCTGGCGCGGCAGATCAGCATCGACGCCGGCGCGGCGGAAACCATCATGTTCCGGGGCGACTGGCTGAGCGAAGCCTCCTCCAGCAACGTCTGGGTCGCCAAGGGCGGCGCGCTCAGCGGCCCGCCCAAGGACGAACTGGTCCTCGCCGGCATCCGCTTCGGCCTGATCGAGCGCATCTGCGCCGACACGGGCATCCCCTTCGCGCTGCGCCGAATCGCGCGCGAGGAGGTCTTCGGCGCCGACGAGGTGCTGCTCTCGTCGGCAGGCAAGGAAGTCCTCCCCGTGACGACGCTCGACGGCAAGCCGGTGGGCACGGGACGCCCGGGCCCGATCTACGAGGCGCTGTACGCCGGCTACCAGCAGGCCAAGGAACGCAGCGCGCACAACGCACACCACGGAGTTTCAGCATGAGCACGCCCCCCGATACAACTTCCGGCACCGCTGCCGACGCCATTCCGGATCCGCGCAAGGAATCGCTGATCGAGTACCCCTCGCAGTTCCCGATCAAGGTCATGGGCGCCAAGGCCGATGGCTTCGTGCATGCGATCACGGCCATCGCGGAGCGCTTCGACCCGGCCTTCGACGCCACCACGGTCGAGTTGCGCAACAGCAAGGCAGGCAACTATCTGGGCGTGACCATCACCGTCACGGCCACCAGCCGCGAGCAGCTAGACAGCATCTACCTCGCCCTGTCGGCGCATCCGATGGTGAAGGTGGTGCTCTGAGGCCAGTCATGGAAGTCGCCCTGCTCGGCCGCGCCGGCTACGCAGAGACATACGCCGCGATGCGGGAGCGCACGCTCGCGCGCCAGCCCGACACGCCGGACGCGCTGTGGATCTGCGAGCACGCGCCCGTCTATACGCAAGGCCTTGCGGGCAAGGCTGACCACGTGCTGACCCCCGGCGACATCCCCGTGGTGCAGACCGATCGCGGCGGCCAGGTGACGTACCACGGGCCGGGCCAGGTGGTCGCGTATCCGCTGGTCGACCTGCGCCGCGCCGGCTACTACGTGAAGGAATACGTCTACCGCATCGAGGAGTCCGTGATCCGCGCGCTGGCGCACTTCGGCGTCACGGGTCACCGTGTGGCCGGCGCTCCAGGTATTTACGTGCGGCTGGACGCCCCCTTCTCGCACGCCGCGCTCACCGGCCCCGTCCACCCCGAAGATCCGTTCCGCGGCCTGGGCAAGATTGCCGCGCTCGGCATCAAGGTCAGCCGCCATTGCACCTACCACGGTGTCGCGCTGAACGTGGCGATGGACCTGGAACCCTTCTCGCGCATCAACCCTTGCGGCTACGCGGGGCTCCAGACCGTCGACCTTTCTACAATCGGCGTACAAACAACCTGGGACGAAGCGGCGCGGGTGCTGGGCGGCAAGCTCGACGCCTACCTTGCCCCCTGAATCCCATCGCAGAGAAGCCAATGAGCACACTCGAAGTTGTCCCGTCCGTCGTGAGGGAGGCCCAGACGGCCGAGAACTACAACCCGCTGGCCAAGCAGAAGGCCGCGGCCAAGCTCTCGCGCATTCCCGTCAAGGTGGTCCAGCAGGGCGAAGCGCTCAAGAAGCCCGACTGGATCCGCGTCAAGGCCGGCTCGCCCACGACCCGCTTCTACGAGATCAAGCAGATCTTGCGCGAAAGCAACCTGCACACGGTCTGCGAGGAAGCCTCCTGCCCCAACATCGGCGAGTGCTTCGGCAACGGCACGGCGACGTTCATGATCATGGGCGACAAGTGCACCCGCCGCTGCCCCTTTTGCGACGTAGGCCACGGCCGCCCCGACCCGCTGGACAAGGACGAGCCCCTGAACCTCGCGAAGACCATCGCGAAGCTGCGGCTCAAGTACGTGGTGATCACCAGCGTCGACCGCGACGACCTGCGCGACGGTGGCAGCCAGCACTTCGTGGACTGCATCCGCAACGTCCGCGAGCTATCGCCGCAAACGCAGATCGAGATTCTGGTGCCCGACTTCCGCGGCCGCGACGACCGCGCGCTGGAAATCCTGAAGGCCGCGCCCCCGGACGTGATGAACCACAACCTGGAGACCGCGCCGCGCCTCTACAAGGAAGCGCGCCCCGGCAGCGACTACCAGTTCAGCCTGAACCTGCTGAAGAAGTTCAAGGCACTGCACCCCGGCGTGCCGACCAAGAGCGGCATCATGGTGGGCCTGGGCGAGACCGACGAGGAAATCCTTCAGGTCATGCGCGACATGCGCGCGCACGACATCGACATGCTCACCATCGGCCAGTACCTCGCACCCAGCAACAGTCACTTGCCCGTGCGCCGCTATGTGCATCCGGACACTTTCAAGATGTTCGAGGAAGAGGCCTACAAGATGGGTTTCAGCCACGCCGCCGTCGGCGCGATGGTCCGCAGCAGCTACCACGCGGACCAGCAGGCGCACGCGGCTGGCGTCTGAGCCCACGGCCCCACGGCCGGGCTCAGTTAGGATTCTCTCGCCCCCCCCGCCAACGAGAGACCGGAGCCGATGGGTACCGACGCAGCACCGGCGCTGATGCAGCGCGAATTCGGCGTGATCGCCGAACTGATCCACGAGCACGCGACACAGGCACCCGGGCGCCTTGCCCTGGTCGACGCGTCGCGTCAGCTCGACTACGGCGCCTTGGACCGACTGATGGACCGCATCGCCGCCGCCCTGCAACGCGACGGCCTGCGTGCCGGGGACGCGATCGCCATCTGCGCGGCCTCCGGTGTCGCCTACGCGGCCGTGTTCCTCGGCGCGCTGCGCGCGGGCATCGCGGTGGCACCGCTGGCGCCGGGCTCCACGCCGGCCAGCCTCGCGCGGATGATCGAGGACGCCGACGCGCGCATCCTGTTCGTCGACGAAGCCGCGGCCGAGACGATCGGCGCGCCCGCAAAGGACGCCATCCCGCGCATCGCGCTGGATGGCTCGCCGGCCGGAGGCGCGCTCGACACCTGGCTCGCACCGGCCGGCAGCCGACCCGAGCCGGTCGCGCCGCAGCCTTCATGGCCCTTCAACATCATCTATTCCTCCGGCACCACCGGCGAGCCGAAGGGCATCGTGCAGGGCCACGGCATGCGCTGGGCCCATGTGCGCCGGGGCGCGAAATACGCCTACGGGCCGCGAACGGTGACGCTGCTGTCGACACCGCTCTATTCCAACACCACGCTGGTCGTCTTCTTCCCGACGCTCGGCTTCGGCGGCTGCGTCATGCTGATGCCCAAGTTCGATGCGGCCGCCTATCTGCAGCTGGCGGAGCGGCACCGCGTGACGCACACCATGCTGGTGCCGGTGCAGTACCAGCGCCTGATGGCGCATCCGGATTTCGACCGCCATGACCTGTCGAGCTTCCAGTCCAAGTTCAGCACCAGCGCACCCTTCAGTGCCGCGCTGAAGGCCGACGTGCTCGCGCGCTGGCCCGGCGGGTTGATCGAGTTCTACGGCATGACGGAGGGCGGCGGCACCTGCATCCTGGAGGCGCACCTGCACCCGGACAAGCTGCACACCGTCGGCCGGCCGGCCGAAGGCAGCGACATCCGCCTGATCGACGAGGCCGGCCACGAGGTCGCGCGCGGCGAGTCCGGCGAGGTGGTGGGCAACTCGGCCGGGATGATGGTCGGCTACCACCGCCAGCCGGAGAAGACACGCGAGGCCGAGTGGTTCGACCCAGCGGGCAAGCGCTTCATCCGCACCGGCGACATCGGCCGCTTCGACGCCGACGGCTTCCTCACTCTTTTCGATCGCAAGAAGGACATGATCATCAGCGGCGGCTTCAACATCTATCCGAGCGATCTCGAGGCCATGCTGCGCGGCCACGCGGCGGTGGCGGATGTGGCCGTGGTCGGCGCGCCCTCCGAGCAATGGGGCGAGACGCCGGTCGCCTTCGTGGTGCGAACAGCGGGCGACGACACCAGCGCCGAGGCGCTGCGCCAATGGGCCAACGACCAGGTCGGCAAGACGCAGCGCATCGCGCGCCTGCGGTACATCGACGAGTTGCCGCGCAGCGCGATCGGCAAGGTGCTCAAGCGGGAACTGCGTGAGCGCGACGCGGGCTGAGCCGGCCACGGCCGAGCCCGAGCACGGCGGCGGCAATGGCCTGCTGTGGGTGCTGCTGGCCGTCGCCTTCGCCTTCGCCGTGCTGCGCCCGCGCGCGCCGATGGACTACCTCCGGCTCGTGGACTGGCAGACCGTCGGCGCGCTCGCCGGCCTGCTGGCGATCACCCAGGGCGTGGAGCGCAGCGGCATGCTGCAGGCGGCCGCCTCGCGGTTGCTGGCACGCACCACCGACCTTCGCGGCCTGGCCTACCTGCTGGCCGCGAGCGCCGCGCTGTTGTCGGCGCTGGTCACCAACGACGTGAGCCTGTTCCTGCTGGTGCCGCTCACGCGCGTGCTGGCGACGCAGGCGCACCTGCCACTGGCGCGGCTGGTGGTGCTGGAGGCGCTGGCGGTCAACGCGGGCTCGGCGCTCACGCCCATCGGCAATCCGCAGAACCTCTACCTCTGGCACCGCTCGGGCGAGAGCTTCGCCGGCTTCATGACCATGATGGCGCCGACGGTGGCCATCATGTTGCTCTGGCTCTTCGTGGCTGTGCGGCTCCTGGTGCCGCGCGTGCCCATCGCGCTCAAGCCCTCGGAAGACGCCACGCCGGTGCAGCCGCGCCTGCTGGCCCTGTCGGGTGTGCTCTTCGTCGGCTTCGTGATCGCGCTCGACCGGCACTGGCTCATCGCGGGCCTGGCGGCGGTCTTCGGCACCTTCCTGCTGCTGCGCCCGCGCGTGCTGCTCGGCGTGGACTGGGCCCTGCTCGCGATCATCGCGCTGATGTTCGTGGATTTGCGGCAGCTGGCCGAACTGCCGGCCGTCGCGGCGCTGCTCCAGCAATTGCCGATCGGCGAAGGCTGGCGCGCGTACCTCGCCGCGATCGTGAGCTCGCAGTTCATCAGCAACGTGCCCGCGACCATCCTGCTCGACGGCTTTGTCCGCGACCTGCCCGCGCTCGCCGCGGGCGTGAGCGTGGGCGGCTTCGGCTGCGTGCTGGGCTCGCTCGCCAACCTGATCGCGCTGCGGTTGGCGAAAGTGCCGCACGGGCTGCGCGAATTCCATCGCATCAGCATTCCCTTCCTGCTGGTGTGCGCGGCTTCGGCGCTGCTCCTGCGGCTGGGGTGACAAGCGGCGGCGCGGCGCGGACAATCGGCGGCCTCCATGCAGATCCAAGCCGCCCTGCCTTCTTCCACTTTCTCGCTGCGCCAGTACGGTGCATCTCGCGGGAGTCACGCGCACGACCACTTCCAGGTTCTCGTCGGGCTCGAAGGCGTGCTGGAACTGGAGGTGGAAGGCCGCGGCCGGCGCATCGCCACCGGCGAAGGCCGGGTGGTGGCGCCGGGCGACCGGCACGACTTCGAATCGCGCGGCGGCAGCCGCTGCCTCGTGCTCGACACGACGCAGGCGCTGTGGGCCAGGCACGCGGCGGACGCGCCGCTCAGGCCCCAGGCCTTGCCTCTGGCCCGCTATCTTGCGCTCTGCCTGACGCAGCCCTCGCCATCGCCCGTGGCGCTGCACCACGGCGCGGCGCTGTTGCTGGAGGCCTGGGGCAGCCCGGCGGCGAACAGCAGGGGCCGCGCCGTCGACTGGCCAGCGCTGGCCGAGTGGGCGCGGGCACGCTGGCACGCTCCGCTGTGCGTGGCCGACCTCGCCGCCATGGCATGCCTCAGTGCCAGCCAGTTCGCGCAGCGTTGCCGCGAAGAGCAAGGCATGAGCGCCATGCACTGGCTGCGCACGCAACGCCTGCTGCACGCGCGGCGGCTGCGCGAAGGCGGGCTGAGCGTGGCCGAAACCGCGCGTCGCACCGGCTACCGCTCGCCTTCCGCGCTCACGGCCGCGATGCGCCGGCTCGGGCTTCCCCGCTGAATCGCCCCGCGTCCGAACCATCGTCGCGCGACGACGCGCCGGCGTTGCGCGACGATCGCCCGGCTTAAGCTCGGCCGCCATGTCCGCCACGCTCCTCGCCCTTGCCGCCATCGCCCTGTGGGCGACGCTCGCCGCATTCGGCACCGCGCTTTCCCACGTGCCGCCCTTCCTGCTGGCGGGTCTCGCCCTGATGATCGGCAGTGTCATGAGCTGGCCGCTGGTGCTGCGCAATCGGCAGGCGTGGGCCGTGCCGGCGCGCACGCTCGCGCTCGGGATCTATGGGCTCTTCGGCTTCCACTTCCTGCTTTTCATCGCGCTTCGGCATGCGCCGCCGGTGGAGGCCAACCTGGTGAACTATCTGTGGCCGCTCTTCATGGTGGTGCTGGCGCCGGTGCTGTTGCCGGGCATGTCGCTGCGGCCGCTGCACGTGGCAGCGGCGCTGCTGGGCTTCGCCGGCGCGGCAATCGCGATCCTCGGCGCCGCGCGTGGGGCAGGCAATGCGGGCACGGCGGCGGGCCACGCGCAGTACTGGGGGTTCGTGCCGGCGATCGGCTCGGCCTTCATCTGGTCCAGCTACTCGTTATGGACGCGGCGCGTGCCCGCCTTCCCGACGTCGGCCATCGGCCTGTTCGGACTGGCCTCGGGCGCGCTGGCACTTGCATGCCATGCGCTGCTGGAGCCCTCCATCGTGCTTTCTTCGCGTGACTGGCTGCTGATCGCGCTGTGCGGCATCGGGCCGCTGGGCGCCGCATTCTTCCTCTGGGACATGGCGCTCAAGCGCGGCGACGCGCGGCAGATCGGCATCCTCAGCTATATCACGCCACTGGCGTCGACGGCGCTCCTGCTGCTCGTGACGGGCCGGCCCCTGTCGTGGACGATCGCGCTGGCGGCGCTGCTCATCATCTCCGCCGCCGTGATGGGCACACGCGCGCGCTGAGCGAGCTCAGGCTGCAGGCAGCACGACGCTGACCGCAAGGCCGGGCTCTGCATTGCGCACGGTGAGCGCGCCGCCGTGCGCCTCCGCCACGAGGCGGCAGAGGTACATGCCGAGCCCGACGCCGCCGGTCGCGCGCCGGCGCGCGCTGTCGGTGCGGTAGAAGGGCTCGGTCAGGCGTTCGAGCTGGGCGGGATCGACGCCGGGGCCGAAATCGCGCACCTCCAGTTCGACGCCCTTCGTCGTCTTGCGCAGCGCGAGGCTCGGTCCTTGTTCCGCGCCGCCGCCATGGCGCAATGCGTTGTCCAGGAGGTTGCGCACCAGGAGCCGGATGCGGGCGCGGTCAAGCGGAAGCGTCAGCATGTTCCCGTCGATGCCGAGCCCGACGCGCCGGCCCTCGGGATGCTCGCCGACCAGGTCGCGCACGAGCGCGGCGAGGTCGACCGGCTCGCGGTGCAGCGCCGCGTGCGGGCTGGCCAGCCGCTCGCTTTCAAGCAAGTCGCTGATGAGGTCGCGCATCTCGGCAAGGTCGCGCAGCAGGGCCTCGCGCTCGGTCTGGCCCTCCGGCGTGGCGGGCAGCAGTTCGGCGTTGAGGCGCGCGCGGGTCAGGGGCGAACGCAACTCGTGGCTGAGCGCCAGCAGCAGGCCTCGCTTGGCGTCGAGCATGCCCCGGATGTCGTGCGCCATGGTGTTGATGCGGTTCGCGAGGTCGCCCAGTTCGTCGCGCCGGCGCAGCGGGATGGGCACGTCGAAGGCACCCCGGCCGAAGCGCTCCGCACCGGCCCGGATGTCGTCCAGAGGCCGCAGGAGGCGGCGCACATAGGCGTAGGCCAGCACGATCAGGCCAAGCAGCAGCGCCAGCGTGAACCAGCCGATGCCGTGCGGCTCGCGTTGCCAGGGCAAGGTGCCGAGGCCGAAGATCACGCGGTGGCCGTCGGCGGTGGTGCGGCTGAGCCAGCTCGCGCCGCGCGGGCCGAAGGCTGGCGGATTGCGCCGGTCCGGGTGCGAATCCCAGTTGACGCTGGGGCCCTCGATGCGGATCGAGATGGGCAGCCGGCTGACGAGCGCCTGGGCACGCCCTACATCGGGCGGCGTGCCGAGTTCCGCGACCAGACGGTCCATGTAGTCCGTGACGAGTGGCCGCGCCGCGTCGCGCCAGCCGGCGGAGAAGGCCCGCTGCATGCCGCCGAGGAAGACGGCTGTCATCGCGAGCGCCAGCAGCACGAAGACGGTGATGAGCCGCATGCGCAGCGAATGCCGCCAGCGGTGGCTCCATTGGCGGGTGCGGCCCTCCGCCCGCGACAGCCGGCCTGGCCTCACGCCGGGCCCCGGCCGATGGCGAGGGTGTAGCCCGCGTTGCGCAGCGTCTTGATGCAATCCAGCGGCTCCAGCTTCTTGCGAAGGCGGCTGACCACGATGTCGACAGCGCGCGTGTACAGCTCGGCCTCGTGGCCGCGCAGGCGGTTCAGGATGTCGTCGCGGCTCCACACGCGGCCGGGCTGGTCGGCAAGCAGGGCCAGCAGGTCGAACTCGGTGCTGGTCAATTCGACGCGCTCGCCGTGGCGCAGCACCTCGCGCTTGTCGAGGTCGATGAAAAGGCCGTCGAACTCGCGGCGCTGCGTGGCCGCGGCCGCCGGCACGGGCGTCGCGCGCTGCCGCCGCAGGATGGTCTGCACGCGTGCCACCAGTTCGCGCGGCTCGAAGGGCTTGGGCAGGTAGTCGTCGGCGCCGATCTCGAGGCCGACCACGCGGTCCATCACATCGCCGCGCGCGGTAAGCATCACGATGGGGATGTCGCTTTCCTTTCGGATCTCGCGGCACAGCGCGAAGCCGTCCATCTCCGGCAGCATCACGTCGAGGATGGCGGCGTCGTAGCCCTGCGCCCGCAGCTTGGCAAGACCTTCGCTCGGCCGTGAGGCGCTGTCCAGCACGCAGTCGAAGCGCGCGAAGTAGCTCGCCAGCGGCGCGGCGAGGTGCTCGTCGTCATCGATCAGCAGGATGCGTGGCATGGGGCGATTGTGCCTAGCAGCGAAAAGAAGGCTTGCGACTACGCCGGTCGGCATCGCGCTGCGCCTGGCGTCGTGCACGGCGGCGCGTTCACCATGGATCGCTCTTTCCGACGCGCCCGAGATGGGTTGCGCCGAATTCCGTGCCGTACTTGAGTCCGAAGCCGAGCGCGCGGTCGAAGCCGATGTGCGCGCACCAGATCAGGCCCGCCGCCAGGGCGACCGGCATATCGGTGGCCAGTGCACCGGTCGCCAGCAGCGCAACCGGGCCGATGTACGAATGCGCGATGTTGTAGACCGCCGCACCGACACGCGCGCCGCCCAGGTAGCCCAGAAAGGAGAGGTCCGGCACCAGGAAGAGCATCGCGAACGCGCCCCATCCCGCGCCGAGCTGCGCGTAAGCAGCGACCGCCGCCGCCAGCACCACCATGCCTTCGAGCCGCAAGGTGGCGCGCACGCCGCCGTAGGCCGCTCCGGCCGGCGCCGCCGGGTTGGTCGAGGGAACAGGATGCCACCCGCCGCGCCGGTCCGCGGCCATGTCCCCCGCCAGGACGGCGGGCGGCCAGACGACGCGGGACAGACGGGGCACGATCACCCCCTCCTCCGCTGCATGAAGTCGCGCACCTTCTGCTGTTGCTCGGGGTTCAGGTTGTCGAAGAAGTCGGCTGCGGCGGCGATGACTTCAGGGCCCATCGACTGCACCGCGGCCATCTTGTCGTCCACCAGCTTGCGCGCGCGGGTCTGGTCGAGCTTGGCACCCGCGAAGAGCGCACGGAATTCAGCACGCGGGTCGCCACCGCCGCGAAGGGCCTCGCGCTGCGCCTGCAGCTTCTGGGCGAGCACGTCCAGCTTCTGCTTCTGCGTGGCGTCGAGGTCGAGCTTGCTGCTCACGCGCTCGACCATCTTGGTGCGGAATTCGGCGGAGTCGCCGTTCCAGCCGTGGCGATGGCCGGCGCACCCGACAAGGCTGCCGGCGAGCAGTGCCGCGCCGGCGAAGCCGAAGAGAGAGCGTTTGATCCAGGGTTTCATGAGAGTCTTCCTTCGAGAGAGATTGGAATCGATCAGGGAGACTCGATGGTGCGTCGCGGCGACCGCGAAGTCCTTTCGCGGCGGTTTCGGCGTGTTTCGTTTTATTGCGGCGGCCAGGCGCGCGGGCGGACAGGCGCGCTGAGGTGCAGCGTCGCGTCGCTAGCGGGCCATTGCCACGGCTGGATCGTCGGAATCGACCACCTGCCGCGCCCAGGCCTCCAGCTTGCCGGTGTCCGCGCGCAGCACCTCCTGCTTCACCGCGAGGATTTGCGAGGGATGCATCGAGAAGCTGCGCAGGCCCATGCCCAGCAGCAGGCGCGTGAAGGCCACGTCGCCGGCCATTTCGCCGCAGACGCTCACGCCCTTGCCCTGGCGACGGCACTCCGCGATGGTGTCGGCGACCAGCCGCAGCACGGCCGGATGCGCCGGGTCGTACAAGTGGGCCACCGATTCGTCGGCCCGGTCGATCGCCAGGGTGTACTGGATCAGGTCGTTGGTGCCGATCGACAGGAAGTCGAAGTGCTTGAGGAAGATCTTGAGGGTCAGCGCCGCGGCCGGGATCTCGATCATGGCGCCGAGCTTCACCTTGCCGTACACCGCGCCGCGGTTGTCGAGCTCGGCGCGCGCGAAGTCGATGAGCGAGAGCGTCTGGCGGATCTCGCTTGCGTGGGCGAGCATGGGAATCAACAGGTGGATCTCGCCATGCGCGGCGGCGCGCAGGATGGCGCGCAGCTGGGTCAGGAACATGGCCGGGTCCGCCAGGCTCCAGCGGATCGCGCGCAGGCCGAGCGCCGGGTTGAGGTGGGCGTCGTCGCGCACCGACTTGCCGTCCAACGGCTTGTCGGCACCGACGTCGATGGTGCGAATGGTGACAGGCATGCCCTGCATGCCCTCGACGGCACGCCGGTAGGCCTGGTACTGCTCTTCCTCGTCGGGGAGGCGCGTGAGACGCTGGGCTTCGCGGCCCATGAAGAGGAACTCGCTGCGGAACAGTCCCACGCCCACCGCGCCGGCCTTGACCGCGCCCAGCGTGTCTTCGGGCATCTCGATGTTGGCGAGCAGGTCGACGCGTTGGCCATCGAGCGTGACGGCCGGCTTGTGGCGCAGGCGGGAAAGCCGCCCCCGTTCGAGGTCGCCCTGCCGTTGCTTGAAGCCGTACTCGGCCAGGATGATGGGCGACGGGTCGACGATCATCACGCCGGTGTCGCCGTCGATGATGACCCAGTCGTCCTGCCGCACCAGTTGGCTGGCGCTGCGCGCACCGACCACGGCCGGAATGTCCATGCTGCGCGCGACGATGGCGGTGTGCGAGGTGCGGCCACCGACGTCGGTGACGAAGCCGGCGAACACGCTTTTCTTGAACTGCAGCATGTCGGCCGGGGAGAGGTCATGCGCGATCAGCACCAGCGGCGCGTCGATCGCGTCGTTCGCGGTCGGGTCGGGCTGTTCGTCGTCTTCCTGCTCGGCGGCACGCCTGCGCCGCGGCGGCGTGGGCGCGAGGACGGCGGCCGTGCCCTTCATGCGGTGCAGCAGCCGCTCGACGACTTGTTCAAGGTCGGCCTTGCGCTCGCGCAGGTACTCGTCCTCCATCTCGTCGAACTGGCGCGCGATCACCTCCAGCTGGGTGGTCAGCGCCCATTCGGCGTTGTAGAGGCGCTCGACGATCCAGTGCTTGACGCCGCCGGTCAGCACCTCGTCCTGCAGCAGCATCTGGTGCACGTCGAGCAGCGCGGAGAGTTCGTGCGGAGCGTCGTTCGGCCCCATCAGCGCGACGCTGGCCTGCAGTTTCTGCAGTTCCTCGGCGACGGCGTTGCGCGCCGTGCGGACGCGGTCGATCTCGCTCTCGACTTCCTCGGGCTTGATGAAATAGTGGGCAACGTCGATGCGGCTGGACACCACCAGCACCGCGCGGCCGATGGCAATGCCACGAGCGACCGGCAGCCCGTGGACAGCGAAGGTCATTCGCCTTCTCCGAACTTGTCGTTCATGAGGGCCACGATGGCGTCGATGGCCTCCTGCTCGCGCTCGCCGTTGGTCTCGACCTCGACGGTCACGCCGAGGCCGGCGGCGAGCATCATGACGCCCATGATGCTCTTGGCATTGACGCGGCGGTCGCCGCGCGAGAGCCAGACTTCGCAGGGGAAGCCGCCGGCGAGCTTGGTGAGTTTGGCCGACGCGCGCGCATGCAGCCCCAGCTTATTGCTGATGGTCACGGATGTCTTGATCACTGTGCTTTCTTCTTGCCTGGTTCTGGGGTGCCGAGACCGCGACCTGCATCACGCCCGCCGTACCGCCGGTGAGCGCGCGCTGGACGAGGGTGTCGAGCGGTTCGTTGCGATAGCTCACGGCGCGCAGCAGCATCGGCAGGTTGACGCCCGCCACCAGCCGCGACTGGATGCCGTCGACCAGCTTCTGCGCGACATTGCAGGGCGTGGCGCCGAACACGTCGGCGAGCACGAGCACCTGCGTGCGCGGCGAGCGCTGGAGTTGCGCGAGCGTGATGCGCGCGGCGGCGAGGGTTTCCTCCGGCGACACGTTGGGCAGCACGTCCAGCGCGACGATGGCAGCCTCGCTGTCCGGGAACACATGCAGCGCGCATTGCCGCAGCGCTTGCGCGAGCGGGGAATGGGCGATGATGAAGATGTTGTTCATGCGGATCGGAGTGCTGCCTGTCGATTATGCGGGGGCGCCCACAGGAAGTAGAGATACGACAGGATGCAGCCCGCCAGGAAGACGCCCAGCGCGCCTCGGAAAGAAGCCAGCGGGCCGAAGCCCGCGCGCGCGAACAGGTCGATCAGCACGCCGACACCCCACTGGACCACGAAGACACCGAGGAACACCACCAGGTTGTACGCCGAGAGCGCCCGCCCCGCCAGTGCGGCGGGCAAGGCCATCGCGACAGCCGGCTGGGCGAGCGTGACAACGGTGGAAAGGCAGAGGAACACCAGCCAGGCCAGGGTGCCGGCCGCCGGGCCCAGAAGCAGGATGGCGGCGAACGCAGCCATGCCGAGCGGCAGCCCCCAAGCGACGATGCGCGGGGCGGCGATGCCGCGACGGGCGAACCACGGATTGGCGATGCCCCACAGGCAATAGACGAGCAGCATGGCGATGCTGATGACGAAGAGCGCATCTGCGGCTTCGCGCGGCGAATGGCCGGCGACGCGTGTGAGCCAGGGCACGACCCAGAGCGTCAGCATTGCGACGAAGCCGCCGTAGTTGAAGAATCCGATGGGCATCATCTTGCGGAAGAAGGGATCGCGCCAGACGGCGGCGTAGCCGCTGCCGGTGGCGCCGCGCGCCGCGGGCGTGCCCCGCGCGGCGCCGTCCCAGGCCGGGGCGACCCAGGCGATCAGCAGCATCGACACGATCACGCCGACCGCGAGCAGCCAGAAGAGCGGGCGCCAACCCACGAGTGGCAGCAGCCAGTGCACAGGCAGTGTCGCGCCGACGAGACCGACCGAGCCGACCATCAACATCCAGGAGTTGCTGCGCAGTTGGAGCGCGGGATCGAACCAGCGGCGGTAGCCGGTCAAGGGCGCCATCAGACAGGCACTGACGCCGACGCCGGTGAGCACGCGCGCCGCCAGCAGTACGGAAAAATGCGTCGCCATCGAGAAGACGAGGCAGCCCGCCACCGCAGCCGAGAGGAAACACACGATGACGCGCTTGGGACCGTGGCGGTCCAGCCAGGCGCCCATGGGCAGTTGCGTGAGCGCAAAGCCGAGGAAGTAGCCGCCGGCCAGCAGGCCGAGGTCGCGCGCTTGCAGGTCGAAGTCTTCGGTGAGGGTCGGCGAAAGGGTGGCGGTGATGGCACGCACCAGGGTCGAGAGGAAGTATGCGAAGGCGAACGCGAGGAACACGCTCGCCGCGCGGGCACGGCTGAACGGCCGGCTCATGGGAGCCGCAGGCCCTCGAAGAAGGTGGACACGGCCTCGGGCGACGAAGGCTTGCCGAGGACAATGGCCTGGTAAATGGCGACCTTGCCCGCGCGTTGCTGGGCGAACCAGAGCACGTGGGCGCCGGGGCTTGCGGCTTCGGTGGCCGGGCCGGTGGTGTCGAGCCGCACTGGGCCCGGCAAGGCGGCCGCGCGCAGCAGTTGCGCATCGGCCTCGACGGCATGGACGGCGCCCAGCTGCGTGCGCGTGGCGGCTCGCCATGCGCGCATCCAGCCCTCCGCCTGGGCGGCGCTGGCGGCATTTGCATGCGCCACCGCGAAGGTCGCACCACCCGCCTCGCAGCCGGTCATGTCGATCGCGATCGCTTCCGCGCCGAGCGGTTGCTGCCGCGTGGCACGGTCCGGCTTGCACGGCAGCAGTGCGACCAGGCCGTCATCGGCGATCGGCACTTCGCGCCAGTTGAAGGTTGGGCTGCAGGCGGCCAGGGCGGCAGCCAAGGCGAGCAGAACGGCGGGGCGGGGGCGTAGGCGGAGACTTGACGGCATCGGGATCCGGATTATGGAACCCCGCTCCGGCGAGGTCCGCGCCCAGATCAACGCAGCGCGCCGAAGACCTTCTGGAGGATGGCGCTGCCGCTGCCCACCGGGTCTTGGCGGATCTTGCGTTCCTCCTCGCCGATCACGAGGTAGAGGCCATCGAGCGACTTGCCGGTGACGTAGCGCTGGACGTTGGCGTCCTCCTTCTTCACCAGGCCGAAGCCGGAGGCCTTGTCCGCAATGCGGTTGTATTTCTCGGCCAGTTTCACTTTCTGCGTGGCAGTGGTGACGATGGGCAGGAAGCGTTCGGTCAGCGGCGCACGGGTCTTGCCGACGAAGAACTGCGTGACGGAGGTGTCGCCGCCAGTCAGGATACCCTTCGCGTCGGAAACGCTCATGGTGCGCACCGCGTTCACCAGCAGGTCCTTGGCGGCGGGCACCGCCTGTTCGGCGGCGCGGTTCATCGCGGTGACGAGTTCGTCCACACGGCCGCCCTGGCCGATCATGCGCAGCATCTTCGCGCCATCCTCGAGGTAGCCAGGCAGCGGGATGCGTACCTTGGGGTTGCCGAGGAAACCGTCCTCGCGCCCAAGCAGGCTGACTGCGACGGTGGCGCCTTTCTCGAGTGCAGCCTTCACGCCCTGCGAGGCATCGGCCGAACTGAGGTCACCCAGCGACAGGGCGTGCGCACGCTGCGTAGCCAGGAACAAGAGGGCGGCGGGCGCGATTGCGCAAGCCGAACTAAAATTGCGACGGTCCATCTATTGGTTCTCCCATGAAAAAAATCGTCTACGCCGCTGCAACCGCGATCGCCTTGGCTGTGGGCGCGGGCGTGTACCTGAACACCGGAGTATCGGCTGCGCCGGCCTCCACCTTCGTGCTGCTGGATGGCAGCAAGAAGAGCACCGAGGATCTCAAGGGCAAGGTCACGCTGGTCAACTTCTGGGCTACGAGTTGCGTCACCTGCGTGGGCGAGATGCCGAAGGTGATCGCGACGTACGACAAGTACAAGGGCCAAGGCTACGACACGCTGGCGGTGGCGATGAGCTACGACCCGCCAAGCTATGTGGTCAACTTCGTCGAGACGCGCAAGCTGCCCTTCAAGGTGGCGATCGATAACACCGGCTCCGTGGCACAGGCCTGGGGCGACGTGAAGCTGACGCCCACCACCTACCTGGTCAACAAACGCGGCGAAATCGTGAAACGCTACGTCGGGGAGCCCGACTTCGCGGAATTGCACAAGCTGATCGAGAAACTGCTCGCCGAAGCCTGATCGATTCCGGCCGAGGGACCCAGCGCCTTCGCCCAACGGCGATGGCGCTTTTTTCATGCCCTACTTTGCGCGGAAGCCGTCGTGGCAGGACTTGCAGGCCTCGCCGACGGCGCCGAACTGGACTTTGAGCGCATCCACGTTGCCGGCCTTGGCGGCCGCGACGAGCTTGACGGTCTCGGCCATCAGCTTGTCGCCGTTGTCCTTGAACTTCGGCTGTTCCTTCCAGATCTCGGGCTTGGCCTTGCCGCCTTCGGTGCCGGCGCCGAAGCCGGCCCAGGGCAGCTTGGCCATCTCGGCCACGATTTCGGCGTTGGACGCCGCTGCCGTCGCGTCATAGGGCACGCGGCCGTTGGCCATGGCGCCGAGGCGTCCGAAGTGTTGGCTCATCAGGAACATCGCGCTCTGGCGGTACTTGATAGCGTCTTCTGACTTGGCGAACTGCGCGGAGGCAGGCATGGAAAGAGCGACACAGGCACTGGCCAGCGCGAGCAAGACGAGGCGTTTCATCGGAGGAATCCTTTTGTGGGCACGCCGCGGGCCGCGACGCTGCGGGCGAGTGTAGAGATTTGTCCGCGGCGTCGCCTAGGACAACCCGCTACACGCAAGCAGCCGGAAGTTTGCTAACCTGCATCCCCCGTAGCACCGCGCAAGCCGCCTGTCGATGACCGAAACCTCCATGCCCGCCACGCACCGCGCGGGGCGGCGCGACGTCGCTGGAGCACTCACCCGCATCTGGGACCTGCCGACGCGGGTTTTCCATTGGGCGCTGGCAGCAGCCGTGATCGGTCTGCTCGTGACAGGGCTCAACGGGATCATGGAATGGCACTTCCGGCTCGGCTATGCGGTGATCTCGCTGCTGTTGTTCCGGCTGGGATGGGGTTTCATCGGGGGCCGCTGGTCTCGCTTCGCGGCCTTTGTCTATGCGCCAGGGTCTGTGGTCGCATATCTGCGGGGGCGCGGTCATCCCGATCATCTCGTCGGCCACACACCGCTCGGAGCGCTGTCGGTCTTCGGTGTGCTCGCCATCCTTTTGGTCCAGGTCGCCACCGGCCTGGTCGCGGACGACGAGATCGCCTCTTCCGGGCCGTTGACCCGATTCGTGCCAGGCAAGATCGTGAGCGCGGCGTCCGCGTGGCACACCGCTCCCGGCAAGTGGATCGTGATCGTGCTGGTCAGCCTGCACGTACTGGCTGTTCTTTACTACGTGTTCGTGAAGCGCCAACGGCTGGTGCGGCCCATGATCTCGGGGGACAAGTTGCTCGCCCAGGGCGCGGCCCAGCCTAGTCGGGACGACATGCCTTCGCGCTTGGTGGCGCTGGGCCTGTTTGTGGTCTGTTCGATCTTCGCGGCGTGGATCGCGTCGCTGCGCGCATGAGTTTCTCGGTCTCACGCCCCTTGCCGTTGGCCGATGCGCCTGTCGTCGTGCTGACGACGCCGGACGATGCGCGGGAATTGGAGGCGACACGCACCATCTTCCGTGACTATGCGGCATCGCTCGGCATCGACCTCAGTTTCCAGAACTTCGACGAGGAACTCGCGCGCCTGCCAGGCGACTACGCGGAGCCTCGGGGCGCGCTGCTGCTCGCGCTGGTGGATGCGACGGACCCCCGGATCGTCAGCGATGCGCCGCGACTTCCGTTGCCCTCCGGGCGCGCCGTGCATGTGGCGGGCTGCTGCGCCCTGCGTCCACTGGACGCGGCGGACTACCCCAACGCCGCCGAGATGAAGCGCCTTTACGTGCGGCCTGCCTTTCGTGGGATGGGATTGGGGCGCCAGCTTGCCGAGGCGATCCTGGATGCCGCGCGTGGTGCAGGCTACGCCTGCGTGTTGCTGGACACGCTGGACGACATGGAGTCGGCCCGGGCGCTCTACGAGGACCTCGGCTTCGTCGAGGTGCCGCCCTACTATCACAACCCCATTGCGGGGTCGCACTATCTCCGAGTGGAGCTTTAGGCGGCACCTGGCCTGGACTATTTCGCGGCGGCGCGGGCCTGGTCGAGGAGCGTGCCCGCATCGCTGACTTCGAACTTGCCGGGCGCTTCGACGTTGAGCGTCGCAACCTTGCCGTCCTTCACGAGCATCGAATAGCGGTTGCTGCGCACGCCCATGCCGCGGGCCGTCAAGTCCAACGTCAGGCCCGTAGCGTTGGCGAAGGTGGCGCTGCCGTCGGCGAGCATGCGAACCTTGGTGCCGGTCTTCTGGTCACGCGCCCAGGCGCCCATCACGAAGGCATCGTTGACGCTCACGCACCAGATCTCGTCGACACCGGCTGCCTTGAAGTCGTCGAACTGCTGGACGTAGCCCGGCACGTGCTTGGCCGAACAGGTCGGCGTGAAGGCGCCGGGCAAGGCGAACAAGGCAATGGTTTTGCCAGCCGAGGCTTTGGTCACGTCGACGGGGTTCGGCCCGATGCTGCATCCCTCGCCTTCGACCTCGGAATATTCCTGCAGGGTCGCCGGAGGAAGGGTGTCGCCAACTTTGATCATGTGATGTGCTCCAGAAAAAGAAAAACGGCCCACATTGTGGGCCGCTTTTGCTTTGGCTGTCGCCGCGCGGGATCAGACCAGGACGGCCTTCTCGACCAGACGGGTCACGACCCAGTTCTTGGTCTTGGAGATCGGCCGGCTTTCGGTGATCTCGATCGTGTCGCCCAGCTTGTACTCGCCCTTTTCGTCATGCGCGTGGTACTTGCTGGTCTTGGCCACGATCTTGCCGTAGAGCTCGTGCTTCACACGACGCTCCACCAGCACGGTCACGGTCTTGGCGCGCTTGTCGCTGACCACCTTGCCGATCAAGGTGCGCTTGAGGGATTTTTTAGCTTCCGTCATGGTCACTCCTTACTTGGCGGCTTGGGCTTCTTGCTGCTTCTGCGCAAGAATGGTCTTCGCACGCGCGATGTCGCGGCGCGTGATGCGCAGCGTCGACGTGTTCGACAGCTGTTGGGTGGCCTTCTGCATGCGCAGGCCGAAATGGGCCTTCTGCAGATCCTTGATTTCGGTCTGCAGGCCGGCGACGTCCTTGTCGCGCAGCGTTGCGGCCTTCGACACCTTGACCGGCTTGGCCGCGGCGTCCTTCTTCTTACGTGTTGCCATCAGTGTTCTCCTCGATCAAGCGCCGAGCTGGCGCGCGACGAAGGTAGTGCGCAGCGGCAGCTTGGCTGCGGCCAGGCGGAACGCCTCGCGGGCGAGTTCTTCGGGAACGCCGACGATCTCGTAGATCACCTTGCCAGGCTGGATTTCGGCGACGTAGTACTCGGGGTTGCCCTTGCCGTTACCCATCCGCACTTCAGCGGGCTTGTGGGAGATCGGCTTGTCGGGGAACACGCGAATCCAGATACGGCCACCGCGCTTGACGTGACGCGAGATCGCGCGACGTGCGGCTTCGATCTGGCGGGCCGTCAGGCGCCCACGGTCGATCGACTTCAGGCCGAAATCACCGAAGGACACCGCGTTGCCGCGGGTCGCGATGCCGGTGTTGCGGCCCTTTTGTTCCTTGCGGAACTTTCTGCGTGCAGGTTGCAGCATGTTTCTTACTCCGTAGTTCTAAGACCGATCACTCGGTCTTGGCACCGTCAGCTGCTGCAGCTGGCGCGGCTTTGCGGACGCGCTTAACGGCGGGTTTCGGGGCGTCTGCACCCGGTGCCGCGGGGGCGCCACCGGTAGCTTCTGCGGGCTTGTCGCTGCCATCGGCCGGAGCGACGTTGCCGCCGATCGGGCCGCGGGCACCGGCGCGCGGGCCAGGGCCGCGGCGGTCGGAACCAGGGCGGTCGCCACCCGGGCGGCCATCACGGCGCGGACCACGCGGGCGACGTTCTTCTTCCGGACGCGGCGTCTCGACGGCCGGCAGGTCGTTGCGACCCAGCGTGTCGCCCTTGTAGACCCAGACCTTGACGCCGATGACGCCGTAGGTGGTCTTGGCTTCCGAGGTGCCGTAGTCGATGTCGGCGCGCAGCGTATGAAGCGGCACGCGACCTTCGCGGTACCACTCAGTGCGCGCGATCTCGATGCCGTTCAGGCGGCCGGCCGACATGATCTTGATGCCCTGGGCACCCAGACGCATGGCGTTCTGCATCGCACGCTTCATGGCGCGACGGAACATGATCCGCTTCTCGAGCTGCTGCGTGATGCTGTCGGCGATCAGTTGGGCATCGATTTCGGGCTTGCGCACTTCCTCGATGTTCACCGCGACGGGCACGCCCAGTTGCTTGCCGAGTTCGCGCTTGAGGTTCTCGATGTCCTCGCCCTTCTTGCCGATCACGACGCCCGGACGTGCCGAGAAGATCGTGATGCGTGCGTTCTTGGCGGGACGCTCGATCAGGACGCGCGATACGGATGCGTTCTTGAGCTTCTTCTTCAGGTACTCGCGCACCTTGATGTCTTCGGCCAGCA
>CBIHOG010000005.1:0-203968 GCA_966211435.1 uncultured Variovorax sp. | reverse complement strand
TCGACAAGGAGTCGGGGCTGTTCTACAACATGCGCCGGAGCTACGACAAGAACTCCGGGCGGTACACGCAGCCTGATCCGATCGGGTTGGATGGAGGGTGGAATCGGTTTGGCTATGCCAACGCGAATCCGCTGGGTTTCATCGATCCTGATGGCTTGCAGACCAAGGGCATTCGCAACGCGGTCTCGGCGCTGGAGGGCGGTACGGGCACCGGTGGGGTCGGCGGCGGCGGGGGATGGACGCCCGGAATGATTGGCGCTGGCGCCGGAGCCTGGATCGGCACGAACGTCACGGGGCCTATGCTGGCCAAGGCGCCTCAGAATGCATATGACCCCAATGGCCCCAAGGCGCCAGGCAAGCCGGGCGAAGCAGAAGGCTTCATGGACCCCAAGGGAGGAGAGAATTGGGTTCCGAACCCGAATCCCGGGCGCGGCGGCTCCAGTCACGGATGGCAAGATGCCAAGGGGGATGTTTGGTGCCCATCAGGTCCTGGAGGCAGAGCACATGGTGGCCCGCATTGGGATGTGCAGACTCCAGGTGGTGATTACAGGAACGTGAAACCCAAACGGTAGACCATGAAGAACATTCAAGTCATTGACGGCGCGGAGAACTGCGTCTACGACATCTTCTCTGCCACCGAGGAAGAGTTCACGTTGATTTTTCCGGATGAGACCGACATCGCCTTCATCGATGAGGTGTATGCAAAGGGCGACGAGAAATCGCTGGACGCGGCTTTCCAGAATATCTGGCAACGTCGAATCAAGAAGTCAACTGCGCAAGGCATCCACGGGATCCTCTTCTACGAACTTGACGGCAAGAAGGTCTATTACCCGACGAGGAAGGATGAGGAAGCCATCAATCCCGGAGGCTCCAGGCTGCGATAGCTCGGAAGTTGAGCGTCCGACGACTCGGCACTTGATCCACGGATGCGAAGAACCCCTGCTATGCGCCCGTGCTCGCGTATCGGGCGAACCGCCCTACCCTCGCCCCGCCCCCAGCCTGCGCTCCAGCCACACGCTGTAGCGCGACAGGCCGAAGCACAGCACCCAGTACACCAGCGCGATGAAGAGGTAGCCTTCGAGATAGAACGGCCGCCACGTCGGATCGCCGCCCAGCGCGAGGCCGAGCGCGCCGGTCAGCTCGAACAGGCCGACCACGGTGACCAGCGAGGTGTCCTTCAAGGTGCCGACGACGCTGTTGGTGAGCGCGGGCACCACGAGCCGCAGCGCTTGCGGCAGCACGATGTCGCGCTGCACCGGCCAGCGGCCGAAGCCGAGCGCCATCGCCACTTCGGTCTGCCCGCGCGGCACCGCCTGCAGGCCGCCGCGGATGATTTCCGCGAAGTAGGCCGCGACGAAGAGCGCGAGGCCCGCGAGCACGCGCACCAGCACGTCCGGCTGCCAGCCCGCCGGCCACAGCAGCGGCAGCAGGAAGGAGGCCATGAAGAGCACGGAGATCAGCGGCACGCCGCGCACCAGCTCGATGTAGGTCGCGCTGAGCGTGCGCACGACGGGCCATTGCGAGCGGCGCCCGAGCGCGAGCAGCAATGCCAGCGGGAAGGCCAGCGCGAGCCCGACCACCGCCAGCCCGATGGTGAGCGGCAGGCCGCCCCAGCGGCTGGTGGGCACGAGGGCAAGGCCGAGCACGCCCCCGCGCATCAGCACGACGAACAGGGCGAGCACCACCGCCCACAGCGGCAGCAACCACCAGCGCCAGCTGCGCGGCCAGGCGCTGAGCAGCGTGGTGAGCGACAGCAGCGTGACGGCGATGGCGGGGCGCCATTGGTCCTCGAAGGGGTAGCGGCCGAAGAGGATGGGTCGCCATTTCTCGGCGATCACGCCCCAGCAGGCGCCATGCTTCAAGGCCCGGCAGGCCTCGGCATCGGGGCGGAAGACGGCGTGCAGGACCGCCCAGTCAATGACGTGGCGGCCGATCCACAAGACCAGCAGCAAGAGCGCCAGGGTGCACATGGCGCGCACGGGCGATCCCCACAGTTCCTTGCGCCAGGCGATGCCCGAAGCCACGGGATTCACTGCCACCCCCTCAGCGCGACGCGCGCGTTGTAGCGGTTCATGGCGCCGGAGATGAGCAGCGAGAGCATCAGGTAGACGGCCATGATCACCGCAATGCACTCGAAGGCCCGGCCGGTGGAATTGAGCGAGGTGTTGGCGATGGAGACGAGTTCCGGGTAGCCCACCGCCACCGCGAGCGATGAGTTCTTGGTGAGGCTCAGCAGCTGATTGGTGAGCGCCGGCACGATGACGCGCAGCGCCTGCGGCATGACGACGATGCGCAACTGCTGCGGCGGCGAGAGCCCGAGCGCCTGCGCCGCGAGCTTCTGCCCCTGCGAGACGGAGCCGATGCCGGCGCGCACGATTTCGGCGACGAAGGCGGCGGTGTAGAGCGCGAGGGCGAGAACGACGGCCAGGTATTCCGGGCTCAGGGCCGCGCCGCCGCTGACGTTGAAGCTGCCGCGCTCCGGCCATTCAAGCTGCGTGGGCCAGAAGGCGCCTTCGGCGCGCACGGGCCAGGGCATGGAAAGGCCGTCCTTGCTGAGCCAGACGCCGGGCACGAGCTGCATCGCCTCGGTCGAATCGGGCAGCAATTGCGTGAGGGCGAAGTAGAGCATCAGCAGCTGCACGAGCAGCGGCACGTTGCGCACGGTCTCGACGTAGGCCGTGCAGAGGCCGCGCAACAGCACGTGTGGCGCGAGGCGGCCGATGCCGATGAGGGTGCCGAGCACCACCGCCAGCACGGCCGCGGGGATGGCGGCGCGCACGGTGTTGATGAGGCCGGCGAGGAAGGCTCGCCAGAAGGGCTGGCTCGCGTCGAAGTCCAGCCAGCCTTCGCCAATGCCGAAGCCCGCGGGCTGCGAGAGGAAGTCGAAGCCGGAGCGCACGCCGCGCGCGCGCAGCACGTCGAGGGCATGCAGCACGAGCCAGGCCGCGCCGCCGGCGAGGGCCAGCACGAGCAGCGCCTGGACGGCCCAGCCCAGCCATGCACCGCGGCGCCGGCCGCGGCCGGGATGGCTCATCGCACCGGCGGTGCGTAGATCAGGCCGCCGCGGCTCCACAGGTTGTTGGCGCCGCGCGGCAGCTTGAGCACGGACTTGGGGCCGACATTGCGCTCGAAGATTTCGCCGTAGTTGCCGACGGCCTTGATGGAGCGGTACGCCCATTCCTTGTCGAGGCCCAGGAGCTTGCCCAGGTCTTCGCCGGCGCCGAGGATGCGCTGGACGGACGGGTCCTTGCTGCTGGCCTTGAGCTCATCGACGTTGGCCTGCGTGATGCCGTATTCCTCGGCCTCGATGAGCGCGTTGGGCACCCACTTGGCGATGGCGAACCACTCGTCGTCGCCGCGCCGCACCAGGGGGGCGAGCGGCTCCTTGGAGATCAGCTCGGGCAGGATGACGTAGTCGTCGGCGTTGGGGGCTTCCTTGTTGCGCAGCCCGGCGAGCGCGGAGGCGTCGGTGGTGAAGGCCTGGCAGCGGCCGGCGAAGAAGGCCTTGAAGGAAGCCTCGAAGCTTTCGAAGACGACTGTCTTCACCGGGATGTTCTGGGCCTTGAACCAGTCGGAGACGTTCTTCTCGTTGGTGGTGCCGGATTGGGTGCAGATGGTGGCGTTCTTGAGCTGCTTGGCGCTCGTCACCTTGATTTTCTTGGGCACGAGGAAGCCCTGGCCGTCGTAGTAGGTGATGGTGGTGAAGTTGAAGCCGAGCGAGACGTCGCGTGTCAGCGTCCAGGTGGTGTTGCGCGCGAGGATGTCGATCTCGCCGGCCTGCAGGGCCGAGAAGCGCTGCTGCGAGTTGAGGGGCACGAAGTCCACTTTCTTGCCGTCGCCCAGCACGGCCGCGGCGATGGCGCGACAGGTGTCGACGTCGAGCCCGGACCAGTTGCCCTGGGTGTCGGGCGCGGAGAAGCCGGCCACGCCGTTGGTGACGCCGCACTTGACGGTGCCGCGCTGCTTGACGGCATCGAGCGTCTTGCCGGCGAAGGCGGGTGCGGCGGCAAGGCACAGGGTGGAGGCGAGCGCGGCCAGGGCCGCGCGGGTGGTCTTGTTCATCAGGGATCCTCAAAAATCACGTCAGCAGGAAGTTTACGGGCGGCTCGCCAGCTCTGCCGAGGATGAATGCGTTGGAAGCAAATTCGCGCAAAGGACTTCGGCATCGGCCCGGGATCGACCACAATCGCGCCTGTTTTTTTCAAAAAGAAAGGTTTTCCACATGCGCTCCGACGACACCGGCAAACTCATCCTGCGCCTGGCACTGGGCATCCTCATCCTGCTGCACGGGGTGTCGAAGGTCAGCTCGGGGGTGGGCTTCGTGGCCAACATGCTCGCGGGGCACGGCCTGCCGTCGGCCCTGGCTTACCTCGTGTATGTGGGCGAGATCGTGGCGCCGGTGCTGCTGATCATCGGGCTCTACACGCGGCCGGCGGCGTGGATCGTGGTCATCAACATGCTGGTCGCGATCTGGCTGGTGCACATGAAGGATCTGGGCACCATCGGCAAGAGCGGCGGCTGGGCCCTGGAGTTGCAGGGCATGTACCTCTTCGGCGCGCTGGCCGTGGCTTTTCTGGGCGCGGGGCGCTTCAGCCTGGGCGGCAGCGGCGGGCGCTCGAACTAGGCGCGCTCAATCGTCCTGGCTGGCATCGAGGCCTGGGAACAGGACCTCGGTGTAGCCGAAGCGCGCGAAGTCGCGCACGCGCATGGGGTAGAGCATGCCGAGCAGGTGATCGACCTCGTGCTGCACGACACGTGCGTGGAAGCCCTCGACCGTGCGGTCGATGGGGTCGCCGTAGGGGTCGAAGCCGGTGTAGCGGATCTTCGCGAAGCGCGGCACGACGCCTCGCAGGCCGGGGACCGAGAGGCAGCCTTCCCAGCCTTCTTCTTCCTCATCGCCGATGGGCGTGATGACGGGATTGAGCAGGACGGTGCGCGGCACGATGGGCGCGTCCGGGTAGCGGGGATTGACGCTGTCGGTGCCGAAGATGACGAGTTGCTGGTCGACGCCGATCTGCGGCGCCGCGAGGCCCGCGCCGTTGACGGCGCGCATGGTCTCGAACATGTCCCGCACCAGGAGGTGCAGCTCGTCGGTGTCGAAGGCGGTCACCGGCTGCGCGACTTGCAGCAGCCGGGGGTCGCCCATCTTGAGGATTTCACGGATGGCCATGGCGCGATTATCGCGATGGACCGATCCGCCCGCTCGCTAGCGGTTGGGCCGCATGGTGGCCTGCGGTTGGTCACCGTTGGGTTGCGGTGCCGGGCCGGGGCCGGGTGCCGACGGGCCGCGCGACGGCCTCGCGTAGTTGGGGCGCATGGTCGCCTGGGGTGCCGGGCCGCCGCCTGGAGGCTCGACGCCGGTGCCCGGGCGAACACCGCCCACGCCGGGACCTGGCCGGGGCCCCGCGCCGGGGCGCGGGCCCGGGCCCGGTCGTCCGTCGCGCCCGCCGCGGCCGTCGTGACCATCGTAGTAGCCGCCGCGCGGCCCGTTGTAGTAGCCAGGGCGTCCGTAGTAGCGCGGGCCGCCGTAGTAGCCGCCACCTTCGATGTACACGGAGGGCGGCGGCACGTAGACGGGCGCCGGGGAGACGTAGTACGGGTCGGAGTACACCGCGCCGCCGCCGTAGCCCGGATCACCCTGGTAGGCCGGGTAGGCCACGCAACCGCTGAGGACTGCCACCGCGCCGAGGGCGGCACAGCTTCCGAGTAGGCGAATTCTGTTCATGATGATGGGACTCCTGGCACCGTTGCAAGTTCAACGGCTCCGTTGTAGGCGTTGTTGACGGGCCCCGTGTGAAGCTGGGGTAACGCTGGGTAAAGACGCCTCAGGCGCCCTTCTCCAGAATCTCCAGCATGCGTGCCTCGTCGATCACCGTGACGCCCAGATCCCGCGCCTTGTCGAGCTTGCTGCCGGCCTCTTCGCCGGCCACGAGGTAGTCCGTCTTCTTGCTCACGGAGCCGGCCACTTTCGCACCGGCTGATTCCAGTTTGTCCTTGGCCTCGTCACGGCTGAGCGTAGGAAGAGTACCGGTGATGACGAAGGTCTTGCCCGCCAGCGGCTTGGGTGCGCGGGCGGCGGGTTCGCTTTCTTCCCATTGCACGCCGGCCGCGCGCAGCTGCTCGACGACTTCGCGGTTATGGCTTTGCGCCGGGTCGAAGAAGGTGCGCAGGCTGGTCGCGACCACGGGACCGACGTCGTTGACTTCGAGCAACTGCTCCTCGCTCGCCTCCATGATCGCGTCGAGTTTGCCGAAGTGCCTCGCGAGATCCTTGGCGGTGCTTTCGCCGACGTGGCGGATGCCGAGGCCGAAGAGGAAGCGCGGCAGCGTGGTCTTCTTCGAGGCTTCCAGCGCATCGACGATGTTCTTCGCGGATTTGTCGGCCATGCGATCGAGACCGGCCAGGGTCGTGAAGCCGAGCTTGTAGAGATCGGGCAGCGTGCGAACCAGGTTGGCATCGACCAGTTGCTCGACCAGCTTGTCGCCCAGGCCCTCGATGTCGAGCGCGCGGCGGGCCGCGAAATGCAGGATCGCTTCCTTGCGCTGCGCGGGGCAGATCAGCCCGCCGGAGCAACGGTGGTTGACTTCCCCCTTCTCGCGCACCACCTCGCTGTCGCAGATCGGGCAGCGATGCGGCATGCGGAAGTTGGGGACGTAGGCCGGGCGCGGCCCGCCCACGACGCCGACGATCTCGGGGATGACGTCGCCCGCGCGGCGCACGGTGACCATGTCGCCCACGCGCACCTTCTTCCGTCGCAGGTCGAAGAGGTTGTGCAGGGTGACGTTGGTGACGGTGGTGCCGCCGACGAAGACGGGGTCGAGGCGCGCGACGGGCGTGAGCTTGCCGGTGCGGCCGACCTGCACGTCGATGCCGAGGAGGCGCGTCGTCTGCTCCTGCGCCGGGTACTTGTGCGCCACGGCCCAGCGCGGCTCGCGCGTGACGAAGCCGAGCTGCTTTTGCAGCGCGATCGAGTCGACCTTGTAGACGACGCCGTCGATCTCGTAGGGCAAGGTGTCGCGCAGCGCGCCGATCTCGTTGTGGAACCTGGCGAGTTCTTCGCCGCCGGTGCAGGGCTTGGTCTGCTCCGCGACAGGGAAGCCCCAGGACTTGAGCGTGGTCAGCAACTTGAGCTGCGTCTCGAAGGCCGGGTCGCCCTCTTCCGCCGGCGTGACCTCGCCGAGGCCGTAGGCGAAGAAGCTCAATGGCCTGCGCCTGGCGATGGAGGAATCCAGCTGGCGGATCGCTCCGGCCGCGGCGTTGCGCGGATTGACGAAGACTTTCTCGCCTTTCGCACCCTTCTCGATGCGGCGGCGCTGCACCTCGTTGAGCTGTTCGAAGTCATCGCGCCGCATGTAGATTTCGCCGCGCACCTCGATCACGGGGGGCGCGTCCGTCGGAAGCCGTTGCGGCACGTCGTGGACGAAGCGGACGTTGTGCGTCACGTCCTCGCCGACCTCGCCGTCGCCGCGCGTGGCCGCCTGGACCAGTTGGCCGTTCTCGTAGCGCAGGTTGATGGCGAGGCCATCGAACTTGAGTTCGCAGACGTACTCGACCGGCGGCGCGTCTTCGGCGAGACCCAGTTCCTTGCGCACGCGCGCATCGAAGGCGGTGGCGCCTGCGGGGCTGGTGTCGGTTTCGGTGCGGATCGACAGCATCGGCACCTTGTGGCGGACTTTCGCGAAGCCCTCCAGCACCTTGCCGCCCACCTGCTGCGTGGGTGAATCGGGCGTGCGCAGTTCGGGGTAGCGGGCTTCCAGTGCCTCGAGGCGCTGGAAGAGCTTGTCGTACTCGGCGTCGGAAAGCTCCGGCTCGTCGAGCACGTAGTAGAGGCGGGCGTGGTGGCGCAGTGCCTCGCCCAGTGCGGCGGCTTCGCGAGCCGCTTCTTCGCGTGAGGTCATGACGAAGGCTCCCGGCTAGGAAAAGAGGCGGCGCGCAAGCGGCGAGCCCGCCGACAGTTCGCGCGAATCGAGCGTGTCGTAGAGCTGTTCGAGGTCGGCGCCGATGACGTTCATGGTCTCGTCGCGCAGCAGCTGGCCGTCGCCGTCGGTGACGACGCCGTCCATCTCGCGCGCCAGCGTCGCCGCGGCTTCGCGCATGCGCTCGAAGGGGCGTTCGGCACGGTCGACCTGCGGCACGTCCAGGCTCAGCACGAGTTCGCGGATGGCGGATTGCGCGGGGTCGTCGGCCAGCGCGGCCTGGGTGTCGAAGGACAGGCCCAGGATGGGCGGCAATCCGACCTCGCCCGCAGGCAGCACCATGCGGCCAGGGATGATGCCGGCCACGAAGCCGAGCCGCGCGGCGTTCTGCTGCACGTAGCCGGGGCTCCATGCGGCATGGAGCGCGCGCAGGACGAAGCTGAGTTGCGCGTCGTGCGAGCTCGCGAACTGGTCGAGTTCGCGGGCGCGCGCGACTTCGTCGAGCATTTCGGGGAATTCGGGGGCGCCGTTGAGCGTGTCGGCGAAGGCTTGTGCCTTGACGACGAATTCGGAGTACTCGATTTCGTTGAGCGCGCCAGTGCGGTTGGCCAGTTGCACGCCGGCCTGGAACGCGCCGTAGCGCTGGCCGGCCACGGGTGGCTCCCATTCGCCCGTATGCTCGTTGAGGCCCTCGATGGCGACCGGCTTGCTCCCGGCACGCCGCGTGGGCGGCATCGCGGCCATGGCCGCGTCGCCCGAGACCAGGCCGTCGAGCGAGATGGGCGCGATGACGTCGATCAGCGGGTCCAGGCCGCCGCGGCGCTCAGCCGAGGGGATCGGCAAGGCGCTGGGCGCGGGCAGGTCGGGGTCGAACAGCGGTTCGTGTCGCTCGTTGCCTGGCGTGGGGTGCGGGTCGACGTGGAGCACGGGCTCTTCTTGCTCGCGCGGCGGCGGGTCCCGGTCTTCAAGCGCGGTGGCGACACTCTCGCGCGCATCGGGCTGGCGCGGCGCGTTGCGGCGCGACATCCAGGTGTTGTAGCCGACCACGGCGGCGAGGACGAGGCCGCCCAGGATGGCAAGCGCGACGCTGAGGCTGCTCATAGGCCGGCGCCACGCCGCGCCGAGGCGGCATGCAGCCGCCTCGGGGGGCAGAGAGGGCACGAAGTGCCGGACGTGGGGGTCATGTTCATGCGGCTTCGACCATGGAGACGGCGGACTCCATGTCGACGGCGACGATGCGGGAGACGCCCTGCTCCTGCATGGTCACGCCGATGAGTTGCTCGGCCATCTCCATCGCGATCTTGTTGTGGCTGATGAAGAGAAACTGGGTTTCCTTGCTCATCGCGGTGACGAGCTTGGCATAGCGCTCGGTGTTGGCGTCGTCCAGCGGCGCATCCACCTCGTCCAGCAGGCAGAAGGGTGCGGGGTTGAGCTGGAAGATCGCGAAGACCAGCGCGATGGCCGTCAGCGCCTTCTCGCCGCCCGAGAGCAGGTGGATGGTCTGGTTCTTCTTGCCGGGCGGCTGCGCCATCACTTGCACGCCGGAGTCGAGGATTTCGTCGCCGGTCATCATGAGCTTGGCGTTGCCGCCGCCGAAGAGCTCCGGGAACATGCGGCTGAAGTGCTCGTTGACGGTCTTGAAGGTGCCGCCGAGCAGGTCGCGGGTCTCGGCGTCGATCTTGCGGATCGCGTCTTCCAGCGTGCCGATGGCCTCGTTCAGGTCGGCGGACTGCGCGTCGAGAAAGGTCTTGCGTTCGCTCGCCACGGCCAGCTCGTCGAGCGCCGCGAGGTTGACGGCGCCCAGCGCGGCCACTTCGCGGTTGAGGCGATCGATCTCGCCTTGCAGGCCGGTGAGACGGACCTTGTCGGTCTCGATGGACAGCGCGATGGCCTCGATGTCAGCCTGCGCATCGGCCAGCAATTGCTGGTATTGCTCGAAGCCCAGGCGCGCGGCCTGTTCCTTGAGCTGGAAGTCGGTGATGCGCTGGCGCAGCGGGTCGAGTTCGCGTTCGAGCTGGAGGCGGCGCTCGTCGCTGGCGCGCAGCTTGAGCGTGAGGTCGTCGTACTGGCTGCGCGCGGCGCCGAGCGAACTCTCGCGTTCGAGCTTGAGGGAGAGCGCATCCTGCAAGCCGGCCTGCGCGGCCGCGTCGGAGAGGCGGCCGAGTTCGGCGCGGGCGCGTTCTTCTTCCTCCGCGAGCGTGGTGGTCTGCTGGGTGGCGGTCTCGATGGCGCGGTTGAGTTCGCCGCGGCGCGCTTCGAGCGTGCGTTGCGCGAAGGTCGCCTCCTGCGCCTGGCGTTCCAGGCTGCGGTGCTGGTCGCGGCTGGCGGCCAGCGCCCTGCCCGCCTCGATCACGCGCTCGTCGAGTTGCGCGTGGCGCTCCTGGCTGTCGGCCAGCTGCATGTCGAGTTCCTCGAAGCGGCCCTCGGCGGCGATGCGCTTTTCCTGCAGGTCCTCGAGCTGGGCGTCGACTTCGCCGAGGTCGGCGGAGAGTTGTTCGCTGCGTGCACGGGTCTGCTCGGCGAGCTGGGACAGGCGCAGGGTCTCGACCTGCAGTTCGTGCGCGCGCGACTGGGTGTCGGCGGCTTCACGGCGGGCCGTGACGAGGCGTTGCGCGGCGTCGGCGTAGGTGGATTCGGCGCGCGCCAGCGCGGTGCGGGATTCTTCGCTGATCAGGGTCTGGGCGCGCAGCTGGCGCTCCAGGTTTTCCATTTCCTGCTGGCGGGCCAGCAGGCCGGCCTGCTCGGAATCCTGCGCGTAGAAGCTCACGCTGTGCGCGGTGACGGCATGACCGCTCTTGACGTAGATGGCTTCGCCGGGCTGGAGCTTGTCGCGCTGGGCGAGCGCCTCTTCGAGCGTCGGCGCGGTGAGGCAGCCGTGGAGCCAGTCGGCGAGCAGGGCCTGCTGGCCGGCGTCGCTCAGGCGCAGCAGGTCGGACAGGCGCGGCAGCGGGCTCGCCGCCTGCGGGACACCGGCGACGGGCGGGCTGTAGAACGCGAGCTTGGCCGGCGGCGCGTCATTGCCGAAGGCGCGGACCATGTCGAGGCGGCTGACTTCAAGCGCCCCCAGACGCTCGCGCAAGGCGGCTTCGAGCGCGTTCTCCCAGCCTTGCTCGATGTGGATGCGGCTCCACAGGCCTTGCAGGCCGTCGAGCCCGTGCTTGGCCAGCCAGGGCGTGAGCTTGCCGTCGGTCTTGACCTTTTCCTGCAGGGCCTTGAGCGCGTCGAGGCGGGCGGAGAACTCGGCTTGCCGTGCGCCTTCGGTGTTGACGGCCTGCTGCCGGTTGCGGCGGTCCTCGTCGAGTTGGGGGACGGCCTCCTGCAACTCGTGCAGGCGTGCTTCCGCCTCGGCGGAGGCTTCCTGCGCGGCGGCAAGTTGCTCCTGCAGTTCGCGCAGGCGGGCCTCGTCGGGCGCGGCAAGCGCGTTCTGGTCGGCGCGCAGGCGCTCGGAACGCTGCGTGAGCTGGCGGCTCTGTTCCTCGATGTTGCGCTGGTCCGCCGCAAGCACCTGGATCTGCTGCTGCACTTGCGCGACGGTCGCGCGCTGGGCATTGGCCTCGTCCTGGGCGCGCTGTTGTTCCTCTTCGAGGCCGGGGATGCGCGCGTCGTGCTCTTCGAGCTGCGCGGCCAGCATCTCGGCCTGTTCCTCGGCATTCACGCCCTGGCCGGCCAGGGTCTCGATCTCGGCTTCGGCGTCTTCGCGGCGGGTGTTCCACTGGGCGATCTGCTCGCGCAATTGCACCAGGCGCTGCTCGACGCGCTGGCGGCCTTCGACCACGAAGCGGATCTCGCCTTCGAGCCGGCCGACTTCGGCGCTGGCTTCGTAGAGCTTGCCCTGCGCCTGGTTGACCTGGTCGCCGGCGGTGTAGTGAGCCTGCCGCACGGTTTCGAGTTCGGCCTCGATGTGGCGCAGGTCGGCGGTGCGGGATTCGAGGTCGTTGATGGCCTTCTCGGCATCGGCCTTGATCTTGCCCTGGTCGGCCTCGCTCTCGCTGCGCTTGAGGAACCACAGCTGATGCTGCTTGCGCGTGGCGTCGCCTTGCAGGGTGTTGTAGCGCGCAGCCACCTCGGCCTGTTTTTCCAGCTTCTCCAGGTTGCTGTTGAGTTCGCGCAGGATGTCTTCGACGCGGGTGAGGTTCTCGCGCGTGTCGCCCAGGCGGTTCTCGGTCTCGCGGCGGCGTTCCTTGTACTTGGAGACACCGGCAGCCTCTTCGAGAAAGAGGCGCAGTTCCTCGGGCTTGGATTCGATGATCCGGCTGATGGTGCCCTGGCCGATGATGGCGTAGGCGCGCGGGCCTAGGCCGGTGCCGAGGAACACGTCCTGCACGTCCCGGCGGCGCACCGGCTGGTTGTTGATGTAGTAGCTGGAATTTCCGTCGCGCGTCAGCACGCGGCGCACGGCGATCTCGGCGAACTGCGCCCACTGGCCGCCGGCGCGGTGGTCGGCGTTGTCGAACACCAGCTCGACGCTGGAGCGGCTCGCCTGCTTGCGCGTGGTGGTGCCGTTGAAGATGACGTCCTGCATGGACTCGCCACGCAGCTCGGAGGCGCGCGATTCGCCCAGCACCCAGCGCACCGCATCCATGATGTTCGACTTGCCGCAACCATTGGGCCCGACCACGCCGACGAGTTGGCCGGGCAGCAGGAAGTTGGTGGGTTCCGCGAAGGACTTGAAGCCGGAGAGCTTGATGGAATTGAGACGCACGACTGATCGGCTCTATGCCAAGGTGTTGATTTGTAAGGGAAATTCTCTGGCCCCGCCTCCCGTAGACCGGCCGCCACCTGAGGCGAGGATGATAACGTGCGGGCCATGGGCGATTCTCTTCATTCACCGCGTCTTGGACGCCGCGCGCTGCTGCTGAGCGGCGGCGCCGCCGTGCTGGGCATGTCCTCGGCCTGCACGACGACGCAGCGCGCCGAGTCCTACCAGGGCAGGGAGTGGCTGCAGTCCGGCGCCAACCGCATCGCCAACCTGGCGCTGCGGGACAACTTGCAGTCGATCCGGCGCGTGCAGCTGTCGCTGTACCGGCGCAATCCGCGCGAATGGCGCAAGTGGGCCACGAGCGCGGACGATGCCATCCAGCGCACCTGGGACGCCGTGAACCAGGGCACCGCCCTGCCCGAGCTGCGCGGCGCCACCGGCATCGACGCGATCCGGCTGGCCTTCGAGACCACGCCCAACCCCTACCAGGGCGATCGGGTGGCGGCGCTGGTCATCGGATGGGCGTCGATGCTGAAGGAGGTCAACGGCAACACCTGGGAGCAGACCATGCTCGACGGCATCACGGCCGAGAACAGCTACCGCGCGGCGCGCAATGTGGAGATCTCGCTCTGGCTGATCGGCTCGAAGACCGGGCCGGACGGGCAGCCGTTGCTGCTCGCGACCGAGATGAGCGAGCGCGGGCGCAATCTGCTGGTGGACAGGGAGTTGTCGAAGGTGGTGGCACGCCTGGACCTGCTGGCCGCGCAGGCGGACGAGAAGTACCGGCGGGCGGCGATGGATTTCGGGCAGAGCTGGTTCCTGGGGAGCCTGGGGCCGTTTCTGTCGATGGTGCCGAGGTAGGACGGCTGCGCTCTTCCTTGTTCTACGCGAACCATTCGGCGTCGGGATGGCGCTTGCGCCACGACGCGACGCTTGCGTTGCCCTGGATGTACTGCGCCAGCCGGCTGCGATGCGTTTCGGAAAGGGGCAAGGTCTTCAGCAGCCCGGGCCAGGTCCGCATCGCCTGGTCGACGCAGCGTGTCACGGCGTCGCCCAATTGCTTCTCCGGGATGTCCCAGGCGTTCGCCAACGCGCGCAGCGTTCTCGGGTCGAGCAGCGTGCGCGCCTTCTGGTCCGGGAAGAACTGCAGGCCGTGGCCTGAGCCGTTGAGGTACACGCCGTACGCGACGATGTCGTAGGCCTTCGAGAGCACCGGCTTGTCCTGGCCGGCCGGGTATACGAGGCTGAAGTTCTTCAGGTGCGCGTCGTAGTTGCCCAGCAGTTCCGACACCTTGATGCGGCGCAGCAGTTCGGCCACGTCCGCCTCGCCCCTGGCCGAGCGGCGCTTGAGCAGGAGGCCGATGGCCGCGTAGGTGCCCGAGTACTTGTACTCCGAGGGCGTGCCCGTGACCTGCGCGAAATCCTCCATGTGCAGGCGCGTGGTCGGCGTGTCGACGTCGCGGTCGAAGCGCGATACCAGCAGGAAATCGCGCTCGTCCTTGCGCATGGCGTAGGGCAGCCTGTCGGCGATGGCGGACAGGGGCTCCAGCGCGAAATCGCATGTGTCGACGCCGGCGGCCCTGGCCAGCGTCAGGGCGCTGTACTCCACCTCCGGCAGGTGCTCGAATTCGCTGGTCGGGAGCTTGCCGATGAAGTGCCGGGTCGCCGATTGCCGCGAGCGCATCACGTAGCGGCCCGGTCCGCCAGCCACCAGCGCGACCTTGGGTTGCACGCCCGAGATCGAGGTCTGCTGCGGCGTCGGGATCTGGCCGGAACTCATCTCGTAGCTGTCGCGGCTCTGGCCGATCAGGCGACCCAGTTCGGAATCGTCCAGCGTCTCGGCATCCGCCCAGACGTCGCCCGGCAGGTCACCGCCGCAGGCGGCCAGCAGGCCGAGTTCGTCGTTCGATTCCAGGCCGAGGTCGCTGATCAACTGCTTGCGCAGCGGACCCTCGGGCAGCAGGTTCTGGAAGAAAGGCGGCAGGCCGAACTTGCCGTCGCCACGGTTCACGTCGAGGGCCGGGTCCAGCAACTGGGCGGTCGTGGCGGCCTGTGCCTCCGCCACCGCCTGGGCCGTGCGCTCGGCGCTGCCCGTCGTCGAAGGCACGACCACGTAGAGCTGGGAGAGCACGGGCCGCCGTGGGTCCTTGGCGTAGGCATCGTCGAATCGGAAGTACACGCGCCCGTCATCGAGCCCGAAGAGCGAGCCTACCTGCGTGTGGCCGAGGCGGATTCGCAATGAACGCACGACGCTCATCGGCCGCGCCCCGGCTTGGGCATCAGGCTGCTCACCTCGTCCTGCAGGCCGGTGGCCTTGGTCTGGTCGCCGACGCGGGTCAGGTCCGCGACGACGCGGGGGACGAACTGGAGTTCGAGGTCCAGGTTCTTGAGGAGCGCAAGCAGGGTGTTGAGTTCGACGTTCCCGCGCCCGGCTTCGAGCGCGCCCAAGGTATTGCGGGAGATGCCGGCATTCAACGCCAGCGCGGAGGCAGTGATGCCGCGCTCCTTGCGGGCACGGCGAATGGCGTGACCGATATCGGCAAGGCTCGTCATGCTCAATTCATTGTGCAAATGGATGAATGCACAACATGGTGCGCTTCTTCCGTTGATGAGTCAAGGGAGTTTGCTCAACAAGTTGATCAAGTTCTAAAAATGCAAATCAAATTGAGCATTTTGCTCGGGGCACGCTTTCTTACATGGCGCCGCGCAGGCCCCCACCTAGAATGCTTCGCACTTTTCCACTCCCACTCTCCCAGGAACCTCATGAGCTCCATCAACTTCATCGGCGGCGAAAAGGGCGGTGTCGGCAAATCGGTCACCGCTCGGGTTCTGGCGCAGTACTTCATCGATCACAGCCGGCCTTTCGTCGGCTTCGACACGGACCGCTCGCACAGTTCCTTCACCCGCTTCTATGAAGGCTTCGCCTCGCCGGTGGTGGTGGACAGCTACGAAGGGCTCGACACGGTGGTGAACGGCTTCGAGACGAATCCGCAGCAAAGCGTGATCGTCGACCTCGCCGCGCAGACGCTGGCGCCGCTGTCGCGCTGGATCAAGGAGTCGGATCTTTTCGACGTGTTCGCCGAAATGGGCGTGGCCGTGAACTTCTGGCACGTGCTGGACGATGGCAAGGACTCCAGCGACCTGCTGGGCACGCTGGTCGACACCTTCGGCAGCCGGCCGAACTACATCGTGGTGCAGAACTACGGTCGCGGCAACGACTTCGGGCTGCTGCTCGGCTCGCAGTCGCTCAGCAAGGCGACGGCGCACGGTGCGCGCGTGATCGCCCTGCCCCGGCTGCATGACGCCAGCATGCGCAAGATCGACGCGCGCAACACGAGCTTCTGGAAGGCGGTCAACGACCGCGACGGCCAGCACGCGCTGGGGCTGCTGGAGCGCCAGCGGGTGAAGACCTGGCTGGCGACTTCCTACGCGGCCTTTGACACCCTGCCGCTCTGAAGCTGGACGCCGCCCGAGCGGCGGAACACCAGCACCAGCAGGAGCAGGGAGAAGACCGCGAAGGCGATGAAGGACCAGTTCGCGATCGACAGGCCCAGCAAGGTCCAGTCGATCTTCGAGCAGTCGCCTGAACCGCGGAAGATCATCGGCAGCGCGCGCTGCAGCGGGAAGGCCTCGATCATCCCGTAGATGTCGCGGCCGCAGGAGACGACCTCCGGCGGATGCCACTGCAGCCAGCTCTGCCGCGCGGCGGTGTAGGCGCCGCCCAGGGCGAAGACCAGGCCCAGCAGTGTGCCGGCAGCCTGCATGCCCCGCCCCCGGCTCAGCGCGCCCAGCCCGGTGAAGACCGCGACGAGGATGAGCGCATAGCGCTGCACCACGCACATGGGGCAAGGCTCGAGCCCGACCACATGCTGCAGGTACATGCCGAAGGCGAGCATCGCCACGCAGGCGGCGCAGATGAGCGCCAGGGCACGCCGGGGCGCGCTGAAATACCAATCGATCACGGTGAAACCCAATCCTCGACGAAGACGCGGGCCTTGCGCGGGGTGGCGACGACGGTGTCGCCCTCCCGAAGGCCCAGGTCCCGGAACTGTTGCGCAGGAAGTTGCGCCTCGATGATGGTTCCGGACCCCGGATTGTCTGGATTCGATTCCACCGGTTCAAGTTCCAGCCGCGCGATCGGTCCGACCACGATCGCGCGCGTCAGGGTCGCCACGATGCCGGTGGCACCGGCCACGTAGCGCTGCACGTCCAGGTCGTGCGGCCGCACATAGGCCAGCGCCTTGCCGTCGCGCAACTGGCGGTCGTCGGAAGAAGCGATGCGGATGCCTTCCACGAGCACCTCGCCGTCGTGCGCGCGGCCGTGGAACAGGTTCACGTCGCCGAGAAACCCGTAGACGAAGGGGCTGGCCGGGTGGTCCCACACATCCTGCGGCGAGCCGACCTGCTCCACCTGGCCGCTGTTCATCAGCACGACACGGTCGGCCACCTCGAGCGCCTCTTCCTGGTCGTGCGTGACGAAGATGCTGGTGACATGCAGTTCGTCGTGCAGGCGGCGCAGCCAGCGGCGCAGTTCCTTGCGGACCTTGGCGTCGAGCGCGCCGAAGGGTTCATCCAGCAGCAGCACCTTCGGCTCCACCGCCAGCGCGCGGGCCAGCGCGATGCGCTGGCGCTGGCCGCCGGAGAGCTGCGCCGGGTAGCGGTCGGCCAGCCAGTCGAGCTGCACCAGCTTGAGCAGATCCATCACCTTGGCCTTGATCTGCGCCTCGGCCGGCCGCAAGGCGCGCGGCTTGACGCGCAGGCCGAACGCGACGTTCTCGAACACCGTCATGTGGCGGAACAGCGCGTAGTGCTGGAAGACGAAGCCCACCTGCCGCTCGCGCACGTGCACGTCGGTCGTGTCCTCGCCGGAAAACAGGATGCTGCCCGTGTCGGCCGTCTCCAGGCCCGCGATGATGCGCAGCAGCGTGGTCTTGCCGCAGCCCGAGGGGCCCAGCAGCGCGACCAGCTCGCCCGAGGCGACGTCGAGACTCACGTCGCGCAACGCGCGGAAGTCGCCGAACTGCTTGCTGACGTTGCGGATTTCAATGCTCATGATCTTTTCTCTCCTCTCTCAGGCCGATGCGGCCGGCTGCGGTCGTTCCGGCGGCAGCTCGGCGATCGCCTTCATCTCACGCTCGTGGCGCCACTCGATGACCGACTTGATCACCAGGGTGACCAGCGCCAGGATGGCCAGCAGCGACGCGACGGCGAAGGCCGCGACCGATTGGTATTCGTTGTAGAGCACCTCGACGTGCAGCGGCATGGTGTTGGTCTGCCCGCGGATGTGGCCGGAGACCACCGACACCGCGCCGAACTCGCCCATGGCGCGCGCATTGCAGAGGATGACGCCGTACAGCAGGCCCCACTTGATGTTGGGCAGCGTCACGCGCCAGAAGGTCTGCCAGCCAGTCGCGCCGAGCACGATGGCTGCCTGCTCTTCCTCCGTGCCCTGCGCCTGCATCAGCGGCACGAGCTCGCGCGCGATGAAGGGGAAGGTCACGAAGACGGTGGCCAGCACGATGCCGGGAACGGCGAAGATGATCTTGATGTCGTGCGCCGCGAGCCACGGGCCGAACCAGCCCTGCGCGCCGAACACCAGCACGTAGATCAGGCCCGCCACCACCGGCGAGACGGCGAAAGGCAGGTCGACCAGCGTGGTCAGGAAAGCCTTGCCGCGGAACTCGAACTTGGCGATGGCCCACGCGGCCGCGACGCCGAAGACGAGGTTCATCGGCACGGCGATGGCCGCGGTGATGAGCGTGAGGCGGATCGCGCTCCAGGCGTCGGGCTCCTTCAGCGCCTCGACGTACGCGCCGACGCCCTTGCGCAACGCCTCCGTCGCGACCGCCGCGAGGGGCAGCACGAGGAAGAGGAACATGAAGGCAAGCGCGATGCCGATCAGCGTCCAGCGCACCCAGGCGGATTCGGTGGTGCCGGCTTGCGCGCGGCGGATGATCTTCGACGGTGCGCTCATTGGCGTACCTCCGAGCCACGCGCTTCGCTGCGAGCTTGCCCGGGCCGGCGCGGCGCGGCGCTCATGCCGATGCCCCGCTGCGGCGCTGCCAGGCCTGCAAGCCGTTGATGACCAGCAGCAGCGCGAAGGAGATCACCAGCATCACCAGCGCGACCGCCGTCGCGCCGGCGTAGTCGTACTGCTCCAGCTTGCCGATGATGATGAGCGGCGTGATCTCGGAAATCATCGGCATGTTGCCGGCGATGAAGATGACCGAGCCGTACTCGCCGATCGCGCGCGCGAAGGCCATGGCGAAGCCGGTCAGCAGCGCTGGCGTGATCGAAGGCAGGATCACCTTCGTGAAGGTCTGGAAGCGCGTCGCGCCGAGGCTGGTCGCGGCCTCTTCCAGTTCCTTCTCGGTGTCCTCCAGCACCGGCTGCACCGTGCGCACGACGAAGGGAAGCCCGATGAAGATCAGCGCGATCACCACGCCCGCCGGCGTGAAGGCCAGCTTGATGCCCATCGGCTCCAGGAATTGGCCGACCCAGCCGTTGCCCGCGAGCAAGGCGGTCAGCGAAATGCCGGCGACGGCCGTGGGCAGAGCGAAAGGCAGATCCACCAGCGCATCGACGATGCGCTTGCCGGGAAACTTGTAGCGCACCAGCACCCAGGCCACGAGCAGCCCGAACACCAGGTTCACCAGCGCCGCGATCAGCGAGGCACCGAAGGTCAGCCGGTAGGAAGCCATGACGCGCGGCGCGGTGACCGCCGTCCAGAAGTGCGACCAGTCCAGCGTGAAGGTCTTGAAGACCAGCGCGGACAGCGGGATCAGGACGATCAGGCAGAGGTAGAAGATCGAGAAGCCGAGCGTGATGTGGAAGCCCGGCAGCACGCGCCGGGACACCCCCGTGTTCCCGGCGCGCGCGAGCGGCGTCGCCGCCGCGGACGGCAGCGCCGAAGTGACCGCCCCGCTCATTTACTTGCCGCCGGGCGTGTAGAGCTTGTCGAACTGCCCGCCGTCATTGAAGTGCACCTTCTGCGCGTCGCTGAGGCTGCCGAAGAGTTCCTGCACCGTGAAGAGCTGCAGCGGCTTGAAGGTGGCGGCGTATTTCTTGAGCACAGCTTCCGAGCGCGGGCGCAACGCATGCTTGGCGGCGATCTCCTGCGCCTCGTCGGAATAGAGGTAGTCGAGGTAGGCCTTGGCGAGTTCGCCGGTGCCCTTCTTCGCGACCGTGCGCTCGACGACGGCGACCGGATTCTCGGCCAGGATGCTGATCGACGGGTACACCGCGTCCACCTTGCCGCTGCCGAATTCGCGGTCGATCGAGACCACCTCGGATTCGAAGGTGATCAGCACGTCGCCGATGTTGCGTTGCAGGAAGGCGGTGGTCGCGTCGCGGCCGCCGCGCGCGAGGATGGGCACGTTCTTGAACAGCTTGCCGACGAACTCGGCCGCCTGCGCGTCCGTGCCGCCCTTCTTCTTCACGTAGCCCCATGCGGCGAGGTAGGCATAGCGGCCGTTGCCTCCGGTCTTGGGGTTCACGACCACGACCTGCACGCCGGGCTTGATCAGGTCGTCCCAGTCCTTGATGCCCTTCGGGTTGCCGTTGCGGGTGAGGAACAGCATGGTCGAGGTGGTCGGCGCCGCGTTGTTGGGGAAGCGCTTGGCCCAGTCCTTCGCGACCACGCCCGCGTTGGCAAGGAACTCGATGTCGGTGGTCGTGTTCATCGTCACCACATCGGCGTCGAGGCCGTCGGCCACGGCGCGCGCCTGAGCGCTCGAACCCGCGTGCGACTGGTCGACCTTGACGTCCTTGCCCGTCGTCTTCTTGTAGTTGGCGATGAAGGCGGCGTTGTAGTCCTTGTAGAACTCGCGCGCCACGTCATAGGAGACATTGAGCAGGGTCTGCGCCGAGGCCGCGCCACTGGCGGCGAGCACGATGGCGCCGAGGATCGTCTTGATTCTTGTGGAAGTCATAGGGTTGCCGAAGGTTCGAGATTGCGATGCCCGGCCACGAGGATGGCCGGCTCGCCGGTCAGGGATTGGAGAAGCGCCAGGCCCAGGGGCCAGTCGCCATGCCCGGATTCGATGTTGATGTGGCCGGCATTTTGCATGCGAACGAACTCACTGCCCCAGGCGCGGGCATACGCGCCCGCCAGGCGCACCGGGCAATAGGGGTCGTTGCTGCTCGCCACGACGATGCTGCGGTAGGGCAGCTTCGCGTAAGGCACGGGCGCGAAATCGGAGAGCACGGCGCGGCGCTCCGGGTCCGCGGGCGCGACCAGCAAGGCTCCGCTGATGCGGCTGGCCGCCGCTTCGGACAGGTGCGCGGTCGCGATGCAGCCCAGGCTGTGCGCGGCGATGACCACGGGGCCAGGGCTGTCGAGCACCAGCTTTTCCAGCGTGCCGACCCAGGCCCTGCGGCTGGGGGTGATCCAGTCGTCCTGCACCACTCGCACCGCCCCTTGCATGCGCTCCGCCCACAGGCTCTGCCAGTGGCCGGGGCCTGAGTCGCGCCAGCCGGGCACGATGATGAGGGTCGGATGCGTCACCGCGCGATTCTCCGCAGCCTTGCTTCAACGGCAAACGAATATCTCCTTGTTTGAATATGGTGTTTTGCGCATAACGAGTCGGCAAGCCGTCAGCCCGAGTCAGCCGGAAATGTCGTGCGGCTCGTCGCTGTCGAGGTTCTCGGCCAGGAAATCGAGCAGTCGCCGAACCGCCGGCACCAGCGCCCGCCGCGCGGGGAACATGGCGTGGGTGATGCCGGGCGCGGGCCCCCAGCCGGGCAGCACCTCGACCAGCCGCCCCGCCCTGACCTCGTGGCGACACATGTAGTCCGGCAGCATCGAGGCGCCGACACCGCCCACGACGGCGAACTTCAGCGTCAGCAGGTCGTCCGCGAGGTAGCGCGGCGTATGCACATGCACGACGACGCGGCCGCCCGGCCCTTCCAGCCGCCAGCCCGCGCGGCTGTCGCCGGCGGACATGCCCACGGTGTCCAGCCTCGACAGGTCCTCGGGCGAATTCACCGGCCCCTGCCGGCGCAGCAGTTCCGGGTTGGCCACCAGGATGCCGCGGCTCCTGCCGAAGGTCTTCGCGACCAGCGTGGCGCTGTCCTCGATCTGGGTGCGCACGCGCAGGGCAATGTCCACGCCCTCCTCGACCGGGTCGACCGGGCGGTTGAGCACGCGCATCTCGACCTTCACCACCGGGTAGCGCCGCATGAACTCGGGCATCAGCGGCCCCAGCGCGCTCTGCGCCAGCGTGACCGGGCAGCTCAGCCGCACGGTGCCCCGCGGCTCGGTCTGCACCTGCGCCACCGCCTCCGACGCCGCCTGCGCCGCGTCTCGCATCGCGGCGCAGTGGCGCAAGAAGATCTCGCCCGCCGGCGTGAGCGAGAGCCGGCGGGTGCTGCGCTGCATCAGCTGCACGCCGAGCTGGGCCTCCAGGTCGGCGACCCGCCGCGACAGGCGGGATTTCGGGACGCCGAGCGCACGGCTGGCCGCCGCAAAACCGCCGCGCTCGGCCACTTCGGCAAAAAACACCATGTCGTTGAGGTCTTGCATAGCGCCATTGTCCTGCTGTTGGAACGATCTAGCCTGATTTTGCCAACTTATCAGAAACTCATCACAAAAATAGAATACTGGCCATGCCGACCGAACTCCGTGCCGGCCCTTTCCACGAAAGAGAGCATCGAACATGAAACTGCTGCAAGTCGACTCCAGCGTCCTCGGAAGCAACTCAGTCTCCCGCCAACTGACGGCGGAGATCGTGGCCGAATGGCGCAAGGCCCACCCGAACACCACGGTCGACTACCTCGACCTGGCGGTCAACGCACCCAACCACTTCAGCGCCGATGCGCTGGGCATCAAGGTCGGCGTGCAGGCCGACCCGACCGAAGCACAGCGCCGCGAGAACGCCGTGTCAGAACAGCTGGTGACGCAGTTCCTGGCGGCCGACGTGATCGTGATCGGCGCCCCGCTCTACAACTTCAGCATCCCGACCCAGCTCAAGGCCTGGATCGACCGCCTGGCGCAGATCGGCCGTACCTTCAAGTACACCGACAAGGGACCGGTCGGCCTGGCCGGCGACAAGACGGTGATCGTGGCCTCGACCCGCGGCGGGATCTATTCGACCACCGAAGGCGGCCAGGCCACGGAACATCAGGAAAGCTACCTGAAGGTGATCTTTGGCTTCTTCGGCATCACCGACGTGCGCTTCGTGCGCGCCGAAGGCTTGGCCATGGGCGAAGCCCCGAAGGCAGCGGCGCTCAGTTCGGCCCGTGCCGACATCGCCGCGGCGATCGGCCGGGCCGCGAACCAGGACGTGGCCTCGCTGGCCGCCTGACCAGCGCGAGCTCCTCGACAAAAAGGGCGCCTGCCGGGCGCCCTTTTTCATTTCGGGAAAGCCGTGCTCACTTGGCGTGCGTGCGGACCCAGGCCGCGTACTTGTCGATCCAGCCTTGCAGAAATTGCTTGCTGGCCTCGCCGACGTGGCCCTTGTCGTCGAACAGACCTTCCTTGTTCTGGATGAATGCTTCAGGCTGGCCCATCGTCGGCACATCCAGATAGGCCAGGATATTGCGCAGATGCTGCTGCGCCAGCGCGGTGCCGATGGGCCCGACGGACACGCCGATCACCCCGGCCGGCTTGCCCGCCCACGTGTTCTGGCCGTAGGGCCGCGAGGCATGATCGAGGGCGTTCTTCAGCACGCCGGGCACCGAGCGGTTGTATTCCGGCGTCACGAACAGCAGGCCCTGCGTGGCCGCGATCTCGGTCTTCAGGCGCTTCACCGAAGCGGCCGGGTTGCCATCGTGGTCCTGGTTGTAGAGCGGCAGGTCGTCGATGCGAAGGTGTTCGAAGGTGAAATCCGAGGGCGCGAGATGCGCGATCGCGAGCGCCAGTTTGCGGTTGAAGGAATCCTGTCGCAGGCTGCCGATGACGACGCCGATCTTGAACTGGCTCATGAAAGCTCCTTGAGTTGAACGCGGGGTTGGGGAAGGGTTCGGCACGCCCGGCGGATTCAGGGCGCGCGGTGCGGTGCATTCTGCAGGCTGGCCTGCGTGACGCTTGCGCCCGGCGGCACGTCGTCGGTGATCCAGACGTTGCCGCCGATCACGGCGCCCTTGCCCAGCGTCACGCGGCCGAGGATGGTGGCGCCGGCGTAGATGACAACGTCGTCCTCCACCACCGGATGGCGCGGCAGGCCTTTTTGCAGCTTGCCTTCCGGGTCGGTCGGGAAGCGCTTGGCGCCCAGCGTGACGGCCTGGTAGATGCGCACGCGCTTGCCGATGACGGCCGTCTCGCCGATCACGACACCGGTGCCGTGGTCGATGAAGAAGCCGGCGTCGATGCTCGCGCCGGGATGGATGTCGATGCCGGTTTCCGAATGCGCCAGTTCCGCGACGATGCGCGCGAGCAGCGGCAGGCCGAGCCGGTAGAGCCGGTGCGCGAGGCGGTGGTGCACCATCGCCAGCACGCCCGGGTAGCACAGCAGCACCTCGTCGACGCTGCGCGCGGCCGGGTCGCCCTGGTAGGCCGCCAGCACGTCGCCGTCGAGAAGGCGACGGATGCCGGGCAGCGCGGCGGCAAACTCGCGCACGGCCGCCTCGGCCTCGGCATCGATCGCCTCCGCTTCGCGCGGCAGGTGGCGGGCGTTGTAGCGCAGTTCCAGCCGCGCCTGCGCCAGCAACGCCTGCAATGCCGAATCCAGTGTGTAGCCGACGTAGAAATCCTCGCTCTCGTGCCGCAGGTCCGGCGGCCCGAGCCGCATCGGGAAGAGCGCGCACTTGAGCGACGCGACGATGCCCGCCAGCGCATCGCGCGAGGGGAACTCGCGGCTGCCCGGTTCGCGCGAGCGCTTCTGCGAATCGCGCCACTCGTCACGCGCGGCGTGCAGGGCGAGGACGATGTCGCTGACATCGAAGACGGACATGTTGGCTCCTAGGAATCAGGGCTTGACCATGCACCATCGCACAAAAACCCCGCCTCGCGGGGGTTTCTTGCGTGCCCTCACCAGCCGGCCAGCACCGCGCCCTTGAACTCGGTCTGCACGAACTGGCGCACCTCTTCGGAGTGGTAGGCCTTCACGAGCCTGGCCACCCAGGGCTTGTCCTTGTCCTGGGCGCGCACGGCGAGGATGTTGACGTACGGGCTCTTCGCGCTTTCCTGTGCGATGGCGTCCTTGCCCGGCGTGAGGCCGGCCGACAACGCGTAGTTGGTGTTGATGCCGGCGGCGTCCAGGTCGTCCAGCGTGCGCGGCAGCTGCGCGGCATCGACCTCGACGAACTTGAGCTTCTTCGGGTTCTCCGTCACGTCCAACGGCGTGGCCTTGAGCCCGGCCTCGGGCCGCAGCTTGATGAGGCCCTGGTCCTGGAGCACCAGCAGCACGCGGCCGCCGTTGGTCGGGTCGTTGGGCATGCCGAAGCGCGCGCCCTCCTTCAGGTCCTTCAGGCTCTTGACCTTCTTCGAGTAGATGCCGATCGGGAAATTGACGGTGTAGCCCACGTCCACGATCTTGTAGCCGCGGTCCTTCACCTGCTGGTCGAGGTAGGGCTTGTGCTGGTAGCTGTTGGCGTCCAGGTCGCCGGCGGCCAGCGCGGCGTTGGGCTGCACGTAGTCGCTGAATTCGACGATCTGGATCTTCAGGCCGTCCTTCTCGGCGATCTTCTTCACCTGTTCCATGATCTGCGCGTGCGGGCCGCCGGTGACACCGATCTTGATCGGCTTGTCCTGCGCGAAGGCGGAGATGGCGGGCACGCCCGCGAAGGCGGCGACGAGGGCCGATGCGGCGAGGGACTGGATGAGCTTGCGCTTGGATTTGTTGTCGTTCATGACGAGGGTACTTTCAACGGAAAAAATCATTTGTGGCTGAGCCGGCGCACCAGCCAGTCGCCGCCGCTCTGCACGGCCTGCACGAAGAGGATGAGCACCAGCACCACGGCCAGCATCACTTCCGGCAGAAAGCGCTGGTAGCCGTAGCGGATGCCCAGGTCGCCCAGCCCGCCGCCGCCGATGGCGCCGGCCATGGCCGAGTAGCCGGTGAGGCTGACGAAGGTGATGGTCACCCCGGCCACGATGCCGGGCAGCGCCTCGGGCAGCAGCACCTTCCAGACGATCTGCCAGGTGCTGGCGCCCATGGCCTGCGCTGCCTCGACCAGGCCGCGATCGACTTCGCGCAGCGAGGTCTCGACCAGGCGGGCCACGAAGGGCGCGGCCGCGAGGCTCAGCGGCACCACCGCGGCCGCCGTGCCGATGGACGAGCCCGTCAGCAGCCGCGTGAACGGGATGATCGCGACCAGCAGGATGATGAAGGGCGTGGAGCGCACCGCGTTGACGATCGCGCCCGCGATGCGGTTGACCGGCAGGTTCTGCAGCACGCCGCCCTGGGCCGTGAGGTGCAGGTACACGCCGAGCGGCACGCCCACCGCCGCGCCGATGGCGCCGGAGACGCCGACCATCACGATGGTCTCCCACAGCGAAGTGGCGAAGAGGGCCAGCATCGGGCCGGTGAAGGCGTCAAACATGGGCCACCTCCTGCACCTGCACGCCTGCGCCGCGCAGGTGCGCGACGGCGGCGGCCAGCGAATCCCCCGCGCCGCGCGCGAGCACCGCGAGCGAGCCGAAAGGCCGGCCCTGGATCTCGTCGACCTGGCCATGCACGATCGAGAGATCGATGCCGAAGCGGCGGATCACCTGCGACAACAGCGGCTGGTCGGCCGAATCCTCGCCCGCGAAAGCCAGGCGCAGCAGCTGCGAGGGCTGCGCCCCGCTCTCGCCTTGCATCAGCACGCGGATGCGCGCCAGCACGCTCTCCGGCAGCGCCTGCGGCGCGATGTCGTCGAGGAGGCTGCGCGTGGTCTCGTGCCGGGGCCGCGTGAAGACGCCGAGCACCGGCCCCTGCTCCACGATGCGGCCGTGGTCGATCACCGCGACTTGCTGGGCGAGCTGCTTGATGACCTGCATCTCGTGCGTGATCAGCACGATGGTGAGGCCGAACTCGCGGTTGATCTGCTGCAGCAGCGCGAGGATGGCGCGCGTGGTTTCCGGGTCCAGCGCCGAAGTCGCCTCATCGGAGAGCAGCACCTTCGGCCGGTTGGCCAGTGCGCGGGCGATGCCCACGCGCTGCTTCTGCCCGCCGCTGATCTGCGCCGGGTAGCGCCCGCGCAGCGCCGAGAGGCCGACCAGCTCCAGCAGCGGATCGACGCGGCCCTTGATCTCCGCCGCGCGCAGGCCGGCCAGCTCCAGCGGCAGGGCCACGTTGTCGTAGACCGTGCGCGAAGCCAGCAGGTTGAAGTGCTGGAAGATCATGCCGATGCCCTGCCGCGCTACGCGCAGCTCGGCGTCGGGGAGCGCGGTGAGCTCGCGGCCGTCCACGCGCACGGTGCCGCGCGCCGGCCGGTTGAGCAGGTTGATGGTGCGCACCAGCGAGCTCTTGCCCGCGCCGCTGCGCCCGATGACGCCGAAGACCTGGCCCTGCGGAATGTCGAGGTCGATGCCTTTCAGGGCTTCGACCGGTCCGCTCGCTCCCTCGTATATCTGGTGAATGTCACTGAGTTGAATCATCTCCCGAGGTTAAAGCTTCGCGATCGAAACTTCCGTCGACTTGACCAATGCCACCACGTCGGAACCGACCTTGAGTTGCAGCTCGTCGACCGAACGGGTGGTGATGACCGAGGTGACGATGCCCCAGGCGGTCTCGACATCGACCTCGGAGACGACGTCGCCGCGGATGATCTCGCGGACCTTGCCCTTGAACTGGTTGCGGACGTTGATGGCTTGGATGGACATGGAAGACTCCTGTTGAAGAAAAGTTCAGGTTCAGACGGCCCAGCGCAACGCATGCGCCGGCCCGTCGGCCCAGCGGGTGTCGTTGGCGGGCTCCGCGTCGGGGTTGTCGGGTTTCTGCAGCACGCGGTCCAGGATGCGTTTCTCGATCGCCGCGAAGGCCGGGTCGCCCTGCGAGCGCGGGCGGGCCAGCGCGATGGTCTCGTCCAGCGCGATGCGGCCGTCCTCGATCAGGATCACGCGGTCGGCGAGCGCCACCGCCTCCTGCACGTCATGGGTGACCAGCAGCGCGGTGAAGCGGCGGCGCAGCCACAGGCTCTCGATGAGGCGGTGCATCTCGATGCGGGTGAGCGCATCCAGCGCGCCCAGCGGCTCGTCGAGCAGCAGCAGGCGCGGGTGGTGCACCAGTGCGCGCGCCAGCGACACGCGCTGCCGCTGGCCGCCCGAGAGCCGCGCCGGCCACTCGTCGCGCCGCTCGGCCAGGCCGACCTGGGCCAGCACTTCCTCGCCGCGCGGCCGGGCCTCGGCCGGCAGGCCCAGCGTGACGTTGTCGAGCACGCGGCGCCAGGGCAGCAGGCGTGCCTCCTGGAACATGATGCGCGTGTCCTCATGCAGGCCGTCGATGGCGCGGCCGTCGGTGTAGAGGCCGCCCTCGGTGGCCTCCTCCAGGCCGGCGACAAGGCGCAGCAGCGTGCTCTTGCCGCAACCGCTGCGGCCGACGATCGCGATGAACTGGCCCGGCTCGATGCTCAGCTGCGTGTTGCGCAGCACCTCGCGTTCGCCGTAGCGCTTGTACAGGCCGCGGGCTTCGAGCTTGACGCCGCCAGCACGCTCGGTCGTGGTTTTCGGGATGGCGCTCATGGTTCTCAGGCTCCGGGTTTGAAGAGCGCCACATCGAGCGCGTTGACTTTGCGGGGCAGCAGTTTCTCGGCGAGGAAGGCATCGGCGATGCGTTGCTGCTCGCCGAGCACGCCGGCCACCACCGGGCGCACCTCGTAGCTGCGGCGCGCGTTGGCCTGCTCCACCGTGGCCGTGTCCAGGCCCCACACCGGCGCCAGCAGCGCGGCCGCATCGGCCGGCTTCTGCCTGACCCAGACGCCGGCCTTCTGAAGCTCGGCGTAGATCACGTCCAGCACATCCGGCCGCGCCTTCGCGAACTTCGTCGTGGCGAGGTAGTAGCGCTGGTAGGACGCGACGCCCGTGCCGTCGGCCAGCACGCGCACCTTCGACTGGCGCTGCGCGGCGGAGAGGAAGGGGTCCCACACGACCCACGCGTCGATCGCGCCGCGCTCGAAGGCGGCGCGGCCATCGGCGGGCGTGAGGTAGGCGGGCTCGATGTCCTTCAACGAGAGTCCGGCCTTCTCCAGCGCCGCGATCAGCAGATAGTGCGCGCCGGCAGCCTTGGCGAAGCCCACCTTCCTGCCCTTGAGATCCTTGACCGTTCGCAACGGCGAATCGGCGCGCACGAGGATCGCCTGCGCGGCCGGCGAAGGCGCCTCCTGCGCGACGAAGGTGAGCTCGGCGCCCGCGGCCTGCGCGAACACCGGCACGGTGTCGGCCACGTCGGCGCTGAAGTCGAGGTTGTCGAGATTCAGCGCCTCCAGCAGTGGCAGGCCGCTCGTGAACTCGTGCCAGCTCACCTTCACGCCGAGCGGCGCGAGCTGGCGCTCCAGCGTGCCCTGGGTCTTGAGCACGACAGTCAGCGTCGAGGACTTCTGGTAGCCGATGCGCAGCGTCGAAGACGCCGATGCTTGCGCGAGGGCGGCGCCGCTCGCGATGGAGGCCAGCGCGGCGAGCAGCGTGCGGCGCTTGAAGGATGCGTTCATCGTGTTCATGCCTGTAGCCCCCTCACTTCGCCACCTGGTAGCCGGGATGCCAGCGCAGCCACCAGCGTTCCAGGCCGCGGGCGAAGAGGTCCGCCAGCTTGCCGAGCAATGCGTAGAGCAGGATCCCGACGAGCACGATGTCCGTCTGCAGGAACTCGCGCGCGTTCATGGTCAGGTAGCCGATGCCGGCTTGCGCCGAGATGGTCTCCGCCACGATCAGGATCACCCACATCAGGCCGAGCGAGAAGCGCAGGCCCACGAGGATGGAGGACAGCGCGCCGGGCAGGATCACCTCCTTGTAGAGCTGCCAGCGCGACAGGCCGTAGGTGCGGCCCATTTCGATGAGCTGCGGGTCGACGTTGCGGATGCCGTGGAAGGTGTTGAGGTAGATCGGGAAGAAGACGGAGACCGAGATCAGGAAGAGCTTGGCCGATTCGTCAATGCCGAACCACAGGATCACCAGCGGGATGAGCGCGAGCGCCGGGATGTTGCGCACCATCTGGATGGTGGAGTCCAGCAGCGTCTCGAAAAACTTCACCGAGCCGGTGAGCAGGCCGAGCGCGAGCCCGAGACCGCCGCCGATGGCGAGCCCGGCCAGCGCCCGCCCGGCGCTCACCTTGACGTGCGTCCACAGCTCGCCCGAGGCGGCCAGCGTCCATGCGGCCTTCACCACGTCGACGGGCGCCGGCAGCACGCGGGTGGACAGCCAGCCGAGCGAGGAGGCGATCTGCCACGCGACGATCAGGCCCACCGGCACGAGCCAGGGGATGAGGCGCTTGCCAACGCTCGCGGCGAAGGCTCGGGCGCCGCCCAGCGAGGGCGCCGGCGCTGGCAAGGGCTGTACTTGTTCGGTCATGGAGCTTCTTTCGGATCAGCTTTGGGAGCGCAGCCGCGAGGGCGCGTCGAGGTTGGCGACGACCTCGCCGAAGGGGCCGGTCAAGGCCTCTCCCGGCAGGCCCGGACGGTGCTTGCGCCGCAGCAGCGGGAACACCAGTTCGGCGAAGCGGTAGGACTCCTCCAGATGCGGATAGCCCGAGAGGATGAAGTTGTCCAGGCCAAGCGCCGCGTATTCCTCGATGCGCGCCGCGACCGTCTTCGGGTCGCCCACCAGCGCCGTGCCCGCGCCGCCGCGCACCAGGCCCACGCCGGCCCAGAGGTTGGGGCTGATCTCCAGGTCGGCGCGCGTGCGCTTCCTGCCGCCCGCATGCAGCGCGGCCATGCGGCGCTGGCCTTCGGAGTCCATCTTCGCGAACGCGGCCTGGGCGCGGATCACGGTCTCGTCGTCGACGCGGCTGATCAGCGATTCGGCGGCACGCCAGGCCTCGTCCTCGGTCTCGCGCACGATGACGTGCAGGCGGATGCCGAACTTCACCTCGCGGCCCTTGCGGGCGGCGCGCTCGCGCACGTCGGCGATCTTCTTCGCCACCTCGGCGGGCGGCTCGCCCCAGGTCAGGTAGGTGTCGACCTGCTCGGCCGCCAGCTCGTGCGCGGCGGCCGAGGAGCCGCCGAACCACACGGGCGGGTACGGCTTCTGCGTCGGCGGGAAGAGCAGCTTGGCACCCTTCACGCTGAGGTGCCTGCCCTCGTAGTCGAAGCTTTGCCCATCGTGGCTGCGCGCGATGATCTCGCGCCAGATGCGGATGAACTCGGCCGACTGCTCATAGCGCGCCGCGTGGTCGAGGAAGACGCCGTCGCCTTCGAGCTCCGCCTGGTCGCCGCCGGTCACGAGGTTGACGAGCACGCGTCCGCCGGAGAGCCGGTCGAAGGTCGCGGCCATGCGCGCGGCGAGGCTGGGCTGGTGCAGGCCGGGCCGCACCGCGACCAGGAAGCGCAGCCTCTTCGTCGCGCCGATCAGGCTGGAGGCGATGACCCACGGGTCCTCGCAGGAGCGGCCGGTGGGGATCAGCACGCCCTCGTAGCCCAGGCGGTCGGCCGCGCCGGCAATCTGCTGCAGGTAGTCGAGGTCGACCTGGCGCGCGCCCTCGGTGGTGCCCAGGTAGCGGCTGTCGCCGTGGGTGGGGAGGAACCAGAAGATGTTCATGGCAATGGTGTCGCCAGCCTCAGGCGAGGCTGGTGACGAGGCCGATGGCGAGCACCAGCAGCACGCTGACGGCGAAGTCGGCCGCGGCCTGCCACGCGGGGCGTCGCGGTCGGAAGGCATCGGTCAGGACAGGAGGCATGTTCTTCTTTCGGGCAAAGGAGGTGCCGCGCCGCGATGCGGCGAAAAAAACGGGAAGGATTCGGGTCGGGAAAGGCGCCATCACGGCGCCGCGGCGGCGGGCCGTCAGACGCTACATCGCACCTGCGCGAAATCCACCGCCTCGAAGCCCCAGGCCGCGGGCAACTTCAAGCCTTCGCTGGCCAGCGTCTCCACCGCGTCGTCGAGCCGTTGGGCGAGATCGGCCTGCAGCTGGTACGCGCCTTCGGGCTGCAGCGTGACTTGCCCATCGGTCGCGTAGACGCCCGGCAGGATGTGCCGCGCCGCGAGTGACTGCAGTACCGGCCGCAGCGCGTAGTCCAGCGCCAGCATGTGATGCGGGCTGCCGCCCGTGGCCAACGGCAGCACCGTCTTGCCCTTGAGCGCGGACTGTGGAAGCAGGTCGAGGAAGACTTTCAGCACGCCGCTGTAGGCGGCCTTGTAGACCGGCGTCGCGATCACGATCACGTCGGCCCGGCGCAGCTGGTCGACCGCGTTCTGCACGCTGGGATGCGAGGCCTCGCCCAGCAGCAGCGCGTGCGCCGCGAGTTCGCGGATCGCGATGCGCTCGACCGGCACCTCGCGTTGCGCGAGCCGTGCCGCGACGGCGTCGAGGAGAACGGCGGAGCGCGAAGGCGCCGAGGGGCTGCCGGCAATGAGGAGGACGGACATCGCTTGCTTGCGCCTTATTTCGCCTTGGCGAGGTAGATCTGGTCGAACGAACCGCCGTCCGCGAAGTGCGCCTTGTCAGCCTTCGTCCAACCCCCGAAGGCCTCGTCGATGGTGAACAGCGTCAGCTTGGGGAACTGCTTGTCGTACTTGGCCTTGGCCTTCTCGGAGGTCGGGCGGTAGAAGTTGCGACCGGCGATGTCCTGGCCTTCGTCGGAGTAGAGGTACTTGAGGTATTCCTCCGCCACGGCGCGCGTGCCCTTCTTGTCGACGACCTTGTCCACCACCGTCACGGTCGGCTCGGCCAGGATGCTGATCGAGGGCGCGACGATGTCGAACTTGTCGGCGCCGAATTCCTTGAGCGCGAGGTAGGCCTCGTTCTCCCAGGCCAGCAGCACGTCGCCCACGCCGCGCTGCACGAAGGTGATGGTCGAGCCGCGCGCGCCGGTGTCGAGCACGGGCACGTTCTTGTAGAGGCTGGCGACGAAGTCCTTCGCCTTCGCGTCGCCGCCGTACTTGCGCTTGGCGAACTCCCAGGCGGCCAGGTAGTTCCAGCGTGCGCCGCCGGAGGTCTTGGGGTTGGGCGTGATCACCTGCACGCCGGGCTTGACGAGGTCGTCCCAGTCCTTCAGGCCCTTGGGATTGCCCTTCTTCACGAGGAAGACAATGGTCGAGGTGTAGGGCGCGGAGTTGTGCGGAAGGCGCTTCTGCCAGTCGGCCTTGACCAGCCCGCCGTTCGTGACGAGGGCATCGGTGTCGCCGGCCAGCGCCAGCGTGGCCACGTCGGCGTCGATGCCGTCGATGATCGAGCGGGCCTGCTTGCCGGAGCCGCCGTGCGACTGCTTGATGGTCACGTCCTGGCCGGTCTTGGCCTTCCAGTACTTGGCGAAGGCCTGGTTGTAGTCGACGTACAGTTCGCGCGTCGGGTCATAAGACACGTTGAGCAGGGTGACCGACTGAGCGAAGGACGGCATCGCCGTGAGGGCGAAGCCGGCCGCGGCGGCGGCCCCGAGGGAAAGCTTGATAAAGTCGCGGCGAAGGCTCATGGTCTTGTGCTCTTGAATGGCATAACAACGAAGCCTCGAATTCTGAATAGCGCATAAAGAATGTGGAACGACCAAGTTCTCAGTTCTAAATAGCGAAATCAACTAAGACACCCCAAAGGCATCCAAATGGCACGCATGGTTCAGTGCATCAAGCTCGGCAAAGAGGCCGAAGGACTCGACTTTCCGCCCTACCCCGGCGAACTGGGCAAGCGCCTGTGGGAGAACGTCAGCAAGGAAGCCTGGGCTGCCTGGCTCAAGCAACAGACCATGCTGGTGAATGAAAACCGCCTGAACCTGGCCGACGCGCGCGCTCGCCAATACCTGGCGCGGCAGATGGAGAAGCACTTCTTCGGCGAAGGCGCGGACGTCGCGCAGGGCTACGTCCCGCCGCCCGCGAACTGAGCTCCGGGCTTCGGGCCATGGCCGAGCCCGTCGACTGGCGCGCGGATGGCATCCCGCGCAGCGCGCGCTTCGACGACATCTACCACTCCGAAAGCGGTGCGCCCGCCCAGGCCCGGCACGTGTTCCTGGGCGGCTGCGGGCTGCCGGCGGCATGGGCCGGCGAGGCGCAATGGCGGATTCTCGAAACCGGCTTCGGTTTCGGACTCAATTTCCTGACAACCTGGCAGGCATGGCGGACCGATCCCGCGCGGCCGCGGCTTCTTCACTTCGTGTCGATCGAGGCCTACCCGGTGACGCGGGAGGATTTGCTGCGCGCGGCCCTGGCCTACCCCGAACTGGCCGGGCTCGCGGAAGTACTTGCCGCGCAATGGCACGGCCTGTTGCCGGGCTTCCATCGGCTGAGCTTCGAAGAAGGGCGGGTGCTGCTCACGCTGTGCATCGGCGACGTGCAGGCCATGCTGCGGGCACAGCGCTTCGAGGCGGACAGCATCTTCCTCGACGGTTTCAGCCCGCAGCGCAATCCGGCGATGTGGTCGGCCGAGACGCTGAAGGCGGTCTCGCGCTTCGCGCGCGGCGGCACACGCGTCGCGACCTGGAGCATCGCGCGCGCGGTGCGCGACGCGCTCGCGCAATGCGGCTTTCAGGTGGCCAAGGTGCCAGGGCTGCCGCCGAAACGCGATGCCCTGCAAGGCAGCTTCGCGCCGGCATGGCAGGTCAGACGAAGGACTGAGCCGCCACGTCCCGCGGCGCCCGGGCGCTGCGCGGTGATCGGCGCCGGGCTGGCCGGCGCGGCGGTGGCAGCCAGCCTTGCGCGCCGTGGCTGGCAAGTGCTTGTGCTCGATGCCGCCGCGCATCCCGCCGCCGGCGCTTCCGGCCTGCCGGTGGGGATGCTGGCGCCACATGTCTCGCCGGATGACGCCCTGCTCTCGCGCCTGACGCGCGCGGGCATCCGCGCGACGTGGCAACAGCTGGAACAGTTGCTCGTGGAGGGCGCCGACTGGCGCGCGAGCGGCGTGCTCGAACGGCGCGCGCCGGGAGCCGACAGGCTGCCGCCGGACTGGACGCCTCGCGGCCCCAACGAGTCGTGGCAGGCCTCGGAACAACAGCTCCGCGAAGCCGGCTTGCCTGGCGGCACCACCGCGCTGTGGCATGCCCGTGCCGGATGGGTACGGCCCGCCCGGCTGGTCGATGCATGGCTGGCGCTGCCCGGCATTCGCGTGCAGCCCGGATGCCGCGTGGCGCGCATCGAGCGCTCGAGCGCGGGCTGGTCGCTGCGCGGCGCCGATGGCACCTTGCTCGCCGAGGCCGATCGCGTGGTCATCGCCGCCGGCTTCGAAAGCCGGGCCCTGGCGCCTGGCTGTCCGTTGCAGCCCGTGCGTGGGCAGGTCGCCTGGGGCCGCATGCCCGAAGGCGCACATCTGCCCGCCACGCCCGTGAACGGCGATGGTCACCTGATCGCGCACGTGCCCGACGCCGCGGGGCCGCTGTGGCTCGCGGGGGCGAGCTTCGATCGTGACAGCAGCGATCTTTCGCCGCGCGACTCGGACACGGATGCCAACCGCGAAACCCTCGCGCGGCTGCATCCGCAAGCCGCCTGGCAGCTCGCGCCTGCCTTCGCGCGCGGCGAGGTGCGCGAATGGGTCGGTGTCCGTTGCGCCTCGGGCGACCGGCGGCCGCTCATCGGGCCGCTCGCGGCCGCTGACATGGAGGGCGTCTGGCTCTGCACCGCCCTCGGCTCACGCGGGTTGAGCTTTGCCGCGCTTTGCGCCGAGTTGCTTGCGGCGCGGTGGCATGCGGAACCGCTGCCGCTGCCCGCCCGGCTGGCCGCGGCGCTGGCGGCCGGACGTTAGATCCACGCACCTGCATCCAGCTTCCTCGCCTCTTCCTGCAGGTCGTCGAGGCCGATGTTCAGCACGATTCGACGGGGGTCGGAATCCGGCGGGCTGGAGACGGGCGCCGGATCCTTGCGCGATGGCTCGACGCTCGCCGCAGCGGGCTTGCTGCTGGCCGCCGCTTCGTTCTGCAGATTCCTGCGAGTGGTGAACCACGTGTACAGCACGAGCGCCGCCCGGGTCGCGCCCAAGGCGCACTGCGCGAGCATGAGGACGGTCGCCGTGGACATGCCGGACGCCTCCCCGGCGACTGCTTCGCCCGGGCCCGGGCCGTCGGGCGCGGTGGTGTTGAGTCCGTGCGAGGGCGTCGTCGAATGGATGCCGAGGTCTTCGGCGGCCTTTCGGCTTTGGGCGTCGACATAGGCCAACACGATTCCCAGCGCGGCGGGCACCAGTCCCGCGATCGACACGTATGCGCCGGCCTTGAGCCGGTTGATGGTCTCCCTGTCGAAGAGCCTGGCGCCCTGCCCTTTCACGTCCTCGTTCGGAACCGCGACGTTCTTGAACGCGAGCGCCACGTTGTTCGGGTTCCTGGCGCTGCCCACCGCCTGCGCCACCGCGCCGGCGCCGCCGGAGATCAGCGTATCGACCAGAAGCTGGAGCGCGGCTTTGCCGTGGAAGCCCTTGACGGGTATCGCGGCCTTGGCAGGCGCCCTAGCCGCCCCGGCGAGGGTGAACATGAGGATGAAGACGTTCTCGCGCATCTGCGCTCCGGTCGGGTGGTCGTAGAGCGGCTGCAGCTCGGCGCCATGGCCACCGACTGACGCGCCTTGATCAGCAGCGCTTCCATGTGCCGGTGGGTGACGCCCATCAACGGGCCGCCGGGCAGGCTGAAGACGGTGCTCAGCAGTTCGCGCATCACCGCGTTGCCCGGAAAAATCGCCTCCGCCAGCATGGTGCCTCCGACCGCGGGCAGGCGCGAAGCCATGCCCCAGCTCGCCGCGCTCAGGAAGAACTGTTGCCCCACCGTCGCGGCCACCGCGGCGCGCTTCCTGCCGGGCGCAAGCTGCGGCGCGGCGGCGCTCGGCATCGCGAGCGACACCTCGGTCGAGGTGGCGGGCGCGGTGGGCCCCGGGCTCCGCGCCCCGGCACCTGGGCCTTGGCGCTTGGGGCGTGCCAACGTCGAGAGCTGCGCCAGTTCCTGCGAGCCCGGGAGCGCCGAGGCCTCCGTTGGCGCGGGTTGCGACGCTTGCGGCTCAGAGGTCCGCAGGGGCAGCGCAGGGGTGGCGGCCGCGCCGCGGATTGTCGGATTGACCATGAACGATCTTTCCTCGACTCAGTGCGTGGCCGCACCCGACGCCAGCGTCGTCCACGCTTCGCGAAGCGCCTCGGGCAGGGTCGACGCGGACAGCGCCACCGCCGCCAGAGAGCGCATCAGGGCCGCCACTTCCGGTGGCCTCTCGCTCCCCGTCAACGGCCGCAGCACCCACGCGATGTGGTCCGGCCCGGCACAGAGGCTCGCACCGCAGGAGTGCATGGCGGACACGTTGAGCTGCAGCAAGGCCCGGCAATACGCGCTGCCGCGCAGGAAGTCCGCCGAGCCGAGATCCAGCGCCGAGATGCTCAGCAGCCATTCCGGGGCGTGGGCGGATGCGATGCCCAGGTCCGCGAAGGCCCGCCCCCTCGTCATCGAGATCGTCATGCCGTTCACGTCGATCGAGCGCAGGTCGCCGCACCTGCATGCGGACTCCTCGTCGAGGCCGAAGTGGCGCGCGCAATCATGGATGAGCTTCCACGCCGTGTCGCGCTCGGCTGCACTTGCGTCCGCCGGCGGCGTGGATTTGCTGGATTGTTCAGGGTAGGTGTCTTGCATCATGTCGTGCATGGGGTTCGCGCATTGAGGTACCTCGATGCTCGGGCCACACCCCGTCGCGGGCCGGCCCGGCAAGCGAAGAAAGATGGGCGAGCGCGAAACGACGCGGGACAATCCGCCATGGCCATCCACTACGACATCACGCACACCACCGTCTACCGCTACAAGACGCCCGTCACCTTCGGCCTCCACCGCGTGATGTTTCGCCCGCGCGACAGCCACGACCTGCGGGTGCTCGCGACCGACCTCAAGGTGAGCCCGCAGGCGCATGTGCGCATGATCCAGGACCCGCACTCCAACTCGGTCGCGCTGGTCCAGCCCATGGGCCCGGCGACGGAGTTGCGCATCGTGTGCGCATTCACCATCGAGCACGTGCCGGGACCGCTCGACACGCTGGCGCTGGACCCGGCGGCGGAATACCTGCCCTTCGCCTACCCGATCCAGGACCGGCTGGACCTGGAGCATTACCTGCGCCCGCACCACGATGACCCGGACGGCACGCTGATCCGCTGGGCGCACCAGTTCCTCCACACGGACCGGCCCAACAGCACGCGCGACGTGCTCACGCGCATGAACGCGCACATCGGTCAAAGCCTGCGCTACGCCGCACGCGACGAGGAGGGCACGCAGACGCCGTTGCAGACGCTGGCGCTGGGCAGCGGCAGCTGCCGCGACTACGCGCTGCTGATGATGGAGGCCGCGCGCCGGCTCGGCGTGGCGACGCGCTTCGTGTCGGGCTACCTCTACGACGCGGCGCTGGATATCGAGGGCGCGGCCGAGGGGGACGGTACCGTCACCGGCGCCGGCAGCACGCATGCCTGGCTGCATGCCTACCTGCCTGGCGCCGGCTGGGTGGCCTTCGACCCGACCAACAACCTGATGGGCAGCGGGCAGCTCATCCGCGTCGGCGTGGCACGCGATCCGGCGCTGGCGGCGCCCATTTCGGGCAGTTGGTATGGCGACCCCGAAGCCTATGAAGGGCTGGAGGCGACGGTGCTGGTGCGGCGTGTGGCGGGCTCCTGAACGGGCGCCGCGAATCATTCTCCTGAATTGTCGCGAAACGCCCCGCGCTCGGGCGGCGCTTCGGACAATCCCGTCTGCGGCACGCGCCATGTGCCGCGGCATGCCCCGCACCGGGCCCCTCCCCCATCTCCTGAACAAGCACGTCCCATGAAAGTCTCGTCCTCCCACGCCCTGGCCGCGCTGGCCGCCGCCTTGCTCCTGACCACCGGCGCCGCCCAGGCGCGCACCGAAGCCTGCCACGCCATCACCGAGAAGGGTGTCGCCCAGCTCTTCGACCGCTGGAACGAATCGCTGAAGACGCTGGACCCGGCCAAGGTCACGGCCAACTACGCGGCCGACGGCGTGCTGCTGCCCACGCTCACCAATGCGCCGCGCACGACGCCCGCCGACATCAACGCCTACTTCGTCAAGTTCCTGAAGAACAAGCCCGAAGGCACGATCGACCAGCGCGTCATCAAGATCGGTTGCAACACCGCGCAGGACGTGGGCACCTATACCTTCAGCTTCAAGGACGGCAGCAAGGTGTCGGCGCGCTACACCTACGTCTATGGCTTCCAGGATGGCAAGTGGCTGATCTCGCACCACCACTCCTCGGCGATGCCCGAGAAGGACTGAGGCTCGCGCTCCCGCATAGGCCGGATGGCGAAGCGCGAAAGTGCTAATCCGGCCGGTTGATGCGAAGAGCTTCGCCGTGGTGTCCCATGTGTCACACCGATGCCGCAATGCTTCGGCCCACTCCACACCACTACTTTGGGCGATGACATCATGTACCCCGGCGAACGCTTCAACGGATACAGCCATCTCTTCGGGCTGATGCTGGCGACCGCCGGCTCCGCCCTGCTGCTTGCCAAGACCGTGCCGGGCGACGACCCGGCCAAGACCACGAGCGCGCTGGTCTTCGCGCTCTCGATGGTGACGCTGTACGCGGCCTCCACGCTCTTCCACAGCACGCGCGGCCGCACCAAGGTCTTCTGGCAGCGGGTGGACCACTGCGCGATCTACCTGCTGATCGCGGGCACCTACACACCCTTCGCGCTGGTCACGCTGCAAGGCGCCTGGGGCTGGGCGCTGCTTGCCGCGATCTGGAGCGTGGCGCTCTTCGGCATCGCGCGCGAGGTGCTGCCGGGCGAGCCGCCGGAGCCCTCGCTGCTGCTCTACCTGGGCATGGGCTGGCTCGGCGTGCTGGCGGCGGCGCCCCTGGTGGCGCGGCTTGACAGCGGCGGGCTGCTGTGGCTGATGATCGGCGCGGCGCTGTACTCGGCGGGCACGGTGTTCTATCGCAATCCGCGCGGCTGGCGGCACGCGCATGGCATGTGGCACCTCTTCGTGCTTGGCGGCACGGCGAGCCATTTCGTCACGGTGACTTTCTTCGTGCTGTAGCGCGGGAGAGCGGGCGGCCCGCGGCCGCTAACATGCCCTGGCGCATGAAACACCGAAACCTCGCCTTCCACCATCCGCTCGCCTTCTGGATCGGCTGTATCGCCATCATCGGCGGCGTGCTCTCGCACATCCCGATGCTGATGATGGGCCGCTACACCGGCTGGCAGATGGCCGGGATGGAAATGGACGCGCCCATGCTGGCTGGCATGGCGATGATCCCGCTCGGGCTCCTGCTTTCCGCCTACGGCCTGATGCCGCGCATCGGGCAGATGCGCAAGAGCCTGCATGGCGACAGCCATCTGCAGTTCCACGTCGCCGACGGCGTGCCGTTGAACGGCGAGCATTGGAAGCTGGTGCTGGTGCTGGTGGTGGCACTGGCGGTGGACGTGCTCAAGCCCGCCACGCTGGGCTTCGTGATGCCGGGCATGACGAAGGAATACGACATCAGCAAGCAGACAGCCGGCGTTCTGGCGCTGGTGGCGCTCACGGGCACCACCGTCGGCTCGGTGATCTGGGGGCGGCTGGCCGACGTCTTCGGGCGGCGCGCGGCCATCCTTCTCTCGGCCCTGATGTTCATCGGCACGGCCATCTGCGGCGCGATGCCCAGCTTCGAGTGGAACCTGGCGATGTGCTTTCTGATGGGCGCCTCGGCGGGCGGCCTGCTGCCGATCACGTTCACGCTGATGGCGGAGACCGTCCCGGCCGCGCACCGGGGCTGGCTGCTGGTGGCGCTGGGCGGCGTGGGCACCTCGGCCGGCTACCTGCTGGCGGCCGGCTCGGCCGCGCTGCTGGTGCCGGCGTTCAGCTGGCGGGCGCTGTGGCTGCTGGGTTTGCCGACGGGGCTGGTCATCATCTTCCTGGGCCGCTACATCCCCGAATCGCCACGCTTCCTCGCAAACGCGGGGCTGGCCGACGAGGCGCGGGCGGTGTTGGCCCGTTTCGCGGGCTCGAAGGCTTCCGCCAACGCGGGCACGGCGGCCGCCGTGGTGGCGGAGCCTCAGGCGCCGGCCGCCGGGCTGGGCCAGTTGCTGCGCGGGCAGCATGCGCGCATCACCTGGGGACTGATGGTCTGCGGCGTCGCCTGGGGCCTGGTGAATTTCGGCTTCCTGCTGTGGCTGCCGACCAATCTGGGCAGCATGGGCATGGATGCGAGCGCGGCCAGCGCCTTGCTCGCGCGCTCGGCATTGCTGGCGCTGCCGGGCATCGCGCTGGTGATCTGGCTCTACCACCGCTGGAGCAGCATCAAGGCGCTGGTGCTCTTCATCGCGCTGACGACGGCAACGCTGCTGGTCTTTTCCGGCCTCGGGCTCGCGCGGGTGCAATCGCCGATGGCCATGGTGCTGACCACCGCCTTGCTGCTGGTGAGTTCGAGCGGCGTGATCGCGATGCTGATTCCGTACGCGGCGGAGATCTACCCCGTGCACCTGCGCGGCACCGGCTCGGGCGTGATCGCGGCGAGCTCCAAGTTCGGCGGCATCCTGGGGGCGGGATTCGGCGTGCTGGGCGTCTTCGGGAATTTCGCGGGCTCGGCCCTGCTGATCGCGCTGCCCATGGCAGCCGCCGCCGTCCTGCTGGCCCGCAGCGGGATCGAGACGCGCGGGCGCGGGCTGGAGGAGATCCAGGACACGCTCTCAGCGAAGAACGGCCCGGTTTCCTAGAATCCCCCCGGGGTTCGGAGCGCGATGCGTCGCGCCGAGGGCGGCTTCCGAGCCGCCACGGCCTTATCCGGAATATGCATTCCACCGGCTCGCAACCCGCATGCAGCTTGGTGAATATGCTTATCCGCATAAGGCGCGAACCAAAAAATAGTTTGTTTCCATATGGCCCGCTCCTACAGTCACGGCTCGCGTTGACGGGGTTGTGGACGCACCGCCCAACAGCAACATTCACACGATGTACCAATACACAGATTTCGATCGCCAGTTCGTGCACCTGCGCGCGGCGCAATTCCGCGACCAGCTGGAACGCTGGCAGACCGGCAAGCTGTCGGAGGACGAGTTCCGCCCGTTGCGCTTGCAGAACGGCTGGTATGTGCAACGCTATGCGCCGATGCTGCGCGTGGCGGTGCCGTATGGCGAGCTGTCGAGCCGGCAGCTGCGCGCGCTGGCCACCATCGCGCGTGAATACGATGAGCCCGAGGCCGAGGTCTACAAGACCGCGCTCGCCACGCAGGGCAAGCTGGGCACGCACAAGCTGCCGACGCACTACGCGCACTTCACGACACGCCAGAACGTGCAGTACAACTGGATCCCGCTGTCGAAGTCGGCCGACGTGATGGACCTGCTGGCCTCTGTCGACATGCACGGGATCCAGACCAGCGGCAACTGCATCCGCAACATCACGAGCGACGAACGCGCCGGCATCGCGGTGGACGAGATCGCCGACCCGCGCCCCTTCGCGGAAATCATGCGGCAGTGGAGCACGCTGCACCCCGAGTTCGCCTTCCTGCCGCGCAAGTTCAAGATCGCCATCACCGGCGCGAAGGAAGACCGCGCGGCGACCGGCTGGCACGACGTGGGCCTGCACCTGGTCAGGAACGATGCGGGCGAGCTCGGCTTCCGCGTGCAAGTCGGCGGCGGCATGGGGCGCACGCCCATCATCGGCACCGTGCTGCGCGAGTTCCTGCCGTGGAACCAGATCATGAATTACCTCGAGGCCGTGGTGCGGGTCTACAACCGCTACGGCCGGCGCGACAACATCTACAAGGCGCGCATCAAGATCCTGGTGAAGGCCGAGGGCCAGCGTTATATCGACGACGTCGAGGCCGAGTACAAGCAGGTGGTCGAGCACGACGGTGCGCCGCACACCATCACGCAGGCCGAGCTGGACCGCGTGAGCGCGTCCTTCGTGCCGCCAACGCTGGCGACGCGCGTCTTCCGCAGCGCCGAGGAAACCGATGCCGACCTGCGCGCCCAGGCCGCGGACGACGTGATGTTCGCGCGCTGGCTGCAGCGCAACGTGGCGCCGCATCAGAACCCCGCGCTGCGCGCGGTCACGCTGTCGTTCAAGCGCCGCCTGCAGGCACCGGGCGATGCGTCCGCCGATCAGCTCGACACCGCCGCCCGCCTGGCCGACCGCTTCAGCGCCGGCGAGGCGCGTGTCACGCACGACCAGAACCTGCTGCTGCCCTGGGTTCATGCCGAGGACCTGCATGCCCTGTGGCTGGCGGCGCGCGAAGCCGGTTTTGCCAGCGCCAACGTGCACCTGCTGACGGACATGATCGCCTGCCCCGGCGGCGACTTCTGCGCGCTGGCGAATGCGCGCTCGATCCCGATCGCGGAAGCCATCACCGAGCGCTACCAGGACCTCGACGAACTCGACGACCTGGGCGAGATCGACCTGCACATCAGCGGCTGCATCAACTCCTGCGGCCACCACCACAGCGGCCACATCGGCATCCTCGGCGTCGACAAGGACGGCAAGGAGTGGTACCAGGTGACGCTGGGCGGCTCGGACGGCTCCGCGCTCAGCGGGCCCGCCGTGCCTGGCAAGGTGGTCGGCCCTTCCTTCTCCGCGGCCGAGGTGCCGGAGGTGATCGAGGCGGTTCTCAACACCTACCGCGACACCCGCGAAGCGGGCGAGACCTTCATCGACGCCCTGCGCCGGGTGGGCATCGAGCCCTTCAAGGCCGCGGCCAACGGCGCGCGCTTCAAGGTCGAGGAGGCCGCATGAACAAGACGCTGAAACTCATCGCCGCCGAGGACCACGTGGACAACGGCGACCCGAACGTCCTGCAACTGCCCAACGACGCGGACCCCCTCGCCATCGAGGTGTGCCTGGCGGACGTGGAGCGCATCGACCTGAACTTCCCCAAGTTCACCGACGGCCGGGCCTACAGCCAGGCCTTCCTGCTGCGCCGGCGCCTGGGCTTCCAGGGCGACATCCGCGCCACGGGCGACGTGCTGATCGATCAGCTGGTGCAGATGCAACGCACGGGCTTCAGCAGCGCGGTGCTCAAGGAAGGCGTGGACGCCTCCGCGGCGCAGCGCCAGTTCGACCGCTTCGCCGCCTTCTACCAGGGCGACGCGGTGGAAGCGACTCCGATCTTCAAGCGGGAAACCGCCTGATCCTTTTTCAGCGCCATTCACCAGCCAGTCCCTCGCGGCCAGCCAACCTGTCATGAACGCCATCTCGCTCTACGCCAAGCCATCACCCGATTTCGACGACAAGCTCGCCGAGAGCGTAGCGCTGCTGCGCGGGGCGGCGAGCGAGTTCACGCCGATCACCCAGGCCTCCAGCCTGGGCGCGGAAGACATGGTGGTGACGGACATCCTGCATCGCTTCGAGGTGCCTTCGGGCATCTTCGTGCTGGAGACGGGAAAGCTGCACGCGGAAACACTGAGCCTGCTCGACACGCTGCGCACGCACTACGGCCGCGAGGTCGACGTGTACCGCCCGATCGAGGCGGACGCGGCCCGCTTCGTCGCCGAGAACGGCGAGGAAGCGATGTACCGCAGCCTGGAACTGCGCAAGGCCTGCTGCCACATCCGCAAGATGGAGCCGCTGGCGCGCGCGCTCGAAGGCAAGAAGGCCTGGATCACGGGCCTGCGCCGCGAGCAATCGGGCGCAAGGGCCGAGGTGGAGTTCATCGAGGAGCAGCCGGAGCGCGTCAAGGTGAACCCGCTGGCGCGCTGGACCTGGGGCGACGTGTGGCACTACATCTCGACCTACAAGGTCCCCTACAACCCGCTGCACGACCAGTTCTACCCCAGCATCGGGTGCGCGCCCTGCACCCGTGCCGTGACCCTGGGCGAGGACTTTCGCTCGGGCCGCTGGTGGTGGGAGCAGGAAAGCGCGAAGGAATGCGGGCTGCACGTGGCCGACGACGGCAGCCATGAGGGCGAGGAGCCCGCGGCGTTCGAGCCCCTGTCCGCCATCTCTCCGCTGCCCAACCGAGCCATTCCCATCCGTGTCATCCCGAACTGAAGCCCGCGCCATGAACGCCCGTACCGAACCCGAACTGTTGCAGCCCAGCGTGCAGGCGCTGGCGAAGCTGTCGAACACCCAGCTCGACGCGCTGGAGGAAGAGACCATCTTCATCCTGCGCGAAGTGGCGGCCTCCTTTGAACGGCCCACGCTGTTGTTCTCCGGCGGCAAGGATTCGCTGGTGCTGCTGAAGTGCGCGGAGAAGGCCTTCGGCGCCGGCCGCATCCCCTACCCGTTGCTGATGATCGACACGGGCCACAACTTCCCCGAGGTGACGGCCTTTCGCGACCAGCGCGCGAAGGAACTGGGCGCGGAACTGATCGTGCGCAATGTCGAGGATTCGATGAAGCGCGGCACGGTGCGCCTGGCGCACCCGGGCGAGTCGCGCAACGTGCACCAATCGGTGACGCTGCTGGAGGCGATCGAGGAGTTCCGCTTCGATGCCCTCATCGGCGGCGCGCGGCGCGACGAGGAAAAGGCACGTGCCAAGGAGCGCATCTTTTCGCACCGCGACAGCTTCGGCCAATGGCAACCCAAGGACCAGCGGCCCGAACTCTGGACGCTGTTCAACACGCTGCTGGCTCCGGGGGAGCACTTCCGCGTGTTCCCGATCTCGAACTGGACCGAGCTGGACGTGTGGCAGTACATCCAGCGCGAGGATATCGCGCTGCCTTCGATCTACTACACGCACAAGCGCGAAGTGGTCGAGCGCCGCGGCCTGCTGGTGCCCGTGACCGAGCTCACGCCGCCGCGTGACGGCGAGACGGTGGAAGTGCGCGACGTGCGCTTCCGCACCGTGGGCGACATCACCTGCACCTGCCCGGTCGACAGCCTCGCGGCGGATGCCGCCGACGTGGTGATCGAGACCTTGGCTGCCGACGTGAGCGAACGCGGCGCGACCCGCATGGACGACAAGACCTCCGAAGCTTCGATGGAGAAGCGCAAGAAGGACGGATATTTCTGACGCACCCCGACACCGCGGCCCGGCGGAGCCGGTTCCGCGGTGTTTCCCGAATGAAGAGCGCTTTGGATGCGCTGTGGAGAATTGAGATGAGTACAACGACTTCTACGGCTGGCGCGACCCCGAGCCACGTCGAAACGGGGGCCGCGCTGCGCTTCATCACGTGCGGCAGCGTGGACGACGGCAAGAGCACCTTGATCGGGCGGCTGCTGGTCGACAGCAAGACCGTGCTGCAGGACCAGCTGGCCGGCGTGCAGCGCGGCGGCGAGACGGACCTGGCGCTGTTGACCGACGGGCTCTCCGCCGAACGCGAGCAAGGCATCACGATCGACGTGGCCTACCGATATTTCTCGACCGCGCAGCGCAAGTTCGTGATCGGCGACGCGCCGGGTCATGAGCAGTACACCCGCAACATGGTGACCGCCGCGTCGAGCGCCGACGCCGCGGTGGTGCTGGTCGATGCGACCAAGCTGGCCTGGGCCGCTGAATGCGAGGACGGCGAAGTGGTGAAGCGCGAGCTGCTGCCTCAGACCCGCCGCCACACGCTGCTGTGCCATCTGCTGCGCGTGCAGTCGATCGTGTTCGCGGTGAACAAGCTGGACGCGATCGAGAACGCCGAGCTGGCGTTCGAGCGCATTGCCTCGGCGCTGGCCAATTTCGCCGAGGCCGCCGGGGTGAAGGTGGCGGCGACGGTGCCGATCTCGGCGCTGAAGGGCTGGAACGTGGCCTCGCGCCACGCCGACTGGGCGGGCTACGCCGGCCCCAGCCTGCTGGAGCTGCTGGAGCAGCTGCCGGTCACGGCGCAGGACGAGGAAGTGCCTTTTGCCTTTCCGGTGCAGTGGGTGGAGAAGTTCTCCGCCTCTGCCGACACCTCGCGCGGCCGGCGAGTGTTCTGGGGCCGCGTGGCGAGCGGCCACGTCGAGCCGGGGCAGCGAGTGACGGTGCTGCCCGGCAACCAGACGGCCATGGTCGCGCAGGTGCTGAGCCACACCCGCGTTCCGAAGACGGTACACGCGGGCCACAGTGCCGGCATCGTGCTTGACCGCGAGGTCGACGTGTCGCGCGGCGACTGGCTGCTGGAGCCCGAGGCTTTCGAGCCGGTGCGCGAGATCACGGCCACGGTCGCATGGCTCGACGACGAGCCGCTGGTGGCGGGCCGCGTCTACTGGGCGCTGCAGGGCCACCGCTGGGTCAAGGCCAAGGTCGCGCGCATCGTCGACCGGGTCAACATCACGACGCTGGACTCCGAGCCGGCGGACCAACTGGAGGCCAACGCCATCGGCGATGTGGTGCTGAGCCTGCAGCAACCGCTGGCGGTGCTGCCCTTCACGCAATCGCGCGCGCTGGGCTCGCTGGTGCTGGTCGACACGGCCTCCCATCGGACCTCCGCGGCGGTGCTGGTTCGCCCCGCCGCCGCAAACGCCTAAAATCCGGGGTTTTCCCGACCATCCCCTCGCTCTCCCCCAAGCCATGACCCACGTCGTCTCCGAAGCCTGTATCCGCTGCAAGTACACCGATTGCGTTGACGTGTGTCCCGTGGATTGCTTCCGGGAAGGGCCGAACATGCTGGTCATCGACCCGGACGAATGCATCGACTGCGCGGTCTGCATTCCGGAATGCCCGGTCAACGCGATCTACGCCGAGGAAGACCTGCCGGCCAACCAGATCGCCTTCATCAAGATCAACGCCGAGCTCGCCGTCGCCGACGGCTGGAAGAGCATCACCAAGCGCAAGCCCGCCCTGCCCGACGCGGAAGAGTGGAAAGACAAGACCGACAAGGTCTCGGAGCTGGTGCGCTGAGCGCGTTGCCCGCTCCCGTCGAAACCGACGCGCTGATCATCGGCGCCGGCCCCGTGGGGCTGTTCCAGGCCTTCCAGCTCGGCCTGCTCGAAATTTCCAGTCACGTCGTTGACGCACTGCCGCGTCCCGGCGGACAGTGCGTCGAGCTGTATGGCGACAAGCCGATCTACGACATCCCCGGCACGCCGGTGGCCACCGGGCACGGGCTGATCGAGTCGCTGCTGCAGCAGGTCGCGCCGTTCAAGCCCAGCTTCCACCTGGGCGAACAGGTCGCGACACTCGTGCGGCAGGACGACGCACGCCTGCTGCTCACGACCTCCAAGGGCAGCGCGTTTCTCGCACGCACGGTCTTCATTGCCGCCGGCGTCGGTGCTTTCGTACCCAGGCGCATCGCCATCGAAGGCATTGAGCGCTTCGAGGGGACACGGCTTTTCTATCACCCCGACAGGCTGGACCGCTTCGCCGGGCAGACGGTGGTGGTGAATGGCGGCGACGACGTCGCGCTTGACACCGCGCTCGCACTCGCGGCGCATGCGAAGCAGGTCACGCTGGTACATCGGCGCGATGCCTTCCAGGCCGAAGAGGCGACCGTTGCCGCGCTGCGTGCCCGCGTCGCGGCCGGTACCATGCGCTTCCTGGTGGGCCAACCCTCCAGCTTCGACGGGGACCACCTTCAGGTCACGACGCCCGACGCGCAGATCATCGCCCTGCCCCTGGATGCGCTCGTCGCCTGCCTCGGCATCTCGCCGCGCCTCGGCCCCATCGCCGACTGGGGCCTGCAACTCGAGCGCAAGCAGGTGCCGGTGGACACCGAGAGGTACGAGACACGCGAGCGCGGCGTCTTCGCGGTGGGCGACATCAACACCTACCCAGGCAAGAGGAAGCTGATTGTCTGCGGTTTCCATGAAGCCACGCTGGCGGCGTGGGCCGCGACGGCGATCGTCTTCCCGGACCAATCCATCCCACTGCAATACACCACGACCAGCACCCGGCTGCATCAGTTGCTCGGGGTCAAGTCACAGGCTTGAAATGAACGTGGCGTGAACCGGGCATTCATGCTCTCGCCATCGGCAGTCCATAGAATGCGCCCCGATGCAAAGCCTGAACGTCGCACTTTTTGAGTTCTTCGGCGCCGGTCATGCGCCCCATCCCCTGCTTCTTGCCTTCGCCTCCAGGGTCTCCTCCGGTGCCATCCTGATTTCCGTCCTCCTTCTCGCCTGGGTCGTGTGGCGCAAGCCGTCGCAACGGCTCTACGCGCTGATGACACTGGCCGTGCTCGGTCTCGCGGCGATGAGCGCGCAGGCGCTCGCAAGCTACTTCAACATGCCGCGGCCCTTCATGATGGGGCTGAGCCCCTCCTACGTCGGGCATGGGGCGCGCGGCTCCCTGCCGAGCACCCACGCGTCGGTGATGTTCACCGGCGCGTTGCTCTTCTGCCTGCGCGCGCAGTTGCGCAACGTCGGCTATGCGCTGTTCGCGCTGGCGCTGCTGACGGGCTGGGCCCGGATCTACGTCGGCGTGCACTTCCCGCTCGACATCGTGGCGGGCCTGCTGCTGGGCTGCGTGTTCGCAGCGGCGGTGTGGCTGCTGCTGCTGGCGAATCGCCGTTTCCTCATTCCCTTCCTCGCGCGCAGCCGCGCTGCGCGCCCCGCCTGAGCGCATCCCGCCGCCAGGCAGGTCCCATGGCCTTGCCGGTGACGGGGTCTACAATGCCTCCTGCTTCGCCAGATTGAAGCAACGCTAGGGGTGCCGGTCCGCAACACGCTTGCAGGCCGGCTGAGAGAGTCCCTTTGAACCTGATTGAGGTAATCCTCGCGCAGGGAAGCTGGTCCGGCGGCCGTCACGTCACCTCGCGTGCCGGCTCCCCCCACCGGGCCTCGCCCACCTGCCAGCAATTTGCATGGGAGCAAATGGATGGCACAACCGAACGCGCACAAAGAGAACACGCCCGCGGGCGTCAACGAGGCTCTGACACCGCTGCGCGAGGCGAACCGCGTCTTCCGATGGCATGACCACGCCGCCCTGTGGTTCAGCCTGGGCGTCGGGCTGCTGGTGATGCAGATCGGCGCCTACCTGGTGCCCGCCGTGGGCACGCGCGATGCGTTGCTCGCCATCGTGCTGGGCTCGTGCATAGGCGCCGGCCTGCTCGCCTGGACGGCACGGCTGGGCTGCGAGAGCGGGCTGGCGAGCGCCGGGCTCATGCATGCAACCTACGGCAGCGCGTTCGCGCGGCTTCCCGTCGTGCTGAACATCGTGCAGCTCATCGGCTGGACCACCTTCGAGATCGTGATCATGCGCGAGGGCACGCAGGCCATCGGCAAGCAGGCCTTCGGCTGGACGCTCGACGGCACGACGGGCACGGTGCTCACCACGCTCCTGTGGGGCGCGGTGCTGCTGGCCTTGCTGGCAGGCTCGATGGTCAAGCTGGTGCGCCGCTTCGTGAGCCGCTTCGGCCTGCCACTGGTGGTGCTGTCGCTGCTGTGGCTCACCTGGCAGTTCGCCACGCGGCTCCACGCCAAGGGGCTGGAAGCCTTCTGGGCCCGCCCGGGCGACGGCAGCATGGGGATGTTCAGCGCGCTCGACCTCGTGATCGCGATGCCGGTTTCCTGGCTGCCACTGGTGGCGGACTATGCGCGCCACGGGCGGCGCAGCATCGGCGGCGGGCTGGGCGGCGCCTTCAGCGGCACCTGGCTGGGCTATGTGCTGGCCAATGTCTGGTGCTATGCGCTGGGCGTGATGGTCGTGAGCGTGGCCGAGCCCGGCACCAACCTGGTCGCGGCCTTGCTGCTGGCGCAAGGCGGCCTGGTGGCGCTGGGGCTGATCCTGGTCGACGAGCTCGACAACGCCTACGGCGATGTGTACTCAGGCTCGGTATCGGCGCACAGCCTGCAACCCGCCTGGAGCGTGCGCCGCTGGGGCCTGCTGCTGGCCGTGGTGTGCATCGGCTTCGCGCTGGTGCTGCCGATGCATTCGCTCGAACCCTTCCTGCTGCTGCTGAGCTCGGTGTTCGTTCCGCTCTATGGCGTCATCCTGGGGCGGCTGGGCACGGGCAATGCCGTAGTGACGGTGGGCGCGCGTCGGGTGGACCTGGGCGCGGCGCTGATCTGGATCGCCGGCGTCGCCGCCTACCATGCGTGCGCGAAGTGGGCGCCACAGGTGGGGTCCGCCCTGCCGACGCTGGCCGCCACCTTCATCCTGGCCTGGATCACACGCCCTTCGCCGGCAGCCGGACGGTCGGCACTGGCGCAAAGCCGTGGTTGAGAGGGCCGTGACCGGCACCCACGCGCACATCCGCGCCGGCCGCCATCGCGGCGACCACGTAGCCGCGCGCGCGCTCCACCGCGTCGGGCAGCGCATAGCCAAGGGCCAGGTGCGAGGCGATGGCCGAGGACAGCGTGCACCCCGTGCCGTGCAGGTTGCGGCTCGCGATCCGCTCGGACGAGAGCCGCAGGCGCTCGCCGCTCGCCTCCGCCAGCACGTCGACCACATCGTTGCCGGGCAAGTGGCCGCCCTTGAGCAGCACTGCCTTGGCGCCAAGCGCGAGCAGTTCGCCGGCCGCATCGTCGAGCGCATCGACGCCGCTGATGGCGTGGCCGATCAGCAGCGCGGCCTCGTCGAGGTTGGGCGTGACGACGGTGGCGCGCGGGAACAGCTCGCGCACCAGCACCTGCACCGTTTCCTCGGCAATCAGCCGGTCGCCGCTGGTCGCGACCATCACGGGGTCGAGCACGATGTTGGGCAGCTTGTAGTGGTCGATGGCCCAAGCGACGACCTCGACGATCTCGGGTGCATGCAGCATGCCGAGCTTGACCGCGTCGACGCCGATATCCTCCACCACAGCCTGGATCTGCGCCTTGAGGAAGGCCGGCGGCACGCCGTGGATGCCGGAGACGCCGAGCGTGTTCTGCGCGGTGAGCGCGGTGATCGCCGTCATGCCGTAGCAACCGAGGGCCGCGAAGGTCTTGAGATCCGCCTGGATGCCGGCGCCGCCGCCGCTGTCGGAACCGGCGATCGAAAGCACGCGCGCATAGCGGGAGAATGCAGTGGTCATGCTGAAAATTATCGGCCACGCGCCGCACGGGCCGGACTGAGACACGAATGAACAGTCTTGTGGAGCTTCCCCCCCTTCCCTTCGAATCCGCCGCCGTCCTCGGTGCCGGGCTCGTGGGGCGTCTGCTCGCGGTGCGCCTCGCGCAAGCCGGTTGCAAGGTCGACCTCTACGAGGCCGGCGGCCCGGGCGCCGAAGGCGCGGCCGCGCGCGTGGCCGCCGCGATGCTTGCGCCGCTGGCGGAATCGGCCATCGCGCCGCCTTCCGTCGTACGCATGGGCCACTACGCGCTCGACCGCTGGCCGGAGCTGATCGGATCGCTGGCCGCGCCTGTCTTCTTCCAGCGCGAAGGCACGCTGGTGCTGTGGCACCGGCAGGACGGGCCGGAGGCGACACGCTTCGCGCGCCTGCTGGCGCACACGAGCGAGCGGGTGCCCGAACTGCCGGCGATGCAGCAACTCGATGGCGCAGGCATCGCGGCACTGGAACCTTCGCTGGACGGCCAGCATTTCGCGCAAGGCCTGCTGCTGCCGGGCGAAGGCCAACTCGACAACCGCGGGCTGCTCGCGGCGCTGCTGGCCACCCTGGCGTCCCTGCCGCGCGTGAAGCTGCATTGGGAGAGTCCGCGCAGCCTCGACGACTTCGCGCCGGGCAAGCCGGGGCAGCCGGAGCGCGTCATCGACTGCCGGGGCGTGGGCGCGCGGCCGCAGTGGAGCCAGTTGCGCGGCGTGCGCGGCGAAGTGGTTCGCGTGCATGCGCCCGAGGTCACCCTGCGCCGGCCGACGCGCGTGGTGCATCCGCGCTATCCGCTCTACATCGCGCCCAAGCCAGATGGCCTCTTCGTGATCGGCGGGACGGAGATCGAGTCCGAGGACATGTCGCCGGCAAGCGTGCGCTCAACGCTCGAATTGCTGAGCGCGGCCTATTCGGTGCACAGCGGATTCGCCGAGGCGCGCATCCTGGAGATCGCGACGCAGTGCCGGCCGACCTTGCCCGACAACCTGCCCGCCATCCGCCAACCCCGACCCGGCGTGATGCAGATCAATGGGCTCTACCGCCATGGCTTCATGATCGCGCCCGCTGTCCTCGATGTCGCGCTGGAGTTGCTCGCCACGGGCCATTCCTCGCTCGCGCGCCGCTTCGAGCTGGCATCCAGCCTGGAGGCCAGCGCGTGAACGTCCTCATCAACGACGCGCCCCACACGCTGCCGCCGGCCGCGACGCTGGCGGATGCCATCGCGCACATCAAGGCGACACCGCCCTACGCGGCGGCCGTGAATCGCCAGTTCGTGCCGCGCTCGAACCATGCATCGCACGTCCTGCAACCGGACGACCGCATCGAAGTAATCCGCCCCGTGACGGGCGGCTGAGGCCAAGCAACATGAACCCGACACCTTCCGACGACCCACTCGTTCTGTACGGCCAGGCCTTCCAGAGCCGGCTGCTGCTGGGCACTTCGCGCTACCCATCGCCTGACATCCTCGAGGCGGCGGTGCGACGCGCGAGGCCAGCGATGCTGACCGCATCGCTGCGGCGCCAGACCGCGACGCCCGGCCACGGCGGCGGCGACAACGGCTTCTGGGAACTGCTGCGCAAGCTCGACGTTCCCGTGCTGCCCAACACCGCCGGCTGCCACAGCGTGCAGGAGGCGATCGCCACGGCCCAGATGGCACGCGAGCTTTTCGACACGCCGTGGATCAAGCTCGAGCTCATCGGGGACGACTACACGCTGCAACCGGACACACTGAACCTCGTCGACGCGGCGGCTCGGCTGGTGCGCGAAGGCTTCCACGTGCTGCCCTACTGCACCGAGGACCTGGTGGTGTGCCAGCGTCTGGTCGACGTCGGCTGCCAAGCCGTGATGCCGTGGGCCGCGCCCATCGGCACGGGCCGCGGGCCTGTGAACCCTTACGCGTTGCAGGTGCTGCGGGACCGGCTCAAGGTGCCGCTGCTGGTCGATGCGGGCCTGGGGCTTCCGTCGCATGCCTGCCAGGTGATGGAGTGGGGCTACGACGGCGTGCTGCTGAACACGGCGGTCGCGCTGGCGCAGGACCCGGTCGCGATGGCGGGTGCCTTCGCGGACGCCGTAGAGGCGGGACGCAGCGCCCATCATGCCGGCGCGATGGCGGCGCAGGAATCGGCACAGCCGAGCACGCCGGTGTTGGGCACGCCTTTCTGGCATCACGCGGCTTCGCAATGATGAGCAAGGATTCCATGAACGAATCACCAAGCGTCGCGCAGGCCATTGTTGCGGCGCATGCCGCGCGTTTCGGCGAAACGGGGGAATCCGCGACGTCCTTCTCGTCCAGCGATCCAGTCTATCGCGGCGCGAAGGAGGCCTGCGCCGCGCTCGGCTTCATCGACATCGATGCGGAATGCCTGGCCCTCGCGTGGCGTGCGCAAACACTGCGCATCGGCGTCTTCGACGCGGCCGCATGGCCCGAAACGCCCGCCGATTTCGGCATGCGTCCCTTTCCGCCCGCCGCGCGCGACGATGCATTCCCGGCCTGCCCCGAGCGGCTTGGGCTCTACGCCGTGCTGCCCGATGCGCAATGGTGCGGCCGCGTGGCGCGCGCGGGTGTGCCCACGGTGCAGCTGCGTTTCAAGTCCGATGACGCCGTGGCCGTGAAACGTGAAGTCGACGCCGCCGTGAAGGCGGTGCAAGGCACGGGCGCCCTGCTCTTCATCAACGACCATTGGCGTGCCGCGATCGAAGCCAAGGCTTATGGCGTCCATCTGGGGCAGGAGGATCTCGATGCTTTGGCGCCGCAGGAGCTGCAGGCGATCCGTGCATCGGGCCTTCGCTTGGGCGTCAGCACGCACGGCTATGCGGAGATGCAGCGCGCCGATGCGGTGAGCCCGAGCTACATCGCCATGGGCGCGGTGTATCCGACGACCTTGAAGCAGATGGCGACTGCGCCGCAAGGCGTGGCCCGGTTGGCGGCATATGCGCGGCTGATGCGCGGCTATCCGCAAGTCGGTATCGGCGGCGTCGATGCGGCGCGGCTGCCCGAGGTGCTGGAAACTGGCGTCGGATCGGTCGCGGTCGTGCGCGCGATCGTCGCGCAGCCGGATCCCGAGGCTGCCGCGGCAGCGTTGATGCGTGCCGTCGAAACGCATTCGACGAGGCACTGAAAAATCGCGCGGGATGTTGCGCGCCATCGACGGTGGCGTCAGGAAGCCCCAAAAAACCACGCTATAATCTGAGGCTTGTTCCTCGATAGCTCAGTTGGTAGAGCGCCGGACTGTTAATCCGTAGGTCCCTGGTTCGAGCCCAGGTCGAGGAGCCATAGACAAGTGCTTGATTTCAAACGCCTCCCTCGGGAGGCGTTTGTCATTGTCGGTCCGAAAAAGCAGAGTTGATAGCGCTCTTGATAGCGCAGTGCCTGTCGGTGACTGACGCCTCGTGTCGCAACACGACGGCGCCAGCCGCCGGCAAACGGGCACTGTCTGCCATCGTCAGCGCTTGTTGTTGGTTTTCGCAGACGCCCTGGGCGACCGAAGTATTTAGGTCGTTCGGGATTCGCGCACGCGTCCCTACACGGCTACGTCCCCAAAACTTATGGACGTAGGAATGAACTCTCGAATCGATACAAGCCGCCGGGCCGACCAGGCCGGCACACCCAGCACGGAAGGAATCTGTGCGCCCACCCTCATCCGAGCAATGTTGAGGGGCGTCGCGGTCTCCACGCCAGTTCACTATAGCCATCGCGGTCGTCCGGCCCAAGAACGCCGCTCCGACGACCAGCGTCTGGCATTCTTCACGCCTGTCGCTGCTGCAACCCTGCGCGCACCGGGGAGCGCGCGATGAGAACGCACAAAATCCCGGCCCCGTTTCAATACCGCGGCAGGTGGCGCGCCCAGCCGACGCTCAAGAACGGAATGCGGCCCTTCAAAGATTTCGACACGTTCGGCGAGGCAGACGCTTGGCTTCAGGACCAGCGTCGCGCCGACACGGACAAGGAGCCCGTGCTCGGCGGCCCTACCGCGGCAACCCTGGCAGACATGCTTGTCTACTATGCTGAACACTACAGCCTCAAGAAGCTCGGCGTCGAACAGGAGCTCAACCGCATCAACCACTACCTCGCAGGCGCGGGTCGCCCAGAACTGGCGGTGACGAAGAACGACCTCGGGCAACTGGAAGTCGTTCCCCTCCACACCGCGCGCGAACGGAAGGCGCGGCTTCAAAAGGACCGTCAGGACGCACAGAGCGCACGCGTTGGCGGAAACACCGCCGGTGAGGTGCCCTGCGCGTTTGCGAACCACACCGCCAAGCGCGTGGCGAGTCACCCGCGGACCTACGCGATGTACGCTGAGCTTGCAAAAAAGCGCGCTAGCCAACTCACCCGCAATGACATGGAACGGCTTCAGACGGCCATGACCGCGGAAAAGTACTCCAACTCGACGATTCAGAAGGAAATCGCGTTGCTGAAGGCGATGTTCAATGTCGCTCGAGAGAAGTGGGATTGGAGGGCTTTCGAGAATCCCTGCAGCGCGATAAAGCTCGCCAAAGCTGGCGGTCGCTTCGTGGTCGTTACCTCCGCTCAGCGAGCCAGCATCTTCGAAGCACTCGGCCAATGCGACAACCCAGAAATCTGGACCTTCGTGGCGTTGACGTTGGAAACCACGCAGCGCAAGCACAGCCTGCATGGCCTCGTGTGGGAAAAAATTGACCTCGAGGCACGCGTTGCCCAAGTCTGGGCGAAGGGCGACTGGGCGGTCGTTCCGCTGTCAAAGCAAGCGGTTTTGCTGCTCGAGAACCTGCCGGGTGACCGCACAGGCCGCGTCTTCCACTCAACGATGGACGCCCTCCAATCCGCTTGGAAGGGTGTGCGGGAGAAAGCGGGCCTGCCGCAATTGCGGGTTCATGACCTCCGGCATGTTGGCGCCACAGACTTTGCGCGAGCGGGGATGAACAGCCACCAACTCCAGAGGGTGTTGGCGCAAAAGACGGATTCCCAGGCGAAGGTCTATGTGAATCTTGTGCACAGCGACATTTTGAACGCCATGGATGCGATGCCAGACAAGCATCTGCCGATGCCGCCTGCAGTCGCCGACCGAAATGCGGCCATCAATCAGAACAAGGCGCGCCGCCTGAACGCGGCCTCCAGTGCTGAGCCGCCCCCGAAGACAGTGCCGGTTGAACCTGCGCCTCAACATAGCGGCAACGTCGTGGCGTTCCCAGGACGTTTCGCTCGCGCGACAGTTTCAGAGCCGCCGCTCGGCGGCGCTACTGGAACGATGTAACCAGCCCTGTTGAGCCTGCTGCAAGAAAGGGAGGCCTCGGCCTCCCGTTTTCGGTTCTGGCCGGCTGCACGGCCATCTCACCGTACATGACGCCCACCAGCTGTGCAAAGCTTGCGAGGATGCTCGAGGGCCTCAGCGCTCGTCGGGCGCTTTCCAGTTCCGCAGCGCCTCAAGCGCATCGAGCGGACCGATGAGTTCCCTCGCCTTTTCTATTCGTTCGAGCACCGCTGCGCGCCCCGACACGTCGAGGCGATGGGCATCTGCCGTAGCCGCGTCGAAGTAAGCATGCATCCGGCGCGCCTCGTCCCAGCCGGCAATCGCTGTGAAGAGGTCCGCGCGGGCATCTAGTCTTGCCTGAGCGACGCGCTTGCTCTCCGCTTCAATACGCTCACGCTCGCGTTGTGCCTCCCACTCGCGGCGCTGCGCAGCGGCAGCCTCCTGGGCCTCCAAAATTCTCTTCGTGAGTTCCGGCGCAACCGTCTCGAGTTCATTCACAACGTCGCTGAAGAAGCGAGGCAGCTGACCTGGCTTGGTCTCCCGCCATTCCTTGGTCCAGCTCACGGGCCAATGCGGGCAATAGGCGAGCAAGCAACGACGTCCTGAGGCCGTACTCTTTCGGGTGGTCCAATGGCCTGGCCCTTTCAAGCGCTTCAAACGTTCTGGTGTCAACGAGCGCACCGGAACGTAGTCGCCGGAGATGTACATCACCTCCACTTCTTCGGTCATCTCGAAGAGCGTCAGGCCGATGGGCACGCCATCGACGTAGGCGACCGTGATTCGGTCGGGCGACCAGACTGCCCGGTGGTAGTGGCCGGGCTTGGGAACTTCGCGCTCGTCAAAGGGCGCTCGTCTCATACGGGTGTTCGGCGGCGCGAAGGTGACTCGGTGCCCGCGGAAGGTTAGCGCTTGAAACAGGGTATTCGCGACCTGCAGCGTGTCATCCAGCAGCGCCTCCGAAACCACGATGTCCACGAGGAGGCGCTTGAATGGACGAAGCAAGCCCACGTCACTGGGTCGCGTCTTGGTGAAGTGGTGCCTGACCCCTCGCACCAGCTCATGCGTCTCATCGCGCTGAACCTTGGATACGCGAGCAGCTGCAGGCCGCGTGGCCTCCGCCCGTGGTTCAAACAGTATCGGCTGAGCGCCTCGCAAGGCTTGGTCACGTGTCCAAACTTCGACATCTCCAGGTCGCGCCTCCGGCAAGGGCGGCTTGGGCGAGGCCTTGTCGAACGACAGCTTGGCCCAATGCCCGCGCGCCGGGCGGGGAACGCCCAGCTCGTTGCATACCCTCGCCATGTAGCTCGCAGACACATCAAACTGCAGCGCGACCCGGACCATCGGCGTCGTCCAGACCATCTCGTACAGCTGCTCACGCGTGATGGTCTTCAGGGGCCCGGCAGCGCTCTCCGCTGGCGTTCCAACCGGGTCAGCTTCCTCAACCATGAAATGGCTCCTGCCGAATGCATACGTCGTAGGCGAAGACGTCCAGGGTCGTCATCGTCGTCACCGCGCCTCGGTCCTAGACCTCTTGCCTCAAGACCAAGGTTCTACCGTCATGTCTTGTGAACCGGCAGGCAGTCCGCAAACTCGACGTAGATACGCGTCACCGCATTCATTTTTGCCTGCCCAGAGAAGCTTGCCAGCACCCGGTATGCGAAATGCAGCAAGCCGTTCGACATCTGTATAAGCTGCACCGCAAGCGGTTCCGGAAATCCGTCCTGGTGACGGCGGAGAGCGTGAATGCCCGTATGCACGAAGGAGTTCAGGGCATGCCTGGAATTGACGTAGAACTCTTCAAGTGGCGCAGAGAGGCCAGCCGGCGCGCCCTTCTTCACGCTCTCGAGCATGTCCTTGAGTCCAGGCAGATTCTTGGCTGCAAGCTCCGCCTCCAAACTGAGTTCCGATGACAGTTTGTCGACCTGTAGGTCTGACGCGGCATAGAGGCTCCACGCGGCACGCAGAAGCGCTTCATATTGAAGGCGAAGAAGAGCAGCTGCACTGCCGGGCGCGCCAAGTTCAAATGCAGCCCTCACCATGAATGCGTGCTCTATCGAGAGCGTGCTTGCAACGGCGGCCAAACGAATTCGCGGGGGCGCTCCTTCCAGGCTTGGGGGCTCATCGAAGAAGCGCTGAAGCTTTCCTTCGAATTCCGCTGACTGGGAAAGAAGAGGTTCGAGCAGCGTGGCTGGTGGCATAAGGTTGGCGACACGTCGTTTGCTCATGATTGTCCATGGCCATGAGGTCGTCGCCAACCCCACTGCCCTAAGCCGGCGTTGCCGATTCACACGGCTCGCTCGGCAAAGGCAGACCTGCCCCGTGTCGACGGCGCCTTGACGCCTCCTCGCGAGCAGGCTGGCTCTGCACCGCGGCCAGACTGTATGCGCGCTGACTTTCAAACCTTGGGCTTCCAAGAGCGCTGACGCTGGAGCTTTGCATCCAGCCACACGCGGACAGCGGATTCCTCCCAGTACACCGACTTCCCCCAGCGCCCCGGCGGCGGAAAGTTCCTTTTTTTCACCAAGCGTTCGATTGTTCGCTCAGAGATGCAAAGTCGCTCCGCGACGTCCGCTTTGGTTAGCAGTTTTCCGATGGTTTCCATGATGGTGCTCTGTTTGATGAGTAACGCAGGGCAGATGCGCCTGTCATTCGTATAGCGAGCACATCGCTGAAACGTTTTAGAGCGCCGGCCCGGGCCACCTCGGCATGCCCGATGCCAGCCGGGCAACTCCGCAAGGAACTGCCGAGCAGGAAGGCCGCTCCCCAGGAAGCGTCCTGGAATGGGGTCAGGTCTGGCTTCGGCCCTTCGGCCCGACCTCGTTCCAGCCCGGAGCGGGTGAGCCGGCTTGAAGCACATCGGGATAGTTAACCGCGGGGCAGTTGCATAGCTCGCGTTGGGGGGCCGACGTGCTAGGGCGGGAGTCGTACGCAACAGACCACGGATGGAGCGGCCCGAGTTGGGCCGCTCCCAAATCAACTGTCGTTATCCTGATTCTTGGGAGGACGTTTCGCGAAGCCGAGTTCGCGGAGGAATCGCGTAATGGTCGCGTAGCTCCCTCGCCCTAACTGCAGCCGCACATTCGTCGGACCGACCACACGTCCCTGTTGGCGCAGGCTCTCGGCTGCACCTAGCACGTCCTCCAGTCCGATACCCGGTCGCCCCCTCCTCCGTGAGGATTTCTTCCGCATCATTGGCCTTTCGAAGCGGGTCAGCCCATGCCGACCTGTCAACGTCTAGCCACCTCGTCCTAAGTGGTCAGGTGCGAATTTCGTAAAAGAATCAAGTTGCGCAAACCACGCTTCGTGAAGACCATGTCTCCTATGAAATTCGATGTTTACTTCCGCCGGCGAGCTAGCCCATGAGCGAGGCAAAATTTGTAGATATCTTTCCTCTCGACTTCCCGTATGACGGGCCCGAGATTCCGCCGAAAGGAACCGCCGAAAGAGCGGTCGTCCGGAGAGAGCTCTCAGCTCGGTTCCAGCGCTGTATCGACATGGTGGAGGACGTTGCGCTCGTCTGTTGGCATCAGCGAGACGCCCACATGGATTGGGCCAAGCCGCCGTTTGTCAGCAGGGTTCTTGCGACCATCGGGCGAAAGGGTGGAAGATTTTCGAGCAGTGAACTCGATTGGATAGAGCCGAACGTCGTCCTCGCATTAGCCGTGCTAGAGGCCGAGGAAGCCTACAAAAGCACCATCGCTGCACGGGTGCGAGCAATGGGACGCAAGGCCGCCGATGACGTCGAATGAGCCGCGGCCCCTGCTCTCTCTCAACCTTGAATACGCACCCGCGTCATGTTGCGTTGGCGTATACGAGGAGCGAACGACAAGCGTGTTGCCTTCGCCGCGCCGGCTCTGTTGCGAATGCCGAACAATCCCTGCAGCAATGGAAGAAGGAGGCTGAGAATGCCAGTTTGGCGCACGCACCCCGTCGAGGAGCAAAGTACCCTCACGCTCGAGAGTTGGAAGGTCATCGAGTTGCCTGAAGGTGACCGCCATCTGGTGGGTCACTGCGTCGAGAACTTCGAGGGTCGCGTCACATCGGTGGTTCGCCAGTTCGACCCGAGCGCACTCAGAGCCATCACCAAATCCGGCCGCGTCTACCTGCTTCGAGGGCGGTCAGGCTCAACCCTAGATGCAGAGTATGTTTGGAGTCGGTGGGCCGGGCTGAACAATGTGACCTCCTGGACCGATATCACCGACTCGGTGTGGCAAGAGCATCTAGCCCAGCAGAAGGCGGGCCTGGGTAATCGATAGGCAAGCTGCGCAGGCGGCGCACGCTTCCTCCAATGCTTCTAAGCAGCTACGACCTGTTTGTCCTCCCCAAATGCAACCGCATTTTCGGTACGCATTCGACTTCGACGGATTGCGCATCACGAGAACGTGCGGTGGCCGGTGGCGCCCCAGGGCGCGGCCCATCACTGGACTCGCGGCAAGGCTCTCGCGCATGTGCTCAGGGTGGACAACATGAAGAAGATGCCGGCCGACAAGAAAGCGCGCCTCGAGGCGCTCGCATCAGCGCGCGTTGCGGAAAACGAGCATGCCCGGAAGCCATCGAGGAGCTTCCTCGACAAGGCCGATATCGAGGCTGGGCTTGGTAACCCGGAAGCAGCGAATTCCAGTCCCTCGTTCGGCCAACGCGAAATGAGGTCTGAACTCGTGCCCCTGTCCCGGCAACTCGCACGGGTACTCAGGCACAAACCTGAAATTTGGAGCGTGACGCTTGACGCGCAAGGCTGGTGCGGTGTCACGGCGCTGATGGACGGTGCCGCCGCGGCCGGCCTAGCCTTGTCCTTGGACGACCTTCACGAAATCGTTGCTACGAACAACAAAGGCAGGTTCTCAACGTCACCAGATGGACTTCGCATCCGCGCAGTCCAAGGCCACTCCGTTCCGGTGGACCTCAATTTGCGCACCGTGGTGCCGCCGCCAGTCCTGTATCACGGAACTGTTCGCAAGCACCTCTCAGCTATTCGCCGTCAAGGCCTGCTACCGATGTCGCGGCACGCGGTCCATTTATCCGCGACCAGGGACGCCGCTGCAGAAGTTGGCGGCAGAAGAGGACCCGCAGTCGTCCTGGTTGTCGACACCTATGCGATGCAGCGCGCTGGGTTTGAGTTCAAGCAGGCGGAAAACGGCGTGTGGTTGGCGGAATCGGTGCCGCCGCAGTTCCTTTGGTTCCACGTGCCCTCCCAAGGCCGGACAACTCGGACAGACACGTCGCGCGACGCGACTGGGAGGAAGTGAAATGTCGACTTCATCAGGCCCGAAGCAAGCGTTCATCAACTTGCCCGAAAAGCTGAGGCGGCGGTACCAGAGGAATTTCGTCACGGGGCGTCGTGCCCCTGCGCGTGAGATGGCGTCAAGGTTGCTCCGCGGCAAGTGAGCCGGCCTCGCGAGCTCCATCTCCGCAATACACCTTGAGGCCCGCATCATGCCCAAATCGAATCCGTTCGAAAGAAACCTCCTCCGAGACCCAGATGTCCGGTTCGGGTTCGACAACTACGAGCTGCTGCAAGCATTGGGCGCCCTCACCCGTCAGCTGCGCGGAGACTTCACCCCGACGGCTAGCAGCATCGAGGCTGGTGAGGGCCACGAGTTTCCGTCGGTCGTAACACTCGCTCGTCTTGCACACGCCGCCGGCAAGCGGTTGGTGGTGCGACTCGAGGACGCGGAGGGCGCAGGAGACGCCGCGCACGTGTGGAGGTTTTGAGTCAGATGGCTTCCAAAGCCGGCGGGTGCTTGCTAGCAAAGATGGCACCGCGACATGCCGACTTGGGGCTTATCCCAGGCGTTTCCCTGGGCGGCGACGCACTACTTCGTTTCGGCCACTTCCTCCGGCGCTGTAGCCACCGTCACGCCGTTGAACTCGCAGGCGCCCTGCGGTCCGTCTACAAATGGCGGGCGAGGCCAAGTCGGGCTGCCAGCACTGTGTGCTACAGCTTAGGGCCCCCAGATGGGCGAGAACGTTTCGCACGGACCACTCGGCGGCGGGAATCCGTTAAACTTCTCCCACTAGCCGCTGCGCCGGCTTGCACGCCCACAAAGCGGAGCCGCCTCGGTGGCAGCGCGATGAAGCCTTATGGATTGGCCACAAGTGGTCGTCGATGGCTTGGTGTGTGGGCGCATCGAAGTCACGGTGACCCGTATTTGCCACCATGACCCCTTCATTCACCGCCACCCAAATCAAGCGTATTCGCGCCGACGCCAAGGCCCTGAGCCGCACGAACGGCATCGGCCACCAGGCAGCACTCAACATCATCGCCGGCCAAAACGGGTTCCGCAATTGGGACCAGTTGCTGCACTCGGGCGGCTCGACGGCGCTCCATGCGCTGGCACAGTCCCTGCCTGCTGCTATTACTGCAACAACGGTTGCGCCGGTGCCCTTGCCCATCATTCCGCCGGCGGCTGCACTTCCACGGTTGACGCCCCGCGCGCAGGCCAACGGCCGCCAGCGCTACTACTTGCATGGCGACCAGTACGAGCAAGATGGCTCCCGCTTCTATTGCGCCCAGTGCGACGTCTTCTTCTCGGCCGACCACTTCCAAAGTCATGGCCCGCACACCGGAGAACGCTTCTTGTCCTCCCTGGCGTACTTCCGGGGTCGCTACGGCAGCGAGTACTACCGTCCGGAAAACGCCCCGAATATGCTCGAAGCAGGCGCTCGCGCCGCTCGGGAGGAGTACAAGGCGCTGCGGCCCTTCTTCAGCGACTGGCTGCTGGCGCAGCGTCGAACTGATACCAGCCTTGGCTACATGGTCCGCGGCCTGATGACTGCTCGTGGCCTGCCCACGACGCCCAAGTCCATCGTGGAGTTGCGCGAGCACTACGAGAACCGCGGATGGAGCCGCCACATGAGCTCAGGCTCGCTGGAACAGGCCTGGGAGGCCTTCACGAAGAGGTGACGCTGACCCTGCCCGTTGTGGGCTTTCGTTGAGCCTGCGGGCTATCGCCGATGGGGACAGCAGTGCGTGCGCCGACGCCTACAGGCCGGGGCCGGACAACGCGTCGAGCATCACGAATACTCGTCTTGGGTGCGGCCGGTACCGGCCACTTGCGCTCGGTCGCGAGGCGGTCTTCGAGCAATCCACTTCTGCCCTCTTGCAGACGCGGGAAGACTGCCTCAGCGTCTGCTCCCGCAGCAAAGCTGCCTCCGAGCGTGATAGGGAAAGAGGCGGCCGGCGACCGAAGACCTAAACCTTGTTCTTCGCTACGGCGCCCTCGCGCCGGTTACCTGACGGACCGGGCGACCCGAATTTCCGTCAACCGCCGCCGCTGGGCGGTCGGAAGTTCAAACCCTTCTCCGCCGCCTCTGCAAGGCGCTTCTTGAGCGCGGCCAGGGTCTCTGGCTTATCTCGGTCGAGTTCGTCCATGCTCAGCTTTGCCCACAGGTTGGCGACCTCGGCTGCCACAACGTCCAAGTCGGCCTTCCATCGCAACAGGATGGTCAGCTTGTGGAACGCCATCGACATGAAGGCGCCATTGCGGTCGAACACGTCGTCAAGATGCTCCGCGGTGAGGACTTCCCGAGGCGCGCGGAACGAGCCGTCGTAGTCGACATACAGCGACGCGTTTGAGGTCGTTGGATTTCCCGTGGAACTCGTCCTGCAGCCCGTTGAAGGCCTGATGAGCGGCGCCGATGTCGTCTGGCTCCTCCGCCGCCATTTCCGCTCGAATTTGGCCAAAAAGTAAGCGTTTGTCCGACGGAACCCGGCCCCAAAATGGCTCGACCCATTCAAATGTAACGAGAAGTTGTCGCATACTGGGTTATTGGAGGGCCGCTGCCGTGGGGGAATCTTCGCGGGTCATTTCACCCTGCTACGCCGGGCGGTTTCCGATTCCCGGCTTCTCTTGCGACTTAGTCATGTGAGGGGGCATCCCCTGAAAAACCGGGTGGGGGTGTTCGCATGACCAATGGAAAAGAACGATGTACACACGAGAACCTGACGCGGCCCTAGAGGCCCTCGATGACCGCTCCCTGCGGGCCAGGCTGGCGCTCACCGACTGGGAACGCGACCCGCTCTTCGTCGCCGACGAGCAGGTCTTCAGCCTGTTCAGGCGAGCACGCGCCAAGGGCGACGCGACCAGAATCGGGCTTTTCGCCGAGGCGTTCAACGAGCGCCTGCTGGAGCGGTCGCGCAAGTTCGTCCTCAGGGCGCGCATCTTCCCGGGGCTCATCGACGACCTCAAACGGGCGACGCACGAGCTTGCCTCCTGCATCTGGGACCAGTTGCTTTCAAACGCCAATGACGCAGCGCATGCGGAGAGGGCATTCGGACAGTTCTTTGAACGGCGGGCCATTAGCTTCCAGCGAACCCTGCTGTCAAAGAAGCGCAAGCTGCAGTCCAGCCTGGACACCAATGACGATGATGAAGACGAGGCGGTGTCGGCTACCGACGACCTCGAGCAGCTGCAAGACCACAACACACCGGACCTTCTCGCTGCGAGGCGGCAGGCGTTCGAGCGCGCGAACAACCGCCTGCTCGTAATCCTCACGGAGAAGGAATACACCACCTATACGCTGCTCTACGCCGCCGACTGGCAGGTCCAGGAAGTAGCTTCAGCGCTCAAGGTGACCGTCAAGAGCGTGAACAACTACAAGAGAAGCGCGCTCGCGAAAATCGACAAGGAGTTCAAGCAATGACTACGCTCAACCGGAAGCTTTCGCTCGACGAAGTGCTTGACGAGTTCTTCTACTCCGCGAAAAAGCCGACCCCTGCCCAAGTGCTTCGCGCATGCGAGGCGCACCCTGAGTATCGCGACGACATCGTGGAGTTCGCGGCGCTCTGGACTGCTTACGAGGCATCGCCAGAACTCATCGAAGACGCCTCGCTTCCGAAGGTGACCACCGACGACGTGTCGCGGCTGCAGAGCTACGTTCTCAATCGCATTCACGAGCTTGACGGGAAGGCGGCGCAGACCACTGACCTCGAAGCAACGAAACGCGCCATCTCGACCTTGGCCGGCGGCAAGCTGGGGCGGGCTGCGACCGCGGCCGGATTCGCCAGCTCGCTGCTCATGACCAAGGTGCTCACGACCATCATCAACGTCCCGCCCAGAGTTATTCGGGACTTGGCGAAGCATCTGCACGTGGCGCCGGCAGACCTGCGTCAGTGCATCGGCCCGCAGTTCGCGGGCGCAAGAAACTACAGCTCAAACCGCCAGCCCGATGCGCCTGGCTTGGAGACCTGGGAAAGTGCCGTCCGCTCCCTGCCAGCGAGCGAGGACGAGAAGAAGCGGCTCCTTGGGTTCCAGACGGAGGAAAACGCCGAGTGACACCCTTTCATCGCGCTCGCGAGGAGGCGAGACGGTTTCGACAGGGCCTCTTCGGGGAGGCTGCTGAAACTGGCATTGCCTCCAAGGCAATCATTGATGCCGCCGCCAGCGAGGACGCTGAAGATTTCCAGATTTCGGACGCCAATCCATGGGACAAGGCGCTTGGTGGCGCCGACGCTGTGCTGGAGGTCACGTTCCGCCAAATAGTCGTCCGCAATGACGTATCAACGGGCGAGCGCGCCTTCCTCGTCGCCCATGAATTCGGGCACTGGAAGCTCCACCACGACGGGCACGAGGGCTGCCATAAGGTCGTCGACTCGACTCTGAAGCCAGAGGACGGCGACACGTTCGGCGCCAAGAAAATCGAAGCCTACGGCGCGCGGGAGCGTGCCGAACTGCAAGCCAACATCTTCGCCCGCGAGGTGCTGCTGCCTAGAGAAGTGGCCCGTACTCTGTTCCTTGCCGGTAAGACGGCAGAACAGCTCACGATTGAACTCGACCTTCCCTTGGAGTTGGTCCGGCAACAGCTGCTCGACGGCCTGCTGCTCCCAGAGCCAGCAGAAGAGCAGCCAGAGCCCGCCAAGGTCATCACGCCGACGGCAGAGCAGAATGCGACAGCCCAATCCAAGGCCAAGACGTCGCTAGTGAAAGCTGGCCCGGGCACAGGCAAGACGGCCACCCTGCTGATGAGAGTCCAACACCTGTTGGAAGCAGGCGCCAAGCCAGAGGAGCTGCTGCTACTCACTTTCTCCAACCGCGCGGCAAGAGAGCTGGTGGACCGGCTGCAGCAGCTGGGCGTCGAAAATGCGCACGAAATGTGGGTCGGCACTTTCCATGCGTTCGGGCTGGAGTTCCTGCGAAAGAACTGCGAACAGTTCGGCCTGAAATCCCGCTTCGGCGTTGCCGACAAGATGGCCGAGATTGCGGTGCTGGAGCCGCATATCTACAGCCTGGGTCTGCAAGCGTTCAACCCCTTGGGTGACCCACTCGACTGGCTGAAGACCGTCGTGGAAGCCATCCAGCGAGCGAAAGACGAGCTCGCGGACGCCGCCACCTACGCGGCAGCCGTGGAGAAGTCCGCCGCTGACACGCCGGCAGACCTGCTTGTCAAGCGACGCGACGTCGCGAAGCTCTACAGCTGCTACGAGGAGAAGACCGAGGCCAACTCCAGCCTTGTGGACATGGGCGACCTCGTGATGCTGCCCGCGCTCGCGCTGACGAACAACTACGACAGCTTCAAGGCCAGCGTTGGTCGGTTCAAACACATCCTTGTGGACGAGTACCAAGACGTCAACCGGGCCAGCGCCCAGCTCGTGAAGGCCCTTGCCGCCCATGCAGAAACGCTCTGGGTGGTTGGTGATGCCCGTCAGGCCATCTACCGCTTCCGCGGCGCGTCCATGCGCAGCATCGTCAACTTCGGCGACGACTATCCCGACCATGAGCCTTTTTCGCTCAACGAGAACCGGCGCAGCTACGAAGAGGTCATTCGAGTCTTCGAACACTCGGGGCGGGCAACCCACCCGCTGCAGTTCATCCTTCCGCTCGACGATGTAGAGCCTGCCAGGGGCGCGAGCGGCGTGAAGCCTCGCCACGTCAAGTGCGCGACCCCGGACATTGTTCGCGGTGAAGTTGCAGCCAATGTCGCCCGCATTCACGGACTCGGCGTCGCGTACAGAGACCAAGTCGTACTGGCTAGCACTCACGAAACCTGTGGCGACACGGCCGATGCCCTGACCGCAGCCGGCATACCTGCGCTCCACCTTGGCGACATCTTCCAACGCTCCGAGGCCAAGGACCTTCTGGCGTTGCTGCAGGTCTTCATAGACCGGTCTGGCAGCGGGTTACTGCGCATCTCGCGCTTGCCGGGCCTAGAGATGCCCGCGGCGGATGTCGACCTCATCCTCACCTGGCTCGGCGACTCTCGACCAGAGCCGCTGTCCTGGCTAGATTCACCGCCGCCGGGTCTTTCGGCCAAAGGCACGGCGGCCCTTCTGCGTTGGAAAGCCGCCTTTCAAGGCCTTGCGTCGAAAGACTCGCCCTGGGAAGTCATCTGCACTCTGCTACTCGACCGAACGAGCATCCTCGCGCCGCATCTGGCGGGCACCAGAATACTCGACATCACTCGGCGCATCGCCCTGTGGCAGCTCATCTATTTCCTGCGCGTGCCCGATGGTGGCCACGCGTATCAGACCGTCGGAAGTTTCATCTCCCGGCTGCGTCGACGCCTGCGTATCGGCGATGACCGCGAGCTACGCGCTCCGCCGCCGGAGGCTGACAGCCTTGACGCGGTAGCAGTCATGACTATCCACGGCAGCAAGGGGCTCGAGTTCGAGGCCGTCCATCTTGTCGACATCGACACCAAGCATTTCCGGATGGGCGCAGACCCCGACTTAGTGCCGGAGTCGCTGTTGCAGTCCCTTCAATACCGCGAGAACTTCGAGGAAGAAACCGAAGCCTCGAACAAGCTGTACGTCGCACTTTCGCGGGCACGCGAGCATCTCGTCTTGTATGAAAGCCAAGGCGCGTACAAGGCGCAATGTGTGAGCGCAATCGAGCACGCTGTCCATCTTCTCCAGCCTGTTCAAGGGTTCGCGACGGCACCCAAGGCGGTCATAGCCAAGGCCAAGGCCACAGGAAGCCATCAGGCTGGGCACTGTGAGTTTCCCGGCTTCATGACTTACATGGTCTGCCCAAGGCGCTACTACTACGACTACGTCAAAAACCTCAAGCCGGCATCGGGGCTCCACCCCGCGGCCCTGATTGAGGGCGCGGTGATGCGCGAGCTCTTCGTTCCCTACGGGGCCGACTTTTCGGTCGCTGCCGACGATGTCGAAAGGACGCTGGCATCGCTGGGACATGCCTTCAAAGATTCGCTTCCTCACCTGCGTGCATACGCAGATGGTCTGCTGTCCGCAGGACGCAACCTGATACGCGCACAGCGCGCCACCATGGCCACGCCGTTCCAGGTCACGTGCGCAGGGCTGCAAATCAATGTGACGGCGCACAGCATTTCAAGTTCGGGTCACACCTACACGATTCACTTCGTCCGCACCAAGCCCTCGGGCAAGCTCGGCCGGCAAAGGTCTGCAATCCGCTGGATGCTGAAGTACTTGGCCGCAGGCAACACGAACCTCTCGTTCTCCGCGCGCATCCACGTGCTCAGCACCGGGGAAGAAGAGACCCTGTGGCCGGACGGCCCCAATTGGACCAACAAGTTCGCCATGGCGGCAGCCGAGGGTCTGCTGGCTGGCCACTTCGAGGCACGCCCCAATCAGTACGAGTGCCCGAAGTGCCGGCACTTCCTGCATTGCCCGGCCTGAGCCGCTCCCGTCCACGGCGCTTCCGATTTTCAGGCCTTCCCGCGACTTACCCAGCATGGGCAGTGCATTTCGCGCAGCTCACCCTAGCTGGAAAAGGAAGCAGAAATGCCGACCCGTGTTTACATCCAGTCGGAGTTCTTCTCTGACATCAAGTTCGTCGAAGTCAACGACGAGGCCACCGTCGCTGAGCTGAAGCGCGCCGTCCTGGCGCTGCTGCCGCCCGGAACCGAGGCTTCCGACCTGACCCTCTCGGTCGAGGACGATGACGACGACACTCACGTCCACGCGACCCACGTCAAGCACCTTAAAAAAGAGCATGGCGTCCGCGTGCACATCCACCGCTGCAAGCAGGTGGAAGTGCAGGTTCGCTTCGGCGCCGAGGTCGTGCACCACAAGTTCCGCCCGGCGACCACGGTCGGCCGCGTGCGCCTGTGGGCCGGCAAGAAGTTCGGCATGGCGCCGGGCGACATCGCCGAGCACGTCCTGCAGATTGCCGGCACGACCGAGCAGCCCGACGTGGACATCCACATCGGCACGCTGACCAAGTGCCCGCAGTGCTCGGTGACCTTCGACCTGGTGCCCGCGCACCGCATCAACGGCTAAGGGGCGAGGTATGGCACCGGACGAGCAATCGCTACGTGCCGACCTCGCGTCGGCGCGCTTTCTCTCGGGCGAAGACCGCAACCGCTGGCAGTTCAAGAAGCTGGAGTGGCCCTTCGCCTACATCAACATCATCGCCCGCGACCGGCGCGAGTACACGCTGCGCCTGGACTGCAGCGGCTTCCCGACGACGCCGCCCACGGGCACGTTCTGGGACCTGTCGACGAACAGCAAGCTGACGTTCGACAAGTGGCCCCAGGGTGGCGAGCGCCTGCAGTTGGCCTTCAAGCCCGGCTGGAAGAACGGCGATGCGCTTTACATCCCCTGCGACCGCGAAAGCCTCGTTGGCCACGACGGCTGGTCCGCCCAGTACCCGCAACTCATCTGGAAGCCCGCCAAGGGCATCAGCCACTACCTGGAGGTAGTCCATGAACTTCTTCAAAGTCGCGACTACGCCTGCGCCCATGCTTGAGATGCCGGTCGGGCTCTGGGCGGAACTGATGACCCACCTGCGTGAACAAGGCGCCGGCGTTCGCGAGAGCGGCGCCTTCCTCCTTGGAGGCAAGACCGACGCCAGCCGCGTGGTCCTGCGCTTCGTACCCTACGAGCAACTGCAACCCGACGCCTTCAGCAACGACTACGTGTCCTTGAAGGCCGACAGCTTCGCAAAGCTCTGGGAAGTCTGCCGCGCCACTGGCATGACTGTCCTGGCCGACGTGCACACGCACCCCTTCGGCCCCGGTCAGAGCCGTTCAGACCGGACGAACCCCATGGTCGCGCTCAAGGGCCACATCGCGCTCATCGTGCCTCGATTCGCCAAGGGCAACCCGCGCCCTCGCGACCTCGGGCTCTATGTCTATCAAGGCAACCACCAGTGGGCGTCGTACTCGGGTTCCGATGTCGGCGGCCTCATGCGACTCACCGATGCTGGAGTTTTTTAATGACCGAGCTCAACGCTGATTCCATGCACCGGTTGGCAAAGATGGCCCTGGACGCCGGCGAGGTCTCCTCGCCCGAGGAGGCCGTGGCGCTGTTCTCGCGCTACAGGCTGCGCATCCACCTGGGCCATGGCTGGGCCAACACACTGGCCGGCCAGGCCTGCTTCTTGACCGCGCTGAACACGGCCGTGCGCGCCTTCCTTGGCGGCGTCGAGGTCTATGGCGACTTGGGCCTCACGCTCGATGTCCCGCTGTACCAAGGTCGCAGCGCCCGGGGAGTCGCTGAGGAGCTCGGCGCGCCGGTGGTCACCAACGCCTCCACCGCGCTGCCGACGCTCGTGCTCGGTGCCGCCCCCGATGGACCGCCGCCCGCCTTCTGCGTTCAGCTCAGCTGGGACCGCTGGCGCTTCGCGATTGCGCCCGCCAGTGTCGGCGGCGAGCTGACCTGCACTGACGACAATCCGCTCGCAGGCATAGGCGCCGCGGCGCTGGGGGTCAACGAGGCTTTCATGCACGTCCGCGGCGACCTCGACGAGGCCGGCCACCGCAGCGTCGGCATGTCCCTCTGGAACCCGGTGGCCATCGTCGACTGGCGCGACGACGCGCATAAGGGCCCCGAGCTCGCTTACTTGCCGAAGTCTCTCTGGCTGGTCGGCCTGGGCCATCTTGGTCAAGCCTATGCGTGGACGCTGAGCATGCTGCCCTACCCAACCCACAATCGCCCGCACCTAGTGCTCCAGGACTTCGACTACGCGGCCAAGTCAAATCTCAGCACCTGCTTGCTGCTGTGGTCGGCCGACCTGCTCAAGCCGAAGGTCAGAGCGGTGGCGAGCCGCCTCGAGGCCGCCGGCTTCACCACCGCGCTGGTCGAGCGCCGATTCGGCCCTAGACACCGAGTCATGGTCGACGAGCCGATTGCTGCGCTCTTCGGCGTCGACAACGTTGCCGCGCGCCGCGACCTCGATACGGCCGAGTTCTCGCTGGTCGTCGAGGTAGGGTTGGGGAGCGGGTATCGTGACTTCCGGAACATCCGAGTGCACACGTTCCCGGGCCCGCGCAAGCCGTCCCAAATCTGGACGGCCGAATCCACCGCACAGGCCGCCACCGAGCTGAATGACACTTACAAGAAGCTGGCCGACGAGCGCAAAGACATCTGCGGGATGACGCTGCTGGCCTCGCGCGCCGTGGCCACTCCGTTCGTTGGCGCGCTAGCAGCGGTGCTTGCCTTGGCCGAGGTGATGCGTCCGCTCCACGGCGGCCTGGTCTATGCCGCCCTGGACGTGCAACTGAGGAGCTTGCGCCATCGCACTGGCGCAGCACCTGCGCCTTACCAAGGTCTGCAGACGGCCTTCGTTCAAGCGGAGAAGCGGCCGGCCGGCGCCGCGCGGGAGGTCACTTGAGCAAGCGCCACTACCGCCGCCGCCGGCGCGACAGCGTTTCCTCAACGGTGGACGACGCCGCGCACATCGCCGCGAGGTTCGGCCCCGTCGGTGCCCTCTGGACGGGCGTGATTGGCTTCGCCATCTTCTACGCCGCGTTGCCAGCTTGCATGATGGCCTGGACCGCGGACCGTAAGGCCACCCTGAAGGGCCCAGCCGCGGCGGCCTTCGCGAACTTGATGGACCAAATCATGTGGTACCGCTTCATATCGCCCTGTCAGTGGGCTGGCGTCGCCATCCTGCTGGTGTGCTCGGCCATCGCCATCTGGAAGCACCTTGGCCAGGCTGACCTTGATGGCGACGACGTGACCTTCCTGAGCGCTGTGTCGAAAGCCGTCAGCCGCTTGATTGGGCATTGAGCGCGTCAGGCGCCGGGGCCGGCTGCTTGCATGAGCACGCTACGGACCGCTCTCACGACGCCGGCTAAGGCATCCGGCGATTCGCGCAATGCCTCCGTCAGTTCCATCTGCACACCGGCCTTGCTTTTGCCCTGGTTGCAGATGTTGGTGGAGGCGGTGCCGGTGAAGTTGTGCCCCTCTAGCTTGGCCCGGACGCCCTCCACTTCGAGGGCTTCAGCGATAAGCACCGCAAGCGCCTTATCACGGCCACCGAGCAAAACTTCCACCTCACCTTCCGTGCAGCCATGAATGGTGACGACCTGGTCGCAATCAGCTATGAGCTCAAGGCACTTTCGCTCGTCGAAGTACTCGCTGGTGAGATGCAGTGCCTTGTAATTATTGGACTTCCGAATACCCTCGAACAGGTAGCATGAAAATTCCTGCCCAGCGATGTCCGATGCAATCTGCGAAGTCGGCCGTTCGATGGCACCGCCATGCGGCGCCACCACTGCGATGTGCGGGTGGAGGCCGGCCTGAATCTTGATGCAGTAGTCGACGCCTTCCTTGTAGACCGCCGCCAAATCCGCAAAGGACTTGAAGGTCTTGGCGAGGACGAGAGGGGCGGCCATCGACCCAGTTTAGTCGCAGTCCCGAGCTCAGTCTTCCGCACTGACCTTCCCCGTTGCCACTCCATTGCGCCCAGCGCGGTTGACCGCAAGCTGCGCCTCGTCCGTATCAGCTGTGCGAAAGAGCTTCGAGGGCGAGTATGGGCCACGCCGATGCTGACCGTGAGCAATGCCCCCCAGTAGCCATGCTCTGGCAAGTTGGAGCTGGGCCCGCGATGAACCGCCCGGCGGCAGCTAGTCGAGCTTTCGGTCGCGCTCGAACCGCGAGCCAGCTTGCGGGGCCTTCGCCTTTGAGCGGCAACTGCCGGTCGCATGCATCTGCGCCGACCGTCGGATATCCGGCAGGACGTTTCGAAACTCGACTGGCTCCTGTGGGTCCCAAGCAGACGGTCGCTTTTGCCTGAAGCGAACGTTGAGGTCGCTGAACCCGGTCGGTTCTAGGTCTGTGCATTAGTCGGGCCATGCCCGACCTCGGGGCGGAAGACCACCTCGAAGTACTCGCCGTCCCAACGAGTCACCCGGCCAACCATGTCGGGCCGCGCCGAAAACTTGCCAGCCCGGTGGCGAATGCCCAGCCTGGCAACTTTCACTCCAGCGTTCAGTTCGTCCACCCAGCAGCGAGAGGTCGCGTGAGTGCTCAGGCCATTCCACTCGCTGACCTTCGAGCGGTGTACCAATGAATCGCCCTCCAGCGTCAATTCCTCATGCTTGAAAACCATCACGGCCGAGCCGTCCGGGCAACGTCCAATGCAGTAGTAGACCGAGACGCGTGGCAGCGCCTTGTAGCTGTCGAAGACTTCGAAGAGCTTCATGATGTCTCCCAGGGGGTGTGGGGCGCTGGTGAGTAACGAAGTCGCCGGTGGCCAGCGACAGGTTCTGGCCGACTGCGGCCGGAGCATCGCCGTCAGCGCTGAGGTCGGCGTCTTGCCTTGTCCTCTCTTCTTGAAAGGCGCCTCATGCTTCGCTCCCGGGCTAAATCTGCGGCGGAGGGTCGCGTGCAGTACCGCCACAGCGCGCCCACGACGGCAAGTACAACCATGGCCAAGAAGAAATACGCCACGAACTCCGTGAGCCATGGCATCGGGTCCTCGCCATCGCCGCCGCCACCGCCTCGTCTGCGTGCGTGCGCCGACGCTGTCATCAGGGTCAACATGGCGACCGGAGCCAGCTTGCGGAATCGATAGGGGGTCATGCGCTCGTGTCGAATCGAAGGGCGGGTTAAAGGTCCGTCGCTTGCAACATCCTGCCACAGCATCTACTTTGACAACCGAGGGCCGGCCTGGGCCCGCACTGCTGCGGCCGGAGCCTCCTCAAAAGTGTGGAGGTAGCCAAGTTCGGCGACAAAGCTGACCGGCTATTGGCCGCATCCTGGCACAGGCCACGCTCTATCGAAGGCGGTCGCCACCAGGGTTCCCTGCTTTCTCGTCGTGCCGGGTCGGATAGAAAGGCTTGTTCTCGTCGAGGTCGTAGAACAGCTGGCCATTGAGATTCCAAACGCTTGGACTTTAAGCACTGGACGCGACCACAGTGCGTCGAAGGCGCGGTTGAGTGCTGCGTCATCGTAGCCGCGCCCGTTAGCCTCGTCGATGAATGCGATGTCCTGGCCGCTAGGGAAGATGCACCTACAGAGGCGTGGATGGCTGTGAGCGAGTTCAGTCGCCCGAGTTCAACCTTCGTTGCCGGTGGGCAGCCGCGAAAAGGTCGGCGGTGTGAGGACCCTGGCCACTCTGCAGCTTCGTCTCATCGTCTCTCACCCTTTTAGGGTGAGACGTTGAGACGCCGGCTCAGCTACGAATCGACGCCAGAAGCTCAAGCCCCGCAGCTTGAACCTCAAGATGCGAGCCACGGTCGACGAGTAGTCCAAGAGCAACCAGTTCATCCTTCGAGCGTTTGAGGGCGTTGCGCTTTCCGCTTGGACTTGGGGCGCTGCAGCGTTCGTAGAACACCTTGCGCCACCCCTGTGTGGGGACCTTCACAGGGCCGTTGGCCGCCCGACCGGAGCCCTGCATTTCCAACGCGACGCGCAGGCTCCCGAGTGCAGACTTCACCGCCGCTGAGAGAACTGGGCCAGGCGGCGCGGCCGGCGACGTCGCGTCTGCACGGATGACGCAACTCGAGAGTTCGTCGCCGTCGGCATCGACGCCCAGTACGACACGTTCTAAGTCGAACGTCTTCACGACACCATCCTGGCCGTCCTTGACCTTCTTGGCCTCCCAGCGGCGACGTTGGCCCAATCGCGTCACCAGAATGGACGCGTCAGCAGCCGCAGGCAAAGACGAGTGGCCACGGGGGCCTCGCTCTCCATCTTTTCCGCTGTGATGAGCCAACAGAACCGTGCCGCCGGTGGCCTGCGAGAGTCTGCTGCATGCGCTCAGAGACCGGCCCATATCAGCTGAGCCATTTTCGTCTCCGCCGGGCATCGCACGATTCAGGGTATCGACCACGACGAGTGGCGGCGCACAGCCGGGCAGCTCTTTGACAAATGCGCCGACTCCTTGGAGCAACTCCTCCACGTCCCCATCGGTGTGCAGGTCAAAAGGCTGGGCCACCACACGAACGTTCGGGGGGAAGGGGCGTCCGGTCGCCTTTTCCCAAGCGCGTATACGATTGGCAAAGCCATCTGCTCCCTCAAGGCACAGGTAGACCACGGGCGCTTTGACAGTGCGCAGTCCAAACCACAGGCTACCTTCCGCGACGGAGCCGACCAAATCGAGCAGCAGAAACGACTTTCCTGCTCCGGAGGGTCCGAAAAGCAGCGCGAGGCCAGTTTGCGGCACCAGGCCTTTCACAAGCCATCGCATGGGAGGAGCCGACAGGAGGTCGGCAGACGAGCGCAATCGGTACCGCAAACCTCCCCCGGTGGCACACGGGGCGGGCCGCTTCTGCCCGAGCGAGGGAAATCGCCGCGCCTTGGATTGCGGGGCAGAACTCGACAAGGGAGGCGCCGCCTTTTTGCGGGCTGCACGTGTCGCAGTTTCTATCTCAGGTGACGCGGTCGCCGGAGCGACGAATGAACGCGAGAGCATCACCTGCCTCCCGCCGTGGCGGACGCCACATGTGCCTTCAGCCATGCATCGACATCCTCTTCCCTCCATCGGAGCAGTCTCGTGCCCGGCAGGTCGAGCTTGGGAGGAACAGCAGTAGGGTTTCGACGCAAGTCCCGCTTGACGGTGCTTGGGCTGCGACCGAGCAACTTGGCTAGGTCGTCGAGTGTGAGTAAAGGGGTCATATATGTGTGTGTGAATCGGCACCGGAACCCGAAGAAGTCCCTCCATGCCGCCAAGCGCTTGTCACGCTACTGGCACTCCCCTATAGGCATCTCACCAGGCTCCTTGTTCGCCCCTAAAACGCTTCCCGCCCCCAGATGCACCGCAATTCCTTCAGAAAGCCAAATCAACTCCCAAAAGCCGCACGTATAAAACTCGTTTCTATAGAGTTTGAGCTCGAAATAACGACACTTAAGGCATTATCTTGGTATGTGATAGGATGCGCGCGAAATGCAAATCCTATTGCGCGACAATGACCTACCTTAACCCTCGTTATGGGATATCGTTACCCATAACGAAGCCAGTCAGCATGCTGCCGGCGACGAGCTCATTCTTTACAGAATGGACTTTACAAATGAACTACAGCGACTTAAAGAGGGGTATGGAGGCCACCCTTTTGAGCGGTAATGCGACATCCCAGCGGATGGCGAACCTCTCATCTGCGCTAAACATGTGGCTCCAGTGGCACAAGAAGTCGGACGATTCTCGGGTTGGCCCCGAGCTCGGCGTCAACTTCGAGACATCCCTCGCAGCGTTCTCTGAGCACATCCAAGAGCGCGGAGCTTCGTCTATCAGTGTCAGAGACAAGAGGAGCATGCTCCGCCGCTGGCGCGATTTTTCTGACCAATCTCGATTGGCGGAGCGTGCCCAAGGCGAAACGCAGTTCCAAGCTGCACTCAGCACAAGCATGGCCGCGCTAAACCTCGGCATTACCGAACTGTCCGTCGCTGCGAGCGTCCCGCACTCTGTAGTCAAGCAGTGGCTCAGAGGCGCGAAGCCTAACGTTCGCAGCAGGCCGTCGCTTGCAAGGGTGGAAAAATCACTAGGGCTTGCGACCGGAACGCTACAGAGACTTGCGCTACTAGACGTGCCTTTTGAAAGCGAAAGCTCGAAATCCGGCATTCACTCCTCCATTGAATACCGCCGGCGGCTGGCGAGTCGTTCTGCAAATAGGTACTTTTTGAAGATTGTCCCCGTAGGGCTTCAAAAGGAATGGCGGGACCTTCTTATCTACAAAACAAGCTTGGCGCCAATACTACGCAGACAAGAAAAAGGAGTGTGGCGTCTTCGCCCTATTCAAGATGCAACCAAGGAATATCTGCACTGGCACTGCATGCCAAACCAAAACGAATTCGCACCGACGGCTTCGGTAGCTTGGTCGTTCGTGTCGAGTTTCTTCGGGTTCTTGGTCAATGTGGACTATGCGGAAGCCGGCGACCTCGTAGAGCGGCCGGCGGCGTCAAGCCTTTCCCTAGCGCACCTATCCAATGTGGACTTGATTTCTTCATACTTGGAATTCATGAAAAGGCGCTCGGGAGTGCATAGCGGCACCGCCCTTTCCATTGTGCGGCTCGCGCTAAGTCTGTTGCACCCTGAAACTGGATATCTGACACAAAAACCAGAATACGCTCGCGCAATTGGACTAAAGGCCGCAGATTGGGCAGGTTATTGCCACGCAGGCTTCAATCGCCTCAAGAGACTCCTGACGACATTGGGCAGACAATCACAAATTGCTCGCAAGCCATTTGAGCCACTCGCCGCCCTGATAGAGCTGGATTTCCCCCTCGGTGGCTACATTGACGGCATTGAGCGTCTGCGCACGTTTGCGGCCGGGCAGCTTCGAGGCTCGAAGGGCTGGGCGGTCGCGATTCGAGACGTCGCTTTGATGTCACTGCTTGCGATGCACCCCGTCCGCGCGCTGAACCTTTCCATGATGCGATTCGGCGCCGGCGGCCACCTTACGCAGAATGCCCAAGGCTTGTGGGGCCTGCGGTTCGAACCCGAAGCGTTCAAGAATGCCGAAGGGGCGGCGAAAGACAAGGCGTTTGATGTCGGCCTCCCTGCTTGGGTGGGTGAGACCCTCGGCGAGTATCTTCTTGAGGCCCGGCCGGTACTCGAAAGTCCGACCCGAAAGACCAACCTTGTGTTCATTTCCGAGGACGTTGGAGGTCAAGGCATCCCCTGGAGCGGCCTTCGTCGCACCGTCGAGCGTAGAACGCGCCGCTTCATCCCCACCTGCCCTGGGTTCGGCCCCCATGGAGTGAGGCATTTGGTGGCAACGTCATGGCTGAAAACGCACCCTCACGACTACCCCAGCGTGGCGCTGCTGCTCCACGACAAGCTGGAAACCGTCCTGAGGCACTACGGGCACGTGGAGCTTAGCCATACGCATCGAGTCCATGCCCAGGAAGTTGAACGGATGTATCGAGAGCGCTTGGACTTCGAAAGGGGGCGCCGCGCAGGCTCCATCGCTGGCATGTAGGCTAAGGCAACGCCCCCGACGGTGGACCGTCGGGGGTTCGAGAGTTCGTCCTTCACTGCCTCTCCCGCCGCAACTCAAAGTGCCGGTGGAATGACATGTAGGAAAGATGTTCCGACTTGAGATTGGCAACCCTCCAACCTTCCGAGACCCCAAGCAGCGTCCGGGATTCGTTGGACAGCGCCTCAGACGTCACAACCGTCCCGTCATCGGCGAATGAAATCCATCCGCCATCAAAAAGCGCATCCAGGTGGGGGGCCAAGAGAAGCCCATTGAAAACGTCCAGCCGCTCGTCGTCGGCTGCGCACTTGGCCCAAGGCTTGATGTGGGAGGCGCGTAGCAGGCTAGGCACCGCCAATCCCGTCACGCAGCACCGGCCTTGCCAATAGTCGAGCAGTGCCGTCCGGAACAGGCTCTGCCCGACCCGTTGAAGCACAAGCCGCTCCGCCTCCGTGGTCCGCGGAAGGCCCTCGACCTCACTGCGGAATGCATCGGCCACACGGTTGGGCAAAGTCCTCGCATGAGCAGCCGCGGTCCGTAGAACGTCATACAGCGCTGCGAAGCCGGCCACGCTGACCGTTGCGGCGCTCTCGGTCGCAGCCAGTAGGAGCGGGCTTGGCGTCGCCACGGTAAAGGCATCCGGGCCCGCCTGGCGGACAACCACTGCTTCAGGAAAGTGTGCCGACCGCAGTTCGAGTCCGCCGTCTAGTTCCGCCGGCATCATCTCGAAGCCGCAGTCGGCGGCAGCCTTTTCGATGCGTAGTCGGTCGAGCGGTGTCATGCAGCGGTTCCGGCCAGCTTCTGGTAACCCAGGCGAATCACATCTGCGATGAGCGCACGTCTTGCGGCAAGGAACTGCTCATAGCTCATCGTCCACCAACCAGCCGGCAAGGCGTGCCACTGCATCATCTGCGACAAAGTCTCCCCGTCAAAGCGCTCGGCGTACATACTCCAGTACTGCGCGGGCGGAGCGTCGGAAATGGCAATGTTGTCGTCCCATTCCACCAGCGCGTAGTTCGCAATCTGGTTTATGTCCCGAACACTCTCAATGCCCAGTTTCCTCAAGTGCTGCTTTGGGAACAAGTGGTGCCGCTCCAGTGCCTTCTTCTGGCCCTGAGCCGGAGGGTCGAGCAGGTCAACCACAGGGCTCTGGGAGAACAAGGCGCGAGCGCCAAGGAGCGCCTGCGCTGCGTAGAAGCCGAACAGCGCCGGGCTACGACCAGCCGACGTCGCCAGGTCCAGCGGCAAGGTTTTGGTCCAGTAGTCGTCCGTCAGCGTCGCAGCCTCCACGTTCGCCAGGCGGGCAAGGAACTGGTCCGCGGCTTTCAGCTCCCGCAGCTCGGCCAAGTCTTGCTCCATGCGCGATTCCGGCGACGAAGTGAAGCGCCCTGTCAACAGCGACATGAATAGCCAGCGTGCGATGGCGTTGCGCAGCTTGAACCCTTCTACGGCGTACTCGGTCCGGCCCAGCAGGTAGAGCTGGTAGGCGAACACCAGGGCATTGACTGAGCTGATTGTCTTTGCGCTGCGATAGCCGGCGGCGCGGACGACGTTCAGGAAGTCCGCCCAGTAGTTCAAGTTCAGCACGCGCCGCTGAGCATCACGCAGCTTGCCGAACTGGCTGTCGCGCTGCGCCAAGCTGACCTCGCCGCTCGCCAGGTCCTTGCCGCGCAGCAGAGAGTAGACGTGTTCCAGCCGGGCGCGTCGGAAAGCCACGCCAACGTCGACGCGCAGCAAGTGGTCAGGGTCAGGCTGAAAGAGTTGATTGAACGGGCTGGCTTGGCCAGCGTGCCCCGGCTGGCGTGCAGCGCGGCAGAACTGCTCCAACTCGGTCCGCCCGTCATCCCAGAAGACCGACATCAGCGTCAAGATGAAGTCCGACTGGTTGAGCTTCTTGCCTTCGCTGTTGATGCGGACGAAGACGTCAGCCACCTGTTCCTCGGTGCACTGCTGGGAGAGCTCCAAGGCGATGAAAGGGAAATTAGTCAGGCCAGCCAATCGCCCGATGGCGTCGGCCACCTTCTCTTCCTCAGCTTCGGAAACTTCACGTGCTGCGGCCAGGCGCTTGAGGTACTCGCCGATGGTCTTGTGGGTCGCCCGGTTGAACACCTCTGAAATGTCGAGGATGTACTCCGGGTCGCGCTCGGTGGTGGCGTCCGGCACGGCGAAGGCTCCGCTTTGCGGCCGGAAGGCAATACGAATGTGTTCGCGCTCGAAGTTCTCGCGGAGCACCGCCTCCCTGCGGATGACGGCATACAGCGAGGTCAGCCGCTGCTGCCCGTCTACGATGAGCAGTGACGGAGCCTTCTGCTTGTTGGTATCGCCGATGACCTTCGTGTCGACACCCTCCACGCCGGTTTGCCAGAACAAGAAGTAGCCGACCGGGTAGCCGCGGTACATCGAATCGAACAGGTCGCGAACCTTGGCGTTGGCCCAGACGAAGGGGCGTTGAATGTCGGGCAGGCCGATACGGCCGAGGCCGATGTCGTTGATAAGGCCACCGAGGCTGTAGTGGACTTCCTTGAACAATGTGTCGGACATAGGTTTGCAATATCGTTTAAATCAAGCAGTCGGTATCACAGTGGCTGGCCGTCGTAGCCGGCGGGCGGAGCTTTCGATTCCTTGCCGACTTTTGCGGGTGCCGTGGACTTGAAAAGCGAGAGGTGGACTTCGGAACGCTCACGCCATCCTGGTGACTCTCATGATATTCACACTAAATCTAAGCTTGGCAGTTCCGGCGACAGTTGCCGCTTGAATAAGAGCGCATCGTCAGCCCCTGGTGCCAGTTCCAGGACGACGTGAGGCGCCGTCGAGAGCTCGTCTGGTGGCGATGAAGTCGTCGTGACGATGAACTGAAACGGCACGACACCATCCTTGCCAAGCTGCTCAGCCGCCTCAGCCGCAGCGAGGAAGAACTCCCGATACAGGCGCTCACTCATGTCGGCCTCTCTCGGGCAGTCATGGACCAGAAAGCCCGGGTGGTTGCTGACCTCCGACACGGCTGAGTCGAGCAGGCACACGATGTCGCCGAGCAGGACTTCCAACACCTGGTAAGCCTCACCGCCGCGTGCCACCTCGAAGGGACGAGCCTCGTGCCCTCGCACAAACCGCGCCTGTCCTGCAGCGCCAAGGAGTCTGGTCGAGACAGCGGCGGTCAGGGCCTTGATGGCATCCACTCTCGAAGACTGCTGAGACCTTCGGCCGACCTCGACGGCTCGGAGGGAACTCAGCGCAGTTTCGAACTCTTGAAGTCGCTTCCGCGCCTCGACCAGTTCAGCTGTGTCGCCACCCTGGGCCCTTTGCGTGTGCTGCACCTGAAGCTGTTCCCAAGACTGCTTCAAGAGCGCCCGAGCGCTCTCACTGGTAGCCACGCGAACTCGCAACCGGCGAAGTTCGGCCTTCTTCTCGGAGATACGCTGCGCTTGGTCGGACGCTGCCTTCACAAGGCTTTCGAACTCCACCTTCCGGTCCTCGTACCGCTCGGCCAGCTCTGGTGCAGTTGCCTTGGCCTGTCGACCGTCCTGGAACCAAGTCATGTTGACCGCGCTCTTGCGTTCCTGGATGTACTGGCACTCGTTGAACTCGACGTTACCGTGGTCGCATCGACCTTCCAAGCCTTCCAGTTGGTCCCGCACCTTGGTGAGCCGCTCGAAGTCAGCTTGGTTCGCATCGACCAGGGCCTTCGCGATGCCCACCGCGAGGTCCGCCAGTACCTGGGCCTTGGTCAGCTCATGCAGGTCGAGCTGCGCCTTTGCCAGGACATCTTCTGCCTGCTCCACCTCGCGCTCCCATCGGCCCTCGGCCAACTCGGCCCCCTGCAGGGCCGCTTGAACACGTGACTCGATGGACTCGCCAACCGTGGTCATGAAGACGGGCTCGTCTTCTTCCGCCCGCACCCGCCAACGTAGCTGGCGGTCGGCGTGGGCCAACGCAAACACAGGTGCCCGTTCGAGTTCGGGAATTCGCTCCTTGCATTGCTCGAGCTGTTTCTGCTTGGCCTCGATGTCACGCAGCAGTTTGTCCAACTCCAGGTCCACCAGACCCAGTACCGAGCCGACCAGCAGCGGAGGGTCGCGCCGCGAACGCTTGAAGCCAAGGCCTTCCCCTTCACGCCAGTGATAGAAGCCGTCAAAGCGAGTTCGTTGCTCCCGGATACACCAAGCAAGCAGATGGCGCCACTCCAGCGGTTGATTGGTTCCTGGTAGGGAGCGGGCCGCAAGGCGACCAACCGAGAACTGCTCGAGCGCGCCGCTGTAGCCGCTGAAGTCGTTCGCCACCGCTCCCAGGAGCATTTGCTCCAACGCGTCACATCGGGCAGCCATTGAGTGGCTGTACGCGCCATATGGTCGGAAGACCAGCCAGACGGCGCCATCCACATGGACCTTCGCGGCCACGCCGCCTTTGGGGAAGCTTCCAGCGGCCTTGCCACGCAGGGTGGCGATGGCAGGGGCCTCGTCACCCAGAACATATCTCAACAGCAGGCACAACGAGGTCTTGCCGACCCCGTGACCTGCACTCGACAAGCCCGAGGCCTCGCTCGAGGCGGATTCCTTGGCCCAAACGATGTTCAGCCCGGCGTGCAAGTCGATGGTGCGCGTGAATACAAGCGGTTCACGGGATTCGACGAGCCACAGGGTCTCGACCCAGAGCCTGGGTTGAGCGCGGACCCGTTCATATGCCTTGAGCCAGGTTGCCATCGCTCCCCCTTACTGCGTGCCGGTTGCCTTGGGGCTTGAGAACGCGGTCACGCTATCCGTCCCCTCCGATTCCATACGCCGCCGCTCGGCCAGCCACAGCAGTCGAGCGACCTCGTGATGCTCCGGCAGTTGGATGACATCGCCAGGGGGCGTCCCTGAGCTACGCGCGAAGATGGGTTCGCCCCCGTGTGTCGAACGCACGAGCACATCGGCGCTCGCCAGGCGCTGCACGATGGGCAGGATGCGGCTCAACGATGGCGCCACATCAGCAATCCCAAGCGCCCGCCGCAGCTCATCGAATCGTGCCCCATCGACCGGGCCCAGGTAGTGTGTCGCGGTCGCCAATGCAGCCGCCGCAGACTGGATTTCGACCAGCGAACTTCCTTCCGTTCGCTCGGCAACCAGCGCCGTCACGAGACCGGCCAGCCGGCCCTCCTCGACGTTGCGAATCATCCCGTGTTCAGATACGAAACCTGCTTCGGCTGCGTCGCGGGTGACACGCTGTCCTGCTGGTCCCACGCCTCCAGCACCAGCCGGCGCGTGCGGTACTCGCCGAAGCTGCGAATCTCGCTCTCCTTGAGTACGCGGAAGGTCTCGCTGGGGTAATCCTCGCCCATCACTTCCTTCGGGTCGAGGATGTAGCGCAACTCGTCGCGAGTAAGGCCGTAGAGGCGGGCATAGTAGGCGTCGAGTTCTGCACGCAGCTGGGCACGGCGTTCGTGGTTCCAGGCGAACGGCTGGCCAGCTTTGGCGGCGGGGCGCGGGTCATAGTCGGAGAGCTCGTCGGCCCAGGGTTTAAGGTCGTACGCGGTGTAGGTGAGTTCGAGAACCCGTGGGACTATGAAGTCGAGCACGGCGGAGGTATAGCGTTCGGGGGACAGAACTGGCAGCTGCTTGTAGATGAAATAGTTGAGATGTATGCCGCCGACCTTGTGTCGTGCCACAAAGTCAAAGACCAGCGAACACAGGTTGCCCAGCAGTGCCGCCTGCGAGCCCACGGGGCTGTTAGGGCCAAACAGCATCAGCGGCATGTTGTTGCCTACGCCCGCGCGCGGGACGACTGACGCAATTACCGTCCGCTCGTCAGTGCTGCGGCAGACGTCTCGCCAGCCCATCAACCAGTGAGGGCTGCGACTGTCCATCCAGTCATTGAGCAGCGAGCGAAGGGCGGGCGCAAGACCGTCAGCGCGCAAGGCTTCGGCCAGATTCACCATCTCATCGTCAGCCAAGCGCGCACCTGCGTTCTGCATCGCCCACTTCGGAAAATCGGCCAGCGCCTTCTTCGTGGTCAGGCCTCCGCCGTGCAGCACCTCGCTCAGGCGCGGGAAACCGGCCTTCAGCTGCACTTCGGTGGTCGCGATGTATGGATGTGCCTGAGCGGGTGTCCACCCGGTTAGAGCAGGTGGCTCGCCGGCAGCGCGATGGAACAACTCGCTGACTACCCACTGCGCCAGCGCAAGCTGCAGGTCGTCCAGTGCAGTGTCAAGGGTTTCGTGTTTCCCCTCGTCCTGCGTCGCATGGAGCGCCAACCAGGCGCGCGACACGCGCGCGGGCACGCGGGCGATGCGGGCCAGCACCTCGCGTTCCTCCACCCAGTAGCGGGGTCGCACTATGACACCGGGGGCGGCCTTCTGCGCTTCGCTGACGTCGGATGTTTCGACCTCGCCCTCCCGGCCTCCGAGGGTTTCCACATATGTGGCCCAGCGGTGGTCAAACTGGTGAATCATCTTCGCCTCGTAGAGCGGCAGCCGCTTGGGCGCGCTACCTTTCGCGGGGCTGTTCTTGAACAAGCCGCTGTCCGTGTTCATCATGAACATCAGCTGGAACTGAAGGCCCCAAGGGTTGTGCTCGTCTTGAATGACAACGGCTTCGCCGTCCTTCAGTTCCTCCCGCCACAGCACAGGCGTTGCGCGGTAGAGCTTCTTGGTAAGTTCGGCATCGGCCTGACTTCGAAACACGGGACAAGTGCGGGTGTTCGGGTTCAGAAGCGCAAAGTCGGCCGGCGACAAATGGAAACGCCTGCGGGCGTCTGTCAGGTCCTCAGTCGCACCTGCGAAGAACTGGAACTGCGACTGCTCGCTTCGACCCGTGGTAAGTAGGCAAAACTTATAGCTGCGATGCACACCGGAGAAAATGGCTTCGCGGTTCTCGAAGTCGTACAAGCTGGCTAGATTGCCGTCAGCAATTGCGTTGAACAGGTGTTGGGTAAACGAGTCGGTCGCAATCCCGGAAGGCAACACCATTCCGGCGCGGCCTTTGCTCGCCAGATGAGTGGCCTGCAGGCAAGTCTCCGCGAACAGTGACGCGAGGTTGATTCGCCCGAATCCAGAATGCGGATAGCGGCCGCTCGCATGCACATAGGCCTGCACGGCTTCCATTCCGCGGACGGCAGCCCAATACTTCTGATGAAGATATGGCCGTTCTGTGCGCAAGCTCTCAATCAGTTTGTCGCGCGCGGCCATGTGCTGCGCGTTTGCGATAGACGGTGCCTCGGAGGCAAAGAACTCTTGAGGGTCGAGTTGGAGCATCTCCCACGGAGGATTTCCCAACATCACGTCAAAGCCTCCGCGTGTCGCCACTTGCGGAAACGCCAGCCACCAATGGAAGACGCTGTATTGCTGGCATAGCGCCTGGGCGGCACTCGTCACTTCGGCATTGGTAGGTTGGTTGCTAAGCAATCCCCACAGGTAGCCCGACAGTGGCACCGTAGCAGCTGTATCCGCCAGCTTTGGCGCCAGAAATGCCGCTACGTACGTGTCGGCGAGCAAGGCGAAGGTGCTGCGATGCGCTTCGGCATCGGCTTCCTGCCAGGCCCGGCGCTTGGTGACTACGTGCTCGGGAGTGTTGTCGTCCAGCGTCTCGGCCGACACCAACTGCACGGCGAAGCTGGCCGGCGTTACCCAGTCTCCGGTCGCTATGTTTTTCCAGCTCTTCAAGTCGGCCTTGTTCTGCTTCTTGAGTGCGCTGGCCACGGCTTTGTCGTCGCCGGAGAGGACGGTGTAAGCCTCGTCCGGGATACCGTTCTCTAGCACCTTCGGGTCCAACACCCCTAGTAGTGCATCACCTACGCGAAGGTGGTGGTCCACAAAACTCAGCGGCCGGTCAGGTGAATAGGCCTCCAGCCATAGCGCGGCCTTGGCCAGCTGTATGGCCATAGGGTTCTTGTCGACGCCGTAGATGCAGCGGCTGACCACGTCGCGTAGCGCGTGGCGGTAGTCGGCCGGCGTAGGGGCTCCTCCTTCGCGCTCGGCGGCGGCGCGGTGCAGCGCCACCTCGTCGGCCAACCGGCGCGCAGCCGAGAGCAAAAAATGTCCGCTGCCACAGGCCGGGTCGCAGACGGTGAGCGACAGCAGTGCCTCCACGGGGCGTTGCGGGTTCGCCCTCACCGTCTGCACGATAACCGGCTCCAACGCGCTCTTGATGAGCTCTTGCACCAAGCTGTCGGGCGTGTAGTAGCTGCCGGTGAGCTTACGGGTGTTGCCCTTGGTGGAAGCGTTGGTATCGTCGTCGCCGACGAAGGCCAGTTGAGCACCCGCCGGGTGGCTGAGGCCTTGCAGGTCGGGCACCAGCTCCAGCAGGCTCTCGTAGACGCTGCCAAGCTCCTCGGGGCCCATGTCTCGGTAGTTCACGCGCGAGAGGCCACCATCGGCGCGGAACCAACCGAGCTGAAACACGGCAGCCAGCAGATGGCGGTTGTCGAGTTGGGAGGCGTCCAGATACGGGCATTGGTTTTCGTCGAACAGACCGCCAAGGGCCGGAAGGCCCAGCGATGGCTCGCCGCGAGCCAGGGCGCCGAAGGTGATGGTGAGTGCCTGCCACAGGTCCGCGTGGCGGTCGTGCTGGCTGCGGCGCACCGCGCGTTCGCGCAGCCAGGTGAGCGAGTAGCCGGCTAGGTAGCGGGCCTTGGCACCGGCCGTTGCCTCGGGCGTGAAGACGAGGTGCTCGCCAGTGGCGCGGTCGCGCCGGTCTTCCACCGTGGCCAGGAAGATGACGCGGTAGACCAGACGCAGCAGTTCCTCGAAGAAGGCTTGGCGGTCGTAGCCACTGTCCACCGACTGCAGTGCCGCACGCAGCGCGCCGTTGGCGGGGTGCGAGAGAAATCCAGTGCCCAGCGCACGCAGGGCCTCTGCCACCTGGTAGCGCAGCTTGCCGCGCACGGTGACTCCCGCCTGCTGGCCGGCGGCACGCCAGCGTTCCCAGGGGCAATCGGTGGGCAGCGCGTCAGTGCTGCCGGCGGCGCCAGCAAAGCGGCTGGCGTGGGCCAGCAACCAGAAGGCGCTGAAGTCGGCCAGCAGCTCTTCGGTGAACAAGGCTTCGAGGTCGACCTCGATGTACGCGGGCCGGGTGAGGCTGGCGTTGTCGCGCAGGATGCGCAATGTCAGACCGTTGCTGACGATGGCCCAGAGTGAGATATCGGAGGCGTTCAGCGCCTCTTGCGCGAGCATGAAGGGGCTGCGCCGGCGGGTCTTGCCGGTGTCGGGGTTAGCTTCGCCGAAACGCTCGGCGGCGGCGTCCATCGGTTGGTCAAAGCCCGCAAACACCAGCGGCACCCGGCCGTGCATCTGGCCGTTAGCAGCTTGGCTGAAGAGGCCGCCATGGCCGATAGCGTACTGGTGGCCCGCATGTTCAATGGCTGGGCAGCGCGCCGCGTCATGGAAGTGCAGCACGTCGCGCAGCAACGGCAGCAGCCATTCGCGCACGGTCACGTCATGGGCGCTCACGTCTTGCCGCTGGCGCAGAACTTGGAAGTCTTGCCAGAGGCTCAGCGCAATCTTGAAATCGCGGGTTATTTCGTCGCGCAGCTTCAGGCCGCGAGCGATGCGGTATTGGCCTTCCGTTTGCTCGCTGGCCTTCGGGTCGGCCAGCAGGGTCAGCCGGGTGAGTTCATCGGCAGGGATGAGGCCGCCTTCAATACGGATGGCACGGTAGGCGAGCTGGTGAGTGGTGCGAGTGGAATGCAACTTGGCCATGGTTTCAGGCTCCCATGGCAGTGGTGGCGGCTGCCCCGTCGGGCAACAACACGTAGAGGCCCATCACATCCACCGGCAGACTGGCGGTGACCTGGTAGCTGCCTCGGCTGTCGGCCGCTTCACGCACGCGGCGGTGGTCAAGCAGCAGGGCTTGGGCGCGGGCCTTTGCGATAGTTTCGAGCTGCGGTTGCCAGGACGGCAAGGCGTCGAGTGCGGCTTGCAACTGGCGGTCACGCAGGGGCACGGGCAGGTTGCGGGTGGCCTCGGCGCCCAGCAGGGCGCGTGTCTGGTCAGGCAGCAACTCAACGAACGGCTCGGCGCCGCTGGCCGAGACGGCCACTGCCTCTTCGCACATCAGAAGCCGTGTATTGGAGCCATGCGTAACCGTGAGCTGATGGCGGATACGCAGCAGGAGCACGGTGGTCTTCAGCGGAACCTGAGCCACAAACGCGACGCCGGCACGCGCGACTTGGGCGTCATCGGCGTTATTGGGTGCATCGTCCAGTGCTTGTTCTAACAGCGTGTCGGCCAGCACGGCCACCAGGGGGTGCGTGCGATGAACAAAGGCTGCGCCTTGCGCGGCGGGCTGATGGAAGTCGATGCGCAGCGTGCCGGCCAAGCCCTCAGCAGCGAGTCGTTCACGAACGGCAGCGGGCAGATGCTCAATGAGCAGCTTGAAATGCTGCTTCACGGGCTGCAGCGGTGCGCCGAGCTGCGCGGTAGCGCGACTGACAAAGCGTTCGACGTCGGCTTCGCCACCCAAAGCGGCAGCGGACTTGCGCCACTCGGGCAGCACGTCTTCGGGCTTCAGGCGACGCTGGGAGAAGATGCTGCGGTTCTGCTTAGCCTTTTCCTTTGCGCTTTGCCAGGCGAGTTCGATTTCCTTGGCGGGCTCGCCCCAGAGGTCGAGTTCGGGTTGGTAGGACGAGGCACCGCCTTTGCGAAGCAGCACCGCGTTCATCAGCGCTTGGGTCAACTTGCCTTCGTTGTCGGGCATGGGCACCAGCACACCCAGTTCTTTGCGGATGCTCTCGGCCTTGCGCAGGATGACGTGCAGCACCGCGCCATCGACTGGATTGTCCTCGCCGTACAGCATGGTGCTGCGCACCTCGCGCGCCTTTTGGCCGAAGCGGTCGACGCGACCTTCACGCTGTTCGTGGCGGGTCGGATTCCAGCTTAAGTCGTAGTGGACGACGGCGGTGAACAAGCCTTGTAGGTTGATACCCTCTGAGAGGCAGTCAGTCGCCACGAGAACGCGGCTTTCGCTTTCGCCCAGTTGCTCAACTGCGGCTTCACGCTCGTCAGGGGTCAACTCGCCCGTAACGGCTTTGACGGTCGTGGGCTTGAACTTCTGCTGCAGCGCCGATGCCAGGTAGTGCGCGGTGGCGATGTAGCGGCAGAAGACCACAGGCTGGAAGCCGTCCTTCAGCAGCAATGCCAGATGCTCCTGCAGCTTGGCGAGCTTGGGGTCGTTTTGCTGGCCGGCCAGTGCAGAGGCACTGACCATCAGGGCCTGAAGGCGTTGACTGTCTTCGGTCTGAGCGCCGGGCTCCATGTCGTCTGTGGAAAGTGCGTCGTCAGTGCCATCGAGCACGCGGTCGCTGGCCTGGGCTTCGAACTCTTCAAGCGAAGCTGTGTCGTCGACTGCAGCTTCGCCTTGCGCGCCCATCAGGCGCGTGCGTAGCGCGTTGACTGCAGCCGCGGGGGACGACGAGATGCAGCGCAACAGCGCAAGCGCCGCCCACCAGTTCATGCGCTGTTCGCGCAGCCCCTGCCCTTCGGAGCGTTCTACCAACTCGCGGGCGTAGGCCAGCACATCGTTGAACAGCTGCCCCCATGCGCCGGTGAGCTTGTAGGTCAGTTCGGCGGTCCGACGGTCGGGGAACATTGACGCGTCTTGCCACTCGGCGATATCGGGACGGCGGCGCTGAACGAAGTGGCGCGACAGGTCTTCACGCAGGTCGGTGCGCTGGCCGGCGGGCAGGTCTTTGAGCTGGGTGAAGTCAGGGCGGAGCAGGCCGAGCAGGTTGAAAAAGGCCTCCTCGTCACCGCTGTGCGGTGTGGCAGTGAGCAGCACCATGTGTCGTTCGGGTTGCGCTGCCAGGCGCTTGAGCAGTTGGTACCGTTGCTGCCGGCCTTGGCCGGCCTGGGTGCAGGTGTGGGCCTCGTCGACGATGACGAACTCGGGGCAGGAGCGCTGGAAAGCGTCACGCCGGCGCTCGGACTTGATGTAGTCCAGGCTGACGACGGTGAACGGATGGGCATGGAACAGCGAGGTGCCGGGCGGGAGGTCTCGTTCCAATCTGTTTGCCGAGTTGGACCGGACCACCGCTGCCTGGATGTGGAATCGCTCAGAGAGCTCGCGCTGCCACTGCTCGCACAGGTGCGGCGGGCAGAGCACGGTCATGCGCTGGATTTCACCGCGGTCGAGCAACTCGCGGGCGATGAGGGCACCTTCGATGGTTTTGCCAACGCCCACGTCGTCGGCAACGAGCAGGCGAACTGTGGGCTGTTTGAGTGCCATCAGCAATGGCACAAGCTGGTACGCACGGGGCTCGACGGCGATGTTGCCAAAGCTACGGAATGGGCCCGCGCCGCTGCGCAGCTTGAGCTGCAGTGCATCCAACAGCAACTGGCTGGCCGCGTGGTTGCGCGCCTGCGCGATGTTCGGCCAAGGAAAGGACGCGGGCTGAACGGGCTGGCGCTCGAGCGGCAGGTAGATGAGGGTCTCGTCACGCTCGCCGCCGCCCAATGGACGAAGGCGCAGCGTTTCGGTATCTGACCCGGGCAAAACTATCCACTCACGGCCACGGGCTGCGACAAGGCTGCCCGGCAGACATTCCGGCGTAGGAGCATTCATGTCGAATCAGGACTTGCCGGGACCAAAGAGGTCGGCGTTGGTCTCGAAAATGTCGGGCCAGCGAGCCAATTCCTTGGGGAAGCGCAGCACGAGGACACCAAGCTCATCGAGCGCGCGGTCTATCGCCGCGTCCTGAGCGCGTTGGGTTTCGGCTTCGTGGTGCGGACCGTCGATGAAGACGGCAAGGTTCAGGTCGTCGTAGAAGAAGTCGGCGCAGACCTTAGCACCGGCCGCACTGAGCGCGACCGTGTGCTGCCCCCGGTCAGGTTTACGGTAGCCTTGCTCGTTCACATGGTCCAGCCAGGCCTGTTCGAGTGAGCTGCCCGCGGTGCGCGCGAGTTGGGCGTCGTGCTCGTCGGGGCCGCGCCCTTGTGTGCCTGGATGGGCTCGCGCCTGCGTCAGGCGACACAGGATGTCGAGCATGAGTCCACCGGCGTCTTTGTCCTTTCGGTCGATGAGCGTTTGGTCAGGCTGGTTGTAGTACGACAGCAGGCAGCGATAGCAGCCGGCCTCGCACAACGGCTTGCCGTCGTGGTCGAGCTCTTCAGTCAGCGTGTGCTTGGACCAAGCCTGTCCGGTCGTCGGCGGCAGGAAGTGCAGAACCTCGAGCGCCTTCGTGGCAATGGCTGCCAACGCATCGGGCTCGGTGGCCAGACGCGTCAACACGCCCGCGCCGCCTTCGGCCGCCTCGAACAGCAGGATGGACTGGCGGTTGTCGCGCGTAGGCAGCGGCTCGGCCACGAGCTCGCTCTCTTCGAGCTGGTAGACCGCCTCGATGCCGCGCTTGAGTGCGTACTGCAAGGTGGTCAGTGTTCCGGCCGTGAGTTCGCCCAGACGGTAGTGCGGGCGCACGATGAGGATGTTCCGCCGGTCTTCGACGTAGGGGACGATGCGCTGCGGTGGAGTCTTGTCCGGCGGCGCCTCAGCTTCGCCCTCTTTTTCACCGTTTCCGTCGTCCACGCCGCCCATCCAGTGGCCCGTCACTGGGTTCATCATGAAGCCTTGGATGGCCTTTTCTTTGCGACGGCGCCAACCGAAGTTCATGCGCCACACGGTCGCGGCCGGGCCGTACTGCATCTCGAGCAACGGTCCCTGGTCGTCCTGAACGACGGTGGTGACCATCTGCAGTTTGCCCTCAGCTTGGGCGAACTGCAAGGTGGTCTGCATCTCGTAGCCCTGGCGCACCCGCTCCTCCTCGTTGGCGGTGATGCGCTCGGCGCGTTTGGTTGAGACGTTTTCGATGCGATAGAGGTTCTTGATTTCCTGAGCGCCGGACAGCGACGCCCCGCAGGAGACACAACGGTCGGCATCGCGTTGCGAGCGGAAGTGGCCGTAGCCACATGCCGGGCACAGGCGAGCAATCTCAGTGGGCAGCTTGGCACCGTCACTGACTTGGTCCGAGCCCGTGATGGTCAGCAGCGCTTTGACGACGCGGTACTGGCTACCCTCGTGGTAAATGAGGCTGTAAGGGCCGAACTCGCCCAGCGCCAAGAATCGCGGGCGCGACAGAAAGCTCTCGCGGCCAATGGAGCCGCGCCGCGCCGGAAGGTACGCCAGCAGCGGCAGGCGTGGGAAGTTGTATCCCGGCAAGAAGCCTTGGCTTGCGAGGTAGCGGTAGGTGTAGAAGTCGCTATTGAACGCGCTGTCACCAGCCAGCAGCAGGTCACGTTGTTTGCGAGCCTCGTTGTGGCGCTGCTGAGCTTCGCGGCGCTCCCGCTCGCTCGCGGCCGGGTTGTTTTCAATCTTGAAGTTCAGCTCGATGGCCTGCGCGGTGGCGCGGTACAGGTCGCGCCAGCGTTGCAGTGCAGCGTCGAACTCGTGGTACGCCCGCTGGAACACTGCCTCGGCCCACTGGTCCGTGTACCAGGGGGCGTTCTGGGGTGTAAGTTCGCTAGCCAACATGCCTAGCACCTTCAGGCCACGTTGGTGCGCACGCTTCTTGGCCTCGGGCTTGTCCAAGTCGCGGGCCATCTCTTCAGTGACTGGCAGCGCCTCCGGCAGGTTCATGTCCAGCAAATCACGAACGCTGTTGCCCAGGCGCTTGCCGGTCTCTGCCAGCCAGATGGCCTGCATGTGGCTCTTGACCAGTTCAAGGTTGGCCAAGTCGAGCGTCGGCGCATTTACTTGGCCGTGCACCATGCGCACCGGGTCGCGGAAGTAGTACTGGTCGTGCGGTGACTGGCTGGCGCAATACGTGATGACCAGCGCCGGTTGCCCGGCACGTCCGGCTCGACCGCTGCGCTGGGCGTAATTGGCCGGGGTGGGCGGCACGTTGCGCATGTAGACCGTGTTTAACGAGGAGATGTCGACGCCGAGCTCCATCGTCGGGGAGCAAAAGAGGACCGGCAGCCATTCGAGGTCGGAGCCGTTCTTGCCGCGCCATTCCGCACGGTCCTTGTCTGTGAAGCGGAAACGAGCTTCCCGCTCCATCCGGTCTTCCTGCTGCACTTGGGCCGTGTGCTCGCGGGCCTCGAACTCGAAGAGCTGATGCACGGGACTGTCGAGCAGCCCGGCAATGTTCAAGTAAAGGCTGCGGAAGAAAGCGTTGTCTTCGGCCTGCCGTTTGCTCTCGCCCGAACCAAGCTCCCATTGCAATGCGGTGCCGTTCAGCTGCCAGCCCAACACGCCGAAATCTGTCTCCTCGCGCTTGACCATGCCGTATGACTCCGCGGCTTTCAGCAGCGCCTGGATGACACCCGGATAGGTCTGGTCGTTGATGTGTTTGTAGTAAGGATTTCCACCGCCCCAAGTACTGCCCTGGCGGAGCAGCTTGCCCAGGCGCGAGCGGCTGGAGCCGATGACCAAGAAGTCCTCGACCAAGACTCGGCGGCCCCGGCGGTCGGTCTCTTCGCGCGGGCGCGCCGTGGCAAACCAGCGCGACGGCACCGGCCGCTCATCCTCGGTGAACCCCCAGGGCTCGCACAGGTTGGCGTAGCTCTGGGTGCGTAGCTGTTCGAGTTCGGTGCGGTCGAGGTAGCGCGTGGCAACGCACAGGCCCTGGCGCATGAAGTCGAACAAGGCGCGGAGAACGGTCGCCCGCTCGGCCGGATTCGCCGCTTGCAGAACCTGCGGCGCCTCGGCCCACTCGGCGGCATCCGCGGCCAGGTCGTCGATATCCTGGTAGCCGATGCGAATCAGGCCCAATTGCTCGAGGTTGGGGTTGTTGAAGCGCCAACCACGCCGCAGGTCAAAGTAGCTGCGGTAGCCGAGAATGCCGCGCATGGCTTCCTGCACCTGCCGCCGCGTGTTGCCTTTGACCTCTGGCTGCTGCATGTACTCGGCCCGCACCGACGGGTCGTCGCGATGAAATCCAAGAGCCTCAAAGACGGCGTTGGCTACCTCGCGCTCGGACAGCACGTTGCCTCCCGCCTTGCGCACGGCAGACAACAGCGCTGACCGCGTCAGCAGCACCTGTAGGAAGTCGTTGAAATGCCCAGCCTGCAGGGCAGCGTCCTGTCGATTGTCCGAGAAGCCGAGAACCTTCTTGGCGTCCGCAGACAACTGCTGGTCTTGCTCGTACAGATAGCGTAGAGCCGAGAGCGTGAGCATCGTCGTTGCCGAACTGCGGCCCTCGCCGGACAGCGACGTCAGACGTAGTGCGTCCTTGCCCGACGTCGTGTGCGACACCCCGCAAGCCAAGCAAAAGCGGAAAGCGCCCGGGATGAACCATGCGGGCAGTCCGCTGTCAGCGCTGACCAAGCCATCCGGCCGCACCTTTAGCGCTTGGGGGATGAACTTACGCTGCCCGGACTTGATGCGCCACTCACCGTCCGCCCGCTCCTCGAGCCACGACTCCGGGTAGCGCTCCAGAGACTCAGGGTTCCACAGGTTCCGACCATCGGGCATCAGGAAGCCGAATTTGACTTGTTCGTCGTCGTTCTGTCGCTCTTCGATACTGCGGACGTTGAAGCTCCTGCCTTCGGCTCCGTCGGTGTCCCAGACCGGGATGTACTCTTGCCCGCAGTCGCGGCAGAAGTGAACGTGGTAGTACCGGCGTTGTCTTTCATCGTCGCCCGAAACGAACTGCTGACCATCGAGCGTGATGGCGCGGTGCCCAGGAGCCTCCAGCGTCGTGTAGACCTTGCCCCCGCCTGCGATGAACTGGTGGAGTTTGAAAGCGAACAGACTCTTGCCAGCGCCATCCGTGACTGCGTAGGCACGCAGCATGAACTGCTGCAAGTAGGAAAGGCAGTTCTCGATAAGCTCTTCAGAGGCTTCGTGCAGCAGCTTGGCGGCGTCTGCCAGCGTCCGTGGCCGAGCGCGCCTGGGCTTGTCGTCTTCGTAGGTCAGGCCCAGAGTCAGTTCGACCCAGACTGACATGGGATGTGCTGCCAAAGCCTCGAAGTTGAGGTCGATTGGGACACCGGCCCGGATGGCCGGTCCAAGGCTACCTCTCACGGACTCCAGCGTTTGGCTCTCCGGCGTCGTGCGACGCAGAGTTTCAGTGATGACGTTGCGGTCGGCGATGGGCGTGCCAAAAAGCCGGCGCGCCACTTTGGCGACGACCGCATTGCGTTCCATCTGGCTGCCCTCGGAGGCCATCGTCGCGGACGTGCCGATGCAGATGAGCTCGTCGGCAAGCGCTTCACGAACACGTCGCACCAATAGGGCCACGTCAGCACCTTGGCGACCACGGTAAGTGTGAAGCTCGTCGAGCACTAAGAAGCGCAGGCCCTTGGCGTTGCGCATCACCGCCTTGTCGATGTCGTTCTGCCGGGTCATCAGCAGCTCGAGCATCATGAAGTTGGTCAGAAGAATGTCCGGTGGGTTGGCGGCCATGGCCTGCCGTTCCTCGTCGGACTCCTGCCCTGTGTACCGCCCGAAGCTGACCGAGCGTGTCGCCGCTTCGGAGCCCAGGAATTTCTTGAGCTCTTCCAGCTGCGAATTGGCCAGCGCATTCATCGGGTAGATAACGATGGCGCGGGTACGAGGTGTCGGGTCAACGGCTTTGGCCTTGAGGCACGCATCGACCACAGGGATGAAATATGCGAGCGACTTGCCTGAGCCCGTCCCGGTGGTCAGTACATAGCTTTCGCCGGCCAGCGCCAGGCTGATGGCCTCAGCCTGGTGCTTGTGCAGCGGCAGCGCTGCTCCAGCAGAACTCGCCGACTTGCCCAGTCGGAAGATAGCGGAACACTCGGGGCTCAACTGCTTAGCTTGGACAAGCTCATCGACTGTGCCGCCCGACCTGTAGTTCGGGTTGATTTGTATGAGCGGCTCGGGCCAGTAGCGCTGGCTATCGTATTCGCGGTCTACGAATGCCCGGATGTCGTCTGCCTTGATGCGCGTGAAGCTACGGGTGAACTGCTCGTACTCGCTGACCAGATTCTCGCGAAACTTGAAAACGTCCACCTTTTCTCCTCCATTTGTTCAGCCAGCTTGTCTGTGCCGTTGCCCGGCATCAGCCCCTCTGGTGCCAGGCGGTGGAGCGCTCGGAAATGAGCATCCCTCACGATTGGTCACGGTTCCGATGCTCGCTCTACGGGCAGCCGGACGAACCCTCCGCGAGCGCCTGGGAAAGGCTCGGAGTTACCTCGTTTTGAAGCGCTATCTCAGCCCAAACCGCTATTCACCACACCAATGTAGCTCAGCCCCTAGTTCATTTCATAATGTAACAGCAGCCTACCCGTCGAAGCCGCGCTAGGCAGGCAGACAAGGCCGCATTCGCGTCGGCTCCATGTGCGCCTAGCGCTTAGAAGGGGGGCCACTTCTCGCGGAGTACGAGCGCCCGCGTTCCGTACCCTTCCCGTCGGGATTCTCCAGCATGTGAAATCAGCCAAAACCGAACGGGGCGGGGAAAGTCAGTACGATGGTGCCGCACCCTGCGCGCTGATAGCGCAAGTGATAGCGCAGAGGGTGTCGAAAGCGGTCGGGCGCTGTCGGTCGAAGTCGTCTGACGTCGGCTAAGTGCTTGATTTTCTTAGGGTCGGGACGTAGCCGACTCTGCTTCGAGGCGCAGGTGCTGGTCTGTTAATCCGTAGGTCCCTGGTTCGAGCCCAGGTCGAGGAGCCACTACAAAGCCGCATGGCCTCTGGAAAGCCCGCTATCGTTCAGGTAGCGGGCTTTTTCATTTGTTCAGTACTGCAGTGCCATCCGCTGTGCGCTGGCGTGCTTCTGCTGGCGACGGTCGACCCGCGTTTTGACGGCGATAAAGTCGTTCGCGATGAACCTCTATCCCTCCACCGAAGGCAGAGATGGTCTGCCTCCTCTCGCACCACCTGAGCTGCACGATGGAGGTGGGGCGCGAGCGGAGCACTGGAAGGCCGCACTACTTCGCGCAGGTCATGCGGCGCCGGCAACGGGTGTGCCGGCTGGCGCTGGCGGGCGCGGACCTCTCCGAGGACGAGGCCCGCAAGGCGCTGGCGGAGAAAGCACGCGGCTGGATCGCTGACTATCTGTCGCGTCCACCGGCATGCGATGCGATCCTCGACGCACCGGCCGAGGACTCTCGGGCGGAGTTGGAATGATGTCCATGTCTTATGACGCGGCGAGCAGGGTGGGAACTGTCGTACATTTCTCGCTTGCCTTCACACTTCGAACTCGAGCCACCTTCGACTGACAGCGAGGAAGGTCTCGCCCGGGACATCGCTTCGGTGGCCAGCATGAGCATGGTGCCGGGCATGCTCAAGCACATCTGCGAGGACACGGGCATGGGTTTCGCGGCCATTGCCCGCGTGACGGATGGAACCTGGACCGCTTGCGCTGTGCAGGACAACATCGCGTTTGGATTGCGTCCGGGTGGGCAACTCAAGGTCGAGACCACGCTGTGCACGGAGGTCCGCGCCGCCCGCGCTCCCATCGTCATCAACCACGCGAGTCAGGACCCGGTCTACCGGGGGCACCACACGCCGCGGATCTACAGCATCGAGAGCTATATCTCGGTCCCGATCATCAAGAGCAATGGCGACTATTTCGGCAACCTCTGCGCAATCGATCCCGATCCGAAGGTCGTCTCGGACGCGCGGACCGTGCGAATGTTCTCAGCCTTCGCCGCGATGATCGCACTGCAGCTTGAGAACGACGACCGGTATGCGCTCGCGGCGCGCGAGGTCGCGGATCAGCGCGCGGCGGCGGAACTGCGAGAGCAGTTCATCGCGGTCCTTGGGCATGACCTTCGCAATCCGCTCGCGGCGGTGGGGACCGCTGGCGAATTGCTGATTCGCCGGCCCGGCGAGCAAGATCAGAAACTCGGGCAACGCCTTCGCGCCAGCACGCGGCGCATGGCCGCGCTGATCGACAACGTCATGGACTTTGCGCGCACTCGCCTGGGTTCGGGTATCGGCGTGGAAATTCGCAGTGCGGAGCACCTTGCGACCGTGCTCCGGGAGGTCGTGGACGAGGCGCGTGCCGCGCATCCCGGGCTTGATCTTCGCGCCGACATTGAAATCAACGTGCCAGTTGCGTGCGATCCAAATCGCATCCAGCAGCTTCTTTCCAATCTGCTGGGCAATGCTTACCACCATGGGGCGCAGGACCAGCCAGTGTTCGTTGAGGCGAGAGTCGTTGACGGCTGGTTGGAACTGTCGGTGCGCAACGCCGGAGACGTCATCGCGCCAGCGGATCTCCGGAAGATCTTTCAGCCGTATTGGCGGCCCGCGCACGGCAAGCCTGGCGGGGGACTCGGTCTGGGTCTCTACATCTGCTCGGAGATCGTCAAGGCGCACGCCGGGGAGTTCAGCGCCACCTCCACTGCCGCGGATGGGACACGCTTCAAAGTGAGAATCCCGCTGCCGAAGGCTGGGAGCGATTTGGGCGAGCGCGGTGGCGACAAGGAATCCGAGTGTTCTTGACGGCGTCCATGGCCGCGTTGTGACGTTGCATCGCGCTGCGCACGACGGTGTAGGTGCACGATCAGACCGATTCTCATACCCGCCTACAAGCTGCCTGGCCGTGGGATGCGTCAATTGCCTGCATGAACCCACGCGCCCGCCAGATCCGATACATCGAGCGGCTGTCGGCGCAAGAGCGCCTCATACAGCCCGATCCCGCAGACTGGCTCAAGGAGCACGGCATGGCGGAGGACAAGGCGGAGGCCAGCGGCCCAGACCGCCAGCGCATCAACCTCGACGTGGGCAACGAACTGCGCGACTGGATCCAAAGCCTGGGCGTGACCGAAGAGGAACTGCGCAAAGCCGTCGCCGCGGTGGGCGACCAGGCGGACAAGGTGCGCGATCACCTGGGTAAGAACTGAGCGCCCCCGCGCGCCGCGCCAAGGCCTCGGCCCCATCGCATTGGATGTTGCGTTGGCGTCCTACGTGCCCCGCCTCGGGATGGGTTGACGCTCATCTTCGCGGCGCAGGGGGATGAGTTTGCCATTCGGTCGGAGCAGTGCCATGAGCTACCCTCTTCGCTTTGTCGCACACGCCAACCAGCACCCCGCCATCGCCCTGCTGAAGGAATGGCGAGATGCCGAGCATGTGGCGATTTCCATGGAAACCACCGTCGCGCGCAAAGCGCTTGCCTTCTTCAAAGGCATGGGACCTCCGCCCAGCCAGCAGGAACGGGACGCCGCCGCCGAACTCCGCGCATCGGCGGAACAGAAGTTCGCGGATGCGCTTGCCAAGCTGAGTCCGGCCGCCGTCCTGAGTCATGCGGTGGAGGCGAATTTCCGCGGCCATGCGGCTTCTGACGAGCCGGCGAACGACCACTAGCAGTCACTGCGACTGCGAGATCTGCGCTTCTCCCGCGGCCGTCACCAGAACTTCCACCATGGCCGCAACGTGTCGTGCTCGCCATCGAGCGATGCGCGCAGCGTCGTCGTGCCACCGAATCGGCGCGTCATCTCGTCCTCGTATTCGCGCGCCAGGCTGCGCGCCGCGGGCGAGCCTTCCTCGGCCTTGAGGCGGAGTGCATGGGTCTTGAAAAGAAGCTCGGTGTCCGACAGCGAGCTCAGGTCGTGGACCGAAGGATCCTGCATGGTGCCTCTCCATTCGCACGCGCACGCGAAGCCCGTGCCGCGCGCTGCGTGCCATAACCGCGCCTTTATGCCATCCGAAAAGCCAGCTTGTGGCCATACGGCGCGACGTATGGTGAAGACGAGGTCTCGTCCTACAGTACCGCACCTTCCGGCGCAGTCGGCGGGCGGCCTCCAGCGGCAAGGCGACCGAGAACGAACCTCGTCGCGCTGTCGACGTTCCCCAGTGAAGGTACAGCGCATGCCCAAGCTAATTCTGCTGATGAATCCCACAACGACCAAGCAGGTCGCATTGAGAACGCCAGATACCACCATTGGCCGAGCCTCGACGAACGACATCGCGCTGGAGGACGAGCAGGCCAGCCGATTCCATGCCGTTTTCACCATCGATGGGCCCTTCGTCTCGCTGAAGGACCTGGGCAGCCGCAACGGGGTGTTTGTGAACGGTCAGAAGATCGAGACGCAGATCCTGGCGAATGGGGACGAGATCACGATCGGCAGTTGCAAGTTGCGTTTTCTCGCGGACGACCAGGAGTTCACCGCCATCGAGGCACTCCGCCTCATGACGATTCCGGGGATGCTGGTCGACCTGGACGCCCTGGCGCCGCCCGCGGCCCGCCGGCCCCAGATCAACTCCTGAAGCCCCGGTTCAAGGCTTGAGGCCGGGCTTCGCCAAGTCGAGATCGGCGAGCTTGCCCGGGATGGTCACCAGCCGCAACGCCTCTGCTTCGCCGAGCGGTCCGCCGCTGCTCAGGTAACGTATCTGGTAGTCGCCGATCCTGATCTCGTCGCCGGCGCTCAGCGCGCAGTTCTCCTGCCGCTGACCGTTGACGTAGGTTCCGTTGTGACTTTGCAGGTCGCGGATGGTGAAGGCATCGCCGATCGCCTCGAACACCGCGTGGGCCCGGCTGACGAGCGGGTTGTCCAGCACCAGGTCGGCGCTTTCAGCGCGGCCGATGACGAAGGGCGTGGTGACGACGTTGACCTGCTTGGCCGAGCCGTTCTTCTGCAGGACGATCAGTCTTGGCATATTTCCTCCTTGGCGCGGTGCGCCGTCTTCAGGCACCGTCTCCCCCATTGGATCAGGGTGCGCGAACGCTTCCGGTGCGTGCCTGGGTCGTGCGATGCGCCTCGGGGGAAGAGGCCAGGAGAATATGCGCTCAGAGAGCGGAGTGGTTGGTGGTGAACATGCAGGAGTCCTCGTCGTCCGACGCCTGCACGCTGGACGCATCCGCCCGTCCCTTCGCCGGCTCGGCGCCTTCGTCGTCGCCGATGCCGACCGGCGTGACGGGCTTGCCGAAAGGCGCCAAGCCCTGCAGCACGCGCAGGGCCGAGGCCCCATGGATCAGCGCCTGCGAATAGTCAGGAAGCCCCTGCGTGGACGAATCGACGGGCCGATACCCCAGGCAATCCTCGGATTCGGCCTGGACGGCTTCCATCAGCACCCAGTGGAACTCGTTGGGTTCGAGTTCAAGGACGGTCAGAGCAAGATCACGGAGTGCCATTGGGAGAACCTCTTATTCAACTGTTTGCAGAATTGTTACGTGTTACGAATTTTCGGCAAAGGCACTTTTGCACGATGAATCCAGCGAGCGGCGCGAAGCGGGAGAAGCTCCGCGGCGCCGCGCCGAATGTCCGGCTCTCAGCCAATGCGCACCGGCACGAAGATCCGGTCGCCGTCGCGCTGGATCAGCAAGGCCACGGACTTGTCGGCCTTGGTCACCACTTCCCGGACCTGCTCCACGCTCTTGGCCGGCGTGCCGTTGATGGCGATGAGCACGTCGCCCGCCTGGACGCCTGCGAGTGCGGCGGGGCCCCCCGCGTCCTCGATCAGAAGGCCGCTCTCCACCGCCGCCTCGCGCCGCTCCTGCGGCTGGAGCGGGCGCAGGGCCAAGCCTAGCTTGCCATTGCCGGCGGCGTCGTCGTTCTTCGCCACCTTGGTCGCCTTGTCGCTGGCGTCGCCGAGCTTGGCGGTGATCTCCTCCCGCCCGCCCTGGCGCCAGATCTCCAGCGCCACTTTGGCACCCGGCTTCTGCTGGCCGATCACGGCCGGCAGGTCGCCCGAGGAGACGATCGGCTGGCCGTCGACCTTGCGGATGACGTCGCCCGAGCGCAGGCCGGCCTGGTCGGCCGGGCCGCCCTTCTCCACGCTCGACACCAGCGCGCCTTCGGGCGACTCCAGCTTGAAGGAATCCGCGAAGGTCTGGTTGACCTCCTGCACCGCCACGCCGAGACGGGCATGGCTGGCCTTGCCGGTGGCAACGATCTGGTTCTTCACCTGGACCGCCACGTCGATCGGGATCGCGAAGGAAACGCCCTGGTAGCCGCCGCTGCGGCTGTAGATCTGCGAGTTGATGCCCACGACCTCGCCGCGCGTGTTGAGCAGCGGGCCGCCCGAGTTGCCGGGGTTGATCGCCACGTCCGTCTGGATGAAGGGCACATAGCCGTCATCCGGCAGCGAGCGGCCCTTGGCGCTGACCACGCCGGCCGTCACGGTGTTCTCGAAGCCGAAGGGCGAGCCGATCGCCAGCACCCACTCGCCGACCTTGAGGTCCTTGGTGTTGCCGAGCGCGAGCGTCGGCAGGTTCTTCGCGTCGATCTTCAGGACGGCGATGTCCGTCTTCTCATCGACGCCGAGCACCTTTGCGCGGTACTCGCGCCGGTCGGTCAGCTTGACCGTGACTTCTTTCGCATCCTTCACGACGTGCGCGTTGGTCATGATGATGCCGTCGGTACTCACGATGAAGCCCGAGCCCTGCCCGCGAACGGGCACCTCGCGCTGCTGGGCGCGCGGGCCGCCCTGGCCCTGGAAGCGGCGGAAGAATTCGTACATCGGATCGTCCGGATCCATTCCCTGGGGACCTTCCAGCGAGGTCTTCTGGGTGCCCGTGACGCTGATGTTGACGACGGCCGCGCCGTCACGCGCCGTGATGGTGGAGAAGTCGGGCATGGTCACCATCGGCGCCGCGGCGGCGGCCGCGCTCGCCGCGACGGGCGCGGGCGTGCCAATGGCGCTCGCGCTGGTGTAGGCGCCACCGGCGACAGCACCGATCACGCCGGCGGCAGCCAGCGAAAGGACGATGGCGCGGGGCGAAGTCAGACTGGCTTTCATTCTTTATCCTTTCGAGGTCAATGGAAGAGACGACGAATGGAATGTCGGCGACGACGCTTAAGCTCAACTTAAACGGTATCGGCGCTCCCGCGCCCCGCGCGAGGCTCAGTCGCCCGAAGGGAAACGCAGCGCGACGCGCAGGCCACCCAGGCTTTCGGAGCGACCGAGCGACACCGTGGCGCCGTGGAGGTCGGCGATCGACTTGACGATGGCCAGGCCCAGGCCGCTGCCCGGCGCCTGCGGCTCGCCGGAGCGGTAGAAGCGGTTGATCACGCGCTGATGCTCCTCCGCCGGCAGGCCGGGGCCGCTGTCCTCCACGCTGACCTCGACGCCATCCACCAGTGCGTGGATGGAAACGTCGACACGGCCGCCCTCGGGCGTGTATTTCACGGCGTTGTCCAGCAGGTTGCGCAGCATCATGCGCAACGCGTCGGCCTGTCCGAGGAGCTCTACCGGGTCGGCACGAACGATGCCGATGTCGATCTGCCGCGCCTGAGCGGCCGCGATCGCGTCGGAGACCGCGAGCCGGACGACCTCCTGGAGATTGACCGATTCGCGCCGCACCCCCGCAGCTGCGTTGGCCTCGTGCCGCGCGAGCGCGAGCATCTGCTCGACCAGCCGGGTCGCGCGATCGATGCCGGCGACCAGGCGGCCGATGGCAACCTCCCGCCCCGCCTCGTCGGAGGCGCGGCGCAGACCTTGCACCTGCAGCTTCAACGCCGACAGCGGCGAACGCAGCTCGTGCGCCGCATCGGCCACGAAGTTCTTTTGCGCCTCGAACGCACGTCGCACGCGCGCGAAGAGCAGGTTGAGCTCCTGCACCAGCGGCCGCACCTCCTCGGGAAGGTCCTCCTCGCTCACCGGCGACAGATCATCGGCCTGCCGCTGCGAAACCTGCCGCCGCACGCGCGCCACCGGCGCCAGCGACTGGCTCACCACCCACCACACCACGAGCATGAGCAGGGGCGCCGCCAGCACGATAGGCCCGACCGTGCGCAGCGCCAGCGTGCCCGCCATGTTGCGCCGCGCCGCCATGTCCTGCGCAACCTGGATCACCAGCGCGCCGGTCTGCATCGAGAACACGCGATAGTTGGTGCCGCGCGCCTGCACGTTGGAGAAACCCAGAACGGCGCGCTGCGGCAGCGCCGCGCGCGCGGCCGATTCGAAGATGCGGATGCCGTCGGCCGTCCAGATCTGTACCACGAACTCGAAGTTCTCCTCGCCGCTGCCGAGTCCGCCCACGGTGGAACTGGGCGGCAAGCCGGCGCGAAGCGAAAGCGCCATCTGCTGCATGTGGTAGTCGAAGATGTCGTCGGCTTCCTTGAGCACGGTGCGGTACGCGATGAAGGCCTGGGTGCCAGCCGCGAGCACGATGGCGGCCAGCAGGAACCAGAGCAGGCGCGCGCGAAGAGACCTCATTCCTTGGGCACCATGTAGCCCACGCCGCGCACGTTGCGTATCAGGTCCGCGCCCAGCTTCTTGCGCAGGCCGTGCACATACACCTCGACGGCGTTGCTGCTGATCTCGTCCTTCCAGCTGTAGAGCTTTTCCTCCAGCTGCGCGCGCGAGAGCACCATGCCAGGCCGCGCCAGCAACGGCTCCAGCACGGCCCATTCGCGCGCGGAAAGCACCACCGGCTGTCCGGCAACGGTGACTTCACGCGTGGCCGGATTGATGCTCACGCCCATGTGCTCATAGACCGGCTCGGCCCGCCCGGACGCACGGCGCAGCAAGGCGCGGATGCGCGCGAGCAGCTCATCCAGGTCGTAAGGCTTGAGCACGTAGTCGTCGGCGCCCGCGTCCAGGCCCTCGATGCGCTGCTGCACGGAATCCCGTGCGGTGGCGATCAGCACCGGCATGCGCTGCTTGCGCGCGCGCAGCGAGCGCAGCACCTCCAGCCCGTCGCGGCGCGGCACGCCGAGATCGAGCAAAACCAGGTCGTATTGCTGGGTGCGCAGCGCGGTGTCGGCGGCCTCACCGTCCTTCACCCAGTCCACCGCGTATTGTTCGGCGCGCAGCAGGTCGAGCACGGCCTCGCCGATCATCACGTCGTCTTCGAGCAGCAGGAGTCGCATGGTTCAGGCATCCAATTGAAGGACGTTCGAGATCGTAGCCGCCAGAAGGTTCAGCCGCGACTGGCCAGCCGGGCTCACAGCAGCGCCCTCACCTCGCGCGCGGCCTCGAAGAGCAGCGGCAGCAAGTCGCGTCGCAGCGCCTCGTCGGGGTGCTGGGCGCCAGAGAGCACCACGTTCAGCGCGGCGACAGTGTGGCCCTGCATGTCCCGCAACGGCACGGCCAGCGCCTGCACGCCGAGTTCGTGCTCTTCGCTCGCGAAGCAGAAGTCGTCCTTGCGCACCTGCGCGACGCGCTGGCGCAGCTCGCGCGCCTGGGTGATGGTGTGGGGCGTGAGGCGCGCAAGGCTGCGCCCCTTGAGCCACTGCGTCAGCTGCGTGGCGCTCATCGCGGCGAGCAGCACACGGCCGGTGGAGGTGGCATGGGCCGGCAGGCGCGCGCCCAGGTGCAGACCGTAGGCCAGCACGCGCGTCGGAGCGCCATAGCTCCCGCTGCGGGCGACGATGACGACCTCCTCGCCGTCCAGCACGACGGCGGAGAAGGACTCCTGCGTCTGCGCCGCGAGCCGGTTCAGCGTCGGTTGCAGCGCGCGCGGCAGGCGGGACGAGGCCAGGTAGCTGCCGGAGAAACGCAGCACCTTTGGCGCCATCCAGAAATAGCTGCCGTCGGTCTCGAGGTAGCCGAGATGGGCCAGCGTCAGCAGATGGCGCCGCGCCGCTGCGCGCGTGAGGCCGGCGCGCTCCGCGGCCAACGTGGCATTGAGCCGCTGGCGCTCGGTGTCGAAGCTCTCGAGCACTGCCATGCCCTTGGCGATGCCCTCGATGAAGTCGGGTTTGGCGATGGTCATGGAAGGAACTGTTGCGCGATCATCGCGCAGGTGGTCTCATCATCGCACAGTGGATGCCGGGGCGATGCAGACGGCGGGAGCGCAACCCCCTACGCTCGACCCCATTGCTTCCAGGAGACACGACATGCGCACCCAGGTCGCCATCATCGGCGCGGGCCCGGCGGGCCTCTTGCTCGGCCAGTTGCTGCACAAGGCCGGCATCGACAACATCATCATCGAGCGCCAGACCGGCGAATACGTGCTGGGCCGCATCCGCGCCGGCGTGCTGGAACAGATCACCATGGATCTGCTGGCGCGGGCCGGCGTCGACACGCGCGCCAAGGCCGAAGGCCTGCCGCACGGGGGCATCGAGCTGCTCTTCAAGGGCGCGCGGCATCGCATCGACATGCACGGCCTGACCGGCGGCAAGCAGGTGACGGTCTACGGCCAGACCGAGGTGACGCGCGACCTGATGGAAGCCCGCGAGGCCGAAGGCCTCGCGACCATCTACAGCGCCAGCCCCGTCAGCCTGCACGACTTCGACACCGCCAAACCGCGCGTGCGCTATGAGAAGGACGGCGCGACTCACGAGATCGAATGTGACTTCATCGCGGGCTGCGACGGCTACCACGGCGTCAGCCGGGCCAGCGTGCCGGCCGCGGCGTTGCACACCTACGAGAAGGTCTACCCCTTCGGCTGGCTGGGCGTGCTGGCGGACGTGCCACCGGTCTCGCATGAATTGATCTACGCCAACACCCCGCGCGGCTTCGCGCTGTGCAGCATGCGCAGTGCCACGCGCAGCCGCTACTACGTGCAGGTGCCGACCGAGGAGCGGGTCGAGAACTGGAGCGACGACGCCTTTTGGAACGAGTTGCGCCTGCGGCTGGACCCGGAGGCGCGCGAGCGGCTGGTGACCGGGCTCTCGCTCGAGAAGAGCATCGCGCCCCTGCGCAGCTTCGTGGCCGAGCCGATGCGCTTCGGCAGCCTCTTCCTGGCGGGCGATGCGGCCCACATCGTGCCGCCGACCGGCGCCAAGGGCCTCAACCTGGCGACGGCGGACGTGGGCTACCTCTCGCGCGCCTTCGAGATCTTCTACCGCGAGCGCACTGCCTCGGCGCTGGACCGCTATTCGGACCTGTGCTTGCGCCGGGTCTGGAAAGCGGAGCGCTTCTCGTGGTGGTTCACCTCGCTGATGCACCGATTCCCGGAGACTGGCGAGTTCGGCCAGAAGATCCAGGAAGCGGAGCTCGACTACCTCGTGCATTCGCACGCAGCCTCGACCTCGCTGGCCGAGAACTACGTCGGCCTGCCGCTCGAGGATTTCTGAGGCGCCCGGGGCCGGCACCAGCCCAGGCTCAGGCCTGCATCAGCTGCCAGACGCGCGCGGGGCTCAGCGGCATGCCCAGGTGCGGCGCGCGTTCGGCCAGGCCATTGCGTGCAAGGGCATCCGCCACGGCGTTGACGACGGCCGGGGTCGCGCCGATGGTGCCCAGCTCGCCCACGCCCTTCACGCCCAGCGGATTGTTCTTGCAGGGCGTGGACTCGTCCATCTCCATGCGGAACATCGAAGTGATGATGTCGGCGCGCGGCGCGGCGTAGTCCATCAGGCTGCCGGTGAGCGGCTGGCCGGTCTCGGCGTCGTACACCACGCGCTCGCACAGCGCCTGGCCGATACCCTGCACCGCGCCGCCTTCGAGCTGGCCGCGCACGATCATCGGGTTGACCACGCGGCCGACGTCGTTGACGGACGCGTAGGTCGCGATGCTGACCTCGCCCGTGCCCGGGTCGAGCTCCACCTCGGTGATGTGGCAGCCGTTGGGCCAGGTCGGCCCGGCGACAGTGCTCGTCGAGTCGACGAAGATCTCCCGGTCCGGCTGGCGGCCGGCGAGCGTGAAGAGGTCGAGTTGCAAGTCGGTTCCCGCGACCTTGAAGATGCCGGCCGAATACTCGACGTCGGCCGGAGATACTTCGAGTTCCTGCGCGGCAAGGGCCCTGGCCTTGTCGATGGTGCGCTCGGCGCCGATGCGCACTGCCGAACCGCCGGTGAAGAGCGAGCGCGAGCCGGCACTGCCGAAGCCGTCGCCGCGGTCCGTGTCGCCCAGCACCACGCGCACCTTCTCGATCGGCACGCCGAAGGCGTCGACGGCCAGCTGGGCCAGGGTGGTCGCGATGCCCTGCCCCATGGCGTTCACCGCCGAGAAGACCTCGATGACGCCGTCGGCCTGCACGGAGACGGTCACCCGTTCCTCGAAGACATTGCCGCCCGTCCATTCCAGGAAGGTGGCGATGCCGAGACCGCGCATGCGGCCCTGGCGCTTCGATTCGGCCGCGCGGGCATCGAAGCCCTGCCAGTCGGCCAGGGTGAGCGCCTGGTCCATCACCGACTCGAACTTGCCGGTGTCGTAAGTCTGCTTCATCGGGTTGGTGTAGGGCATCTGCTCCGGCCGGATGAAGTTGCGGCGGCGCAGTTCGACCCGGTCGATGCCGGTCTGGCGGGCCGCCTCGTCCATCAGGCGCTCCATCGTGTAGATGGCCTCGGGCCGGCCGGCGCCGCGGTAGGCGCCAGTCGGCGCCGTGTTGGTCAGCACGGCGTGGAAGTGGAAGTCGATGGTCTGGATGTCGTAGACGCTGGTCTGCACCCACGGCCCGATGAGAAGCTGGATGGCGACGCCGGTGCCGGTCGCGTAGGCCCCGACGTTGGCGAAGGTCTTGATCCGCAAGCCGAGGATCTTGCCCTGGGCGTCGAGGGCCAGTTCCGCCTTTGCCTCGATGTCGCGCCCGTGGGCGGTGGAGACGAACTCCTCGCTTCGCTCGGCTACCCACTTGACCGGACGCCGCACGGTGAGCGCGGCGAAGGCGATGGCAATGTCCTCGGGGTAGGCGCCGGTCTTCATGCCGAAGCCGCCGCCGACGTCGCCGACCACGACGCGCACGCGCTCCTTGGGCAGGCCGATGGAATCGCATACCGAATTGCGCACGCCCGAGGGCATCTGGGTGCTCATCCGGATGGTGATCCGTTCGGAACTGGTGTCGAAGTCGGCCAGCACGGTGCGTGGCTCGATGGTCAGGGCGACGACACGCTGGTTGACCACGTCGAGCGAGACCACGTGCGCCGCCTTGGCGAAGGCGGCGCTGGTTTCCTCCACGCTGCCGTGGCGCATTTCCGCGGCGATGTTGCCGGTGGCCGCCTCGCAGAGCAAGGGTGCGCCTTCGGCCGTCGCGCCGGCGAGGTCGACGACCATCGGCAACTCTTCGTAGTCGACCATCACCGCCTCGGCAGCGTCCCGCGCCTCGCGCGCGGTCTCGGCGATCACGACGGCGACCGGCTCGCCGACGAATCTCACCCGCTCCAGCGCCAGGGCGCGGCGCTCGGGCGTGGCGCAGTCGGCGCCATCCGCGCGCTTGAAGGCCACCGCGCCAGGAATGGGCTTGACGCCCGCCTTGGCGAGATCCTCACCCGTGATGACGCGCAGCACGCCGGGCATGGCCGCGGCCGTCTGCACATCGATGGAGACCAAGCGCGCGTGGGGGTACGGGGAACGCACGAAACTCAGGTAAGTCTGCCCCGGGAGCGTGAAATCGTCGGTGTAGCGGCCGGCGCCGGCCAGCAGGCTTTCATCCTCGAGGCGGCGAACGGCCTGGCCGCTGCCGAAGCGCATGGGGTTCGTATCAGGTATCACCGCAGTCCTTTTGATTGAGCATTTTTGCGATCGCGACGACGACTATATGGGCTTCGACGGGATTCGGCTTGCGGTCACACCGCGCCGGCCGAAGCCGTGTAAATATCGACGCATGCAATTGCCCTGGCTCGCCCCCGGAGACCCCCTGCCCGACGCCGCGATGGCCTGGGGCGAATCCGATCCCGTGCCCGGCTTGCTCGCGGCGGGCGGCGCGCTGGATGTCGAGAGCCTGCTGCAGGCCTACAGCCACGGCATTTTTCCCTGGTTCAGCGATGGGCAGCCAATTCTTTGGTGGAGCCCGGATCCGCGCATGGTGCTCGAAGTGGAGCGCTTCAAGCTGCACCGCTCGTTGCGCAAGACGCTGGGCCGCTTCCGCGCCAGCCCGGCGTGCGAGATCCGCATCGACCACGGCTTCGAAACCGTGATCGGTGCCTGCTCGCAGGCACCGCGGCCCGGGCAGAGCGGCACCTGGATCGTCCCTGAGATGGTGCAGGCCTACACGGCACTCCACCGCGCCGGCCATGCGCACAGCGTCGAGACCTGGATCGACGGGGAACTCGTCGGCGGCCTGTACTGCGTGGCGATCGGCCGCGCGGTCTTCGGCGAGTCGATGTTCGCGCGCCGGCCGGATGCGTCCAAGGTCGCGCTGGCCGCTCTTGTCTGCTTCTGCCGCCGGCACGGCATCGTGATGATCGATTGCCAGCAGAAGACGGCGCATCTGGCCCGCTTCGGCGCGCAGGAAGTGCCCCGCGCCCGGTTCGTGACGCACGTCGCGCAGGTCCGCGGCAAGGTGGGCCCTGCGTGGCGATTCGAGCCCGTATACTGGAACGAACTCCTGTCAGCGCGACCCTCCTTCCCGACGTGACGCACCTCAAGGATCTTCCGCTCCACACGCTGCAGTTCTATGCGACGGCGCCCTATCCGTGCAGCTATCTGCCGGACCGGCAGGCGCGCTCGCAGGTCGCCACGCCCAGCCACCTCATCCACAACGATGCCTATTCCGATCTCGTGCTGAGCGGTTTCCGGCGCAGCGGGATGTTCACCTACCGTCCCTATTGCGACGGCTGCAACGCCTGCATTCCGTTGCGCGTGATGGTGGACGGCTTCCGGCCCAGCCGAAGCCAGCGGCGGGCGCTGGCGCGGCACGGCAAACTGCAGGCACGCGTGCTGAAGCTTTGCTTCGTGCCTGAGCACTACCAGCTCTACCTGCGCTACCAGAACGGGCGCCATTCCGGCGGCGGGATGGACCACGACAGCATCGACCAGTACACGCAGTTCCTGCTGCAGAGCCGCGTCAATTCGCGACTGGTGGAGTTTCGCGAGACGCAGCCGGACGGCAGCGCCGGGGCGTTGAAGATGGTGTCGATCCTGGACGTGCTCAACGACGGGATTTCCGCGGTCTATACCTTCTACGAGCCCGAGGCCGGCGCCAGCTACGGCAACTACAGCGTGCTGTGGCAGATCGAGCAGGCGCGCAAGCTGCAACTCGCCCATGTGTACCTCGGCTACTGGATCCAAGGCAGCACGAAGATGAACTACAAGGCCCTCTACCAGCCCCATGAAGTGCTGAAAGATGGCCGCTGGCAGCCGCCCGCCGATTTCACAAGATAAAATCGCAACCCGGTCATTACCGTGTTGCCCATGAGAAAACCTCACTCCGACGTTCCAGCCACGCCTGTCATCCAGGTCATCGAGCGGATGTTCGCGCTCATCGATGTGCTGGCGTCCCGGGAGGAAGCGATTTCCCTCAAGGAAATCAGCGAGAAGACCGGGCTGCACCCATCCACCACGCACCGCATCCTGAACGACCTGGCCGTCGGGCGATTCGTCGATCGTCCCGAGGCGGGGAGCTACCGGCTAGGCATGCGGCTTCTGGAACTCGGCAATCTCGTCAAGGGGCGGCTCAATGTCCGCGACGCGGCCATGGCGCCGATGCGGGAGTTGCACAAGCTCACGCAGCAGCCGGTGAACCTCAGCATGCGCCAGGGCGACGAGATCGTGTACATCGAGCGCGCCTACAGCGAACGCTCCGGAATGCAGGTGGTGCGCGCCATCGGCGGTCGAGCCCCGCTGCACCTCACCTCAACCGGCAAGCTCTTCCTCGCGGTGGACGAGCCGCAGCGCGTGCGCAGCTACGCCACGCGAACCGGCCTTGCCGGCCACACGCGCAACAGCATCACGCAACTGCCAGTGCTCGAAAGGGAGTTGTCGAAGGCACGCCAATACGGCATTGCGCGCGACAACGAGGAGCTGGAGCTTGGCGTACGCTGCATGGCCGCCGGCATCTATGACGACCAGGGCAAGCTGGTGGCGGGCCTGTCGATTTCCGCTCCGGCCGATCGCCTCGATGACGGCTGGCTGCCGAAACTGCAGGCGACGGCAAACGAGATATCGAGCGCCCTCGGCTACAAGGCCGGAGCCCCGGCCGAAGCCTGAAGCGCCGGCGCGGCGTAGCGCGGAATCGACTTGATTAACCCGCGACGTGAGCCGCGACGTTTTGCGAAGAAGCCGCGGGGTTGATCATGTGATTCGCTTCGACCCAGCGGCGCACACGCTCGGCATCTCCGATGCGGCTGAGCTTGCCGGCGGAATCGAGGAACACCATGATCAGCTTGCGCCCGGCGATCTTGGCCTGCATCACGAGGCATTGGCCAGCCTCGGAGATGTAACCCGTCTTCTGCACACCGATGTCCCAATCCGGGCTCTTGACGAGACGGTTGGTGGTGTTGAACTGGAGGATGCGGTTGCCGACTTCCACCTGATGTTCAGGCGACGTGGACAGTTCACGCACCGTGGCATCCGCATAGGCTGCGTTCACCAGCAAGGCCAGGTCCTGCGCGCTTGACTGATTGCGGCTGGACAGGCCGGTCGGCTCGACATAGCTCGTGTCTTTCATCCCCAGCATCTTGGCCTTGGCGTTCATCACGCTCACGAAGGTGGCGAGACCGCCGGGATAGGTGCGCCCGAGGGCATGCGCCGCGCGGTTTTCACTCGACATCAGCGCCAGGTGAAGGAGTTCGCCGCGCGACAGGGTCGTGCCGACGCGCAGGCGCGAGCCGCTCATCTTCTCGGTGTCGACGTCGTCCTGGGTGATGGTGATCAGTTCGTCGGAAGGAAGATGCGCTTCGCTCACCAGCAGGCCCGTCATGAGCTTGGTCAGCGAGGCGATGGGCAGCACGGCATGGTCGTTCTTGCTGAACAGCACTTCGCGCGTGTCCTGGTCGATCACCAGAGCGACGCTGGACTTGAGGTCGAGGGCGTCTCCGGTGCTGTGAAGGCCGGCGAGCTGACCAAAGGATTGACGCGCGGCCACTTCAGGGACACGCACGACGGAGCGACGTTGGACCGCCACGACAGTCTTGCCGCCCTTCTTGCGAATGGATGCGACGACGTTACGACCGCCGCTCACGCTGCGCTCGGCCTTCTCGACCTTGACGCCGCGCTTGGAAGCGGCGGCACGGGATTCGGCTACCGGCTTGCGCTTGGCCTCTGCGGACGCGGCGGCAGTCTTCTTGGCAGGCGCCTTCTTGGGGGTCGCGTTGGCCGCGGGCAACAAAAACGCCGTCGCACAGAGCGCAACGGCGGCAACACGCAAGGCGGACAGGAACCGCTGGCTGGAAACTCGATGAAGACGGGCTTCAGGCATCTAAAAACTCTCCAGCGGTGACAAAAGGAAACCGCAGTTTATCGAAATCGAAAAAGGCACGCAATATCAGTTACTTGCATCCCCTTCTTCACTTCGAAAAACAAGGATCCTCGCAAACTAACCTTGTGCCGCCACTCTCTCAGCTTGGCTCTGTAACTTGTTGAGCGCACTCAAATAAGCCTTGGCAGAAGCCACGACGATGTCGGGATCCGCCCCGACGCCGTTGACGACCCGGCCAGCGTTCTGTAACCGTACCGTAACTTCTCCCTGGCTTTCCGTGGACCCACTGATGGCATTGACCGAATAGAGCACCATCTCGGCTCCGCTCTTCACGTGAGCCTCGATCGCCTTCAGCGACGCATCCACCGGACCATTGCCATCGGACTCGCCGGTGACCTCCTTCCCGCTCACCGTGAAAACGATGCGGGCCTGGGGCCGCTCGCCGGTTTCACTGTGCTGCGACAAGGATACAAAGCCGAACTGCTCACCAACGTGCGAGAGCTCTTCGTCGCTTACAAGTGCAAGGATGTCTTCGTCAAATATTTCACTTTTGCGATCGGCCAGTTCCTTGAAGCGCGTGAAGGCCGCGTTGATGTCGGCTTCGCTCTGCATGGTGACGCCCAGATCCTGGAGCCGCTGCTTGAAGGCATTGCGACCGCTGAGCTTGCCGAGCACGATCTTGTTGGCACTCCAGCCCACGTCCTCCGCGCGCATGATCTCGTAGGTGTCGCGCGCCTTGAGCACGCCGTCCTGGTGGATGCCCGAGGCATGCGCGAAGGCGTTGGCGCCGACCACTGCCTTGTTGGGCTGCACGACAAAGCCCGTCGTCTGGCTCACCATGCGGCTCGCGGCCACGATGTGCCTGGTGTCGATGCCGAGATCAAGACCAAAGTAGTCCTTTCGCGTCTTCACCGCCATGACGATTTCCTCGAGCGAGCAGTTGCCGGCGCGCTCACCGAGGCCGTTGATGGTGCACTCGACCTGCCGCGCCCCGCCGATCTTCACGCCGGCCAGCGAGTTGGCCACCGCCATGCCGAGGTCGTTGTGGCAGTGCACGGACCAGATCGCCTTGTCACTGTTCGGGATGCGCTCGCGCAGCGTCTTGATGAAGTTGCCGTACAACTCGGGCACGGCGTAGCCGACGGTGTCAGGCACATTGATGGTGGTCGCGCCTTCCGTGATCACGGCTTCCAGCACGCGGCAGAGGAAGTCGACGTCGCTGCGGTAGCCATCTTCAGGGCTGAACTCCACGTCCCCCACGAGGTTGCGTGCGAAGCGCACCGAAAGCCTCGCCTGTTCGAAGACCTCGTCAGGCGTCATGCGCAACTTCTTCTCCATGTGCAGTGGCGAGGTGGCGATGAAGGTGTGGATGCGTCCACTGGCCGCGCCCTTGAGGGCCTCCGCCGCGCGGGAGATGTCGCGGTCGTTGGCGCGCGACAGGCCGCAGACGGTCGACTCCTTGATTGCATCGGCGATCAGCCGCACTGCCTCGAAGTCACCGTTCGAGCTGGCCGGGAAGCCCGCCTCGATGACATCGACGCGCAGGCGCTCCAGCAGCCGTGCGATGCGCAGCTTCTCGTCCTTGGTCATCGAGGCGCCGGGCGATTGCTCGCCGTCGCGCAGCGTGGTGTCGAAAATGATCAGTTTGTCGGCCATCGTGGATCTCCTTGGGTTCTTGCGATTGCCCCGCGCGAGCGCGGGCGCTCATTGCCTCACGCGGGCTCAACCATGAATTGTGCGCTGTGCGAGCCCTGTGCCCGGGCACGCCGCAGCCCGGAAACGATCGCCTTGAGCGAGGCCGAGATGATGTTGGCGTCCTGGCCGACGCCGAAGAGCGTCGTCTTCTCGTCTACGCGCAGTTCGAGGTAGGCCACAGCCTGCGCATCCGCGCCGGCGCCGATCGCGTGCTGGTGGTAGTCGATGACGCGGATCGCGTGTCCGGTCGCGCCGGCCAGCGCGTGAATGAAGGCATCGATCGGCCCGTTGCCCCGGCCTTCGATCTTGCGGATCTCGCCTTCCCAGGGCAGGTCGGCGCGCAGCACCACGGACGCACCCACGCCCTCGCCCTGTTCTTCAAGCACCCGATGCTGTGGCCCGCCTTCGTCGCCGATGCGGTACTCGCGCTCGAAAAGCTGCCAGAGGTCCGCGGCCGTGAGCTCCTTGCCGCCCACGTCCATCACGCGCTGAACGACCTGGCTGAACTCCATCTGCAGGCGCCGTGGCAGCTCGAGCCCATATTCACTTTCGAGCAGATAGGCGATGCCGCCCTTGCCGGACTGGCTGTTGACACGGATCACGGCCTCGTAGCTGCGGCCCACGTCCTTCGGGTCGATCGGAAGATAGGGCATGTCCCAGATGTCGCCCTCCTTGCGCGCGGCGAAGGCCTTCTTGATCGCATCCTGGTGCGAACCCGAGAAGGAGGTGTAGACGAGATCGCCGACATAAGGATGGCGAGGGTGCACCGGCAACTGGTTGCAGTGCTCGACGGTGACACGGATCTCGTCGATGTTCGAGAAATCCAGCTCCGGGGAAACGCCCTGCGTGTAGAGATTGAGCGCCACGTTGACGAGGTCGAGGTTTCCGGTGCGCTCGCCGTTTCCGAAGAGGCAACCCTCGATGCGGTCCGCACCGGCCATCAAGGCGAACTCGCCGGCGGCCGTGCCGGTACCACGGTCGTTGTGCGGATGCACCGACAGCACGATCGCATCTCGCCGCGCCAGGTTGCGGTGCATCCACTCGATCATGTCGGCGAAGATGTTGGGCGTGGCGTGCTCGACGGTCGAAGGCAGGTTGATGATGCACTTGCGATCCGGCGTCGGCGCCCACACGGCGGTGACCGCATCGACCACCCGCTTTGAAAATGCGAGGTCGGTGCCGGAAAACATCTCGGGCGAGTACTGGAAGGTCCACCGCGTGCCGGGCTGCTTCGCGGCGCACGTGTTGAACATGCGTGCATGCGTGGTCGCCAGCTCGACGATCTGATCCTCGTCCATCCCGAGTACCACGCGACGCATGATCGGCGCCACCGCGTTGTAGAGATGCACGATGGCGCGCGGCGCACCTTGCAAGGCCTCGAAGGTGCGCGTGATCAGGTGGTCACGGGCCTGCGTGAGCACCTGGATCGTCACGTCGTCGGGGATGCGGTCTTCCTCGATCAGTTTGCGCACGAAATCGAACTCGACCTGGGAAGCGGAAGGAAAGCCGACCTCGATCTCCTTGAAGCCGATCGCCACCAGCGTCTCGAACATGCGCATCTTGCGCGCGATGTCCATCGGTTCCACCAGCGCCTGGTTGCCGTCGCGCAGGTCGGTGGACAGCCAGATCGGGGCCTGGGTCAGAACGGCATCGGGCCAGGTGCGGTCCTTGAGGCCGATCGGTGCAAAGGCGCGGTACTTGCGGTCGGGTTGCTTCAACATCTGAATTTCTCGCTGTGGTTGGATTCAACCAGCAACCCCAAAACAAAACGGCCCGTTGCTGGTGCGAACGGGCCGTGGTGAGGGATTTGCGCGCGCGCTACCGTCTCCGCCCGTAGGGGATCAGTAGTAGGGCCAGCGAAATCTTGTTCATGGAAGCGGTGAATGTAGCACAGGCCGCGTCAGTTGTGGAGGCCGCGCTCGTCGGGCTCATCCGTCGAGATACTGATGACGCTGACCTGCTGGCCCTTGGCCTTGCGCCACGCATAGACCACGAAGCCGCTCAAGCCGTAGGCGACGAACACGCCAAACAGGACGGTCGGCGGATGGATGTTGATGACGGCGATGCCCAGCGCGATCAGCACGATCACGGCGAAGGGCACGCTCTTCTTCATCTGGATGTCCTTGAAGCTGTAGAACGGTGCGTTGGTCACCATCGCGAGGCCCGCGTAGAGCGTGAAGGCGAAGGTGATCCAGGTGATCTGGTACCAGGAGAGGTACAGCACCTCGCCGCCGCGCTTGCCCCATTCCGTCATGAGCCAGATGAAGCCGGCCACCAGTGCCGCGGCGGCCGGGGAAGGCAGGCCCTGGAACCAGCGCTTGTCGACCACGCCGGTGTTCACGTTGAAGCGCGCGAGCCGCAAGGCCGCGCAGGCGCAGTAGACGAAGGCCGCGATCCAGCCCCAGCGGCCCAAGCCCTTGAGCGACCATTCGTACGCGATCAGCGCGGGCGCGGCGCCGAAGGAAACCATGTCGGAGAGCGAATCCATCTGTTCGCCGAAGGCGCTTTGCGTGTTGGTCATGCGGGCCACGCGCCCGTCAAGGCTGTCGAGAATCATGGCCGCGAAGACACCGAGCGCCGCCAGATCGAAGCGCGCGTTCATGGCCATCACGACCGAGTAGAAGCCGCCGAAAAGCGCCGCCAGCGTGAAGAGGTTCGGAAGGATGTAGATGCCCTTGCGGCGTTTGCGCGGCGCAATGTCGTCGGGCAGCGTGTCGTCATGCATGACGCCGGCCTCCGGCACCCATGGCTTGGGTGCAGACGGCTGTCGGATTCATCGCAAAACTGGGGGTCGATCGCATCGCACGCAGTGTAGTTCAGGCGCCGGGCGCCCTCTCAAGGAAAAGGGCCACCCCACAGGGTGGCCCCTCGTACCGGGAATGGGCCCGAATCAGTTGCGCGTCTGATCGACCAGCTTGTTCTTCTTGATCCACGGCATCATCGCGCGCAGCTTCTCGCCCACCACTTCAATCTGGTGTTCGGCGTTCAGGCGGCGGCGGCTGATGAGCGTGGGTGCGCCCGCAGCGTTCTCGAGCACGAAGCTCTTGGCGTACTCGCCGGTCTGGATGTCCTTCAGCACCTGCTTCATGACCTTCTTCGTTTCCTCGGTCACGATGCGCGGGCCGGTGACGTACTCGCCGTATTCCGCGTTGTTCGAGATCGAGTAGTTCATGTTGGCGATGCCGCCTTCATAGATCAGGTCGACGATCAGCTTGAGCTCGTGCAGGCATTCGAAGTACGCCATCTCGGGCGCGTAGCCGGCTTCCACCAGCGTTTCGAAACCGGCCTTGATCAGCTCGACCGTGCCGCCGCACAGAACCGCTTGCTCGCCGAACAGGTCGGTCTCGGTTTCTTCGCGGAAGTTGGTCTCGATGATGCCGGCCTTGCCGCCGCCGTTGGCCGTGGCATAGGAGAGCGCCAGGTCGCGCGCCTTGCCGCTCTTGTCGGCATGCACGGCGATCAGGTGCGGCACGCCGCCGCCTTGGGTGTAAGTGCTGCGCACCGTGTGGCCGGGCGCCTTGGGCGCGACCATCCAGACGTCGAGGTCGGCGCGCGGCTGCACGAAGCCGTAGTGCACATTGAAGCCGTGCGCAAACACGAGCGATGCGCCTTCCTTGATGTTCGGCGCGACGTCGTTCTTGTAGACATTGGCGATCTGCTCGTCGGGCAGCAGGATCATGACCACGTCGGCTGCCTTCACCGCGTCCGCGACTTCAGCGACCTTGAGACCCGCCTTTTCGACCTTGGGCCAGGAAGCGCCGCCCTTGCGCAGGCCGACCACGACCTTCACGCCGCTGTCGTTCAGGTTCTGCGCGTGCGCATGGCCCTGGCTGCCGTAGCCGATGATCGCGACCGTCTTGCCCTTGATAAGGCTGAGATCGGCGTCCTTGTCGTAATAAACCTTCATGATTGCTCCTTCGTTGATTCGGTGATGGATGGGGTGGATGGACAGCTGGGGCCCGCTTCAAACGCGCAGGATGCGCTCGCCGCGGCCGATGCCGCTGGCGCCGGTGCGGACGGTTTCGAGAATCGCGCCGCGATCGATGGCCTCGAGGAAGGCATCGTTCTTTCCGTGGTCGCCGGTGAGCTCGATGGTGTAGCTCTTGTCGGTCACGTCGATGATGCGGCCGCGGAAGATCTCCGCCATCCGCATCATTTCCTCGCGCTCCTTCCCGACCGCGCGCACCTTCACCATCATGAGCTCGCGCTCGGTGTAGGAGCCCTCGGTCAGGTCGACGACCTTGACGACTTCGATCAGGCGGTTCAGGTGCTTGGTGATCTGCTCGATCACGTCGTCCGAACCCGCGGTGACGATGGTCATGCGCGACAGGCTGGCGTCTTCGGTGGGCGCCACGGTCAGCGATTCGATGTTGTAGCCGCGCGCAGAGAACAGGCCCACGACGCGGGAGAGTGCACCGGGCTCGTTCTCGAGCAGCACGGCAATGATGTGTTTCATGTCGGTCGGACTCCTCTTTTCGCCGCCCTCCCCCGTGCACGGTAATGCGCGGGCTTGGCGGGCAATAGATTCGTCGAAAAAGTTAAATCGAAACCCGGCCTCGCGGACCGGGAACCTGCGAGATCAAAGGTCCTCGGAACCCAGAATCATCTCGGTGATGCCATGGCCGGCCTTCACCATCGGGAACACGTTCTCGGTGGGGTCGGTGCGGAAATCCATGAACACGGTGCGATCCTTCAGCTTGCGCGCCTCGCGCAGCGCCGGTTCGACGTCCTGCGGACGCTCGATCAGCATGCCGACGTGGCCATAGGCCTCGGCCAGCTTCACGAAGTTGGGCAGCGCATCCATGTAGCTGTGGCTGTAGCGGCCGGAGTATTCGATCTCCTGCCACTGGCGCACCATGCCCAGGTAGCGGTTGTTGAGCGAGCAGATCTTGATCGGCGTGTTGTATTGCAGGCAGGTGGAAAGCTCCTGGATGCACATCTGCACCGAGCCTTCACCGGTGATGCAGAAAACTTCCGACTCGGGCTTGGCGAGCTTGACGCCCATGGCGTAGGGGATGCCCACGCCCATCGTGCCCAGACCGCCGGAATTGATCCAGCGGCGCGGCTCGTCGAAGCGGTAGTACTGCGCCGCCCACATCTGGTGCTGTCCGACGTCGGAGGTGATGTAGGCGTCGGTGTCCTTGGTCATGTTCCAAAGCGTCTCGACCACGTACTGCGGCTTGATCACGTCCTTGTTGCCGCGGTCGTACTTGAGGCAGTCGCGCGAGCGCCAGGCTTCGATGGTCTTCCACCAGTCGGCCAGCGCACCGGCGTCGGGCTTGGTGGTGCTCTCGCGGATCATCGAGATCAGCTCGGTGAGCACGTCCTTCACGTCGCCGACGATCGGGATGTCGACCTTCACGCGCTTGGAAATGCTCGACGGGTCGATGTCGATGTGGATGATCTTGCGTTCGTTCTGCGCGAAGTGCTTGGGGTTGCCGATCACGCGGTCGTCGAAGCGCGCGCCCACGGCCAGCAGAACGTCGCAGTTCTGCATCGCGTAGTTGGCCTCGATGGTGCCGTGCATGCCCAGCATGCCAAGGAACTTGCGGTCGCTCGCAGGGTAGGCGCCCAGGCCCATCAGGGTGTTGGTAACGGGATAGCCCAGCAGGTCGACCAGCGTGCGCAGTTCGTTCGTCGCATTGCCGAGCAGCACGCCGCCACCGGTGTAGATGTAGGGACGCTTGGCCGTCAACAGGAGCTGCAGCGCCTTGCGGATCTGTCCACCATGGCCCTTGCGCACCGGGTTGTACGAGCGCATCTCGACCTTCTCGGGATAGCCGCTATAAGGCGTCTTCTTGAAGGAGACGTCCTTCGGCACGTCCACCACCACGGGGCCTGGACGGCCGCTGCGCGCGATGTGGAAGGCCTTCTTCATCGTCATGGCCAGATCCTTCGGGTCCTTGACGAGGAAGTTGTGCTTGACGATGGGCCGTGTGATGCCGACCGTGTCGCATTCCTGGAAGGCGTCGAGCCCGATCGCCGCAGTCGGCACCTGGCCCGAGATGATCACCATCGGGATGCTGTCCATGTAGGCGGTCGCGATGCCCGTGACGGCGTTGGTCAGGCCAGGGCCGGAGGTGACCAGCGCCACGCCGACATCGCCGGTCGCGCGCGCATAGCCGTCGGCGGCGTGCACGGCCGCCTGCTCGTGCCGTACCAGCACGTGCTGGATGGTGTCCTGCTTGTAGAACGCGTCGTAGATGTAGAGAACCGCGCCACCGGGGTAGCCCCAGACGTACTTGACGCCTTCGGCCTGCAGTGCCTTGACCAGCACCTCGGCGCCCATGAGTTCTTGAGTCTGATGGCCCATCCCTGAGGATGCGGCTGCCGCGGAAGAGAGTTCCGCCTTCGAGATTTCCATGATGAACCTTTGCGTTTTTTCGGGAACGAAAAACCTTGGGTGCCCTTTCGCCAGCTCTTGTGAAGCCGCGTCAGGACTTGAGGCCAAAGCCATGGGCGGATGAGTGATACCGCCGGACCTTGACCCGTTTGCCTTTTGACTTGCAGTGCGGATTATGACACCGGAAGAACGCTGCCCGGCCGGCGCAAGCCCTCGCTTTCGCGGGAAGGCATAATTCGCGGCGGCAAAAACATACCGGCGCCCCACGAGGCGCGATCCCCACGCGGCGCATCCTGCGCCGGACTCGCTTGGCCACTGAACAAGAACTCTCGGACTTCCTGAAAAGCGTCGAACGACGCGCTTTCAAGCGCTCGGTCTACCACGTGCGGGACGAGGAAGCGGCGCTCGACATCGTGCAGGACAGCATGATGAAGCTGGCGGAGCACTACGGCGACAAGCCGGCCGGCGAATTGCCGCTGCTTTTCCAGCGCATCCTGTCAAACTGCACCCTCGACTGGTTCCGTCGCCAGAAGACCCGCCGGGCGCTGTTCTCGAATCTGAGCGACTTCGACGCGGTGGACGAGGATGGTGAATTCGACCTCCTGGAACACTTTTCGCTCTCCGTCGATACGCGGGAAACCGAGAGCGCGGAGGACACCACGCGCCGCGCTCAGATATTTCATGAGATCGAGGAACAAATCGCCGCACTGCCGGGTCGTCAACGTGAGGCCTTTCTGATGCGTTACTGGGAGGAAATGGACGTCGCCGAGACGGCCGCCGCAATGGGCTGCTCCGAAGGCAGCGTCAAAACCCACTGTTCGCGCGCCGTGCATGCCTTGAGCAAGGCGCTCAAGGCCAAGGGAATTACGCTATGAACACTACGCTTTCCGCCAATTCCGCCGCCCTCGAAGAGCAGTTCGGCCGCCGCGTGGCGGCCCGGCTTTCGCAGGGCAATCTCGAATTGCCGCACGACATCGGCGAGCGCCTGCGCGTCGCGCGCGGGCAGGCGCTGGCTCGCCAGAAGGCAGTGCGGCAGTTGCAGGCGGCGCCGGCCATCGTCTCCAGCGGCGCTTCGGCGGCGCTCGGCGCCGGGTGGTGGACACGCATCGGCTCCGTCGTGCCGCTGGTCGCGCTTGTGGCGGGCCTGGTGGCCATCAGCGTCATGCAGGACGACAACCGGGCCAACGAACTGGCAGAGGTCGACTCCGCCCTCCTGACCGACGACCTGCCGCCAGCCGCCTACACGGATCCCGGTTTCGCGCAGTTCCTGAAGACCCAGGACGCGCCGGAACGCTGAGCATTCCCGCCCCCATGCCGCAACCCTCGTTCCTTCGTGCCCGCCGGACCCCCCTTCGTATCCGGGGTGCCGCCCTGTGGGCGTGCGCCAGCCTGGCGGTCGCGGCAGGCATCTTCGGGGCAAGGTCTGCGCAGGCGGAGTCCGACAAGGACGCGGCGCAGCCCGCCTCCACCTCGGCGGCGAAGCGCGCGCCTTCCAAGCCGCTGTGGCGCGATTTGACAGCAAGGCAGCAGCGTGCCCTGCAGCCACTCGCAGCGCACTGGGATGGGCTGAGCGAGCCGCACAAGCGCAAGTGGCTGGTCATTTCGCGCAACTACGCGAAGCTCTCGGCCGACGAGCAGGCGACGCTGCACAGCCGGATGACCGATTGGGCGAGCCTCAGCAACCAGGAACGCGCCCAGGCGCGGCTGAACTTCGCCGAGGTCAAGCAGATCCCGGTCGACGAACGCAAGGCCAAGTGGGAGGCGTACCAGGCCCTCAGCGACGAGGAAAAGAGCAAGCTCGCCGCGCGCGCCGCACCGCGGCCTCCCGGCGCCGCGCCGACCATCCGTCCGGTGCCGCTGCAAAAGCTCGCGCCGGTGCCCACGCTGTCCTCCGATGGCCAGCACACGCCGCGGATCGAGTTGGCGCCACCGATGCCCGCTTCGCGCCCCCCATTGCTCGCCGCGCCCGCCCCTTCGCCGATGCCCATCGGCGCCCCCGTCTCGGCCGAGGCGCAGGTGCCACCGCCGTCCGCGCTGTCCCCGGGGCCCTCGCAGGCGGAAGCCCCCGCCATCGCCGTCCCTGCGGCCCGCTTCACTGAGCAACCCTCCGCGGCACCGTGATCCAATGCGCTGATGGCTTCCAGTTCTCCTGACAGCGCCGCCTCCCCAGGCGCTCACGCACCGCTCTCCGTCCCTCCCGATGCTCCCGCCAGCCTGGTCGCGCCCGGCCTCTGGCGCCGGATGGCTTGCTGGCTCTACGAAGGCATGCTCCTTTTCGCAGTCGTGTTCGTGGCGGGCTGGCTGTTCAGCACCCTCGGCCAAATGCGGGATGCCATGGATTCGCGCCGCCACCTCCTTCAGGCCTTCCTGTTCGTGGTGTTCGGGGTTTATTTCGTCTGGTTCTGGTCCAAGGGCCAGACTCTCGCCATGAAGACATGGGGCATCCGGGTGGTCGACCGCTTCGGCCGTCCCTTGACCCAGGGCCGGGCCCTGTTGCGTTTCTTCCTCTGCTGGATCTGGCTCCTGCCGCCCCTGGCCGCAGTGTCGCCCTTCAAGCTGGGCGGTGGTGAATCCGCGGTTCTGGTGTCCGGCTGGGTATTGGTCTGGGCGCTCCTTGCCCGCTTCCATCCCCAGCGACAGTTCTGGCACGACGCCTGGGCCGGCACGCGCCTCGTTCCCTCCAAACCCCTCAGCCGCCGATGAGCATCGACGAACTGGTCAATCCGCAGAAGTCGCGGCGCGGGCTGAACCGCGTCTGGCACGCGGCCTTGATTTCCCTGGACGGTTTTCGCGCCGGCTGGCGGGAGGCCGCCTTCCGGCAGGAGGTCGTCTGCGCCATCGTGATGCTGCCGGCCGCGTTCTGGGTCGGCCGGAATTGGGTCGAGGTGGCACTGCTGGCCGCCACGGTGGTGCTGGTACTGATCGTTGAGCTGCTCAACAGCGGCATCGAGGCCGCTATCGACCGCGTCGGGCCGGAATGGCATTCCTTCTCCAAGAGTGCGAAGGACATGGGAAGCGCGGCGGTGCTCCTGTCCATTCTCCTGTGCAGCGGCGTCTGGATCGCCGCGCTTTGGCAGCGCTTCTCCACCTGGCCATGAAGCCTCCGCGGTGTCATGGTCTTGAGCCGCCACGTGCTCACGGCATGATGGCGGGATGACTCCTTCTTTTTCAATTTGTGTCTATTGCGGCTCGCGTCCCGGCGAGCGCCAGGAATTCACTGCCGTCGCGCAGGCCGTCGGGCGCTGGATCGGGGAGCGCGGCGGCCAACTGGTCTACGGCGGCGGCCGCACCGGCCTGATGGGCACAGTGGCCGAATCGACCCGCGCGGCGGGCGGACGGGTGGTCGGCGTGATTCCCAAGGCGTTGGTCGACAAGGAACTGGCAAATCGCCAGAGCGACGAGCTCCACGTGGTCGACACCATGCACGAACGCAAGGCCATGATGGGCGAACGCGCCGATGCCTTCATCGCCTTGCCGGGCGGTATCGGCACCTTCGAGGAACTGTTCGAAATCTGGACCTGGCGCCAACTCGGCTACCACGACAAGCCCGTGGGCATCCTGAACGCCGCAGGCTACTACGAGGGCCTGCTGGCCTTCCTCACGCACAGCGTGCGCGAAGGCCTCATGAGCGAATGGCAGATGGGCCTGGTGCGCACGGACACGGAAGCCGCGCCCCTGCTCGAAGCCCTGATCGAGGAATCGCGCCGCCACCCGAAAGGCGACAAACTCGCAGAGGTGCTCTAAGCGAAGCGAAAGATGCGCGCGGCACCGGCAAACTCAACCCGAACAGCCACCGGAGCATCGCGCGATGTAGAGCAAGCCTCTCTCTCCGGGGGGGCCGCCGCGCCGCCCGCCCGAAGCGGCCGCCCCGCCCCCGGCAGGGGGAAGCCGGAGCGACACGAAGTGCGCGCAGGCTGGGGACGAGCCCTATACAGCGGCTTCGTTCTCTTCGCCGGTGCGGATGCGCACGACGCGCTCCACATTGGTGACGAAGATCTTGCCGTCACCGATCTTGCCGGTGCGTGCCGCCGCGACGATGGCCTCGACGCAGCGCTCGACGTCGGCCTCGTTGACGACGACCTCGACGCGCATCTTCGGCAGGAAGTCGACGACATATTCCGCGCCCCGGTAGAGCTCGGTGTGCCCCTTCTGCCTGCCGAAACCCTTGACCTCGGTCACGGTGAGCCCGGTGACGCCCACCTCGGCCAAGGCCTCGCGCACGTCTTCGAGCTTGAACGGTTTGAGGATGGCGGTGATTTGCTTCATACGGTCTTTCCTGCGGCGGTTTCGTTGAACTTGCTGGTGATAGGGTAGCGCCAATCCTTGCCGAAGCTGCGATGGGTGACCCTGATGCCCACCGGCGCCTGGCGCCTCTTGTACTCGCTGATCTTGATCAGCCTGGCGACCCGTTCGACGACGGCACGGTCATAGCCCGCCGCAATGATTTCGTCGATGCCCTCGTCGTCTTCCATGTAGCGTGACAGGATTCCGTCGAGGATGTCGTAGGGCGGGAGGCTGTCTTGATCGGTCTGGTCCGGCCGCAACTCGGCGCTGGGCGGGCGCGTGATGATGCGTTCGGGGATCGGTTCCGTGCCGGTGCCGTACGGGTCATGGGCATTGCGCCAGCGTGCCAGGGCGAAGACGGTGGTCTTCAGCAGGTCCTTGATGACAGCGAACCCTCCAGCCATGTCGCCGTAGAGCGTGCAATAGCCGGTTGCCATTTCGCTCTTGTTCCCGGTGGTGAGGACGACGGATCCGAACTTGTTCGACAGCGCCATCAGCAGGGTGCCGCGGATGCGGGCCTGCAGGTTTTCCTCGGCTGTGTCCGCGGGCAGGCCTTTGAAGTCATCGGCCAGGGCCCCCAGGAAGGACTCGAAAGTGCCCTTGATCGAGATCTCGTCGTAGCGCGCCCCAAGTCGCCCGGCCATCTCGCGCGCGTCGATCCAGCTGATGTCGGCCGTATAGGGGGAAGGCATCATCACCGCGCGCACCTTGTCCTTGCCCAGCGCGTCGACGGCGATGGCCAACACCAGCGCCGAGTCGATGCCTCCTGAGAGGCCGAGGATGACGCCAGGGAACCCGTTCTTTCCGATGTAGTCGCGCACGCCCACGACCAGCGCATCCCAGAGTTGCGCCTCGGGCTCGCGCGGCGCGGCCAGGGCCGCGCCGTCGTGCGCAAAGCCCACGCCGCCGTCGACGCGTTCGAGCCGCGCGAACACCAGTTCCTCCTTGAAGCTTTCCGAACGCATGGCAGGCGTGCCGTCGGCCTGCAGCGCGAAGGAGGCACCGTCGAAGACCACCTCATCCTGCCCGCCCACAAGATGCGCATAGACAAGCGGCAGCCTCACGGCCTTCGCGCGATCCGCCATGCGCGCCACGCGCTCGCCTTCCTTGCCGATGTGGAACGGCGACGCATTGATGACCGCCAGCATTTCGGCTCCCGCATTCTTTGCCGCTTGCGCCGGCGCGTCGAACCAGGCGTCCTCGCAGATGAGGAGCCCGACAGACACGCCCTCCACGTCGAACACGCACACCCCGTCGCCTGGCGTGAAGTAGCGGTGCTCGTCGAACACCTGATAGTTCGGCAGTTCGCGCTTGGCATAGGTATCGAGCACCGCACCCTCGCGCAGCACGCTGGCTGCGTTGTGGCGCAACTGCACGGCCACGGACCGGCTGCGCAAACTGCCGCCGGAGGGATGCCCGACGACGACGGTCATGCCGGCCAGGTCCGCCAGTTCGCGCGCCACCGTGCGCACGGCCTCGTCGCAGGCCCCCACGAAGGCCGGCCGGAGAAACAGATCCTCGGCCGCGTAGCCGCAGATCGAGAGCTCCGGCGTCAGCAACAGCCGCGCGCCCTGCGCGTAGGCCTCGCGGGCCGCGCCGATGATTTTCCGTGCGTTGCCGGTGAGGTCACCCACCACGAAATTGAGTTGCGCGATGGCGAGTTTCAGAGTCATACAGGGCCGGAAAAAAGCTTCAACGATTATGTCATCGGCCTTCGCCCGCCATGGCTTGCGGCCCGTGCACCACGCCCAGGCGCGCGGGCTGTTACCCTCGGCTGGCGATGCGTACAGGTTCCCTTGCCAGCTTCTTCGATTCGGTCGTTCCGCGGCCTGCCGCACAGGCCTACCTGCTGCTGGTATTCACGACGCTGGTCTGGGGTGCCAACGCGGTCGCGGCACGCCTGGCGGTCGGCGAGATCTCACCGATGATGCTGACCTTTTCGCGCTGGATCGTCTGCTGCGTGGCGCTGGGCCTCTCGTCTCGGCAGGTCATCGCCGCGCACTGGCGCGGCCTGCTGCCGTCGTGGAGGTCCGTCGCTCTCATGGGGGCGCTGGGCTTCACCGGCTTCAACGCCCTTTTCTACGCCGCCGCGCATCACACGACGGCCATCAACATCGCAATCATCCAGGGCACCATTCCGGTGCTCGTGCTGGTCGGCAGCTTCTTCTTTTTCCGCACCCGCATCGGCGGCCTCCAGATCGTCGGGGTGGTGCTGACGCTGGCCGGCATCGCGGTCGTCGCCTCCCAAGGGCAGTTCGCCCTGCTGGCGCGACTGGCCTTCAATGTCGGCGACGTCTGGATGATCATCGCGTCGGTCCTGTACGCCGGCTATGCGCTCAACCTCCGCCGGCGCCCGGCCGTGCCGGCCATCGTCTTCTTCGCGGCGACGGCGGCCGTGGCCTGCATCGTCTCGCTGCCGCTGCTTGCCGCCGAGATCGCGGCGGGCAACTTCTTCGCGCCGAGCGCGAAGGGATGGCTGCTCGTGCTGTTCATCGGTTTGCTGCCTTCCTTCATTTCCCAGCTCAGCTTCATCCACGCGGTGGGGCTGATCGGGCCGGACCGGGCCGGTGTCTTCCTGAATCTTGTTCCCATCTTCGGTCCGCTGATGGCCGTCCTGATCCTCGGCGAGCCCTTGTCGGCCTATCACGCCGTGGCGCTGGCCCTGGTGCTGGGCGGCATCTACATCGCCGAAAACCTAGGTGCCCGAAAGCCCTGAAGAGACCGTCTTGACCGCCCCTGTCATCCGCATCCACGACGCGCCATCCCAGATCGACGCCAAGGCCTGGGACGACCTGCTCGCCTGCCAGGCCGCCCCCTCCCCCTTCATGCGCCACGCCTACCTGGACGCGCTGCATGAAAGCGCCAGCGCCTCGCCCGAAAGCGGCTGGGGTGCGCGCTTCATCACGCTGTGGCGCGGCAGCAAGCTGCTGGCCGCCTGCCCGCTGTACATCAAGGCGCACTCCTACGGCGAATACGTCTTCGACTGGGCGTGGGCCAATGCCTACGAGCAGCACGGGCTGGCCTACTACCCGAAGGCGCTGGTCGCGGTGCCCTTCACGCCGGTGCCGGGCACGCGCCTGCTGGCGCGCGATGCCGAGAGCCGAGCCTTGCTCGTGCAGGCCCTGCTCGCGTGGTGCAAGGAGGAAGAACTTTCGTCGCTCCACCTCTTGTTCGGAGCGGATGAAGACATCGCGGCTTGCGCCGACAGCGGGCTGCTGCTGCGCAACACCGTCCAGTTCCACTGGACGAACAACGCCTGGCCCGACTTCGAGGCGTTCCTCGCCGGCCTGGCCCATGACAAGCGCAAGAAGATCCGGCAGGAACGCCGCAAGGTGCACGACGCGGGTGTGCGATTCCGCTGGTCGCGCGGAACCGACATCAGCGAAGCCGACTGGGATTTCTTCTACCGCTGTTACGCGCGCACCTACCGCGAGCACGGCAACCCGCCTTACCTCAGCCGCGACTTCTTCCGCCTCATGGCCAGGCACATGCCCGAAGCCTGGCTGCTTTTCGTCGCCGAGCGCGAGGGCAGGCCGATCGCGACCAGCCTCATCGCGCTCTCCGCAGGACTGACCGGTGCGGACGATTCGGACAATCCGCTCATTGCCTATGGCCGCTACTGGGGCGCGATCGAACGCGTGGATTGCCTGCACTTCGAGGCCTGCTATTACCAACCGCTCCAATGGTGCATTGCGCACGGCGTGCGTCGCTTTGAAGGCGGCGCGCAGGGCGAGCACAAGATGGCGCGCGCGCTGATGCCGGTGAAAACCACCAGCGCGCATTGGCTGGCGCATCCGGCCTTCGCCGATGCGGTCGAACGCTTCCTGGAGCGCGAGGGCGAGGGCATCGAGAACTACATGGACCACCTCGGCGAACGAAGCCCTTTCCGGCAGGAAGGCTGACGCCGAGCGCGCCATCGCCGCCATGCAGCGGCACTATTTCTCGCTTTTGCGGGTGTGCGCCGGATAGACCTTAAGTTTTCGCGGCGCCAGTCGATATCCTCATCACGGCATACCCCGAATCCCAGGCGAAAGCAGATGATGTTCTCAGACGAAGGTCTCCTCGCGATCAAGGTCGTCGCGGCGGCCGCTCCACTCGCCGGCTTCGCCGCCGTCGCCCATGTGCGCGCCCGGCGGCGGGCCAGACGGGCGCATGAGATCGCGGCGGCGCTCAGCAAGACCCGCAGCGTGTTCATCGAGGTTCCAAAATCGGAGGCAACCCCTCGGGGCTCCGTGCATTTCGAACTGACGCCGCATCTGACCGCCTGCCTGGCCGCCGCGGGAAGCGGCTCATTGAGCGGGTTCCGCTCACCCGACGCAGTGATGATGGCGATAGAGATCGAAGCGGCCTGGGCCAGCATGGGCGAGCCGGCCATGCCCGAAGACCCACGCCACCGCAGCCGCCTGATCGCGACGCGCGAGTTGGTCGTCATCCGCTCCACCTTCCCGCCTTGCGAGAGCGCCAAGGTCCAGTTAAGGGGGCTGCTCGAGGCCCACCGTTCCAATCCCGAAGGCGAACCGCTCTACTGCGCGGCCGAAGGCTCCATCCAGGCCGGCGCCGGCCGCCGCCAGCGCATCGAGGCGGTACAGCATCCCCGCAAGGACTTCTACTGGGTGCGCGCCGATACGCTGGATGGCGACCGCAAGGCCGAAGCCCATCGCTAGGCGGCTAAGCGCGGCGGCTGCAGCCGGCCGCGCATCTCGTCACGGCTTCACTTCTTGTAACTCGCGATGCCGTCCAGGATCTCCTTGCGGGCGGCATCGATGCCCTCCCAGCCCAGGACCTTGACCCACTTGCCTTCTTCCAGATCCTTGTAGTGCTCGAAGAAGTGGCTGATGGCCTTGAGGCGCATCGGGTTCACATCGTCCACGGACTTCCAGTGGCTGTAGATCGGCAGCACCTTGTCGGTCGGCACGGCAAGCACCTTGCCGTCCACACCGGCTTCATCTTCCATCATCAGGATGCCGAGCGGGCGGCACGGCACCACGACGCCGGGCAAGAGCGGATACGGCGCGATCACGAGCACGTCAACCGGGTCGCCATCACCGCTCAGCGTCTGCGGCACGTAGCCATAGTTGGCGGGGTAGTACATCGCGGTCGTCATGAAGCGGTCGACGAAGATCGCACCGGACTCCTTGTCGACTTCGTACTTGATCGGGTCCGCGTTCATCGGAATCTCGATGACGACGTTGAATTCGTCGGGGACGTTCTTGCCGGGGGAAACTTTGTCGAAGGCCATGGTGTGTCTTTAAAACTTTGGTGCACGCGGGGATGCGGACAAACCCGAAGTTTACTGACCCTGTCACGGCACCGTCGCACGGAACGTGACTTTTGCCTGTAAATTGACCTTGTTGGCCAATCGGCCCCTCTCCTTTTCAAAGGCGTCGGGGGCTTCGAGGAAGCAACGCGGCGGAAGCACAGTCCCGCATGCGTTGCGCATCGGGCCCGTGCTTTCGTCTCCACAAGTCAAACGAACGAATGGAGAAGCAAGGCATGACTGGCAACACCCCTCTCGTCCTCGCCATCGTCTGCGGCCTCGTGGCCGTGGCCTATGGATTCTGGGCGCGCAGCTGGATTCTGTCGAAAGACCCGGGCAACGCCCGGATGCAGGAAATCGCGGCCGCCATCCAGACCGGCGCGGCGGCCTACCTCGCGAAGCAGTACCGCACCATCGCCATCGTCGGCGCCGTGCTGGCGATCCTCATCGGCATCTTCCTCGACGTGACCACGGCCGTCGGTTTCGTGGTCGGGGCCGTGCTTTCAGGCGCCTGCGGCTTCATCGGCATGAACGTCTCGGTGCGCGCCAACGTGCGCACCGCGCAGGCCGCAACCCAGGGAATCGGCCCGGCGCTGGACGTCGCCTTCCGCGGCGGCGCGATCACCGGCATGCTGGTGGTGGGACTGGGCCTGCTGGGCGTCGCCGGCTTCTACTGGTTCCTGGTCGGCAACGGACAACTCACGCCCGACAGAAGCCTCGCCACCCTGCTCAACCCGCTGATCGGCTTCGCCTTCGGCTCCTCGCTGATCTCGATCTTCGCCCGACTGGGCGGCGGCATCTTCACCAAAGGCGCCGATGTCGGCGCCGACCTCGTGGGCAAGGTCGAAGCCGGCATCCCGGAAGACGACCCGCGCAACCCGGCCGTGATCGCCGACAACGTGGGTGACAACGTCGGCGATTGCGCCGGCATGGCTGCCGACCTGTTCGAGACCTACGCCGTGACGCTCATTGCCACCATGGTGCTCGGCGCGCTGATGGTCGCCGCGGCGCCCGTCAACGCGGTGCTGTATCCCCTCGCGCTGGGCGGCGTGTCGATCATCGCGTCGATCATCGGCTGCTTCTTCGTGAAAGCCTCGCCCGGCATGGTCAACGTGATGCCCGCGCTCTACAAGGGGCTCGCGGTCGCGGGCATCTTGTCGCTCATCGCGTTCTGGTTCGTCACGAGCTGGCTGATTCCGGACAACGCCATCGCGGCCACGGGCAGCCAGCTCAAGCTCTTCGGCGCCTGCTTCGTCGGTCTGGCGCTGACAGCCGCGCTGGTCTGGATCACCGAGTTCTACACCGGCACGCAATACTCCCCGGTACAGCACATCGCGCAGGCCTCGACGACAGGGCACGGTACCAACATCATCGCGGGCCTGGGCGTGTCGATGCGCTCCACGGCTTGGCCGGTGATCTGCGTGTGCATCGCGATCCTCGCCTCCTATACCCTCGCCGGCCTCTACGGCATCGCGGTCGCGGCGACAGCCATGCTGAGCATGGCCGGCATCGTGGTCGCACTCGACGCCTACGGCCCCATCACCGACAACGCCGGCGGCATCGCCGAGATGTCCGAGTTGCCGGAAAGCGTGCGTGCCGTCACCGATCCGCTGGACGCCGTGGGCAACACGACCAAGGCCGTGACCAAGGGCTACGCGATCGGCTCCGCGGGTCTCGCGGCGCTCGTGCTCTTCGCCGACTACACGCACAAGCTGGAGAGCTTCGGGCTCGCCATCAGCTTCAACCTGAGCGATCCGATGGTGATCGTGGGTCTCTTCATCGGCGGCTTGATTCCCTACCTTTTCGGCGCGATGGCGATGGAAGCGGTAGGCCGCGCAGCCGGCTCGGTGGTGGAGGAAGTGCGAAGGCAGTTCCGCGAGATTCCCGGCATCATGGAAGGTACGGGCAAGCCCGAGTACGGCCGCGCCGTGAGCATGCTGACCGGCGCGGCGATCAAGGAAATGATGATCCCGTCGCTGCTGCCCGTGGTGGTGCCGATCGTCGTCGGCCTCGTGCTCGGCCCCAAGGCGCTCGGCGGCCTGTTGATGGGCACCATCGTCACCGGCCTCTTCGTCGCGATCTCCATGTGTACAGGTGGTGGCGCCTGGGACAACGCGAAGAAGTACATCGAGGACGGCCACCATGGCGGCAAGGGCTCGGAGGCGCACAAGGCGGCCGTCACGGGCGACACTGTTGGCGACCCCTACAAAGACACGGCCGGCCCCGCTGTGAATCCGCTGATCAAGATCATCAACATCGTGGCCCTGCTCATCGTGCCGCTGGTGGTCAAGTTCCACGCGGGAGATGCAGCCGCCATGATGCCGCCCCCCGCCGCTCCTGCCACCGCCATGGCCCCCGCGGCGGCTGCGCCGGCTTCACCTGCTGCCCTGCCGGTGGCGGCAAGTGAGGCGGCCAGCACATCCATCAAGACGGAGAACGGGGTGGTCAAGTTCTACTTCGCGACCGGCAGCGCCGAGGTACCTGCAGGTTCGGCGCAAGCCCTGGCGGACATTGTGAAAGCGGTCCAGAGCGGAGGCCGCGTCCTGGTGAGCGGCTACCACGATGCCACGGGGGATGCCGCGCGCAATGCCGAGCTCGCCAAGCAGCGCGCCATGGCTGTCGGCACCACGCTGAAAATGGCGGGCGTTCCCGACGACAAAGTCGAGCTCGCCAAGCCAACCCAGACGCAGGCGGATGGCCCGCCGGCCGAGGCGCGGCGCGTCGAGGTCAAGGTGCAGTAACCTCGTCCGCGCGCGTCCTCGCTCCGGCGTGGAGCTATCGGTTGAACAACTCGATCTCTACCACGGCGGGCCCCGTTCCCGCCGCAGTGTGACCGACGATCTCGATCGCCATGAACCGTCTGCGGGGGAAGTTGAAGGTCCGCTTGACCTTGCCGTTGCCAACCACCTTTTCGATGGGAGGCCAGAGGTCCTGATCGTTCTCAAGCCCTATCACGTCGAAGTTGATCAGGCCATGCTGCGTGAACACAGTCGAATCGGTCGGCTCCTCCTCCGTGCCGTCGTCCTGCCGGAAATAAACGACGATGGTGTTCAGCTCCACAGTCTCGGGCAGACCCAAGCGGTAGGAACAAATCCCTGAGACTTGGCTCGCATCTCCCCAAGGGCCGGAGCCATTCCAGCCCCTGTGGGTACGATCGCCGTCGATCAGTTGCGGGTACGGGAAGTCCCGTTGCTGCTGATGTTCATCGAACATCAGGAGGTAGGGCTTCGCCCCTTGGGCCAAGTTGCGATTGGGGTCGGAACAAGAGCCCTCGGGACCCGCTGGCCCCTGCGGCCCTTGTGGCCCGATCGGTCCTTGCGGCCCGACCGGCCCGAGCGGACCTTGTGACCCGTCCGGACCTTTCGGCCCAGGCGCTCCTACGGGCCCAGGCGCACCGGCAGGGCCGGCGGGGCCTTCACCTCCACGCACGCCTGGCTCTCCTTGCGGGCCGGCCGGACCTTGGGGTCCAGGCGCCCCGTCAGGCCCACTGGCTCCTGCTGGCCCAGCCGCCCCGTCTGGCCCCCTGGCTCCTGCTGGCCCAGGCGATCCTTCAGGTCCAGGCGCCCCCATTGGTCCGGGCGCTCCAGCGGGGCCAGGAGATCCATCGGCGCCGCGGGGGCCCTGCTCCCCTTGAGGTCCGGGCGGCCCTTGCACACCAGGCGCCCCCGTTGGGCCGGGCGCACCATCCGGCCCCGCCGCTCCCACGGGACCCTGTGCGCCAGTGGCTCCTGCCGCACCGTCCGCACCACGGGTACCCTGTTCGCCCTGCAGTCCCACCGGCCCCTGCGCGCCCTGAACCCCCTGCGGACCTTGCGGGCCAGGTGCGCCCGCAGGACCCTGCGCACCATCCGGGCCCGGACCGCCAATATGGCCAGGCAGCCCTTGCAGGCCTTGGGCACCCTGAGCACCGTCCGGGCCACGAGCGCCCTGCTCGCCTTGAGGTCCAGGTGCACCCATCGGGCCAGGAAGGCCCTGATGACCAGTGGGGCCTAAGAACCCGGTGGGCCCCATTGGCCCTTCGGGCCCGGTGGGACCCATGGGGCCCATAGGGCCCATGGGGCCCGCGGGCCCAACCGGCCCCATTGCACCTCCACCAAAAAACTCAACAGGCTCAACGGGCTGCATGAATCGCACTATCGGCTCTGTGATCAGGCACTCCGAAATCCCATTCGAGCCATTCGCGGCTGTAAAAGCCAGCGCGAAATTTTCCGGAAGTGGCTCCGGGTAATACCGTCGGGTCAACTCGGGTACCGGCACTCCATCAACCGTGACCGAAATAAGACACCCGTATTTCAGACAGTTGATCAAAATACTCACCCGACTGGCGTTATAACCTGCATTGGGCGCAAGAAGGGATGCTGCACCAATCCAGGGGCAACCGCGGGATGCGGGTCCTTGCAAACCAACGGATGGCGGAAGAACAACAATTGAATTATTGTCGGTTCGCCCAGCAAGCAAACCTCGATTCATGTTGCACGAGTGAAATCCTATGCCGAGATAAGCACCAAGCATCTCTGGATATCCGAAATATGGATCACTCGGGCGATTGACATCGATGTTTGCCGCTCCTTGTACCGCGGCATCACAAAGCGCCACACATACGCCGCCGCTTTGCGGACCAAAAGGAACAGGACGAATTTTCAGATTAAAATCAATAAAAATGTCCTGAGCAGTCGAAATTGGTCCACCGTGTCGAGCATACCCGCGCTGAGAAACATTTGAAGCCCTAATCAAGCCCCACCAATTTTCCCCGTCTTCCTGAACATTCCCGGCCCCTTGCCCCCTGAACACCCATCCTCCACCGAGCTCATAACTAGCGGAGTCCCCTTTCCACATCACTGGCACAAGTAGTTTCATTTTTCTCTCCCTTGAATCTTCCCGTTGTCATGGATTGACGCCTACCTTTTTACTCCCCGGGGCTCACCGGGGAACTCCTCCATTAAATGGTATAGAAAAATTAGGATTTCACTCCCCGCAACTCAATTTGCGTCAGCGGCGTGGTATTTCCATCTGCCGACGCCAGGACGACGGCATTCACGGAGCGCATGGGCACGGGCGGCGAGATAGGATAGCGACGAACGACCAGATCGTTGGCGTCCCCGCCGCGGGATGACACAGTCTGCGTCTGTCCTTGGGCATCCACATACTCCACGCGAAGCGAAGTCGCGCCGTACTTGGTGAACTTCAGCGTGTCGGCGGGTTGCGGGCCTGGAACATCTTGCCGCGAGACCACAATGATTTCACTGACAAGAGGCTGGCTGGCCAATGTGACGCCGAAGGAGATAGGGAGTCCCTTGGTTTTATCGCCGGTCCATGGCGCCTTTCCGTCCCAACCTGCCTTGACCCAGTCCCCGTCCGTCAGAAAGTTCGCCGTGGCCGGCACGCCGATCATGAAACCAGCGAACGCCTCTTGGGATCGGGACACGACGGGGACGGGTTCGGCCGACTCTGACATCTCAGTGACCTTGAGGGGTCCTACGAGAAAGGCGTCGCGATTCGAGCTACCTGTTGTAGCGGTCAAGACCAGCTTCATCTTTTTTGGAAGTACCGCGTCAAACTCCCAACTACCTACCAGATAACCGTTTGAGACTATTTGGAACTCATGAAATTTTGTAGTATCGTAAGATTTTCGAGATGGAAATACATTTATTTCAAATGGAAATTCAAGACCCAATGGATGTTCTCTGGATATTGGAAGATTGAGCGCAACCCGCTCCCCCTGCACATTCAACTTTTCGTAAAGTTCAAAGAAGCCAGAGTGTTTGAATTTTTGCTTTTCTCCATGCCTGTATGCGATCAAAGGGGTGAGAGGGAGTTTTCCCTGTGGATCTCTATAATCGTAAAGAAATCCGCCATCGGCACCAACGCTGAATCCGATTCCTATAAATGAGCCTTTGAGTCCTCGATAGCCCAAATTATCCCCATTCCTGCCATACGAGCCCATTCCGGCGAGTTCGTCCGCGTCCGCTAAAGCCAAGCAAAAGCCTCCACCTGATTCCCCTGTTCCAGCGGCATCTTTTTGCCAGATCAGGCTGAACTTGATATCAAATTTATTCGAAGAGAATGATTTCCCCGACTGCGCAAATGCATGCTGCATGGCCTGATGATCAACAAGCCTCAACCATCCGCCTTCCAGACGCGTGGGCGTCGCGACGGGCGCATCGTTGACAGGCACGCCTGTCGTGAACCAGTACCTTGGAGAGAACTCATCATCCAGCAAGATCTTTTCAACGGTGCCCATACATCCTCCTGTGATTAATTTAAGACAGTAGAAATCAACAGCCGAACAAGAATCGTCGGCATCCACGGTTCTACGTAATTTCTCCGCCTCAGTCAATCACATTCATTCTTTTTTCAAATCGCCAAGCCTAAAAGACAATGAATTTCCATGCCAAAAAATGGAAAAATTCATTCTCCGTCGCAAGATTTCAAAGGATGACGGGATTTATTTTTTAAATTGGCCACAAATCGGCAAGAATGCGACGCATGGGCGCATGAGCGCCTCACGCATTTATATTCTCGATACCCGCGTCAAGCCAAATTGCCGCGCCCGCGTGACTCTCGCGTCAATACGCGTGCAAAGCCGTCACGGCCCAGAGGTGGGCAGCGGCAGACGCCGCAGGAGCTGGCATTCCCTCGGCCGGGCGTCGATTCGCGTTGATTTCGATGAAGAGAGCTTTCCGGGGGCGTTCCGCCAAGAGTCGCCGTGGCCATGCACCGGGTGTTCTCAACGAGATGAGAGCCGTTGATGGAGATCTACAGCCCGCCTCGACGCAGACTCCCCCCGCTTCAATGGTTAACTCAGATGAATGCCCCGCCCCGGCAGCGTCCCCTGCTCGGTCCGCAGCGGCACCCCTTGCAGCGTGTCGAAGTCGGAAGGCGCATCCGGCACCCGAACAGCCTCTTCCGATACCCTCGTCAGGTCCATCTCATGCAGCGACGCGACCCAACGTCCCGAAGCGGAATCCGCCGGCTCATCATTGGTGAAGATACCGTCGCGGATGTAGAAGGTTTCGCCGGCGGGCCGCTCCATGTGCAACTCGATCAGGCGCCCGATCGGGAAGGTGTAGGTCACGAGCTTTTCCTTGGTCTTCCGGTCGCGCCCGCCGCAATTGAAGAAGCCCTCCGCGGCGATGACGATGCACGAGCCCTCGACTTGGCTGTCCGCGTCGCTGCCGCAACGCCAGATAGCCGACGGCAGACGCACGCGGACCTTGTCGATGACGAGGTCCCTTTGCTTGTTAAGCGCGTTCAGCGGAGGAACAAGCGATCGCAACTGGCGCAACCGCTCGGCGAAGTTGTCGTCCATGCTGAACTCGACATGGTGTGTCGAACCGCCGGAACGCTTGACCACCTGCATGATGACGTGGCGGGGTTGACTCACAGGGGCCATCCTTTCGCGCCGCTGGAACACAGCCCCCAACCATGGAATGCAATGGTTTTAATCGGGATCATCAAATTCGCCTGCAATTAGAACTTTGGTACTGAGCGATGTTTTCGCATCAATTGTTTCTAACTGTAGATGGAATTCAGATGCTTTGGTAGCTGGTTCAAAGTACTACCTGCGGCCCTGCACCGAATGGCGGTGCGTGAGAAATCCGTCAGGAATTGACCAGCTCGTCCAGCGCCTTGCACGACGGTGCGCAGACCGTCTGCGCCTTGCCGAGCAACTGTCGAGTGCGCATTTGCGAACGCACTCGGTGCTTGCCGCACATGAAGCAGGACATGGTCGCGCCGCTGAAGGATGCCGAGGCCCGAAACGGCGAGCCTGGCGCCTTCGCCTTGTAACGCAAGCCGTCTTCGAGGACGGCGGTCTTGACCTCAGCCTTGCTCATTCGCGGTATCGGGTTTGGCGGGGCGCATGGCGCGCTCGATCGCCTTCTTGGCCGCCATCTCGGCGGAAAGCGAACTGTCCAGCGCTGAGCGGCACAGCCCTGCGTGCTGGTAGTTCATGTTCTCATACACCTCGGACGCCGCGGGATAGGCATCCAACAGGCGGCCCAGCTCCGCGCCTTGCTCCACATCGCGAAATTCCTCGACGAGGTGCATTACCACCGAACGGTATTGCTCGGCACCCACTGGCACGGCGCTGTGGTCGAGCTTCTCGAGGAGCTGCGCGAGCACGTGCGTCACCGCCAGGTCGGTCTTGGGTACCGGGGTTTGAGTAGCGTTCATGGCTTCCATCTGGGGCATCGTCGCAGAAAAACAAGTGCGGCCGCACGCCCCAAGGCTACAGCAGTGTTTCGGGCACGAGCGGCGACAGTAACAGGTTATAGAGCCGCTGGAAGAAGGTCGATTCGGGCTCGGCCGTGAGGACGATCTCCTTCTCGCCGTCGTTGGTAAGCCATTCGAGCGTCCCGGTGCCCTTCGCCAATCGAAGCCGGTAGGAGTTCTGGACCTTGCTGACATTGATCACGCGCAGCATCTCCCGTGCCAGCTGCGGGCTGTCGACGACGACGCCCATCTCGGTGTTCTGTGTCGCCGAGCGCGGGTCGAGGTTCATCGAGCCGATGAAGATCTTGCGCCGGTCGATGGCCGCCGTCTTCGCGTGCAGGCGTCCGAGCGAGGTGCCAAAGCTGCCGAAACGCTTGCTCGCCGTGGTGCGCGCCGGGCTCAGTTCGTAGAGATCCGCGCCACTGGCCAGCAGTCGTTCGCGGTAGCGCGCATAGCCTGTGTGCACCAGCGGCTCGTCGTTGGCCGCCAGCGAATTGGTCAGCAGCGTCAGCTTGACCTTGCGTTTGGCCAGGTCGTCGAAGGCCTCCATGCCCCGCACGCCGGGCACGAGGTACGGAGAGGTGATGTCGACCTCCGTCTTCGCGTCCAGCAGCAGACCCCAGACCTTCATGGTCACGCTGGTCGCGAAGGCCTCGTCGGCGGTCATGTACATGGGCTTGTTCGGCGGATCGGCGATGGCCTGCGCCTCGCCCCACAGCAGGCCCATCTGGCCGCCGTCCAGTTCCTCCGCGATCGGCCCGTAGCCCAGGATGTCCGAGGGCGGCAACTCGACCTTCGGCGCCGGAGCCGTCATGCCGATCCAGTTGTCGAAATCCTGTGCCGAAGGCTTGCGGCCATCCGCCCCCTTCACGATGTCGTCGATGGGCCAGACCTCCTGGCTGTTCCAGTAGCTGTCGAAGATCGCCTCCAGCCTTGGCACGACCTTGCCGACCACGACAGCGTCCATGTCGATGAAGTTCTGCGCCTGGCTCAGCACGAAATACTCGTCCGCGATGTTGCGCCCACCTACCACGGCCATCACGCCGTCCGCGATGAAGAGCTTGTTGTGCATGCGATGGTTGAGCCGGCCGATCTCTTGCGGCGAGGCGACGAAGCGCGAGATGAAGCCATCCCGCCCGCAGCAGAACGGATTGAAGAGCCGCACCTCCACGTTCGGCACCTGCGCCAGCGCCAGCAGGGGTTGCTGGCTCTTGGCGGTGTAGAGGTCGTCCACCAGCAGCCGGACCTTGACGCCCCGGCCGGCCGCCTCGCGCAGCGCCCGCATCAAGAGACGCCCGGTGGCATCGTTCTCTAGCTGGTAATACTGCACCACCAGCGATTGCGTGGCGCGTTGCGCGAGCTGCACCCGCGCATCCAGCGAATAGACGCCCAGCGGCATCAAGCGGAAGCCCGAATGCTCGCCCGGCGGCGTCGACGCGGCGACGACCTTGGCCAGCGGGCTCGCCGGATCCGGCGCCGCCGCGAACTCGGCCGGCCGCTCTCGCGCCGGCGGCAGCGAGCCGCAAGCGCCCAGCAGCGCGGCCATCAGGGCCAGCAGCACTGCCTTCAGCAGCCGGGACGATGCGATGTTCATGGTCTGGATTTTCCTCTTCGGTGGCATATCGAATACGGGGACCGCGCCGCGCCGGATTCAATCACCGGCACGAGGCGGCTCGCGGCTCTAGAATCCGCAACGCTTCATCCAGGAGTTCCATCATGATGCTCCCGACCTTCGTCCGCCTGACCGCGCTCGCCTGCGCATTGTCCGCATTTGCCGCCCTGCCCGCGCGCGCGGCGCTCGACATCGGCGACCCCGTGCCCAAGTTCACCGCCAATGCCGCGCTCGGCGGCAAGGTCTTCAAGTACTCGCTCGCCGACGCGCTGGCCAAAGGCCCTGTTGTCGTGTATTTCTTTCCGGCGGCCGACACCAACGACTGTTCCATCGAAGCCCACGCCTTCGCCGAGGCCATCGACCGCTTCGCCCTCCTCGGCGCGACGGTGATCGGCGTCTCGGCCGACGACATCGACACCTTGTCCAAGTTCTCGGTCAAGTCCTGCCAGAGCCGCTTCCCGGTCGCCTCCGACGAAGCCAAGACCGTGATCAACGGCTTCGACGCGCTGATGCAGACACGGCCGGACTTCGCCAACCGCCTGTCCTACGTGATCGCGCCCAACGGCACCGTCGCCTATTACTACCAGAACCTGAACCCGGACAAGCACGTCGAGCGCATGCTCAACGCCATCCGCGCCCTGCCCCGGCCCACCGCCTCGCGCTGAACCACAGGCTTGGCGAAGCGCTGCCTGGCCTGGCGCCGCCGCCTCAGGCGGTGGCTTCCTCCCCGGTGGGCAGGTGGATCAGGCCGGTGTGGAAGTCGTACTCGAACACCTCGCCATAGCGCCCCCATTCGATCGCGGTGCGCAGCACGCGCTCGGCCACCGGCGCGTCCAGGCTTTCCCGCAGCAGCGCAAGGAAAGGCTCCTCCGGCAACGCGCCGGAAGGCGCCTGCTCCAGGCTGTGGCGGATGTGCGCGGCCAACGGGACGTGCGCGAGCAACTGCTGGCCGAAGATCTGCTGGCGCAGGGTGTGCGCGCCCGCCACGTAGCTCTCGCCCAGTGGTGTCAGGTGCAGGTCCGCGTCCATCAACCGCGCAAAACCCAGCAGCGCGAGTGCCTGCGCCAGCGGCAGGAGTTCGTGGTCGGTCAGCTCCGCGTCCTCCGCCAGCTTCGGCAGGTCCGCGCGCCCCGCACGGCCGTCGTCGACCAACATTTCGAGCAGCGCTTCCATCCGACCGACGTCGGCTTCCGGCAACCGGTGGCTCAGCTGGATGCGCTCCGGCTCCGCCGGCACGCGGCCCGCGACGTGCGTGCTGGCCGTCATGAGCGTGTAGACCTCGTCGATCAGGGCGCGCAGTTCCAGGCTGTCCGGATCGCGCGGCCGCGGCAGCCTGATGGGCAGCTCCGCGCGCACGCGGCCCGGGTCGCTCGCGAAAATCAGCACGCGGTCCGCCATCAGCACCGCTTCCTCGATGTTGTGCGAAACCACGAGCATCGCCTTGGTCGGCATGCTGCCGCCGTCCCACAGCTGCAGGATGTCGTCGCGCAGGCGCTCGCCGGTCAACACGTCGAGCGCGGAAAAAGCCTCGTCCATCAACAGCACCTCGGGCTCGACCACCAGCGCGCGCGCGATGCCCACGCGCTGCCGCATGCCGCCCGACAACTCGCGCGGCAGCGCGCCCTCGAAACCCGCCAGCCCGATCAACTCGATGGCGGCGCCGGCACGGCGCGCGCGCTCCGCCGCCCCCACGCCGCGCGCCTCCAGCCCCAGCTCGACGTTCTGCTGCACCGTGAGCCACGGAAAGAGCGCGAAGGACTGGAACACCATCGCGACGCCGCGCGCCGGCCCGTAAAGCGGCTGGCCGCGGTAGCGCACCGTGCCCGCATCCACGCCGATGAGCCCGGCCAGGATGCGCAGCAGCGTCGACTTGCCCGACCCCGATTGCCCGAGCAGCGCGACGATCTCGCCCTCCGCGAGGCGGAAGTCGACACCCTCCAGCACCGAGCGGGCGGCGCCGTCGGCGGAGCGGAAGGACTTGCCCACCCCATTCAGTTCGACGATGGCTTCGGCCATGCGTTCTCCTCGGAAATCAGACATCAGAAATGCATCCGGTTCTCGGCCAGCTCGTAGAGGCGCCGCCAGACGAAATGGTTCATCCCCATGACGAAGACACACATCACGCCGATGCCCAGCGCGATGCGCGGGAAATCGCCGATGGCCGTCATGTGGGCGATGTAGCTGCCAAGCCCCGCCGCTTGCAGCGTGGTGTCGCCCCAGGTCACGTACTCGGCCACGATGCTCGCGTTCCACGAACCGCCGCTCGCCGTGATCGCTCCCGTGACGAAGCTCGGGAACACGGCGGGCAGCAGGTAGCGGCGCCACCGCAGCCAGCCGCGCAGACCGAGGTTGCCCGCCGCGTAGCGCAATTCCGTCGGCACGCTGGACGCTCCGGCGATCACATTGAAGAGCAGGTACCACTGCGTGCCCAGCACCATCAGCGGCGCGAGCCAGATGTTCGGGTTCAGCTGCCAGCGCACGATGAAGAGCACCGCCACCGGGAACATCAGGTTCGCCGGGAACGCCGCCATGAACTGCGCCACGCCCTGCAGCCGCCCGGCCCAGCGCGGGTTCATGCCGATCCACACGCCCACCGGCACCCACACGATCGCGGCCAACGCGATCAGCACCAGCACCCGCATCAGCGTGTAAAAGCCCAGCACGAAGACATGGCCGACCTCCATCCAGCCGACCTCCGTGTGGATGAAGCGCACCAGCCAGGCCACCGCCAGCAGCACGGCCGCCGCGAGCGTGGCGTCCCACACCCGCGCCACCGCCGCGTTGGCCGCACGCGGCCGGGCCTTGATGGAGGTGCCGTCGTGGTCGAGCCTGAAGACCAGCAGCGAGCGCTCCAGCAGGCGCGCGACGCGCAGGCCGATGGTCTTCAGGCGGTCCGTGCGCCGCAGCCATGTCAGCAGCCAGGAGCGCGGTGCGTCCTCGCCGCTGCCCTCCTCGAAGCGGAACTTGTCGGCCCACGCGATCAGCGGCCGGAAGAAGAGCTGGTCATACAACGCGATGCCGATCAGCATCCCGCCGATGGCCCAGCCGATCGCGTGCAGGTCGCGCGCCTCGATCGCCACCGCGATGTAGGAGCCCACGCCCGGCAGCTTGATGCTCTGGTTCGACACCGAGATCGCCTCCGAGGCCACCACGAAGAACCAGCCGCCCGACATCGACATCATCATGTTCCACAGCAGGCCCGGCATCGCGAACGGGATCTCCAGCCGCCAGAAGCGCTGCCAGCCCGAGAGCTGGAACACCGCGGCCGCCTCGCGCAGTTCCGCCGGGACGGTACGCAGCGACTGGTAGAGGCTGAACGCCATGTTCCAGGCCTGCGAGGTGAAGATCGCGAAAATCGCCGCGCATTCCACGCCGAGCAGGTTGCCCGGGAAGAGCGCGATGAACCCCGTCACCGTGATCGACAGGAAGCCCAGGATGGGAATGGACTGGAGGATGTCCAGCACCGGTACCAGCACGCGCTCCGCCGCGCGGTACTTGGCCGCCAGCGCGGCGAAGACGCAGGCAAAGACCAGCGACGCCGCCAGCGCGAGGAACATCCGCAGCGTGGTGCGCAGCAGGTAGTACGGCAGCATCCACGGGTCCAGGCTGATCGGCAGCGCCTGCCCCAGTTCGTAGGGCCGCGCCATCTGCGCGCCACCGTAGGCCAGCGCGAAGACGATGGCCAGCACCAGCGGCAGGAAAGCCCAGTCCCAGCGGTTGCCGCCGGACGCGACGACCTGGCGCGGAAAGAATCGTTTGTTGAGCATGAAGCGGCGGCGAAGAACCGGTGCGCGGACCCCGACCCGCAACGGGTGCCATTCTGCCTGCGGCAGGCCGACGCGCGACTGACGCCGCGCGCGCCGTGCAACCGCTAAGATTTCCCCCATGCAACTCAACTACATCGGCAACGAAAGCGTTGTCTCCGCCTCCGGCCGCACCCTGCCCGTCATCGACCCCTCCGACGGCCAGCCCTTCGACGAATTGCAGCGCAGCAACGCAGCCGACATCGACGCCGCCGTGCGCGCCGCGCGCGACTGCTTCGAGAATACGTGGCAGAAGCTCAGCGCCGCGGACCGCAGCCGGCTGCTCTACAAGCTCTCGCTGAAGATCGCCGAGCACGTGGACGAACTCGCGCTCATCGAGCAGCGCGACTGCGGCAAGCCGGTGAAGCAGGCCCGCGCCGATGCGCTGGCTTTGGTGCGCTACTTCGAGTTCTATGCCGGTGCATGCGACAAGCTGCACGGCGAGACCATCCCCTACCAGGACGGCTACAGCGTCTTCACCTGGCGCGAGCCGCACGGCGTCACGGGCCACATCATCCCGTGGAACTACCCGATGCAGATCTTCGGCCGCAGCGTGGGCGGCGCGCTGGCCGCGGGCAATGTCTGCGTGGTCAAGCCCGCGGAGGATGCCTGCCTGTCGCTGATCCGCGTGGCGCAGCTGGCGGCCGAGGCTGGCTTCCCGCCGGGCGCGCTCAACATCGTGACGGGCTACGGGCACGAGGTCGGCGATGCGCTGGCGCGGCACGAAGGCATCGACCACATCAGCTTCACCGGCAGCCCGAAGGTTGGCACGCTGATCCAGCAGGTCGCGGCCGAGCGGCATTGCCCGGTCACGCTGGAGCTCGGCGGCAAGAGCCCGCAGATCATCTTCGCGGACGCGGACCTCGGTGCCGCCATCCCCGTGATCATCAATGCGATCGTGCAGAACGCGGGGCAGACCTGCTCGGCCGGTTCGCGCGTCCTGATCGAGCGCGAGATCTACGAGCTGCTGCTCGACCGTCTGGGCCAGGCCTTCTCGGCGCTGCGCGTGGGCCCGGCCGCGATGGACCTGGATGTGGGCCCGCTCATCCGCCAGACGCAGCAACAGCGCGTGTGGGACTTCCTCTCCGACGCCCAGGTCGCGGGCATCCCGATGGTGGCGCAGGGCGTCGTGGTGGACGAGGCGCCGGAGACCGGCTTCTACCAGGCGCCGACGCTGCTGCGCGACGTGCCGGTGAACCACCGTCTCGCTCAGGAGGAGGTCTTCGGCCCCGTGCTGGCGGCCATGTCCTTCCGCGACGAGGATGAAGCCGTGGCCCTGGCCAACGCAACGCAGTTCGGCCTGGTCGCCGGCGTGTGGACGCAGAACGGCGCGCGCCAGTTCCGCATGGCCAAGCGTGTGCGCAGCGGCCAGGTCTTCATCAACAACTACGGCGCGGGCGGCGGTGTCGAGCTGCCCTTCGGCGGCGTCAAGTCCTCGGGCTATGGGCGCGAGAAGGGTTTCGAGGCGCTGTACGGCTTCACCACGCTCAAGACGGTGGCGGTCCGGCACGGGTGAGGCGAGCCCTCCGAAATACTGTACGCATGTACAGTATTTCGCTAGAATTCAGCGTCCCCAAGAACAACAGCTTGAAGGCGACGCCATGATCTACTCCACCCCTCTCTCCACCTCCGCGCGGGTCCTTCCCTTCCGGCCTGTGCCTCGGGTGGTACGGCGCTCTGCCTGGCCATTTCCCATCGCTCGGGAGAAGGATGTGCGGGTGAATGCGGCGCGGATCCTGGCTGTGACTGCTCGGTCGTGGTTTGCTGATTGAGCCCTTTGAACTCTCTTTGAGCCCTTCCGGCTGAAGTCGGGTCCGGCGGTGCTCGGCAAGAACTCAAGCAGCCGCCTCGGCCTCCCCCAGCCGCACCAGCTTCACCGCCAAGGTATCCGCCAACGCCACCGTCTTGTGTTCCATATCCGCGACGTAGTAGCACCCCAGCACCCGCGCCTCGTAGCTCAGCGCCGCGATCGGAAAGTGAAGCCCCAGCGCGGTGGCCGCATCGTGAAGACATTCCGCGACCGACCGGAGGCCCTCACGGGCGTAGCACTCGGCGGCATTGCCGATGCTCACACCGTAGTTGAAATAGCCTTCTCTGATCTTCCGGATGTCGACTTGCGGATACATGCTTGTTCTTGTGCTGCCCCTTCTTGGTGGGGGCGGGGAATTGTCTGCGGGTCCGTGAACAATTGCACGTCAGCCAGAAGTATGCAGTTGCGAAAAACTCTCATTTGTCGTACCGCAACGCGCCTCGCCCGGCGGCCGCTCCACTGGCCATCGAAGCCGTCAGGAGATAGCCGCCCGTGGGAGCCTCCCAGTCGAGCATCTCGCCGGCGCAGAAGACCCCCGGCAGCACCGTGCTCATCAGTTCGGCGTCCAGCGCCTCGAAACGGACGCCCCCCGCGCTGCTGATCGCCTCGTCGATCGGGCGTGCGGCGAGAAGCTTCAACGGCACCGCCTTGATGGTGGCGGCCAGGGTTTCCGGCGCATGCATCTCCTCGCGCGTGAGCACCTCGTGCAGCACCCCGGCCTTGATGCCCTCCAGGCCCAACCGGCTCTTCAGATGGCTCGACAACGAGCGCGCGCCGCGCGGATGCAGCACGGCGTCGCGCACCTGCTGCGCGCTGCGGTCCGGCAGCAGGTCGAGCGAAAGCGTGGCGCTGCCCTGCGCCGCGATCTCGTCGCGCAGCAGCCCCGAGGCCGCGTAGACCAGGCTGCCCTCGATGCCCGTGGCGGTGGCGACAAACTCCCCCTTGCGGCCGAAGCGCCGGCCCCGCGAATCGCTCGCCATGATGGCCACGGACTTGAAGGGCTGGCCCGCGAAACGCTCCGCGAAATGCGGCGTCCACGCCACATCGAAGCCGCAGTTCGCCGGTACCAGCGGCGCGACCTCGACCCCGCGCCGCGCCAGCCACGGCACCCAGGCGCCATCGGAGCCCAGGCGCGACCAGCTCGCGCCACCCAGCGCCAGGACGACGGCATCGGCCTGCGCCTGCACCTCGCCGCCCGGCGTGGAAAACCGCAGCGACGTTGCCGGCTGCGCGGCATCGGCCCAGCCGAGCCAGCGGTGCCGCATGTGGAACTGCACGCCCGCCTCGCGCAGGCGGTGCAGCCAGGCACCCAGCAGCGGCGCGGCCTTCATGTCCTTCGGGAACACGCGCGCGGAAGTGCCGACGAAGGTCTCGATGCCCAGGCCATGCGCCCAGTCGCGCACCGCCTCCGGCCCGAAGGCGCGCAGCATGGGCTCCAGCCGCGCGCTGCGCTCGCCGAAGCGGCCAAGGAAGATGTCGAAGGGTTCCGAGTGCGTGAGGTTCAGCCCGCCGCGCCCCGCCAGCAGGAACTTGCGCCCCACGGAAGGCATGGCGTCGTACAGATGCACCCGCACGCCCTGCGCGCCCAGCACCTCGGCCGCCATCAACCCGGCGGGGCCGCCGCCGATGACGGCGACGGTTTTGTCAGTCTTCATTCCAGTGTTACCAGTTCGCCCTGCCCGGTCAGGAAGGCGGCGCGAACCGTCTCCCCGGGGCAGGCGTTTTGCACCGCATCGCGGTAGCCCTGCAACTGCGCGATGAGCGCGGCGTCACGTTCGGGTCGATGGGCGGACTTGTAGTCGAACACCCACCACACCCCGCTCTCGCGGTGGCGCACCAGGCGGTCGATGCGCAGCATCTGCCCACCGTGCAGGAGTGTGACCTCATTGCCGTGCCAGTCCAGCGCGTCGGCATCCCAGGCCCATGCGCCCTTGCCGGAACGGATGCGCCGTGCCATCGCGGCGGCCGCGCGCGCGGCCTCGAAATCCAGCGCGAACTCGCGCGCCGCCGCACGCACGTGCGCGAGCGGCAGCGGCTCGTCGGGGCGGGACCATTCGAGCAGGCGGTGCATGGCCTGGCCCAGCGCCGAGGCGCGGCTGTCGGCGCGCGACGCCACGGGTTCCGCAGTCTGCACGACGGATGCCGGGAGCACAGGCAGCTTCGGCATCTCGAAGGTCGCTGGCGCGGGCACGGCCGAGGCGTGCGTCTCCGTGGCCATGTCCTCGACGGGCTCGCAACGCGCTTCCAGGCGCGACCACCAGCTCTGCGGATTCGCCCGCGCGGCCGCGACGGCCGACAGCACCAGTTCGCCGCGCGCGCGCGTGGTCGCGACATAGAGCGCGTTGATCTCCTCGCGATGCCGCGCGGCCTGCTCCTGGGCCAGGTCCTCGGCCGTGCAGGCCGGCGGATTCTTCTCGCTCGCCACGAAGACGAAGCGCTCCGGCGCGGGCGCATGGCCCGGCCACTTGACGAGCACGCCCATGGTCTGCGCACGCTGCGCCGAGGCATCGGTGTCGAGCAGCAGCACCAGCTCCGCTTCGAGGCCCTTCGCGCCATGGACCGTGAGCAGTTGCACGGCATCGGCCGCCGCGATCGATGGCGCGCGCATCCCGCCGGCGCGCAGTGCGCGCACCAGCGCATAGGGCGTCGCGAAGCGCGCGCCATCGAGTTCCAGGGAGGCAGCCATGAGTCCGCGCAGGTTGCTCAACACGCTGGCGCGCAACGCGGCGGGCGCGGCAGCGGCAAACTTCGCGAGCACGTCGGCCTCGTGGTAGATCGCGCTCAACGCATCGTGCGGCGGCAGCGCGGCCAGCCACTGCTGCCACGCGCGCAGGCGCGGGCCGATGCCGGCAAGCGGCGCGGGCAGGTCCGGCGCCTGGAGAAGGTCGAACCAGCTCGCGTGCTTCGCGCGCTGCCGCAGCGCCAGCTGGACGAGTGCATCGTCGTCGAGGCCCCACAGCGGCGACTTCAGGGCGCGTGCGAGCGAGAGGTCATGGTCGGGCGACACCAGCGCGTCCAGCAGGGCCACGACATCCTGCACCTCGGGTGCGTCGTTGAGTTCGTTCTTCTCGGGTTGCTGTACGGCGATATGCAGCTTGCGCAGCTCGTCCTGCAACGCCGCGAGGCGGCTGCGGCGCCGCGCGAGCACCATGATCTGGCGCGGCTGCAGCCCGCCCGCGATGCGCCCGGCGATCCAGCGCGCGGCCTGCTCGCACTCCTTCTGCAGCAGCCGCTCCTCGGGCAGCACGCGCGGTGTCGTGAGGCTGTCGCGCCACCGCAGCGCGCCGGAGGCCTCGCCGCCCTCTTCCTCGCCCGCGTCGCCCGTCGCGACCGCGTCGCGCCCGATGAGCGGCAGCCTTCGCGTGCGGCCCTGCACGCGCGACTCGGTCGTGTGGTCACGAAAGCCGCTGAACTCGCCGGCCGCCTGGGCCTCCTGCATCACCGCGTTGACGAGCCCGACGACGGCCTGCGCGTTGCGGTGCGTGTGGTCGCAGTTGAGCAGGTCGCCGCCCAGGCCCTGCTGCACGAACTGCTTGGCGGCGATGAAGACCTGCGGCTCCGCGCGGCGGAAGCGGTAGATGCTCTGCTTCGGGTCGCCGACGATGAAGACGCCGGGCGCACGCCCGCCCGCGCCCGCATAGCTTCCGAGCCAGCCGCTGAGGGCCTGCCATTGCAGCGGGTTGGTGTCCTGGAACTCGTCGACCAGCAGGTGGCGCACGCGCGCGTCCAGCCGCTCCTGCACCCAGCCCCAGAGTTCGGCGTTGCCAAGCAGCAGGTGCGCGGCCTGCTCGACGTCGTTCATGTCGACCCAGCCGTGGGCGGCCTTGACTTCGGCGAAGCAGCGCACCAGCAGCCGCGTGAGCCGCGCCATGCGCTGCTGGTAGAGCCAGGCTTCGTGCTGGGCGTGGGCGGCGCAGTATTGCAGTGCCTTGTCTTGCGCGGCACGGACGTCCTCGATGCCGGCGAGCTTTTCGCTGAACTTGCGCGGCTCGCCCTTTTGCGTGAGCAGCGCGTCGAGCACGCCGGCGGCGCGGTTCCCGGTCACGGCTTGCTCCAGCTCGACGCCCTTCTGCGAGAAGGTCGGCGCACTCGCACGCCCCAGCGCGCGAGCCGCCGCCAGCAGTGCCGTGCGGCAGGTGCCGAGCAGGACTTCATCCGGCGACGCGGCGCCTGCGAAGTCGGGGTACATCTCGCCCATCGGCGTGACCGCCGGCTCGACGGCGCGGTGCGCATCCGCGAGCATGAATTCGACGCGCCGGGTGAGCGCATCGTCCAGCGCCTTGGCTGTTTGCGAACGGCCGTAGGTGGCGACGAGCGCGTGGTAATCGTCCCTGGCCTCGGGCTCCGAGGCCACGGCGGAGAAAAAAGGCCGCCACACGCGCGCCCGCGCCTCCGCGTCGTCTTCGAGCAGTTGGTAGTTCGCGGGCAGCCGGAGGTGTTCGAGCACCGCCACCGGCGCGCTGCGCAGCAAGCCGGCGAACCAGGCGTGGAAGGTGCGGAACTGCACCGGGCGGCCGCTGGCCAGGAGCTGTCGGTAGAGGCCCTGCAGGCGCGGCGCGCTGGCCTGCGCGCCGGCAGGGTCCATGCCGCGCATCACCAACTCGGGAACCAGATCCGCGACCTTCTTCTGCGCGAAGGCCTCCAGCCACTGGTCCAGCCGCTCGCGCATCTCGCCCGCGGCCTTCTTGGTGAAAGTGATGGCCAGGATCTCGTGCGGCGCGCAGGCGCCCTCGCCCTCGTCCAGCAAGGCGCGCACGATGCGCGAGACCAGCATCCACGTCTTGCCCGCGCCGGCGCAGGCTTCCACGGCGACGGAACGGCGCGGGTCGCAGGCAACGGCGTAGAAGTTCTCGCGCGAGACGCGCGCGCCGTTGTGCTCGTAGGCCGCGCCGCTCATTGCGCGATCTCCCAGAAGTCCTTGCGGCAGAGGCCGCGCGCGCCGCAGTGCTCGCACACCGCCCCTTCGCCGAGCGCGGGCAAGGCGGCACCTTCGGCGATGCGCGCCAGATCGTCCAGCACGCCGGCCACCAGCGCGTCGCGCGCCTCGACCACCTCGGGCTGCTCGACGGTGCGCGTGCCGGAAGCCTTCTCGCCGACGTTGACGTAGGCGGCGCGAAGCGTGTCGTCGGAGAACAAGGCCGCGTAGAAGGCGAGCTGCGTGTCCTCGGTCGGATCCTTCACGCGCTCGCGGGTCTTGTCGACGGACTCGGTCTTGTAGTCGATCACGAAGGCCCGGCCGTCGGGCGTCGCGTCGACGCGGTCGAGCCTGCCGACCAGCTTGATACGGCCCAGCGGGACCTCCTTCCACGGTTCGGATTCGACAAAGACCGCGCCTTCCTTGCTCTCGTGCGCCGCCAGCCAGTCGAGGTAACCCTCGCGCACCGCGGGCCAGGCAGCCGCGAAAGGCAGGAACTCAGCCTCGCTGAGACCGAATTCGCGGGTGGCCTCGTCCTGCGCGGCGGCCATCATGGCGCGTCGGCTTTCGAGCGCCGTGGTGGGCGCCTGCTTGAGCGCGTCGTGGAAGTGGCCGAGCAATGCGTGCAGCCAGTTGCCGAAGTCGCGCTTGTCGACTTCCGCATCCAGCTCGTCGCTGCCGCGCAGGCCCAGCTGACGCAGCGCGAAGAAGCGATACGGGCAGCGGCGCAGGTCTTCATAGGCGGTGGAAGACAAGGTCGCAAGCGGGAGCGCATCGCCGCGCGGCTGCGGATGCGGCGTCGGACGGGCCGCGACACGCACGTGCGTGCGCGGATCCTCGCCCTCGCCTGCCGTGTGATCGAGATGCAGCAACTGCACCAGCGGACTGGGCCGCACGGGCTCGCCGCTGGCATCGAACTGCCGCCACAGCACGTCGCAATGCGGCGCGCGCAAGGCGACCGCCCAGGCCGCGCGCTGCGCGGCCTCCAGCATCTCGCGCGGCGGCAGGGACAAGGCGGCACGCTGCGCGGTGTTCCAGTCGCCGGGCGGCTCGGGCGACGCGGGCAGGCGCTGGTCGTCGCAGCCCGGCACCACCACCGCCGCGAACGGGCGGGCGAGCAACTGGTGCAGCGGCAGCACGACCACGCGCGGCGCCTCGGAGAGGCCCGGCGCGAGCACGAAGCTCGCGGCTTCGAGCACGTCGCGCACCCAGGCGCTGAACTCCATCAGCGTGCAGCGCGTGCCCTGGATCTCGCCCGGCTCGGCGTCGAGGTAGAGCGCGGCGATCACCTCGATGCCCGCGACGTCGCCGGCCAGCGTGGCCCACTGGCCGCCGCCTTCGAGCAGCGCGCGCGTCGCTTCCAGCCAGTCGCCGAGCGGCCGCGCGCGGGCCAATGCCGCGCGGCGAGCCTCGATGTCGAGCGTGAACGGCAGCAGGGCCGCATCCTGCGGCTTCGCGCTGGCGGCGGCAAAGGCGCACCAGCTTCGCCAGTCGCGCATGCCGCGGTCGCGCAGCCTCGCCTCGAGGTCCAGCACCGAGCGCGTGTCGAGCGCGGTGCAGCCCTTGAGCCAGTCGATGACCTGGTCGCTGGACGCATCATGGGCGCAGGCGCGCAGCGCGCTCATCAAGGTCGCGGCGGCGCGCGTGGTGGAAAGCTTCCAGCCGGTCTCGTCATGGAGCGACACGCCCTGCGCGACCAACTGCGCGCTGATGCGCCGGGTCAAGGCACGGTCGGTCGCCACCAGCGCGACGGGCGCCCGCCCCTCGGCCAGGTGGCGCAGCACGCAGGCGGCGGCGCGCTCGGCTTCGTCTTCAGGGTCCGCCGCCGCATGCAGCGCGGCGATGCACGGCGGCGCATCCGGCGTCGCCAGCGGCAGCCGCAACGCGCGCTCGCCAAACTGGTCCGCGAGACGGCTGACGAAAGGATCGCTCTGCAGTCCTTCGAGCACGATGAGCTGGTCGACCTGCGCCAGCGCGTGCTCGCCCAGCAGCACGTCGGTCGCGTAGCCCGAGTTGGCCGCCCACGCGAGCGCGATGCCGTTGAGCGCGCTCTCGACGTCGAACCACTCCGAGCCCTTGCCCGCCGCGACGCTCGCGCGCACGCCGTCGGCCCAGACGATGCGCTCCTGCGGCATCCGCGACGCGGCCAGCGGCGCGAGCTGCAACGCGATCTCGACCAGCCGGCCGGCGAGCGCGTTGCGCGAGGCCGAGAAGCCCGTGCGGGCCAGCAGCGACTGCGCGGTGAGCAGGTCGCGCGCCATGTCGAAGGCGATGTCGTCGGCGCCCGGCACGAAGCCGCCCACGCTGCGCGCCCAGTTGCGCGTGGTCTCGAAGCGCGGCGCGAAGCCCGAGGGGCTGGCCGCGGCCCACATCTCGCGCGCCAGCACCATCAACTGCGCATACGGAACCAGCACGATGGTGCGCGCGGCATGCAGGCGGCGCTCGGCCAGCACGCGCGAGATCCGGGCCACGAGGCCCGTGGCCGGGTCGCTCCAAAGCGCATGCGCCGCATGGCGCTCAGAAGGATTCATCGATGGATCTTGTAGGGCTTTGGCTATCGGCGCCATAGCGTGGGCGCCGACCGCGCCGGCTATTGGTTTCTGTCACAATGACCTGCACTTTAGCGGCACCCACACACTGCCACTCAGCCCATAAGGACACATCCCATGGCAAGCGAACTCATCAAACACATTTCCGATTCCTCCTTCGAGGCCGACGTGCTTCAGTCCGGCAAGCCCGTGCTCGTCGACTACTGGGCCGAATGGTGCGGCCCCTGCAAGATGATTGCACCGATCCTGGACGAGGTCTCCAACACCTACGAAGGCAAGCTCCAGATCGCCAAGATGAACGTGGACGAGAACCGCGACATCCCCGCGAAGTTCGGCATCCGCGGCATTCCCACGCTGATGCTCTTCAAGGATGGCCAGCTGGCCGCCACGAAGGTCGGCGCGATGAGCAAGGCGCAACTCACGGCCTTCATCGACCAGCAACTCGCCTGATCTGATGCCGCCCTGCTGCTGCCGCGCAACGCGGCGGCGGCATTTCTGTTTTTTCCTGTCATAATCCCTCGCAGATCACCGGCCCTTGCAGGGACCCGGTTCGAGTTCCCCGGTTTGTGAGGCATCTCTCGCCTCTTCTCAAACCTCCCCCTCCTGGTTTTTCCGACAGATTTCCCCGCAAGGGGTCATTCCATGCACTTAAACGAACTCAAGGCACTCCACGTGTCCGAAGTCCTCAAGCAGGCTGAAGCGCTTGAGATCGAAAACGTCGGCCGCATGCGCAAGCAGGAGCTGATGTTCGCGATCATCAAGAAGCGCGCGAAGGCCGGCGAACAGGTTTTCGCCGACGGCGTGCTCGAGATCCTGCCCGACGGCTTCGGCTTCCTGCGCAGCCCCGACACCAGTTTCACCGCCAGCACCGACGACATCTACATCTCGCCCAGCCAGGTGCGGCGCTTCAACCTCCACACCGGCGACATGATCGAAGGTGAAGTGCGCACGCCCAAGGACGGCGAGCGCTACTTCGCGTTGACCAAGCTCGACAAGGTCAACGACGGCCTGCCCGAACAGAACAAGCACAAGGTGATGTTCGAGAACCTGACGCCGCTGTTCCCCAAGGAACTGATGCGCCTGGAACGCGACAACTTCAAGGGCGAAGAGAACATCACGGGCCGCATCATCGACATCATCGCGCCCATCGGCAAGGGCCAGCGCGCCTTGCTGGTGGCGCCGCCCAAGAGCGGCAAGACGGTGATGATGCAGCACATCGCGCACGCGATCAGCGCCAACTACCCCGAGGTGCACATGATGGTGCTGCTCGTGGACGAGCGGCCCGAGGAAGTGACCGAGATGCAGCGCACGGTGAAGGGCGAGGTCATTGCCTCCACCTTCGACGAGCCCGCCGCTCGCCACGTGCACGTGGCCGAGATGGTGATCGAGCGCGCCAAGCGTCTGGTCGAACTCAAGAAGGACGTGGTGATCCTGCTGGACTCGATCACCCGCCTCGCCCGCGCCTACAACAACGTCGTGCCCTCCTCCGGCAAGGTCCTCACGGGCGGCGTGGACTCCAATGCGCTGCAGCGTCCCAAGCGCTTCCTGGGCGCGGCGCGCAACGTGGAAGAAGGCGGCTCGCTCACCATCATCGGCACCGCGCTGATCGATACCGGCAGCCGCATGGACGAAGTGATCTTCGAAGAGTTCAAGGGCACCGGCAACTCCGAAATCCACCTGGACCGCCGCCTCTACGAGAAACGCGTGTTCCCGTCGATCCAGCTCAACCGCAGCGGCACGCGCCGTGAAGAGTTGCTGCTGCCGCCGGAGATCCTGCAGAAGACGCGCATCCTTCGCCAGCTCATGTACAACATGGACGAGATCGAGGCGATGGAGCTGATGCTCAAGAACATGCGGGCGACGAAGACCAATGTCGAGTTCTTCGACATGATGAGAAGAGGCGGCTGACCCCCAGGCTTCGCGCACTTCGAGTCGCTTCGCCTTTCCCCTTTCAGGGGGCAACACCGCGGCCCGGCCAAGCCGGTTGCGCGGTGGCTCAGGAACGGGCTTCGCTTCGCTTGCCTTCGGCGGCGCTCTGGCGGGCCCGGTCCAGGAGGTCCATCAGTTCCACCGCCTGGTCTGGCGGGACGGGGTTGGAGCCTTCTCCCTCGATGGCATCTCTCACCGCTGCGTAATAGCTGACGTAGTTGCCCGGCAGCGTCGGCACGGGCCGCTTTTGCACGCTCCCATCGTCGCCGGCGATGGTGAGTTCGCCGTCCTGCGCGTCGGCACCCCAATCTTCCCCACCGGGGCGGCCACCTGCGCGCAAGGCGTCTTCCTGCGGATCGACGCCGTACTTGACGTAGCTGCCTCTCGTGCCGTGAACGATGTAGCGCGGCGCGGGGCGTGCGGCCAAGGTGGTGGCGTGGAGGACCACGCGCAACGGCGCGTGGGTGCCGGTCTCGTAGCGCAGCACCGCGTGGAAATAATCTTCGACCAGCGCGCCGTCGCGCAGGGCTGCCGTGTCGAGTTGCAGGGTGTCGGGGCGGCCGAAGAGCTGGACGGCCTGGTCCAGGAGATGCGAACCCAGGTCCACCCAGAGCCCGGCGCCGGGGACGGGCTGTTCGCGCCAGCGCTCGCGCACTTGCGGGCGGAAGCGGTCGAAATGGGATTCGAAGTACACGGGGCGGCCCAGTTCGCCGGACGCGAGCAGTTGGCGCAGCGTGAGGAAATCGGAGTCGAAACGACGGTTCTGGTACACAGAGAGAAGACGGTTCTTGCGCTTTGCCAGCTCGGCCAGCTCACGGGCCTGGGGCGCGTCGAGGGTGAAGGGCTTGTCGACGACGACGTGCTTGCCAGCCTCCAAAGCGGCCTTGGCGACGGGGTGGTGCTGGGCGTTGGGGGTGGCGACGACGACCAGGTCGATGTCGGCGCGACCGAGCAGCGCGGGCACGTCGGGGACGACATCGACGCCGGGCCAGTCGGCGTGGACCTTGCGGGGTTGCGAACTCGCCACGGCGGCCAGTTCGAGGCCAGGGACGGCCGAAAGCACCGGCGCGTGGAAGGTCTGGCCGGCGAACCCGTAGCCGACGAGTCCGGCGCGCAGGGTGGTCTTTGTCATCGTGAGCGAGCCTCTGGCGCTTAAAACGCCCAGTATGCGATAATCGCCGGCTTCGCGAAAAGTGCAGCCGGCGCCCCGCCGGAAAATACCTCCGGCCCCGTGCCGGGCTTGTGGCTCTCGCATCGACCCCAAAGGAAAGACCATGAAAGAAGGCATTCATCCCAATTACCGCGAAGTCCTGTTCGTCGACCTGTCGAACGGCTTCAAGTTCGTGACCCGTTCGTGCGCGAACACCAAGGAAATGGGCAAGACCGACGACGGCCGCGAACTGCCTCTCTTCAAGCTCGACACCTCGAGCGAATCGCACCCGTTCTATACCGGCACGCAGAAGTCGGTGGACAACATGGGCGGCCGTGTCGAGAAGTTCCGCAACCGCTTCGGCAAGACCACCGGCGCCGCCTCGAAGTAAGGCAAGTCGCTTCCGAGTGCAGGGCAGCCCGGTTTACCGCGCTGCCTTTTTTCATGCCGACTCACCACTGATCTCATCCCGTTGAACCAACCGACGCCCGCCATCGTTGCCCAGAGTGCCGTGCGCCGCTTGCCGCGCATCGCGCTGCTGCTGCTGTGTGCGGCGTACCTCATGCCGGGGTTGATCGGCCGGGGCCCCTGGAAGAGCGCCGACATCACGGCCTACGGCTACATGGCCGAACTCGCCCGCAGCACCGAGGGCCTGGTGCGCTGGCTCGACCCCCTGCTGCTGGGCCTGCGCCCGGAAACGCCCGCGCTGATCCCCTACTGGATCGGCGCCTGGGCCATCCAGCTCGCCCCGGGCTGGATGGGGCCGGATCTCGCCGTCCGCATCGCTTTCGCGCTGCTGCTCTGGGGCGCGTTCACCGCGACCTGGTACGCCGTCTACTACCTCGCCCGCACGACGCAGGCGCAGCCCGTTGCCTTCGCGTTCGGCGGCGAGGCGAAGCCGACGGACTATGCCCGCACGATCGCCGACGGCGCCTTGCTGGCGTTGATCGCCTGCTTCGGGCTGGCCCAGCTGGGCCACGAAACCACGCCCGCCCTGGCGCAGCTCTTCTTCGCCTCGCAGCTGTTCTACGGCGTCGCCGCCTTGCCTTACCGGCGCGTCGGCCCCGTCATCGCCCTCCTCGTGGGCGCCATCGGCATGGCCCTGAGCGGCGGACCGACGGTGGGCCTCGTGCTCGGCTTCGGCTACGCGCTCTTCCTGTCCATCGACTACAAGCGCAGCGTGGCCGCGGCGCCCGGCGGCGAGCCGACCTACTCGATCGGAGCCATCGCCACGATCTTCGGCGTCACCCTGCTCGCCGTGCTGCTTGCAGCACGCCTCGGCCTGCTGCAATGGCGCATCGAACTGCCCGGCAGCCACCCCGGCCGCTCGATCGCCTCCGACCTGCGCAGCCAGGGCAAGCTGCTGCTGTGGTTCACCTGGCCGGCCTGGCCGCTGGCGCTCTGGACGCTCTGGCGCTGGCGGCGCCAGCTGTGGGCGCGGCATGTGGCCGTGCCACTGTGGTTCGCGCTGGTGCCCCTTGCCGCCACATGGACCACCTCCTTCTCCGAGCGTTCCCTGCTGCTCGCGCTGCCGCCCTTCGCCACGCTCGCCGCCTTCGCGCTGCCCACCTTCCGCCGCAGTGGTGCCGCGCTGATCGACTGGTTCACCCTGCTCTTCTTCAGCGGGCTGGCCGTGATCATCTGGGGCTACTGGATCGCCATGCAGACCGGCGTGCCGCCCAAGATGGCCGCGAGCATCACCCGGCTGGTGCCTGAGTTCAAGCCTTCGCTGTCGTGGCTCACGCTGGCCTTCGCCCTGGCCGCGACGGCCGCCTGGTGCTGGCTGGTCTGGTGGCGCACCGGCCGCCACCGGCCGGCGCTGTGGAAGACCCTGGTGCTGCCCGCCGGCGGCGCCGCGCTGTGCTGGCTGCTGGTCACGACCCTCTGGCTGCCCGCGCTCGACCACGCCCTGAGCTACGCGCCGCAGATGCGCGCCATCGCCCAGCGCGTCGGCAACGCACCCTGCGTCGCCGAGCTCGACGTGAGTCGCCCGCACATCGCCGCACTGCGCTACCACGGGCAGCTCAATCTCAAACCTTTGACGCAGGGCGGGGATGCCTGTCCCTGGCTCATCGTGGCCCCCGAAGCCATCGAGCGCCTGCATCACCTCGTCAACCTGGAGGGCTGGCGCCTGATCGGCACCTTCCGCCGTCCGACCAGCGCGAACGACGACCTGCTCCTCTTCCAGAAAGTCGCCCCCGCCGGTGGCTAGCGAAAGGCGGGTCATCGCGGGCCACGCCGGCACCGTGCTGCTGGGCCAGCTGGCCGTCATGGCCTTCGGCGTCACCGACACCATCGTGGCCGGCCGCTATGCGGAAGACGCGCTCGCCGCGCTCTCGGTCGGCTCGGCGATCTTCATCAGCGTGTTCGTCTCCCTGATGGGCGTGCTTCAGGCCCTGCTGCCCATCTGGGCCGAGTTGCACGGCGCCCGCCGCACCGACGAGGTCGGCCGCTCGGTGCGCCAGTCGATGTACCTGTGCGCCTTCGCGATCGTGGCGGGCATGGCGGTGCTGATGTTCCCCGCGCCGCTGCTGCGCTGGACTGAAGTGCCACAGGCCATGCGCACCGACGTCGAAGCCTACCTGCGCATCCTCGCCTTCGCCCTGCCGCCGGCCCTGCTCTTCCGCGTCTTCAGCACCCTGAACCAGAGCCTGGGCAAGCCCCGGCTCGTGACCTGGCTCCAATTGGGTTCGCTGTGCATCAAGCTGCCTCTGTCGATCTGGTTGACCTTCGGCGGCGCGGGCGTGCCGGCCATGGGCCTCGCCGGCTGCGGCTGGGCCACGCTGGCCGTGAACTGGACGATGCTGCTGTGCGCCATGTGGCTGCTGCGCAGCCAGCCCTTCTACCGCGAGTACCGCTTCTGGCGCCGCATCGAGCCGCCCGACTGGCGGCAGATCGGCCAGTTCGCACGTCTCGGGGTTCCGGCCGGGCTGTCCGTGCTGGTCGAAGTGACCTCATTCACGCTGATGGCGCTCTTCATCGCGCGGCTGGGCACCACCGCCTCCGCGGCGCACCAGATCGCCGCGAACCTCACCGCCATCGCCTACATGATGCCGCTGTCGCTCGGCATCGCGACCAGCGCGCGCGTGAGCTACTGGCTCGGCGCCGGCGACGCGGCACTCGCGCGCGGCGCCTGCCGCAAAGGCTTCGAGCTGGCCATGTTCTTCGCCCTGCTCTTCGCCGGCCTGATGGCGGCCCTGCGCTGGCAACTGCCTTCGATCTACACCGCCAACCCGGCCGTTGCGGCGTTGGCGGCCGCCCTGCTGCTTGCCACGGCGGTCTACCACGTCGCGGATTCCGTGCAGACGCTGTGCGTCTTCGTGCTGCGCTGCTACCGGGTCACGGTGATGCCGCTCATCCTCTATTCCACGCTCCTGTGGGGCGTGGGCCTGGGCGGCAGCTACCTGCTGGCCTACCGCGGCCTGGGGCCGGTGCAGGCGATGCAGTCCCCGCTCGCCTTCTGGCTCATGAGCGCGCTGGCGCTCGTCCTCACCGCAGCGCTGTTTCTCGCCCTGCTGCGCTCGACTCTGCGACGGACGCACTGAGCACGGGCGCCGGGCGCAACCGGTTGGCAGGGAAGAGCAGCACGAAGCGCGAGCCCTTGCCGACCGTGCTTTCCACCCGCAATTCCGCGCCATGGCGCTGCGCCACGTGCTTGACGATGGCCAGGCCCAGCCCGGTCCCGCCGGTCTCGCGCGAGCGGCTCCGGTCGATCCGGTAGAAGCGCTCGGTCAGCCGAGGGATGTGCTCGGCCGCGATGCCAGGCCCGCTGTCGCTCACCGCGTACTCGCCACGGCCGTCGGGCAGCAGGCGCCAGGTGACCTTGACCTCGCCGCCGCCCGGCGTGTAGCGCACCGCGTTGCTCACGAGGTTGGACATCGCGCTCTGCAGCTCGGTCGACGCGCCGGAAATCTCGGAATCGGACTCGAGCTTGAACGACAGCTTGTGCCCTTGCGACGACAGCCGGCTCGACAGCCCGCGCCCCTCGTCCTCGCACTGCGCCATCAGCGCCTTCACGCGCGTCCAGCGGTTGGCCGGCGGCGCGGCGCTGCCCTCGAGGCGCGACAGCGTCAGCAGGTCGTTGACCAGCGTCTCCATGCGGTGCGACTGCTGCCCCATCAGCGCGAGGTAGCGCGCGCGTTCCTCGGCGTCCAGCGGCAGCGTCTGCAGCGTCTCGACGAAACCGGCCAGCACCGTGAGCGGCGTGCGGATCTCGTGCGACACGTTGGCCACGAAATCGCGCCGCATCGCCTCGGCCTGCTCGACGGAAGTGATGTCGCGCGTCAGCAGCATCCGGCGGTTGCCGGCATAGGGATGCACCTGCACGGACAGGCGCATCGGATGGCTGCCCATCGGCTTGCCGTGCGTCGGCGCATCCAGCACCACGTCGCGGCTGTAGTTCCACGACGCGAGGTAGGCCACGAAAGCCGGGTCGCGCACCAGGTTCGCGAGATGCTGCAGAAGGTCGCGCTCGGCATCGATGCCGAACTGCGCGGCGGCCGTCTGGTTGCACCACTCGATGCGGCCCTGCTCGTCCAGCAGCACGACGCCGTTCGGCGCGGCCTGGATGGCGGCGAGGAACTCCTGCAGCCGATCCTCGGCCTGCCGCGTCTGCTGCTCGCGCGTGCGCAGCAGCTTGCGGATGCGCTCACCCAGCTCGCCCCAGATGCCCGGCCCGCGCGAAGGCAGGCCGATGGCATCGTTGCGCAGAACGTTGAGCATCTGCTGGGCGCGGATGGCGTCCAACGCCAGCCAGAGCAGCGCGCCCGCCCAGGCCCCCGCCCAGGCATAGCCGCGGCCCAGCAGCGCCGCGCCGGCGGCCGCGCCGAGCGCGGATGCCAGCAGGAAGATTGCAATACGAAAAGGCATGCCGGACCATTATCCCGCCCGGCGGACGCCGGACGGCCTCTCAGACCGTGGCCTGAGCCGTCAGCCGGTAGCCGGCGCCGCGCACGGTCTCGACCATCGGCGCGGCCGGGCCGAGCGATTCGCGCAAGCGCTTGACGTGCACGTCGACCGTGCGCTCCTCGATGTAGACGTGGTCGCCCCATACCTTGTCGAGCAATTGCGCGCGGCTGTGCACGCGCTCGGCATGCTGCATCAGGTAGCCCAGCAGCTTGAACTCGGTCGGGCCCACCTTCAGCGGCGTTCCCTGCCAGGTCACGCGGTGGGTGGCGGTATCCAGCGCGAGCTCGCCGATCTCCACCCGCTCGGCCACTGCCTCGGGCGCCCGCCGGCGCAGCACCGCGCGGATGCGCGCCAGCATCTCCTGCGTCGAGAAAGGCTTGGTGATGTAGTCGTCCGCGCCCGCGTCGAGCCCCGCCACCTTGTCGGGCTCGTCGCCGCGCGCCGTCAGCATCAGGATGGGCATCGTCTTCGTACGCGGATCCTTGCGCCACTGGCGCGCGAGCTGCAGGCCGCTCTGGCCGGGCAGCATCCAGTCGAGCAGCACCAGGTCGGGCAGGAAGGCATCGATCTCGCGCTGCGCCGCCGCGCCATCCTCCGCCCAGATCGGCTCGAAGCCGTTGTGGCGCAGGTTGACGGCGATCAGCTCGGCGATCGAGGATTCGTCTTCGACGATCAGGACGCGTGGTTTCTTCATGAAATCAATTTATCCGTTCTCCCCAGCCACGGCGGACACCGCGGATCCGGCTTCGCCGGCCCGCGCGTGTTGCCCCCGGCGGGGGAAGGCGAAGCGACACGAAGTGCGCGAAGCCTGGGGGCGAGTTTCATTGCAGTGCGGACTCGATCTCCTGCATCGAAGTGTGCCGCACGTCCGCACCCTTCACGATGTAGATGATGAATTCCGCGATGTTCTTGGCATGGTCGCCGATGCGCTCGATGGCCTTGGCGAGGAACAGCAGGTCCAGGCTGGCGGAAATCGTGCGCGGGTCTTCCATCATGTAAGTGACCAGCTTGCGCACGAAACCGTCGAACTCCTTGTCGATCAGGTCGTCGTCCTTCAGGATCGACAACGCAGCGGCCGTGTCCAGGCGCGCGAAGGCGTCCAGCGCCTTGCGCAGCAGGCCCGAGGCCAGCTCGGAGGCGATGCGCAGCTCGGTGGAAGGCAGCTGGCGCGACGAGCCGCTCTCGATGATCGACTTGACCATGCGCGCGATCTTGTTGGCCTCGTCGCCCACGCGCTCCAGGTTGGCGGTGGTCTTGGAGATCGCGATCAGCAGGCGCAGGTCGCGCGCCGTCGGCTGGCGGCGCGCGATGATGGAGGACAGCTCGCGGTCGATCTCGATCTCCATCGCGTTCACGCGGTGCTCGGTCTCCATCACGCGGTCGGCCGCCTCGGAGTCGAACTGCGACAGCGCGTACACCGCCTGCTGGATCTGGGACTCGACCATGCCGCCCAGCTCCATCACGCGGGACGAGACGGCGTTGAGCTCGCTGTCGAACTGGCTGGAAAGATGCTTCTCGGTCATGGTGCCTCCTTTAGCCGAAACGGCCGGTGATGTAGTCCTCGGTCTCCTTGCGCTTCGGCTTGAAGAAGAGCTCTTCCGTCGCGCCGAATTCGATCAGGTCGCCCAGGTACATGTACGCGGTGTAGTCGCTGCAACGCGCGGCCTGCTGCATGTTGTGGGTGACGATGACCACGGTGTACTCGCTTTTCAGCTCGGCGATCAGTTCCTCGATTTTCGCGGTGGAGATCGGGTCCAGCGCCGAGCAGGGTTCGTCGAGCAGCAGCACCTCCGGCTTGATCGCGATGCCGCGCGCGATGCACAGGCGCTGCTGCTGGCCGCCGGAGAGGCCGGAGCCGCTCTGCTGGAGCTTGTCGCGCACCTCGGTCCAGAGCGCCGCCTTCTTCAGTGCCCATTCGACGCGGTCGTCCATCTCGGAGGCACTGAGGTTCTCGAAGAGCTTCACGCCGAAGGCGATGTTGTCGTAGATCGACATCGGGAACGGCGTCGGCTTCTGGAACACCATGCCGACCTTGGCCCGGATGAGCGCCACGTCCTGCCTGGAGGTCAGCAGGTTCTCGCCGTCCAGCGCGATGGTGCCTTCGGCGCGCTGCTCCGGATAGAGCTCGAACATGCGGTTGAAGGTGCGCAGCAGTGTCGACTTGCCGCAGCCCGAGGGGCCGATGAAGGCCGTCACCTTGTTCTCGGGAATCTCGAGGTTGATGCCCTTGAGCGCGTGGAACTTGCCGTAGTAGAAGTTCAGGTCCTTGACCGAGATCTTCGAGCGCGACGGTTGTGCGATGGTGGTTGGCATGGTGTTCAGAGTTTGTTGCGCGTGACGACTCGCGCGAGGATGTTGAGTGCGAGCACGGCGACCGTGATCAGAAACACGCCGGCCCAGGCCAGGTGCTGCCAGTTCTCGTACGGGCTCATCGCGAACTTGAAGATGGTGACCGGCAGGCTCGCCATCGGCTGCGTCACGTCGGAAGTCCAGAACTGGTTGCTGAGCGCGGTGAACAGCAGCGGCGCGGTTTCGCCGGCGATGCGCGCCACGGCCAGGAGAATGCCGGTGACGACACCCGCGCGCGCGGCGCGCAGCGTGATGCTGATGATCACCTTCCACTTCGGCGTGCCCAGCGCGTAGGCCGCTTCGCGCAGGCCCGGCGGCACCAGCTGCAGCATGTTCTCCGTCGTGCGGATCACGACCGGAATCACGATCAGCGCCAGCGCCAGCGCACCGGCCAGGCCCGAGAAGGACTTGAAGTAGGCCACCACGACGGCATACACGAACAGGCCGATCACGATCGACGGCGCCGACAGCAGGATGTCGTTGACGAAGCGGATCACGTTCGAGAGCATGCTCTTCGGGTTGTACTCCGCCAGGTAGATGCCGGCCATGATGCCGATCGGCGTGCCGACGAAGGTGGCCAGCGCCACCATGACGACCGAGCCGAAGATCGCATTGGCGATGCCGCCCGCCTCGTTCGGCGGCGGCGTCATCTCGGTGAAGGTGGCCAGCGCGAGACCGCCCACGCCCAGGCGCAGCGTCTCCCACAGGATCCAGACCAGCCAGAACACGCCGAAGGCCATCGCGGCCAGCGACAGCGAGAGCGCGACGAAGTTGAGACGCTTGCGGCCGGCGAACTTGGCCGCCCGGGTCTCGTCGAGCGTCTTGGCGTTGAGCAGGCGTTCGGCAGTGCTCATGATTTCGTTCCTTCGCTCTTCTTCATCTGCTGCAGCAGCAGCTTGGACAGGGACAGCACGACGAAGGTGATGAAGAACAGCACCAGGCCGAGGTACATCAGCGAGGCCTGGTGCAGGCCCTCGCCGGCTTCGGCGAATTCGTTGGCCAGCACCGAGGTGATGCTGTTGGCCGCCTCGAACACCGACAGCGAATTGAGCTGGTTGGTGTTGCCGATCACGAAGGTCACGGCCATCGTCTCGCCGAGCGCGCGGCCCAGGCCGAGCATGATGCCGCCGACCACGCCGGCCTTGGTGTAGGGCAGCACGACCTTGGAGACCACCTCCCAGGTGGTGGAGCCCAGGCCGTAGGCGGATTCCTTGAGCAGCGGCGGCGTCACTTCGAAAACATCCCGCATCACCGAGGCGATGAACGGGATGATCATGATCGCCAGGATGATGCCGGCCGACAGGATGCCGATGCCCACCGGCGGGCCCGACACCAGCGCACCGAGGTACGGCACGCCGTCGAACAGGCGCTGCAGCGGCTGCTGCACGTAAGTGGAGAGAATGGGCCCGAAGACCAGCAGGCCCCACATGCCGTAGACGATGGACGGCACCGCCGCCAGCAACTCGATGGCCGTGCCCAGCGGGCGCTTGAGCCACGCGGGCGACATTTCGGTGAGGAACAGCGCGATGCCGAAGCTCACCGGCACCGCGATCACCAGCGCGATCAGCGAGGTGGCCAGGGTGCCGTAAATCATGACCAGGCCGCCGTACTCGTTCTTCACCGGGTCCCACACGCTGCTGGTGAGAAAGCCGAGGCCGAATTTCGAGACGGCGGGCCAGGCACCCGCCAACAGTGACAGGAGGATGCCGACCAGCATGGCAAGGGTCAGCAGCGCGGCGCCCTTGGCGGCCCAACCGAAGAGAAGATCGGTGGTCGCGCCGGTGCGCGGCTTCTTGGCCGGCGGCGGGCTGGAACTTGCGCGTGCGCGCTCGTCAGCAACGCCGGCGGGGGATGCGTTGGCGGGGAAGGTGGATGACACAGGTCGCTCCAAGGAGGACGGCGCGTCGCGAAGCGGAGTGCTCATGCGTGCGCCGTCCGGGCTTCTTTACTTGTACGCGACGGGCTTGCCCGAAGCGTCCTTGATGTCGCCCCAGGCGGTGGCGATCGCGCCCTTCACGCCGTCAGGCATCGGCACGTAGTCCAGGTCGCCGGCGGTCTTGTCGCCGTTCTTGTAGGCCCAGTCGAAGAACTTCAGCGCGGTGGTGGCCTGGGCGGGCTTGTCCTGGCTCTTGTGCATCAGGATGAAGGTCGCGCCGGTGATGGGCCACGAATCCTTGCCAGGCTGGTTGGTCAGCACCTGGTAGAAGGTCTTGGACCAGTCGGCACCCGCGGCGGCGGCCTTGAAGGCCGTGTCGTCGGGGGAGACGAAGTTGCCGGCGGAGTTCTGCATCAGCGCGTACGTCATCTTGTTCTGCTTGACGTAGGCGTACTCGACGTAGCCGATCGAGTTGGGCAGCTTGTTGACGAACTGGGCCACGCCTTCGTTGCCCTTGCCGCCCGCGCCGGTGGGCCAGTTCACGGCCGTGCCGTCGCCGACCTTGCTCTTCCAGTCGGCGTTGACCTTGCTCAGGTAGTTGGTGAACAGGAAGGTCGTGCCCGAACCGTCGGCGCGGCGAACCGGCGCGATGGCCGCGTCGGGCAGCGCGAGGGAGCCATTCAGCGCCTTGATGGCCGGGTCATTCCACTTGGCGATCTTGCCGAGATAGATGTCGCCCAGAACCTGGCCGCTGAGCTTCAGCTCGCCGGGCTTGATGCCCTGGATGTTGACCACGGGGATCACGCCGCCGATGACGGTCGGGAACTGCATGAGGCCCTTCGTCTTCAGTTCCTCGTCGGTGAGGGGCATGTCCGAAGCGCCGAAATCGACCGTCTTGGCGTCGATCTGCTTGATGCCGGCGCCCGAACCCACCGATTGATAGTTGATCTTGGCGCCCGTGGCCTTGTTGAAATCGGAGGCCCACTTGGAATACAGCGGAGCCGGGAAGCTCGCGCCGGCGCCGGTGGCGTCCTGGGCGAAAGCCGGAACATGGGCGAAAGCCGCGGCGATCAGGCCGGCGGCTGCAAATTTGAACGTCGTTTTCATGATGCTTCCTTTGAAGTGCACAAAGAACCCCTCAGGGGGCTTGGCACGGACTCTAGGAAGCTTGTGTGACATCGGTGTGACACCCTCTTACAGAGGGGAAAGGCCCGCGGACGGCAGCCGCGCAAGATGACGGTGTCACATAAATGTCATGTGGTCAATCTAGCCTCGCGTCCTCGGCCCGGGCGCCCGTCGGCGCTACGATGAGGACCCGACATTTCCACCACTCCATGCAAAACGGAACCCGCCTCGCCGCGGTCGATCTCGGCTCCAACAGCTTTCGCCTCGAAATCGGCCAAGTCGATCATGGCCAGATCCACCGCACCGAATACCTGAAAGAGACCGTCCGCCAAGGCAACGGCCTCGACAGCGCCCGAAATCTCACGCCCGAGGCGATGCAGCGCGGCTGGGACGCGCTGGCCCGTTTCGGCGAGCGGCTGGCCGGCTTCAAGCGCTCCCAGGTCCGCGCGGTCGCCACCCAGACCCTGCGCGAAGCCCGCAACCGGGACGAGTTCCTCCTGCGCGCGCGCACCGTCCTGGGTTTCGGCATCGACGTCATCCCCGGCCGCGAGGAAGCCCGGCTGATCTACCAGGGCGTGGCGCACATGCTGCCCCACAACGATGCATCGGACCGCGAGCGCCGGCTGGTGATCGACATCGGCGGCCGCTCCACCGAAATGATCATCGGGCACGCGCTCGAAGCCGAAGTCATGGAGTCCTACCGGGTCGGCAGCGTCGCCTGGTCGATGAAGCACTTTCCGCAGGGCCAGTTCACCGCCGCCGCCTTCCGCGCGGCCGAGGTGGCCGCCAAGGCCGTGCTCGACGACGCGCTCTCCACCTACCAGCCGGACCGCTGGGACGTGGCCTACGGCGCCTCCGGCACCATCGGCGCGGTCGGCGACGTGCTGGCGGCAGCCGGCGCCGAGCCCGGCCTGGTCACCCGCGACGGGCTGGACTGGCTGCTCGACCGGCTCCTCAAGGCCGGAAGCGCCGACAAGCTGAAGATGGATGGAATGCGCGAAGACCGCAAGGCCGTCATCGGCGGCGGCGTCAGCGTGCTGCGCGCCGTCTTCGACCTGCTCGAGATCGAGGAAATGAAAGTGGCGCAGGGCGCGCTGCGCCACGGCGTGCTCTACGAGTTGCTCGAACGAGACGACATCGTGGCCGATTTGCGCGCCACCACCGTCGCCCGCCTCGCCACGCGCTTCGCCGCCGATGCCGTGCAGGCCCGGCGCGTCGGCGAGACCGCCGCCACGCTGTTCCTGCAGCTCGAGCCCGGCGCGCGCGGCGCCAGCACCACCAGCCGCGCGGGCCGCGCCCTGCGCAAGCTCGGATGGGCCTCCCAGCTCCTCGAGATCGGCACCCAGATCTCGCACAGCGATTACCACAAGCACGGCGCCTACATCCTGGACAACGCCGACGCGCCCGGCTTCGCGCTCAACGAGATGCACTGGCTCAGCCAGCTGGTGCTCGGCCACCGGGGCAAGCTGCGCAAGATCGAGGCGACGCTGGACGACGAGACCTTCGTGACGCAACTGGTGGCGCTGCGGCTGGCGGTGATCCTCTGCCACGCGCGGCGGGATCCGGACATGCCGGGCCTGCAACTGGTGCGCACGGGTGCGCGGCTCTTCACCGTGGCCTGCCGCCCGGGGTGGGCGGATGCCTATCCGCAGTCGGCGCACCTGCTGCGGGAGGAAGAGCTGGCCTGGCAGAAGACCAGCTGGCGCGTGCAGGTCGCGCTGGGCTGAGGGCGTCGCCCTCCCCCCTCAGAGCAGTTCCGGCGACTGGACCGTCACCACGACCGTCTGCACGTCGCCGTCGCGCTCCCGGGTGCGAATCCACCACACCGCGCCCTTGCGCACCGGGCAACTGTCCTGCTTCATCCCGAGCAGCAGCGCGATGGCATTGCCCAGCGAAGGCTGGTGCCCGACCAGCAGCACGACCGACTTGCCGTTCGGCCAGCCGCCGGCGGCCAGCAACTCATCCGCCGTCGCGTCGGGCGCGAGCTCGCTGCGCAGCTTGTACTTGCGGCCGAGCGCCAGCACCGTCTGCTCGCAGCGCCGTGCCGGGCTGCAGACAATGCGCGTGCCCTCCGGCAACTGCCGGTCGATCCACGCGGCCATGCGCTTGGCCTGCTTCTCGCCGCGCTGGGTGAGCGAGCGCTGCAGGTCGTCGCAGCCCTCGGTCCAGTCTTCAGCCTCGGCGTGGCGCCAGAAAATGAGATCCATGGTCGTCATCAGTCCCGTGGTGCGGCGCGGCTGCGGCCCCTGGAGGCGTAGCGGTTCATCAGCGCGGTCTGGGCGCCGTGCGGCTCGGCCCCGGCCGGCAACTCCTGGTCGACGCGGTGGTAGCGGCCGTCCGCCAGCAGGTCCCAGGCATCGCGCCCGTCGTGCAGATACGCCACCAGGCATTCGTCGATGAGCCGCTGGCGCAGCACCGGGTCAGTCACCGGCCACGCCACCTCGATGCGCCGCAACATGTTGCGGTTCATCCAGTCCGCGCTCGACAGGTAGAGCGACTCCTCGCCACCGCGCCGGAAATAGAAGACCCGCGAATGCTCCAGGAAGCGGCCGATCACCGAGCGCACGCGGATGTTGTCCGTCAGCCCCGGCACGCGCGCGGGCAGCGTGCAGGCGCCGCGCACGATCAGGTCGATGCTCACGCCCTTGCGCCCCGCCCCGACCAACGCGCCGATCAGCGCCTCGTCGGTCAGCGCATTCATCTTGACCACGATGCGCGTGGATTCGCCGCCCGCCGCCGCCGCGCCCAGCGCGTCGATCCGCGCGATCAGGTTGCGGTGCAGGTCGAAAGGCGCGAGCCACATGCGGTTGAGCTTCGGCAGCCGGCTCTGGCTGGCCAGGTGCACGAAGACGGCCTCCATGTCCGCCGTCAGCAGCGGGTCGGCCGTCAGGTGGCTGATGTCGGTGTAGAGCGCCGCCGTGCGCGGGTTGTAGTTGCCCGTGGAAAGATGCCCGTAGCGGCGCATCTGCTTGCCCTCTCGCCGCGTCACCAGCAGCATCTTGGCGTGGGTCTTGAGCCCGACCACGCCATACACCACCTGCGCGCCGATCGACTCCAGCATCTCGGCCCAGTTGATGTTGGCCTCCTCGTCGAAGCGCGCCTTCAACTCCACCACCACCGTCACCTCCTTGCCGCGCCGCACCGCCTCGCGCAGCAGGTCCATCAGCTCGGAATCGGTGCCGGTGCGGTAGATGGTCTGCTTGATGGCCAGCACCTGCGGGTCCTGCACCGCCTCGCGCAGGAAGGCCAGCACGCCCTCGAAACTCTCGAAGGGCTGGTGGATCAGCGCATCGCCGCGCTGCAAGCGCTCGAAGAAGGAATGCTCCGGCAGCAACGAAACCGGATACGAGGCCTGGTAAGGCGGAAAGCGCAACTGCGGCTCGTCCAGCAGGTCGATCAACTGCGTGAGCCGCGCCAGGTTCACCGGCCCGTGCACCCGGTACAACGCCTGCGGCGGCAAATTGAACTGCGCGAGCAGGAAGCTCGCCAGCGACTCCGCGCAACTCGACGACACCTCCAGCCGCACCGCCTGCCCGTAGTGCCGATGCTGCAAACCCTGCCGCAGCGCCGTGCGCAAGTTCTTCACGTCTTCCTCGTCGACCGCCAGGTCGGAGTGCCGCGTCACCCGGAACTGCGAGAACTCGCCAACTTCCCGCCCCGGGAACATGCTCGACAGGTGCGCCCGCACGATGCTCGACAGCGCCACGAACAGCGTCTTGCCGCCCGAGACCTTCGCCGGCATGCGGATCAGCCGCGGCAGCACGCGCGGCACCTTCACGATGGCGATCGGGTTCTCGCGGCCGAAGGCGTCCTTGCCGCTCAGCCGCACGATGAAATTGAGCGACTTGTTCGCCACCTGCGGGAAGGGATGCGCCGGATCCAGCCCCACCGGGATCAGCAGCGGCCGCACCTCGCGCTCGTAATACTCATGCACCCACTTTCGCTGCGCCGGGTTGCGCTCGCCATGCGAAATGATGTGGATGCCCTTGGAGGCGAAGGTCGGGATCAGCTCGTCGTTGTAGAGCGCGTACTGCCGCCCCACCAGCGCATGCGCCGCCTCCGACAGCCGGTCGAAAGTCTCGACCGTGTAGTTGCCCTTGCGGTCGCCCGCCACGCCCGCGCTCAAGTGCGGCGCGGCACGCACCTCGAAGAACTCGTCCAGGTTCGACGACACGATGCACAAATAGCGCAGCCGCTCGATCAGCGGCACGTCCGGGCGGTGCGCCCAGTCGAGCACCCGCTCGTTGAAGGCGAGGATGTTCTGGTCGCGGTCGAGAAGCGTCAGGACCGGCGCCGATGCCTCAGGCGCCGCGCCGTGGGAGGCTGGGGGCATGAGGAGGGATTCTGGGGCAACCGGCACGTGAGGACTCGTAGGCAGAAACATGACAGTGTCTGCAGTCGTTGTGACAATTCCATGACAACGGCGTGACAGGAGTTTCCCGCTGACTTAATTCCCCAGGAAGTGCTTGCGGTAGCGCGCCGGCAGGTCTTCGATGCGCATCAGCATCGGCAAGTCGGCGGTGTTGAAATCCGGATCCCACGCCGGCGGCCCCAGCACCTTGGCGCCCAGCCGCAGGTAGCCCTTGATGAGCGCCGGCGGCTCCACGTCCACCGCGCCGTCGAGCCGGTGCACCGGCAGCGGCAGCCGCGGCTGCACGTGGTACTGGATCGGCGCCATGTGCGTGGCCGAGAGCTGGCGCCAGATGCTGGCCGCCGCGTCGCCGCTCGTGACGCCGTTGTGCCACATCGGGATGCTCGCGCAACCGATCATCGTGTCCAGCTTGTTTCGATTCATGAAACCGGCCAACGCACCCCACAGCGCCAGGATCACCCCGCCCTGCCGGTGCTCCGCATGCACGCAGCTGCGCCCCAGCTCCACCATGCGCTCGCGCAGGTCGCGCAGCCGGGTCAGGTCGAACTCGGTGTCGCTGTAAGTGCTGCCCACCCGCCGCGCCTGGGCCGGCGTCAGCACCCGGTAGGTGCCGATGACCTGGCGGGTCAGCTCGTCGCGCACCAGCAGGTGCTCGCAGAAATCGTCGAAGAGGTCGATGTCATGCCCTTCCAGCGGCGTCGTCAGGCGGGCACCCATCTCGCCCGCGAACACTTCATAGCGCAGGCGCTGAGCCGCGCGGACGTCGTCCTGGTGCCGGGCCCAGCTCACGCTGATGCCCTTCGGGCCCTCGGCCGGTGCCGCCGGAATGGCATGCGGCACCGAAACGGGGACGGGCACGGAGACCGCGGCCGCGGTGCGCGCCGGGTTGGCCGCGGGCCACAGGGCCGCGCGCAGCCCCAGCTGCGAGAACGGAAACGTCGGATTGGGCAGTTCTTTCATCAGGGTCCCTTTCTGGACGCGAGTCTCTGCACCCCGGGTGAAACACGCATGTCAATCCGATGGCAGTTCCATGACTTGTGGCCTGCCGCACCCCGTCGTCTAATGCCTGCAATCTTTGATTTGGAGTGGTCATGGCAGATGAAGTCAGGGTCGAGGTCGAGACCCGGCAGCACCAGATGTTCCCCGTGCTGAGCGAACGCGACATCGAACGCATCCGGTGCTTCGGCCGCATCGAGCGCTACAGCCGCGGCGATTGCCTGTTCAAGGCCGGCGAGCCCGGCCCCGGCATGTTCGTGGTGCTCCACGGCATCGTGGCGATCACGCAACGCGACGGCCTCGGCCGCGTCGTCCCCATCCGGCAACAAGGCCGCGGCCAGTTCCTCGCGGAAATCGCCCAGCTCTCCGGCCGCCCCGCCCTCGTCGACGGCCATGCCGAAAGCGACGTCGAGACCCTGCTGGTGCCGCCCGACCAGCTGCGCGCCCTCATCATCGCCGAGGCCGACCTGGGCGAACGCCTCGTGCGCGCCATGATCCTGCGCCGCGTGGCGCTCATCGAATCCGGCGCCAGCGGCCCCGTGCTGATCGGCCCGCCCGATTCGGCCGACCTGCTGCGCCTGCAGAACTTCCTCGGCCGCAACGGCCACCCCTACCACGTGGTGGACGCCACCCACGACGCCGACGCCGCCGCGCTGCTCGAACAATATGGCGCCGCCGAGCTCCTCGTGGTCTGCCCCGACGGAAGCGTCATGGTCAACCCGAGCGACAACGCGCTCGCCCGCTGCCTGGGCATGGTCGACACCATCGCGCACGAAGAACTCTTCGACGTCATCGTCGTCGGCGCCGGCCCGGCCGGGCTCGCGACCGCCGTCTACGCTGCCTCCGAAGGCTTGCGCGTCATCGTCGTCGACTGCCGCTCCTTCGGCGGCCAGGCCGGCGCCAGCGCCCGCATCGAGAACTACCTCGGCTTCCCGACCGGCATCTCCGGCGGCGCCCTGGCCGGCCGCGCCTACGTGCAGGCTCAGAAATTCGGCGCCGAAATGCTCATCCCGGCCGAAGTCGCCTCCATGGACTGCAGCGAGGCCGAAACCACCGGCGAACTCTCCGTCATGCTGACCGACGGCCGCCGGCTGCGCTCGCGCACCGTCGTCATCGCCAGCGGCGCTCGCTACCGCCGCCCCGACGTGCCGCGCCTGTCTGAATTCGAAGGCCGAGGCATCTGGTTCTGGGCCTCCGCGCTGGAAGCCAAGCTCTGCTCGCAGCAGGAAGTCGCGCTCGTCGGCGGCGGCAACTCGGCCGGCCAGGCGGCCGTCTTCCTGTCGCAACAGGCGGCCAAGGTCAACATCCTCGTGCGCGGCCCCTCCCTCGCCGCCACCATGTCGCGCTACCTCATCGACCGCATCGAGGCCGCGCCCAACATCGAGCTGCATCCGCACACCGAACTGGTCGAACTCCACGGCGAACCCGGCGGCGGCCTGAACGGCGCCACCTGGCGCGACCGCATCTCCGGCGGCGTCGAGCGCTGCCCGGCGCGCAACATCTTCCTCTTCATCGGCGCCGTGCCCGAGACCGACTGGCTGCGAGGCTGCGGCGTCGAAGTCGACAAGCACGGCTTTGTCCTCACCGGCGAGGCGGCGCGCAAGGCCTTCCCGGCCAAGCCGCCGGCCGGGCTGGAAACCAGCGTGCCCGGCGTCTTCGCGGTCGGCGACGTGCGCTCCGGCTCCGTCAAGCGCGTGGGCGGCGCCATCGGCGAAGGCGCGGCGGCGGTGGCGCTCATCCACCAGCACCTCGCGCCCGCCGCCGTGGCCGCCTGAGCGCCACCTGGGCGCCACCTGGGCGGCATCCAGGCGCCGCCTGCAGGAAAAACCGTCGAGGGCTATGCTGGCCGGCTTTCAGCCACCCATGGAATCCAGCGACATGCCCCAAGCTCCCATCGACGTCTACTCGTGGCCCACGCCCAACGGCCACAAGATCCACATCATGCTGGAGGAATGCGGCCTGCCCTACAACGCCCACCCCGTGAACATCGGCAAGGGCGACCAGTTCGAGCCGGCCTTCCTGAAGATCAGCCCCAACAACAAGATCCCCGCCATCACCGACCCGGCCGGCCCGGACGGCAAGCCCATCTCGCTCTTCGAATCCGGCGCCATCCTGGTGTACCTGGCCGGCAAGACAGGCAAGTTCCTGCCCGCCGGCGACCGCGCGCGCTACGACGTGCTGCAATGGCTCATGTTCCAGATGGGCGGCGTCGGCCCCATGCTTGGCCAGGCCCACCACTTCCGCATGTATGCGCCGGAGAAGATCGCGTACGCCATCGACCGCTACAGCAACGAGGCCCGGCGCCTCTACGGCGTGATCGACAAGCAGCTCTCCACGCACGAGTTCATCGCCGGCGACAGCTACTCGATCGCCGACATCGCGATCTTCCCGTGGCTGCGCAGCTGGGAGAACCAGGGCATCGTGCTGGGCGACTTCCCGCACCTGAAGAAGTGGTTCGACGGCATCGCCGCGCGCCCCGCCGTCGAACGCGGCGTGAAGGTGATGGCCGAGCTGCGCCGCCCCGTGCGAACCGACGAGGAACGCGAAGTCCTCTTCGGCAAGACGCAGTACGCCAAGCGCTGAAAAAGGCGGCACCCTCGCGGCAGGCTAGAATCGCAGGCTCGTCGGGGTGTAGCGCAGCCTGGTAGCGCATCTGGTTTGGGACCAGAGGGTCGAAGGTTCGAATCCTTTCGCCCCGACCATCAAAAAGTGAATGCCCGCAAGGACTTCGGTCCCTGCGGGCATTTTGCTTTCGTGCCTCACCCAGCCCCACCCCTCACTGCGAACGCGGCGACACCCTCGCGCGGCGCCGATCCCGCCGCTGCCGCTTCTCCCACCGCGCCAGCAGCGCGCTCGTCGCGGTCACGGCGCTGAACACCAGCAGCTGCTTGACCAGCCGATGCGTGGCGCGCGCCGTGCGCTCGTCCACCTCACGCTGCGCGTCGGCGACGCGCGCCAGGCTGGCGGGGTCCGACCCGGCCTTCGCGGCGACGGGCACCTGCCCACCCGCCACGCGATCGGTGCCCTCCGCCGCCACCGCCGCGCCTGCCTCGGTCGCCGCCACCGCCTTCTCCCCCGAGGCGGAGCCGTGGGCGTCGGCATAGACCTTCGTGAACTCCGCGCCCAACAGGAAAATCTGCGCCGCGTAATACACCCAGGCCACCAGCACCACCAGCGAACCCGCCGCGGCGAACGATTCGTTCACGCCGCTCTTGCCGAGGTACAGCCCGATCACCAGCTTGCCGATCTCGAAGAGCACCGCCGTCACGCCGGCGCCGACCCACACGTCGCGCCACGCGATGCGCGCCGTCGGCATCAGCTTGAAGATCATCGCGAACAGCAAAGTGATGATGCCGACGGAAATCAGCGTGTTCAGCACCTGCAGCAGCACCTCCCACCCCGGCACCAGGCCGCCGAACCAGCTGCCGAAGGCCGCGAGCCCCGCGCTCACCACCAGCGAGACCATGAGCAGGAAGGCCAGCCCCAGGATGAGCCCGAAAGACAGCAGCCGCGCGCGCAGCACTGCCCACACGCCCGATGGCTTCTCCCGCTCCGGCACATGCCAGATGCGGTCCAGCGCGCTCTGCAGCTCGGCAAACACCGTGGTGGAGCCCACGAGAAGCACGACCACGCTCACCAGCCCTGCGATGAGCCCCTTCTCCGGCTCGCTCACGCTGCGCAGCATCGCCTCGACCGCCGTCGCGCCCTCGCGCCCGACCAGCCCCGAGACCTGCGCGACGATCTGCCCCTGCGCGGCCTCCCGGCCGAAAAGCGCCCCCGCGATCGCCAGCACGATCACCAGCAGCGGCGCCAGCGAAAAGATCGTGTAGTACGAGATCGCCGCGCCCATGCTCGGCGCGTAGTCGTCGATCCAGGCCATCACGGCCTTTCGGCACAGATCGAAGAGAAGCCTCGGATTCATGGTTGCGTCCCGTCTGGAGTGGTGAGCGAACTGTGGGCCGCGCATGCAAGCGCGCGCCATCCGGCAAGCTGGAAAGTTCAAGTAGGCGGGAGCCCACCCCTGCCCTGCGCGCGACTGTGAAAATCAAGCGTCCGGCCCGGGACACCGCCAGCCGCCCACCCCGTTTACAGTGCCCCCTACCACGCCGGGAACAGGCCACCCTGTTCCGTCCCATGTCGAATGCGCCAATCTGAGAAAACCGTGACCGGCCCTGACGGGGCCAAGTACGCCCTGGGCAGCCCCATCTGGTTCTGGGACGACGGCGTTCACGTCGGCACCTTCAACCGCGTTCGCGTCAAGGGCGAAGGCACGCAGCTCTCGCTCGAAGACTTCGTCTTCCACGTCGACCTCGCCAAGCACCCCAAGGCGCTGCGCAGGCTCGCCACGCTGGAAATCACCTCCTACCTCGTGAACAGCTTCCCCGCCCTGCACCGCATCTACTACGTCTTCACCCACACCACCGGCGACGAAGACGGCATCACCCTCGCCAACCGGCGCGCGCGCTTCTTCAGCACCATGGGCGCCGTGCTCGACAGCGCCGCGCCGCGCACCGGCCCCTCCGGCAACGGCCACTTCGCGCTCGTCGCCTCCTGGCGCCGCAACCCCGGCAACGTCCGGGCCGTGGAACAGGCGCTGAAGGCCGCGCGCCTGCAACGCACGCGCGAGCTGCGCGCGGGCGGCGTCTGGGTCTCGCGCCTCATGAAATGGGGATCGCGCTTGCTGCCGTGATTTCTCATGCAACTAATGCCGAAGAATTAGTCAATGATGCCGCAGTCAGCACCATCTCCGTCTCGTAATTCGACTTGGTTAACTAACAATTGTTAACTGCGTAATTCCTGGAAAAATCATCTAACATAGCTGCGCCCACGCAGGCCATGCGGCACTGTGCGGGTCGAAGGAGCAGCAGATGAAAAGATGAAGCGCCGATGTGCCCAGGGCGCGAGTTGCGAGGAGACAGCAACTCAATCTGAGGCAAGAGAGGCGACGACCAAGGGGTGTAGAAGACCCCAAGGTCGTCTGACCACCATGTGCAACCCATCTAAGAAACCGCACACAATGGCTAAGGCCAAGTTTACCCGCGCCCCTCGATGGGCAACTTCTTCCCTTCCCGGGCCGCCCGGGCCCCGTCATGCAGCGGCGCCGAGTGCGCAGCGTGCTCATCGCATGACGCGAATTCCGCGGGCGACCACCCCTCGCCCCTTCGGCTACTGGCCTGGCGCGGGATGATGCGCTTGCATTGAGTCACGCAGCGCCTGCCGAAGCTGAAACGGTCGATAGGCATCGGTAGCAGGCGCCGCGGGTTGCTGGTGGAAGGCGGAGATTCGGGCCTCCCTCCACGCGCCGCGCTGGCTTGCTGCAGCAGGCTGGGCGCGGCTCCTTTCGAACGTGCGACTTACTTCGTCTTCGCGCGTCGCTCGAACCATTCCCCCAGGAACTGGAACCCTTTGCGGAAGGCGTCCTGCTCCGACTTGCCGAAGGCGTTCTCGACCACGAGCTTCTCCGGGTCCTGGCCCGGCGACTCCACATAGACATGGTAGGGCCAGCGGTCCTCCATCGCGTCATAGCCGGTCGCGACCGTGAGCTTGAATTCCTCGAAGGTGCCCTCCTGAGCGAAGCGCGGCCCGCCTTCGGTGCGGACGAGACGGAACTGGCGCATGTAGTCGGCGGTGGGCATGGCGTATCTCCTCGCGGGGTGCTTGATCTCAATATCGGAGAGATTGTGACCTGCCGCAAGATATTTCAGTCGTTCGCGTCGGCCTCCCAGCCCTCGGCCCGCACCGCGCTCACATCGCCAGCACGCAGGGCGCGCCACAACGCGAGCGCATGCGAGAACGAAACGCCGAGCAGCCGCGTCGTCGGGCTCAACTCGCGCTTGTAGTCGGCGTCGGCCCACTGGTCGAAGATCACCGTGCCATCGTGGCAGACCTCCAGCACCAGCCGCTCGCCCGTGTCCAGTTCATAGAGCAGCCAGGCACTCGCCGGCTCGGGCGGTGGTGCGTTGGCTGCCAGGGGCGAGCGCCCGAACACGTCATCCAGCGCGCGACGCAGATCACCGTCGATCGGGTTGCGCACCGCACCCCCGGCGCGGGTCGTCAGGACAAAGCGGGAGCCGGGCATTGCGCAGTTTTACGGCAGCGGCCGCCCGTGGGACAGGAAGTATTGCTCGGCACCGCGCTCAACTCACCGGCAGTTGCTCCGGCATCGGTTCGGGCGGCGGGTCTTCCGGCGCCTGCTCGGGCTTGTCGGGACGGGTCTGGCCCAGTTCGTCGATCATCTTCGCGCCGACGGGATCGTCGCCGTCGGAAGGAATCGACTCCTCGAAGGCGATCTCGGGCTCCTCGTTGCTCGATTGGCGGCGGGGCGATGCGGGGCGGGTGGTGTCGGGCGTTGAGTCGGGCATGAGAGAACCTCCTTGCAAAGAGACACCCTCGCCCGCCCGTGGCCGAGCCGGGCTCGGGCAAACCCGCCATCCCGTGTCGGCGGGCGCCGACGCCCGGCGCGCGCAACGTAAAATCGCCAACCTTCAGCCTGCTGCCCGTAGCTCAGTTGGATAGAGCACCTGCCTTCTAAGCAGGTTGTCGGGGGTTCGATCCCCTCCGGGCAGGCCAATCTCTCATTTCACGCGGCTTCATCCACGCTGTGCCTCGGAACTCCGACGGCCTTGTCAGCGCGATCGGCTGCGCGGCGGAGGCTTGAGGGCCACGCAAGCCGCTTCCGCGCTACGCATTTCCGCAACGGTGTGCCGGACGCGGAGAGTGAGCCCGTTCTCCGTCAAGCAGTGTCCATAGGCCTTGGATGCTTCCATGTGATCGTGCGCCGCCTGAATTTCAGCGGTTTGAGCCCTCTTTCTTTCCGCCTCTTGCGGCGAGACGGGCTCGGGCGGAAAAGGGTCGGTCGCCACGCCGTGCCTGGACTTCCACACGTCCAGCTCTTCCTTGTCGGCCAGCGATGCGTAGCGCCCGTAGCTGCCGATGGCCGAGCCTTCTTCACTTGAAATAACAGACCCGTCGCCGCCGATGACCGACAGGATGCTGCCCCCAGTGAGCACGCGATTGAGCTGCGAACTCGCGAAGTCGTGGAATGCCTTGCGTGAATGAGGCGGCAGCATGTAGGGCTCATCCAGAACCTGCAGAACGGTGCCGCCCGTCAGCATGACCGCCAGCAAGTTCTGGTCGGCGCCGGCGGCGTAGCCGCCGAGCAGGTCTCCGTCGCGCTTTCTTCGTGCCTTCTTGTAGGCCTCGAAGACAGCCTTGAACTGCGGGCTGGATGGATCGACGGCGTGGAGCGCGTCGCGTCGCGCCGAGAATTCGGCCAGCACCTCCCTGGTTCGCTTCTGGCGCTCCGCCTCCGCTTTGCGATCCCTCGCGATCTCCTCCGGACTGCGGCGATCCGCGCCGCACATGGCAACGCACGAGTTCGAATAGTTGCCGCTGCATTGATACGGGCAATAGGCGTTCGCGGGCGACACAGGAAGCCACAAGGCGATGCCCAGGAGCGCGGCGAGCTGTGCCAACCGTGATGAGATGCCTTTTCGCATGAGGACCCCCGAGTTACGCGCGGCGCCGCGAAGCGAGGCAGGATGGCGGAGTTGCCGGGGCAGGTCAATCCCCATTTCGAGCCATGCCGGGCCGGGAGGCGACCCTGAAGATCGCGCCAGGACGAAAGCAATGCCCAGTCGAATGACAAACGCCAAAGGACGGCTAGCGAGTAGAGTCAAGTGTCGGCAAGCGCCGCTTGAATGGATTCATCCGCCATGGAAGCTTTGCAGTCGCCACGTCAGCGAGTCGGCCTGATCACATTGCTGCTGGTCGCCGCAGCCGGGAACGCAATCGCAGGGGAGCATCAGATCTGCAACCATGGCAACGCGGATCTGCTCTACGCGGTGGCACGGGAATGGGAAGATGGTTTGAGCTTGCGCTGCGAACTGCAGAGGAAGAACTGCTACGTGGAACTGCAGGGCTGGTTCACGCTCGGCCGGGGTCAATGCCAGGATGTCATGGTCGGCGTCAGTTGGACCACCTACCTTTCCATCTACGAAATCGGAAAAGATGGAAAGACAAGACCGATTCATTACAGGGCCGGCGAGAAGAGTGGAGAAAACGCATCCTCGGGCTTGATCGAAGGTGCCTATCTATGCCTTCCGAACGAGGCGTTCCATGTTCGATTTGACGGGACCTTGAAACCGGCGCTGGACAAGCCGAAGAAGTGCGTCGACAGCGCCTCGCTTTACATGATCAATATGTGGATGCGATCCGATTCAAGAACGGATTACACGCTTGACCTGAAATAGCGATCGCGCGGACACGCGGACAAGCGGACACGCCGGATTCGAAGCTCCTGCGCTCGAAGACCAGGCTCACGGGATCTCGTCATGACGCCGGCGCCCGGATCGCATCCGGCGGTGGACGCGGGCCTCGCAACTGCCACGCCTCGCCCAGCGCATCCCAGGCCGTCGCGACCACGGGCTCATCCCTGCGTGCGAGCAGGCATACGAAGGTCAGCGCGCATTGCAGCGAGACCTTGTCCGCCACAACGAGCCCGTGCGCCTGACTTTCCCGCATCGCGATGGCATCACGCATCAGCGAGAGGCCGACGCCGGACTTGACCAGGTCCAGCATCGAAGTCTCCTGGTCCACCAGCGCGACATGGGTGGGGGTCAGGCCGGTGGAAGATCCCGGCCCGAACACCGAGCTCAGCAGACGGTGATGGGGCGATGCCTCCGGCGTCCCGAGCCAGGGCAGTCCGGCGAGGGCCTTCCAATCCTGCCCGAGCACCCGCGCCTCCCAGCCTTGGGGAGCGACGACGCGATAGTTGAACAGCGTCAGCACGCGGACCGAGAACGGGTGGACCACCAGGGTGCCCGCCGGGCCCCGGGTGCGTCTCGGGCCGGGGCCGGCCTCGCCGCCGGGGCCCAGCTTGCGAGGGTCGAACAGGTAGAAGCCCACGTCCAGGGCGCCGCTTTGCAGTTCGGCCAGCACCGTGCCGCTCTTGGCCTGCCGCAGCTCGGTCTGGATGCGCGGCGCCGTCTCGACCAGTTGCCTCAGGAACGCGCCGAGGCGAATGAACTCCGGGTCGAGGATGGTGCCGATGCGAAGCAGGCCGCGCACGCCGCTTCCGTGCAAGCCGCTGGCGGCGTCATTGAACTCGGCAAGGCTGGCCAGCACCTTCTGGGCCCTTGGCAGCAGCGCCACGCCATCGGGTGTCAGTTGCAGGCCACGGGGCTGGCGCGTGAAGAGCGCAAGGCCCGTCTGCTCCGACAGCGACTTGAGCTGCAGGCTCACGGCCGACTGGCTCACGAACAACTCCTGCGCCGCGCGCGAGACACTGCCCGCGCGGGCGACCACGACAAACGCACGCAGCAACTGCAAGTCGGAAAGCGCTCTCATATTTGCATGCCTCAAGTACCGCTTGAGCGAATCTCACTGGTCATGGCTGGCCGGGTCGAACACACTGAGTACGGAAAACAAGAGAAGGAGACATGTTGTGAACAGCATCAAGGTCCAGACCCGTGATTCCCGAGGCGTCGCCGATCCCGAGGCGGGCGCGCGCGCGGGACACGCCGGCCCCACGCGGCGGCAAGCTATGTTAGCGGTATCCTCACTGGCCGTGGGAGCGATCGGGTTGCCCGCCGCGGGGCTCGCCGCGCAGCCCTACCCTGACAAGCCCATCCGCCTGTACGTGGGCTACTCCGCCGGCGGCGGGACCGACCAGGTCGCTCGGCTGGTGGCGCAGCGGCTGTCGGAGCTGATCGGGCAGCAAGTCATCGTGATGAATCTTCCGGGCGCGACCGGCTCCATCGCGGTCGAGCGCGTCACGACATCGCCCCCCGACGGCTACAGCCTCTTGCTGGTGGCATCGGCCGACGCGGCCGTCCCGGCGCTGCGGGCCAACCTGCACTACGACTTCGAACGCGACCTCATCGGCATCGCGCCGGCCGTGGACGGACCGATGTGCCTCGTCGTCAACAACGACCTGCCGGCGCGCAGCGTCGGCGAACTCGTGGCGCTGGCGCGCGCCGAGCCCGGCAAGCTCAACTTCGGCTCGCCCGGGGTCGGCAATTCGCTTCACCTGGCGGGGGCGCAGTTCCAGGCGATGACCGGCGTCAACATCGTGCATGTCCCGTTCAAGGGCGGCGCCGAGTCGATGACCGCCACGGCTTCGGGGCAGGTGCAGATGTGCTTCCAGATGCTGTCCACCGCGCTGCCCTTCGTCGAGGGCGGCAAGCTGCGGCTGCTGGCCGTCACCACGGCCCGTCGCGTTCCCACGCTGCCCGACGTGCCCACCCTGGCCGAGTCCGGGCTGCCGGGTTTCGATCGATCCGTCTGGTTCGGCGTCGCGGCGCGTGCCGGCACACCGGCGCCCATCGTCGAGCAACTGAACTCGGCCATCAACAAGGCGATGAGCACGCCCGAGTCGAAGGAATTCATGTCGCGCCAGAACCTCGAACACCACGGCGCGAGCGCCGAGCAGTTCACCCGCTTGATGCGGCGCGAGGCCGCACAGAGCGCCAGGCTGATCGCCGACCTGGGGGTCAAGCCGGAATGAGCAGCGTGCCCCACCCGAAGGCGCCCTCGGCGGTGCTCGCGATCGACATCGGCGGCTCCTTCACGGACGTGGTGCTCCAGTCCGGGCGCTCCCAGTGGACGGCCAAGGTCCTGACCACGCCCGGCGCACCCGAGGACGGGGTGATGAACGGCATCGCGGAAATCCTGGGCCAGGCCCGGTTCTCCGCCTCGGACGTCGGCCGCTTCATCCTCGGCACCACCCTCGCGACCAACGCCTTGATCGAGCGCAAGGGCGCTCGCACCGCGCTCATCGCGACGGAGGGTTTTCGCGACGTGCTCGACATCGGCCACGAGAACCGGTACGCGCAGTACGACATCCTGCAGAACAAGCTCGTCCCCCTCGTTCCGCGCTACCTGCGCTTCGGCCTGCCCGAGCGGATGAATGCACGCGGCGAGGTGCTGATCCCGCTGGACGAGGAGGCCGTGGTCGGGTTGGTCCGTGAGCTCGAGGCGAACGACATCGAAAGCGTCGCCGTCGCGCTGCTGCACAGCTACGCGAACCCGGCGCATGAACAACGCGTGCGGGATCTCCTGCGGCAGGCGATGCCCGCGCTCTACGTCACGCTGTCGTCGGACGTCTGTCCGGAGGTGCGCGAGTACGAGCGGACGTCGACCGCCTGCGCCAACGCCTACGTCCAGCCGCTGGTGGCGGGCTACCTCGGCCGCCTGGAGCAGCGGCTGCGGGACACGGGCCTGGGCTGCCCGCTCTACCTGATGACCTCCGGCGGAGCGATCACGACCGTCGCGCTGGGCGCGCGGCAGCCGATCAAGCTCGTCGAGTCCGGGCCCGCGGGCGGCGCCATCCTCGCGCGCCAGGTCGCCGCCCAGTGCGCCGAGCCGCGCGCGCTCTCCTTCGACATGGGAGGCACCACGGCCAAGATCTGCTTCATCGACGACTACGAGCCCGAACTCTCCCGGACCTTCGATGTCGGCCGGATGTACCGGTTCATGAAGGGCTCGGGCATTCCGGTGCGCATACCGGTCATCGAGATGGTGGAGATCGGCGCGGGCGGCGGCTCGATCGCCAGCCTCGACGCGATGCACCGGGTGCAGGTCGGCCCCGACAGCGCGGTCTCCGACCCGGGGCCCGCCTGCTTCGCGCGCGGCGGCAAGCGCGCCACGGTGACCGACGCCGACTGCGTGGCGGGCAAGCTCGACCCCGTGCGTTTCGCTTCGGGAAAGATCCGCCTCGATGAGACGCTCGCCCATGCCGCGATCGAACGCGACGTCGCCAACGGCTTGCGGCTGGACAGCGTCCACGGCGCGATGGCCATCCACGAGATCGTTGCCGAGAACATGGCCAACGCCGCCCGCGTCCACGCGATCGAACTGGGGAAGGCCGTGGACGGCTACACGATGATCGCGTTCGGCGGCGCCGCGCCGCTGCACGCGGCGCAGCTCGCGCTCAAGCTCGGCATCGCGCGCGTGATCATCCCCGACGCGGCCAGCGTCGGCTCGGCGCTCGGCTTCCTGTGGGCGCCCGTGGCCTGGCAGGCGCTGCGCAGCATGCACCAGCGCCTGGAGGCTCTCGATGCCGCCGCCGTTGATCGGGTGCTCGACGAGATGACCGCCGACGCGCTGAGGACCGTGCGCAGCGCAGCGCCCGAGGCGCACCGGCTGCAGGTCCGTCGCTTCGCCTACATGCGCTATGCGGGCCAGGGGCATGAGATCACGGTCGAACTCCCCGACGGCTCGCTGGCGCGCAGCGGCCCGGACGGCCTGCTGGCGGCCTTCGAGACGGTGTACCAGGCACTCTATGCCCGCGTGATTCCCAACCTGCCGGTCGAGGCGATGAGCTGGGGTGTCACCGTGAGCACGGTGTCGGCGTCGATCGTGCCGGCCGCAAGGCCCCGCGCGACGCCTCACCCGCCGCACGCCGCCACGCGGCGGCTCTTCGACGCCGCCGCCGCGCGGTGGGACGAGGTGCCGGTGTACGAGCGCGGCGCCCTCGCTGCCGGCAACTGCCTCGTCGGCCCCGCGCTGGTGGGTGAAGACCAGACGACCACCGTGGTCCCGCGAGGTTTCAGCGCGCGGGTGGACGCCCACGGCCACCTGGTCCTGGAGCGGACCGGACAAGAGCACTCGCAGAAGGAGGACAAGCCATGAACATGGCCGAGGCGATTCACTTCCAGGTGATGTGGAACCGGCTGGTGTCGGTGGTCGAGGAACAGGCGCAGATCCTGGTGCGCACGGCCTTCGGCGCCTCCACGCGGGAGGCCGGCGACCTGTCGGCGGGCCTGTTCCTGCCCGACGCGCGCATGATCGCCCAGGCGGTCACCGGCACGCCGGGGCACGTGAACTCGATGGCGCAATCCGTGCGGCACTTCATCGACGACTTCCCCGCGCGAACCATGCGTCCGGGCGACGTCTTCGTGACGAACGACCCTTGGAAGGGGACGGGCCACCTGAACGACTTCACGATGGTCACGCCGGTGTTCCAGGAAGAGCGCCTGGTCGCCCTCTTCGCCTCGACCTTGCATGTCGTGGACATTGGCGGCCTCGGCATCGGGCCGGACGCGAGCGAGATCTTCCACGAGGGCCTGTACGTGCCCATCGTGCGCTTCGCTCGCGCGGGCGAAGCGAATCCCGATCTCCTCAAGCTGATTCGCGCCAACGTGCGCGAGCCAGTCCAGGTCGAAGGCGACCTGCATGCGCTCGTGGCCTGCAACGAGATCGGGGCGCGGCGCCTGCTCGCGATGATGCGGGAGTACCGCATGGACAGCCTGGAGACGCTGGGCGAGTTCATCATCGAGCGTTCGCGCACGGCGATGCTGGAGGCCGTGCGCCAATGGCCGGACGGCACCTGGCGCCACGGCATGACCGTGGACGGCTACGACGCGCCGATCGAGCTGGTGGCGCGCTTGAGCATCTCGCGCGACGGCATCGACATCGATTTCACCGGCAGCTCGCCCGTGGTCGCCCGGGGCATCAACGTGCCCAAGACCTACACCGACGCCTACAGCAGCTTCGGCGTGCGCTGCATCATCGGCGCGGAGGTTCCGAACAACGCGGGTTCGCTCTCGGTCATCCGCATCACGGCGCCGGACAACTGCATCCTCAACGCGCTGGCGCCGCACGCGGTGCAGTCCCGTGCGATCGTGGGTACGATGCTGCCCGACGTGATCTTCGGATGCCTGCGGCAGGTGAACCCCGGCAGGGTCCCGGCCGAGGGGGCCTCGAACCTCTGGAACATCCGCCTTGCCGGCGGGCAACTGGTCGCCGGCGCGGATCCGGTCGCGGCGCGGCGCGAGCGGCGCTTCACGATCGTGAGCTTCACCTCGGGGGGCACGGGTGCCCGGCCGGGCAAGGATGGCCTGTCGACCACCTCCTTTCCGAGCGGGGTGAAGAACACGGCCGTCGAGGTGATCGAGACGATGGCGCCAGTGGTGTTCTGGCGAAAGGAATACGCGACGGATTCCGGCGGCGCCGGGACCTTGCGCGGCGGGCTGGGCCAGGTGGTGGAGTTCTCGCATGCCGATGGCGCGCCGATGGTGCTCGGGGCGACCTTCGACCGCATCCTGTACCCGGCGCGCGGCGCCGAGGGCGGTGGAGACGGCGCGGCGGGAAGCGCATCGCTCAAGTGCGGCACGGCCCTCAGGGGCAAGGGGCGACAGCTCGTGCCCGCCGGCGAGACGGTGGTGTTGCAGACGCCCGGCGGAGGCGGCATTGGAGACCCCAGGCTGCGCGAGCGGGAGCAGGTGGCCCAGGACCTGCGCGACGGATTGATCAGCGCGGATGCTGCGGCGGTGGTCTTTGGCTACGCGCCCCGCGGCGGCGAGGCGAGTCGCGGCTGAGGCTGGGCCGGGCCCGGCGGCGCGGGTTTCTGCGGCCCGCCGCCACGGCGCAGCCAATCGCTTTTCGCATAACAGCTAGTCTCCCAGCGCGTTTCAGGAGCCCCAGCGCGCCGCAGAATGCTCGCACCTCCACCCCCATTGCGACTTCGACAGCATGAGCGACCCCCTGCAAGAAGCGGCATCCGCCCTGGCGCCCTCCGGCCGGCTGCGCGCCGCCATCAACTTCGGCAACGCCGTGCTGGCCCAGCGCGACCCGGCCACGGGTGAAGCCCGGGGCATCACCGTCGACCTCGCCCGCGAGATCGCGAAGCGGCTGGGCGTGCCGCTCGACCTCGTGCTCTTCGACGCCGCCGGCAAGGTCTTCGAGGCACTGGGCCGCGGCGAATGGGACATGGCCTTCATGGCCATCGACCCCGTGCGCGGCGCGCAAATGGACTTCACCGCGCCCTACGTCTTCATCGAAGGCACCTACCTCGTGCGATCGGAATCGCGCTTGCGCGACGTGGCCGCCGTGGACGCGCCGGGCGTGCGCATCGCCGCCTCGCGCGGCTCGGCCTACGAGCTCCATCTGCGCCGCGAACTGCGCCATGCCGAACTCGTGCACGCGGATTCCCCGCAGGCCGCCTTCGACCTCTTCATGCAAGGCGGTCTCGACGCCCTCGCCGCCGTGCGCCAGCCGCTGGCCCGATTCGCCCAGGCCCGGCCCGGCCTGCGCGTGCTCGATGGCGCCTTCATGCGCATCGACCAGGCCCTGGGCGTGCCCAAGGGCCGCGACCGCGCGCTGCGCTGGCTCGATGCCTTCATCGCGCAGGCCAAGGCCGACGGCTTCGTGGCCGCCGCCCTCCAGCGCAGCGGCCAGGGCGACGCGACCATCGCGGCCTAGGCACGCAACGCAACACAGACCATTTCAAAGAACGAAGGAGACAAGAAGATGCGCAACGCATGGATCAAACGACTCGCCGCCCTCGCCTTCCTCGTGCTGGCGCACGCGGCATGGGCCCAGCCCAGCGGGCCGGTCCGCATCGTGGTGCCCGTCTCCCCGGGCGGCACGGTGGACATCATCAGCCGCAACGTCGCCGCGCGGCTGCAGGCGGCGCTGGGGGTGAGCGTGATCGTCGACAACCGCACCGGCGGCTCGGGCGTGCCCGCCACGCTGCTGGTGGTGCGCGCGAAGCCCGACGGCAACACGCTCTACATGGGCACCATCGGCACGGTCGGCGTCAACCCGCACCTGATGCGCAAGCCGCCCTACGACCCGCTGCGCGACCTGGTGCCGGTCTCGCTCGTGGCCGACGTGCCCGGCGTGCTGGTGGTCAGCGCGTCCTCGCCGTTCAAGACGGTGGGCGAGTTGATCCAGTACGCCAAGGCGAACCCGGGCAAGCTCAACTTCGGCTCGCCGGGCAACGGCACCTCGCCGCACATGTCGGCGGAACTCTTCCAGCAGAAGGCCGGCATCCAGCTCGTGCACATCCCCTACCCCGGCGCGACGCAGGCGCTGGTGGACCTGATGGGCGGGCAGACGCAGCTCTACTTCGACAACCTGATCACCGCGCTGCCGCAGATCAACGCCGGCAAGCTCCGCGCGCTGGCGGTCACGGCGGGCAAGCGCTCGCGCTACCTGCCGGACATCCCCACGGTCAGCGAGGCCGGCGTGCCCGGCTACGACGTGACGGGCTGGCTCGGCCTGATGGCGCCGGTCGGCACGCCCGACGACATCGTGCGCCGGCTGAGCGCGGAGGTGCAGAAGATGGTGAAGTCGCCGGAGATGCAGGCGCAGATCGTCGGCGCGGAAACCATCGGCAGCACGCCGGAGGAGTTCGCCGCCTTCCTCAAGGCCGAGAACGAGCGCTGGGCCGCCGTGGTCAAGGCTTCGAGCATCCAACTCAACTAGTTCACCCGCCATGTCCACGCAAAGCCGCAAGCTGCCTTCGGGCGTCGAACTCAATGTCCGCATCGACGACTTCACCGACCCCTGGACGCAGCCCGCCGCCGTGCTGATGCTGCACGGCACCGCCGAGACGCTGGAGGCCTACCGCCAGTGGACGCCCTGGCTCGCGCGCCGCTTCAAGGTGATCGCGCCGGACTGGCGCGGCATGGGCGGCTCCAAGGGCGTCAGCGCGACCTCGCGGCTCGAACTCGCGGACCTGGTGCAGGACGCGCACGAGCTGATGCAGTCGCTCGGCATCCCGCGCTATTTCGTCGTGGGCGAGAAGCTCGGCGCGCTGGCGGCGCTGTCGCTGGCGAGCGCGCATCCCGGCAGCGTGCTCGGCGCCTCGGTCGCCTGCGGGATGATCTCGCCCTCCAAGGTGCTGGGCGCCTGGATTCCCGAGTGGATCTCGCTCATCGAGACGCAAGGCATGCGCGCCTGGGTCGACGCCACGCAGGGCGGCCGCGTGGGCGACGAGTTGCCGCCGGCGGGCCTGGAATGGTGGAGCGCGCTGATGGCGAACTCCGCGCCCAAGGAGGTGATGAAGGTCTACCTCGACCTGCTCTCGCGCATCGACATCCAGCCCGCGACGCTGCAGGCCATCCGCTGCCCGACGCAGTTTCTCGTGCCCGCGCGGGCGGCGCCCTCCGGCGGCAAGTTCGACCAGCGGCGCCCGCGCGACGAGTCCGACCAGTGGCGCGCGCTGGTGCCGGGCTACAGCATCGCGGAGATCGACAGCGCCTCCTACCACCTCTCGGCCACGCGGCCGGATGCGTGCGCGATCGCGACGCGCGACTTCTTCCTCTCGCTTGCCGAAGGCAGGCCCGCGCCATGATCATCGACTGCCACGGCCACTACACCACGGCACCGCAGGCCCTGGAGGACTGGCGCGACCGGCAGGTCGCGGGCCTGCGGGACCCGGCGCTGGCGCCGAAGGCCTCCGAACTCAAGATCAGCGACGACGAGCTGCGCGAGACCATCGAGCTCAACCAGTTGCGCGTGATGAAGGAGCGCGGCGCGGACCTCACCATCTTCTCGCCGCGCGCGCGCTTCATGGCGCACCACGTCGGCGGCTTCGAGACCAGCGCGGCCTGGGCCGGCATCCTGAACGAGCTGTGCTTCCGCGTGTCGCAGCTCTTCCCCGATCACTTCGTGCCGGCCGCGATGCTGCCGCAGTCGCCGGGCGTGGACCCGCGCACCTGCATCCCCGAGCTGGAGCGCTGCGTGAAGGCCTACGGCAATGTCGGGGTCAACCTGAACCCCGACCCCTCCGGCGGCCACTGGACTTCGCCGCCGCTGACCGACCGGCACTGGTACCCGATCTACGAGAAGCTGGTGGAGCACGACATCCCCGCGATGATCCACGTGAGCACGAGCTGCAACGCCTGCTTCCACACGACCGGCTCGCACTACCTGAACGCCGACACCACGGCCTTCATGCAGTGCCTGAGCGGAGACCTGTTCAAGGATTTCCCGACGCTGCGCTTCCTCATCCCCCACGGCGGCGGCGCCGTGCCCTACCACTGGGGCCGCTTTCGCGGGCTGGCGCAGGACATGAAGAAGCCGCCGCTGCAGGAGCACCTGCTGAAGAACATCTTCTTCGACACCTGCGTCTACCACCAGCCGGGCATCGACCTGCTGACGCGCGTGATCCCGGTCGAGAACATCCTGTTCGCCAGCGAGATGATCGGCGCCGTGCGCGGCATCGACCCGGAGACGGGCTTCCACTTCGACGACACGCGCCGCTACGTGGATGCCGCGCCCGGGCTGGACGCGGCCGCGCGCGAGAAGATCTTCGAAGGGAACGCGCGTCGCGTGTTCCCGCGCCTGGACGCATTGCTTCGATCGAAAGGACGATGACGACATGATCGCCAACCAGCTCGGCGTGGTCCGCCGCAACATCACGCGCGCCGACGCGGCCGCCGTCGAGCAACTCTCGCGCTTCGGCGTCGCGACCGTGCACGAGGCGCTCGGCCGCATCGGGCTGATGAAGCCCGGCATCCGCCCCATCTACCCCAGCGCCAGGCTCTGCGGCCCGGCCGTCACCGTGCTGCTGCAGCCGGGCGACAACTGGATGCTGCACGTGGCGGCCGAGCAGATCCAGCCCGGCGACGTGGTGGTGGCGGCCTGCACCACGGACAGCACCGACGGCTTTTTCGGCGAACTGCTCGCCACCTCCTTCCGGGCGCGCGGCTGTCGCGGCCTCGTGATCGACGGTGGCGTGCGCGACGTGGCGGAGTTGGGCGCGATGGATTTCCCGGTCTTCAGCCGCGCCATCCACTCGAAGGGCACGGTCAAGGCGACGCTGGGTTCGGTGAACGTGCCGGTCGTCTGCGCGGGCGCGCTGGTGCAGCCCGGCGACGTGATCGTGGCGGATGTCGACGGCGTCATGGTCGTGCCGGCCTCGGCCGCGCAACAGGCGGCCGACGCATCGCGCAAGCGCGAGGAGCTGGAGGCGGAAAAGCGCGCCCGCCTCGCCGCCGGCGTGCTCGGCCTGGACATCTACAACATGCGCGGCCCGCTGGAAAAAGCCGGCTTGCGCTACATCGATTGAAGCCGTCGCGGCCCCACGCGCCGCCACGGGCACGGAACCTAGAATGACCGGCACCATGAACATCGCCGTGCTCGACGACTATCAGCAGGTGGTCAGGGACTTTCCCTCGATCCGCCGGCTCGAAGGCGCGGGACACCGCGTCACCGCCTGGCCCACCCACAGCACCGACGTGGACGTGCTGGCCGGGCGGCTCGCCGATGCCGACGCGCTGATCCTGATCCGCGAACGCACGCCCATCACCGAAGCGCTGCTCGCGCGGCTGCCGAAGCTGCGGCTCATCAGCCAGTTCGGCGTGGCGCCGCACATCGACCTCGATGCCTGCACGCGGCACGGCGTGCTGGTCTGCTCGCGCACCGTGCCGGGCCGGCCTTCCTACGCCACGGCGGAGCTGACCTGGGGCCTCGTCATCGCCGCCGCGCGCCACATCCCGCAGGAGGTGCAGGCGCTGAAGGAAGGGCGCTGGCAATCCCCCGGCCACATCGGCTGGACGCTGCGCGGCCGCACGCTGGGCGTGCTGGGCTACGGCCGCATCGGCGGCGTGGTCGCAGGCTACGGCCGGGCCTTCGGCATGCGCGTGCTGGCCTGGGGCCGCGAGGCCTCGTCGGCCGCGGCGCGCGCCGACGGCCACGAGGTGGCCGGGAGCCTCGAAGCCTTGTTCGAGCAGTCCGACGTGCTCACCGTGCACTTGCCGCTGGTCCCGGCGAGCGAGGGCATCGTCGACGCGGCACTGCTCGCGCGCATGAAACCCGGCGCGCTCTTCGTCAACACCAGCCGCGCGGGCCTCGTCGCGCCGGGCGCGCTGGAGGCCGCGCTCAAGGCCGGCCGGCCCGGCGCGGCGGCACTCGACGTGTTCGAGCAGGAGCCGCTGCCGCCCGCCGACCCGCTGCTCGCGATGGGCAACGTGCTGGCGACCCCGCACATCGGCTACGTCGAGCGCGAAGGCCTGGAGATCATGTTCGAGACCATGGCCGAGCAGGTGCTGGCCTTCGCGTCCGGCACGCCGCTGAATGTGCTGAACCCCGCCGCGCGCGCAGGCTGAAAAGGAGGCGCCGTGGAGATCAGGCAGCTCGAATGCTTCGTCACCGTCGCCGACCTCAGCAGCTTCACCAAGGCCGCGTGGCTGCTTCAGGTGCCGCAGCCCGCGCTCAGCCGCCAGGTGCGCGCGCTGGAAGTCGAGTTGCGCCAGACGCTCTTCCACCGCAATGGCCGGGGCGTGAGCCTCACCGAGCCGGGCAAGCGCTTCCTCGCGCACTGCCGCGGCATCCTGGTGCAGATCGAGCGCGCGCGCAATGAGCTCGACAACTCGCGCGACGACCCTTCCGGCGAGGTCGTGATCGGCCTGCCGCACTCCATCGCGCGGCTGCTCACCGTGCGCTGCGTGCTGGAGTTCCGCCGCCAGTTCCCCGCCGCCACGCTGCGCGTGACCGAGGGGCTCACGGTGCATCTGCAGGAATGGCTGCTCGCGGGCCGGCTCGACCTCGCGCTGCTGCACGACCCGGTGCCCACGCCGATGCTGGAGACCTTTCCGCTGCACGAGCAGAACCTGCACGTGGTCGGCAAGGCCACCGGCAAGAAGGACCTCCCGCCCACCGTCGAGCTGGCGCAGCTGGCCGACATCCCGCTGGTGCTGCCGGGCCGGCCGCACCCGATGCGCATGCTCATCGAGACGCAGCTGGCCAACATCGGCCGCAGGCCGCGCATCGTGCAGGAGGTGGACGCCATCGCCGGCATCGTCGACGTGGTGGAAGCCGGCCTGGGCTATGCGGTCGTCAGCCTCAACGCCATGCCGCGCAATGGGGACTGGCACCTCAGCAGCCACAAGATCGTCTCGCCCGAACTCAAGAGCGTGCTGGTGCTGGCGCATTCGGCCGAGCGGCCGCTCACGACCATCGCGCGCAAGACCATGCTGCTGCTGCAGCAGTTGCTGGCGCGCACCGTCACGGCGGGAGCGCCCGCCGCGGCCGTCGCGCCCGAGCCCGCTATGCAGCAAGCAGATAGCAGCTAGTCTGGAAGACGCAAGCCACGCGTGCGCGCGAGGCAGAGAATTTCCGGCATGTCGCAATACCTCACGCCTCCGCCGAACTTCTCGCCGCGCAAACCCACGATGAAGGTGCCGGCCGGCGCCTGGGACACGCAGATCCATCTCTTCGGCCCGGCCGCGCAATACCCCTTCGACCCCGAAAGCCCCTATGTCTCCGACGAGGTGTCGGCCGAGCATGCCATCGCGATGCAGGAGCAGCTCGGCCTCGCGCGCTCGGTGGTGGTGAGCGGCGGCGGCTACGGGCTGGACTACACGCACCTGGTCCACACGCTGGAGCAGTATCCGGACCGCTTTCGCGGCGTGATCTTCCCCTCCGCCCAGACCGACGACCGCGAGTTCGCGCGCCTGCACAAGCTGGGCGTGCGCGGCGTGCGCTTCGTGAGCGCGCGGCGCGCGAAGAACCTGCCCTTGATCGACGCGGAGGTGGCGGCGCGCGTGAAGCAGTTCAACTGGCCGATCCATTTCTATCCGCACGGCGACGACCTGCTGGAGTACGCCGACGCGCTGCTCGCGCTCGACTCCGATCGCATTGTGCTCGACCACTTCGCCAGCGTGCCGGCGGATCGCGGCATCGACCAGCCCGCCTTCCGCAAGGTGCTGGAGCTGCTGGACACGGGCCGCTTCTGGATGAAGCTCTCGGGCCCGATGCGCTGCACGCGCGAGGAGCCGCCCTACCCCTGCGTGACGCCGCTCGCGCGCGCGCTGGTGAAGCACGCGCCGGAGCGCATGCTCTGGGCCTCCGACTGGCCGCACGTGAACATGGTCGGGCGCACGATGCCCGACGACGGCGACCTGCTCGACCTGCTGGCCGAGTGGGCGCCGGACGAGGAAGACCGCCTGAAGATCCTCGTCACCAACCCCGACGCGCTCTACCTCGCGTAGCCGGCCGCGCGGATGCGGCCGCGCCATCCGCGCGGCCGCATGGAACGGACACCACGAAAAAGAGAACGAGAGACATGGTCATCACAGACGCGCAAGTCCACTTCTGGCAGCCGCACAGCGAGGAGCGGCCCTGGCCGCCCGAGCAGCGCGGCAGCCCCTCCTTCCTCACCGTGCCCGGCGCGCGGCCGCACCGGCCCGAGCCCGTGACGCCCGAGGAGTTCCTCGGCGTGATGGACGCGACGGGCGTGCAGCGCGCCATCATCGTGCCGCCATCGCCGGTGGGCGACAGCAACCTCTACGCGCTCGAATCGGTGCGCCGCAGCCCCGAGCGGCTGGCCATCATGGGCCGCTTCGACCCCGAGGCGCCGGGCGCGCGCGAGGCGCTGGAGGGCTGGCGCGACCAGCCGGGCATGCTGGGCGTGCGCATGACCTGGTACAAGCCCAAATGGAGCAAGTGGCTGGACGACGGCTCGATCGACTGGTTCTGGGCCGCCTGCGAGCGGCTGCGCATCCCGGTGATGATGCTGATGCCCGGCATGCTGCACAAGCTGCCGCCCATCGCCGAACGCTACCCGGGCCTCACGCTCATCGTCGACCACCTGGGCCGCAAGAGCGAGCTGCGCGACGACGCATGCTTCGCCGACCTCGACGAGATGCTGGCCCTGGCGCGCTGGCCCAACATCGCGATCAAGGCCTCCGCCGCGCCCTGCTACAGCACCGAGCCCTACCCCTTCGCCAACATCGCGCCCTACCTGCGCCGCATCTTCGATGCCTTCGGCCCGCGCCGGCTGATGTGGGGCTCGGACTTCTCGCGGCTGCCGTGCAGCTATGCCCAGTGCGTCGACCACTTCCGGCATGCGCTGCCCTTCCTCGACGCCGAGGACAAGGCGTGGGTGATGGGCAGGACGCTGGAAGAACTGTTGCGCTGGCCCGTGCCCGCGGACATGCAGTGATCACGACAACGAACGGAGACAAGACATGAACAGCACCCACCGCCCGCCGTGGCTCGCCCGGCTGGGCCGCGCCTTCCTGCTCGGCCTGGGCCTGCTCGCGGGCGCACAGGCCGCGCAGGCGCAGGCGTACCCGGACAAGCCCATCCACATGGTGATTCCCTTCCCGGCCGGCGGCGCGCTCGACATCCTCGGGCGGCTGATCGGCGAGCGGCTCGGCGTGCTGCTCAAGCAGCCCGTGCTGGTGGAGAACCGCGCCGGCGCGGGCGGCAACGTGGGCGCGGAATACGTCGCCCGCGCGGCGCCGGACGGCTACACCATCCTGCTCGGCTCCAACCCGCTCGCCACCACCGCGCTCTACCCCAACCTGAGCTTCGACGTGCTGCGCGATTTCGCGCCGGTGGCCTACATCGGCTACGCGCCGCTCATCCTCGTGGTGCCCGCGGATTCGCCCGCCAGGTCGCTGAAGGACATCCTCGCCGAGGCCAAGGCCTCGCCGGGCAAGGTGTCCTTCGCGTCGGCGGGCGCGGGCAGCTCCGGCCACATGGCGGCCGAGCTGCTCAAGTACCAGGCCAAGGTGGACATGCTCCATGTGCCCTACCGCGGCGGGGCGCCGGCGCTGGTCGACCTGATCGCGGGGCGCGTGTCCTTCATGCTGCTGGACCCGCCGCAGTCGATGCCGCACATCAAGAGCGGCCGGCTGCGCGCGATCATGGCCGGCAGTCCGCAGCGCTTCACCTTGCTGCCGGACGTGCAGACCGCCGCCGAGGCCGGCTACCCGAACCTGGAGCCCGTGGTCTGGTGGGGCTTCGTGGCGCCGGCCAAGACGCCGCGCGACATCGTGCTGAAGCTCAACGCCGACATCCAGCAGGTGCTGGCCGAGCCCGGCGTGCGCGCCCGCCTCGCCGAGCTCGGCGTATCGTCCGAGCCCAAGACGCCGGAGCAGTTCGGCGACTACGTGAAGCACGAGTCCCGGAAGTGGAACGACCTCATCAAGAAGACCGGCCTGCGCGCCGAGTGAAAGCGACGACACCATGAGCACCGCCATCCGGCAGATCCGCGTGCCCGCCCTCTACATGCGCGGCGGCACCAGCAAAGGCGTCTTCTTCCTGGCGGAAGACCTGCCCTCCGACCCCGCGCGGCGCGAAGCGCTGCTGCTGCGCGTGATCGGCAGCCCCGACCCCTACGGCAAGCAGATCGACGGCATGGGCGCGGCGACTTCCAGCACGAGCAAGATCGTCATCATCCGCCGCAGCGAGCGGCCCGGCTGCGACGTGGACTACCTCTTCGGCCAGGTCGCGATCGACAAGCCCTTCATCGACTGGAGCGGCAACTGCGGCAACCTGAGCGCGGCCGTCGGCCCCTTCGCCGTGTTCAAGGGACTGGTCGACGCGCCGCGCGACGGCACGGCGACGGTGCGCATCTGGCAGGCCAACGTGCACAAGCACATCGTCTCGCACGTGCCGATGGCGGACGGCGAGGTGCGGGAGCTGGGCGACTTCGAGCTCGACGGCGTCACCTTCCCCGCCGCCGAGGTGCGGCTGGAGTTCCTCGACCCCGGCAACGACGGCGAAGGCAGCGCCGAAGGCGCCGGCGGCGCGATGCTGCCGACGGGGAACCCGGTCGACACGCTCGACATCCCCGGCGTCGGCAAGGTCGAGGCGACGATGATCAATGCCGGCAACCCGGCCGTCTTTGTCGCCGCCGAATCGCTGGGCCTGCGCGGCGCGGAGCTGCAGGACGAGATCAACGGCAACGCGGCGCTGCTTGCGCGCTGCGAGGCCATCCGCGCGCACTGCGCGGTCGCGATGGGCCTGGCCGCGAGCGCGGAGGAAGCGACGGCGCGGCGGCAGCACACGCCCAAGCTCGCGTTCTTCGCGCGGCCGGCGGGCTACACGGCCTCCAGCGGCAAGGCCGTCGCGGCGGCCGACATCGACATCCTCGCGCGCGTCCTGTCGATGGGCCTGCTGCACCACGCGATGACCGGCACGGGCGCCGTCGCCATCGCCGCCGCCGCGGCCGTGCCCGGCACCATCGTCAGCCGCCTGCTGGGCGGCGCGCGGCCTGAGCTGCGCTTCGGCCACCCTTCCGGCACGCTGCGCGTCGGCGCCGAGGCCAGCGAGAGCGCCCACGGCTGGGCGGTGAGCAAGGTCACGATGAGCCGCAGCGCGCGGCGGCTGATGGAAGGCGTGGTGCTGGTGCCGGCGCCGCGCTAGGCCTGCTCGGCCTCGGCCTCCGACACGATCCACTCCTCGAAGTCGAGCACGCTGCGCGGCGGCATGCGCGGCGGGTACGCGAGGTAGTACGAGCCCTCGATCGGCACCTTCAGGTCCAGCGGCGCGACGAGGCGGCCGGAGGCCAGGTCGTCGCGCACGAAAGGCAGCAGCGCCACCATCACGCCCAGCTGGTCGATGGCCGCCTGGTAGGCCAGGGCCGCGTTCTCGAACTTGAGCCCGCTGTTGCCGTCAATGCCCTCGGCGCCGGCCGCGGCGAGCCAGGTGGGCCAGTCGTTGGGCCGGTTGGTGGAGCACAGCAGCACCTGCCGCGCCAGGTCGTTCGCGTGGCGGATCGGCTCGCTGCGCGCCAGCAGGCCGGGCGCGCACACCGGCACCAGGATCTCGCCGAAGAGCCTTCGGTAGCCCGGCCCCGTGGGCGGGCGCGGCTCGGAATGGATGCCGACGTCCACCTGGTCGCGGTCGAAATCCACGCGCCCGTGCGAGGTGGTGATCTGCACGTCGATGCGCGGATGCCGCGCGTGGAAGCGCGCGAGCCGCGGGATGAGCCAGCGGATCGCGAAGGTCGGCGGCAGCTTGATGCGCAGGCGACGGTCGTCCGGGCTCTGCTGCAGCTGGCGGGTGCTGTGGTCGATGTGGTCGAGCGCGGTGCGCACGTTCTCGAAGTAGGCCCGGCCCGCGGGCGTGAGCTGGATGCCCTGGCGGGCACGATTGAACAACTGCACCTTGAGCCAGGCCTCCAGCGTGGCCACGTGGCGGCTCACCGCGCCCTGGGTGATGCAAAGCTCCTGCGCGGCGCGCGTGAAGTTGCCGCAGCGCGCGGCGGCCTCGAAGGCGCGCAGCGGGTTCAAGGGAGGAAGGCGGCGGGACATTGGTGTGGCGCTGGCGCATGAGTTTTGATCATGCGACGGATGACTTAATTGTGATTGAGGCAGGGGTGTGTCTCGACTATCGTCATTCTAGAGAACGAGAAGCGGACAAAGAGAGACAACGATGACGAAAGAACATGGCCCCGCACCGGAGGCCGAGATCCTCGCCGAGGGCCTGCTCTTCCCCGAAGGCCCGGTCGCGATGCGCGACGGATCGGTGCTCTTCGTGGAGATGCGCGCCGGCCGCATCACGCGGCTCGCACCCGACCGCACGCTGCACGTGGTGGCCGACTGCGGCGGCGGCCCCAACGGCGCCGCCATCGGGCCCGACGGGGCGCTCTACGTGTGCAACAACGGTGGCAACAGCTACTCGGCCAGCCACTTCACCGCCACCGGCCCGGCACCGGACTACGTGGGCGGCAGCATCCAGCGCGTCGAGCTGGCAACCGGCCAGACGCGCACGCTCTACACGCACTGCGGCGGCCACAGCCTCTCCGCGCCGAACGACCTGGTCTTCGACGCGCACGGCGGCTTCTACTTCACCGACTTCGGCAAGAAGCATGCGCGCAGCCGGGACAACGGCGGCCTGTACTACGCGCTGCCCGACGGCTCGCATATCGCCGAGCTCGGCTACCCGATCTCCGCGGCCAACGGCGTCGGCCTCTCGCCCGGCGGGGAGACTGTCTACGTCGCCGAGACCGAGACCTCGCGCCTGTGGGCCTTCGAGGTCGAGGAGCCCGGCCGCATCCGCAAGCTCGGCTTCCCGTCGCCGCATGGCGGCCGGCTGGTCTGCGGCCTGCCGGGCTTCCAGCGCTTCGACAGCCTGGCCGTGGATGCCCTGGGCAACATCTGCGTGGCGACGCTGATGACCGGCTGCATCTCGGTGATCTCGCCCGCGGGCGAACTGCTGCGCCAGGTCGCCTTCCCCGACCGCTACGTCACCAACATCTGCTTCGGCGGCGCGGACCTGCGCACGGCCTACCTCACCCTGTCGGAGACGGGGCGGCTCGCCGCCATGCGCTGGCCCGAGGCGGGCCTGGCCCTCGCCTTCAACGCCTGACCTGATCGCTTCTCGTGTGTGCATCGGCGGGCGCCGGCCCGCCTTCAAAGGAAAACCAAATGAATCGTCGAGACATGCTGGCCCGCCTGGCCGCCACGGGCGCGGCCGCCGCCACCGCGATGGCCCTGCCCGCCCGCGCCGCCATCAACGGCTACCCCACCAAGCCGGTGAAGGTGGTGGTGCCCTTCACCGCCGGCGGCGGCACCGACCTGGTGGCGCGCGCGCTCACGCCCGGTTTCACCGAGGTCTTCGGCCAGTCCTTCATCGTCGAGAACAAGCCCGGCGCCAGCACCGTGATCGGCTCCGAGTACGTCGCCAAGTCCGCGCCCGACGGCCACACGCTGCTGCTGACCAGCGTGCCGCTCGCGACCAACCCCTGGCTCATGAAGAACCTGCCCTTCGACACCGCCAAGGCTTTCGCGCCCATCAGCCTGGTGGTGCAGTCGCCCTTCATCATGGTGGTGCCGCCGGCTTCGCCCATCGCGTCGCTGGACGACCTCGTCGCCAGAGCGAAAGGCGGCAGCAAGCTCTCCTTCGGCTCCACCGGCAGCGGCACGGCGGACCACCTGGCGATGGAACTCTTCTGCCTGCAGTCGGGCATCTCGATCGTGCACGTCGCCTACAAGGGCACCGGCCCGGCGCTGGCCGACGTGATGGGCGGCCACGTGGACCTGATGTTCGCCAACGTCGTCGGCGCCGCGCCGCTGCTGAAGGCCGGCAAGCTGCGCGCGCTCGCGGCCTCGACCGCGCACCGCTCGGCGCTGCTGCCGGAGGTGAAGACCGTGAAGGAACTCAGCGGCAAGCCCTTCGACGTCAGCGCGTGGACCGGCCTGCTCGCCCCGGCGGGGACGGACCCGGCCATCGTCGCCTCCCTCGGCGCGGAGCTGAAGAAGACCCTGGCCGTGCCCGCGACGCGCGACTTCCTCGTGGCCAACGGCGCCGACCCGGTGGGCAGCACGCCAGCCGAGTTCACGGCCTTCATCGCGCGCGAAATGGAAACCTGGGGCAAGATCATCAAGACCGCCAACATCACCACGAGCTGACATGCCCTACGCCATTCTCACCACCGACAAGCCGGACGCCGGCGAACTCCGCGCCCAGCTGCGCCCCGCGCATCTCGCCTACCTCGTCGAGCGCAAGCACATGCTGCTGGCCGGCGGCGCGATGCTCGACGCCGAGGGCCGCCCGACCGGCGGGCTGATCATCGTCGACACGGAAGACGCGGCCGTCGCCGAGAGCTTCGCGGCCGGCGACCCGTTCAAGACCGGCGGCCTGTTCCAGGACGTGCGGGTGGTGCGCTGGCGCAAGACCTTCTACGACCACGAGCAGGTGGCGTAGGCGGGCGGCCGGGCGAGGCCCGGCGCGGGTTGTGGACAATCGTCCTCTTTTGCCTGCCCCTGGAGCCCCGATGCCGCTGCGCGACAGCCTGCCGAACGAACTCATCGACCACGTCGTCGAACTGCTGCGGATGCGCGCCGGCGCGCAAGACCGCGAGCCTCTTCTCTTCGCGTGGGCCGACAAGATGCTGGACACCGCCTGCCGCCACATCGAGCACTTCGTCGAGCCCGAGGTCTCGGTGGAGGCCGCGGCACGCTGGAAGGCCAACGGCGGCAAGGGCGATTTGCGCGCGCAGCGCTACCGCAAGCCTTCGGCATGGAAGCGCGGCGCCGGGCTGCACTACGAGCATGCGGTGCCTGTGCCGCGACTGCGCGACGAGCTGGTCGCGCTGGGCGCGAACGCGACGGCGGCCAGCGTGCGTGTCGTGCTGGAGACGGCGGAGATCATCTGGATGACGGCGGAGCAGAAGAAGGCGTTCGCGAAGGACATCCCGCGCGGGGATGACTGGCGCACCGTCTACGGGGACATCGCGCTCACCGCGCGGGACTGAGCTTTCCGCGCCGAGGCGATGCCTGCTCGGCATCCTGGTCGCGACCACTGGCCCGGGCGCGGCGCCCCTGCGCGGGGAGCGGCCTCACACCATCAGGTGCGCCTCCAGCGCCTCGCGCGGGAAGTCGCCCACCGGCCCGCGCAGCAGGCATTCGCCATGGTCGATGGCCAGCACGTCGTCCGCCACGGCCAGCAGGAACGCGAGGTTCTGCTCGACCACCACGAAGGCCGCGCCCTCTTCCTTGCGGGCCTTCATCAGGCTGGCCATGCGTTCGATGTTCTCGGGCTGCACGCCTTCGGTCGGCTCGTCCAGCAGGCTCAGCGGCGCGCGCAGGCCCAGTGTGCGCGTGAAGGACAGCAGCTTGCGCTCCCCGCCGCTGAGCGAGCCCGCGCGTTGCGTCATCCGCTCGCCCAGGCGCGGGAACATCGCAAGGCAGGCGGCGTAGCGCGAGGCATCGCGGTCGCGCAGGTGCAGCCACAGGTTCTCGCCCACGCTCAGGTCGCCGAAGACGATGTCCTCCTGCGGCGCGTAGGCCATGCCCGCGCGGAGGCGCTGTTGCGGCGGCAGGCGCGCGAGGTCGCGGCCGCCCATCAGGATCGCGCCGCGCCGCAGTGGCAGGAAGCCGGCCAGCGCGCGCATCAGCGTGGTCTTGCCGACGCCGTTGCGCCCGAGGATGCCGAGCACGCGGCCCGGCTCGACGCGGCCTTCGATGCCGCGCAGCACCATGGTGTCGCCATAGCCGCAGACGATGCCGTCGAAGGCCAGCAGCGGCGCGCTCACTTGCGCGCTCCCGCATAGACGGCGCGAACGGCCGGCTCGGCCTGGATCCGCGCCAGCGTGCCGCGCGCCAGCAGCCTGCCCTGGTGCAGCACGTAGACCTCGCCGCCGATGGACGCGACCGCGCTGATGTCGTGCTCGATCACCAGCGCGGCCGCGCCCAGGCGCGTGGTGATGGTCTTGATCGCATCGATCATGTGGTGCGTCTCCGAAGGCGAGAGGCCGGCGCAGGGTTCGTCCAGCAGCACGAGGCGCGGCTGCGGCAGCATGGTCATCGACAGCTCCAGCGCCTGGCGATGCCCTTGCGAAAGGCTGCCCGCCGCGCCGTGAAGCTGCTCGCGCAGCGCGGGAAAGAGATCGAGCAGCTCGTCGCGCAGTTCGCTGTGCCAGCCCAGCGGCGCGCGCCGCAGCGCGTCGGCCGCGCCCATGCGGCCGGCCCACAGGGCAATGTCCAGGTTCTGGCTCACGCTCAGGCCGGGGAAGACGGAAGGAATCTGCAGCTTGCGCCCCACGCCGCGCCGCGCCACGCGCCAGGCCGCCGCGCGCGAGATGTCGGCGCCGTCGAGCAGGATGCGGCCTCCGCGCAGCGGCAGCCGGCCCGTCATCACATTGAAGGCAGAGGTCTTGCCCGCGCCGTTGGGGCCGATGATGCAGCGCAGGCCCGGCCCCTGAAGCGCCAGGTCCAGCCCGTCGAGGATGCGCACGCCGCCCTGCGAAGACTCGACCTGCTCGAAGGCGAGCGACAGGCCGGCTTCGCGCGTCGGCGCCGGCGGCGCGGCGGCACGCGGTGCCTGCGCCGTGTCGGCCACCCGCGCCGAAGCCCGCCGCCCCAGCCCTGCCAGCCCCTCGGGCAGGAAGCGCACCACGACGATGAAGATCAGCCCGACCAGCACCTCCCAGTAGGCGAAGTGGTCGCGCAGTTCAGAGGACGCATAGCCCACGAACACCGCGCCCAGCAGCGCGCCGAGCGGGCTCGCCTTGCCGCCGACGGCCGCCCAGATGACGAACTCGGTCGATAGCACGAAGCCCATCGTCAGCGGCGTGACGATGCCCTGGTGCATCGCGAACAGCGCACCCGCGAGCGCGGCCAGCAGCGCGGAGAAGGCGAAGGCGACGGCCTTGATGCGATCGGTGGCGTAGCCGAAGAGCTGCAGGCGCTCCTCGTTCTGCGCGACGGCGCTCCACAGCAACCCCAGCGGCCTGCGCAAGACCGCGCGCAGCAGCAAGGTGCTGCCCGCGGCGCAGGCGGCGATCACCCAGTAGAAGGTGCTGTAGCGCTCGGTACCCGGAAGCTCCGGGATGTCCGCCATGCCGTTGAAGCCGCCCGTGAGCCCGCTCCACTGCTGCGCCGCGAGGAAGCCCAGCATCGTCATCGCCAGCGTGATGAGCGAGAAGAAGGGCCCGCTGCGATGGCTGCGCGCGAACACCAGCCGCGCGACGAGATACGCGAGCGCCGCCGGAAGCAGCAGCGCCAGCGGCAGCGCGGCGAACCAGGCCGGCTGCTGCTGCGCCGCCTTGAGCATGCCGCCCGCCAGGTACGCGCCCAGCCCGAAGAAGAGCGCATGCCCCAGCGGCAGGAAGCCGAGCCGCCCCCAGCACAGCGCCACGCCCTGCGTCGCGATGCCGTAGACCAGGAAGAGCGCGATCTGGTAGGCCACGAAGTCGTTGGCGGCGAAGGGCAAGGCCACGAGGCCCACGCACAACAGCACCGGCCCTGCCGCGGGCATGCGCCAGCCGCGCGGCCAGGCGCGCGGCGCGGCGGCGGGGGGGGCGCGCACCCCGGCCCCAGCCGGCCGAGGGGGGGGGGCCGCGGCCCCGCGGGGCGGGGAGACCCCCCCCCCCCCGGCCCCCCGG